>NZ_JCALCI010000001.1:0-1706607 GCF_059812245.1 Mycobacterium sp. NGS64 | reverse complement strand
GCGGTGTTTGGGGGCTTTTGCGTCTGCTCGCCTTCTCAAAACAGAGTGCCGCAATAAGGCACCCGCCGGGTGTTGAAGGCGGCATCCAGATCCCCCAGCGCGCCGTCGCGCAGTTCGGTGATGCGGCTCGCCCGGTGCAGTTCCCAAGGGCGATGAGCGCCCATGTAGATCGATGCCAGGTCACCCAGCCCAAGTTTCACGTCGGCCGGCCCGTCGTGCGGCGTGCACGTCCCGACGCCGTCGCGGGTCTGCAGCCGGAATCGCCCTCCGGCCACCGACAGCGGATCCGTGACTTCCAGGACCACATCGGCGTCGGCCCAGTAGGTGCGGGCGCCGAGCGCGTCGGGCACGTTCATGATCCGCATCCACAGGAAGTCGCTCACGCGCGTCGTTTGGGCGGCAAGCTGGTCCTTGAGCTTGAGTGGCAGTGGATCGTCGACCGGCACCTCGATGATGATGTCGTCGAACATCTTCAGGCTCACCAGCGTCCCGAGCAGCTCGTCGTGCGCTTCGTCGGTGACGGCGCAGAAGTCTTGGACGACGAGGGTGCCGAAAGGACGGCGATACGCGTGCGGCGAGGCTCCGATCACCCGGTACGTCAGGAAGCCGTCGGGATGAACCACAAAATTGAGGGTCGACCCGTTGTCCCGCTGCGTGGGCCGGTCCTCCAAATAATCGGCCCACCAGGCGGCGTCGCGGCTCAGCGCCCCGGGGGTGCCGTCACACCACCGGTCGTAGACCGCGGCCAGGTGCTCCCCCACCCCGGAAGCGTCGACCACCCGCGCCCGATTCTCAACCGGTTTAGTCCGCAACTCGGTGAAGCGTGGCTCGATGTTGTACGTCCGGGCGTGGCTGGCAACCCCGGCACCCAGTATCTCGTAAACCGTTGGCTGGGTGGGAACCCCGCAGAGGATGGGATAGCCCCGCTCCTGCAGGATGCCGAAGCCCTGGATGCTGATCTGCTGCCAGATTCCCCTGCCCTGATGCGTCGCCGCCACCGCGATCATGGCCAACCACGCGGCCTCGAGGCTGGCGCCGCCGGGCACCGTGAGCCGCAACCGGTAGTACAGCGACGTCCCCACCAGCAGTGGCCGCTGCGGATCGGAGACGTCCTCGGCCACCAGGATGTCGTCGCACCGGACCCGGCGCCGCCACGCCTCGACGTCGGCCGGGTCGACCGAAACTCCGTACGCCTGAGCCTGATTGGCGTAGACCGCCGGCAATTCGTCGTCGGTCGCGAATCTGATCCTGATGTCGTCGTTCGAGGTGTTCACCGCTGTATCGGTACCCATGCCTTGGCCTCGGAAACGTGGCCGACTCCACCGCGCCGGGTACAGTGGGGAAGTATCCCTTAAATGGCCTAAGTAACGACTGCGTGGAAAGAGGTTCGCGGATGACCCGCACCGAAAACGACTCCTGGGATCTGGCGTCCAGCGTCGGCGCGACCGCGACGGCCGTCGCCGCATCGCGCGCCATGGCGTCCCAGGGCCCGGATCCGCTGCTCAACGACCCGTGGGCGGACCCGCTCGTGCGGGCGGTCGGCATCGACACCTTCGTCAAGCTGATCGACGGCGAGATCGGGCCCGCGGAGGACGATCCGGTGCTGAGCCGGCGGACCATGAAAGAGCAGATCGCCGTGCGCACCCGCTTCTTCGACGACTTCTTCACCCAGGCGACCGGCTCGGGCATCAGGCAGGCCGTCATCCTGGCGTCCGGCCTGGACACCCGGGCCTACCGGCTGAACTGGCCGGCCGACACGGTGGTGTACGAGATCGACCAACCCGCGGTCATCGACTTCAAGACGCGCACCCTGGCCGGCCTGGGCGCCGAACCGGCCGCGCAGCGCCGCACCGTCGCCATCGACCTGCGCGACGACTGGCCGTCGGCGCTGGTGGCGGCCGGGCTGGACACCGCGCGGCCGACGGCGTGGAGCGCCGAGGGCCTGCTCCCCTACCTGCCGCCCGACGCCCAGGACCGCCTGTTCGACAACATCGCCGCGCTCTCGGCGCCGGGCAGCCGGATCGCGACCGAACACCTGGACATGCGCAACGTCCCCTCGGACTGGGCGCAACGGCTGACCGAGCGGTCGCGCCGCATCGGCTCCAACATCAACCTGGCCGAGTTGTTTTACACCGGCGAGCGCAACACCGCCGCGGAATACCTCGCCGGGCACGGTTGGCGGGTGGACATCCGCACCACCGAGCAGTGCTATGCCGACCACGGGTTCGAGCTGCCCAACGACGAGCTGAGCCCCTTCGGCCGCAACTCGGGCTACCTGACGGCGACCCTGGCCTAGGGCCCGCCGCGCCAATGCTCGATGCGGTGATGATCCGGCGTGAACCCGTGGTCGACACCCCACAGCACCGCCTGGGTGCGGCTGGCGACGCCTAGCTTGCGGTAGATCGTCCGAATGTAGGACTTCACGGTGTTGGGGCTCAGGTAGGTCAACCGCGCGACGTCGGCATTGCTCTTTCCCTGAGTGATCAGCGCCAGAATCTCCGCCTCCCGGTCGCTGAGCCCCTCGCCGCGGCCGGGCCAGTCCAGGCCGGGTGCGCTGCGGGCGCGCAAGGCCACGTCGCTGATGACCTCCTCGCCGGAATGCACGGCCTCCAGCGCGGCGACCAGCTCGCGCGCGGGCAGCGTCTTGGACAGGTACCCGTGCGCGCCCTGTCGCCGCGCGCTCTCGACGAGATCCGGATGAAAGTTCCAGGTGTAGACCACAACTCGGTGCGCCCGGGGATTGGCCACCAGGACGGCGATTTCCTCGTGGTCGGATTCCGGCTGGGCAAACGAGTCGTACAGGACGATGTCGACGGCGTCCTCGACGGGCATGGTGGAGTCGAGCTCCGCGATCACGACGCGGTCGCGGTAGGGGTCGAGCATGTTGGCCACGCCCTTGACGACGACGTCATAGTCGTCGACGAGCGCAACCGTGATGGGCACACCCCGAACATTACCTACCTAGGGGTGTATTGCTACCACCCTTAGGGGTGGTCGACTGGAGTCAGCGTCGGGGGAAACACCTTCATAAAGAGAGGTTTCGTCATGATCATTCTCGGCATCGTCCTGCTCGTCGCGGGATTCCTGCTCAAGATTTCCATCCTGTGGACCATCGGAATCATCCTGCTGGTCATCGGCGCCATCCTGGCGATCGTCGGTCATACCGGACACGCCGTCGCCGGCCGCCGGCACTACTTCTAGCGACACCTACGGCCAGGGTCCGCCGCGGAATCGCGTTTGCCCCGGCGGCGCCCGGGTTATTCGACATGAGTACGAGAGGAGCGCGAAATGCCCATCTGGCAATGGATTTTGATCGCTGCCTGTGTCGTCGTCGTGGTCGCCGTGGTGGTTGTCGCGGCGACCGTGGGGAACCGACGTCGGAAATCGCAGCGACTCAGGCAGCACTATGGCTCGGAATACGAGCGCCTGGTGTCGCGGGCCGGAGGCAAACAGGCCGCCGAGAAGGAACTGATCGCCCGGGAACGAAAGCGAGAGAAACTCAACATCGTTCCCCTGAAGCCGGCGGCCCGATCGGATTTCAACGTCCGCTGGCAGCAGGTGCAGACCACGTTCGTCGACGATCCGGCGACGGCAGTCGGCGTCGCCGATCGTCTGGTAACGGAGGTCATGTGCGAACGGGGTTATCCGATTGATGATTTCG
This sequence comes from Mycobacterium sp. NGS64, assembly GCF_059812245.1. Lineage (NCBI taxonomy): Bacteria > Bacillati > Actinomycetota > Actinomycetes > Mycobacteriales > Mycobacteriaceae > Mycobacterium > Mycobacterium sp. NGS64. Next base: position 1,702,946 of record NZ_JCALCI010000001.1, on the reverse strand, counting down.
ATCAGCGGGCCGCCGACATCTCGGTCGACCACCCGCAAATCGTCGACGACTACCGCGCCGCGCATGGCATTCACCTCGCGCAGCAGCGCGGTGATGTGAGCACCGAGCAGCAGCGGGAGGCCTTCGTCCACTACCGGGCGCTGTTTGAGAGGTTGCTCGCGGAGACAGCAGACAACGACACATCAAGGGAGAGAAGCGCATGACCACGCACGAGCACCCGACCGAGACGACTCGGACGTTCGACGAACCCTCCAGCGCCCCAACACCATCGGCGAGCCAGGGCTCGGCGTCGCCGGTGTCGAACGACCCGACGACGGCTTCGACGCAACCGTCACCACCACCGTCGACCGGCACGCCGTCGGGGATGTCGGGCGGATCCCCGAATGCCGACGCCGAGGCGGGACGCGGCCGCGAAACCGCCGCGGGCGTTACCCACACATCCGAGGCGCCGCGTGAGTCCTCAGCGGAGGAAAACCTCTTCGCCGACGACGAACTCGCGGACCTGCGGGCGCGGTGGGCGGGTGTGCAAGCGGCGTTCGTCGACGATCCCAGGGACTGCGTGCAGAAGGCCGACGTGCTGGTCTCGGATCTGGTCGACCAGCTCACCAGCGGCTTCGCGCACGCCCGCTCCAGGCTCGAAGAACAGTGGGCTCGCGGCGAGGAAGCTTCCACCGAAGACCTGCGGGTGGCGCTGATGCACTACCGCGAATTCTTCGAGCGGTTGCTCGCGGTCTGAGCGGCGGTGCGCACTGCAATGTGACCTGTCGGCGCAGGCGCTGCAATACTGCGTTGTGGATGACGCCCCGCACGACAAGGCCCCGTTCACCCGTGAGCAGCTGAAGCGGTTCGCCGGTGAAACCCTGCCGGACTTGATATCCGACCGGGTCCGGCTGCTGTTCGTGGGGATCAACCCGGGCCTGAGAAGCGTTGCCGTGCAAGCCCATTTTGCTCCCCGGGGAAATCGGTTCTGGCCGGCGCTGTTCCGCGCCGGCGTCACCGATCATCTGATCGACGCCTCGGCCGGGTTTACACCCGCCGACCGCAAGTATCTGTTGGACCTCGGAATCGGCATCACCAGCCTCGTCGAGCGGGCGACCGCGAGCGCGGACGAGCTCACGGTCGCGGAGTTCATCGAGGGCAGGAACAGGCTGGACAAAACCGTCCGACAGTACTCGCCCCGGGTTGTCGCCGTCCTGGGGGTCACCGCCTACCGCGACGCGTTCGGCGACCACCTGGCCAGGACCGGCATCCAAGTGTCGCCTTACCCCGGAACCGAGCTGTGGGTGCTCCCCAATCCGAGCGGGCGCAACGCACACGCGTCGCTGCCGAGCCTCGCGGCCGCCTACGGCGAGGCCGCCCGCGCCGCCGGCATCCGGTTAGGTGAGCGTGGCCAATGAGGCGCCGACGGTGCGGGTGTCGGCGAGGCGCAACAGCTGGTCCGTGTAGTCGGCGAAGAGGCCCACGCTCCCCCAGGACACCACCCTGCGGAGTTAGTGAACCAACAGAGCGATCAGGCCCTGCTGACTTTGACGGATAACGACTCCAGGCCGCGCAGAACGTTGTTGTAGTGACGCACCGGCTCGTCGCATTCGATGTCGCTGACGGTGTCGATGAGCGCTCGAAGAATCGCTTCTCCCTCGATCCTTGCGAGTGCCTGACCGGCGCACGCGTGCAGACCGTAGCCGAAGGCCAGTTGGTCGATGTTGTCCCGATGGATGTCGAACCGGTCGGCGTCTTTCCACTTGCGCTCATCACGGTTGGCGCAGCCAAACAAGACCGCAAGCCGCGAACCGGCCGGCACAGTGGTGCCGTTGACGATCCACTCATCGGTTGCCGTGCGACCGAACACCTGGACCGGCGACTCGTAGCGCAAAACCTCCCGGAAGGCCCCCGGAACGAGTGCAGGGTCGGCCCGCAACGCCTGCCACTGGTCGCGATGCTTCGCGAACAGCCACAAGGTGTGGCCGATGGCGTGCACCGTCGTGTCAATTCCTGCGGTCACGTAGGCCATCACCAGCCAAGGTGCGGCGTCGGCCGGCACCCACCCCGCCTCGACGGCTTCGTAGACCGCCGCGCCCATGCTGTCTTTGGCGAGCGTCTCCTTGGTGGCGTTGGCCATCACGTACTGTGCCAATTCGGCCAGCTTCGGACCGGATTCGCGGGTGCGGTCGTTGTCGGGACCAAAGCAGTTGAAATTTGCGTCCACCAGCTCGAGGAGACGCTCACGGCCCTGGCGAGGTAGTCCGATGAGGTCGGCGACGATCTCGAGGGGAAATGTCCTCGCGAGGTGCGCAACCGCGTCGAAGGAACCGGCCTCGGCCAACGCTGAAACGATTTCCGTTGCGCGCCTTTCGATCTTCGGCTGAAGCTCACGAACAGCGCGTGGCGATAGCCGCGACGCCAGGACATCGCGCTGTTGATCGTGCAGGGGCGGGGCCGAGCGGATGATTCCGTCGCCGATGTAGGCGTTGAACTGCTCGTTGAGAGCGAGGTCGGCCGACGAAAAGAACTGCCAGTCACCGAGAACCCGGCGCGCCTCCGCATAGCGCGTTATGGCCCACACATCGAGCCGGTCCAGATAAACAACCGGCCCGGCGTCACGCAGCTCGCGAAACACGGGATATGGGTCGTCCATCACCTCGTTGCAGAACAGGTCCACGTCGGATCGCGGGATTGTGTTGGTTTGGGTCATCAGAGCGTCCTTCGGTCTATTGCAACTTGCGGGGGTGGACGTGGTCGAATCCGGATATTGAGGGGACTTTGTGCGAGGAGGCGCGCACGGCTGATGGAGTCGCCGTAACTGACGTCATCTGTGGGGCACCGGCGCGTCGTCCCGTGCCGTTTCACCTTTCTCAACCTCGTAAATGCTCAGTGCGGCGACTGGGCAGCAACGCACCGCCGCGTCGGCCATCGGTCTGTCCGCCGACGAAAGGTTGCCTTGGTCGAACACCGGCTCGGCATCCTCATTCAGCCGAATTAAGTTGGGCGCCGCCTGCTCACACATGCCGTGGCCTTCGCACCTGGACCGGTCGACGCTCAACCGAAATGGTCCCTGGACACTCATGCGTCTCCTTCTGTGGCCCAAGCCGGTTTCGCGCCTATGTGATTTGGCTGGCACCTGCGGTCAACGTTAAAACGGCTAACCTGCATGTCAAGTGCATTGTCCTGTATGACAGGACTACTCGAATCGCCGCACCAGGTTTGAGACGGCACCGATTCCGTCGATCTCAACCGAGATCCGGTCACCTTCTTTGAGGAACACCTGGGGGTCGCGCCGGTAACCGACACCGCCGGGGGTTCCGGTCAGAATCACATCGCCCGGCCGCAAGGCACAGAAGGTGGAGATCGTGGCGATGAGTTCAGGCACGTCAAAAATCAGTTGCGACAGCTCGGATTCCTGCATTTGCTCGCCGTTGAGAACGGTGCGGATACCCGCTTGCTCGATGTCAATCTCATGAGGAGTGACGAGGTAGGGCCCGATCGGCGTGGACGCGTCCCACACCTTGCCCTGCATCCACTGGTGCGTCTTGTACTGAAAGTCGCGCATCGTGACATCGTTGGCGATCGTGTATCCGAGGACATGGGCCAATGCATCCGATCGCTGGATACGTCTCCCAGCTCGGCCTATCACGATCGCCATCTCGCCTTCGTAGTCAACCTGGGTGGACTCCGCAGGCAGGGCGATGTCGTCGTGAGCGCCGATCAGGCTCGACGCATATTTCGGGAATAGCACTGGATAGCTGGGCAGTTCGCGTTTGGTTTCCAAGACGTGGTCGCGGTAGTTCAGGCCGACGCAGAAAACTTTAGAAGGGCTGGGAACGACGGGTCGAAACACGGCGTCGCTGATCGCCACGAGCGAAGACTCGTCCCGCGCCGCATCTGCTAGAACCTCGGGCGTGGTCGTTGCTCCCAGTTCTGCTACGCCGGTCAGCGGGACCAGGTGCGTGCCACGAACCTCCCCGACCCGGCTCTGGCCATCGTGTAGGTATGTCGCGTAAGCCATGACTCACTTCTCCTGACTGGTTTTGCGCCACTTGGGCAGTTGGCCGCCCCAAAGGTTGACGGAGTTGGGTATCGGTTTCCATTGCCGGGGAACGTAAGTGACGCGGTCGTCATGGAATTTCTCCATCTCCGCCGACAATTCGACGTGAGTGCCGGCGGGGTCATCAAAGAAGATGAAAAGGTTGTTTCCAGGCCCGTGTCGGCCGGGTCCCCAGGTGACGTCGACGCCAGCATCGGTCAGGCGGTCACACCACGCCTTGAAGTCCTCCCATTCGGCAAGGTCATAAGAGTAGTGATCGAGCACTCCCCTGCGACCGACGTTGACCGCGGCCAGAGTGTGGTGGTCGCGGTTGCTTCGCAGCCAGACGAATCTGCCGTCCTCAAGCTGGTCCGATATCCGAAATCCGACGCAGCCGACGAAGAAGGCCACCATTGCGCCGATATCGGCGGTACCCAGGGTCGTGTGCTGATACTTGATCGGCCGTCGCCCGGTGTCGGCGGCGTTCTCACCCTGGCGTTCAACGGCGCTGTGGAAGTGGACCGGTGTGCCGTCCGGATCGGGCACCGCGATGCCGATTGGCGATCCGATCGAGCTGTCGATGTAGGCCTCAGACAGATCCTTGACCCGGTGACCTGCCGCGTTAAGCCTTTTGGCGATTCCCTCTACCCCATGGTCGTCTCGGACCTCGAACCCGTAGTGCCTGAGGGCGGGTTCACCCGAAACCAATTCGATTACATGGTGTCCGCAGCCCCAGCCCAGTCTTAACCCGCCGTCCGGCAGATCCTCGTGCACGACCAGCCCGAGGATCCGGCCGTAGAAGTCAGCGGCGGCGGCAACGTCGGGAACGCTGAAACCTATGTGCGACACCGCAGTGTGGCGCAGCAGTCCTGCGGCGTCGCGTTCCTGTAGAACGACCCGATCTGGCTTGTCCATCGAGAGAGCCCTTCTTGTCCTAGATCGCGGCGGGTACCGCAGCGTTGTGAGCGCTCCACCGCAGCAGCTGGGCGCTGATCTCCGGTGAGGCAGGTGGAAGCCAAGCGGCCGCGACGAATCTGTCGGGTCGCAAGAGCACGAAGCGTCCCGTGTAATCACTCAGTTCACGTTGCAGGCCGCCGTCGACGTCGATAAGCACCCGACGGGTGCTGTGCGGCAATGTATCTCGGGTGGTTACGGCCGCCGTAGTGACGTCGAACGCACGGATGACATGGTCTAGTCCACTCCACTCGCCGTCGAGTAAGTCGACTGCCAGGATGGCCCACCCATCGCCGAGAATGTCGTCGAGGCGCCCCAAGCGGTGGGCGGCCGAGTCGAATACCAACGGCTGGCCAACGGGGACACCGACAAGGTCAGCGCGATCGGCGCCGATAATCAGGCCTTCGGTGTAGTGCTGCGGTGGCCGATAGCGCATGTGCTCGAGGTAATTACGACCCTCGGAGGTGCCCACGGCCATTCTGACGAGTGAATCGCGGCGTTGCGCCATGCGCTTCGACGTCGTCATGACAATCCGACCCAGCTGCTCCGATAGCCGGACCGTTGCAGCCGCATGTGGACGCCGTTCACGTTCGTAGCTGTCCAGCACACCCTCGTCCAACCGGCCGTCGATCACATCGGCGACCTTCCAGGCGAGGTTGGCGGCGTCCCGGATGCCGGAGTTCAGGCCCTGGCCTGCGAACGGTGGCATCATGTGCGCGGCGTCTCCGAGCAGAAAAGAGCGACCGATCATCCACCGGTTGGCGACGAGGGCATTGAACCGGTAGTTGACTGCGCGCTCGACATGCTCTGGCTCAAGTGCCCGATAGCGCGAGACGAGGTGGCGGATGAGTTCGAATGGCGGGTCGACCCCGGTGTCCCCCTCCCCGTCGAAAAGCCGGAATTCATAGCGGCATCGTCCATTCAGGCCCGGGACAATGACGTGTGGCCGGAGAGGATCGCCATGGTGCATCGCGTAACGCTCCGTATGCGTGTCCCCGACGGTGTCGACAACCAACCACACTTCACTGTGAGAGCGTCCGCTCATCGTCACGCCGTGCATCTGGCGTATCGCAGATCTGCCACCGTCACAGCCGAATACGTAGGTGGCAGGGAAATAGTGCCGTTGCGCCCCACGCGAGGCGCACACCCGCGCTCCGTTCGCGGTCTGCTCGACGGCGGTCACTTCCGTGCCAAAGCGCAGGGCCACGTTCGGCAAGGCGGTCAGAGTCCTGACGAGGACCTTCTCCAGATCTGGTTGGGCGAAGGGGTTTTTGAACGGATAGCCAAATCGCAGGGGCCAGGCGGCGCGGGCGTGGAACAAAGGCGAGCCGGCGCTGTCGTAATACCGGGTTCCGGTGCCAGGAACAACGATGTCCAGCACGGCGTCGACGATCCCGGCCTGCTGGAATACCCGCAAGGCCTCATCATCGATGCTGATGGCCTTTGGTTCGTCGCTGGTCGCTTCGTTCTTCTCGAGCACCGCCACCTTCAGTCCGCGTCGTGCCAGCAGTGCCGCGGCGGTTAGCCCCACCGGACCGGCACCGCACACCACAACATCGAGCGCTCCGGGCTCCGGGCTCGGCGCGACGATCCCTTTTCCATCCGGCACGCATGCAGCCTAATAGCGGGCCGCTCGTAGAGCGAAATATTAATCCTGTATATCAGGACACATGGCGTGCCCCTGCGCCTCATGGCGTGACGTTTCAAGTCTCCTCTTTTTCAGGTACTATGTCCTGTATGCCAGGACCACCGGCGCCTACGACGTCTCGCTACCGCGATCGAAATTCCACGGCCGACCGGGCGCTGGACATCTTGCTTTTGTTCAACGAAAAGAAGCTGGTGTGGACCGGGGCAGAAATTGCCGACCGAATCGGTGTGGCACGCTCGACGGGTTACCGGTACATGCAAAGTCTTGTCAACGCCGGTTTCGTGGAGGAGGCCGCAGTTGGGTTCCGTTTGGGCCCACGCATTTTCGAGCTTGCCAGGCTGGCGCGCGCCGGGACAAGCCTGGGCGACATCGCGGTGCCGGCGATGCGGTCATTGGTGTCCGCCGTCGGCGAAACGGCGCTGCTGACCCGGCGTTCGGGTCGCTACGTCGTCTGCTTAGAACTTGTGGAAGCCCCGCGTCCCGTCCGGTTGTCCTACGAACGTGGTCACGTGCTACCGATCAACGCTGGTGCCGCCGCAGAGGTACTGCTCGCGTGGGCACCCCCGGACGAGGTGGCCAGCGTGCTTAGCGCCGCGCCCCTGGAACGATTTACCGCCAAGACCCTTACCGACCCGGTGCAGTTACAAGCGCGCTTGGCGCAGATCCGCAAGGAGGGGGCGGCGATTTCCCAAGGCGAGCTCGACGAGGAAATCCTCGGCGTGGCAGCTCCCATATACAGTGCCCGCGGCGGCGTCATCGCGGCGGTCAGCGTCGCAGCGCTGGCCTCGCGGATACCGCGCACCGCGATTAAACCGTTGAAACTGGCGGTAAAAGCCACTGCCGCAACCATTTCGGAACAACTATCCGTCGCCGATATTTGAGATGGACGATCCCGTCGAAACCGTCGTGGCTGCCAGTGCTGCCTTGGCAGTCGCCGGGTTGAGTGACATGGTATGGGGGCACGCATCGATTCGTGACCCCGCGGGCCGTGGCGTCTGGATGAAGGCCTCCGGCTGGGCGTTCGAGGAGATCGACGCCGCGAAAGTCGTTCTCGTGGATTCCATCGGCAGCGTGTTGTCGGGCGAGGGCCGGCGACATCTCGAATTCCATATTCATACCCAGATCATGGATGCGCGAAGCGACGTAGGCTGCGTCGTGCACACCCATTCCCCCGCGGTGAACGCCTTCTCGTCACTCGGGCGCGATCTGCATCCGATTTCGCACGACGGCGTCCCGTTCGCCTACCCCCAGATCCCCCGGTTCACCGAAACCGGTGCCCTCATCGCCACTCCCGAGTTAGGAAGATCACTGGCGAAAACGTTGGGCGACGCCTGTGCGATATTGATTCCGAATCATGGTTCGGTCACCGTAGGCCCCGACGCAGCGACAGCCGTGATGCTGTCTGTCTTGCTGGAAAGCGCATGTCGCACGGAGTTGCTGGCCACGGCCGCCGGCGGGCCGCAGCAGTGGTCAGACGAGAAGGAAACTCATTTCAAACGCGATCAGGCATGGAATCACACGCAATTCAACGCCGGGTGGCAATACCTCGTGCGCCGGTCGGGTCGCGCGACGTGATGTCAAGTTGCGGAACGTGATCCGCGACTACCCCGCGGGCGGCTGATAGTGGGCCGCCGAGTTACGCAGCTGCCAGATCTCGCCAGGGCAAAGCAGATTTACTGCATAGGACACCAAATAATTGGCCGCGAACTCGTCGTTAGGCGTCACGTCGCGCTTCACTTCGGCCATTACTTGACCGTAGCTCTCGCCCCGAGCCACGTTGGCGCAGATTCCATGGCCATAACCGAGCGCGTCGTTGTCGGGGAATCCGTAGTGCCGACGTGCCGTCACGTTGTACAGATACTCCACCTCGGGTGCCGGGGCGGCATACGCCCGCGGCGCCGGCATCACCGCAGCGCCGGCGGCGGCCACCCAGGCGAGCAGCGAGACGGCAGCCGAGCAGTGTCTCGTGATCGGTAGGGCTCTCATGATGAGTCAGCGATGTTTCTGACTAGTTGGGCGGATAACCGGGCGGGGGGTAGACACCCCGCAGGATCCAGGCAAACCAGTTGGTACCGAATTCCAGTTCGTCACTGGCGTCGTAGTCGGGACTGGGGTCGGGCGGGATATCGGGTGATCCGGTAGGCGGGCCGGCCAACACCGTTGTATTTGCCGGGATCCCGGACGCTTTCGGCGGTTGCTGCGGCTGGCCGTACACGGCCACGAGTACGGTACGGTCGGGGCTGTTCTCGGACCACACGCCGATTTGGCTGTTGGCGCAATTGGCCATAATGGCCTTATAGGCAGGGTTGTAGTACCACTGGTTGATCACCTCTATGCCGCTGATTGCCAACGCCGGGTTGGTGGCCACCGTCTCGGCCACCGGTCCGCGGAATCCTGCCGCCTCGGCGCGCTTTTCAGGTGTGGATCCGTCTGAGCCGATATCGCCGTCGAGGCCGCGGTTGACCATCAGATCGTGGGTGTGCCATTGGGCGGCAAGCTGAAGTTGCGGGTTGATCGTGACGTCGTTCGTGCAACCCGCTTGGTGCTGGACGGTGTAGACGTTGGAGACAACACCGTCGTTGAGCCGCTTATTGTTCAATACCAGCGTGTTGTTGTCACCGTCAGCGTGCGCGGTGGGGACACCGACGAGGGCGGCCACACCAATCACCGCGAGCGGCTTCGGAATTCGGATATACGGAAGGCTCAACATGCTGGGCTCAGATCGGGTCGAACGAGGAGATCAACCACCGGCCATTCACCTTGTCAAGTGCCGCTCTTACCCGGGAGGCAGTGTTGGAGGGCGGATCGCTGCCCATCACGATGGTCTGATCGACAAACATCAGCACGACGGCGTGACTGGGTGAAGCCGAGACGGACGCGGCCGCCGGCACACTGGCCGTTGCCGAGATCTTCTTTTGCTTGCTGCCAGGAATCACCACGTCGTGAGTCAGCGAACTGTAGGAGTCCTTGAGCGCTCCGGTCAGCCGGTCTCGCGCCGAACCCAGGTCTTTGTCAACGGTGTCCGGTCGATAGGACAGCATGGCGACGGCGCCTTCGCTTGCGGCCCGCACCGATTCAACGGCGGCAAGACGCGAGTCGCGAGCCGACGAGTCATACCATTTCAGGTAACCCGCGGCCATGGCCAAGACCAGCGCCAAGCTGGGCAGGATCCCGAACGCGAGCACGCGGCGCCATTGGATTCTCGCGCGCCGGACATCTTGGCGCCCAGGCGCATTGGCATCTTCTGCTGGATCAGGTGGAACTTCCAAGTCATCGGCGGGGTCTGGCTCAGCGACCTTCTCGACCAGGCCGGTCACTTCAGTCGGGGTCATGCCACGAACTCCACGTTGGACACCTTGGCGCCGTCGCCGACCTTTTGAACGGCGATTCTCATCCGCCAAGCACGCGGCTGCGGTTCGGCGACGCCGGCGATCGAGGTGTTCACGTTCACCGCCACGAGAACCTGAGCAGAATTGCTGTCGGCGGATTCCACCGCGGCATCGGTGATTACGCCCTGTGACTTGGACTGCGCTTGTTTGACGACGTCGATGAACGGCTGCGATCTTCTGGTGAAGTCGTCGCGGAATGTTCCGGTCGCCGAATCGACGATGCGCTGGACATCGGCCTCGGCCTGCGTGTAGTTGATCGTCGTCAGGTTCAATGCACCCTGTCGAGCAATCTGCAGAAAGAGATTGCGCTGTGACTGGTCCTGGTGTGACTGATACGCGCGGTAGCTCAGCCAGCCGATCAACCCGGCGAACGCGACGACCATCGCCAGCGAGGCGCACAGCGCTGTCCTGGCGACCCGATGCGCCCTGCCAACGCCGACGTCACCGCCAATGTCCTGTGCCTCAGGGCCATCGGCGTCGGCCGGTCCTTCTAGTTTTTTGTCGGCGGTATCAACATTGACTGCCATGTTCGCTCCTTCGGGGCAGTTTGGGAAAGGTCCGACTGCGTATAGAGACGCCCGTCCGGCCCCACGTACGTGCCGGTCGCCGGGTCATATTCGGCCGCCGCGATTGGCGGCGGCAGTGCGGCGGCAGGCGGGGCGTTCTGCGCAGGAGGCGGCGATCCGGGCGGCAACTGGGGAACGTCTTGACCGGACAGGGTGGCGTTGGGGTCGCCCTTCCAGTTGTAGCCATCGTTGAGCGGCACGTACTGCTCGTTGCTCTCACACATCTTGACGGTGGGAGCCCGCTTGCCCGGAACCGTCAGGCATGGATAGTTGCGCGCCCCACGGACATTGAACGGTGAATCCTGCGGGACCCGGCAGTACAGGTCACCGGGGGCCCGGTTCGGGTGGTCCTCGAACGACGGGATCCGTTGCTGCTGAGGTGGCAGGAAACCGGTGTTGCACACCGGCGGAAGGTTGAGGTTGAGCTTGAAGTCCAAAAACAAGCCCTTGTAATCCTGTTTGGTGTTGCGGTTGGCGACCATCATGCCCTGCACGTTGGCAACTGCTTGGGGAAACAGCACCAGCAATTGCTCGAGCGCCGGCTGGTAGGTGACGGCAACGTCACCGACGCTGACCAGGTTCGCGAGCAGCACCGGCAGGGTGGGCTGCAGCCGCTGGAACAGTTGGCGCGCTTGATCGGCGGCCGCCCCGCCATTATGGAGGACTCCGGCCAGCGACGCGTCGCTGGAACGGAGTTGGCCCGTAATCGTGGCCAGGTGCGCGGCCCACGCACGGATCGCGTCGCCGGTGTCGGCCTGCGACTCGAGCACGGGCGCCGACCGGTCGATCAGAGTCGTCAACGGGTCAAGGTTCTTGTCGGCGTCGATCGCCAGCTGGGTAGAGCCGCCGACCAGTCGTGCGAGTTCGGGACCCAAACCTCCCACGGCGGTGTAACTTTCGTCGATTGTGGTCTTGAGGTTGTCTCGCGGTATGGCCGCCAATCCCCGGTTGGTGGCATCCAACAGCGAATCGATATCCGGTGGGACGGAAGCCGCCGTCGCCGGTATCACATCGCCGTCTCTCAGCGACGGGCCACCGCCGTGCGGCAGCAAACTGACATACTGTTCGCCTAGAGCGCTCTGGCTGTGCACCTCCGCGCGCAGGTTTGCGGGGACCTTGATGTCCGATCTGAGCGAAAGCACCGCCCGTACGCCGCCGTCGGTCAGCTCCACCTTCTCGACATGTCCGACTTCCGTCCCGCGATAGGACACGTTCGCGCTGGGATACAGGCCGGCGGCGCGGGGAAGTTCCAGGGTGACGGTGTAGCGTCCGACTCCGAAAAGCATGGCCGGAGCGTTGATATAGCGAAGGACCATCACCGCACCCGCAGTAACGGCGATGACCGCGAACAGGGCGAGTTGAAGCTTGATGCGCCGATTCAGATTCATCTCACGGCCCCTGATCCCGGTGGTAAGGAACCACCAACGGGTTGCCGGCGGTGACCGGACTGGGTAGTTGACCGATCGTGCGGCCCCATTGCATTTCGAGTTGGGTGAGGTTCCCTTCCCAGCGGGTACCGGTGAAAAGTGCCGTGTCGAGCCGGCTCAACGTCAAGTCGATGATCATGGTGATGTTGGCCGCGTCTCCCCGGAAGACCTTGTCGATGTCCTCCTTTGGCCACGGGAAGGTGGGCAGCAGGCTGAGCGATCTGGTCAATGCGGGCCCGGCGTTGGCCAACGACTCCAACACGGGACCGAGATCGCGCAGTTCCTGCACGAAGGCGGCTTTGGTCTTGTTCGCGGAATCGGCCGCCAGTGCGCTGAACTTGCCGAGCCGGTCGAAGGCCGCGACAAGATTTTCCCGTTGATCCTTGAGCACAGCCAACGCATCCGGGATCGTCCGTAAGCCATTGTCGATGACCGGCTGCTGTGCGGCGAACTGGCTCGCCAGGTTGTTGATCCGGTCGGTCGCCGTAAGGATGTCGTCCTTTTGTTGATTCAACTGCCCGACGAACTGGTCGACGCGCCGAATCAGGATGCGCAGGTCTTCTTCTCGGCCACCGAACGCGGTGCTGAACGCCTTGGTGATGTCTTGGACTTGGCCCAGCCCTCCCCCATTGAGGAACATCGCGGCCACCGACAGCGTTTGCTCGGTGGTCGGGTAGGCGCCGGCGCGCGCCAGTGCGATCAGCGACCCGTTCCGCAATTTCCCTTGCGGCGGGGCGTCAGTGGGCGCGGCCAGCTCGACGTGAACGGTGCCGAGAACGCTGGTCTGCCCCAATTTCACGGTGGCATTGGCGGGCAGGTCGACGTCGCCGTTGATCCTCATCGTGATCAAGGCGTGCCAGCCCTGTCGCTCGATTTTGGTAACGGTGCCGACGGTGACATCGCCGACCCGGACCCGTGAATTGGGCTGGATGTTGGCTACATTCGGCATCTGGGCCTGCACCTGGTAGGACCCCGGCCCCTGCCCTTGAGTGCCCGGGAGGGACAGCGAGTTCACGCCGCGCCACCCGCATCCCGGCGTCGCCGCGGTCACGGTAATCAACAGCAGCAATGCGCTTACACGCACGACGCGCTTCGTCATTGACTGCCCCCTGGCGGAACCATGAGGCCGGGCAGGCCGTCGGCGGGATTGGTGGGTGTCGGTGCTTCAGCCGCCGGCACCTGAGCCGCCGGCGCCGGCTCGGGCGAGGCGGGCGGCGGGTCAGGCCGGTGGTCCGGCCGCAGCCAGTCCTCGCTGTAGGTGATCTCGTTGGGTCGAGCTTGCGCGGTGACGAACGGGTTCAATCCCAACGGGAGGAAGTTGTATTGCCGATTCTTGATGATCGGTGCCAGGTATTGCACGCAGAGCTTGGCCGACTGCTCGTTGTTGAGCCGCGACGCGGCTTGAATTGCCCCGCACAGGAACGAGATCGGATTGGCGAAGTTGTTGATGGCCAGGATGCCGGTGATGGATCCCTGCGCCGGGTCATAGATGTTGACGAAGTTGCCCACCACGTTCGGAAGAGCATGCAGCGTCTGCTTGACGTCGTCGAGACTGTCGGTGAGGGCCTGTGAGATGCTCGCCAACTTGTCGGACGTGGCTCCCAGTGCATCGCGGTTATCCGCCAGGAATCCCTTGACGTCATCGACCGCGGTGTTGAAGTCGCTGACCGCGCTGGCCACCTCATCGGGATCATTGGCGAAAAGCGCCGTTACCGCGGCCAAATTGGTGTTGAGCTGACGCATCAGGTCAGCGCTGTCGTGGAGTGCGGACACGAGCGTCGAGAGGTTCTTGACGGTCGAAAACGTGTCGTTGCTGTGGTCGCCGAACGCCGAAACCGATTGTGACAGTTTGACGATGGTGTCGCGGATCCGGGAGCCCTGTCCCCGAAGGTTGTCGGCCGTTGTGTCGATGAAGGCACCCAGCGGGCTGACCCCACCGGGTTGTGTCGGCTGCAGGCTTTCCGTCAACTTCTCCAACTGTTGGCGCAAGTCGTCGAACTCCACCGGCACCGCCGTATGGCTTTGGGATATGACGGCGCCATCGGCGAGTCGGGGACCGCCGGTATAGGCCGGCGTCAGTTGGATCGCCCGGGAGGTGATCAGTTTCGGCGAGAGGATGACCGCGTTGACGTCGGCGGGAACCGGGTATTTGCTGTCCAGCCAAAAGCTGATCTTGGCGCGGTCGGGCTGCGGTTCGATGTTCGCGATTTGGCCGACCTTGACGCCGAGGATCACGACGTCGTCGCCGACGAATATGCCATTGCTGTTGTCGAAGTAGGCGACCACGTGGGTTCGGTTGAACCTCGGCAGCGACCAGACGAGGACGAGTCCCGCCGCCAGAGTCGCCGACAGGGTGACGGCCAGTGCGATTCGGGCGCCACGTGATCTCACCGTTGTCCCCTCGGCGGCGTCTGACCGGGCGGCGGCACCTCAGCGGGCGCCGGCGCGTAGACCGGTGACGGAGTGGGTTCTGGGACGGAGGCCAGATCCGGTGGCGCGATCGCCGGGGGGCCGGGTGGCGGGCCCCCGGGCGGCGGCGCCGGCGACGGCTCACGATAGGGATAACAGCCCGGCCCGGGCAGCGGGCACGGGTGATCCCCGGGATTACCCGTGATCGCGTCGGGCAACCGGAGATTGGGCTCTCCGCCCTGGCCGGTGCGGGGAAACGGCACGGGCAACGGGGGTGTGCCCGGCTGCCCGATCTGCGGGTCGGTGCGCTGCGAAGGCAACAACGTGTTGGGGTCCAAGCCCAGGTCCTTGAACGCCACGTCGACAAACGGCTGCAGGAACTGGCCAGGCAGCAAGTTGACGACGTAGGCCTTGAAGAATGGTCCGGAGGAAACCGTCTCGCCAAGCGACAGCGAGTATGCGTTGAGTAGTTTCAGCGACTTCTGTAGTCGATCTTTGCGGTTGTCGACGATAGCTAGCACGCCGTTGAGCTTGTCGAGGGCTGATCGCAGTTGCGAGCGGTTGTCGTTGACGAATCCCGACAGCTGCCTGGCGAGGGCAGAGATGCTGCCCGAGATCTGGTCCAGCGCAGCACTTTGCGTCCGCAGCTCAGTCAGTAATGCGTTGGTGTTGGCGATCAGTTCCACGACTTGGTCACTGCGCTTGGCCAACACCCCGGTCACCTTGTTGGCGTTGGCGAGCAGCTTGCGAAGTTGGTTGTCCCGTTGGTCGAGGGTCTGGGCAAACCGGGCGACGCCGTCGAGCGCCGCCTTGAGGTTGGGGGGTGTGTCCTTGAATGTTTGGGCCAGGGTGTTCAGCGACTGGTCCAGCCGATCGGTGTCCAGTCCCCGGATGGTCTGGGTCAGATCGCCGAGCGCGTCCGGTAGCTGGTAAGCGGGGGTCGTGCGGTTCAACGGGATAGGGCCGGATAGCTGGCCGTCACCGCGTGGCGTGACTTCGAGCACTTTCGCGCCCAACAGGCTCTTGGCTTTGATGGCCGCCTCGGTGCGATCACCGAGGCGAACGTTCTTCTCCGCATTGAACTTGATCAGGACACGTGGACCGTCTAGTTCGACGCTGGTGATGGCGCCGACCTGGAAGCCCGAAACCTGTACGTGCGCGCCCGGGCCGATGCCGCTCGATTCGGCGAAATAGGCGGAGTAGTCGGCCTTTTGCGCGGTGAAGATGGGCAACTTGTCATACTCCAGTGCGGCCAGGACGATCGCTGCAGTCGCGGTGATACCCACCACGCCGATGACGGTTTGATTCCGCTCGGAGAACGACTTCATTTTGGCGTGCACCGCCCCGATGGCTGGTTGGCGAGTCTGACGTAGACCGGTTGACCGCCTTTGCCATTGACTTTGAGAACGGCTTCGCAAAGGTAGAAGGTGAAGAAGTCGCCATACATGCCTTGTCGCGCCAACGCTTGGTAGGCGTCCGGCAGCGTGTTGAGCAGATTGTCGACGTAGTCGTGATCGGCAAGCACGATGTCGTTGGCCCGTTGCGATTGTGCGACAACGTCTTTGAACGGACGGCGCGCCTGTGACAGCAGATCGGCGATCGAACCGGCGGCGGCATTGCTGTAAGCCAGCGAATTGGCGATGTCCGTCTTGCCCGCGGCTAGTCGCTTGACAAGCTCATCCAGCGACCTGACGGCTTTGTCGAACTGCTGGCTCTGGTCGCCGAGTGATCCCAGGATCGTGTTCAGGTTGAGTATGACCTGTCCGATTAGTTCGTCTCGGTTGGCCAAAGTGCTGGTCACCTCGGCGGTCTGGGCCAGAAAGGAGCTGATGGCGTCGCTTTGGCCCTGGAACGCCTGGATCAGCTGCCCGGACAATGCATTGACTTGGAGCGGATCCAATGCCCGAAACAAAGGGCGGAACCCACCGATCAGGGCATCGAGATCCAGCGCCGGCTCGGTGCGATCGATCGGGATGGTCTGACCGCGACTCAACCGTTTGACCCCGCCAACTCCTTCCAAGAGTTCCAGATAGCGATTGCCGATGACGTTGTCGTAGCGGATGACCGCCCTGGTTCCCTCGGTGAGGGTCACGGTGTTGTCGGCGGAAAACTCCACCGCGACGACGGTGTCCGGGCGTATCGCAATGTGTTTGACCTTGCCGACCTCCACGCCGGCGATGCGCACGAAGTCACCCTGCTTCAGACCGCTCACATTGGTGAATTCGGCGTTGTATGTGACCTCTGATTGAAACCGCAACTGCGCAAAAATCATGAACAAGCCGAACGTGGCGAGCCCGCACACCATGACGAAGATGGCGAAACGCCATGTCGCCGCAGCCAGGTTATCTCTCACGGATCGGTTCCTTCGTCGCGCGCATCGTCACGGTGACGGCGCAGGTGGTGGTCCGGGCGGCGGCGGGTAGAGGGGTGTGCCGTCGGGTGCGTACTGCGGCGCGCCATAGGGCGGTGCGCCGGGGTAGGGCACCGGCCCGGGCGCGGGGGGCCCGAAATACCGGATGCTTGGGGGCTCGGGCTTGCCGCGTGTGACGGGAAAGAAGTTGGCCCAACCCGGAAAGCCGATACCGGGATTAGGCCGGATGTCGAGGCCGGTACCCCAACCTGTGTTGGTAACAAGCTGCCGCACAGGGTAATTCGCTGCAACGTCGGGCAGCGACCCACAGCCCGGTTTGCCGCCGGGACCACCCTTGGCCGCCACGATCGGCAGGTTGTCGGGGTACCGGTACGGGTCACTACCCAAAAGGAACGCGTCGTCGAGCAGAATGCTGCGACCGTTCTGCGCTCCGGCGACGTTGTAGCCGCCGTTGTCAAGCCACGACTTAGCGCCCACCAGCAGGCAGGTGTACTCGGGGTTGTATTTGAGCAGCAAATCGGTCGTGGGTTGCAGCACGTTGACCGCCCGAACCAGGTGGTCCCGGTTGGGCGCAAGCAGGTCGATTCCGGCTTGGGAAACGCCAATGACGTTGAGGAGCAGGTCATCCAGGTCGGACGCCCGAGCCGTGAGGGTGGCACTGGTTGTGGTGAACGACCTGACGGTCTCAAGGATGTTCTGGGCTGCGCCGCCGTACGCGCCGGCGGCATCCCCGAGCGATCGCCAGTCGCGCTCCAGCGTTGGCATCCGCGGATTGACCTCGCCGAGCACGTGATTGCTGGCCGTGATGGCCTCTCCGATGCGCTCGCCGCGGCCGCGCACCCCCTCGGCCAGGGCGGTCAAGACCGCGTTCAGCTTCGGGGGGTCGATCTGATGAAGAACCTTGACCAAGTTCTCGAAAACGGTATTGACCTCGGTCGTGACGTTGCGCGACCACAGCACGGCTCCGGCCGAAAGATGTTGCCGGCTCGGATTATCGGGATAGACCAGGTCGACATATTTCGCGCCGAACAGGGTGGTCGCGCGGATCTGGGCTTCGACGTTGGCGGGGATGTGTTTGATCTGATCCGGGAAGAGGTCGAGCTTGAGGCGAATGGGGTTTCCGGCTTCGATGCCGGAGACACGGCCGACTTGCACGCCGCGCAGTCTGACTTTGGCGCCCGACTCCATGACCAGACCGGCGCGGTCCGATGCGACAGTCACTGGTACGTAAGCGTTCAGTGCGCCGGCGAACATGGCCGAGCAGAGCCAGACGAAGGCTAGTACGACCACGATGAGAACCGCCGTCCACAAGGCCGGGTGGACGTGACGGTGTTTCGCTTTGGCTGGCATGGCTAACCCGACAGGTTGAATCCGCCGGACTGCCCGTAAATGGCCAGTGAGATGAAGACCGTCAAGACTCCCGACGCCACGAGCGAGGTTCGTACCGCACGGCCCACTGCTTCACCGACTCCGGCGGGTCCCCCCGAGGCGGTGTAGCCGTAGTAGGTGTGGACCAGCATGATGACGACTGCCATCGACACCGCCAGCAGGAACGACCACACCAAACTCATCGGATATAAGAAGGTGTTGAAATAGTGGTCGTATACGCCCGTGGATTGCCCATAGATGACCGTGGTGCTGATCTTTGCCGACGCGAACGCCGCCAACACCGCGACGCAATACAACGGGATCACCACGATCACTCCGGCCACGAGTCGCGTCGATGCCAGATAAGCGATGGAACGGATGCCCATGACCTCCAGCGCGTCGATCTCTTCGTTGATCCGCATCGCGCCGAGTTGGGCCGTCGCGCCGGCCCCGATGGTGGCGGCCAAGGCGATGCCCGATGTCAAGGGCGCGGCCAACCGCACGTTGAAATAGGCCGACGCGAATCCGGTCAGCGCCTCCACCCCGATGTCGGAAAACTGGTTGTAGCCGATCACCGCCGCCAGGGCCCCGGTCGTGATCGTGAGAAACGCAACGATCACCGTCGTGCCACCGACCACCGCCAATGCCCCGGTCCCCAGGCCCATCTGCGCGATCAACCGCAGCAGTTCGGGCTTGTAGCGCAGGAACACATCGCCGACGGAGCCGACGGTCCTTCCGTAGAACTGGGTCTGGATGCCGATTCTGGTCCATCCGCCCGCCCACCGGCGCAGGCCCCGCTGCAGGTAAGGAAACGGCATCTGCGAGACGGTCATAGTGTGACCTTCACGCCGATGGCCGTGGTGAGAATGTTGATCGCGAACAACGCCATGAAGGCGTATACGACGGTTTCGTTGACCGCGTTGCCCACACCGGCGGGCCCGCCGCCGACAGAAATTCCCTTGTAGCAGGCGATGAGTCCGGCCGCCAGGCCGAAGAGCCCGGCCTTGATGACGGCCAGCACGACGTCGGGAAACCTGGTGAGCACCGTCATCCCGGCCGCGTATGCGCCCGGGGTCACGTGCTGGATGAACACCGAAAAGAAGAACCCGCCCACCAGACCGACGGTGATCACGACGGACGACAGCAGCACGGCCACGAGCGTTGCCGCCAATACTCGCGGCACCACCAGCTTCTGTATCGGGTTGATTCCCATCACCCGCAGCGCGTCCAGCTCCTCACGGATGGTGCGCGCGCCCAGGTCGGCGCACATCGCGGTGGCGCCGGCGCCGGCCACGACCAGCACTGTGACGATCGGGCCCACCTGCGTGACGGTGGCAAAAGCGGCGGTAGTCCCGCAGAAGTCTGCGGCGCCGAATTCCAAGAGCAAGATGTTGAACGTAAAGACCACCAAAACGGTGTAGGGAATTGCCAGCATCAGCGTCGGGAGCAACGACACCCTTGCCACGAACCAGGACTGAAGTAGGAACTCCCGCCACGCCCATGGCTTCCGCGGAACCAGCATCAGGGTGTCCAGCGCCATGGCGAAGAAGCCTCCGACCGCCGAGGCGGGCCTGGCCGCGTTCGCCATCGAGATCATCCGCGGTGACCTTGCCCGGGGGCGCCTGGATCACGGCGGGGACGCGCGAGAATGTCACCGCACCGCGCGTCGCTGCTGGTAGGGCCCGGCTTCGTCAGCTGAACCACCCCCTCGTTGCGCCGATCGGAATTCACCATGATCAATTTGCCTGGTGTGAGTTTGGGGTGATATCAGTCACTTGTCAATAGATTGAGCGTAATCCAATATGCTGAATGTTGCCCGGGCGTCGGAGCGCGTCAGGCCGGGTTACGAGTGGGAAGATGAGCGGTGATGACAGTGGATCCTCCGGCCTTACGCCGGGCCGATTGGGAACGCAGACCGGGGCGCGGCTTGACGAGGCCCGAACAAGCGGCGGAGCGGTTGGCCACAATGGCCATGTCGGCCAAACCGGGAGAACGGCTAGGAACCAAAGACGAATTGCGCGCCGCATGTGGAGTGTCGGTGGGCACGTTCAACGAGGCCCTGCGGATGGTCCAAGCGCGCGAACTCGTCACGGTCCGGTCTGGGCCCGGCGGTGGCCTGTTCGCCAGCCAACAGTCACCCATGGTGCGTTTCGGCAACGCGATGCTGTCCCTCGGCGATGACGCCGCGTCCCTCGCTGACGCGTTTCGGCTGCGGCACGCGCTCGATCCACTGCTGGTGCAAGACGCGCTGGAATACGCGTCGGCCCATGACATCGCCGGGCTGCGAACCGAACTGGAGCAAATGAAGGTCGCTGCCGAGAGCGCCGATCACACCGGCTTCATACGCGCGAACTGGGAGCTACACATCAGGCTCGCCGAAATCAGCCCGAGCGCCCTGCTGCGGTCTTTCTATCTGCACCTGCTGGAAATCACCGACTCTCACCTCTTGACGGCGGAGCCCGTCGAAGACAAGTCGCTATCGGAATACATCCGCAAGCGTTACGACCTTCACGTCGCCCTGGTTGATGCCATCTCTGCACACGATCCGCGAGCGCTGGACTTGATCCGCGAGCACAACGCGACCGGGCCCTGGATCGGCGATGCCGATACCAGTCGATCGGTCGCCGTCAACCAGTAGGGTCGCCGGCCCGCCGTAGCCGTCCCTGCGTACGCCGCCACGACAAGCCGAGTAATTCACCATGATGAATATGCAGGATTCTCTTGACAGCGTGGTCTGCGTCACTCAAGACTTGAACGATGTCGATTCACCATGGTGGATGCAGGAAGGTCCTGTGATTCTCAAGAAGAATGCTGGTGGCCGCACGATGACTTTGCACTGGTCAGCTAAGCCCCGGGAGGCGACACCCGCGGTAGAGGAGAAACGTACGTGACAACCTCCGCAGCACCAGACCAATTCTTCAACCCGCTCAACGCCCAGCACATCGCCGAGCCCGACGAATTGATGCACGTTTCCCGCACAAGCTGTCCCGTCAGACAGGTCAGCGACATCCTCTACTGCGTGAACACCGATCTCGGTGTGCGTCAGGTGTTCGATGACACCGAAAATTTCTCGAGCAAGGGCAATTTCTCGGTCGGGGCCGAAGATGTCCAGTGGCCGTTCACCGTAGCCACCCAGGCGGACCCTCCGGCGCATACCGCGTTGCGTGCACGGCTGCTGAAGGACTTTGCCCCCGCGCGGCTGCGGAAGCTGACGCCGCAAGTGGAGTCGATCGTTACGGATTGCCTGAACGCGCTTCCCGACACCGGGCACGTTGATCTCTACGCGGATTACGCGCACTTCATCCCGGCGAAGGTTCTCTACGCGCTCATCGGCATCCCGCAGGACGCGTGGAGCCACGTCCAACAGTGGGCTGACGTGATCGTCGCAACGGTTCCGGCGCCCACCCATGAGCTCCCGGAATTCGCCTCCCTCACAGGTTATTTAGCCCAGTTGGCGGCAGAGCGGCGCGCGCGTCCCGACAGCCGGCGAGAAGACGTTCTGGACAACTTATGCTTCGCCGGGCCGGGCGAGGCCGACATGTCAACAGCGGAGGTGATGACACACATCCTCCAACTGGTGGTGGCCTCGACCGATACCACCCGGGCACTCATTGCCAACTGTCTTTACAGATTGCTGGAGAACCGAAACAATGTTGAAGCAGTACTGGCCGACCGCTCGCGATTGCCGAACGCCATCGAAGAGTCATTGCGCGTTGACTCACCGGCTCAGTTCATGGTGCGTTCCGTGATGCGGGACACCACGATCGACTCTTACGCCGTGCCTGCCGGCAAGAAGGTCTACCTAAACATCCAGTCGGCGAACCACGACGAATTCAGGTGGGGCCCCGACTCGCGGACGTACCGCCTCGATCGGCCAAATCCAGCGGCCCACCTGGCGTTCGGACGGGGGATCCACACCTGCATCGGCGCACCGCTGGCCCGTATCGAGGCCCGAGTCGCCGTCGGAGCCCTACTCGATCGCTATCCCCGCATGAGGCTGGACCCGGACGCGAAATGGGTGAAATGTCCAGGGGCGCTGACGAGACGAGTCCAGTCTGTTCCCGTTCTGCTTACCGGGGAGCACGCGCCGTGAAAATCGAAATCGATCGGGATCGATGTGAGGGCCACGGAATGTGTGAAGTCGTTGCACCCGCGTATTTCTCACTTGACGAAGACGGAAATCTCACCGTGCTATCAGAGGACGTACCGGACCGCGACGAGGCGCAAGTGCGTGACGCCGCCACAGCCTGCCCTGTCGCCGCCCTCCGGCTCGGCGAACGTGAACGATCGGGACGCGCTACGAGGTAAACCCATCGGACGGCACGTCGAACTGCACGGCTGATCGATAACGCAGGTGCGGCGCGATCTTCTCGCGGATGATCTGCTGGTGCTGCGGGTCGGCGATATAGTCCCGGAACTCGTGTCGATTTTCGAAAACCGCCGTGACGGCATAGTGCGCGTTGCCATCTCGCACGCCAATGTCGGGTCCGTGGTAATAGCGGATGGCCTTGGTGCGTGGCGCGAGATCATCAAGTGCCGCACGAAGTTCCGACATCACCGCGTCAGCCACGTCAGACGCGAAGGTGAACGTGACGACGTGCATTACGGGCATGCCGGGAGGCCCTTCTCAGAAATGCTCACGACGCGTGCGCCCCGATCATCAGCGCGCCCAGGTCTTCGGGGGACAGGAACGACGGCGGTGGCGGCGGCCCCCAATTGAACAAACCCCGTGCGCCCTCGAGTGTCTCCGGAGTCCACAGCTGGTCGTCGACGATGGAATCCATATCGGCGTAGTACTCGCTGAAGTTGCCGGCCGGATCTTTGAGGTACCAGAAGAAATTCGAGCCCGCATGATGGCGGCCGAGTCCCCAGACGTGACGTGCGGGATCGGCCTGCAGCATCGCCGACGCGCCTCGCCCCACCTCGTCGATGTCGTCAACCTGCCAGGAGGTGTGGTGCAGGAAGCTCACCGGTGCTCGCAGAATAAGCACGTTGTGGTGGTCGGTCGAGCAGCGGAGGAATGCCCCCACATCCTTGATGCGATCGCTGACCTTGAACCCGAGGCCGTCGAGGAAGAAGCGTTGCGTCGCTTCGAGGTTAGTAGTCCCCAGGACGACGTGGCCGAGCTTGCGCGGTCGGACCCGCCCGCTGCGCAGGACACCCGGTGCGCGTTGGCCGGTCCGTGCGGCTCGGCCCGGTGTGTTGGGCATCGGGACCGGTGTGGGCAGTTGGACGATTCTGCCGGTGACGGCCGTCGTCACACGGACACCGGTCACGGATTCGACGGCGCTGACCTGACGTGGTTGTCGCTCCAGCCGCGCGCCGATACGCTTCAGATTGCTTGCGATGCGCTCGATGTCGTCGTCGTCCTCGGCGCCGAGCTCCATTTCGATCAGCCTGCGCGTCGGCGCGTGGACGATGCGTAACTGCCTACCTCCGTCACGCGTGGCGAAACAGCCGTCCCCATAAGCCTCCAAGCCGAACTCGGAATAGTAGGCCTGTGTTTCGGGGACGTTGGGCACCCCGATGGTGACAGCGGTCAGCCGGTGTAGGGCCATAGCGGCCTCCTGCTATTGCGAAGGGTTATGTGGACGATTCAAACGGCGTCGCCGGCGACGAATCGCTGTCGCAGCTCTCCGATTCCCCTGACGTAGCTGACCAGTTCCTCACCTGGGACCAGATAACGCGGGGGCGTCCGGCCCAGACCTACTCCGGCGGGTGTGCCGGTGAACAGCAGGTCGCCGGGCAGCAGCGGCAGCTTGTGCGACAGGCGCGAGATCAGGGCGGGCACCGAAAATACCAGATCGCGGGTGCGACCCTTTTGCATCTGTTCTCCGTCGATGGTGCAACCCAATTCGAGATCATCGGGGTTGTCGAATTCATCGGGTGTGACCAGCCACGGTCCGGTGGGACCGAAACCGGGCAGGGATTTTCCCAAGCTGAATTGCGGTGAGGGGCCGCTAGTTTGGGTGATCCTCTCCGAAAGGTCCTGCCCGACCGTCAACCCCGCCACATAATCCCACGCCTGGTTCTGCGTGACCCGATGCGCCGAGCCACCGATGACGGCGACCAGCTCTACCTCCCAGTCGGTATGGCCGCCCGACGGCAGCTCGACAGTGGTGACCGGGCCCGTGATGCACGACGGCCACTTGGTAAACATCACCGTCGGCTCGTCGGGAACGTCGAAGTGCGATTCCGCGGCATGGGCGCGATAGTTCAGGCCGATCGCGAACACTTGCCGGGGAGCCGGCGCCGGCGCTCCGAGGTCACTCGGAGAGAACGGCTCGGCGGCGGCCAGGTCGACCCGGTCGGCCCACGACACGAACTCCGCCCACTCGTCATAGATCTGCTGCGGCGAGGAGTCGAAACGGCCACCGCTGGCGCCCTGCACATCCAGCGCCCGCGCTCCGTCGGCGGCCACCAGCGCAAGTCGGCCACAAAGATTCGCCACACGCACGTGAAAGTCCTTTCGTTATCGGGTCGGCTGCGTTCAGACCAGCGGGGTGATGGTTTCCTCGACGCCCAGCAGCGCCTTGCCGTACACCTCGTAGGCAACCATTGGCGACACCACCGCGTGCCGGGCCGCGGTCGATGAGTCACGCCAAATCCGCTGCAGTGGATTGACATCCGCGAATGATCCCGCGCCATGCGCCGACAACAAAATCTCGATCGCACGCGTGATCGACTCCGCGACATAGCCGGTGTCGGATCGCACCCGGGCGCGAGTCAGGAAGTCCGGGTATTCGCCCCGGGCGGCCGCCTCGTCGATATCGCTGGCAGCGCGATACGCATGCAGCTGGGCAGTGTCGATCAGCCTCGCCGCTTCGGCGATCTGCAACTGGAAGGCGACTGAATCCTGTTGGGTTTCATAAAAGGTGTAGGAAATGGGCTTCTTGGCTGCCTTGCTGATCACATATTGCAGCGCGGCCCTGCCCATGCCCAACTGGGGACCCACGAGCACCAACGCGACAACGGGGACGAAGGCCGACCGGTATAAGGGCTCCGTGCCGGTGTGCTCCGACGGATACTCGCCGCGAATCGCATTGGGCACCCGCAGGATGCGGTGCTCGGGCACGAATACATTCTCAGCGCTGACGGCGTTGCTACCGGTGGACTTCATGCCTGCGACGAACCACACGTCCTCCAGCTGCAGCTCCGAGCGAGGGATCAGCGCGAGCCCCTGGTCAACGACCTCGCCGGCCTCGTCGGTGATCGGGATGCCCAGCACCGACCAGTCCGAATGCCACGATCCCGAGTTGTAATACCACTTTCCGCTGACCCTCCATCCCCCGTCGGTCTTTTGAGATTCCGACGTCGGCGCCAGCACTCCAGAGACCTTCGCATTGGGATTGGCGCCGAAGACTTCGTCCTGCGCCTGGGCACTGAACAGGCTGGTCATCCAGTTACAGACATTGATCAAAGTGACGATCCACGCGGTTCCGCCATCGGCTTCGGCGACGGCGGCGCAAACGTCGAGCATGGTACGCATCGAGGTCTCATATCCGCCGTAGCGCTTCGGTATGGTCAGCCGGAACAACCCCGCCTGGGCCAGGGCCTCGATGCTTTCTTCTGTGACCCGTCGGTCCTGTTCGCCGGCCACCGCGTTCTTCGACAGCAGCGGCTGAAGTTCCTTGACGCGCGCCACTAGCTCGGCGGCGTGGGGCGTCGCGGTACCGCCATCAAGCGAAGGCTGAACGGTTGTCATCGCGTTTACTCCTCGGTGTAGGGATGCCCTATTCAGCGGGCACAAGCGGCGATGTGATCGGTGATCGGCGTGCGGGGCCGCTGTTGGAACTGCGAATGTGTGCCAAATGTGCGGTGGCCGTAGATCAAAGGCGGTTCGGGGGACGATGAGGCGTGGTGCACCATTCCGATGAGCAGCACGTGATCGCCGGCCTCCACCGATTGATGGAGATCGCAAGCCGCCCAACCGACTGCGCCGTCCAAACGCGGCAACCCATCTGCCATCGACCAGCGCACTTGGTTGAATCGGTCCACTCCCCTTTTGGCGAAGACGACGGCGAGCTCGTCCTGGGCGCGCCCGAGTACGTTAACCCCGAACCGATGGCTTCCGAGGATGCGCGCCAACAACGCGGAGCCGCAATCCAGTGCAATCGATACCAGCGGTGGCCGGAGCGACACCGATGCCAGCGAACTCACGGTTGCGCCGTGCGCCCCGTCGTGATCGGCGGTCGTCACGATCGCTACGGGGGCACAGACCCCCGCCATCAAGTCGCGAAAGTGCCGATCGGGTACCACTGCGGCCTTCCCACAAAATTCACCATGCTGAATTGCTTCCTTGCAGTCTGCGAGCCCGCCCATGCGCCTGTCAATAGATTCGTGGTTATTCATCATGCTGATTTTGCGGAAGGTCCTGCTAGCGGGATCACAGGCACCGCATGACAACGGCCCTCCATCGCGGAACGCACCCGATAAAGCAACGGGGCGAGGGGTGCGGCGAAGATGGGCATCGGACATGATCAACCGTTGAGGTAGGTGCCGTTCGGGGTGACGAGAAAGCGGAACATGCCGCGGTAGCAGTAGGTGCTGGTGTCCGCCATTGTGGCGCAGGTCGTCTCATTCCAGTTGAGATAGCTGCGGGGCGGCAGGACCTGCTGCGCTTGCGCACGGGGAAACCCGATCGCGATCGCCGGATCATGATGAACCCTGGTATCCCCGTTGAACCAGCCGATGTGGTCAGTTCCAGGCGGAGTGTCGGGAAGAGGACCGGCGCAGCCAAAGCTTCCGCGGAGCCAGATCCCACAGTTGAGCCCGGTAGGGGTCAGGAAATACACCCCGTAAAGGCCGGGCAGGAAATACTGGGCGGGGTCAAGGCGAGTGTAGGCCGCCAGGACGAGGCTGTCCTTCGGATAGGGATTGGGCGCGATCGTCGCGTCAACCGGATCGGCATGTGATCGGGGCGCGCTCAGCAGCGCCAGCGCGATGGTCGACAGGGTGGCCAACCACCGAGACGAAACTTCCTTACGCACAATCACTCCCCACCGGTTTGCGGGAAATTTCGGTGTGGCGTGCTGCCGTAGCAGGTCGCATCGCCGACATCGAGGGTGCTTTCGCATAGCAGCTTGTCTCCGAGGTAGATGCGCACCGTGACGTACTTGTACGGCCAGCGATAGGGCCGCCAGTCGGCGCGAATTTCAGCGCCATCTTTCGTCGGACTGACCGCGTCTCGCACCGCGGCGGTGAGCCGCCAGGGCAGTGAAACGTGCTGTAATGCTTTGCGTTCGGACCGGTCGTTGTATTCGACGTTTGCGGCAGGCACGTCGTCCTGGTCCGAGACAATCTCATAGATAACGGTGTCCTCCGCGTGAGCGACCGGGGCAGACAGCAGGGCGACGATTGCGGTGGTCAGCGCCACCGCCACAACCCAACTCCGGTTCAGGTATCGCGACGACCGCATCTAGGGCCCCACCAAGACGACTGCGGACAGGAACCAACTGCCGACGTTGGTGTTCGGTAACGTGCTCGTCCCATATGCCGTGTAGGAGCAGTCCGGGAGTTCTTTGTAGCCGGTGATCAAGATGGCCTTGATCGCGTCGGCCTCGGTTTGGCCGGCACCCTGCAACAACTTTGCCTTGCCGGCGTTGAGGCCGAGGTCTTTCAAGATCGGGAGCGGGTCCGAAACCGGAATGACCCGCGCGTTGTGATCGAGATAGGTGTCCGTTGAGCGGGCGGCGATCGCGGCCGTTTGGTCGGCAAGCGCCTCGGGCCGCAACGCTCCACACGGGGAGCCCTGACGTGCCTGCATCACCGCATCCCTGAGACTGCCCGCGAAGTCGGCGGCGGCCAAAGGCAATCCAACTGCGCTGGCAGCCAGCACCGTTGCGGCGATAATCACCGCAGCGGTGCAGCGGTAGCCGCGGCGCATTGCAAGGCGGCCGGAGGGGCGCACGCCGCTTCGGGGTGGGACATTACGCATCGCGGTGATCCTTCAATCGCACACGTGCGAACGGTGGATCTCGCTGGCCAACCTCTTCACCCGTAGGTAGGAAGGTCCGGTGAACCAATCGGGCTGATGGGCCTTGATGCCGTTGCTCACATTAGAGAGCTCCTGCCATAAGCCGTAGAAGGCCTCGCCCTGATAGAGGGGAAAATAGTTGTCACCGGCGAAGTCTTGACGTTGGGTGAGCGCCTGGGCGCGGGGGCCGAGAAAGTTCACCGACTGGTCTATGTTGCCGGTGACGATGTCGACCTGTTGCTGAAGGCTCTTCGCGGTGTAGTCCCAGTCCGTCCCATTGGCGCTGATCCGGTTGAATTGAACCCGCTCGATTTGGTCATTGATGATCTGGTACTGAGCGGTGTACCACTGGCACATTTCGGCTTCCGCCCCGGTGTCTGCCGGAGTGACCTGGTTCCTGGTCTGGTCGTACGGGAAGGGAAACTTCGGCGCCCAGTTCGTCGGGTGCACGACGATCGGGGGCAGCGGGCGGATCAGTTGATCGTTACTTGGTGGGTCCGATGGCTCGGCGCTCGCCTCGGGAGCAACGGCGGCGGTCGCCATGAGGGACGCGATCAGTACGGCCGCCAAACCGACTCCACGCCAACGCGAGTGGCAATGACGCATGGTGCACCTCATTCCCCGGATGTCCCGAGCTATCTTTGGCCGGTCAGCGCGCCGATTCCGCCGACGTCGGTGATCTGCCAGTTCTTATTGCTGTCCAGAGTGAGGCTGTATGTTGCCGTGGACATCAGCGGATCTGGGGCCTGCACCGTCTTGGTTTGAACGCTCACGAAACAGTCGACGACGTAGATACCCGCCGTGTTCGAACGAACCTTGGCGATTAGCGGTCGCGTGTTCGAGGTCCACTGCAACGGGACCAGGATCTGTTGCATGGAGTCGGCTGCCTTGCTTAATTTTTCGTTCAACTCGGGGCTGGTTCCGGCCACCAGTTTGGCTTTCCACCCGTTGAGGTCCTGGAAATTCATCGACGCTGCGTTGACGGCGTAGTCCAGGGCCAGCTTCTCGGCGTGCGCGTAGTTGTCCGCCCTGCGGGCCTGCGCGTCGAGTTCGCGCCGCGCGTCGATGTACAGCCAGACGAACGTGGCGAGCGCGCCCACCAGCGCGGTAATCAGCGCGCCGTATAGCAGGCCGCGCGCGCTGACCGATATCGACAGGCGCCGTTGTGCGCGTTCGCCACGCTGTTTCCGTTTATCGGCGGCCGGCTCATCGGCCGGATCAGCACCGTCTTCATCGTCGGTGGCATCGGTCGTCTCAGCGGCGGGAGCATCGGGTTCTATCTTCTGCGGGTCGCCCTCATGGCCTGGATCCGGTTTCGCCACAGCATGATCCGTTGGCTCGGTCGCGGCCGACTTCAGTTTCACGCCGTTGTTGTTGTTATCGCTCATGGATTGCCCCTTTCTTGTTTGCCCCGCGCATGTCGCGCCCCGTTCCTATCAGCGCGCGCCCGGGCCTGTGAGACTGGGGGGATCGCCCGTCGGAGGTACACCGGCCGGGGGATTTTCGGGTGCGCGGGCATCGGGGATGGTGACATGGAGCGTGACGGCGCCCTCTTCCGGCACCGAGGCCAATGCGTTGCGAAGTATCTGGGCGGTATCCAGATTCATCAACGCCCCCGATATGTCGTTCAGGTAAGGCAGCATCGACTGCATCAGCACCTTGACATCTCCCCCGGAATGATCGAGGAAATGCTCGAGCCGGCCGACCAGGTGCGAGAGGTTGTGCAACGTCTGCGGTGCACCGCGGTCGTGCAGCACCACCGCCGCATCGTTGAGTGCGGCGAAGTCGTGTCCCATCTTGGTGAGCCACGGTGTGTTGAAGGCGATTACGGGCCCGACCCAATGCGCGTTGCGCAATAGCACTTGGAAGTTGTCAAGCAGGTCGCGTCCCTTGCCATGCATGGTTGCCGCGGTGTTTCTGAGCAGCGTGGCCGTGCGCGACAAATTGGGCAGCACCGCGGTGGGACTTGGCAAGGCGGCATCGGTTTCGTCAACGATGCGTTCCAGCGCTGGGGGGTCGAACTGGTTGAGTACCCGGACCACCGTCGTCGCCAGGTCGGAGATCGACGGGGGTTGAGTTATCGCCTCGGTGGCAAGCCGCTGGCCATCCTGCAGCGTCGGCCCGCCTTCGCTGCGCGGGACGAACTCGACATAGGCTTCACCAAGAGCGGATAGGTTTTCCAGGCGAATATCGCTGTCCATCGGAATTTTGTAGTGGCTGTCGATGTAGAAATTGACCGTGGCACCCGCGAGCGAGGTGGTGATGCCCGTGACCGCGCCGATCGGGACGCCCCGCAATTGCACACTCGACCCGACCACCAGGCCGCTGATATCGTGCACCGCCATGGATACGCTCGTACGCTGAGGCGCGGGTGTCAGACTCACGCCCATCGACCTGAAGTAGCCGAGAGCGAACACAACCATGACCGCGAACGCGGCAAACGATAGGGCGCCTTTGACTTTCATGGCATCGCACCAAGGATCCGCAGGACGTCGTGCACGTTGCCGGACAGCTCTCGGCCGTCGGGCCCGACGATGGACGTGATGTTTATGGCCGGGTACTTATCCTGCGGCAGGTAGTAATCCGTGAAGAGCTTTCGCCATTCGTGAACCTCGCTTTCGAACGCCCACTTGGATTTCTGGACCGCTCCGGCGGCGTCGGCCATCGAATTCAGCAGCGGGACGATCCAAAATCCGCCCGAGTAGATGGTGCCCACGCTCGGGTATGCGGTGCCTGTGTATTGGTAGAGGTCATACGCATGCTTCCAACCGCTCATGCCTTGCGCGCTGAACCAGGTCTTCAGCATGGGCGTCCGGTTATGCAGGACTTGGGCCGTCTGCGCCGTTCCGTTCAGCAAGAGGTCGACGTTGTCGATGTTGTTCGATAGGCCGGAGATGTCGGCGGCAAACTGCGAAGCGATCTTGCGGATGTCTGCCGGGGGTGGGGTTACCCGGTTGATGCCGATGATCGTGTTCTGGATGCGTTGCAGGGATCCGCTGCCCGCGAAATCGGCCAGATGAGCGATGGTGTCTTCGAGCTGTGGTGGAGATGCGGTGTGTGTCAAGGGGATCCGTGAGCCCGGCGCTAAGGCGGGCGCCGCGGGGCCTCCCTCGGGCGGGCGTCCCAGCGCCACGTAGATATCGCCCAGGACGGTAGCCTGCTGCAAGCTGGCGCGGATATTGGACGGCACCGACACGGCGGAGTCGATTCGCGTCGTGACGTCCACGTGGTTGGCTGCCACAGCGACGCCGGTGACGATGCCCACGGTGATGCCGTCCAGCGTCACCTTCGCGCGGGCCGGCAGGTTGAGGACGTTGTCGAACTCCATCACCAGGACGTAGCCGTCCTGGAATGAATTGCCCGGCGCCGGAAGGGCATTCACGTCGATCGACGCGCACGACGAGACCACGGCAGCGGTGGCGATCGTGATCGCAAGGGATCTGGCGCGGCGTATCATCGCTTGGCCGCCTGAGTCAACACGTACTGCAGCAGCGCCACGTCCACCGCGTACGGCTTTCCGCCCACGTCTGTGCAACTGCCGGGAGTTGCGGCGTTTAGCGTTGCGCACGTGATCAGCCCGTCGACGGGGGTGGCGATGCGATACAGCGGCGGCCGGTACCTGATCGTGAAGAACTGCTTGTCATTGGCATGGCGTTCCAGCCAGTTGAGCAGGACGGGGTACGGCTTCATCAGACTGGCAAACAACGTGGCGTGCGCGCCGATTTTGCGAAGCGCCCATTCGGCGTCGTTGAGCACGGTCTGGATCTCGTCACCGAGTTCGACTTCGATGTCCGACGCCGCACCGACCAGCGGTATCACGCCTTGAAAAACTGGGGTGGCCAACGCCTTTTCGACGTCTTCGGTGGTCTTGTAGGTCGTGAGCATGCTGTACTTCAGCGGCCCGCTGATTTCCCTGAGCGTTGACGTCAGCGTTGCGAGGTTGATGATGATGGACCGGATATCGGCGACCGCACGATCGGGGGCGTCCAGGACTGCCGACGAGGTGGTCAGCAGTTGACTTAGCCCTGGCCCGTTGCCTCGAAGCGCCTTGTCGAGGCCGGTGACAACGTCGCCGATGTTCGTCGAGCCCTCGGGGTTGATGGCGTTCAGGAAGCTGGTCGCTGAACCGATGATGTCGGAGAGGCTTTTGGGCGTCACAGATCTCGACAGCGGAATGCAGTCCTTGCCCGACAATTGGCGACCGGACGTGTAGTTGCCGACGAGTTCCAACGCCCGGTCCGCCAGCAGCGAGGGGGATCGGGTTACCGCTCTGACATCGGCCGGCAGCGGACGGCTTTTGTCGACTTTGAAATCGACACGGACGTCACGCAGGGCTGGGGTGATGGCGCTGACTTCCCCGATCTTGTAACCCATTTGGGTGACGGGATTGCCGACATAGAGGCCGATGCTGTCGGGCATGATGGCGCAGTAGCCGACGTATTGCTCCTGCCGAAACGGCGTCCATGAGCCGCACACCAGGGCCACCGCGGCGGCGCAGATCAATACCGCGCCCGTTCGGAGCACGCGATGCGCGCGTGACGTCCTCGCTAACATGACGCCCCCGGCATCGGTATGCACAGGTCGGTGGCCAACAGTTCCGGCCGGTCCTGCTGCACGTCGAGGATCCGCTCGAAGTGGTGCTGCAGATCCCGCAGGCCCCGCACGATCACGCCGTTGTGGTCGATCCAGATCCGGCCCTTGGCCAAGAAGTTGCGGACCTTCTCGAGGAACTGCGCTCGGTGCTTGTCATAAAAGAGCCCGATCGGTTTGAGCGCGTCGATCGCGACGCCGATCCCCCACAGGGCGCCACCGAATCCCTTGCTGTAGAGCTCCAAGATGGACTGAATGATGGCCACCTTCTCGACCAGCGTTTTGAATTCTTGGCGGAACTCGCTCAGCCGCTGGATGTATTCGTCGCTGAGGTTCAGGATGGAAGTGATCTGACCGCGCTGCCGGTCGATCGTCGACATGATGGAATTACCGGCGTCAATTATTGCGGTCAGCGCATCCAAGTTGTCGCCACGCAGGCCCGTTTGTAATTCATTGAGGGATTCGTTGAGGGGCTTGGCGCTCAGGTTGTCGGTCACCTTCGTCACGTCGTTGAGCGTGCGAATCAGGCTGTAAGGCATGGTCACCCGTTCCAGCGGAATGGCGTCGGCGCCCAGCGGACGATCACCCAGGGAAATGAGGTTGACGTAGTAGCCACCGACGACGGTGAGCATACGGACCTCGATCGCGGACTTGTTCCCGACAAACGCGCTGTCATCGACGCGTGCCCGCACCCGCACGCGGTCGGCCTCCAGCAAGACATCTTTGACCTTGCCCACGGAGATGCCCGCGATCCGGACCTGGTCTCCCGGCACGACCGAAGCCGCGTCGTCGGTGTAGAAGGTAATGGTCTTCTGACCGGGCGGGCTGACATAGAGCAAGCCGGCCACGACCGCCACCACCGTCACCAGCGCCAGCGCGCCGGCGCCCCAAACCATCGGGTTGCGTAGCAGTTTCACCGGTTGCATAAGACCACCCGTTGCCCGTTGAGCAGGACATCCATCGTCATGGGCAGCTGCGCGCGACCCCGAGCGCAAGGCTGCGGCTCCCCCGCTTCGGCCGGCGGGGGGATGTTTTCCCACATCACCGGAATCAGTTTGAACGCGTCGAGGGTTCTGTCGACGTTGTTGAATGCCGTGTCCAGCGCCCTGTCGATGTCGTCGTCCGGCTTGAATCCGAGATTGGTCAGCAAGCGCAGCAGCGGCTCGACGAAATCAGGTCCGTAGAGCTGGGATTTACGGAATTCGTCCAACACCGTCAGCGCGCTGTCGATGGGGGTGTTCAGTCCGTTGATTATCTTGGTGAAGTCCTCCGCGTGCCCCGACATGACCTCGGAAACCTCGGAGAGGTTGCGCATTAATGTGGCCACGACCTGCTGGCGGTCGGCGAGAAACTGGGTGAGCTTGTGGATACTGTCCAGCACCGGGGCGAAGCCGCTTCCATCGCCGGACAAGAAGTTGGCGGCGTTCGCGGCGAATGCGTTGAGTTGCTCTGGATTCAGCGTGGCGAGCACGGGTTGCAGGCCGTTGAAGAGTCGCGTGACGTCAAACGACGGCTGCGTCATCGCGGTCGGCACGGACGTCACCAGGCTGGCCGGTAGGTAGTCCTCGGAGGGGTTGAGCACATCGAGGTAGCGCGAGCCGGTGAGCGTCTGGTACTTGACCGCGATCCGGGTGTTGGACACGACACCGTATTTCTTGTCGAGCGTGAAGTCTACGGACGCAACGCTTTGTCCTTGCTGTCGTTGCAGCGCCGTGGCAAGCACCCGCCCTGCGAGGACGCCGCGAACACGCACGTCAGCTCCCTCGTGCAGGCCGGATATGTCGGTGAATTTCGCGTTGTACGACCGGGTTTGCATCTTGAGGGGTTGCGAGATGCCACTTAGCAGTAGGACGAGGAGAACGGCTGCGGCGGCGGCGCTGATTGTCAGTCGTAGCAATGCCGCCCTGGAGCTCATTGCGGGCCTCCCATCGCGGCGAGTGGAGCGGCCACACCGGGCAGGTTATCGAGGACAATCTTGACCTGGAGGGCGCGCTGGTCACCGTTACCGGCGAACAGCTTCTGCAGCCGGGTACGCAGTTGCACAAGCGTGTTAGCGAAGTCGTCCGGTCTGACCAGGGCGGGCACCGGGTCGGTGAGGGCTTTGACGCCGTCGATCGCCGGCAGCAGGTCGTCGACGTAGTTGGACTCGAGCCGCCCGAAGCCACCGAAGAGTTCGGTGGATCCGACACGGTATGCCTCCTGCACGCCGTTGCGCCACTGTTCATCGTTGTAGCGACGCGGTACGGCGGTGAACTCCTCGCCGGAACCGAGGAGCGCATCGGTGAACGTGGGAAATGCGACGCTGACCCCGGTCGTGGTTGCCAGCAGGCGTTCGGTGGAGACGGTCTGGATGTCGGCGACGGCATGCGTGGCGATGAGCACCGTTTCGAGGAGCGGGGTTAGCCCATCGGTGTATTGAACGATGCGATCGATGACAGATATCAGCCTGGGGGTCAGGGCGCTCACGGACACCTGGCCGAGTCGGGACAAAACCGCCTGCAGCGTCGAGTTCTGGGGCACCGTAGTGATCTGCATGCCGTTGCGCAGTTGTTGTCCACCCGAACCGGCGGCGAGGGTAATGCCCGTCACACCAAAGTAATTGATGGGCCGAAACTCGATTTTCATGGTGTCGGTCAGTCCGGCCACCGGGTCCTTCTGCAGGTCGCTCAGCAGCCGAACACCACCGCCGGGCAAGCTCGATATGGTCTTGACGACGCCCACCTGGACGCCATGCATCACTATCGCGGTGCCGTCACGCACGCCTTGGCCGACATAGGGAGTATCGATAGCGACCGAGATTCTTGCGGGCGTTTCGGACGCGGATGGATGCCAGACGACGACGAAACCGACTGCGATGGCGGATAATACGACTACGACACCAGCGATCGTCAACTTCCGATCCTGCGACTCCTGCGAGCCTCTGAGCAACATGAGCGCACCTAGCCCCGGAAGACGAACTGTGGTTGAAGGCCCCAGAGGGCCACGGTGAGCGTGAAATCCAGCACCATGATCGTGACCAGGCTTGCGCGTACGGCGCGGCCCGACGCCTTGCCGACACCGACCGGCCCGCCCGAGGTGAAATATCCGTAATAGCAATGGATCAAGGTCACCGCGATGCAGAAGACAGCGGCCTTAATCACCGAATACGCAAGATCCGTCGGTGTCAGGAACATCGCCAGATAGTGGCTATACGTGCCGGCGGGTTGGTTATAGAGCGCCGTGATGAACACGTTCTGCACGAGGAACGCGGCGACCAGGGTCAGCAGGTACCCCGGGATCACCACCAACAGGCCGCCGATGAGGCGGGTCCCGACCACGAATGGGATCGGCCGCAGGCCAAGCGCTTCCACGGCGTCGATCTCTTCGGAAATTCGCATTGCGCCGATTTCGGCGGTCATCCGACAGCCGGCCTGCGAGGTGAAGGCGATACCGGCGACGAGCGGACCGATCTCGCGGACGGTGCCGACGCCGCCGATGATGCCCGCCAACGCGCCGAATCCGATGAGGTCCAGAATTGCGAAGCCCTCGATCGCCACCGAGGCGCCGACGGCGATGCCGAGCAGGATCAACACGCTGATGGTGCCGCCGTCGACGATGATGGAGCCGCGGCCCCAGGCGAGACTGTTCATCGCCTGCAAGGTTTGGCGGTGGTATCGGCGAACCGTCAGCGGCAGGTACCACATCGTCAGGCAGATGAAAAGCAACCACTGCCCGGCTTCCATGAGGGGGCGCTGGATGGGCCGCATGGACGACAATCGCGCCGGGAGCAACGCTGATGGGGTGGCCATCAGGCGACCACCGTCGGGAAGAACATCACTTCGAGCTGGGTGATGGCGAGGTTCGCGATAACGATGCAGATGACGTTGAGCACGACCGAGGAGCTCACCGCGTCGGCGACACCGCGCGGTCCACGCGTCGCCTCCATGCCACGGAGCGACGAAACTATGGCGACGATCGCGGCGAACACGACGGTCTTGGCCATGGCAAACCAGACATCCGTCTTTTGCGCGAATAGGCCAAACGACTGCCAAAAGCTTCCGGGTGTCACATCGCTGAGGGTGACCGCAAGGATGTAGGAGGCCGTTGTGCCCGATACCAGGATGACCACGATCAGGATCGGCGCGATTGCCACCAAGGCCAAGAAACGCGGGACCACCAGTCGGCGGACGGGATTGATTCCCATCACCCGGAGCGCGTCGAGCTCCTCGCGAATCGCGCGCGCACCGAAGTCGGAGGCGATGGCAGAAGCCGCCGCGCCGCCCATTAACAATCCGGCGGTGATCGGTGCGCCCTGGCGAACAACGCCGGCGCCGCTTGCTGCGCCAAGAAGTGAGCTTGCGCCGACCTGATTGACCAGCCCCGAGGAGACGACCGACACCATCGCGCCGAACGGGATGGCCATGAGGACTGCCGGTATCGCGGTGACGGTGAGCAGCAACCATGCCTGCACCAAGAATTCGCCGGCAGGCAGCCTCAGGGTGATGGTGTCGAGGACCGAGTAGCGCAGCACGGCCACGCCCAGTGCCGCACCGCGTCCAATCGTGGCGAGCGACCGCGCGGGAATCGAGCGGACCCGGGATGTCGCTTTGCCGACCGACGCAAAGCGCGCGGCCGTCGATCTTTGCGCCCTGCCTGCTGTCACTGCGTCCAAGACGTCGGCAGCCGACTGTTCGCGCGCCGGCCTGTCGCTGATGTCGGTCGCCATCACCGGTCCCCGACTCCGAAACATTCCCAGCGCCCCTCCGGCCCTGCTGACCACCCGTCGGAAAGACCGAAAACACTTGCCGCAAGACATGTTTCATCTTGCCTTCCGGCAGGTGTGGTGGCCGCATTGCCATCCCGGGTGAACATTTGCATGATCTAGGCGACCGCGCCGGCAAGACAAGCGAGCGCGGCCAACGCCACAGCCGTGCGCGCCAAATGAAAGCGGCGCCAGGTGACCCGCAACTGGTCAACCCCATCGGGTGCTTCACCCTCGGAAAGGCGGCGAAATTTCGAATTGATCGGCTCTGCGATAAGGATGGAGGCCATCATGATGACGCCGATGAGCCCCGTGCCGACCCAGGCGAGCGCCGCCGCACGTCCACTACTGTTGAGTGCGAAAACCACCGCGCTCACCCCTGCGAGAGCGCCGAGGATCGGCATCAAGGGATCGAGCCGATACAACGATCGGCGAAAGTCGACGACGTATTGATCCACGGGCATCCGCCGCCATAGGTTGAGTCGCTCGACGGCGACGATCAGGATCCCGCCGCCGAACAGCCCGGCGAACAAGGCCATCAGCCACGCGCTGGCATGCATGATCGTCATGACCTTGCGCTCCCGTCACCATCGGCAGGCGTCATCGCCCGCAGCTTGGTTTCATATGGCGAAAGCGCCGCAACGTGTTTGCCATCTGCCGTGAACGTAACGATCTTGCGCCACAGCAACCGCACGCGATTGTCGTTCCACAGCGCCTCGACCGGGTCGATCCGAATGAAGGTCTGGTGGTGGGCCGTGCCCTTGTCGAAGGTGTCGTAAAGCGACAAGTCCTTCATCCATTCGAATTGCTCGCGGCTGACCTCGACCGCGCGTTGGATCTCCGCGGGATCGGTTACGAAGGTGGCGCGCCCCTCGACCTGAATGGCGCGCAGCTGCCCTCGGCCGTAAAAGCCGTCCGGCGGAATCGCCGCGATCGTGTAACTGACCCGGGCGTCCCGAGCGATCGCCTCGTGTTTGCGTGAATAGGTGAAGGTGTGCAAGTACACGATGAGGCCGTCGGACGCGAAGTGCATCATCGACACCGCGGGCCCGCCGTTCGGGCCAACGACCGCGAGCGAGCCGAGTTCTTCGGTCCGCAGCAGCTCGGCTATGTCGTTTTCGACCTGCTCCAGGTCAGGTTCAGCGATCGGCATCGGGGCCGGCCTCCTTATCGTGTGCTTTGAGCATGGGAATCAAGGTGTTGTCGACGAAGTCGATTTGTCGCGCCTCGTCGAAGCCGTCGGATTGGAGCAAGAAGCGCACCATCATCTGCCCGATCGCGGTCTCGTAGAGGGCGGTGGCCAGCCGCGGATCATGTAATTCGCCCCGGCCGATGGCGCGCTGAATGACATCGCGGCAGTCACGACGACGGGGTTCGACCGCCGTAGCGCGGACCGCGGTCGCGATCGCCGGGTCTTTTTGCGCGGCAGCGAGCAGGCTGGCGAAGGCGCCGGGGTCCTCGATGCTCGCAACCTTCGCGAACAGCGCAGTAAGTGCCAACAGATCCTCGCGCAGGCTGGTGGCGCCCGCGGGCAGTTCCGGATGCCGCACGGAAGCTGAGACCAGGGCTGCGCACACCAGCGCGGACTTGTCTGGCCAGCGCCGGTAGATCGTCGTCTTACTCGATCGGGCCAGCGCGGCGACCGCATCGATGGTCAGTTGGTCGTATCCAACGTCCCCGAGCAACCGCAGCGTGGCGTCCAATATCGCCGCCGCTCGGCTGG
Organism: Mycobacterium sp. NGS64; assembly: GCF_059812245.1. Lineage (NCBI taxonomy): Bacteria > Bacillati > Actinomycetota > Actinomycetes > Mycobacteriales > Mycobacteriaceae > Mycobacterium > Mycobacterium sp. NGS64. The sequence goes on along the minus strand of NZ_JCALCI010000001.1, from coordinate 1,663,763 downwards.
CGCCTCGACTGTTTGCCGTCCGGTCGGAACCTGTGTCCTGGGTCATAGCGTACGGTATCGTATCGATGTGTGGTCATAAGCACAACCAGTTTTCGAGTAGTTATAACCAGAAAGAGTACGGATCCGTATTGCATCTAGGGTTCGAAGAACATCCTCAATCGAGGGTGGCATTGTGCTGAGCAAGTGCTCTCAACGCGCCCTGTGGATCTTGAACGGCGATGGCGTCGATCAGGCGGACATGCAGCCGGTAACGCTCGTGGAGCGACTCGGGCAACGGCTGTTCGGCGGCCGGCACGACCGCCAACGTATGGGCCTCGATGATGTCGAGCAGGCCGACGTAGATCGAGCTCAGCATCGCGTTGGGACTCAAGGCGGCGATACGCGCATGCAGCGCGCAATTCGCGTGCAGAAAAGCGATGCCGTCCCCACTCTGCGCGGCGGCGGCCATGTCAGCGAGTCGTTCGTGAAGCACCGCGATATCCGCGGCATCGGCGTGCCATACCGCGTCCTCGATCAGCAGGGCATCGAGCGCGTTGCGGATACGCACGGCGTCGGCGACCGATGCGTCATGCGAGTCCAACGCCAACATGACATTGCCCAGCCGCACCATGGGCGCCGGCTCGCACGCGAACAGTCCTCCCCCGGGTCCAGGGCGAATGGCGACCAGACCTCGGGCTTGCAGCAGCCGGATCGCTTCATTGAGGGTCCCGACCGACACGCCGCATTGGACACGCAGCTCCTCTTTGGTACCGAGGCGCCCGCCGGGCCCGACGGTTTTGATGCTCGCCGCGATTTTCTGGGCGGCGAGTTCCGAGCGGCTGGTGACCCGTTTCTTGCCGGTCACACCGCGCCACTCGCTGCGTCGAAGCGCGGGCGCCTCCGCTTGGCCTTGCTCGCGCTCGCCAGCGCTCATGACCACCTCCGGAATTCAGCATGACGATTATGCCGAATTGTCTTGACATCGGGTGTGACCGTCCGCACACTAATTCATCATGATGAATACGGATTCTGCGCTGCGCGAGGTCGGCGTGCGGGGTGCCACCCGATCGCAGGCACGGTCCGAAGGCGGTCCGCCTCGATGGATCGATGAAGACGACGTCGTCGGACTGGTGTCGTTGCGCGAGGTCATCGCGGCAATCAAGGGTGCGTACCTGCGCGCCGCGGCCGGCGAAGTCGTGCCGATGCCCAAAACGTTTGCCTCCTGGACCGGCGGGAGCATGCACGCCATCGGGGCGATCGCGGTAGAAAGCGGGCTGGCGGTTTCGAAGACCTGGGCACACACCCCGGGTGGGGCTACTCCCCTGCTGGCCGCGTGGGACGCGGGTACCGGCGAGTTGCTCGCGGTGATCCAGGCGTTCGCGCTGGGTCAATTGCGCACCAGCGCGATCACCGGAACGGCCACGTCGATCTTGGCCGCCGACCGCTGCGAGCGGCTCGCGGTAATCGGCTCGGGCAAGCAGGCAGAGGGGCAGATCGCGGCCGTTGCCGCGGTCCGCGAAATCCAGGACATCGCCGTCTACAGCCCGACGGCCGAACACCGAACCTCTTTCGCGGCCAGGATCGCCGAGCGCTCCGGCATCGCCGCGCGCGCGGCGACATCGGTCGCGGAAGCGGTGGATCAGGCCGATGTCATCGTGACGGTGACGCGCGCGACGGAGCCATTCATCAGCCCGTCGATGCTCGCCGAGCGCGTCCACATCAATGCCGTCGGCGCCATCACGCCGGAACGCGCCGAGCTGGAGGCGGCGGTTGTGGCGCGGGCTCGACGGATCGTCGCCGACGACGTGGCGGCCGCGCGCCAACTCTCGCCACGCGAGCTATCGGCAACGAACGCGGCCCATGTGGTGTCGCTCGGATCGGCGCTCGCCGCGGACGAGCGGCTCGATGGCGACGGCGTGACGATCTTCAAAGCTCTTGGCACCGGCATTTCCGACCTCGCGGTGGCCGAGATGGTGCTCGAGCGAGCGCTCGCGGCCGGTGTCGGGCGGCCACTGACTGTTTCATCCCGGACCAAGCCCAAGTTGTGGAGTAATTAATGTCATTGTTCGTCGATGTAACCGATCGTGCCGCTCCGGCCTCGCTGGACTTCTGGGACCCCGTGCTCATCACGAGGGCTGAGATCGACGCGGAGGTTGACCGGCTCAGCCAGGCCCCGCGGCCGAAGAACGGGCGACGCGAGTCGCTGATCGTTCACCCGAAGGCGACCGCGCCGGGCAACGGTCTCGCGCCCGGAATCCGGGTGACGTTGTCGGTGCTGCTGCCCGGGGAAAGCACGGAGCCGATCCGGCACAACGCGACGCAGGTCTCGTTCTGCATCGCCGGCGGCGGAACCGCCATCGTGGGCGACAAGAAGTTCAGCTTCGGGCAATTCGACGTGTGGAATCACCCGTCGTGGACCACGTATCGCCACATCAATGACACCGACGCCGCCCAGGTGCGGTTGAGCTACTCCAACGCGGCACTGCTGGACCAACTCGGCGTGTATCTGGTGGAGGAGGATCCGTCGGATGAGCCCGCCGCCGCGGCACAGGAAGCAGAGGAGTCCGGCGAGGGCAAAGAGAACCCGTTCGGCGTTTTCCAGCTGACGGACGAAGGCGCGTGGCTGATGCCCTACGAAAAGCTGATCGACCCGCCCAACGTCGAAAGCCCCGCGCTGTACTGGCCATGGCAACGCGTCAAGGACAATCTCGACAAGCTGACCGCACTGGGACCCGAGTATCGAGGCCGCCGACTCTACTTGCTGTACAACCCCGCAACCGGGCGCACCAACGGCACCACACCGAACTTTTTCGCGACGATCACCGTTAGACCCCCGAAGATCGTCGACCGTCCGCACCGCCACGTGTCGGCCGCCATCAACTATTACTTCCACGGCCGCGGCCACAGCCTTGTTGCCGGCAAGCGCTATGACTGGGAAGCCGGTGACCTGATGTTGTCGGCGCCCGGCTGGGCTGTGCATCATCACGCCAGCGGTCCCGACGAACATGTGCACGAGCTCACGATCCAGGACCAGCCCTTCCATATCGCGCTCGAATCGCTTTTGTGGCAAGAGGATCTGAAGCGTCCCGCCCGAGTGCTGGGAGTCGAGTCGGGTTTCGTGACGAATCGGTCTGCGAAATGATCGCGCTGGCGCCCGACGAGTTGCGCGGTTCTTATCCGCCGCTTGTCACCCCGTTCGCCGATGGTCGCGTGGATCTCAAGACCTACGAGCAGTTGGTGGACTTCCAGATTCAGTCAGGAAGTCATGGGATCGTCGTGGCCGGCACCAGCGGTGAACCGGCGTTGCTGACGGTGGCCGAGCGAAAGCAACTGGCGGTCACGGCGATCGGCGCCGCGGCCGGGCGGTTGCCGGTGATGGTTGCCACCGGGGCCCCGTCGTTGGCGGAGACCGTCGAGCTGACCCGACACGCCGAGGACATCGACGCCGCCGCGGTGTTGGTGGTGACGCCGGCATTCACGCGTCCCCCGCAACGGGGTCTGATCGACTTCTATGAGGTCGTCTGCCGCAACACCAGCAAGCCCGTGCTGCTGTATCACATACCCGTGCGCTCGGCCGTGTCCGTGACCGTCGACACCGTCGAGGCGATTGCTGAGAGGTGCGACAACTTCGTCGGCGCAAAACACGCATCCACCGATCTGGCTTGGGTCACCGACGTTTTGCTGCGCGTAGGCCCGCAGTTCCGCATCTTTGTCGGGCTCGAGGAGGTCAGCCTCCCAATGCTCGCCGTCGGCGCCGCCGGCATGGTGAACGCGGTCGCCAACGTCTTCCCGGCGCCGATCGCCGCCCTCTATCAAGCCGTCCAAGACGAGAAGCTCGCCGAGGCACAGCGATTGCATCAAGCGCTGTGGCAGCTCAACCAATCGGTGTTCTTTGACACCAACCCGATTCCGGTGAAGTACATGATGCGCCAGCGCGGACTGATTCCCAGCAACGAAGAGCGTCTGCCCATGGCGCCCGCCACGCCCGAAGTCGAACGGCGCTGCGATGCGGTCCTGGCCGCTGCGGCCAACCTCTAGCACGGAACCGCCCAACGAAGGGAGATCGACATGACGCAGACCGTGACAGGAGCGGCATCCGCACCCGAAAGGGCGCGGCGAATTCCCCCGCCGTCGGGCAGACGGGAACCCTTGAAGGTAAACATCTTTGACTTCATGACCGGGGCGGCATCCCAACTGCTGCCGCTGTTCCCATACCATGACGCCGGCGCGATAGTGCCTACCGGCTCAATCATGAGAGGCGATCCGAACGATAGCGCGTTCGGCCACTTCTTCCACTACAACACCGTCGAGGAAGTTGCGATCACGTTCGGATCCAACCAGGCCATGCTGCAGACCGGTCAGATCTTCGTCACCCAGCAACTGCATGGCGTGAACTCGTTCCTGCGCAATTCGGCCGACCCTGAAGCTTTTATCTTGATCACCGTTACCCAGCACCAAGCTGAAGAGGGAGATCAAGCCGAGGCAATCCTGTTCCGCTGCCAGAAATGTTCCGAGCAACTGGTGCGGTTCGACTACAACGCAAGCCCCAAAGGGGTCGAGGGTCATGACCCCACCCAGTGGGACGGCAGCCCGGACGACGAGGTGCAGATGTTCCCCACCATCTGGGGCAGCAATCGCGCGGCCCTCGCCTACGAGCCGGAACAGGCGCGCACCTGCCGCAAATGTGGGCATGTCAGTCCGCCCCATCCACACCACAAGTGGGGCTGGAATCGCTACGTTGCGCAGGTCCGCACGGCCGACTCGGCCAAGCGGGCCTTGCGAACAGCCGCTGCGTCCGCGCGTGAAACCGAGGCGGTGTGATCATGGATCGACGACGAATGCTGCACACGTTCAAAGCGGCTCAAGAAATCGGCAACTACGAAGAAGTGCCGGTGCTGCCGGCGAAGGTGGACCCGCAGCTGTTCATGTCCCGCAACACCGTCCCCCAGCCGTTCTATCTCATCTGTGAGAAAGACACCGTTGTGGTGCAGATGGCGGGCACCGCCGAGATGTATCTCAAGGACTCCTCGGTCAACCGATTCGCGATGGACGTCGGAGACCACGTTTACGTGCCGGCCGGCACCCCGCACCGCATCGTGCCGTCGGAAGAGAGCGTCCAGCTGCGCTACAAAGCGCGCACCGCTGGGCTTGAAGGCATCGCATGGTACTGCCCGGGCTGCGACCGTGAACTACACCGCTGCGAGTGGGACACCGCCGAAACGATCTCGCAGGACGTCTATTTCGACGGCTGCCTCGCGTTCAACAACGACGAGACACTCCGCCGCTGCAGCGGTTGCGGTGCCCAGCATCCACGCATCGACATGGAACCCTTCGCAGCCTGGAAGCCGCTCGCGGAGCAGTTGCGCGCCGAACTGCAGACCCAATAACTCGACGGTCGTAAACCATCTAGCGAAAGGCCGACTTATGCCCACTTACCTGACCACTCACCTGGCCCCCGGCCTGTCTGCTGACGAAATCGCGGGCAACGCACCAGATGTCGCCGAGTCGAAGTACGCCACATTTCAAAATCTGTACGTCGACATGTACAGCGGCTTCCTTGTGACGATCTACCAAGCCGACAGCCGGGAAGACCTCGAACGGGAATTCGAGCGAGTGGGTTTCCCGTTCGACGAGATCCGGGAGATCCAGTTCGCCCTCGACGCAGCAGGCCTGCAGGCAATGGTCGAAGGCCTTCCGACTTCATGACACCTGCTCGGCCATCTAACCACCGCTCAAACGAACCCGCGCTCGACCGCCGAATCACCTTGACGCTGCAGGGTGATTGGGGCCAAGCCAACCTGCACCGCATCTGCGGGTGGCTGGCCCAGGAAGTCGGCGACCGCTGCGAGCGGGGTTCAGAATTTTTCATCCGTTCCGGACGTGGCGGCGCCGACGCGATTCACGCCGTCCTGTCCGGCCAAGTCGACGTGGCGCTCATGACCCCGACGGCCGCGATGGGGATGGTCGGCTCCGACGCCGGACCGCTGGCCGTCGAACGCGCCGAGCGGCTGCGAGCGCTGGGCACCTTGCCCCAGCGAGACCGCCTCGTCACCTGCGTGGACGCCGAGCTCGGCGTGTCGTCGATGGAAGAGCTCGCCGCACGCATGCCGCAGTTGCGCATCGCGACCAGCCCCGACGATGGCGTCAACCTGGTCGGTCTGGCAGCGCACCACCAACTGCGTGCGGTCGGGATCGAACCTGCAGCGCTGGACGCCGCCGGCGGTTCGTTCGTGTATGACGAGAGGCCGTTTCCAGCGATCGCCGCGTTTCGCGATGGCGATGCCAATGTGCTTGTCCACGAAGCGATCATGATGCCCGCCTGGCAGCGTGTCACCGACCGCAGATCGGTGGTCTACCTCGACGCGGCCCCGCCGGTCATCCAGGCCTTCGATGCCTGGCGCTGGCCGACGGCGATCGTCCCACAAGGCTACCTGCCGGGCCTCGAGCGCGACCTGACCGCACTGGAGTTCTCCGACTTTCTGCTGCTGTGCACGGATGCACTGCCCGACGACATCGCGGCATTGATCGCCTGGTGCATGGTCGCAACCCGCGACGCGCTCGAGGTGCAATATCGCCACATTCCACCGGAACGCAGCCCGCTGACCTACCCGCTGGAGCCGCAGGCGATCGCCGCCGCGCCGATCGCGCTCCATCCGGCGGCCGCCAACGCGTATGCGGCCTTTACCGAAGATCAACGCCCGAACCGGGCGCTGATCTGGGACTAGACCCACCAATACCGTTGGAGAAAGGAACGTTCGCCCCATGACTGCCGCCGCCGGAGAATTGACCGCCGATTGGTTGACGGTGAGCACCGCCGACGGCCCTATGCGGCTTTACCGCGTGGGGCCCTGTCCCGATGAAGCCGTGGAACCGGCCGCGGCGGTCGTCGTGCTGCAGGAGGCCTTCGGCGTCAACGATCACATCCAGGACGTCACCCGTCGGCTCGCGGCGCAGGGATACGTGGCTGTGGCGCCCGACCTGTTCCACCGTTCGGGAATCGACTCCGTGGAATACGCCGACCGCGACACGGCGATGCGACTGATCGGCGAGCTCGGAGCCGAACCGATCGTCACCGACGTCGGCGCCGTCCTTACGAACTTAGCGGAACACGAAGGGATCCCAGCCGATAGGACGGCGATCGTCGGCTTCTGCTTCGGGGGCCGGGCCGCGTTCACCGCGGCCACGGCGCTCCCGGTGGCAGCGACGGTTGTCTTCTATGGACCGGGCATCGCCGGTGGGCCGCACGCCACTCTAGAGAAGGCGGCCAACATCAAGGGGCCGGTGTTGATGTTCGCCGGTGACGCCGATCCGACGATACCGGCGGAGGACCTGTCGACCATCCAAGCCGCAGCTCAGCGCCACGATTTGGACCTTCGGCTGGTCGTTTTCACCGGGGCGGGGCACGCCTTTCATTGCGACGCGCGACCGGCCCAGTATGTGGCCGACGCGGCCCACAAGGCCTGGGTCAACACCACTGAATTCCTGGCCGAGACCCTCAGAGCGCAGCCGTGAGGAGCTCGGCCCCTGCCGCCGTCGATGCCGACGTGCTGATCATTGGCGCCGGTCCCAGCGGCCTGTTCGCCGCGTACTACGCAGGGCTGCGCGGGCTCAGCGTGGTGTTGCTGGATTCGCTGGAACAGCCCGGCGGACAGCTCATGGCGCTCTACCCGGACAAACCCATCTATGACGTCGCCGGCCTTCCCGAGGTGATGGGGTCCGCGTTGGCAGCGTCGCTGACGACGCAGGCCGAGTTTGCGAAGCCCACCTGGCTCCTGGGTGAACAATCGGTGGAACTCGTTGCGGCGCCGCAGGATTGCGGCGAGTCTGATGCCGCCGCGCGCCAATTCACGGTTGTCACCGACAAGGGGCGTCGGATCAGCGTCGGCGGTATCATCATCGCCGCCGGCATCGGCAGCTTCCAAACCCGCCGGCTGAACTGCGTCGACGACTACCTGGACCGCGGTGTGCAGTACGCCCTGCGCAACGTCGCCTCCTATGTCGATGTCGACGTCGTGATCGTCGGCGGGGGTGACAGCGCGGTCGACTGGGCCAACATGCTGTGCCCTGTCGCCAGGTCCGTGACGTTGATCCATCGCCGACGCACCCTGACCGCACATCCCAGGTCGGTCAACCAACTTCAGGAAAGCGGCGCCAGGGTGATCTTGGACAGCGAGGTAGTTGCCGCCCATGGCGAACACTGGATCGAAGCCATCACCATTCGTACGGGCGACGGTAGGGAAACGATTAAGACCCAAGCGGTGATTGCGGCATTGGGCCACATCGCCAACCTGGGACCAATGCTCAAATGGGGCCTCAGGATCGAAAGCCGCCAGATTGTCGTCGATTCCACCATGGCCACGAACATCCCAGGGGTCTTCGCGGTTGGCGACGTCACCGCCTACCCGGGCAAGGTCCGCATCATGGCCGTGGGATTCGGCGAAGCTGCGACCGCGGTGAACAACCTTGCGGCTCAGCTTGATCCGGGGCAACCGATCTTCCCTGGCCATTCGACCGAGTTGATGGCTCCCGCCACGGCGAGGGAGAGGTGATCCCATGACATATGTGATCGGTCCCACCTGTATCGAAGAGCTCAACGGCTCGTGCGTTGACGCATGCCCGGTGGACTGTATCTATGAAGGTGAACGGCGCCGGTACATCCAACCCGAGGAGTGCATCGAGTGCGGGGCGTGCCTACCTGTCTGCCCGGTTGATGCGATCACGAGCGGCCCGAACTCGGCGCCGGAGTGGATGGAAGACAATGCGCGATTCTTCGATACAGCTCTTCCCGGCCGCTCCGAGCCGCTGGGTTCGCCGGGCGGCTCGTCTTCGGTCGGCAAGATCGGCGTCGACACCGAGCTGACCTCAAACACATCGGCACCAGCTAGCCCCGCCTAAGGAGGAAATTGCATGACAGACATTGATTCTGGAACAAAAGCGTCGGACACAGACGGAAACGAACGGCGACTTGCCGGAGTCCCCTTGATCGGATTCGAAAAGTTGGATCCCGCCGTGAGACAACGGCTTCAACCCAAGTTCGATCGCCTCGGCTATCTCGGCGACTTTTTCCAGGTGACCGCCCACCAACCGGAATCGCTGGCCGCGTTCATCGATTACACCGACGCCACCAAGCGCGCCCTGCCCGACGATCTCGCCGAGCTCGTCGCGCTGACGGTCGCCACCGCGACTGGAAACGAATACGAACGCCACCAACACGAGCGGCTGTCGGTAAAGCTTGGCCTCGGTAAGGAGTGGGTCGCCGCCGTGGAGCTGCTCGATCCTGACCACGCCGATCTCGCGCCGGCGCAACGGGATACGCAACGATGGGTGCTGGCGGTGCTCAAGGACCATGGGCGGGGCAGCCGCACCGAGTTGGACGCGCTCGTACGAGGACTGGGCCCCAAGGACGCCGTAGCGGTCGCATTGATGTGCGGTCGCTACGTTGCACACGCAACCATCGCGAACAGCTTTGGCATTCAGCCACCGGTTCGCTCGATTTTCGCTACCGGCGATAGCTGACGCGAAAGCGGCAATCGATGCTGAGCGGTGGTGAGCAGGATATCCGTCCGCTGGCGCGGTCCGGACATAACCGACGCGACATCACCGCTGTGGCCATAGTGTCCAGCAGCAGCGGCGTCGCCGGCCACGGGCCGGAGTTGCTGTTGCAGTCCGACGGGAATTCGCCGGCCCTGGATGCACGGATGGTGGCGAGGTTCATGGCATGGCTTTACGGTTGAGACGAAGCGGTCTTAGCCATCGTTGTGGACAACTCTTGGGTCACGAGAAGAGCCCGCTGCAGTGGGGCGAGTCTCGCGACAGTGGCATGAACGACTCCCTTGAGCAGTCCGGAGCGATACGTCCCATCACCGTCAAAAACCCGACGCCCTTGGCGACCGCTTCATCGACGCGGCGCCCGGGCCGGAGGCACGGTACGAGCAAGCCGAAGCAATCTCCCTAGCTTTCATCGCCGTCCTTCAGGCGCGGCCGCCCCGCCAGATCGGCGTGCTCATCCTGCTCGACGGGCGGGCGCCCACCTCGTGGCCCGCTTCTGCGCGAGACTGCTCCGCGCGGGTCGCAGGATCGACTTGTGCCGACGCGCGCCAATGGTCAGCCGGCGTTCGGCGTATCTGCGCAGCGGCGCCGGCGTGCGCCACGGGGCCGGCCTCTATGTCCTCGACTTCACCGGCGACCGGATCGGCGCCATGACCGCTTTGAGAGCAGCGTGCTCCCATTGTTTGCGCTGCCGCGTTCACTGCCGGGGCCGTAAGGCGTGACAACTACACGCTGGGACGGCCGGTAGCCAGCACCGCCTCGGCGATCGCGTCGGCCAGCGGCTCGATCTCGCGCGCGCCCAAATCGGCGACGGTGACCCGGATCCCGGGTGGGGTGCGAATCCGGAACCGCGCCCCCGGCGCCGCGGCCCAACCCGCCCCGAGCAGCCGGGTGATCGCTACCGTCTCGTCGGGCACCGGGACCCACACGTTGAGCCCGGAGCGGCCGTGGGCGACGACGCCGCGCTCGGCCAGCGCGGTGCGAAGACGCGTCCGGTTGTCGGCGTACCGCTTCTCGGCCTCGCCGACGAGGCGCGCCGCCGCGTCGTCGGACCACAGGCCGACGGCGAGATCCTGCAACAGGTGGCTCACCCAGCCCGGGCCGAGGCGCAGGCGGCCGTGCACGCGCTCGACGGTGCGGCGATCCCCGGCCAGGACCGCGACGCGCAGGTCCGGACCATAGGCCTTGGACGCCGATCGCACGAACGCCCAGTGGCCGGTCGCTCCGGCCAGCGTGTGCAGGGGCGCCCCGGCGATGCCCGCGCAGTGGTCGTCCTCGATGAGCAGCACCTCGTCGGCGCGCGCGGCCAGCAGTTCGCGCAGCGCGTCCGCGCGGTCCGCGGACAGCGCCGCACCGGTCGGGTTGTGCGCGCGGGTGGTGACGACCACCGCCCGCGCCCCGCGCCCGAGCGCCCGGGCCAGGTCGGCGACCAGCGGGCCGTCGTCGTCGACCCGCACCGGCTCCGCGGAAAGACCAAGGGCGGCAAGCAGATCCAACAGATTGGCCCATCCGGGGTCCTCCACGGCCACCCGGTCACCCGGGCGCAGGTGGGCGGTGAGCGCGCGCTCGATGCCGTCCAGCGCGCCGCTCGTCACCGCCAGGTGATCGGCCGGGACGCCGTCCGCGGCGAACGCCACGCGGGCGTGATCGACCAACGCGGGCGACATCGCCGGCTCGCCGTAGACCAGGGGCCTGGGTTGCGGGACCCGCGCGGAGGCGATCGGCAGCAGCGCCGGGTCGGGGTTCCCGCTCGACAGGTCGCGCACGCCGGCGGGCACGTCGAGCCCCAGCAGCGAACGTGGCGTCGTCGCGGGGCGGTGCCGCACCCGAGTGCCGCGGCGCCCCGCGGTCTCGATGGCACCGCGATCTCGCAGCAGGCGGTAGGCCGCGGCCACGGTGTTGGCGTTCACGCCGAGCCGGCCCGCCAGGTCGCGGATCGGCGGCAGCGCGTCCCCGGGCGCCAGCGCGCCGTGGGAGATGGCCTCCTCGACGTTGGCGGCTATGGATTCCGCGCCCGTCCCCGTATATTGTACTGGCACGAGAGTAATTATGTACTAGTACGAAATCAAAGGCAATCCATTGAAGACCGCATACCGCCCGACGGCCCGAACCACGCCCACCCGCTACCGCGAACGCGCGTGCTACGACCGGCCCACCGTCCACGCGATCCTCGACGAGGCCTTGATCTGTCACCTCGGCTACCAGGGCGCCGGTGGGCCGGTGGTGTTGCCGACGACGCACGCCCGCCTCGGCGAGACCCTCTACCTGCACGGTTCCACCGGCGGCGGCCCGCTGCTGGCCGCCAAGGCGGCACCAGATGGCCTGCCGGTCTGCGTCACCGTCACGCTCGTCGACGGGCTGGTGCTGGCCCGCTCGGCCATGCACCATTCGGTGAACTTCCGCTCGGTGGTCGTGCTGGGCGCCGCTCGGGTGGTCGATGATCCCGCGGAGAAGCTGCGCGCGCTGCGCTGCCTGCTCGACCACATCCGGCCCGGCCGCGCGGATGACTGCCGTAATCCCAACGCGCGCGAACTCGCCGCGACCGGGGTGCTCGCGCTGGACCTGGCCGAGGTCTCGGCCAAGGTGCGCGCCGGCGGCCCGGTCGACGATCCGGAGGACAGTGTGTTGCCGCACTGGGCCGGCGTGGTGCCGCTGAGCCTGACGGCCGGAGCGCCGGTGCCGGCCGACGACCTGGAACCCGGCACGCCGACGCCGTCGTACCTCGCCGCATCCCGCGAGGGCGCGTGTCCGTACGGCGACACGCCGTAAACCGTGTACAAATGCGCACCCTCGCGGCGCGAAAGCAAAGCGGCTACAGGAGGTAGCGGTAGGCCGGCGAACCGGGTTCGAGGGCCTCGACGTGGATTTCCGTTGCCCGCATCCGCGCCATCAGCCCGTCCAGGCCGGCGGCCGAGCCCAGCTCGATCCCGACCAGCGCCTCACCGGTCTCCCGGTTGTTGCGCTTCACGTACTCGAACAGGGTGATGTCGTCGTTGGGCCCGAGCACCTCGTCGAGGAACCGGCGTAGGGCGCCCGGCTCCTGCGGGAAGTCCACCAAAAAGTAGTGCTTGAGGCCGAGATGCACCAGCGAGCGCTCCAGCACCTCGCCGTAGCGCGACACGTCGTTGTTGCCGCCCGAGATGAGGCACACCACCGTGGATCCCGGCTCGACGTTGGCCTCCAGCAGCCCCGCGACCGCCAGCGCGCCCGCCGGTTCGGCGATGATGCCCTCGTTCTGATACAGGTCCAGCATCGCGGTGCACACCGCCCCCTCGTCGACCGTGGTGATCGACACCATGTCGCCGGCGGCGGCCAGCGCCGCGTAGGTCAGCGTCCCCGCCCGCTTCACCGCAGCGCCGTCGACGAACTGGTCGACGTGGTCGAGCGTCACCGGCTCACCGGCGGCCAGCGCCGCCATCATGGCCGCGGCACCGGCGGGCTCGACGCCGAGCACCGCGGTGTTCGTCGTCCGTTCGGCCAGGTAGGTGGTGATGCCGGAGATGCAACCCCCGCCGCCCACCGGGACGACAACCAAGTCCGGCTCCGCCTCGAGTTGGTCGAGCAGCTCCAGCGCGATCGTGCCCTGCCCGGCCATGGTGCGCGGGTCGTCGTAGGGCGGCACCAGCGTGGCGCCGGTGCGTTGGACGTCGTCGAGCGCCGCCTCCGCGGCGAGGTCGTAGGTCGACCCGCCCACGATCAGCTCGATGAAGTCCCCGCCGTGGTAGCGGATCCGGTCGCGCTTTTGTTTGGGCGTCTTGGCCGGCACATAGACGCGGCCGTGCACGCCGAGCGCGCGGCAGGCGTAGGCGAATCCCTGCGCGTGGTTGCCCGCCGACGAGCACACCACGCCCGCGGCCAACTCCTCCTCGGAGAGCTGCACCAGCAGGTTGTACGCGCCGCGCAGCTTGTAGGAGCGCACCACCTGCAGGTCTTCGCGCTTGAGGAAGACCTGCGCGCCGGTGATCGCCGACAGCCGATCGCTCAGCTGCAGCGGGGTGGGCGTCACCACGGGGGCGATCCGCTGGGCCGCCGCTTCAATGTCGGCCGCGCACAGCGGCGAATCACGCGGGGTCTGGCTCAGTTCAGCGGACACCGATCAATGGTCCCATGCCGCGCTCAGCCGACTGGGCTCAGCACGAACACCGGGATCTGCCGGTCGGTCTTCTTCTGGTACTCGGCGTAGTCCGGCCACGCCTGCACGGCACGCTCCCACCAGGTGGCCTTCTCGTCGCCGAACACCTCGCGGGCGTCGTAATCGCGGGTGACGGTGCCGTCCTGCAGCTCGACGCGCGGGTTCTTCTTGATGTTGTAGTACCAGACGGGGTGCTTCGGGGCCCCGCCGAGCGACGCGACGACGGCGTATTCGCCGTTGTGCTCGACGCGCATCAGCGGGGTCTTGCGGATCTTGCCGGTCTTGGCCCCGACGGTCGTCAGCAGGATGACGGGCTTGCCCTTGAGCTCGGTGCCTTCGGTCCCGCCGGATTCGGCGTATTTGTCGGCTTGCTCGCGGGACCAATCGAGCGGGCTGGGTGCGTATTCACCTGAAAGTGGCATGCCGCCAACTCTAGGCTCAGCGCCTGACCGGCTACCGCGACCCGGCCAGCTCCGCGATCGCGTTGACGCGCCGCACGGCGGTGGCGATCTCGTCGGCGAATTCGCGTCGCCGCTGGGCGATCCGGGGATCCTCGAAGCCGTCCACCAGCTCGCGGTGCCGGGCCAACCGCAGCGCGGTCTTGAACAGCTCCATCGACCTCGATTCGGCGCTGGCCATCCTGCGCTGCAGCTCCCACTGCTTGCCCACCTCGAGGCATTCGGTGAGAAACGTGTCCTCGTCGAACGATTCGTCGTCGTAGGCGGCCAGCCGGTCGGCGACGATGTGGTAGGCGTCCAGGAACGGGCGCAGCACCAGGTGCGCCAGCAGCAGGTCCGCCTTCTCCAGCAACCCCCGCACGTCCGCGGCGCGGGCGGCCTTGCTGGTGTCCTCCACCCGCCCGATCAGGCGGACCTCGTCGGCGAGCTCCTTCTCGAACTGCGCGCGCGCGGAGAACAGGAACTCGAACTTCAGCAGCTCGCGCAGGGCCAGCGCCTCGTCGCGCACGGTCGTCGGTAACACCAGGCCGTCCACGGAATTCTCGGCGGCTTCGACGCCCGCGAGCAGCGCCGTCTCGGCGATGGCGCGGTCGACCAGGATGTGGATGGCGGTGTTGCGGTAGAACGCCGCGACCAGATGCTGGTCGGCGCCGATGCCCCAGACGGGTTCGGTGCCGGCGTCGTAGACGCTCACCACGCCCGAGGCGACGAGCTGGTGCAGCGTCCAGCGGATCGTCGAGCGGTTCGTCAGGTCGGCGGCGCCGGCCACCGTCCAGTTCCGCGCGGCAATGTAGCTGGCGAGCGGACGCACGGTGGCCAGGACCTCGCTGATGGACAACGACCGGTCCGCGCCCAGCAGCGCGAGGCTGACCACCGCGGTGGGCGTGACCGGGGTCGCGCGGTTGATCCGGTGCTCGACGTCCAGTGCGATGCGCTCGATTTCGGTCCCGGTCCCGGATTCCTCTGCGCGCAACTCCTCCAGCCGCTTGCGCAGCGGCAGCGGTTCGCCGAAGTCCAGGTAGGCCCGACCGAGCCGCTCGCCCTGCTGGCGCGCCAGCCGGACCAGGAACCGGAAGTCCTCCGGCCGCTTCGCCGCGCCGTAGGCTTCGGCGGTCATGGCCTCCACCTCGTGCAGCTGGTCGTAGACGATCGAGGTCGGCACCAAATAGACCTCGGGGCCGTCGATTTCGTCGACCGCGTCGCTGATGTAGCGCAGGATGCCGTACACGGGTGGGCGCAGCTTGCCGGTCCGGGTGCGGCCCCCTTCGATCGACCAGGTGAGGTTGGCGTGGTTTTGCACCAACTGGGCGGCGTAGGCGCGCAACACGAACCGGTACACCGGAATGTCCTTGGTTTGACGGCGGATGAAGATCGTCCCCGTCCGCTTGGCCCAGGCCCCCATCGGGAAGAAGTTCAGGTTCGCGCCGCCGAAGGTGAGCGCGGGCGAGAGCCGGTTGGCCTGGATCGATTCCGGCAGCAGCAGCCCGTCCAGGTAGGAGCGATGCGAAAAGGCAAACGCCAGAGTCGCTTTGCGGTCCAGCTTGCGCAGCTGGGCGATCTGATCCTCGTCGACCAGGATGTCGTAGGCCCGCATCAGCCAGCAACTGAAGCTGCGCCAGGCCCTGACCGCCCGCTCGTCGAGCGACGGCGCCATCTCGCGCAGGTAGCCCGCCGCCTCGGCGCGCACGTCGTCGCGGTCGCGCCCGAGCTCTTCCGCCAGCTTGGCCAGCCGCTCGTTATACCACGGGGCCGCCAGCAGCTCGACCACCTCGTCAGGATCGGTCGGCAACGGCGTCGTCGACTCGTCGACAATCCCGGTGCGCTGCAGCAGCTTTCGCACCCCCGCGCGCCCGATTTCGCGCGCCGACACCACCGGTCCCCCGCTCACGCCGGCTGCACCGTCGCGGCTTCGGCAGGCTCGTGGACGTCGGGATGAAGGTCGGGGGAATACAGTTCCTCGATCTCGGCCGCGTACTTCGCCATGATCGGCTTGCGCTTGAGCTTCATAGTGAGCGTGATCTCGTCCCCGCCCGGCTCCCACACGGTGGGCAATACCCGGAAGCGCTTGATCTGTTCCACCCGAGACAGTTTGGCGTTGCCCTCGGCCACACCCGCGGCGATCTGCGCGATGACGTCCGGATGGTTCGCCAACGCGGACGGAGACGCATCCGCCAGCCCATGCTGGGCCGCGTAAGGGCCAACCGAGTCGGCGTCGAAGACCATAAGGGCGGCGTTGTACGGGCGGCCGTCGCCGATCGTGATCATCACGCCGACCATCGGGCAGGCGGCCAGGACGGTGTTCTCAATGTTGGCCGGCGACATGTTCTTTCCGGCCGCGTTGATGATCAGCTCCTTCTTGCGATCCACCACCCGCAGGTAGCCCTCGGCGTCGGCCTCGAAGATGTCGCCGGTATGCAGCCAGCCGTCCTCGTCGATCGCCTCGGCGGTCTTGGCGGGTTCCTTGCGGTAGCCCTTCATCACCAGCGGGCCGCGGACCAGCAACTCGCCGTCGTCGGCGATCTTGCCCTCCAGACCGGGCAGCAACTTGCCGACGGTGCCGAGGCGGGCGTCGCGCGGATTGCTCACGGTCGCCACGCAACTCAGCTCCGACATGCCCCAGACCTCGGCGATCGGGATGCCGATGCTGAGGAAGAAGGCGAGCGTCTCGATGGGAATCGGCGCCGCACCGGAGACCGCCCAGCGCAGTTCGCCGAAGCCGAGCCGTTCCCGCAACTTCGACAACACCAGTTCGTCGGCCTTGGCCCACTCGGCGGCCAGCGCCTCCGACATCTCCTCGCCGGCCACCAGGGCCGCGGCCCGCCGGGCGGCCACCGACATCGCCCACTGCAGCGCCTGCCGCTTGACCTCGTCCGTCTCGTGGCTCACGGCGAATTCGATTGCGGCCTTCAGCTTTTCCCACACCCGGGGCACCGCGCCCCACACGTTGGGCCGTACGTCGGGCAGCGCGGCGGCGATGGCGCGCGCGTCCGAGACGGTGGTCACCTGGGAGCCGAACACCTCCAGGCTGTAGAGACCCTGCACCCGGTCGGCGATGTGCGCCGTCGGGAGGAACGACGTGACCCGGTCACCGAACTTGGCCGGCAGCACGGAGTCGAGGGCGACCGCCTCGAACAGCAGATTGGCGTGGGTCATCTCCACGCCCTTGGGGTTTCCGGTGGTCCCGGACGTGTAGATGAGCGTGACCACGTCGTCGGGTTTGACCGCCCGCCAGGTGGATTCGAAGTCGAAGTCGTCGGGTGCGGCGGCATAGAGGTCGTCGACCGAGATGGTGGCCGGCGGCGAGCCGTCGATGCAGACGATGTGCTCGATGGCCGCGCCGCTGGCGCGAATGCGGTCGACGTACTGCTCCTCGCAGATCGCGACCTTGGTGCCGGCGTTCTCGAACAGGTAGGTCAGCTGCTCGGCGGGCAGCGTGTTGTAAACCGAAAACGAAACGGCACCAACGTGTTGGGCGCCGATCTCCAACGGGTAGAACTCGATCCGGTTGGCCATCATCAGCGACACCGTGTCGCCCCGCCCCACCCCGAGGCCCGCCAGGCCGGCGGCGACCTTGCGCACCTGCTCCGCGAGCTCGCGCCACATCAGCGTCTGGGTGCCGCCGGGAGTCCGCAGCGCGACGGCGTCCGGCTCGATCGACGCCGTGCGCTGGAACGCTTCGCACAACGTTGCCGGACGTTCGGTTGTCGTCATTTCCGTTCTCCTTGCCGCAGGATCAGCACAGCCCTTCGTGAGCGTACGTCCGTGGGTTGTGGCGCGGAACACATCACCCGGCATCGGGGCGCCACAGCTGCACCGTGGTCGAGGCGCCGCCCGGCAATTCGAGCAGTTCGATGGGTGTGCCATCGGGATCGTAGATGAAGAACATCCGCACGCCACCAATGTCGACGGGCGCCTCGGCCCGCACGCCGGGGTGGTGGCGCCGGACGGTGTCGTAGGTGGCGTCGAGATCGTCGACCCGGAAGGACATGTTGGTGTAGCCGAGGTGTGGGCCGCTCGGGGTCTCCGGCACCGCGCCCAACGACAGCAGCTCGACCATCGCGGCGCCGATCAGGCCGCCGACCATGCGGCCCTGCCGCGCCGCGCCGCCGGTCACCGAGTCCAGTCCGGCCCCTGCCAACTCGACGTCGAACACGACATCCATGCCGAGCACCGCGGTGTAGAACGCCACGGAGGCCTCGATGTCGGACACGCCGATGCAGATGTGGGAGAAGTTCTGCACGGCGATCGGCTGCGGCTGGGTCATTGCTGCTCCTCGAGTCCTAGATCGCGTACGGGACCGCCGGCGCGGTGTGAATCCCACAGGTGCAGGCGTCGATCGACGGGCACGTGCAGCGCATCCCCCATTCGATGACGGCCCGCGCCCGGGCCAGCGACTCCAGCTGCGCGTCGATCTCGGCCAGCTTTGCCTCGGCCAGGGCCCGGCTGGCGGGACGGCCGGGCGCGTCGTCGGCGAACAGCAGCTGGATCTCCTCCAGCGCGAAGCCGGCCGACTTGCACAGGCGGATCACCTCGAGGCGGGCAAGCACCGAATCGTCGTAGCGGCGCTGGCCGCCCAGCCGCGCCGGCGCGGACACCAACCCGATCTGCTCGTAGTAGCGCAGCGTGGTGGCCGCCACCCCCGCCCGGCGCGCCACCTCCCCGATCGTCAGGGTTGGGGCCATGACGCCTCCCGAAAACTCGAGCTTGACTTAGAGCTAACTCTAAGTCGTTGACTGGAAGCATGCACACTCCCACGCTCGACGAGCTGACCCGCGCCCGCTACGCCCGGCTCCGGTCCTTCCGCCGCAACGGCACCCCGGTCGACACCCCGATCTGGTTCGCCCTCGACGGCGACGCGCTGGTGTTCCGAACCAAGGTGGGCCCGAAGACCAGGCGGCTGGCGGCGCGTCGCGATGTCGAACTGGTCGCCTGCGACTACCGGGGGCGGGTGCGCCCGGGCGCCACGACGCTGGCCGGCCGAGCGACGATCCTGTCCGGCGCCGACGCCGAACGGGCCAACCGCCTGCTGCACCGGCGCTATGGCTGGCAGTGGAAAATCGTCCCGCTGATCAAAGTTCCGGGCGTGACCAACGTCCACGGGGATCTGTGCGTCCGCGAAAAGCTGCGGCGCGCCCGCGACCGTCGCGTCTGGGCCGACAGCGCCATCGTGCGGGTGGAGCTCCCATGACCGCCACCAAGGCCGGACTGCCCGACCCCGTCCACTCCCCCACCGTCCTCGAATGCTGCGGCGCGGCAACCGGACTCATTCGCGGTCTGGTGTGGCCCCGGCGGCTGGACGCGCGGCTCATCCGCAGCATCGCCGACGCGGGACTGCCCGATCCCCGCGGCACCGTCACGGTGACCGCGCTGCCGCAGGTGCCCCGCTCGGTGCCGACGGCCGCCATCGTCGAGGGCACGTTCCGCCCTGCGCGCGTGGAGAACTCGCTGACGTCGTTCATCGTCACGCACCCGGAGGCCACGTTCATCGTCGACCCCGCCGTGTGCACCGACGTCGATCAGCGGGCGATCGCCCAACTGCCCGCGGTGCTGCGTGGCGTGGTCCGGCCCCCCGCGAACACCCTCCCCACCGTCGCGGCGTTGGCGCGGCTGCCGGAATCGCCGCGGTTGGATTTTGCCCTGCCCACCCACGCGCATTGGGATCACGTGTCGGGGCTGCTGGACCTGCCCGAGCTGCCAGTGCTCTTGCACCGCAAGGAAAACGAGTGGATCGGCGCCGGCCCGGTGGCGCCCGTGGGCGGTGTCCGTGATTCCCTGCGCGATCGGCCCCTCACCGAATACGACCTGGACGGTCCGGCGGTGCTGACCTTCACGGCGAGCCACGACCTCTTCGGCGACGGCTCCGTGATGCTGGTGGACCTGGCCGGGCACACCCCGGGCAGCGTCGGGGTGCTCGCCCACACCGCCCGCGGTTGGATCCTGATCGCCGGCGACGCCGCCTGGCACCGACTGCAGATCGAGAAGGTGCGCCAAAAGTCCAGCTACCCTGGGGCTTTGGTCGACGTGGACCGCGATCAGACCTTCCGGACGCTGCACCGGCTGCACTTGGCGCGGCACGCGGTGACGATCATCCCGACCCACGACCACCAGGCGGCGCAGCAGCTGCCGGCCTAGCACCTCGCGCGGGCGCGTCTTTGCAACTACGCGTTTCGCTCCAGTAGGACCTGCGCCGCCGCGATGTGTCCTTCGAAGCCAAACGATGTTGACATCGCGTGATAGCGCTCGGCGAAGTCGTGATGTGCGGCGTCTTCACCGCGAGCCCGCGCCAGCAATGCCCGCAACCGCAGCAGCGCAACGTCGAACAATACAAATCCGGGTTCGGTCGGCAGGGCGGCCAGCCGCTCGACCGCTCCGGCAGCCTCATCCAGATCCTCTGGCCGGCCGCGTTGCAGCAGGGTTTCCACGAAAGCGGCAGTGGCGCCCGCGTGGAACGTCGGCGGGTCGGTTGCGGAGTGCGCCTCCACAACCGCCCGCAGCTGCGCGATCGCGTTGTCGAGGTCACCAGCACGTGCTTGCTCCTTGGCGCGCTCGACCTTGAGCTGCTGCAGAGCCGCCTGGTTGAGCCGGTCCTGTGAGCCGGTCACCTGGGATTGGGCAAGCAGGTCGAAACCCTGGGCGCGGTGCGCGCCCTCGAGTTGCACCAGGATGAGGCCGCGCAGAAACCTGGCCCACGCCAACGCGAATTGGTCTCCACGCTCCTCGGCAGCGCGAAGGGCTTGTTCCGATACGCTCAGCATCGCCGCGTCGGGAACCAGGAGCCCGTTTACTACCCCGATGCCGTAGATGTGCAGGAGCATTATCGAACGCGTACCGGGTTCGATCTCGTCACTCAGAGCGACCGCATGGTCGACATCCTGCCGCCAATGCGGGGCGCCCCAGCACATCCGGGCGGCCGCGCGCATCATTGTGGCGATTCCCAAGGACGACCCGACGATAGTGTCCGCGTTTTGCGGATCCGCGCGGGCCTCGTCGATGATCCTGTCGGCCAAGCGCACCACCTCGGCGAGGTCGCCGGCCCCGAACTTCGCGGTGAGGGCGCCTGGCCGCAGGGTGACGGAGAGAACCGGGTCGCCCAGCGAATCAAGAAGATTCACAAATTCCGTCACCATTGCCGCGGCTTGGCGGTAGTGGCCGTAGGTGTTGAGTGCCATGATCTGTCCGGCCATACCCATGGCGAGCGAGGCTTTGTCATCGGCGGCGGTCGCCAGCTCATGCAGGTCGTCGAAGATGGTGTCGTCCACACGGCCGCCGAACCGCCAAGCGCTGAGGCAAAGCAGTGCGCGCGGCGCGATTTGCATTGCGGCGCGTCCCGGCTGGTCGCCTGGCAGCCGGTCGGCAACGTGACACGCGCGTTGCCAGCTCATGCGCGCGGCACGGATGTCGCGGCGCGTCAACCACGTCCCGGCCCGCATGTGCCACCCGAACGCTGCCGCCAGGTCACCGGCCGCCTCCAGATGTTCAGCGATCAGCGCCGCGTTCTCGTCCGCCGATCCGGGGTCGCGCTCCGCAAGCGCCGCCGCCAGCCGCGTATGCAGCGCTGCGCGACCAGCCTTGAGCTGTGATCGATAGGCCACCGTCTGGATCAGCGGCTGGCGGAATGCGTACTCCGCGATCGGCGTGAAACTCACCTGCTCGACCAGCTGGGCGTGCACCAGGTGGTCCAGCGTCGAGCAATCCGCCAGCGCAGCCAGCAGGTCGGCGCGGAAGCGGACACCGATCACCGCCGCCGCGTTCAATGTCGCTTTAGTCGCGCCGTCGAGCCGGTCGATGCGCGCGGCAATGGCTGCCTGAAGCGTGGCCGGGACGGCGACATCGGTTGATCCACTTGCGTTCAGGTACGCGCCGGGGGCCCCTTGGAGCACATTTCGATCGGTCAAGTCGCGCACGATTTCCTCGACGAAAAACGGGTTACCGGCCGCGCGCTCGGCGATCCGCTCGACCAGCCCGGCAACCGACGGGTCGGTACCCAGCAGCTGGGCGACCAGCGCTTTGGTGTCCGAAAAACTAAGCGGCGCAAGGGAAATCTTCTGTGCGCCAGCCAGCTGACTCAGCGCGCCGGTGTACTCGGGACGATAGGTGATCAGCACCAATGAATGGGTCCGAGGGACGACGCTGATGAAGTCGGCCAACAGTGATTCGCTGGACGGATCGATCCAGTGAGCGTCTTCGATGACATAGACGGTGGGAGCCGTGCTGGCGAGGGCCGCATCGCAGACCAGCGCCGTCAGACGCCGCCGCCGGGCGTCGGGGGCGATATCGGGCAGTTCGTCGTCGGGGTCGCGGATTCCCAGGGTGTCCTCGAGAAGCACCTGATCGGCGTGATCGGCGGCGGGCACTCTCTCGCGCAGCAGCGCCCTGGCCTGGTGGTCACTCATGTCTTCCACCCCGAACGCCGCCCGCATCAGCCGCTCCACCACCAAGAAGGGGACTTCGCCGGTGTGGGATTCGCAGTACGTCGAGAAAACCCGAATCAAACGCGGTATCGCTACGGCCACAATCTCGTCGACAACGCGGCTCTTGCCGATCCCGACGGGACCGACCACGCCCACCACACAGCCACGGCCCGCCACCGACCGATCAAGCAACGCCGTCAACGTGGCGAGCTCCCAACTGCGCCCAACCAGCTTCGACACCCGCCGGCTGTAATGAAAGCGCCCCGTCCGCATGGACAGCAACGGCCACGCGACCACCGGGTCCTCCACGCCCTTGAGGAGAACATTTTCGGGGGTGCCAAGCGCGGCGACGTCGTCGACGAGGCGCGCGGTCGACTCGCTGAGCATGACTCCGCAGGGCGGCGCCACCGATTCCATCCGCTGCGCCATGCCGACCTGAAGACCGACGGCGGTGTAGTTCCATGGGTTCGAGCCGACGTCGCCGGCAATAACCTCGCCCGAGTTCAGCCCCACCCGCAATTGAAGGTGGATGCCGTCTCTGCTCTGCACCTGCCCGGCCAGCTCTTGCACCGCGTCCTGAATGTCCAGCGCTGCCAGGCAGGAGCACAATGCGTGGTCCTCCAGTGCGATCGGCGCCCCGAAAACGGCCATGATGCCGTCGCCGGTGAATTTGTCCACCGTTCCGGCGTAACGGTCAACTATCGCAGCGCAGCGGTCGAACAGGTCCGCCATGATCTCGCGCAAGCGCTCGGCGCCGACGGCCTCCGCGATGTCCATCGAACCCACGACGTCGGCGAATAACACCGTCACCTGCTTGTACTCCGCGGATTGCTGCGGGGTTATCGGCGAACCGCAGCTGTCGCAGAAACGGGCCCCCTCGCGAAGTTCGATTTCGCACGTCGCACACGTGGATGCTGCCGCCGCCATTCGGGCCCCTAGTTCTCGAGTACACCAGTACACCCACCCGATTCGCTAACAATAGGGCTTCGCGGCACGAATGGCCCTAGTCGAAATGGTCCACCGCGGCGACCCGCTAAACGCCCAGGCAGCCCGGACCCAGCAGCTCCTTGAGGTCGCCCATCAGGGCCGGCGACGGCGTCACCCGCAAAGAGGCGTCCAGCTCGAGCGTGGTGATCCGGTCCCCGCTGATCAGCCGCAGGTGCACCTGCGACGTCCCGGGGTGACGGGCCAGCACCTGCTTGAGCGCGCTGACCTTGTCGAGGGTGCACTGGCGCGTCGGCATGCTGACCGCCAACGGCCGGTCCGGCTGGGCGTTGGAAAAGTCCGGCACCACAAGCTCGTTGGCGATCAGCGCGATCCGGTCGTCGCGGATCGCGACCTTGGCGTTGATCAACACCACCGCGTCGTCGACGATCTCGGCGCCGAACGTGGAGTACGCGTGCGGAAAGAACATCACCTCGATGCCACCGGTGAGGTCCTCCAATTGCGCCGAGGCCCAGGGCATTCCGTTCTTGTTGACCCGCCGGTTCACCGAAGCCAGGATGCCGCCCACCCGCACCTGGGTGTCGTTGGGGACGTCGCCGTCGAGGATCGCCGGGATCGCGGTGTCGACCTGCGCGGCCAGCAGGTGCGCGACCCGGTTGAGCGGATGCCCGGACACGTACAGCCCCAGCATCTCCCGCTCGAGGGCGAGCTTGTGCTTGTCCTCCCACTCGTCGTCGGGGACCTTGATGGTGAACACCGAGTCGGTGGTGCCGGCCTCGCCGCCGCCGAACAGGTCGAACTGGCCCATCGCCTCGGCCTTCTTGGTGCCCAGCACGGAGTCGACGGCGTCGGTGTGGACCAGGAACAGGCCCTTGCGGGCGTGGCCGAGCGAATCGAACGCGCCGGCCTTGATCAGCGACTCGGTGACCTTCTTGTTGCACGCCGAGACGTCGATCTTGTTGAGGTAGTCCGAGAAGTCGGTGAACTTGCCCTTCTCGCCGCGGGTGCTGATCAGCGAGCTCACCACGTTGGCGCCGACGTTGCGCACCGCGCCCAGCCCGTAGCGGATGTCGGCGCCCACCGACGCGAAGTTCAGCCCGGACTCGTTGACGTCCGGCGGCAGCACCGTGATGCCCAGCTTGCGGCAGTCGGCGAGGTAGACGGCCGCCTTGTCCTTGTCGTCGCCGACCGACGTCAGCAGCCCGGCCATGTACTCGGCGGGATAGTTGGCCTTGAGGTAGGCCGTCCAGTAGGAGACCATGCCGTAGCCCGCGGCGTGCGACTTGTTGAACGCATAGTCGGCGAACGGAAGGATGGTGTCCCACAACGCCTTGATGGCGCCCGCGGAGAAGCCGTTGGCCTTCATGCCGTCGGAGAAACCCTCGAACTCCTTCTCCAGGACCTCGCGCTTCTTCTTGCCCATCGCCTTGCGCAGGATGTCCGCTCGGGCGAGCGAGTAGCTGGCCACCTTCTGCGCGATGCGCATGATCTGCTCCTGATACACGATCAGGCCGTAGGTCTCGGCGAGGATCTCGCGCAGCGGTTCCTCGAGCTCGGGATGGATGGGTTTGATCGCCTGGCGCCCGTTCTTGCGGTCGGCGTAGTCGTTGTGGGCGTTCATGCCCATCGGGCCCGGCCGGTACAGCGCGATGACGGCGACGACGTCTTCGAAGCCGGTCGGTTGCATGCGGCGCAGCAGGTCGCGCATGGGCCCGCCGTCGAGCTGGAACACCCCGAGCGTGTCGCCGCGGCCCAGCAGCTCGTAGGTGGCCTTGTCGTCGAGCGGCACCGACTCCAGGTCGAGGTCAATTCCCTTGTTGGCCTTGATGTTCTCGATCGCGTCGCCGATGATCGTCAGGTTGCGCAGCCCGAGGAAGTCCATCTTCAGCAGGCCGATGGCCTCGCAGGACGGGTAGTCCCAGCCGGTGATGATGGCGCCGTCCTGCGGCCGCTTCCACAGCGGGATCGCCTCCGTCAGCGGCTCGCTGCTCATGATCACCGCGCAGGCGTGCACGCCCGCGTTGCGGATCAGGCCCTCCAGGCCGCGCGCGGTCTGGTAGATGGTGCGGACGTCGGGGTCGGTTTCGATCAGCCCGCGGACCTCGGCGGCCTCCTTGTAGCGCTCGTGGTTCGGGTCGGTGATGCCCGACAGCGGGATGTCCTTGGCCATGATCGCCGGCGGCAGCGCCTTGGTGATCCGGTCGGCGATGGCGAAGCCCGGCTGGCCGTAGTGGATCCGCGCCGAATCCTTCAGCGCCGCTTTGGTTTTGATGGTGCCGAAGGTGATGACCTGGGCCACCCGGTCCGAGCCCCATTTGTCGGCGGCGTAGCGCACCATCTCGCCGCGGCGACGGTCGTCGAAGTCGATGTCGATGTCGGGCATCGACGTGCGCTCGGGGTTGAGGAACCGCTCGAACAGCAGCCCGTGCGGGATCGGGTCGATGTCGGTGATGCCCAGCGCGTAGGCCACCAGGGATCCGGCGGCCGAACCGCGGCCGGGCCCGACCCGGATGCCCACCGACCGCGCGTAGTTGATCAGGTCGGCGACGATCAGGAAGTAGGACGGGAAGCCCTTGTCGCAGATGACTCCGATCTCGTAGGCCGCCCGCTGCTCATAGCCCTCGGGCGGGCCCGCGGGAAACCGCCGGGCCAGCCCGGCGTCCACCTCGTGGCGCAGCCAGGACGCCTGGTCGTGCCCGTCGGGCACCGGGAAGACCGGCATCCGGTCGCGCGGCGCCCACACCTCGGCGTAGGACTGCACGCGCTCGGCGATCAACAGCGTCGAGTCGCAGGCGCCGGGCACCTCGTCGTCCCAGATCTGGCGCATCTCGGCGGCCGACTTGAGGTAGTAGCCGTCTCCGTCGAACTTGAACCGGTTGGGATCCGACAGCGTCTTGCCGGTCTGCACGCACAGCAGCGCCTCGTGGTTGTGCGCGGCGTCGCGGGTGACGTAGTGGCAGTCGTTGGTGGCCAGCGGGCGAATGTTGAGCGCGCGGCCGATCTCGAGCAGGCCCTCGCGGACCCTTCGCTCGATGGTCAGCCCGTGGTCCATCAGCTCGAGGAAGTAGTTGTCCGGCCCGACGATCTCGCGCCACTTGGCGGCCGACTCCAGCGCCTCGCGGTCGTGTCCCAGGCGTAGCCGCGTCTGCACCTCCCCGGACGGGCAGCCGGTGGTGATGATGATGCCCTCGGCGTGTTCGGCGATGAGCTCGGCGTCCATGCGCGACCATTTGCTCAACTGACCCTCGAAGGAGGCCAGCGAGGACAGCTTGAACAGGTTGCGCAGGCCGGCGGCGTTCTCGGCCAGCATGGTCAGGTGCGTGTAGGAGCCGCTGCCGGAGACGTCGTCGGCCTTCTGGCTGGGATCGCCCCAGGTGACGCGGCGGGTGTCGAAGCGTGAACCGGGCGCAATGTACGCCTCGACGCCGATGATGGGCTTGATCCCGGCCCTGGTCGCCTCGTTGTAGAACTCGCTGGCGCCAAACATGTTGCCGTGGTCGGTCATCCCGACCGCGGGCATCTGCAGGCGCTCGACCTCGGCGAGCATCGGCGCGATCTTCGCGGCACCGTCCAGCATCGAGTACTCGGTGTGGTTATGCAGGTGCACGAAGGACCCGGAAAATGAACCGCTCATAGGGACGCCAGTGTATGACCGACCACCGACGCATCCCCGGCGTGTCGCGTCGTGTGTCTCTCAACTCCGCCGTTCGGGCGGGGCGGATTTAAGGTGGCGCTATGACCCAGATTGCAGACCCGTACGTGGTGTCGTCACCGTGGTCGCCGCGAGAGGCCGAACTGCTGGCCGTGACGTTGCGGCTGCTGGCCGAGCACGGTTACGACGGGTTGACGGTGGACGCCGTGGCCAGCGAGGCCCGGGCCAGCAAGGCCACGGTGTACCGGCGCTGGCCCTCGAAGGCCGAATTGGTGTTGGCCGCCTTCATCGAGGGCATCTGCCAGATCGCGGTGCCGCCGGAAACCGGCTCGTTGCGCGGCGATTTG
Organism: Mycobacterium sp. NGS64; assembly: GCF_059812245.1. NCBI lineage: Bacteria > Bacillati > Actinomycetota > Actinomycetes > Mycobacteriales > Mycobacteriaceae > Mycobacterium > Mycobacterium sp. NGS64. Next base: position 1,636,290 of record NZ_JCALCI010000001.1, on the reverse strand, counting down.
CTGCATATCGGGGACAAGATCTGTCAGCAGGGCCCCCAGCTCGCCAGCACCATCCGCGCGGTGCTCGTGGAGGCGTCGCGCCATCCCGCCCTGGGCGACGCCCTGCAGCACCAGTTCCTCGCTCAGCGCAAGGCGCTGCTGCAGCACGTGCTGCGCCAGGCGATCGAACGCGGCGAGATACCCGAGAACGCGGTCGCCGACGAGCTCTGGGACCTGCTGCCCGGGTACCTCATATTCCGCTCGATCATCCCCGGCCAGGCGCCCGACCGTCGCACGGTGCGAGCCCTGGTCGACGGGTTCATCCTGCCGGGTCTCACCCGATCCGGGGCATATCAGGAAAATTGATACAAAGTGTACGGTCACGTCTCTTGTGCAGTACTGGTCAGTACCGTAGGGTCATATCCGATGGCCACGCTCGCAGGAGCCGCGTGACCGTCGCGCCCGCGCATCGAATATCCAATGGGTGAAGGGGATTTCGATCATGTCCCTCGTCAGACGGGGATGGATTCCGCTGGTCGCGGTGCTCGTCGTCGCGCTGACGGGGTTCGCCATCTACCGCCTGCACGGAATCTTCGGCTCCCACTCCAACGTCTCGGCCAACAGCGGCCTGGCCCAAGAAATCGTCCCGTTCAACCCTAAGAAGGTGGTGCTCGAGGTCTTCGGCGCGCCGGGCGCCGTGGCGACCATCAACTACCTGGACGTCAACGCTCAACCGCAGCAAGTCAAGAACGCGCCACTCCCCTGGTCGTACACCATCACCTCGACCGAGCCCGCAGTGGTCGGCAACGTCGTGGCGCAGGGCAGCGGGGACACCCTCGGCTGCCGGATCACCGTCAACGGTGAGGTCAAGGACGAACGCACAGTGAACCAAGTCGACGCCTACACCTTCTGCCTGGATAAGTCGGGATGAGTAACCACGAAGAGACACGGCCCCGTGCGCCGCACATCATCCGCCGGCTCGCGCTGCCGATCCTGCTGTTCTGGATCGCGCTCGCCGCGATCACCAACATCGCGGTGCCGCAGCTGGAAGAGGTGGGAAAGACCCACAATGTGGCGCTGAACTCCCCCGATGCGCCGTCGCTGAAGGCGATCAAGCGCATCGGCCAGAAGTTTCAGGAATTCGACACCGACAGCCAGGCGATGATCGTCCTGGAAGGTGACAAGCCGCTCGGCGCGGATGCGCACAAGTTCTACGACGCCATGCTCCGCAAGCTCGAGCAGGACAAGAAGCACGTCGAGCACATTCAGGACTTCTGGGGCGACACCCTGACCGCGGCGGGGTCGCAGAGCAACGACGGCAAGGCGGCCTACGTCCAGCTGTTCCTCGCGGGCAACCAGGGCTCGGCGCTGGCCAACGAGGGCGTCGGCGCCGTCCGCGACATCGTCGAGCACATGCAGCCCCCGCCCGGCGTCAAGGTCTACGTGACCGGCGCGGCGCCGCTGATCTCCGATCAGTTCGACGTCGGTAGCAAGGGCACCGCGAAGGTCACGGCGATCACCGTCGGGGTGATCGCGGTGATGTTGCTGTTCGTCTACCGTTCGCTCTTCACGATGCTGCTCGTGCTTTTCACCGTCCTCATCGAAATGTCCGCGGCCCGGGGAATCGTCGCCTTCCTGGGCAACGCCGGCATCATCGGGTTGTCCACGTACGCGACGAACATCCTCACGTTGCTGGTGATCGCCGCCGGCACGGACTACGCGATATTTTTCGTCGGCCGCTATCAGGAGGCGCGCGGGACCGGCGAGGACAAAGAAACCGCCTACCACACCATGTACCGCGGAACGGCCCATATCGTCCTGGGCTCGGGGCTGACCGTGGCCGGCGCGGTCTTCTGTCTGAGCTTCACCCGGTTGCCCTACTTCCAAAGCCTGGGCATCCCAGCCGCTCTCGGCATCGTCGTCGCGCTCATCGCCTCGCTCACCCTGGGGCCGGCGGTGCTCACCCTGGGTGGCGCCCTGGGCGTGTTCGAGCCGAAACGCGCGATGCGGACACGCGGTTGGCGACGGATCGGCACCGCGATCGTGCGCTGGCCGGCCCCCGTGCTCACCGCCGCATGCGCCCTCGCCCTGGTGGGCCTGCTCGCGCTGCCCGGATACAAGACGAGCTATGACACCCGGCCGTATATGCCCGCCAGCGCCCCGGCCAACATCGGTTACACCGCGGCCGAGCGGCACTTCTCCCGCGCCCGGCTGGAGCCCGAATTGCTCATGGTCGAAACGGATCACGACATGCGCAACCCGGCCGACATGCTCATCCTGGACCGGGTGGCCAAGGCGGTGTTCCACGTCCCCGGCATCGCGCAGGTGCAGACCATCACCAGGCCGTTGGGAACCCCGCTCATCCACAGCTCGCTCGCGTTCGTGATCAGCAATCAGAGCGCCGCGCAGCAGGAAAACCTGACGTACCAACGGGATCGAGCGGACGACCTGCTCAAGCAGGCCGGCGAGCTGGCGAAGACGATCAACATCCTCAAGCAGCAGTACGCCCTGCAGCAGCAGCTGGCCGACGCCACCCACAGCGAGACGCAGAGCTTTCACGACACGGTCGACACGATCCGGGACCTGCGGGACAAGATCGCGAACTTCGACGACTTCTTCCGGCCGATCCGCAGCTATTTCTATTGGGAGAGGCATTGCTTCGACATCCCCGCCTGCTGGGCCATCCGCTCGGTCCTGGACGCGCTCGACGGCGTCGACCAGCTCACGGAGAAGTTTGAGAACCTCACGGCCACCCTGGACAAGCTGGACGCGCTGCAGCCGAAACTGGTGGCGCTGATACCGCCCCAGATCGACAGCCAGGAGACCAACCGCGAGCTGGCGCTGGCGAGCCACGCCACCCAGGCCGGCATCAACGCGCAGACGCAGGCCGCGATCGACAACGCGACAGCGCTGGGGCAGGCCTTCGACACCGCGAAGAACGACGACAGCTTCTACCTGCCGCCCGAGGTGTTCAACAACCCCGACTTCAAGCGGGGGCTGAAACTGTTCCTCTCCCCCGACGGCGAGGCGGCCCGGATGATCGTCACCCATGACGGTGATCCCGCGACGCCGCAAGGCATCTCACACATCGACCCGATCGTCAACGCCGCGCACGAGGCCCTGAAGGGCACCCCGATGGCCGACGCCAAGATCTATGTCGGCGGCACGGCGGCGACGTATAAGGACATCAAAGAGGGCGCGAACTACGACCTGCTGATCGTGGGATTCGCCGCGCTGGCCCTGATCCTGCTGATCATGCTGATCATCACGCGCAGCCTGGTCGCCGCGCTCGTCATCGTTGGGACGGTGGCCCTTTCGCTCGGGGCCTCGTTCGGGCTGTCCGTGCTGGTGTGGCAGTACCTGTTCGGCATCAAGCTGTATTGGGTCGTGCTGGCGCTGGCGGTGATCCTGCTCTTGGCGGTCGGATCCGACTACAACCTGCTGCTGATCTCCCGGTTCAAGGAGGAGATCCACGCCGGTCTCAAGACCGGCATCATTCGCTCGATGGCCGGTTCCGGTTCGGTGGTCACCTCGGCCGGGCTCGTCTTCGCGGTCACCATGTGCGCGTTCGTGTTCAGCGGTTTTCAGGTGCTCGGCCAGATCGGGACGACCATCGGCCTTGGTTTGTTGTTCGACACGCTTATCGTGCGTTCCTTCATGACGCCCTCCGTCGCAACACTTCTCGGGCGCTGGTTCTGGTGGCCCCAACGGGTGCGCCCGCGCCCGGCCAGCACGATGCTGCAGCCCTACGGATCGCGCGCCTCGGTGCGTCAGCTACTGCTGTGGGACGACGACGACACCGCGGTGATGCCTACCCGTACAGATCGACAAACTGCTTCAGCGACTTCTGCACGTCTCCCTTGACCGCGCGGGCCGCGGCCGACCCCACCGGGCCGAACAACGCGCGCCCACCCAGCTCGAGACGCAGACCCAGCGTGGAACCGCCGTCGGCGGGCCGCACGGAGAGCGTCACGGCGTATTTCGCCCCGCCCTTGCCCGATCCCGACATCGCCACCTCGTGCGGCGGATCCCACTTGGTCACCGTCCAGGTCACCCGGTTGCGCAGTCCCTTGGAACGCGCGACGCCGACGATCTGGGTGCCCTCGGCGATCTCGTCGGGCAGCTCGCTGCGCCAGCCCTCGTGAAGCACCAGCCATTCCCCCAGCTCCGACAGGTCCGAGACGTGGTCCCACATCTCCTGCGGGGCCATCGGCATGTCGGCGGTCATCTCAACGGCGGCCACTAATCAAACGTAGCTGCCCGACCAGTGTGAGCCCACGGCTTTCTGTGTGAGCCCCTGGCGCGGATCTCGCGACTTTGTCGCCCTGCACTCACACACAGCGCCCAAGATTCACACTCGCCATCGCGGCCCCACCGCCAAGTACTAGTGGCTGGGGCCGCCGCGGAATCGGTTGCCGATCCGCAGCCCGGGCAGCAGCAATGTCCGCGGCACGAACCGGCCGCCGGTGCTGACGACCTTGGGCACGATGCCCGGCACCACGCTGCGCTTGCCGGCCAGCATCCCGCCGATGGCCGCCTCGGCGACGTCGTGCGGCGAGACCTGCGCCACCGGGATGCTGAACCGCTCGGCGTTGGCGATCTCGGCCCACTCCGTGGGCACCGGGCCCGGACACAGGACGGTCACCGACACCCCGGTCCCGTGCAGCTCCTCGTGAATGGCTTCGGAAAACGTCTGCACGAACGCCTTGGTGGCCGAGTACACCGCCATGTACGGCAACGGCTGGAACCCGGCGATCGAGGCGATGTTCATCACGGCGCCGGCGCCGCGCTCCACCATGCCCGGCAGCGCGGCGTGGGTGAGCTCCATCAGGGCGAGCGCGTTGAGGGTCACCTCTTCGCTTTCGCGCTCGAGCGGCAATTCGTGGAAGATCCCGCTGGTGCCGAAACCGGCGCTGTTGCACAGGCCGGCGATCGGCTCGGTGCGGAGCCGGTCCGCCAGTTTCGCGCGACCCTTGGCGTCGCTGAGGTCCAGCGGCAGGACCTCGACGGCCACGGAGTACTCCTGGCCCACCTCGTTGGCGAGGTCGTCGAGGCGGTCGCGGCGCCGCGCGACCAGCAACAGCGGGAAGCCGCGGCGGGCCAGGCCGCGGGCCAGTTCGGCGCCGATGCCGGAGGAGGCACCGGTGATGACGACGGTGGTGTCGGTATCGGGTTTCGGAAGGCTCATCGTATTACCAATCTTTCCCGTGTCACCAATGTATCCCTCGGGTCGCGCGGACAAACGTCTCGCTCCGCTTGTCGAAAGGCTCTGCGTCGCTGGATGATTCGCCGCCCTTGGCCGCGTCGGAGTCTTTGAACATGGCGAACGCGCGGTTGCGGACGCGGTCCATCACCGCGGGGTTGACGGCGTCGGCGACGGCGGCGAACTGCCCGAACGGCGAGCTCGCGCGGCGGGGGCGGTGCACGATCGCGTCCGTGATCACGCCGGCGGCCTGGTCGGGCGTCAGCGCCGGGAACTTGTCGTACATCGTGGTCGGGCTGATCATCGGCGTGCGCACCAGCGCCATGTGCACGGTGGTGAACTTGACGTCGTCGTTGACGACTTCGGCCTGCAGCGCGTCGCACAGGCTGTCGAGGGCGGCCTTGCTCGCGATGTAGGCGCCGAAGCGCGGCGCTCGGGTCTGCACGCCGACCGAGGAAACGTTGATGATCTGGCCGAAGCCGCGCTCCCGCATGCCCGGGATGAACTTGAGGATGAGCTGGACCGCGCCGAGGTAGTTCAGTTGCATGGTCCGCTGGTAGTCGTGGATGCGGTCGTACGACAGCTCCAGCGATCGCCGGATCGAGCGCCCCGCGTTGTTGATGAGGATGTCGACGCCGCCGAGGTCGTCGAGCACCTGATCGGCCATCGTGGCGATGGCGTCCATGTCGGTCAGGTCGCACGGGTAGATGTGGGCGGTGCCGCCCTCGCCTTCGATCTCCGAGGCGACCTTCTCGAGGTTCTCCCGGGTTCGGGCCACCAGCACCACCACGCCGCCCGCTTCCGCGATCTTCTTGGCGGCGGCGGCGCCGATCCCCGACGACCCTCCCGTGATGAGGACGGTGCAGCCCTCCACGGCGTCGCGCAGCGTGCGGCCCTGCACCGCGTCCAGCAGGTTCCGTAAGTAGAACGGTCGATATCGCCCCGCCGAGTTGGGGGTGTTGATGATGTTGGAGACCGCCGCAAACGGCTTTTCCACCATGTGGGTCAAGTCGCCAAGCAGATTCATCGGCTGTCGCTCCTGAGGGGCAATGTGACGTGGGTCATAAAACCAACCTAGGGCATCGGCCGGCCGGCAGAGGCGGATTGCCGCCATGTGAAGTCCGGTCCGGCAGCTCACCCGGGCGGCCACACCACGGCCATTCGGGGGCAATCGGCTTGTTACACAGGGTAATCCGGGTGTGACCGCGGACTAACTGACGGGCAACGCCCAAATGTTCCAATCGGCGTTATGAAAATGCTGGCGCACTTCCGCAAACCGGAGCCGCACACGATCTACGACCGGATCGGCGGACACGAGGCCATCGAACTGGTCGTCGAGGACTTCTACGTTCGCGTGCTCGCCGACAGCCAACTGGCGGGCTTTTTCACCGGGACCAACATGAACCGCCTCAAGGGCAAACAGGCCGAGTTCTTCGCGGCCGCGCTCGGCGGGCCCGAGCCGTACACCGGAGCGCCGATGAAACAGGTGCACCAGGGTCGCGGCATCACCATGCATCACTTCAACCTGGTGGCCGGGCACCTGGCCGACGCGCTCGCCGCCGCGGGGGTTCCCGCCGCGACGGTCACCGAAATCCTCAGCGCCATCGCGCCGCTGGCGCCCGAGATCGCGTCGCCGGAAACCACCAAGGTCTAGGCGCGGCGCTCCCCGGCGACCTCGGCGAGCCTTCGACGCAGATACCGAATAACGCCGGCGTCGGCGGTGAGATCGATGGCCCTGCGGTAGGCCTCTGCCGCCGCCGCGGGCCTCCCCGCCTCGGCCAGCAAATGCGCACGCGCCGTCCAGGCCGGCTGGAAGCGCGTCATCGCCGGGTCGGTGATTCCCTCGAGCGCGACCAGCCCCGCCTCCGGCCCGTCGAGCCGGCCGTCGACGACCGCCAGGGAAACCGCCGCACCCAAAGACGGCGCGACGTGCAGCAGCGCCCGATGCAGTTTGCGCAGCGCCGCCCAATCCGTTCGCCCGCCGTGCGCCCGCGCGCAGTGCGTCGACTGGATGGCCGCCTCGTACTGGTACCGCCCGGGCCGGCCGAGGGCGTGGGCCCGACCCAGCAGTGCCTCGCCGCGCGCGATCATCGCCGAATCCCACAGCCGGGTGTCCTGGTCGTCCAGCGGCACGAACTCGCCGCGCTTGGTGCGCCGCGCCCGCCGGCGCGATTCGGACAGGCAGATCAGCGCCGCCAGCCCGAGCGCCTCGGGCTCCTCGGGCAACAGGTCGGCCAGCATCAGCGCCAGATGCTGGGCCTCGGCGGCTAACGACTCGATCGGCGGACCCTGCGGCTCGAGCTGCCAATCGATCGCCCACGCACCGTAGACGGCCTCAAGCACGGCCGGCAGCCGCTCGTCGAAGTCCGCCGGGACCGCGAACGGGATGCGCGCGTCGCGAATCCTGCGTTTGGCGCGGACCAGCCGCTGGGCCAGGGTCGCGGGTGGCAGCGAGAACGCCCGCGCGATCGCCGCCGAGTCGACGCCCAGCACCGTCTGCAGCATCAACGCGGTGCGGCAATTGGCGGCGATCGCGGGATGCGCACAGACCAACATCAGCTCCAGGCGACGTTCGGGGATCGCCTCCGGTGTCGGGAAATCGCCACTGATATCCCATGTTTCGGGCAGAGGGCCGGTCTTCCGGTGGGCGTGCGACTTCCACCGGTCGCGCTGCCGATTGCGGGCGACAGTAAGGACCCAGGCTTCGGGGTTGTCCGGTATCCCGTCCTCCGGCCAACGGGCGAGCGCGCGCTCCAGCGCGTCGCCAATGGCATCTTCGGCCGTGGCGATGTCGGCACTCGGCGCGGCCAGCACCGCAAGCAATCGGCCGTAGGATCTGCGGACCAGCTCGGCCACCCGGGCCTGCGCCTCATTCAGGGCTGTACCATCCCTTGCCGCTCGCGTAAGTGACTGCGACAGGCCGGATTTCGACCGACCCCCACCCAGCGGCCGGGCACCGCCTGGCCCACGACAGGGCGGCGTCCAGGTCCGGGACATCGATGGTGAAGATCCCGCCCAGGCGTTCCTTGGTGTCGGCGAACGGCCCGTCCTGGATCCTTGGTTCGCCGTCGCGCGCCGTGAACGTGGTCGACGCGACGGCCGATTGCAGGACCTGGGTGCCGATCAGCACGCCGGCCGCGTCGAGGTCGTCGGCGTACTTGGCGAACGCCGCCCGCGCGGGCGCCATGTCTTCCTCGGTCAGCCCGAGTTCGCCGCCCTCCTGGTAGTGCATGAGCAGGCAGTACTGCATGATGATGCCCCTTTCTTCTCGATGGTTTCACCGCAATGACGATTGAGGCCACGTCCGATCGACACCACAATGCAATGCATGCCCCGCACATTCGAAGATTTGGTGGCCGAAGCCGACTCGGTCAACGTTGACGGCTGGGACTTCTCCTGGCTCGACGGCCGTGCGACCGAGGAACGACCGTCCTGGGGCTTCCAGCGGCTATTGAGCGGCCGCTTGGCGACGGTGTCGGCCGCTCTGGACATCCACACCGGAGGGGGCGAGGTGTTAGCCGGGGCGGGGCCGTTCCCGCCGACCATGGCGGCGATCGAGACCTGGCCGCCCAACGCGGCGCTGGCGACCAAGCGCCTGCATCCGCTCGGCGTGGTGCTCGTGGCGATGCGCGACGAGCCTCCGTTGCCGTTCGCCGACGAGGCGTTCGACCTGGTGACCACGCGCCACCCGATCTCGGTGTGGTGGAAGGAAATCCTTCGGGTGCTCCGGCCGGGGGGCACCTACTTCGCGCAGCACATCGGTCCCGCCACCATGGGCGAGCTGGTCGAGTACTTCATCGGACCGCAGCCCGAGAAATGGGCCGAATTTCACCCGGACGCCGTGCGGGCGCAGGTGCAGGCCGCGGGGCTGGAGGTCGTCGACGTGCGCATGGAGCGGCTGCGCGCCGAGTTCTTCGACATCGGCGCCGTCGTCTACTTCCTGCGCAAGGTGGTGTGGACGGTGCCGGACTTCACCGTCGAGCGCTATCGGGACCGGCTGCGGGAACTGCACGAGCGGATCGAGGCCGACGGGCGGTTCATCGCGCACCCGACGCGGGTGCTCGTCGAGGCGCGCAAGCCCGGCTGATCAGCCCTCGTCGCGCAGCACGTCCAGCGCGTGCTGCAGATCCGGCGGGTAGGGGCTGACGATTTCGATTCGCCGGCCGTCGGCCGGGTGGGCGAACGCCAGCGAACGCGCGTGCAGCCATTGCCGTTCCAGCCCAAGCCTTTTCGCGAGTTTCGGGTCGGCGCCATAGACGAGGTCACCGCAGCAGGGGTGGTGCAGCGCGGAGAAGTGCACCCGGATCTGATGCGTGCGTCCGGTTTCCAGGTGCACGTCGAGCAGGCTGGCGGCGACGTGGGCTTCCAGCGTGTCGTAGTGGGTGAGGCTGTGCCGGCCGTCTTTGGTGACCGCGAATTTCCATTCGCCGCCGCGGTGCCGCCCGATCGGCGCGTCGATCGTCCCGCTGGACGGGTCCGGGTGGCCCTGCACCAGCGCGTGATAGCGCTTGTCGACGGTGCGCTGCTTGAACGCCCGCTTGAGCACCGTGTAGGCGCGCTCGGAGAGCGCCACCACCATCACCCCGGAGGTCCCGACGTCGAGACGATGCACGATGCCCTGGCGCTCCGGCACGCCGGATGTGGTGATCCGGTAACCGGCGGCGGCCAGGCCGCCGAGCACCGTGGGTCCGGTCCAGCCGACCGACGCGTGCGCGGCCACCGCCGCGGGTTTGTCGACCGCGACGATGTCGTCGTCGGAATACAGGATGGTCATGCCCTCGATGTCGACGGGCGTGTTTTGCAGCGGCGCCGGCGCGTCGGGCATCCGCACGTGTAGCCAGGCGCCGCTCGTCAGGCGGTCGGACTTGCCGGCCTGCACACCGTCCAATTCGACGCCGCCGTCCTCGGCCAGCGCCGCCGCCGCGGTCCGCGACAGCCCCAACAGCCGCGACAGCCCGGCGTCAACACGCATGCCCGCCAATCCCTCCGGGACGGGCATCGAACGTTCGGTCATCAGTGCTGATCGGCCTTGCGGCGGGCCACGGCATCCCCGTTGGGTTTTCGGCGGCCCACGGCATCGAAGTCGTAGCCGAAGACCGACAGCACCACCAACAGGATGGCCCCGCCGACCACGGAGGGGTCGGCGACGTTGAACACCGGCCACCAGCCGACCGACAGGAAATCCACGACATGGCCGCGCAGCGGCCCGGGCGACCGGAAGAACCGATCGACCAGGTTGCCCATCGCGCCGCCGAGGATCATGCCGAGCCCGACCGCCCACCACGGCGACACCAGCCGCCGCCCCATCCAGAAGATGCCGACCACCACACCCGTCGCGATCAGCGTCAGCACCCAGGTGTATCCGGTCGCCATCGAGAACGCGGCGCCCGAATTGCGCACCAACGTCCACGTCACGGTGTCGCCGATGATCGACACCGGCTGGCCGGGCGGCAGCAGTTTGACGGCCAGCACCTTGGTCACGATGTCCAGGGCCAGCACCACCGCCGCGACCGACATCAGCAGGCGCAGCCGCCTCGGCGGCCTGGCGGGTGTGGGTTCGGGTTCGGCCACCTCCGGGGCCGGTCCTGCTGGTTCGTCGGACACGTCACCCATCATCCCCTAACCCGCACATGCGCGATGATGCCACCGTGACTTCCTCGAAGGCCCGGCTCACCGTCATCGCCACCGGCGGCACGATATCGACCGGCAAAGGGGCCGACGGGGTGCGCCGACCGGCGTACAGCGGGGCGGACCTGACTGCTCCCGTTAGTAAAGGTCTCGACGTGGACGTCGTCGACCTGCTGGCCCTCGACAGCTCCGAGCTGACGCCCGCCGATTGGGACCGCGTCCGCGGCGCCGTGCGGGCCGCGATCGACGGCGGCGCCGACGGTGTGGTGGTCACCCACGGCACCGACACCATGGAAGAGAGCGCGCTCTGGCTGGACCTCACCCACGCGGGGAACGTCCCGGTGGTGCTCACCGGCGCCATGCGCAGCGCCGACGCCCCCGACGCCGACGGCCCCGCCAATCTGCGCGACGCGCTGGCGGTCGCGGCCAGCCCGGCCGCCCGCGACCTGGGGGTGCTGGTGTGTTTCGCCGGGCGGGTGCTACAACCGCTGGGCATGCACAAGGTGGCCACCGAGGACCTGAGCGGGTTCGCCGGCGAACTGGTCGGCAGGGTGGACAGCGGCGGCGTGACCCTGACCGGCCCCAAGACCCGCCCGTACCTGGGCGATCTCGACGCCGCCGGCGCTCCCCGGGTCGACATCGTGGCGGCGTACCTCGGGAGCGACTCGGTGGCACTGGACGCCTGCGTAGCCGCCGGCGCGCGGGGCGTGGTGCTGGAGGCGGTGGGTTCAGGCAACGCCGGAGCCGCGGTCGTCGACGGGGTGCGCCGGCACTGCCGCGACGGGGTGAACATCGCAGTGTCCACCCGGGTCCCGGGCGGGCGGGTCGGCGCGAGTTACGGTCCCGGCCACGACATGGCCACCGCGGGCGCGGTGATGGTGCCGCGGCTGCGGCCGCCGCAGGCGCGGGTGCTGATGATGGCCGCGTTGGCCGCGGGGCTACCCGTCGCCGACGTCATCGACCGTTGGGGCTAGCAGCGCGTCGGCCTGCAGCGCGCCGAGATAATCCGGCCAGTCCAGAGAGTCGACCGGGTTGGCGCCGGTCAGGTCGGCGGTGTCGGCGGGAAAGGTGCGCGCCTGCCCCGGGCCCGAACCGCGGGTCTCGAAGCGCACCGTCACCACGCCATGGCCGGCGCCCTGCACCCAGCCGTGCCCGAATTCCCGGTGCGCTATGTCATCTCCCACCCGCCACGGCGATGTCTCCTCGGTCGCCGGCGCGAACATGGCCTCGGCCGCGGTCTCGATGTGCTGCTGGTCGGAAGTCTCCCCCGACGATTCGAGGTCTGGGAACAGCGATTCCTGGCGGACGTCGCTCAATCCCGAAAAACCCACGCCGAGAAGGCGAATCGGCCCGATTTCGCGCGGGTCGAGCAGCAGCCGGCGGGCCAGCGCGGTAAGGGCGCCGGCCTCGGTGGTCGCGTAGGGCAACGTCGCCGAGCGGGTCAGCGTGCTCATGTCGGACTTCTTCAGCTTCACCGTGACGGTGCGCGCGCCGCGGCCGTCGCGCAACAGGCGCTGGTGGGCGTGCTCGGCGATCGGGTCGATCGCGTCGCGCAGCTGCTCGAGGCTGGTTAGGTCCGCGGCGAAGGTCGACTCGGCGCTGATCTGCTTGGCCACCGCGCGCTCGGCGACGGGGCGGTCGTCGATGCCCCGGGCCAGGCGGTGCAGCGCCGGCCCGACCGTCGCGCCCAGGATGTTGGCCACCTCGGCGTCGGTCAGCGCCGCCAGCTGCCCGATGGTCTCGATGCCCAGCCGATTCAACTTCTCCTCGGCGACCGGGCCGATGCCCCACAGCCGCCGCACCGGCAACCCGCCCAGCAGCGCCTGCTCCTCTTCGCGCCGGACCACCCGCACACCATCGGGTTTGGCCAGTCCGGACGCGATCTTGGCGATCTGCTTGCCCGAGCCCGCACCGACCGACGCGACCAGGCCGGTCTCGTCGCGAATGCGCCGCCGCAACTCCTCGCAGAACGCCTCGACGTCCTCGGCCGCCGCCCCGGCGAGCTGCGGCGGCTCCCCGAAACCTTCGTCGACGGATAGCTGCTCGACGACGGGCACCATCAGGCGGATGGTGTCGAAGACCCGGCGGCTGGCCACCCCGTACACCACGCCGCGCGGCGGCAGCACGACGGCGGTCACGCCGATCAGCCGGCGGGCCTGGTGCATCGGCATGGCCGACCGCGCGCCGAACACGCGGGCCTCGTAGCTGGCCCCGGCCACGACGCCCCGCCCGCCCAGGCCGCCGACCAGCACCGGCCGCCCCCGCAGGGTCGGTCGGGTGAGTTGTTCGACGGAGGCGAAAAACGCGTCCATGTCCAGGTGCAGCACCCACCGGGACTCCACAACTGCAAATGCTATTGGGATAACGTCTTTGGGTATGGCAATGAACCTCGCGCACCGACGGATTTGCAGCTCGGATCGCTGGGCGAAGCAGGTGGAAGACGACCTGCTGCCGTGGGCGCTGGCCGGTGTGGAGCTGGGCGACAACACGCTCGAGATCGGACCCGGTTACGGCGCGATCCTGCGGGTGCTGGTCGACAAGACGCCGAGACTGACCTCGGTGGAGATCGACGCCCCGATGGCGCAGCGACTGCAGCGGCTCTACGGCGATCGGGCCCGCATCATCAACGCCGACGGCACGGACACCGGGTTGCCGGACAACGAGTTCAGCTCGGTGGTGTCGTTCACGATGCTGCATCACGTCCCGACCGCGGAGCTGCAGGACCGGCTGTTCGCCGAGGCGTTCCGGGTGCTCCGGCCCGGCGGCGTCTTCGCCGGCAGCGACAGTGTGACGTCGGTGCGGTTCCGCCTCCTGCACTTCCGCGACACGTGCAACACGGTCTCTCCGGAAACCTTGCCGGATCGCTTGCGGGCGGCGGGTTTTCGCGATGTGGAGGTCGAGGTCCGCGGCGGCAGGCAGCGTTGGCGGGCGGTCAAGGGCGCCTGATGGTTGACGCGGCGCCATCACGATGGGCGCGGTTACGCCGCCAATGGGACGAGCGGCTGGAACCCGGTGAGCAGGCCACCGTTCTGGCCTGGTCGTCGTTCACGCTCACGTTCGCCGGACTGCGCGGGCTCACCCACTGGATCCGTGCCGGCCACGGACCGTCGGGGGGCGGTATCAACCTGGGCGGCAAGCACTTTCACCACTACAACATCGGTATCGCGATGCTGGCGACGGTGGCCGGCGTGGGTTTGCGCGGGACCGAAAGGCAGCGACGACACCCCGCGGCGGCGGTCGCATACGGTGCCGCGAACGCGATGATCGTCGACGAGCTGGCCCTGCTGCTGGACCTCAAGGACGTGTACTGGGCACGGGAGGGCCGCGAGAGCGTCGACGTCGCGGTCGGGCTCATCGCCACCGGCGCGACCGTCGTGGCCGGCATGCCGTTCTGGCCGCACGCCCACCGCGCGCTCCGAGCCCGCTAGCGATTCGCGGCAAGCGAAAGGGCGAGACCGGCTCTCCTCCGGTCTCGCCCTGCGCCCGCCGTCACTTCTTGCCCGGGATCACCTGCGGGTGGAGCGGCTGCTGCTGAACCGGCTGCGGGTGGACCGGCTGCTGCTGAATCGGCTGCGGGTGAATGGGTTGCTGCTGGATCGGATGCTGCTGGCAGGCCAAGCACTCGATCGGTCCGTGGCCACCACCTTGCTGCTGACCACCACCTTGCTGCTGGCCGCCCCCTTGCTGCTGACCGCCCTGCTGCTGGCCACCGCCCTGCTGCTGGCCACCGCCTTGCTGCTGGCCGCCGCCCTGCTGCTGTCCGCCGCCACTCGGGTGATCGCCATCATGGTCCGACGGCACCGGAACGGGTATGGGCACGGGCACCACCACCGGCGGGATGTTCACCGTCACGTTCGGCGGTGGCGGCGGGGTGCCGGGGTCGGCCGGCGCGTCGGGCGGGGTGCCCGGGTCGGCGGGCGGCGCCGCGACGACCGGCGCGGGGGCGTTCCACACCGGCGCGCCGCCACCGCTGACCGGACCGCTCGGCAATTGCGCGGCGTCGGGCGGCGTGACGAGGGACGGCGGGGCCGGCGCCACGGGCGGCGGCGCGACCGCGGCGGCGGACTGTGGCGAAATCGGACTGACATTGGAATTCGGGACGACGACGGCCGGCTTCTCCTGCTTAGAGCCCGTCCCGTCGATGAGCATCATGCCCAGCCCGCCGACCACTCCTAGCCCGGCGATCACCGCCGCGGCGATCAGGACGGTCGTGGCCCGCGAGCGCGGCTGCTCGGTCACCGTGGTGGGCGGGAAGTCCTCGAAGTTTGCGGGTTCCGACAGGGATCCGTCTTCGATCGAGGGGTCACCCAACGGGCTCGACGCCCACGCCTCGGCGACCGTGAGGTCCTCGTGCGGGATGGCGGCGAAGGTAGCGGACTGGAAGTCTTCGATGGTGCTCATGGTGCGTTCCTTAACTGTGGTCGCGGCCCCCGTTGGGCCGCCGTCACAGGTAGGAGCAGCCAGCCCCGCCACGCCGGACACTTTTTTCGGAACTTTTTTCAGAAGTTTTTCGGCCCGCGCCGGCTCAGGCCTTACTGATGCTCACCCGCACGCCGTCGCCGATCTCCGAGCCGTCGGCGGGCTCGCCGAACTCGAAGCTGGTGGCGAGGATCTCCCCCGCGATCAGGTCGCGGTGCGTCTGCGCCCAGTCGGCCCGCTCGCCGGGCACCGACATCACCACGCTGATGCGGTCGGACACGTCGAGCCCCGTCGACTTGCGCAGTTCCTGCAGCTCGCGGATCCGGTCCTTGGCCCAGCCCTCGGCCTCCAGTTCCGGGGTCACCGTGCCGTCGAGGACCACCAGACCGGACCCGTCGGGCAGCGCCGCGGTGTAATCCGGGTCGGCGGCCACCAGCCGGGAGCTGTACTCGTCGGGCTGCAGCACCGCGGGACCCGCCGTCAGGGTGCCGTCGGGGTTGACGACGCCCTCGCCGGCCTTGACGGCCTTGATCGCCGCCTGCACGTCCTTACCCAGCCGCGGGCCGGCCACCCGCGCGTTGACCGTGAGCTCGAACCGGCCGTACGTGTCGATCGCGTCGGTCAGTTCGACCCGCTTGACGTTGAGCTCGTCGGCGATCAGGTCGACGAACGGCTCGAGCCGCTGCGGGTTCTCAACGGCCACGGTGAGTTTCGGCAGCGGCAGGCGCACCCGCAGCTTCTTGGCCTTGCGCAGCGACGACGCCGCCGAGCAGACTTCCCGGACCTGATCCATCGCCGCCACCAGGCCGGCGTCCGCGGGCAGCGCGTCCGCGTCCGGCCAATCGGTCAAATGCACCGAGCGCTCGAACGTCAGACCGCGCCAAATGATCTCGGTGACCGATGGCAGCAGCGGGGCGGCCAGCCGGGCGCTCACCTCCAGCACGGTGTGCAACGTGTCGATGGCATCGGTGTCTTCCTCCCAGAACCGCGAACGCGACCGTCGCACATACCAATTCGTCAGCGCCTCGGTGAACTGGCGCAGCTGTTCGCAGGCCCCCGAGATGTCGCAGACATCCATTGACTCGGTGAGGTCGTCGCGCAGCTCCGCCAGCTTGGCCAGGATGTAGCGATCCAGCACGTTGGCCGAATCCGTGTGCCAGTTCCCGACTTTCGGCGCGTAGAGGGCCAGGAAGCTGTACGCGTTCCACAACGGCAGCAGCACCTGGCGCACGCCTTCGCGGATGCCCTGTTCGGTGACGATCAGGTTGCCCCCGCGCAGGATCGGCGAGGCCATCAGGAACCACCGCATCGCGTCGGAGCCGTCGCGATCGAACACCTCCGAGACGTCGGGGTAGTTGCGCAGCGACTTGCTCATCTTTTGGCCGTCGGAGCCCAGCACGATGCCGTGCGCGACACACGTTTTGAAGGCCGGACGGTCGAACAGCGCGGTGGCCAGCACGTGCAGGGTGTAGAACCAGCCGCGCGTCTGGCCGATGTACTCGACGATGAAATCGCCCGGGTAGTGCCCGTCGAACCAGTCGCGGTTTTCGAACGGGTAATGCACCTGGGCATACGGCATCGAGCCCGAGTCGAACCACACGTCGAGCACGTCCGGGATGCGCCGCATCGTGCTGCGCCCGGTAGGATCGTCGGGGTTGGGCCGAGTCAGCTCGTCGATGTAGGGCCGGTGCAAGTTGGTGGGCCGCACCCCGAAGTCGCGTTCCAGCTCGTCGAGGCTGCCGTACACGTCGACGCGCGGGTAGGCCGGATCATCGGACTTCCACACCGGAATCGGGGTGCCCCAGTAGCGGTTTCGCGAGATCGACCAGTCCCGCGCGCCCTGCAGCCACTTGCCGAACTGGCCGTCCTTGACGTGTTCGGGGTACCAGGTGATCTGCTGGTTGAGTTCGACCATGCGGTCGCGGAATTCGGTGACGGCGACGAACCACGACGACACCGCCCGATAGATCAGCGGATTGCGGCACCGCCAGCAGTGCGGGTAGGGGTGCTCGTAGGTCTCGTGGCGGACCAGCACGGCGCCGTTGGCCGCCGCCGGACCGCTCTGGTTTTTCAGGTCGCGGATGATGTGCGGATTCGCGTCAAAAACGCGCTGCCCCTGGTAATCCGGGACGCTTGCGTCGAACCGGCCCTTGGAATCGACCGGGGTGACGGGCGCGATGCCGGCCGCCTCACAGGTCGCCATGTCGTCCTCGCCGTAGGCCGGCGCCATGTGCACGATTCCGGTGCCGTCCTCGGTGGTCACGAAGTCACCGGGCAGCACCCGAAATGCGTTGGGGGTGTCCATGAAATACGGGAACGGCGGAACGTAGCGCAAACCCAGCAGGTCCGCCCCCCGATAGGTACCCAGCACGTCAGGCTCTTCACCCAACTCCCGCGCGTACGCGGCCAGCCGCGCCTCCGCCAGCACGAAGCGGCGGCCGTCGGCCTCGACCGCCACGTAGGTCACCTCGGGGTTCACGGCCACCGCGAGGTTCGACGGCAGGGTCCACGGCGTCGTCGTCCACACCAACAGATAGGCGCCGTCGAGCTCACCCCCGGCCACCCTGAAACCGACGGTCAGGGCCGGGTCCTGGCGGCTCTGGTAGACGTCGTCGTCCATCCGCAATTCGTGGTTGGACAACGGGGTTTCGTCGCGCCAGCAGTACGGCAGCACGCGATAGCCCTCATACGCCAGGCCCTTGTCCCACAGCTGTTTGAACGCCCAGATCACCGACTCCATGTAGCTGGGGTCCAGGGTCTTGTAGTCGTTGTCGAAGTCGACCCAGCGGGCCTGGCGCGTCACGTACGCCCGCCACTCGTCGGTGTAGCGCAGCACCGATCCGCGGCAGGCGTCGTTGAACGCGGCGATCCCCATGTCGTCGATCTGGGACTTGTCGTTGATGCCGAGCTGGCGTTCGACTTCCAGTTCGGCGGGCAGCCCGTGCGTGTCCCAGCCGAACCGGCGCTCCACCTTGTAGCCGCGCATGGTGCGATACCGCGGCACGATGTCCTTGACGTACCCGGTGAGCAGGTGACCGTAGTGGGGCAGCCCGTTGGCGAACGGCGGCCCGTCGTAGAACACGTACTCCGGGGCGCCGTCGCGGCGGGCGATGCTGGCCCGGAAGGTGTCGTCACGCGCCCAGTAGTCGAGAACCTCGACTTCGAGCGCCGGAAAATCGGGCGCACCGCCGGCCAGCTTCGGGTACGCCTTGACGTCAGCGTTCTCGGTCACGATCTGTGTCGTCTCCTGTGGCCATCATGCTCAGGCCGGGGACGACGACGCGCAAGGTGCGCGAGCGCCGCGGTACCACCCCGCTTGCCGCGCTCTCACGCGACCGCTCGATGAGGGCTGTGACGGGCCTACCCGTTCGGTTCTACTGAGCCTGCCGGCCGTTCTTCCGAAGGCTCCCCGGTGATCGCCGGATCGATGCCAGTGTCTCGATTCTACTCAAACCCAGCACTCCAAGGGGCTACCTGGTCTCAGGGAAGACCTGCGGCCGGGTAGCCCCTTGGAGGCATTTAGGCCCGGACATCGAGCACGCCGACGCGCCACAGCGCGGCGTATACGTGACGCACGCCGATGGCCAAGAAGTGAGCGGCGCCGTCCACCAGCGGGTCGCTGATGACGATGGTCGTGCCCTCAGCCCGGCGCGTGGCCTTCTTGGGCGCGGGAGCCGGGGTCGTGTCGCGCACCACGGTCAGCTTGCGGGCGGGCGCGACGGTTACCACTTCGTCGTGCAGAACTGCGGTCATGATCGTCTCCTGACGGAACTCAAACGAACGTTGACTGGACTGACGTGTCCCATCCCGTTGTGGTTCCGATCCGAGAACGCTTGGCGGGTAAGCCGATTAGCGTTGCGGCGACTCAGCCGAGAACGTCGCGCTTCGGGTCGGATCGGGACGGAACACAGCCCGGACTTCGATCCGGACTATCGCTGGAACTCATTCGTCCCTCACCTCCTCGACGTCACGACGCGTGCGGTTGCCCGCGCGATCCACGCGCACCAAAAGGAGTACAGAAACCGGCGAACCGCCGGAGATCCGCACCCCTCTCGTCAGAGCTTTGGCACTACACGACGTGTCCGATCACTCGGAAGCCAC
The DNA here is from genome assembly GCF_059812245.1 of Mycobacterium sp. NGS64. Classification (NCBI taxonomy): domain Bacteria; kingdom Bacillati; phylum Actinomycetota; class Actinomycetes; order Mycobacteriales; family Mycobacteriaceae; genus Mycobacterium; species Mycobacterium sp. NGS64. Next base: position 1,616,960 of record NZ_JCALCI010000001.1, on the reverse strand, counting down.
CTGGGCTCAACCCTTAAGCCGGGAGGAGCTGTCCTGACCCGGGGCGTCTTTCGACGTTCGGGGTCAGTGGCCTGTATTCGTGTAGACGCCTCACCTAACGAGGTGCATACGCGACCGATCATGCATGACCGCCATGACACGGTCAATGTGATCTGTGCCGTGTGGCCGAATCTTTATGCAGTCATTACGCGGGCACTCAGGATTTAACAAGCTTCACCGGCGCTGCGCGGGCGTAGCCCGTCGAGCACCAGTGCCACCACGAAATCGGCCACCTGAGCAGCGGTGACGTTGTCGTCGGTGCTCAGCCGCCGTTGTGCCAGCTGGCCCACCAGCGCCGCAAGCGTGTACGCCACCATGCGTGGCGGGGCGCCGATCACCTCACCGCGCTCCTGGGCGGCGACGATGAAGCTTTCGATGTCGTCGATGAACCGCTCGTAGATCCCGCCGAGATGTTTTTCGAAGCGCTCGCCCAGCGCGCAGGGATCCCGCAGCAACAGTTTGACCGTCGCCTTGTCGGACTCGAAGAACTCCAGCGTCGCCCGCACCGCGACCCGAAGCGACTCCCACTGCCCGGCGTCCCCGGCCGGAGCCCCCAACGCCGCAGCGACATGGGCGCGCAGCGCGCCCTCCTCGGCCGCCATCAACGCGTGGAACAGCTCGTCCTTGGAGTCGAAGTACCAATAGACCGAGCCGTAGGCCAGGCCGGCCCGCTTCGCGATGTCGGCAATGGTCGTCGCATGAAAACCCTTGCGCGCGAACACTTCTTTGGCGGCCGACATGATCTGCTCGCGCCGTTGCGACTTGTCCTCGTCGCTGACCGCGCGGCGCCGGCGGGTCGCGCTGGTCACGTACCGACCAGGCCGTCGAGCCGGCCGATGGTGTCGATGAACTCCTCCACCATGTCGAGCACCACCGAGCGGACCGGGCGGACCCGGTCGAGCGAACCGACCACCTGGCCGACGAAGTACGTCGCCAGCTCACGCGCCTTGGAGTCCGGATTGGTCGCGGCCTGGTTGATGCGCACCTGAGAGCCGGTGACCAGCGCCGTCTGCAGCGGCATGCCGAGCGGATCGGGGGTGTCGGGCCGCTCCCACTCGTCGGTCCAGGCCGTGCGCAGCATCCGCGCCGGCTTCCCGGTCATCGACCGGGAGCGCACCGTGTCCGAGGAGCTGGCCGCCAAGAACTTCTCCTTGACCACGGGGACCGTCTCGGCCTCTTCGGTGGTCAGCCACACCGAGCCGCACCACACCCCTTCGGCCCCCAGCGCCAGGGCGGCGGCGACCTGGCGACCCCGCGCGATCCCGCCGGCCGCGAGAACCGGGACCGGCGACACGGCGTCCACCACCTCGGGGACCAGCACCATGGTCGCCACCTCGCCGGTGTGGCCGCCCGCCTCGGTGCCCTGCGCGACGATCAGGTCCACGCCCGCGGCCGCGTGCCGCCGCGCGTGTTGCGTGGTGCCCGCGAGCGCGGCCACCACGACGCCCCGGTCGTGGGCGCGCTGGACGAGGTCGGCGGGCGGCGGCCCGAGCGCGCTGGCGATCAGCCGGATGTCGTGCTCAAACGCCACGTCGAGCAGCGGCTCGTAGCCCTTGGGCGAGATGTTCAGGCCCCCGGCCGACGCCCTGGGCTCCTCGGCGGGGACCATGACGCCGTAGCGGGACAGGATGTCCTCGACGAACGCGCGGTGCTCCTCAGGCAGCAGCTCGCGCGCCTGTTTGGCGTCGATCCCGCCCTGCTCGGCACCGACGTACTTGGGCGGCAACAGCAGGTCGACGCCGTAGGGCTTGCCGCCCGTCTGCTCCTCGATCCAGGTGAGCTCGCTGTGCAGGCGCTCTGGACTGTGCGCGACGGCGCCGAGGATCCCGAACCCGCCGGCGTTGGTTACCGCGGCCACCACGTCGCGACAGTGGCTGAAGGCGCAGATCGGGAACTCAACGCCGAGCATCTCGGCGACCCTGGTTCGCATTGCCCGACGCTAAGAGTTACTGACTGATAAGTCAATCGGTTAGGGCGACCGGCCGTCCGGCGGCCAGCTGGCCACGCCCTCTTCCAAGGGCACCTGGAGGCTGCGCAGGATCGACGCGACCATTTGCCACGCCCCGATGGCGGTGACCAGCTCGATGAGAACCGTTGTATCGCCGTGCATTTCGCGCTCGCACGCGGCCCAGCTCTCGGCGCTCACCGCGCCGTCGCGCACCACGTCGTCGGTGGCAGCCAGCACCGCGCGTTCGGCCGGTCCGAAGCCCTCATACCCGCGCCAATCGCGCACGCCGACGAGGTCGTCGGCGCTCACGCCCAACCCCGACGCGACCCGCCAATGCTGCGTCCACTCGTAGTCGCACGCGGTGAGCCAGCCGATCCGCATGATGACCAGCTCGCGGAGCCGGGGGTCCAGGGCGCCGTGCCAGAGCATCGTGGCCAGCAGGTCGTTGATGCCACGCGCCAGCGGCGGATGGTTGAGCAACACCTGGAAGATGCTGAGCTCCGCCATGTAGTCGGGTACCGCGGCCTCGTCGGCGGCGGCTTTGGCCACGTCAAGCGGCAGTCGGGGGACCCGGGCTTGCCCGATAGGTGGGGTCATGGTGTGAGCACTCCGTCCACTGGTGGACACCTCGCGTTCACCGGCAATGGTAGCCAGCGGCAGCAGACGTCGGAGGCGAAGAATCATGAACGAAAAGCCCGGAGCCCCAACGCCGCAACGCGGAACCGGGCGGTGAAAACCGCGGTTCCGCCGCCAGTTGCGCCGGGGCCGCGCGTGCGAATGCCGTTGGCGCCCACATGGATACCCCGACGCCGTCGGCTTCGTGCCGGCTCGCCGCGCGGGCCCGGCCCGTCCCTCGCCAGCGAATGAATTCAAAGCCGCGGGCTGCCGTGATCGGACCGTGATCGGTCCCCCTGGACGGCGCCCCCGCCCTCCGGCCGCCGCCACGGATCGGCCCCGAACCGGACACGCCAATCGCGACAAAGTATGAATCTCGCCACAATTCAGTGGGGACTTAACTTGCAATCTTAAAGATTTCAGCGATTTCCCTGCGGAGTTTCGCAATAGCCCCTAGCATGGCGTGATTACGCATCCTCGATGCAGGGCATCGGTGCGCCCAATTTGGTCTCCGTCTCGGCCCGCGCGGGTCGGGGTGATCCAGCCCGCCCTCGGCGACGCGCGCTGACAACGCCCCTGGTCATGTCCGTTCGGGCAGGTAAACGCCGGACACCTTGGCGGACAGCGCCTCTGGCGGCGACGGCGGTACGCCGTTATGGCCAAATACCGTCCCAAAAGTATGCGTCTGGGGCTTCGACCAAGCCTGACGTCGACCGGCCCTGGCCAGGGCATTGTTAAATTTTTGTACGTTCGCACGATTTTTCCACGCGTGACAAGCGAAGCCGCTACGCTGCTGATCGCGCCATGTTCTTACGGGTGGGCTTCGATCCGGGGGTCGGTGGGTTTTTTGCGCGTTGCGGCGGAGTTGCCAGCTCGCACAAAAAAATTCGACGAGATTTCTCGAAGCCCAGATAAGAGCGAGCAGCAGTGATAGGAACTTGTGGATAGGCAAGGAGAGGTGAAGGACAGTGGATAAGGCAGGCGTGACTCCGGTTGCCGTCATCGGGATGGCATGCCGGCTGCCAGGGGGGATCGACTCACCTGACCTCTTTTGGGAAGCGTTGCTCCGTGGCGACGACCTTGTCAAGGAAATTCCTGCCGAACGCTGGGACGTCGACTACTACTACGACCCCGAGCCGGGCGTCCCCGGCCGGTCGGTCTGCAAGTGGGGCTCGTTCCTGGACAACGTCGGCGACTTCGACCCCGAGTTCTTCGGCATCACCGACAAAGAAGCCACCGCGATGGACCCTCAGCACCGGTTGCTGATGGAAACCGCGTGGGAGGCCATGGAACATGCCGGTCTCACCAAGGACACCATGGCCGAGGAAACGGGTGTTTTCGTCGGATTGAACTACGGCGACTATCAATTCGTCCACGCTGCCACCGACGCCTTTGACGGTCCGTACGGAAACCCGGGCACCATCTCCTGCATGGCATCCGGGCGGATCGCCTACGCGCTCGGCCTGCACGGTCCCGCCGTCACCATCGACACCGCGTGCTCTTCCGGCCTGTTCGCCATCCACCAGGCCTGCCGCAGCCTCAACGACGGAGAGAGCAACCTCGCGTTCGCCGGTGGCGTGAACGTGATGCTGGAGCCGCGCAGGTCCGCTTCCGCTTCCGCGGGGGGAATGCTGTCGGGCACCGGCCACTGCTTCGCGTTCGACGTCAAGGCCGACGGCTTCGTCTCCGGCGAGGGCTGCGTGGTGCTGCTGCTCAAGCGCCTGACCGATGCGCAGCGCGACGGCGACCGGATCCTCGGTGTGATCCGCGCCACGGCCGCCAACCAGGACGGCCACACCATGAACATCGCGATGCCGCCCGGCGAGGCGCAGTCGGCGGTCTACCGCGCGGCGCTCGCGGCGGCGGGCGTGGACGCCAGCACCGTCGGCATGGTCGAGGCGCACGGCACGGGCACCCCGGTCGGCGACCCGATCGAATACGGCAGCCTGGCCGAGGTATACGGCATCGGCAACCCCTGCGTGCTCGGCGCCTCGAAGACGAACTTCGGGCACACCCAGGCGGCCGCGGGTGCGTTGGGGATGATGAAGGCGGTTCTCTCCGTCCAGCACGGTGTGGTTCCCAAGAACCTGCACTTCGAAAGCCTGCCCGACGAGATGGCCCGGATTGACACCGGATTGTTTGTGCCGCAAGAGAATACGCCGTGGCCGCTGAATGGCGATCAACCGCGGCGCGCGGCGGTGTCGGCGTACGGAATCTCCGGCACCAACGTGCACGCCATCGTCGAGGAAGCCCCAGAACCCTTGTCGCGCAACGGCGCCGCCACCCGGGCCGGCCGCGACGGCACGCTGCTGTTCCCCCTGTCGGCCACCTCGGACGACAGCCTGCGCGAAACCGCCGCACGGCTCGCGGACTGGGTCGAGGCCCACGCCACCGAGCTGGCTGCGCCGGACCTGGCCTACACGCTGGCCCGCAAGCGGGGGCACCGGTCCGTGCGCACCACCGTGCTGGCCAGCGACACCCCCGAGCTGCTGACGGCCCTGCGGGACGTCGCCAACGGTGACGCCCTGTTCCAGGAAGTCGTCGGCCAGGAGGAGCGCGGCCCGGTCTGGGTGTTCTCCGGGCAGGGGTCGCAGTGGGCCACCATGGGCACCGACCTGCTGGCGAACGAGCCCGCTTTCGCGGCGACCATCGCCGAGATCGAGCCGCTGATCGCCCACGAGTCCGGGTTCTCCGTGACCGAAGCACTCACCGCGCCCGAGAGGGTCACCGGCATCGACCGGGTGCAGCCGACGATCTTCGCCATGCAGGTCGCGCTGGCGGCCACGATGAAGTCCTACGGGGTCAGGCCCGGCGCAGTGATCGGCCACTCGATGGGCGAGGCCGCGGCGGCCGTCGTCGCCGGGGCGCTGTCGCTCGAGGACGGGGTGCGCGTCATCTGCCGCCGCTCGCGCCTGATGGCCACAATCGCCGGCTCGGGCGCCATGGCGTCCGTGGAACTGCCTGCCCAGCAAGTGCTTTCGGAGCTGATGGCGCGCGGCGTCAACGACGCCGTGGTGGCGGTGGTGGCCTCCCCGCAGTCCACCGTCATCGGCGGCGCGACCGCGACGGTCCGCGAACTGGTGGCGGTGTGGGAGCAGCGTGAGGTGATGGCCCGCGAGGTGGCCGTCGACGTGGCATCGCACTCGCCGCAGGTCGACCCCATCCTCGACGAGCTCTACGACGTGCTCGCTGAGATCGAGCCGCTGACCCCGGAGGTCCCCTACTACTCGGCCACCTCGTTCGACCCCCGCGAGGAGCCCTACTGCGACGCCAACTACTGGGTCGACAACCTGCGTCACACGGTCCGTTTCTCGGCCGCGGTGCAGGCGGCGCTGGAAGACGGCTACCGCGTCTTCGGCGAGCTCTCACCCCACCCGCTGCTCACCCACGCGGTCGACCAGACCGCCCGCAGCCTCGACATGACGGTGGCCGCGCTCGCCGCGATGCGGCGCGAACAGCCGCTGCCCCACGGCCTGCGCGGCTTGCTGGGTGACCTGTACGCCACCGGCGCCACGGTCGACTTCTCCGTGCTGTACCCGGGCGGTCACCTGGTGGACGCGCCGCTGCCCGCGTGGACGCACCGGTCGCTGCTGTTGAGCCGCGAGGGCCACAGCTCGCGCGCGCTGGCCTCCAGCGTCGCGGTGCACCCGCTGATGGGCCAGCACGTCCGCCTGCCCGAGGAGCCGGAACGCCACGTCTGGCAGGCCGACATCGGCACGGCCACGCTGCCCTGGCTGGCCGACCACCAGGTCCACGGCACGGCCACGCTGCCGGGTGCGGCCTACTGCGAGATGGCGCTGGCCGCCGCGCGCACCGTCTTCGGCGAGGCATCCGAGGTTCGCGAGGTCCGCTTCGAGCAGATGCTGATGCTCGACGAGGAAACCCACATCAGCCTCACCGCCACCGCTGAGACGCCCGGCGCGCTCACCTTCGTGGTGGAAACCAACGAGGACGGCGTGCAGGCCCGCCGCGCGTCCGCGGTGTTGCACGACGTCGACGACGAAGACCAGCCGTCCGCGCAGGACATCGACGAGCTGCTCGACGCCCACCCGAGCCGCCTGGAGGGCGCCGACCTACGCGACGCCATGGACCTGTGCGGCATCCAGTACGGTCCCGCCTTCACCGGCCTGGCCGGCGCACACACCGCCGAGGGAACCGGCACCACCGTGCTGGCCGAGATCGGGCTGCCCAGCGTGATCCGGACCCAGCAGACGAATTACGGGGTCCACCCGGCGCTGCTCGACGCCTGCTTCCAGTCGGTCGCCGCGCACCCCAGCGTCGCGAACGCCAGCCTGGGCGGACTGCTGTTGCCGCTCGGTGTTCGCCGGCTTCGGGTCCACGGCCCGGTCAGCACCGCCCGCTACTGCTACTCGCGGGTTACCTCCGCGAGCGGCGGAGCGGTCGAGGCCGACCTCGACGTGCTGGACAAGCACGGCACCGTGCTGCTGACCGTGCGCGGGCTGCAGATGGGCACCGGAATCTCGCCGAGCGGCGAGCGGGCCAAGGTGATGGCGGAGCGCCTGCTGACGGTGGAATGGCAGCAACGCCAGCTGCCCGAGGCCGCCGCCGCCGAGACCGGCGCATGGCTGCTGATCAGCACCTCCGACGCCGCCGACCTGGTGGCCGCGGCATTCACCGACGCAATGAAGCTGCACGACGCGGAGTGCAAGACCCTGTCCTGGCCGCACCAGGCCGATCACCAGGCCATGGCCGGACGGCTGCGCGACGAGGTCGAGAAGGGCGGGTTCGCCGGCGTGGTCGTGGTGACGGAGCCGAAGAACGGCAACCCGGACGACGAAAGCGCCGTGCGTGGCGGTGATTTGGTGCACCACGTGGTGCGCATCGCCCGTGAGCTCCCGGAACTGCAGGGCGAGTCGCCCCGGTTGTTCGTCGTCACCCGGAACGCCCAAAAGGTGCTGTCGGAGGACGTCCCCAACCTCGACCAGGGCGGCCTGCGCGGCCTGCTGCGGGTGATCGGCGCCGAGCACCCGCACCTGCACACCACCCACATCGACGTCGACGAGCAGACCGGCGCCGAGCAGGTGGTGCGCCAGCTGCTGATGACGGGCCCCGGCGAGGACGAGACGGCCTGGCGCAACGACGAGTGGTACAGCGCGCGCCTGTGCCCCACCCCGCTGCGTCCCGAAGAGCGGCTGTCCACCGTCGTCGACCACGAGACCGACGGCATGCGGATGCAGATCCGCACACCGGGCGACCTGCAGACGATGGAGTTCGCCGCGTTCGACCGGGTTCCGCCGGGACCGGGGCAGATCGAGGTGGCGGTCACCGCGTCGAGCATCAACTTCGCCGACGTACTGAACGCGTTCGGCCGCTACCAGAGCCTGGACAACATCCTGCCCCAGCTGGGCACGGACTTCGCGGGCGTGGTCACGGCCGTCGGACCCGACGTCACCAATCACAAGGTCGGCGACCACGTCGGCGGCATGTCCCCCAACGGCTGCTGGGCCACGTTCGTCACGTGTGACGCGCGCCTGGCCACCACGCTGCCCGAGGGGCTGAGCGACGCGCAGGCGGCCGCGGTGACCACCGCGCACGCCACCGCCTGGTACGGGCTGAACGAACTGGCCCGGATCACGGCCGGCGACAAGGTGCTGATCCACTCGGGCACCGGCGGTGTCGGGCAGGCGGCGATCGCCATCGCCCGCGCAGCAGGGGCCGAGATCTTCGCCACGGCCGGCAGCGAGCAGCGTCGACAGCTGTTGCGCGACATGGGAATTGAGCACGTCTACGACTCGCGCACGGTCGAGTTCGCCGAGCAGATCCGGCGCGACACCGACGGCTACGGCGTCGACATCGTGCTCAACTCGGTGACCGGTGCCGCGCAGCTGGCCGGGATCAAGCTGCTCGCCCTGGGCGGACGGTTCGTCGAGATCGGCAAGCGCGACATCTACGGGGACACCAAGCTGGGTCTCTTCCCGTTCCGTCGCAACCTGGCGTTCTGGGGCGTGGACCTGGGCCTGATGTCGGTCAGCCACCCGAGTCAGGTCAGCCAGGTGCTGAGCACCGTCTACCGGCTGACGGCCGAGGGCGCGCTGCCGATGCCCGAGAGCACGCACTACCCGCTCTCCGAGGCGGCCACTGCGATTCGCGTGATGAGCGCGGCCGAGCACACCGGCAAGCTCATCCTCGACATCCCGCGGGCCGGCCGCAGCAGCGTGGTGCTGCCGCCCGAGCAGGCACCGGTCTTCCGGCGCGACGGCTCCTACATCATCACCGGTGGTCTGGGCGGCCTCGGGCTGTTCCTGGCCGAGAAGATGGCCGCGGCCGGGGCGGGCCGGATCGTGCTCACCTCGCGTTCGGAGCCCTCACAGAAGGCGCTTGAAACGATCGAGCTCGTCCGAGCGATAGGTTCTGACGTGATCGTGGAGTGCGGTGACATCGCGCAGGCCGACGTCGCACAGCGGCTGGTGGCCACGGCGACCGCCACCGGGCTGCCGTTGCGGGGCGTGCTGCACGCCGCCGCGGTGGTCGAGGACGCCACCCTGACCAACATCACCGACGAGCTGATCGACCGTGACTGGGCGCCAAAGGTGTACGGCGCGTGGAACTTGCACGAGGCCACCGCATCAGCTGACCTGGACTGGTTCTGCTCGTTCTCGTCTGCGGCGGCCCTGCTGGGCTCGCCGGGCCAGGGCGCCTACGCCGCGGCCAACAGCTGGTTGGATGCCTTCACCCACTGGCGGCGCGCGCAGGGCCTGCCGGCCACGTCGATCGCCTGGGGCGCCTGGGGCGAGATCGGCCGCGGCGCGGACTTCGCCGAAGGCAGCGGCGCCGCGATCGCTCCCGACGAGGGCGCCTACGCGTTCGAGGCGCTGCTGCGCCACGACCGCGCGTACACGGGCTACAGCCCGCTCATCGGGACTCCGTGGATCGCGTCCTTCGCGGAACGCAGCAAGTTCCTCGAGATGTTCAAGTCGGCGGGTGAAAAGCGTTCGGGCTCAAGCAAACTGCGCGCCGAGCTGTCCGAGCTGCCGCTCGAGGAGTGGCCCGCCCGGCTGCGGCGCCTGCTCTCCGAGCAGATCGGCCTGATCCTGCGCCGCAACATCGACGTGGATCACCCGCTTTCCGAGTACGGCCTCGACTCGCTGGGCAACCTCGAGTTGCGCACGCACATCGAGGCACAGACGGGGGTTCGCATCACGTCGGCCGACATCACCTCGGTGCGCGGCTTGGCGGATCACCTGTTTTCGAAGCTGGCTCCTAAGGAGGGCGCTGCAGCACCCGCGTGAGATAAGTCCTACGTCAAAGTCGACTGCACTGCTTAGGCCGGTATTAGAAGGAGGGAAACGTGTTCATCGGTGGAGGCTCTGAGCACGACAGCCTGCGAGTTGGCAACGCGTACGACTGGTACCCCGGCCCGGGAACCGTCGTGACGTGGCAGCCGACGCCCGGCTGCATCGCGAAGGCTCGGCAGGCGCCGGTGAGCCCGGTGCCGCCCAGCTCTATGCAGGCGGGCCACATTCGTGGGTTCGTCGAGTTCGGCGAGCGCGGTCTCGACTACTCCCGGGCGATCATGGGTTCCTGGGACGTGCCGGGGCGCTGCGACATCCGCGCCATGAGCTACGTCATCAACGCGCACCTGCGGCGCCACGCGACGTACCACAGCTGGTTCGAGTACACGGACGACAAGAAAATCGTGCGCCACACCCTGAAGAACCCGCGCGACATCCAGTTCGTCGCCAAGGAGTACGGCGTGATGACGGAGCTCGAATGGCGCGACCACGTGCTGGCCACGCCCGACCCGCTGCAGTGGGACTGCTTCAGGTTGGGCATCATCCAGCACGACGACCGCTTCTCGCTGTACGCGGTCGTCGACCACCTGCACTGCGACCCGATGTTGCTCGCGGGTCTGTACGTCGAGATCGTGATGAACTACACCGCGCTCATCGAGGGCAAGGCGCCGGTCTCGCTGCCGCCGGCGGCCAGCTACGACGACTTCTGCGTGCGGGAAAGCGCGATCGTGTCGGGGATGACGCTGGAGTCCCCGGAGGTGCGCAAGTGGATCGAATTCGCCGAGGCCAACGGCGGAACCCTCCCGGACTTCCCGCTGCCGCTGGGCGACCAGTCGATCCCGTGCGGCGGGGACACCCACGTGGAGCGGCTGCTGGGCCCGGAGCAGACGGCCCAGTTCGAGGCCCTGTGCCGGCAGGCGGGCGCCCGGTTCAGCGGCGGCCTGTTCGCCTGCGCCGCCCTGGCTCACTACGAATTGTGCGGCGCGGAAACGTATTACGGGCTGACGCCCACCGACAAGCGGAAGAGCCCGGCGGACTTCATGACGGTGGGCTGGTTCACCGGCGTGGTGCCGTTCACCGTTCCGGTCGACCCGAACTCGTTCGAGGAGACCGCCCGCGCCGCGCAGGCCTCCTTCGACTCGAACATGGATCTGGCGAACGTGCCGTTCGACCGCGTCCTGGAACTGGCGCCGTGGCTACGCAAGCACGGACCCCAGTTCACCATGATGAGCTACATGGACGCCGGGCTGCCTCCGCTATCCGGCATCGTCGCCACCGCTCTGGATGGCGTGAACGCGACCGCGTTCACCGATGGCCGCAGCCCGGCATACATGTACTCGACGGTGTTCCGGCTGTTCGACGAGGTCTCGATCATGGTGTCCTACCCGAACAACCCGGTCGCCCGCGAATCGGTGATTCGCTACACGGAGGCGTTGAAGTCGGTGTTCGCCCGGGTCGTCGCGGGCACGCTGGCCGCGGTGCCGGTTCGCGTAGCCAGGTAAGCTGCGAAGCGCTTCGTCCTCGAGCGAAGTGAAAGGCTGAGCTCCGTCGATGAAGTTTGTGTTGGCGGCCCACGGTACCCGCGGCGACATCGAGCCCGGTGCCACGGTCGGCGTGGAACTGCGTCGCCGGGGGCACGATGTCCGAATGGCGGTGCCGCCCAACCTGGTTGACTTCGTCGAGTCAGCCGGGGTGCCCGCCGTCGCCTACGGGCCGGACACACGCGAGCAGGTGGTGGCCGTCGCCGACTTCACCCACAACGCCTTCAAACCCCAGAACCCGGCCGACTTCATGCGCACCTTCAAGTCGCTTTTCGTCGAGGGCTGGGCGGAGATGAGCCGGACGCTCACCTCGCTGGCCGACGGGGCGGACCTGCTGCTGACGGGCCAGACGTACCACGGCGTCGTGGCGAATGTCGCGGAATACTACGACATTCCGGTGGCGGGACTGCACCACTTCCCGGTCCGGGTCAACGGTCAGATCGGCGTTCCGTTTCTGCCGTCGCCGGCGCCGATCGTCCGCACCACGCTGTCGGCGGGCTGGTGGCTGTATTCGCGCTTCACCAAGGCGGACGAGGACGCGCAGCGCCGCGAGCTGGGTCTGCCGCCCACGACGGTTCCCGCGTGGCAGCGGATGGGCGACGGCGGAACGCTGGAAATCCAGGCCTACGACCGGGCCATGTTCCCCGGGCTGGCGGCGGAGTGGAATGGCAAGCGCCCCTTCGTGGGTTCGTTGACCCTGGAGTTGGCCGCGGACACCGACGACGAAGTCGCGTCCTGGATCGCCGCGGGAAAGCCGCCGATCTACTTCGGATTCGGCAGCACCCCCGTCAGCTCCCCCGCCGAGACGGTGGCCATGATCGCCGACGCCTGCGCCGAGTTGGGCGAACGCGCGCTGATCTATTCCGGCGCCGATGGCTCCGAACCCGCTGCGCATCGTGAGCACATCAAGCTGGTCGGGCACGTCAACTACAGCACGATCTTGCCCATGTGCCGCGCGGCCGTCCACCACGGCGGCGCGGGCACGACGGCGGCGAGCCTACGGGCCGGGCTCCCGACGCTCATCCTGTGGGACGTGGCCGACCAGTTCATCTGGGCGACCCAGGTCAAACGGCTGAAAGTCGGCTCCGCCAAGAAGCTTTCGAACATCACCTGCAAATCGTTGGTCAGGCAGCTGCGCAAGATCCTCGCGCCGGACTGCGTGGCCCGGGCCGGTGAGATCGCACCGCAGATGTCCAAACCGGCCGTCGGGGTGGTCACCGCCGCCGACCTGCTGGAGCAGACCGTCCGCGTCGGCGTCTAAAAGACCGGTGCCGCTACGGCTGCCGGCTGGCGGCCGCGTCGCGCTGGACGAGCGGGTAAGACTTGTACCACTTGCGGTGGTGTGCCGCCCCCATCTCGCGCAGGATGCCCATGGCCGCGAACCAGCCGTGCGTCTTGCGCAACCCCAGGATCATCGCCCGGCTGGAGCCCCAGTGGTACTTCAGGCCGCCGAAGTGAACCTTGGCGGTCCTGCGCCCGAAGTGGTTGACGTAGGCCATTTCCGTTGTGTACACGCCGAATCCGGCTTTTCGTGCCCGCAGCGCGAGGTCGAGGTCGAGCCCCCAGCCGTAGCGGCCGAAGGTGTCGAGATCCATTCCCCCGACGGCGTCCCAGCATTCCCGGGACATCACCAGCGCCGTCCCCTCGATGGCGGGCACCACCCGATACTGCGGCCGCGGAACGTAGCTCGCGGCGTCCGGTATTCCCTCGACCACCGCGTAGGGGAATCCGATGTTGAACAGCGGCCCCACCATCCCGACGTCCGCGGGCAGGCGCGGGTCGAGCAGGGCAGCGACGAATCCCCGGGACAGCCGGGTGTCGTTGTTGAGCGTCATCGCGTGGGAGTAGCCCTCCGCGAACGCGGTTCGGAAGCCGAGCTCGCTCCCCCCGGCCCACCCCAGGTTCGTTCCCGGCGTGGCGACGCGTTCGTTGCCGATCTTCGGGTAGTCGCCCCGATTGTCGACGATCAGATAGTCGGCGCCCTCGCGCTCCAAATCCGCTACGAGCGCGTGTGTGTACTCGTGCTGGCCGAAGACCGGCACGGTGATCAGTAGGGACACACCGGGAGCGTACCCCGAGCCGCGCAACCCCGCGGGGCGTTCCGACATCAGTCCAAACCCCCGCGTCGGGCGGCTTTTTCCAGCAGGTCGGCGGCGCTGGCGACGCTCTCGGCGGGCTTGGTCATCCGCGAGGCGATGTCACGCGCCCGGCTGACATAGTCGGGCGCGAGGACCGACCTGAGGTCGGCGACCAGCGTTTTGCGGCTGGTGCTCGAGAAACGGCGGGCCGAGCCGACTTTCAGCTGTTTGATCTGGGCCGCCCAGATCGGCTGATCGGAGGTGATCCAGAGGATCAGCGCCGGGACGCCGGCCCGTAAGCCCGCGGCCGTCGTACCGGAACCGCCGTGGTGCACAACGGCGCGACAGATCGGAAATATGGCGGCGTGATTGACCGCCGAGACCACCCTCACGTGGTCGAATGCGGGGACGCCGCCGTCCTGCGCCCGCGAGCAGATCAGCGCCCGCTCGCCCAGCTCCGCGCAGGCCCCGCCGATCATCGTGACCAGATCGGCGGGCGACCCGACGGGCATGCTGCCGAATCCGAAATAGATCGGCGGCGTTCCGGCGGTGATCCACGACGCGACCTCGTCGTCGGCATCGGTGGGCGACTCCATGGTCAGCGCGCCGACGAACGGCCGCCGGGCGCCCCATTCCTCGGCCAACCCGGGAAAACACAGCGCGTCGTACGCCTGGATCTCCAGCGCGCCAAGTTCCGACATCCGTTGCGGCGCAGGGCAAGTGGCCTTCGGCAGGCCCAAATCCCGGCGCTGCGCGTCCTCGGCGCCCCGCGTGAACCGCCAATACATCCAGTCGAGGGTCTTCATCGTCGAGCGCACCAGGGGCGCGGGCAGCCGCGCGGGAAACGCCACCTGGCCGTTGGGCCGCATCGGGTAGAAGTGCAACGCGGCCAACGGAATGTCATAGCGCTCCGCGACATTCGCGGCGACCTCCTGATAGAGCTGACCGGTCAGCAGCAGGTCGACCCCGTCCACGAGCGACGTGAGCGCGGCGCCCAGCTCTTCGTAGCCCGCCCGGACCGGCTCCATCGCCTCACGCGCCAGCTTGACCGGGTTTTGGAACTTCCACGAGTTATGCAGGAAATCCTCGTCCAGCTGCCGCTGGGAATCCCGCTGCCCGTAGGCGACGGCGGGCAGCCCGGCCGACTCGACGAAGCCGATCAGGTTGGGCGGCACGGCAACCCGCACGTCGTGCCCACGGCGCTGCAGCTCCCGGCCGATGGCGGCGCACGGCTCGATATCGCCGCGAGTTCCGTAGCTCGCCAACGCAAACTTCATGACGGAGTCGAGCCCATCAATCCTTGACGAAGTGGTAGACGCGGTAAGAGAAGCCCCCGGAGCGGCGCAGATCCCAGTCCATCACCCCGACGCCGTAACGGATCAGGGAGTTCATGAATCCGGGCAGGCGGTCACTGATCTGCTGCTGGGTCCGCCGCGTGTTGGCGTCCAGCCCGCGCTTGGCCTCCGCGTCGATGTCCCGTTCCGAGACCTTGCGCAGCGGCGCGGCGGCCAGCGCCGCCTCCCACTCGCCGACGACGGGAGCGCGGCGGGAATCGGTGTACAGGAAATGCCCCCCGGGCCGCAGCACGCGCGCCACCTCCTCGAGGAAGCGGGAGAAGTGGGGGTACTGGTGCGATGCCTCGACGTTGACCACCGCGTCGAAGGAGCCGTCGCCGAAGGGCAAGTTTTCGGCATCGCCCTGGACGAAATCCAGGCCGGGCAGCTGGTGGCGTTCCCGGCACTTATCGATGCTGGCGGGGTTCAGATCCAGCCCGGTATAGGAGGCCGGGCCCAGGTTCCGCACGATGTAGGACGCGCCCCCGCCGGCCCCGCAACTGACCTCCAGCACCTTCTTGCCGGTGAGATCCACCTGCGAGGCGGTCACGTGATAGAGCTGGATGCAGTAGCGGTTGGGTTCGTCGGACGGCGCCAATGGCAGGCCCATCGGGGGGTCCTCTTCGTAGCCGAAGTTGAAGAAGACCACGTCGTCCCCGACCTGGCGGGTGCCAAGGGGCAGAAAGTACTTCGTGGTGAGCTTGCCGACGAGCGGGTTGGATTGCAGGCGGTATTTGATAGCCACGGGGAGAGTGTTGCACGGATACGCGGCCCTACACGGCGAATAGCCGCCTTGACCGCTTCGCGACCGGCAATTGCGGTCCTGACCAGCACGTTCAACGCCAAGATCACAGCAATGTCACGGTCAGCGCCCAGATCTTGATTAGCCCACGCGACTGTGCGCCGGATTGTAGGGTGGTTGCGTGTCGAGCCGGACTGGCACGGGCGAGGCAGCCAAGCCTGGGGGAATCTTCGACCGCATAGGCGACATCGTCGTGCGGTGGCCCCTGCTTGTCATCGCGGGCTGGATCGGGGTGGCGGTCACCCTAGCCCTGGTATTTCCGCCGTTGCCGGTCCAGGCCAGCAAGCGCGAGCCGAAGGCCCTCCCGGACAACGCCCCGACGGTGGTCGTCAATCAGGAAATGGCCAAAGCCTTCGCTATGCCCGGCGCCCCTAAAGCCGGCGGAGACGCCAAGAAGGCCCCGGACGCCGCCGGGGACGGGGGCGGCGACAATCCGCTGGGCGGCGGCGGTTCCCTGCTGATGATCCTGCTCAGCGACGAGAACGGCATCACACCCGCCGACGAGGCCGTCTACGCCAAGCTGGTGGACAGGCTGCGCCAGGACAAGACCGACAAGATGACGGTGCAGGACTTCCTGAGCAACCCCCAGATGCGCGAGGTCCTGGCGAGCAAGGACGGCAAGGCCTTCATCCTGCCGATCTCGTTCCCCGGCGCCGGCACCGCGCCGTCGACGATTGCGGGCTACCACCACGTCAAAGACATCGCGAAAGAGATCACCGCGGGAACCTCGCTGACCGCTCACGTCAGCGGGCCGCTGGCCACGATCGCCGACGCGACCGAAATGGCGCTGGAAGACGCGCATTTCATTGAGATCGGCACCGTGGTGTCGGTGCTGGGGATCCTTTTCCTGATCTACCGCAACATCATCACGATGTTGGTACCGCTGATCAACATCGGTGCGTCGATCGGGACGTCGCAGGGCGTCCTGTCCGGGCTGACCGAGATCGGCCTGCCGTTCGCCCTGCAGACCCTCGTCCTGATGACCGCCGTCATGGTCGGGGCGGGAACGGACTATGCCGTCTTTCTGATCAGCCGATATCACGACTACGTGCGAAAGGGCCACACGTCCGACGAATCGGTCAAGATGGCGCTGATGTCGATCGGCAAGGTGATCGCCGCGTCGGCGGCCACTGTCGCGGTCGCGTTCCTCGCGATGGTCTTCACCAAGCTTGAAGTGTTTTCGACGGTCGGTCCGGCGATTTCGATTTCGGTCATCGTGGCATTCCTGTGCGCGATCACCCTGTTGCCCGCCCTGTTGGTGCTCGCCGGACGTCGTGGCTGGATCAAGCCGCGTCGCGACCTCACCACTCGGATGTGGCGAATCATGGGCACGCGCGTCGTGCGCCGGCCGCGCGTCCACCTGATCGGAAGCCTGATCGTGCTCATCGGTTTGGCCAGTTGTACGGCCGTGATGCGCTTCAACTACGACGACCTCAAGACGATGCCCGCCTCCGTGGACAGCTCCAAGGGATATGACGTGATGAATCGCCATTTCCCGGCGAACGCGCTGACACCCATGGTGCTGTTCATCAAGTCGCCCTCCCACGACCTGAGGACTCCGGCGGCCCTCGCGGACCTGGAGCAGATGGCCGCCCGGGTGAGCCAGCTGCCCGACATCACGATGGTGCGGGGGTTGACCAGGCCGAACGGCGAACCGCTGGAGCAGACGAAGATCTCGTTCCAGGCCGGTGAGGTGGGCAACAAGCTCGACGACGGATCCCGCCAGATCAACGAGCATGGCAGCGATCTGGACCGCCTGGTCAACGGCTCCAATCAGTTGGCCGACGCCCTCGCGATGCTGCGCGATCAGGTCACCGGCGCCGTCACCAGCCTCGGCCCGGCGGTCTCGGCGCTGACGGCGATGGAGCAGATGGCAGGGGGCGATAGCACCATCGCCGCGCTCGACCAGGGCGCCGCCCTCACCGGGCGGATGAAGACGCTCGGCGACAACCTCAACATGTCCACCGTGAACAGCGAGAACATCGCCGCGTGGGCCACGCCGATGTTGAACGCCCTCAACAACAGCCCGGATTGCAACGCCGACCCGGGCTGCGTGAGCTCACGTTCCGGGTTGGCCGCGATGGTGCAGGCAAACAACGACGGCACCCTCAACTCGATCAAGATCATGGCCCACAACCTGCAAGCGGCCGGCAAATCGCAGACCGTCGGGCAAACGCTGAACACAGCCCAGCAAACGCTAACTCAGGCCTCGGCCGCCATGAAGACGATCAGAGATCTGCAGAACACGATGAGCCAGGCGCAACAGGGCGCCAACGCGCTTGCCGACGGCAGCCGCGCGATCGCCGGTGGGGTGAAACAACTCGTCGATTCGACCCGACAGATCGGCAGCGGCCTCAACGAGGCGTCGCAATTCCTGCTGACCATGAAGCACGACACCGACAACAAGCCGTCGATGTCCGGGTTCAACATCCCACCGCAGATCCTGACCAGGGACGAATTCAAGCAGGGCGCCGCGATCTTCCTGTCCCCCGACGGGCACGCGGCGCGGTATCTGATCCAGAGCGGACTCAACCCGTTCTCCACGGACGCCATGGATCAGATCCCGAAGATCATCAAGGCCGCGCAGTCGGCGCAGCCCAACACCGACCTGTCGGACGCCACGGTGCAGGTGGCCGGTGTGCCGAGCGGGCTCGCCGACACGCGTAGCTATTACAACAACGACATCGGCTACATCGTCTTCGCCACGATCATGATCGTGTTCCTGATCCTGGTCGGCCTGTTGCGTGCGGTCGTCGCGCCCCTGTACCTCATCGGTTCGGTGCTGCTTTCCTACCTGTCCGCAATGGGTTTGGGCGTCCTGGTGTTCCAGCTGCTGCTCGGGCAGAACCTGCACTGGAGCCTGCCCGGGCTGTCCTTCATCCTGCTGGTCGCGGTCGGCGCGGACTACAACATGCTGCTCATCTCGCGCATCCGCGACGAGTCACCGCACGGCGTGCGGGTCGGCGTCATTCGCACCGTGGGTTCCACCGGCGGCGTTATCACGTCGGCCGGCCTGATCTTCGCGGCCTCGATGTTCGGGTTGATGAGCGCCAGCATCTACACCATGGCCGAGGCCGGCTTCATCCTCGGGATGGGCATTCTCATCGACACGTTCCTGGTGCGCTCGATCACCGTGCCGGCCATGGCCGCGCTGATCGGCCAAAAGAACTGGTGGCCCTCACACCTCGGCAAGACCCCCGCCCAGGTGTACGCGGCCCACCAGAAGAAGCAGCACCAGCTCAACCAGCTGACCGACCAGCTGGTCAAGATGAAGGTCATTCCCAGCCCGGCCGCCCTGGGGCCGGCGGCCGCGTCCTCGGCGACGAGCGCGCCGAGCGAGCCGTTGATTCCCGACGACCTGCTCGTTCGCCTGAAACTGGTCCCGCCCGGGCACAAGCCGCGGACCAAGTCGCGTCGGACACGGCCCAACGGCGCTGCCAAGACGGCGTCCGGCGCCGCGTCCGCCAAGAACGGGAAACGGTCGAAGAGACAACGTCTTTCCAACCACGCGCTCCCGCTGTTCGACCTCAGCGGCCTGTCGGGTCAGCTGACCGACGATCTGCGCGATCCGGGGTTGGGGTCCGCCCGGCCCACGAATGGCAATGGCAGCCACAAGGGCGATCGCTATCTCGGCCACCCGCTACCGCTGTTTGGCCAGGACTTCTTGTCGCCCCGACCAATCACGGTCGGCGCCAACGGAAACGGGCATTCGAACGGCAACGGGCACAGCGAACAATCGGCCGACGACGACCTCGGCAATCCGCTGCCGCTGTTCGGGACGGGCGCCCCGGCGCAGCAGCCCACCAACGGCAACGGGAAGCACCCGCTTCCCTAGCCTCGAAAATCTTCGCCGAGATTGACGTGGGCGCGAAGAAGTACGAGGGGACTACGCGCTAGCGTCGATCTCGGCGTTCAGAGAATCCCGAAACGCTTACGCGTCCAACCGGACGAACTCGTCCTGCCGGTAGAGCTCGACGCACTGCGATCGCCTGATCTTGCCACTCGTGGTGATGGGTATCGAACCCGGTGATACGAGAACGAGATCCGCCACCTTCAGGCCATGAGATTTCGAAATCGCGGAGGTGACTTCGCGTTTGACGCCCCGCAGTTTGTCCGCGGCCTCCTCCTCGGAGGCGCCGCGCTTCTTCATCTCGATGATCGCGACCAGCTTCTCGACACCCTTGTCGGGAACCGCAATCGCGGCGCAACGTCCCGCGGTGATCTCCTGGATGGTCGCCTCGATGTCGTCGGGAGAATGGTTGCGCCCGTAGACAATCAGCAGGTCCTTGATCCGTCCGATGATGAACATCTCGCCGCTGGAGAAGAAGCCGGAGTCGCCGGTTCGCAGCCAGGGGCCTTCGGGTGTGCCCTGCGACGGCTCGACGATCTTCGCGCCGAAGGTGCGGGCCGTCTCTTCGGGCTTCTGCCAATAGCCGGCGGCGACGTTCTCGCCGTGCACCCAGATCTCGCCGACCGTCCCCTCCGGGCACTCGCGACCGGTGTCGGGGTCGACGATGCGGTGCAGCATCGATGTGGGGCTGCCGTAGCTGACCAGCGGTGTGCCGCTGCCGGTTTCACACCGCACCGCCTCGCCGCCGGGCAGCTTCTCGGAGTCGAAATAACCGATCTCGGGCGGATCGCCCACCTGGCGGGTCGACATGTACACCGTGGCCTCCGCCATGCCGTAGCAGGGCCGGATCGCCCGGGGGTCGAAGTTGAAGGGGGCGAAGCGATCCGCGAATCGCTTGAGGGTGGCGGGCTGCACGCGCTCGCTGCCGTTGAGGATCGTGTGCACACTGCCGAGGTCCAACCCGGCCATGTCGTCGTCGGACGTCTTGCGCACCGCGAGCTCGTAGGCGAAGTTCGGCCCCGCCGAGATCGTGCACCCGTTGTTGGCCAGCATGTGCATCCAGCGGGCCGGTCGCTGCAAGAATCCCACCGGGCTGGACAGCAGCGTCGGCACGCCGGCCAGGATCGGCATGATGATGCCCAACAAGAGCCCCATGTCGTGGTAGAGCGGCAGCCAGGTCACCACCGTGATGTCCGGAGGCGGCACCCCGCCCTCGGGTGCGAAGAAGTCGCCCATGATCTGCTCGAAGTTGGCGAAGACGTTCTTGCTCGACACCATGACACCCGCGGGCGTGCGGGTGGATCCGGACGTGTACTGCAGGTAGATGAAGTCCGACCCGTCGCCGGCGCCGGCGCGCGGTCTCGGGCCGGTGGGGCGCTGCCGGGTTTCGAGGTCCAGCAAATCGAGTTCGACGATCGAGGGCGCGGATTTCGCCTCTCCAGACTGCACCGACGCGGCGACATTGTCGATGACCGCGGACGTCGTGAGGACGACGGCCGGCGAGGTGTCGGCCAGCACCGAGATGGTGCGTTCGTCGTGCGCACCGCCGTAGGGCACCGAAAGCGGAACCGCAACCAGCCCGGCCTGCAGGGCACCGAGAAAGCCCAGGACGTAGTCCATACCCTGGGGGGCGAGGATGAGCGCCCGGTCACCGGGCGACCCGCTGGCCCTGAGCTGCTCGCCGAGGTTCACCACGCGCTTGTACAGCTCCGACCACGTCAGGGTGTGTGGGACGCCGTCCCAATCCTGGTCGTAGTCAAGGTATGTGAACGCTACGTCGTTGGGCTGCAAGCTCGCGCGTTCGCGCAGCACACCGGGTATAGATGACTGAACCACGGACAACACACTACCTTCGTCGAAAGCGTTTCCGGCCCGGAACGGCCAGGTTACGACCGCGCGGCCCCCCGGCCGCCCCGATGTCTCCCCCGCGCACAAAGCGCTCCGCCCCTGCTGGCAGATAAACTACCGTGTACGCGGTGGACAATCGACTCGCACACATGGACCAGGCGTCTTTCCTGGGTCTGCGGGCGCTTGGCTACGGGGCGCACGTGCAGTTCAACTGGATTTACAACCGTCCCGCAAACGTTGACGGATTGCGCCGCTTCCACCGAAACCTCGGATACGGGTTGCTGGGACGGCTGGTCGAACCGTCGTCGCTGCCTTTCGCGCGTGACCGCTGGGTGATCTCGCGCGGACTCGGCGACATCGAGATCGCCGAAACACCGCGCTCCCGTGCGGATCTGAACGCCTGGCTTTATGAGCGGGCCTGCCTGCCCCTGGACCCCGAGTACGGGCCCGGCTGGCATCTCGGGGTCCTCCCCCTCGAGGACGGCGGGACCGCGGTGTGCCTGACGACGTCGCACACCCTGGTCGACGGGCTCGGGATCCTGCAGGCCATCTCCGACGCGGCGGAGGGGCGAACCCGCCACCTGGGCTACCCGGGCCCCGGTTCGCGCACCCGCGGACGGGCCGCGCTACAGGACGCCCGGCAAACGATCGCGTCGGCTCCCGAGCTGGCGCGGGCGGTGGCGGCCACGGCGCGCATCGCCCGACACCGGCGCAAAGACGTCGTTGCCTCGATGACGTCGCCACCGCCTTCGCCGCGCCGGGCCGCCCACGACCGGCCCGTCGTGGTGCCCTACCTGACGGCCTATGTCGACGTGACGGCCTGGGATGCGTGCGCGAAAACCATTGGCGGAAACAGCTTCACGCTTCTCGCGGGTTTCGCGGGCAGGCTCGGCGTGCGAATGGGGCGCGTCTGCGACGACGGAACGGTCACGCTGGCGTTCCCGGTCAGCGACCGCACCGAGGACGACACGCGTGGCAACGCGGTGGTATTCCCGACCGTTTCGGTCGACCCGGCGCGCCTGTCCTCCGACCTCGCGGAGGTCCGTCTGAAGTTCAAGCAAGCGTTCGCCGACCTCACCGAGATCACCGAGGAGCTGCTGGGGCCGCTGCCGCTCGCCTCGCTGGCGCCCAAATGGGCCGCTCGGCGGGCGGCGGGAATGGGATTGGGCGCCGCCAGCCTTCCCATCGGCTGCTCCAACGTCGGGGATATGCCCCCGGCGACCAACCGCCCGGACGGAACCGACGCCGACTACGCCTCTGGGCGACTGATCGAACCGGGCATCAACCGGCGCGCCCTCGAACGCATGGGTGGGCAACTGTTCGTCGCTTCGGGGCGGGTGAACGGAAAAATCTTCCTTGCGGTCAACGCCTACCTGGCCGGCCGGGCGAACTCCCAAGCCGGGCTGCGCGAGGACGTCTTACGCACGTTCGACGAATTCGACTTGACCGCCGAGATTCACGGCTAGCGCGCGGGCGCGGGGGAACTCGCGAAAAGTCGCCGCCGCCAAGGTCTTCAGGTGCTGCGCCCGCTGCGGCCCGAAGACCGCGATCTCCACGACCAGCGCCAGCCATGCGGGAAACCACCAGAGCCGCGCGATGATCCGGATCGAGCGGGATGACGCCGGGTCGACGGCCAGCCAACTGAGAATGCGCAGCTGATCGAGCACGTAGCCCCGCGACGTCATAAGGTGCGTCGTTTCGGTCCCCTTCATGTGACTGCGCACCGACAGTTCCCGTGGCACAAAGCAAACCGTCGATCGCACCATCAGGCGCAACCAGAAGTCCAGGTCAACGAGCTGGTAGATATCGTTGCGCATGCCCCCGACGTCGAGTGCCAGCCGGCGCCGGAACATCACGCAGGTGGGCTCGCCGACCCAGTTGTCCCTCAGGCCCCCCAGCGCCGCCTGCCGCACCAAATCGCGCCCGTCATTGCGTTCCCGGAGGTTGCGAAAGTGCGTGTACATCTTGCCGTACATGCGCTTCCACCGCTCGTCGTTGCCCACGACCTGCCGGGGCGCGAACGCGAGCCCGACGGCCGGGTCCTCGAAGTATGGGGATAGCGTCGCCAGTGCGCCGGGCAGCAGCCAGTCGTCGCCATGCACGAACTGGACGCACGTGCCGCGAGCCAGTTCCAGGCATTTGTTGTGGTTCCCGTTGAGGCCGAGGCGGGGCTGATTCTTGACCAGCCGGTCTCCGGGCCGCAGCATCGCGGCGGCGACGGCGGCGCCGTCGTCCGACGAGTCGTCGTCGACGACGATGATCTCGAAGTCGACGCCGTCCTGGTCCAGGATGCTGCGCAGGCAACGCTCGATCGTGGCGCCGTTGTTGTACATCGGCACGCACACCGAGACCGTCGGCCGCTGGTCACAAGCGTCGTCGGGTTTCACCGATGTGATGCCCTTAGTACCGCTGTCAGAGAGCGGTAATACCCTGCGTCACCCATATAACCCCTCCGATACCGAGGACGGCTTGGGTGATCTTCATGCGGTAAGTCTGCAGCCAGGTCTGCATCCTGAGCATCAGCGCCAGAGTCTTCTCAGGCCTGACCAAATAGCTGACCAGGGGGATCTCGATGACCGCAAGCACCATGACCGTGAACACGATGAAGACGGAGAACTGCGTGAAGATGCCGGTGCCGGAGGCCATGATGAATGTGAGCAGAACCACACCTTCGTAAGGGGGGAACGTCGATCCCATGCCGACCAGGAATGCCGGCCAGACGGCATCGGAGTCCAGCATCTCCTGGGTGCGGGCCCCGAGGCGCGCGAACGCGCTCTTGGGGCGCTGGTCCTCCATTAGGACCGCAGTACTGCCGCTGCTCACGGTTGTCGGTCCGGCAACGACCCGTTTGGCCGCCCTTTCGCGGGCCAACATGACAGCTAAGACCACCAGGGAAAGCACGCCGACGGTGATCATGAGGCGCGGGCCGGAGAAGATGATGACCGCTGCCCTGACCTCTGAGATTGCGTCTGCGGCGCTTCGAATGGCCGCCAACGCGACGTCGCGCATTAGCAACAGCACAGCTGTCGCGATGCCGACACCTGCCACCATGCCGCCCAGCCAGAAAGCCAGGAGATTGCGCATGGGACTACGGCGGGACAGCATCACGACGGCGAGTCCCAACCGCACGGGATCGATCGCCATCCCCAACCCGGTTACCACCAGTAAGGCCCACATCAAGGGGGACGCTACCTCAGCGGGCCGTATCTCGTGGCGTAACTGGCGAATTCATTCGTTCGGCGACGGAGGACGCACCTCCAGGGCATCGGCCGTAATCACGACTTTCCCTCGGTGTGTGATCCACATTGCACAAGCTCGCCAAGGCGCGTAAACATCGCGGCCCGCCGAACGCTCGACAGGGCGCGACCAGCGCGCCCAAGGCTGGTCTTACGGGGACAGTCGAGCATGCGATCCACCTCGAGCGGGTGTTGCGCTCCTCCCCGCGGCTGATCCGCAGGTCCGACCATGCTGCATGGATGCTTCAATATGAACGCATGGCGGCGGGTCCACGGCCGCCCTGCCGTCAGACTCACGGGGTACCCGCGCCACGAACTCAGGAGGGCGGCATGAGGGCGCTGATCTGTAGCGTCTCGGGCCAGGACCGCGCGTACCGAGCTCACCTGCCGATCGATAACGGCTATGCGATGTCGGGTGCATCCCGCGAGGCGCAAATCGGTTATCTCGCGAAGCCCGCCGGGCTCGGGATCCGGGACGGCGCGCGCCTAAAGTCCATGCCCGCCAACGATTCCGCAGATTCGTGAACATGCTGCGCATAACCAAAACGCAAAGAATCTGCGACCCGGCCGGCCAAAGCCCGTTCGGCCGGTCGGTCGAGCAACCGTGGAGTTTGGGTCGGCGCCGGTGAAAGTCGCTTTCGACCACCAGATCTTCTCGTTCCAGAGGTATGGCGGTGTGTCCCGCTACATCTTCGAGCTGGCTCGCCGCCTGCCGGCTCACAGCGTGGACGTGTCCGTCGTGGCTCCGCTGCACGTCAACAACTATCTGACGGCCGAATCCGCCCGCCGCTTCACGCAAGGCAGGTATGTGCCTTATACGGTCGGAGACATTTCGCGTGTCGTCGGTGCCGTGAACCGGTTCGCCGCGCCGATGGCACTGCGAAAAGCGAACCCGGACATCGTGCACGAGACCTACTACGCCCTGAAGCCTGTTGGCCCGGCGCGGCACCGCATTGTGACCGTCCACGACATGATTCACGAACTCTTCTCCGAAGAGTTTCCCGACGCCGCACAAGTGACCGCTGCCAAGCGCGCCGCCGTCGATCGCGCCGACCACGTCATCTGCATCTCCGAAAACACGCGCCGAGATCTCATACGTCTCTTCGAAATCGATCCGGCGCGAACGAGCGTCGTGCACCTGGGTTATTCGGTTGACGCGGTCGCCCCTCGCGCGGTGCAGCACGAACAACGGCCGTCCCTGCTCTACGTGGGTAAACGCGGCGGCTACAAGAATTTCGACACGCTACTGCAGGCCTTCGCCAGCTCTCCAACACTGCGGCAGTTCGACCTTATAGCTTTCGGCGGGCAGCAGTTTCAGCGTGACGAGCAAACCGAGATCGAGCGCCTTGGTGTTGCTGACAGGGTCCGTTTCGAGTCAGGGTCTGATTCTGAACTCGCCGCGCGCTACGGGGCGGCCACGGCGTTCATCTATCCGTCGATGTACGAGGGATTTGGCATCCCGCCACTCGAAGCCATGAGTTACGGGTGTCCAGTCGTGTGCAGCAATGGCGGCTCCATCCCAGAAGTAGTGGGCGACGCGGCAGCCTATTTCGAGCCCAATAGCGTCGAGGATCTTCGGACGACTCTGGAACGAGTCGTCACGACGCCGTCGTTGCAGGCGAACCTGCGGGCACGTGGCGATGCTCGGCTGGCCGCATTTTCGTGGGACGACTGCGCAGCGGCGACCGCGCGCATCTATCGCGACGTGATGTGACTTGGGTCGTGCGACGACCTACCTCCCCGCCGAGCGACTGATCAGGTGTTGACGGCCCCTATCAATCGCTCATGGTCCGCCCACGTCCGCGAAACGAGGGCGCGCCGTGGCAACCAATGGAGAAGCCCCGAAACGCGCGGCGACATCAGGAAACGCAGGGCCAGGGGGTTGATTCTCGCCCGCGTCCAGATGTGGAACGTTCCCGAGCTGTACAGGTTCATGCCGAAGCGCTTCCCTATGAGCTCCAGCGTTCGCTTCTGATAGAAGCTGATGTGCTGCCCCGTGGGAAACGCGTAGTACCACCAGTCATCGGGGGCGGGCGGTTCGCCGGCGAACAGCTCCGTGGAGAAGATGATCGTGTCGGTACCGGTGCTGTTCAGGAGTTCGTCGACAAAGGCCACCGGGTCTGGAAGATGCTCCATGACTTCGAAGGCGGTGACTGCCGTGTAAGGCAGGTCCCCTCCCTCGCTCATCTCAAAGCCTTTTGCGACCAGGTTGGGGCTGTATTTATCCGTCCAGTAATAGTCGAAGCCGATGTCACGCATCAGGCGGGTGAAAAAGCCGTAGCCGCCGGCCGCGTCAAGAAATCGACCACGGCGATCAAACAGGAAGAACAAGACCAGAGAAGTAGCCCGTGCCAGGTCGAGGTTTCGGACCAAAATCCCCGTGTCGGCCGCCGCGACAGGGCTCTCATACGCTTCTTCCAGCCAGTAGGGCTCCTCCGTCTGCACTACCCCACAGTTGGCGCAGAAGTAGTAGCGGCAGTCGTATTTGTTCAGCACCTTGTGGTCGAACGCGATCTTGGCGGGAGAAGCACAAATCCGGCACTGCACGGGCATAACCTCCCTCCCAAGCCTCTCCGCACACCGGCGAGCACTGAAGAGGACACTCACGGACCGACATCGCGGCCAGCGAACCGGACACGCCAACCTGCGGTCGACGGCATCCATAAATGTAACGAACCTTGCCGCCGTCCTGCGCCCGTTTGCGTCATCCAGCTCGCCACCGGGTCGAGATGAGCGGTGTTACGCGTCGGCGAGCAGGCATAACTGTGCTGTCAGCTCTTGCTGCGTACGACCTTCTACTATGAGGCGACGGCGAATGCGTCGCCATACCAGCTGGGCAGGGTCAGCAGGCCCACGATCCAAGAGACTTTGGCGAAAAGGTCTGCATCGACAGAAGTGAGAAATTGGTGAAGCGAGCGATCATTACTGGAATCACGGGGCAGGACGGCTCCTACCTCGCTGAACTGTTGCTTCAGAAGGGCTACGAGGTGCACGGACTGATACGCCGCGCCTCCACGTTCAACACGTCGCGGATTGATCACCTCTATGTCGATCCCCACGACCCTGATGCCCGTTTGTTCTTGCACTACGGCGATCTCACCGACGGAACGCGCCTGGTTACCCTGCTGAGCACCATCGAACCCGATGAGGTTTACAACCTGTCGGCGCAGTCGCACGTGCGCGTCAGCTTTGACGAACCCGTGCACACCGGTGATACCACCGGCATGGGATCCATGCGACTGCTAGAAGCCGTCCGGCTCTCCAAGGTGCAATGCCGCTTCTATCAGGCGTCGTCGTCCGAGATGTTCGGCGCATCACCGCCGCCCCAGAACGAGCTGACGCCGTTCTATCCACGGTCACCGTATGGTGCGGCGAAGGTCTTCGCGTACTGGGCCACCCGCAACTATCGGGAAGCGTACGGCTTGTTCGCGGTCAACGGCATCTTGTTCAATCACGAATCACCAAGGCGCGGAGAAACTTTCGTGACCCGAAAGATCACTCGTGCCGTGGCGCGCATCAAGGCGGGCGTTCAGTCCGAGCTGTTCATGGGGAACCTCGATGCGGTAAGGGACTGGGGATATGCGCCGGAGTTCGTCGAAGGCATGTGGCGGATGCTCCAGACGCCCGAACCCGAGGACTACGTTCTCGCGACGGGCCGCGGCTACTCGGTGCGCGAGTTCGCACAAGCGGCCTTTGAGCATGCGGGACTCGACTGGCAAAAACACATCAAGTTCGACGAGCGCTATCTGCGCCCCACCGAAGTCGATGCCCTGATCGGTGATGCGTCGAAGGCCGCCGGGAAGCTTGGATGGACGGCGTCCGTACACACCGGCGAACTGGCGCGGCTCATGGTCGACGCGGACATCGCCGCGCTGGAGTGCGAAGGCAAGCCATGGATTGACAAGCCGATGGTCGCCCGGCCGTAACGAGCCGGCTAACGGTTTTGGCCGCGCCTCATCGCCCTGTTGGCGAGCAGCTTGAGGGCGCAAGTCAGGTCATTGAACCGAAGCGGCGAGGCATTTGAATGCGCAGCTCGAAGCCTGGCCTCGAGCTCATCTTTATCAAAGCTCGCCAGTAGGGTCGCCGGATGGCTGAGTGGCCATTCCAATTCCTCGGCGACCAGCGACGAATAGACAGTGTCACCCGTGGTATGAGTTGCCTCGGCGTGAAACCCGATGTTGCTTACCAAGTTTCGGGCGGGAGCGATGCACAGGCCTGAGTTTGCCCAGATGCTGTAGACCCATTGGTAGTCCCACGTATCGATGTTGCCGTCATGGACGCTTTGGAAGACCGACTCCCAGCGGTAGCGCTCGCTCAGCCTCGGAAGATACTGGTCAAAAAGCTTCCTGTCCTTGATGTTTGGCCAGTTTGTCATGTTGAGGTCGTATTTTGCCCACGCGCGTCTCCACGTGGCCCAGCCCCAGACGTGCGGATACCTCGAGAAGTAATAGCTGTCCGACGTGGCGGCCCGTCCGAATAAATGGTTGTCCCCGGAGATCATCATGACGCGCTCGTCGCTCTCGTAGCGGTCGAGCAGCTCGGCGCAGAACTGGAAGAACGAAGTGGAGGGTACGCAATCGTCCTCGAGAATTATCGCCTGGTCGACCTGCTCGAAGGCCCACGTGATGCCGGAGGAAACCCGTAGCCGGCAGCCCATGTTCGTCTCCGAGAAGTTCTTCTGAACTTCGCAGTCCCAGTCCACTCCATCGATGATTTCGCGTGTGGCTGCGCACTTTTCGGCCTCACCTGGCCTATTCGCGCGGGGTCCGTCGGCAACGACCAGGAGCTTTTCTGGCTTGGCGGCTCGGATCGTCTCGAAGACCTGGCGCGTGGTGTCCGGGCGGTTGAAGATGATGAAGATGATCGGGGGCATTCTTGTCAGGGTCCCGTCCTGGTGCCGTTGAAGTATTCGATCGTCCGCGTAACCCCCTGCTCGAAAGGGACTTGAGGACGCCAGCCGAGCTTGGATTCGGCGAGGCTGATGTCTGGCTTGCGTTGCCGCGGATCGTCCGGAGGTAGCGGCTTGTGAACGATCGGCGACGGGGATCCGGTCATTTCCTTGATGAGGTTCGCGGCCTCCCCGGCGGTAAATTCAGCCGTGCTGCCGAGGTTGAGGGGCCCCGTGAACGAGGGGTCGCTCGCGGCCATCTTCACCAGCCCGTCGACGAGGTCGTCGACGTAGCAGAAGGACCGGGTCTGGCTGCCATCCCCGAACACGGTGATCGGTTCACCCGCCAGCGCCTGGGTGATGAAGGTGGCGACGATGCGGCCGTCCGCGGGGTCCATCCTCGGACCGTAGGTATTGAAGATGCGGACGACCTTGATTCGGACGCCGTAACGGCGCGCGTACTCGAGCATCAACGTCTCCGCGATCCGCTTGCCCTCGTCGTAGCAACTCCGGACGCCAAAGCAGTTGACGTTGCCCCAATAGCTCTCGACCTGGGGATGGACGGTTGGATCTCCATAGACCTCGCTGGTCGAGGACTGAAGTATGGTCGCTCCCTTCTGGCGCGCTAATTCGAGGAGATTTTTCACCCCGCCGTAGTTCGTCTCGAGGGTGAACAAGGGATCGCGCTGATAGGTGAGCGGCGACGCCGGACAGGCCATGTTGAAGATGACGTCCAGCGGGCCCGCCGCGGCCGCGTCGATCGGCCGCGTGATGTCGTGTTCGAAAAAGTTGAAACCCGGGTCGCCATCAAGGTGCCTGATGTTGTCGAGACTGCCCGTGTAGAAGTTGTCCAGCCCCAGAACCTCGATGCCGTCGCGGCGAAGACGATCGCAGAGGTGGGATCCCAGGAAGCCGGCGGCGCCGGCGACGAGGGCTCTCATCTGTTTGTTCTCCTATGTCAGTTGCGGCCCATGCCGTAGTACTCAAAACCTTCGGCCCGCAGGCGCTTTGGGTCGTAGATGTTTCGGCCGTCGAACACGACGAAGCCTCGCATCGTCGACTTGAGGCGCTGCCAGGACGGCCGCTGGAACTGCTTCCACTCGGTGACCAGCAGCAGGGCATCGGCGCCCTCGGCGGCCTCGTACATATTCCCGGCGTACTCGATCGCATCCCCCAGCACCTTTTTCGCCTGCACGGTCGCTTCGGGATCATAGGCCCGTACCGTAGCCCCCATCTCGATCAGCCGCCTCGCGATGACAATGGAGGGGGCCTCGCGCATATCGTCGGTCTGAGGCTTGAAGGACAGGCCCCAAAGCGCAAAGCGCAGGCCTTCCAGACTGGTCGCAGGCGACTGGCCGCCGAAATGGGTCACGATCTTGGACACGAGGGCAGATTTCTGCCCGCTGTTGACCTCGTCGACTGCACGCAGCAGACGCGAGTCGGAGCCCAGGCTCTTGGCGGTATGTATAAGGGCCTGAACGTCTTTCGGCAAGCAGGAGCCACCGTATCCCACCCCGGGGAAGAGGAATTCGTAGCGGATGCGCCTGTCCGCGCCGATCGCCTCCCGCACCGCCGAAATGTCTGCGCCGGCCTTCTCGCACAGGTTCGAGATCTCGTTGATGAAGGAAATCTTGGTCGCAAGGAAGCAGTTCGCCGCGTACTTCGTCATCTCGGCGCTCCTGATGTCCATGGCGATCAAGGGATTGAATGTGCGCAGGAACGGCTCGTACACCTCTCGCATGATGTCGAGGGCGCGCTTTGAGTCGCTGCCTATCACCACGCGATCGGGCTTCATGAAGTCCGCGATCGCCGTCCCCTCCTTTAGGAATTCGGGATTGGACACGACGTCGAACTCGTGTCTGGCCGCCTTGCCGACGATCGCCCGCACCTCGTCGGCGGTGCCGACGGGCACGGTGGACTTGTCGACGACGACCTTGTACCGGTCCATGTACGACCCGATGTCCTCCGCCACGGAGTAGACGTAGGACAGGTCGGCCTCGCCGTTCTCGCTCATTGGCGTCGCGACGGCGATAAAGATCACGTCTCCGTGCTCGATCGCCCGCTTTTTGTCGGTCGTGAAGTCGATGGACCCCATTTCCCGGTTGCGTTCGACGAGCTCGGCCAGTCCCGGCTCATAGATCGGAATCTCACCCTCGAGAAGCCGGTCTACCTTCTCCTGGTCGATATCGACACAGACGACCTCGTTGCCGCTGTCCGCCAGGCAGGCGCCCGTGACCAGCCCGACGTAGCCGCATCCGATCACCGTAATCTTCAAAAGGCCCCCTTCTTCTCCTAATGGATCGCCGCCCATACTCTCGCAACCGCGACGTTCCCATGTGGTTTTAGCGAACGATCGTCGCCGGCGCCTGAGAGATGCTGACGGGCCGCTGCAGGTTATCCAGGCTCGAGCGGATATCGCGCACGCGACTCGCCACCTGAGCGGCGCCGCGTCCGTCCGGCAACATCAGTGCGGCTCGGCGGCCCGCAGCGATTCCTGCGGCGGGGACTTCCTCGCCGGCTGCGATGCCGACGATGTGGTGTCGACCTCGGGTTCTGAGGGACCTTCGGCGTCAGCCGGCCATTCGTCACCGCGACGCGGGGAAACCGGTCGGCGCGCGTAGGAAACGATGATGACCGCACAAGCGACCAGCCATATGAACGGGGTCAGAAACGTCGTGGAGCCGGTGACCGTGCGGGTCCCGATAGTGGGAATCTCGACAGTGCTGATCGGGATGGGTAGCGCGACCTGGGCGACGCTGAGCGCCGCGGCCAAACTCACGCAGATGCCGACCGCGCGACGGCGGTCGCCCCGCTTTGCGAGCTGGTCGAATAGCCCGTTCCCGGGCGGCCCGTCGGGGTCTCGAGCAACGAGTGCGGCGACCGGCAAAACGCATACCAAGTAGTAGTAGAGGGTTTGCGGGGGGAAGAGTGTGGCGGTGACCAGTAGCACGATCCCGACCATGACCGGCGGCATGCGTCGTCCCAACGCCAGCACGCAAACGACCACGGCGACCAGGAGCACATACCCGATCGCCGATCGCGGACCGATGAGAAAGTCCTCCGGAATTTTGCCGCCGGTCTGCGCGAGCTTGATGTTGTCCGGGATCATGAACACGGCCCTGCTGAAGGACACATTCCGGCCACTAAAAAGGAGCGGGTTGGAACCATTGAAGGCACGGAAATTGTGGATTGACTCTGCAATTGTCCCGGGAAAGCCCCGCGGCCACGCTAGATACGCGGCGACATTGGAGACCAGGATGCCGGCGATGGCGATGCCGCCCCACCGCCACCGGCGGGCCGCGAACAACGTCACAGCCAAGATGGCGAACGGCGGTTTCACCAGCGCCGCCAGCACCACCATGATCGTGACGAGGCCCCATTGCCGCCGGCACAACCCGATCAGAAGAACCAACGCGATTGGTACCAGGAACCCCGTCGAGTTGCCCCGATCGATCACCATCCACGTCGGGACGGCAGCGGCGCCCAACGCTACGAAGACCACCACCCGCTCCAAACCGCGTGCCCCTCGGGCCGCCCAAATCGCGGGAGAAAGGACCGAGATCGTCAGCGCGACGAGATAACCGATCAGTCCCAGCCGGGGGGCGCCCAGCAATTTTCCGAGAAGCCCGAACAGCAGGTGCGGGATCATTCCTGCCGCGGGGTACTGCATCCGCACCAGCGGGTGCGGCGGCAGCAACGGATAGGGCGCCCAGGGATCGGGTCGCAGCACAGCTTTCACAACCATCGAGTAGTCGCTGAAGCAGTGGCGGCCGATATGAATTTCCGAATCGACGTAGCAGTCCTCGGGGAAGGAGACGAGAGAGGAAAGCACGTCGACCGAGTAGTACTGGGTCAGCACGTAAGTCACCGCCGCCGAGAAGGCGGTCCCGATCAGGATGATGCCGAGCATGAGGGACCGCTCGGACTCAGTGGCGACCGCCGAGACCCGCTGTCGGAACCTGATCACCGCACCGCGCGACA
Organism: Mycobacterium sp. NGS64; assembly: GCF_059812245.1. Classification (NCBI taxonomy): domain Bacteria; kingdom Bacillati; phylum Actinomycetota; class Actinomycetes; order Mycobacteriales; family Mycobacteriaceae; genus Mycobacterium; species Mycobacterium sp. NGS64. Next base: position 1,583,547 of record NZ_JCALCI010000001.1, on the reverse strand, counting down.
ACTCGCGGGTTTGACTCAACTGGACTCTCCTCGGTTCTCGCAAAGCGGTTGCCGGACCTACCGGGCAACGCGCCCGCATGCCGGAGCGTACTAGGACGACGTGCGGTGAACGGTTTTTTCGCAGGATGGAAATCCAGGGACGGACTGCCGGAACCAGGTGTTTCGAATATGGGGCGTGCCACGTGGAAGTTGCCAGGCCGCAACGGATGTTGAAAACACCGATTCTCGAAGTTGGCAGGGTGCCCGGCGTGGCACGGCGCTCGAACGACGGTCCTCGCTTCGGGCGTGCCGGAGAGAGAACTCCGATAACGTACTGTCGAGCAACCAAGACACATCACTGGTAGGACATGAGCAAAGCGGTCGGTTCAGTCGGCGTCATTGACCGCGCGGCGCCGGTATACATAGCAGGTCACCGTGGGCTGGTCGGTTCTGCTCTACTGAGGAAGTTTCAAGCCGAGGGCTTTACCAATCTTCTTCTGCTGTCGCGCGCTGAGCTGGACCTGACGGATCGAGATGCGACTTTCGCGTTCATTCTCGAGTCCAAGCCACAGGTCGTCGTCGACGCCGCCGCCAAAGTTGGTGGCATCCTGGCGAACGACACCTACCCGGCCGAATTCTTGTCGGAAAACCTACAGATCCAGGTCAACTTGCTCGACGCCGCGGCAGCCGCTCGGGTACCGCGCCTGCTGTTCCTTGGCTCCTCGTGCATCTACCCGAAATACAGTCCGCAGCCCATCAGGGAAAGTTCGTTGCTTACGGGCCCTTTGGAGCCGACAAACGACGCCTACGCGATCGCGAAGATCGCCGGCATCCTGCAAGTCCAGGCCGTCAGGCGCCAATACGGCCTGGCGTGGATCTCTGCGATGCCAACGAACCTGTATGGACCCGGCGACAACTTCTCGGCATCCAACTCCCACCTGCTGCCGGCGCTCATTCGCAGGTACCACGAGGCCCAGGCCGCCGGCGCCCCCGAAGTGACCAACTGGGGCACCGGAACACCCCAGCGCGAGCTTTTGCATGTGGACGACCTGGCGTCGGCCTGTCTGTACCTTCTAGAGAATTTCGACGGCCCGAATCACGTCAACGTCGGTACCGGCGTGGACCACACCATCCGTGAGATCGCCGGCATGGTGGCCGAAGCCGTCGGATACGACGGCGAGACATCTTGGGATACAACGAAACCGGACGGAACACCACGCAAACTCCTGGACATCTCGGTTTTGCGGGAAGCGGGTTGGGAGCCCGAGATCTCGCTGCGTGAGGGCATCCAGACCACGGTCGCCTGGTATCGCGCCAACCTTGGGGCACTCAGAACGTAGTCGGCGAGTTCGCGGCAGCGCTCTTGGTGCCTCCGAAGGCGCCGACTCCATGGCTTGGCCGCTGCTAACGCGGGTGGCGCCATTGCCGCGGCTGGCCTGCTTTCCCTCGAAATGACGTGGCGCGCAACGAGAAGGCGGGAGTTTCTCGGGGGTTGTGAATCCCGGCGTCGACGATGGCGTCGCACGGCCGCCGGTCTACGTGCGCGATGTCTCGTCCTGGGCGTCGGTGGCGCTGCGTCGGAACGAGAAGTATCGGTGGCCGAGATAGTTCAGCACCAGGATGGGCACAAAGACGATTATTTGCGCCGGGATACGGTGCACACCCAGCTCGACCAGCACCGTCAAGGCGACGACGTTGAGGCCGAACGTCGTGAGGTAGACGCTCTCGAAGCGCGCGAGGTCGCGCAGCACGTGGCCGCGAACGCGGAACACCAACCGGCGATGCATGACGAAGGCGAACAGCACGCTAAGCACGTGCGAAACGGTAACCGTCACCAGCGATCCGGCGACCGTGCCGAACCTGCGGTCGACGGCGTGCCCCACCGTCTCCGAGCACGCGACGAACATCCCCAACCCCACGACGGTGTTGATCGCCCCGACGATTAGGAAGGCCACGCGCTGGTCGCGGATGAGCCGGATCAGCGGCCCCGAGGGCGCCGACTCGGGCGGTAGGTCGAATTCGGTCATTGGTGGCATCGAAATGTTGCGGTTTGCTGGTGGGTCACCCCAGTTGCGACTGCGTACACATTCGGCCCCCAGGCGATCTCCACGGCGCGGCATCGCGCAGGGTCCATGTCAGCGAGGCCCATCCCTTTCGCCTGCACCGGAGAGCCCTTCATACTCACGTGAAACCCTTCCCCGTCGCGACGGTAGACATAGGGTCAAGCCGGGACGCGCCCCGCGAAGACCATCTGGGCACCCGTGCCGTCGTCGCAGCCTTCGTACACCTCGGGCTCGAAGCCGGCCTCACGCACATAATCAACAATGTCGCGCCCGAACTCGCTGAATGTCAGCAAATCGGAGCCGGCGGGGATGAACCGATAAGCCCCGCTGCCTCGACCGTGGTAGAGGGCCGGCATCAGGTGCACGATCTCGCCGTTTTCGCCTCTATAGGCCCGCGCTTGCGTAGTCTCGCGCGTCCAAACCACCGGCACCGTAAAGACATGACGGCCTCCCGGCCGCAGTACCCGCCGCGTCTCCGCCAGCGCCGTCCGGAAGTCGTGGACATGTTCTAGGGTGTCGGACGACAGGACCAGGTCAAAGGCCGCATCGGCGTAGGTAAGGTGACAAATGTCTTCGTTGCGGATGCCGTCGACGACCTCGCCCAGTCGCTCTGGGCCTCGGTAGTCGGAGAACATGAGCCGCGGAAGCCGGCGCAGCAGCGCGTGCAACGATCCGAGGGAACCGATCGTATTTATTTCGGCCACGTCGAGAGCGCGGAACGCAGGATCCTCGATCAATTCAGAGAAGGACCCACACCCCGGAGGGCCGTACAGAGCCATGAGGACCTCAGCAATTCGCCTTACTCTCAGGTTGCTGCAGCAGAAACGGCAGAACATGCTTTCGCGCCGGACGTAAGCGCGGGACACGCTTGGATCGGACCAAAAAGCGTGCATGTCGTCGGGGATCGTCCACGAATTGAAGGCGAAAGCGGTATCGGCACCGCAGGCCACACAGCGTCCTGTCTCGTCGGCGCGGCGGTCGCGCCATGGGCGCAGGTTGAGCAACACCGGCCGCCCCACCCTCGCTTTCACCGCCGTCACTACGCTCACCTCGACAAGGCTCCCGTTCGTTCAGCCCGGAGCCGAACGGGCAGCACAGCATCAGTGACACCGCGTGCGGCACCCGCGCATCTACCGGCCGGCCGATGGTCATATGCCGTATTGGCGGACGACGCGGTCAACCATGCCCGCACGGGAGCACTAATGACCACAGCTCGCCCGAGTACGGTGGGGTGGATCATCGTCGGTGCCGCACTCTTGTATGTGCACACGCGTTGAAACTGACCATGACTCGCTCCCGGGTTTAGCAAGCGATGCTGCGGTTCAGACACATTCGTGACACGTTGAGCAACTACCTCTCACATGCCGCACAATACGTCAGAAGCACAGCGACAGGACAAGTTACGAGCTAAATTACTGAGCTGCCGAGTTCGCTCGGCTGTCGCAGCTGTTCATCGCGTGTGACGCCGAAGTACAGCTTGTTCGTCATGGGCCTGTCGTTACGCCACAATCCCGCCGAGCGCCAGACCGAGCAGCAGGAGGGAGCACAGTGACGCCGTTGGTATCTGTGGTCGTGCCGGTGTATAACGGCATCGCGTTCGTGGATGCGGCCATGCAGTCGATCCTGGCGCAGACCTTCACTGACTTCGAGCTGGTGGTTTCGGACAACGCGTCCACCGACGGCACCTGGGAGGCGCTGCAGCGCTACACTTCCGACCCCCGTGTCCGCCTATCCCGACTGGCGTCGACCATTCCGGCGGTGGAGAACTTCGACCGCGTAACCAGCCTGGCCACGGGCGAGTTCGTCAAGCTAGTTTGCGCCGACGATGTGCTCTACTCGAATAACCTCGAGGTATTGCTCACGGAACTGACAGCGCACCCCTCGGCGGTGCTAGCTGCGAGTTCAAGGGATGTCATCGACGCCACCGGAAAGATTGTGCTGCGCAACCGCGGGCTAGCCGGACTAAGCGGTGAAGTCACTGGCAGCGACGCCATTCGGCGCAGCGTACTTGCCGGCACTAACATTTTCGGCGAGCCGCCATCGATCTTGTTCAGGCGCTCCGCCCTGGTCAACGCCGGTGGTTGGGATTGTCGCTTCCCCTACATGCTCGACTTGGCAACGTATAGCGCGGTGCTACTGCAAAGCAAGGGAAACGTCGTCGCAGTAAACCGGCCGCTGTGGGCTTTTCGAATTAGCACTTCCCAGGAGAGCGTGCGAGGCCAAATGCACACCCAGGCTGAGCAGGTCATCGGTTTTTACCGCACGTTGGCCGCTGAAAATCCCGGGCTGCTGGGCCGGCGGCACCTGCTAATCGGCACCGCGCTAGCCCGTATGAATACCATTGCTCGGCACGCGGTGTACCGGTGGCTCGGCCGCAAGCGCCTCGAGACGGCCGCGGCTGGCGCTTGAACTCAGTTGGACAGCGCTTGGTGCCTTAGCAGATCGTCGTACACGCGCTTGACCGCGACCGGAAATGGCGTGATCGCCACGTCGTGGAACTCCTGTCGAAAGTCCGTGCAAAGCCGCAAGTCCCGGACGTGATAGGTCGAGGAAGGGCTGGTCCCGAGTGCGATGCGGACCGTGCGATGGGCAACCTGCTGCACCGTCCGTACGACGGTGCAGATGGACACGGGTTGTTGCGACGAGATGTTGCGGAGCACCGGCGTTGACGGCTGATTGTCGACCGCGTTCTCGACCAATGTCCGCACCATCGCGGCGGCATCATCGATGTATAAGTAGTCGCGGAGCGTCTCCATCGGCACGAAAACATTCAACGATTGTCGCGTGATGGCGGCTCGACACATCTGGCTGACGAGACCCTGCTTTTTCACCAAGTTCTGGCCGGGACCAGCGAGGTTAGCGAACCGTCCGATGACGAGCGGAACGCGACCCGCAAGGGTCGTCCGGACGAACTCCTCCTGAGCGAGTTTGGTCTCCCCGTACGGGCTCAACGGGCATGGCGTCGTCGACTCGCTGAACGGTGGATGAGTCGAACCGGCATAGACGCCGCCCGCCGACGACGAGAGGAAGAACGCACCCCGACCGGTCGGCCTCGAGTCCCGCAAGCTCGTGAGGAAGTGAGACATGATCGCGGTCTCCGCGGCGAGCTGGTCCGACGTGGTGCCGACGACGCCGCTGCCGGCGGCCCAAATGATCGACCAATCATCGTTTCCGACATCTCGGACGAATCGCCTGAGGTCGGAGTCGAGCACCTCGACCGCCGCGTCGCGGTTCCCCCACGGAACCCGCTGTTCATCGAACTTTGTGCCGATCGTTCGGGACACCGCGCTGCCGAGCAGTCCGCCGCGACCCACGATCCAGGTGAGCACCGGTCACTCCGCCCTGCTGCCGAACACATCACCGGGATCGCGCACGATGACATATACCGGCTTGCCCATGGCCATATTCGCTGCGGCGGCAATGTACTCGGCGATGATACCCAGCGCGAACAAGGTGGCGCCGCCGACGACAAGCACCGCCACGAACACCGACGTCCACCCCTCCACGCTGATGTTCCCGACCACTTTCTGGATCGCGCTGTCGATCGCAACGGCGAAACCGACCAGAGCGAACACAATCCCCATCATGGAGACGAAACGCAGCGGCCGGGTACCGGACGAGATGACCAGCCGCCAAAAATGCGCTACCAGGCGGCGCAGGGTGTATGCACTCGCCGGTCGTCCTTCTTGACGCATCAACACCGGACAGGTCGAAGGGTTGGCGACGACCCAACACAAAGCGACGTCCAAAAACACCCCAGCGCCCGTGTAGGCCGCGACGCTGCGTCCGGCCTCGCCCAACATCAGCCGATAACTGCTGAAGGCCTTGGGCCCGTCGGACGACATCAGGACATGGACGAACAACCACTTCGTCAGCCACGACGCGGCGTTGCGAAAGGCGCCGTGCGGTGGTGGGTTAGTCGGCGCCGCGTACACGAGTTGGGTGCGATCCCGGTACGCCATGTCGAGCATGTCACCGATGTATGCCGGATCGTGCTGCCCGTCCTCGTCCATCGTGATAATCCAGTCGCCGCCGGATGACGTCATGCCGGCGAGCGTGGCGGGATGTTGTCCGAAGTTGCGAGACAACCATATTGGGCGGATCCATTCGTCGCGCGCAGCGAGCTCGCGCACGACATCATCGGTACCGCGAATGCCCCGGTCCCACACAAGGAGCACCTCGTCGACGCGGAACTGGCGGCCGTCAGGGGTTTTTTGGGTCGAACGAAGTTGCTCAAGCTCTTTGACCACGCCGGACAAGGTCTCGGCTCCGCTGTAGACCGGGATCACGACGCTGACCGAGTCCACGCGGCTCAATCGACTGTCACCAGTCACGCGTTGCCTCCCCAACGGACGGTTCAGTGAGGTGACTCTACCCACGAAAGCTCCACTATGTGCGCCAATTGTGATTTCGTTTGATTACAGCTGAGTGACGCCGACCGCGCTGTGGCCTGAAGCCCGCAGCGAGCGATCGGCATGCTGTCGAGTTGCCTGGCCTCAGGCTGTTGCATGTTCGGACCCGAGTGGGGTAACCAGGTTTTGTCTCGGGTTTCTACCCTCGGGACAGCCGTGGCCGTGTACGCTCCTCGCGTATCGCTCCTGATTGCGGTCGTGAGGTTCGGGCGGCTTGCGTACACCCAAATCTCGGAAGCAACCTGGAGCGTGAGGACGCGAAATATCTAACTGTTGGGGGTTTTCTCTCTAGTTCGTCATCTTCTGGGGAAAGCGTTCAAATAATCCTGCCGATAGATTTGGGTACATGACTGTCATAGGCGAAGATAGCTCGAGATGCTATCGTGGATCAATAGATCGACGAAGTAATTGCTCAAGGCAGCACCATCTTAAGAATAAGCGAGTCCAATGAAAGCCGTATTGCTGGCGGGCGGCTTGGGCACTCGCCTCAGAGAGGAAACCACAATTCGCCCGAAGCCGATGGTGGAGATCGGCGGGCGGCCAATCCTGTGGCATATCATGAAGCTGTATTCCCACCACGGTATTGACGAATTTATCGTTTGCTGTGGATACAAAGGTTATGTGATTAAGGAATATTTCGCCAACTATTTCTTGCATATGTCGGACGTGACTTTTGATATGTCCGCCAACAAAATGGAAGTCCATGAGCGCCATGCCGAACCCTGGCGGGTAACGTTGGTGGATACTGGTGAAGAAACCCAGACAGGCGGCCGCCTCAAGCGCGTGGCAAGCTACATCCAAGACGATGAGGCTTTCTGCTTCACCTACGGTGATGGACTGAGCGATGTAAACGTAAGCGCGAGCATCGAATTCCACCGTCAACATGGTCGGCACGCCACGATTACAGCGGTGCTTCCACCGGGGCGCTTCGGGGCCATCGAGTGCGCGGACGGCCGCGTCACGCGATTTGTCGAGAAGCCACGTGGCGACGGCGGTCTAATCAACGGCGGATTTTTTGTCCTTAAGCCTGCGGTACTCGATTACATCGAAGGCGACGAGATCTCTTGGGAAGGCCCGCCATTGGCTCGCCTGGCTGCCGACGGTGAAATGATGGCCTTCGAGCATTCCGGCTTCTGGCAACCCATGGACACGCTTCGAGAGAGGAACCTGCTCGAAGAATTATGGAATAGCGGCGCAGCACCGTGGAAATGTTGGCGTTGAACGTGATCGGAACTGCCATTTGCGGGCGCCCCGCCAATGATCATATAGTCCAGTCTGCGACCGACTGGAATCTGCGATGCTGTAATTCGGTGGGGTGCTGAGTGCCGACCAAAAAGGCTCTTACATCAGCGATGCAGCGGCATCAGATCTGACTTGGGCGACAGCATGGATATCCTCGACACCCCGATAACTGACCTGAAGCTCGTACAGTCCTTACCGCACTACGACGACCGTGGGGCGTTCGTTCGCCTCTTTTGCGCCCAGGAGCTCGAGCCCGCGCTGGGCCACCGCCAAATCGCGCAGATCAACCACTCCAGAACCAACGACGTTGGGGTGGTTCGAGGCATGCATTTTCAGCACCCGCCGCATGCAGAGATGAAGATGGTCCGCTGCCTCCGCGGCCGAGTCTGGGATGTGGCAGTCGACCTGCGGGCGGGATCCCCCACGTTTTTGCATTGGCACGCCCAGGAATTGGCACAAGATGACGCGCGGATGTTCGTGATCCCAGAAGGCTTCGCCCATGGCTTCCAAGCCTTGGAGCCGGAGAGTGAGTTGCTATACCTACACACGGCGTTCTACCACCCACCTTCAGAGGGCGGTCTGCGCTACGACGACCCGCGGCTCGCGATCGCCTGGCCGTTGCCCCCGCAGGGCCTGTCGCCTCGTGACCTTACTCATCCGCTGCTGGACGTTGATTTCGCGGGAGTCGCGATATGAAATGCCGACACTGCGGGGAGCCCCTGCAACACAGCTTTGTTGACCTTGGCTTTGCACCCCCCTCCAACGCCTACCTGCGTGCCGAGGATCTCTCGAACCCAGAGGTGCATTACCCGCTACGGGTAAAGGTGTGCGATCGGTGTTGGTTGGTGCAGACCGAGGACTACGCCCGCGCTGAGCAGCTGTTTAGCGCCGACTACGCCTACTTCTCCAGCACCTCGAGCAGTTGGCTCGATCATGCAGCCAACTATGTACGGATGATCATCGACCGGCTGCAATTAGGTCCTGAAAGTTTCGTAATCGAAGTGGCGTCCAACGATGGCTATCTACTGAAGAACTTCGTGGCCGCCGGCGTCCCTTGCCTAGGAATCGAGCCGACAACTGGCACGGCAGCGGCCGCCGAAGCGCTGGGAATCCCGGTGCGGCGGGAATTCTTCGGCGAAGCCTTAGGCCGACGACTGGCCGCTGAAAGTCATTGGGCTGACCTGGTTCTTGGCAACAACGTATTCGCCCATGTGCCTGACATCAACGACTTCACGCACGGTTTGGCCGCAGTGCTGAAGCCTGAAGGCACCGTCACGCTGGAATTCCCACATCTCATGCCTTTGATCGACGGGACCCAGTTCGACACCATCTATCATGAGCACTTCTCGTACCTGTCGCTCACGAGTGTGGCGCGCATCTTCGCCGAGGCCGGATTGCGTGTATGGGATGTAGAGGAGTTGTCCACCCACGGAGGCAGCCTGCGTGTGTACGGCTGCCACACCCAGGCAGCAACCACGACTACGAACCGGGTCGAATCGCTACTGGCACGTGAGGAGCGGTTTGGGCTAAAGCGGCGCGAGACATACACCCAGTTCCAGCGACGTGCCGACCGAGTGAAGGACGAGCTGTTGACCTTCCTGATCGAACAAAAGCGCGTCGGCCGGCGCGTGGCGGCCTACGGTGCCGCGGCGAAAGGCAACACGTTGCTGAACTACGCAGGTGTCAGGCCAGACTTATTGCCCTACGTCTGTGATGCCGCGGAGTCCAAGCAGGGAAAATTCATGCCAGGAAGCCATATCCCCATCCGTTCGCCTGAGGCCCTGCGCGACAGTCCGCCAGACTATGTGCTCATACTGCCTTGGAACATCGCCCACGAGGTGCGGACACAGTTGGCGGACCTTGTCGACAGGGGCACGCGTTTTGTGACGGCGGTTCCGCAATTGAGCGTGCTCTGAGCGTCCAGCATCAACCGAGCGCAACCCGCCGCCGGGACAGGACTACTGGGTAGTGTCGTACCACCTCACTCATCGCACGTCCTGCCGCACGCCGACCAGCCGCGGTGGCTCAAAGATGTTCTCGGGCTTCGCCCCAAAACACAACAGGTCACGACGACCGTACTCGTCGGCAATGCGTTCGGCGAGTTGTCGGACGGTCACCGCTTCGCCGGAACAGACGTTGACCGCGCCCTGTTGCTCCCCGAGCGCGACGTCGGCGATCATCCGAGCCGCGTCTCTGACGTCGAGGAAGTCACGCACCTGATCGCCCCGAGTCAGAAGGACTTCTTCCCCAGCGTCTAGTTGCCTTCGAATGTATGGAACCAGCCGCCGCTCGTCTTCGCCTTCCCCGTAAAGGTAGAAAACCCGGCACCAGACAAAGCTCACGTCCACCGTGCCAAAGAAATACCGGAGCACCTGAGATGCCGACGCTTTGCACGCGGCATACAGGGTATTCGGCGCCAACGGGGTATCGGTGGTCATCAGGCCCGCGGAGGGGTCGTACTCCGCGCAGGTTCCCACACCGACGAATCGCTGGCCCCCGACCACAGCAAATGCGTTGGCCAGGTTGAGCGTTCCAGTAAGGCACGTAAGATTCAGCCGCGAGGTGATGTACTGTCCTGGCTCCACATACCACGCCGCATGGACCAAGGTTTCCGATCCTTCGAGCAACTCCTCCAAACGCCCGCTCGGTTCTGTGAACACATCCGGCGTCTGCACGACCTCCAGCGCTCCGCGTGACAGATCAGCTTGCAGACGGGACGGGTCGCGGACGAGTACCCTTACCGCGCAATCGCGTTCAAGAAGGTTTCGCAGAATCTGCCTTCCGACGAACCCCGTTGCTCCGGTCAAGGTAACGGTCACGGAAGCCTCAGATCCAAGTAGGCAGCGAGGGAAGTCCCGGGCGCGGATGGCCCGTGTCGATTTTTCACGCAGTTCTCCAACGCAGCTCTGAATCAAGAAGCCCTGCAGCCGTCAATTCCTGGAGCCTCCTGAGCCGGATTCTGCTCGACATTCTGAACTCTGCGCTGAGCCCAGGCACGTCAGCAAGGTTGGCCGCCAGCTCTTTGATGGCGTCCTCGAAAGAAACACGGGGCTGATGGTTCGGGGCGACTTGTTGCCATTTAGCAAAGTCGACTCGGTAACTACGCGTGTCCGGCGCAGCATTCGAATTGACTGAGACCGCAACGCCTCCCAGGACCGACGCGACGGCGTCAGCCAGGTGCTTCATGCGGAAGTTCCAGTCCGCGCGCCCTACATTCAAAACTAAATAGTCTGGAAGTGATTGCCGTTCTGCACTAACGGCCCATTCGATTGCGAGCGCCATGTCTTTGACGTGTATCAACGGCCGCCACGGCGAACCATCCGACAGCACGACTATCCGACCCGTGGTCATTGCTGAAGCGACGAAGTCATTGAGAACCAAGTCAAGTCGAACCCGAGGACTCCACCCACAGGCCGTGGCGAAGCGTAGGCTTGTGACTCGGAAGTTTGGCGTCGCCAAGGCTTGAAGGTCAGTTTCCGCCGCGATCTTGGAGCGGGCATATTCAGTTTGTGGATCAAGGGAACTTGCCTCAGTACGGTCGTTATCTCCGCGACCGTAGACACTGGCACTAGAGGCCAGCACGAATCCCTTAACTCCATGCTTGCGGGCTAGGGACGCTACTCGGACAGCCTCACGGTGGTTGATTTGCCGCGTCAGACTGGCGAAGCGATCTCCCATCGGATCATTCGAAATTGCCGCGAGGTACACGATGCATTCGTAACCCTCTATGTCCTGGTCGGTTAGGTCGCGAACATCCTTGAACCCAAAGCTGTCATACAACACCTCAGGAAGAGGTCCCGATCCGTCGCATTGATCGGCGAACCAGCCTGCATCAAAGCCGTGAACGTCTATATCCGGTGACGAGCACTTGAGCCTGGTAACCACCTCTGGGCCGACATACCCGGATCCACCGATGATGAGGATTCGCTTCACTTGAACTCCATTACCGAGAGCCCGAATAGCGGCCGGACTCTAACAAAGCGGCGCCTGTCGAATAACGATATCAACGGCCCGGTACGCCCGGCCCCTGATTCGAAACCTTAGCCGATGGACCGCTGCCGATGTCGAGCGGGACGGCGGCCTCGAGTCTCGGCCTGCGGGACGTCACCGGTGCACTGATAAGTGCGCCGATGGTCGAGCCCTCGACCCAGTCTGTGGCGGCCAACTCGCCACCCGTAATACGTCCACCAGGCCTGCCGGATTTGATCCGCACTGTCATGCACAAGCCGTTGATGGTTCGACCGGCGCATCCGCATAGGAGCGCTCACCGCGACCGGCCTCATCTTGACCTACCGCCAGCAGATCCCGAGCAAGCGCGGACCACACAACTGGGTGGTTGCGCCCGCGAATGTGATGACGAGTCGGGCTGTGAGTTGCGGCCCCGCGTGTGGTAGCCGGCAGCAACGAGGGTGCGTGATTCTTCAAGAGACCGTCCAATGTCACTCGAGCACGGCAATCAGCTCGGTGACCCCTGTCGACGATATCGACTGGCCGTAGGAGATGACGGCGAAACTCCATGGGAACCAACGAACCGGATGGAGCAACACCCAAACCTCCGAACGTTTCCATTCTGTGGGAAGCGCGTAACCGTCCCAAATCGGACCGCGAGTCGGCATCAAGACAACGGTGGCGTGGGTTTTGCTCGAACGCGTGCCTAGTGCGCAATGAAGAAGCATCGCGCCTGCTAGTGGCGTGTTAGTGTGGCGCAGTGAGTTTGTCCCATCGTGCTCGTAACATCCTGCGTCGCACCGGTATCGAGGTGTCGCGTTACGATCCCGCGCTCGACTGGAAACGCAATTTCATGAATCAACTGAGATCGAGTCGGGTAAACGTGATCCTCGATATTGGCGCCAACTCGGGGCAATACGCCGCCGGGCTGCGCGCCGCCGGCTTCGAGGGTCGTATCGTCTCGTTCGAACCTCTGGCGGGTCCATTTTCCGAGTTGGAGGCCAAAGCATCTCGCGATCCGCTTTGGGACTGCCGGCGCTGTGCGCTAGGTGACTCTGACGGCACGATCTCGATCAATGTCGCGGGCAATTCGGGCGAGAGTAGTTCGGTGCTGCCGATGTTGAAAACTCACCAGGAGGCCTTCCCGCCGGCGAACTATGTTGCTATCGAGGAAGTCCCGATACGCCAGCTTGATTCTGTGGCCACAGAAATCCTCGGTCCTGCCGATGTGGCCTTCTTGAAGATCGACGTTCAGGGGTTTGAGAAGCAGGTGCTCGCCGGCGGCAGTTCTACGGTGAACAATCAGTGTGTTGGCATGCAACTGGAACTATCTTTCCTGCCCCTGTACGAAGGCGGCATGCTGATCCGTGAAGCCCTGGACATCGCATATTCGTTGGGCTTCACGCTGACTGGACTGTCACCGTGCTTTACGGACCTGCGCAATGGACGAACCCTACAGGCTGACGGCACCTTCTTTCGAACGAAAGGTTGATCAGAGTGCCTGCGCCTCTACGGTTTTCGATCATCGTGCCTACGTTCAACGTGGCGACGACGCTTCACACGTGCTTCGACAGCATCGCATGTCAGACGTGGCGCGACTTCGAGGTGATCCTGGTCGACGGCGGTTCGACGGACAGCACCCTCGAGATCGCCAACGGCTTCGAATCCCGCCTTGGCACGCGTCTAGTCGTCCACTCCGGTCCCGACAAGGGTGCATACGATGCCATGAACCGCGGCGTCAGCATGGCGACGGGCGCCTGGCTCCTATTCTTGGGCGCCGATGACTCACTGTATGAGGCGGACACGCTCGCCCAAGTGGCCGCATTCCTCGATCAACACGACCACAGCGACCTGGTGTATGGCGATGTGATCTTGCGCTCGAACTCGTCACGCTCCGCCGGCCCCTTCGACCTCGACCGATTGCTTTTTGAGGAGAACATCTGCCACCAGGCGATCTTCTACCGTCGCGAACTCTTCGCCGGCATCGGGCCATACAACCTGCGCTATCCCATTTGGGCGGACTGGGATTTCAACATCCGCTGCTTCTCCAACCCGGCGCTCGCAATCCGCTACATGGACATCGTCATTGCGCGCTACAACGACACGGCCGGCATCAGTAAACGCAAGGACAATGAGCTGAAAAAGCGGCTGCCGTCCTACTTCCATTGGGCGGCGATGGAGATGACCCGCCGGACACTCGCCCGTTTGAGGCGCCATATCGTCGGAGGCTGGCAGGCCCGCCGCACCCGGTCGGGACCACTCAAGGCTGAGCGATCGCATCGCCCTTAGGACCTGCAAGGCTCCGTCGTGCACCCGCAGCGAAAAACAGCGCCACGCCCAGCGCCAGGAACACGGGGCCCATCGAGAGAATGAGGCGGACCGCAGTTGCCGTGGCGGCAGCTGGCGATCCCTTGAGCCACATGCGGTTTCGGGCCCCGGCATTGTCCGCATCGGCGGGGCGGATTTCCGGCGGCAGAATTGCCCTGACATCGGGGGCTTTGAGAACTGTTGCCAGATGCGGCGGGTTTGGGTAGGAGAGTTCGATTCCGTGGCCGCCGCGGCCCTTTGACTTCAGATCGTCGACGTTTCCGGTGGCGAAGTAGGCCTGGACCTTGACCATCTCTTGGTGTGCCGCCTTGCTCCAATCGATGGCCCCAAGCGCGGCTCCGTAGTAGCCCAGCAGTCCAAAGGCGGCCACCACGATGAACACCCATGTCACCGCGTACCGATTGGACCGCGTGGCGCGCGCCCCGTCGGCAAACGCGAACACCGCCATCAGCCCGACGGCATAGGTAACGATGATGATGTCCATATAGCGCACGCCGATGAGCGCGCCACGGCCATAAGCGAGCAGAACAAATTGAATGGCCAGCCATCCACCGATTCCGACTGCAATCCAGGCGCGGTCGGAAGTACCAGGGCGCCTCGCCACTGTGCGGCAACAGAACCAGAGAATTGGGCCCAAGCCGACGCCGGCCAAGGCGGCGAACGCGAACAAACCCTGAATGAACGTCCATGGGGTGCTCATTGGCTTGGCGATCGACGCTGACCACACGATCATCGCGATCGCGATCGCGGCCAAGACGACGACGCCGGCCAACTCACGGCCGCAACGCTTTCTGGCGTTCGTAGCGATCTGCAAGACAACGAGTGCGCCCGCGGCGAGAATGGTGGCCACGCCCGTCGCGAAAGAGAAGTAACTGAGGACCGCGGCGGTCAATCCGCAAAACCAGCGCACGGAGAACGGCCGCGCGGCGGCGAACGCGATGAGACCGCCGATACCGAAGAACAACGCGAGGTACACCTGGTCCTGAAACCCCCACAGCGCGTTCTCGTAGACCGGAAGCGCGCACACGAATGCGACGAAACATGCCAGCAGCATTCGGCGTTGCGGTGCGACAAGGGGTGTCAGCACCGACGTAAGCCAGGTGATCGCCGCGGTCTCAACGATCGCTCCGAAGATCATCTCGAAGCGCGTGTTCCACTCCCCGGCGAGCTCGAGGTGGGCCAGTGCGAAGATGCGAAAAACGAAGATGCGGTGTTCGTTGTGCGGCGCGAAGAGATCGGCGAAAGACAGTATGCCCCGCAAATACCGCGAATAGAGGATCGCCGCCTCGCCGTCCCACTGGTCCGATAGGGGCATCGGCGAACCGAGGGACGAAATGGTGATGAGCTTGGCGCCGAACACCACGCAGGCAACCGCGGCAAGCAAGGCGATGGTGCCTTTCGTTCGTGGCGGCGTATCTCCTGGAGCGACCGCCGGCGCCGTCCCGGCTTCGTCGTGATCGCCCGGGTCATGCGACGTCAAGTCATCGTGCTCACGCAAAGTCATGACAGGGCCCTTCGCGCCCAGGCGAATGCACCCAACGATGCCAGGCCGCCGCCCGTCCAGCGCAGCAGCGGACGCCGCATGGCCAGCCCGTACCAACGCAGATAAGCGGGCAGCCAGCCGACCAGATCGAACTTGCTGGTGCCGGCGGTTCGGTCGTCCCAGCTGCTGGGGACCTCATCAATTCGATAGCCGAGCAGATGCGCCTTCGTCGTGAGCTCCAGCCCCACCTCGAACCCACGCCCGCTCTCCACCGGAACCTCCTCGAGGAATTGGCGGCTGTACGCGCGGAAGTTCGTTGTCGCGTCATGGGTCGGGACGCCGCCCACGTAATGCAGGCTGAGCCCCGCGGTCCGCGACATCAGCGTCTTCAACCGGGGCCCCCCGCGCTGGGTTCCGCCACGCATATACCGCGACCCGCTGACCACAGCTGCGCCTTCTTCACGAATCTTGGCCGCCATCAACGGAATCACCGACGGCGGGTCCGACAGGTCGGCCATGCTGGTGACGACGACGTCGCCGCGGGCAGCGCCGAAGCCGGCGATCAACGCGTTGGCCACGCCCTTGCCGAGCGAGTTGCGGACCAGCCGCACGGTGGCGGGCCGGTCGCGCATCGCGGCCAGCGCCGGCAACGTGCTGTCCTCGTCGAAGTCGTAGCACACGAGCAGTTCGTGCGGGGTTCCCGCCAGCGCCTCGGTGAGCCTCCTGACGCATCCCTGAATGTTCTCGCCCTCGTTGTAGACCGGGATGACCACACTCACCAGATGGTCGTCCGTGTCGGACTCGGGTTTCGGCTTGCGGGCGCGAATCACGAACTGCTTGCCCAGAATTGGCCACGCCAGTCGCGAACGCAGGTACAGCTGCACCAGGATCGGCGCCTGCGGCAACGGCGACGACGAAGTGTAGGGCAGAAACCGGCCGTAGCTTTCCACGATCTCGAAGTCGCAGGACTCCAGCAGCTCGATAAGGGAGCGATCGCTGATCGGCACCGTGTGATCCCAGAAGTCCCAGTAGTCGCCGGGGACCAGGCGAATATTCGGTCCCATCGCGATGAGATGCCCGCGCGGCTTGAGCACGCGGCGAGCCTCGGCAACGGTCCGCTCGACCTCTTCCTTGCTTCGCAGGTGCTCCAGCAGGTTGCTCGTGAAGACGACGTCTACCGACGCGTCGTCGAGGAAACCGAGGTCGTCGGCGCGACCGCGGTGGAACTCGACGCCAGGGTCGAGCGTGCCCGCGCTGTCCGGGTTCAGGTCGACACCGATCCGGCGCGCCGCCTGCACATGGTTCAGGAACTCGCCGTAGCCGCAGCCGAGGTCCACCACTGTGTCGCTGCGTCTGATCCACGCCTGGAAGAAGTCCCGGACCAGCACCGCCCAGATGGCCGATCGCGACTCGCGCGCGTGACCGAAGCGATTGCGGTAGAGCCGCTGCAGGTCGGGCTTACCCGCGATGCGCATGGCGTTGTGGGGGCGACGGCCGTCGCATGTCAGATGGTCCCGGCCTCGACGGCGTTGACGACCCAGGGTATGACCTCGTCCAGCATCGAATCGAGCGTCGTTGTCGCCTCGAATCCGAGCACCTCGGACGCCTTGTTGACATCCGGTGAGCGCAGCTGGACGTCGTGCTCGAACGGCGGATCGCACTCGTATCGGAACTGGCTGTCGGACCGCATCTTTTTCCAAATGAGTTCCGCCAGCTGCAACACCGTGGTGGCTTCGGGCGTCGAAAGGTTGAAGTCACCGTTGAGCGCGGCCGGATGTTCCATGCATACGCGAATGCCGCGCGCCAGGTCGCCCCCATAGGTGTAGTGGCGCACCTGGCTGCCGTCGCCCAGGATGTGCAACGGATCCTGGCCCTTCGCGACCTTCTGGATGAGGTCCGGCACGACGTGACTCATTGCGAGTTTGACATTGCCACTGGGGATTTCGCGGCCGCCGAGCGCCCGCTGCTCGCCGGTGCCCACACAATTGAACGGGCGGATGATCGTGTACGGGAGGCCGTACTGCTCGTAGGCACCGAGCGCGAAATACTCACACGCCAGCTTCTGGAACCCGTAAGTGCTTGTCGGCGGCGGGCATTCGGTGATGTGTTTCTCCGGCGTCGGGAAAACGGTGGCGTTCTCGAACACCATCGACGAACTGATCACGTTGATCTTCTTGAGCCAGCCCTTGCGATAGGCGTGGATGGCGGTGTCGAAATGCGCGGCCGCGATGCGCTCGTTTTCGGCCAGCAGATCGTAGGCATACTCGTGGAAGTAGGTGATGCCGCCGATGCGGGCCGCGCTGGCCACCATCTGGTCGCAACCCTCGACCAGTCGGAACATCAGGTCCAGGTCTTTGACGTCGCCCTCGACGAAGTGGTAACGCGGGTGATCGTCGTAGCTCTTCTCGACCTTGCCGTATTTCGAATAGTTGTCGATGCCCACGACCTCGTGACCGGCACGCAGCAGCTCGTCGACGACGTAGCCGTTGATGAAGCCCGCGCTACCGGTTACCAGGACCTTCACTGCGCGGCTGTCCCGGTTCCGACGCTCGCCAACGGGGTTTCGTTCGGCGCATCCACTTCGAGGGCGCTGACGTCCAGACAGCTCCAGACATCCTCGACGATCTTGTCGCGGGGGATCTTCAGGCCACGGTAGATCGAGTGGGGGACGCCGACGACGATAACGTCTGCGCGCCCCAGAACGGCGTCGAGTGCGTAGTAATCCGGGCCGTCCAGAAACGGGTCGTGCAGCATCACTTTCTTGGCCTCCAGCATCAGCAGGTGCCGGAGCTTGAAGCTCAGCGAGTCGCGCGTATCGTCGCAGTCCGCCTTGAACGTCATGCCGAGCAGGCCAACGGTCTTGTCTCGCAGGTTGACCCGCCGCTTGAGCATGTTGACGATGAACTGCGGCTGCCCCTCATTGATCAGCATGGCCGCGTGCCCGAGCATGAAGTTGTTGTTGCTGAACGCGGCCAGCTGCATCGTGTCCTTCAGCAGGCAGGGGCCCGCCGCCAGCCCGGCCGTCGGCAGGCTGTCGACGCGACCGTTCTGGTACGTCGCGGCGTGATGAACGCGCCCGAAGTCGAGTCCGGCCTCGCGGCTGAGCAGGTAGAACTGGTTGGCGACCGCGAACTGGATGTAGCGGTAGGCGTTGCAGAACAGCTTGGCCAGCTCGGCTTCCTGCGGCTCCACCTCGATGATCTCGCTGGTTATCCGCGAGAAGAGCTCGCGGACGACGCGCCGGCCTTCGGCGTCGAATCCACTGATGATCTGCGGAATGATCCGCAGCTCCCGAATTGAATGGCCCTGCGCGATGCGCTCTGGACAGAACGTGACGTGCACGCCGATCCCCCGCTCGGCGAACAGGTCGTGGACGCGCTGGCTCAGCCCGGGATAGACGGTGCTTCTGAGTACGAGGGTCTGCCCGTCGTGGAAGTACGGGCTGATCTCGTCGATGATGCGAAAGAAAGTGTGCGCCTGCGGCGTCAGGTATTCATCCACGGGCGTCCCGACGACGCAGATCACGATGTCGGAATTTCTCACCGCCCACGAATCGGTCGTCGCCGAGATGCGCCCCGTCGGCAATAGCCGCTTGAGCAGATCCTGGGCGCCGTTCTCGACGAAGGGCATTCGGCCGGCCATGATCGTTTTCAGGGCGCTGGCGTTTGTGTCCAGAATGTCGACATGAAAACCCTCGTCGGCGAGCACGAGCGCCAGCGGGAGGCCGACGTGCCCGGCGCCGCCGATGATGCAGATGCGTTGATCGGGTTGTACTACCATGCCAGACGCCCCCTCCGGCCCCCTGCCTTAAACCCGGCCCAAGGGTTGCGCTCCGGCAAGGGCAACTACGTACGTGTATGGATCCCGCGGTCGCAGCGTACGAGATCGACGCGTCGGAGCATGGGCGTTTTCAGCAAGCCGGCAAAGATCACGTCAGCCGGCGACGGCTCCCGGCTCCGAGAACGGCGCCCCGAACTCGGCCACCGGCTGCAGCCCGCGCTTGCGCACCTTGGCGGCGGCGTCGCGGATCAGCTTGTAGACCCCGACGAACGCGGCGTGATCGGTCATCACGAACGGTGTCAGCAGGCGGTTGTGCACCAGCGAGAACGCCACCCCTTCGGCAGGGTTGGCCCAGCCGAGCGAACCGCCCAGCCCGACGTGCCCGAAGCCCGGCATCACGTTGCCGATCGGCAGGCTGTGGTACCCCAGGTGGAAAGCCAACGGCACGTAGAGGTTTCGGTCCAGCCGCAGGCTGCGCCGACCGGTCAGGCCCGCAACCAGATCACGTGACAGGAACCGGGTGCCATCGACCTCGCCGCCGTTCGCGATCGCCCCGTACATCCGCGCCAGCGCGCGGGCCGTAACCACCCCGTTGGCCGCCGGGATCTCGGCGTCCAACAGCGGAATCTCACCCCGGGCGGCCGCCATGATGCCCGGGAAGTACATGGAGCGCCATCCGCCGGACAGCTCGTTGGCGACCTTGCGCGTCACATAGGACAGGACCGGATTGCCGACCATGCTCTGCGGCATGATGATCTGCGCGACCCTTGTCGGGGACTCAACCGGCGGCCGTCCCAGATGTATCCCGTCGGTGCCGAGGGGCTCGGCGAGCTCCTCGCGGAACAGCGCGCGCATGCCCTTGCCGGTCACCCCCCGGGCCAGCCCTGACATCAGCCAGCCGAACGTCAGCGCGTGATACGCGGACTTGCCCAGCAGCCGTCCCGGCGGCGCGGCCGCCAGCCGTTCCTCCATCACGACGTGATCGAGCAGGTCTTCCTGCGTGGCGCCGCGCAGCCCGGACAGGCCGGCGTGGTGCTTCATCACCTGGCGGACGGTGAGGTCGGCTTTCCCGTTGGCGCCGAATGCCGGCCAGTACTCGGCGACGGGGGCCTCGTAGTCGATGAGCCCGCGGTCGGCCAGCCGGTGGATGACCGTGGCGGCCATTCCCTTGGTTGCCGAGAACACCATCGGGGCGGTGTCGGCCGACCACGGCACGCGACCGCCCCGGTCCGCCCAGCCAGTCCACACGTCGACCGCGGGCTGGCCGTCGACGTAGACGGCCAGCGCCCCGCCACCGAAGCGGCGGGCCGGGAACATCGTGGAGAAGGCGCGAACGACGCACGCAAAATGTGGGTCCGCCGCGCCGGACACGCGATGGCCTGCGTCAGGGCCATCGTCAACAGGGACCGCGCGGCGAGCGACCCGGGACTCCATCGTCACGCTATCGAATTTACTTGGATTTCATACCTTCCGCCGGGAAAACGGTGGCTAAGTTACCTTTCCGTTAGGCGGACGCGGCCTTGAGGATTTGCTGGGCCGCCAGCGCGGGGGTCAGCTCCCCCGCCTTGACCTGCCGTTCCAGGTCGGCGCGGATTTTGCGGACGCCCGGGCTGGACATCACCCGATCAAGCACCGTGTCGCGGACCATCTGCCAGGTCCAATCGACCTGCTGGGCCCGTCGGCGCTCGTCGAGTTCCCCGGCTTCGGACAGCACGCGGTGATGGCGCTCGATCGTCTCCCAGAGCTCGGCCAGGCCGGTACCCTCCGTCGCGCTCATCGTGAGAACCGGTGGCCGCCAGAGCGTTTCGCCCGGATGGATCAGCCTGATCGCCGCGGACAGTTCGCGCGCGGCCTTGCGCGCCTCGGGCAGATGCTCCCCGTCGGCTTTGTTGACCACGACGATGTCGGCCAGCTCCAGCGCGCCCTTCTTGATGCCCTGCAACTGATCGCCGCTGCGCGCCAGGGTCAGCAACACGAACGTGTCCACCATGTTTGCCACGGCCACCTCGGACTGGCCGACGCCGACGGTCTCGACGAGTATCACGTCAAACCCGGCGGCCTCCAGCAGCACGATGGTTTCCCGCGTGGCCTTGGCCACCCCGCCCAACGTCCCCGACGTCGGGGACGGACGGATGTAGGCGTCCGGGTGCACCGCCAGGCGGGCCATCCGGGTCTTGTCGCCAAGGATCGAGCCGCCGGTGCGGGTCGACGACGGGTCGACCGCCAGCACCGCCACCCGGTGGCCCCGTTCGATCAGATGCATGCCGAGCGCCTCGATGCTGGTGGACTTGCCCACCCCTGGCGTCCCACTGATGCCGACGCGGCGCGCGCTGCCCGAGTGGGGCATCAACTCCAGCAGCAGCTGCTGCGCCTGTTCGCGGTGGTCGGCGCGGGTGGACTCCAGCAGCGTGATCGCCCGTGGCAGCGCCGCACGATCGCCCTCGCGCAAGGCCTTGGCCAATTCTCCGACCTTGTCGTCGTTTCGCAATGTCATTGAGTTCCCGCGCCATGCATCCGTTTCATTGATCGTTCGGTGTACTGGAGTATCTCGCCTGCGTTCGCGGGTCAACCAGGTCGGTCTCCGGTTCGCCGAACCACCAACTCACTGCACAGCCGCAGGAGGAGCGCTCGGGATGCCCGGGCCACCGACATGGGAGGTGTGACCGGTTGGGATTGCCAGCACGGTGACAGCCACTATGAATACACCAACCGTTCGCCGAGACGGCGGTTGTTCAATCTCCGGCCTGTCGATCGCATACAGGATGTAGACGATAGCCACGTCGAATGTGATCAGCACCCACCAGCGGGTCCAATCGGAAGCGGTCAGGAACAGGAGAACCATCGATGCCAGTGCCAAGAGGGGCAACGCCAGCCTGCCTTGAATTTCACCGAGAAAGACCCTGAGCGGAACCCCAGAGAAATAGCGGATCACCCATGCCGTGCCGGCGAACATCAGCAACCCGAGGATGAATGAGGCACCGAGCGGGACGAAGCCGACCCGCGTTACGCTCACGATGGCCTGAGTGAAACTGCGGTCGAGTTGCAAAATCACATGGCACTCAAAGTCGTGGTAGTCCGAGCGGCTCTCCACGCGGCCGAGTAGGTAATCGATCGTTGTCTGTTTTGATGTCAAAGCAGCGTAGGGGTTTTCAACCATTCGGTGTGGGAGCTGAGCACACAACCGCGTTGCCACATCGCGTCGACCTAACCCGGCCACCAAGAACATTGTGACGATTCCCGGTCCAACGGCCAGGGCGGTGCAGATTCGCCGTATGGCAGGTGTTGCGTCTTTCGCGAAAACGATTATCGCCAGAATTGCGCCGAGGGCGAATTCCAATGGCATCGCTTCGTGCATGAGCGCGAGCGAAGCGATCGCAATGCCGTAGAGCGCACTGATTGCTAGTCGCGGCCGAGGCGCCCGGATCCGGGTCAGCGCCATACCGAGACCAGCAAGGGCACTCATCCCCAGGAGCTCGGGGCGGGGAGAGAACATGGCATACGCAAGCGAGAAGGGCATTATTGCAACGAGGAGCGCGAGCATTATCCGGCGCTCGGACCTGATGCCGCCGGAAAGAATCGTCACGATCAGTAGAGAAAGGGAGATTACCCATACCGCTGCGGGCATCCACATCAAGGCATAGGCGGCGGTGAAGTAGTCGTCAGCGGGAAAGATGCGGATCAGTGCGCCGCCGAGTCCGCGACGGACGAAACCAAAATTATAATTGGCGGCGTAATACGATAGCGAGTAAATATCGGTCCGGTAGACGACCAGCACGAAATAAAGACACGCGAGTTCCCAAACGACCAACCCGCTGGCCACCAGCACATATATCCGACCGCGCCTTGTGGAAACTTGTGAATGCTGCGCGGAGACTTCCGTGACCCGATGGCTGGACGGATACCTGGTATCCGACGGCGAAATGTTAGGAAACCTCGAAAGCGCTGACGAGGTGAACGCGGAAGCATTAGGCACTTTAATGGCCTACCTCCTCGCCTCATGACACGCCGAGAATGTTAGCGCACCGGCGTGGCCGGAGGGCCGGTATCGGAGGCTTCCGTGCGGCAAAGTCGACGATTTTGGATCAGTTGCGGGAGGCGCGTCGCCGCCGAAACGATACTCCAGTCCGCCCAAAGACAATGAACGGGTTTAATGGCACGACACGGACTGCCGTCGCGCGCAAAAACCGCGTGCGTCAATCCAATTGATAGCCCAGCCGCTCGGCAAGCTTGTGCAGCAGGCCGATCGCGGCGTCCGCGATCACCGTCCCGGGCGGGAAGATGGCGGTGGCCCCGGCGGCGTATAGCTCGTCGAAGTCGCCGGGCGGGATGACGCCACCGACCACGATCATGATGTCGGGCCGTCCCACCTCGGCCAGCGCGTCGCGCAGTGCGGGCACCAGCGTCAGGTGGCCGGCGGCCAACGACGACACCCCGATGACGTGCACGTCGTTGTCGGCGGCCTGGCGGGCTACCTCGTCGGGCGTGGAGAACAGCGACCCGACGTCGACGTCGAACCCGATGTCGGCGAACGCCGTCGCGATCACCTTCTGCCCGCGGTCGTGACCGTCCTGGCCCATCTTGGCCACCAGAATCCTGGGGCGGCGACCGTCGGCCTCGGCGAATTTCTGGACAAGCTCGGTGGCGGTTGCGATGTTGGTCGCCTTTCCGGCTTCGTGACGGTAGACCCCGGCGATAGTACGGATCTCCGCCTGGTGACGGCCATACACCTTTTCCAGCGCGTCGGAAATCTCGCCGACGGTGGCCTTGGCCCGGGCCGCGTCGATGGCGAGCGCCAGCAGGTTGTTGCCCAGCCCGTCCTCGCCCGCGCGGCCGGTGGCGACGGCGGCCCGGGACAGCTCGGCCAGCGCGGCGTCGACGGCCTTGGAGTCCCGATTGGCCCGCAGCTCCTGCAATTTGGCCAGCTGCTCGGCGCGCACCCGGGTGTTTTCGACCTTGAGCACCTCGATTTCCTGGTCCTCGTCGACCTGGTACTTGTTGACGCCGATCACGGGCTGCTGGCCCGAGTCGATGCGCGCCTGGGTGCGTGCGGCGGCCTCCTCGATGCGCATCTTGGGGATGCCGTCGTCGATGGCCTGGGCCATGCCGCCGTGCTCGGCGATTTCGGCCATGTGGCCGCGGGCCGCTTGCGCGAGGTGATGCGTCAGCCACTCCACGTAATAGGAGCCGCCCCACGGGTCGATGGGTCTGGTAGTGCCCGACTCCTGCGCCAACAGCAGCTGGGTGTTGCGCGCGATGCGTGCCGAGAAGTCGGTGGGTAGCGCGAGCGCCTCGTCCAGCGCGTTGGTGTGCAGCGACTGCGTGTGGCCCTGGGTGGCGGCCATGGCCTCGATGCAGGTGCGCGCGACGTTGTTGAAGGCGTCCTGGGCGGTCAGCGACCAGCCCGAGGTCTGCGAATGCGTGCGCAGCGATAGGGATTTGGGGTTCTTGGCGCCGAACCCGGCGACGAGTTCGCTCCACAGCAGCCGCCCGGCGCGCAGCTTGGCGACCTCCATGAAGAAGTTCATGCCGATGCCCCAGAAGAACGACAGCCGGGGCGCGAATTTGTCGATGTCCAGCCCGGCGTCCAAGCCCGCCTTGATGTAGTCGACGCCGTCGGCCAGCGTGTAGGCCAGCTCCAAATCCGCTGTGGCGCCGGCCTCTTGGATGTGATACCCGGAGATCGAGATGGAGTTGAACTTGGGCATCTTGGCGCTGGTGTAGGCGAAGATGTCGGAGATGATGCGCATCGACGGCTTGGGCGGATAGATATAGGTGTTGCGCACCATGAACTCTTTGAGGATGTCGTTCTGGATGGTGCCGGCCAATTTCTCCGGCGGCACCCCCTGCTCCTCGGCGGCCACCACGTACAGCGCCAAAATCGGCAGCACGGCACCGTTCATGGTCATCGACACCGACACCGCCGACAGGTCGATGCCGTCGAACAGCTGGCGCATGTCGAGGATGGAATCGATTGCCACACCGGCCATTCCGACGTCGCCCTGAACGCGGGGATGGTCTGAGTCGTAGCCGCGGTGGGTGGCCAGGTCGAAGGCGACCGAGAGGCCCTTCTGGCCGGCGGCGAGGTTGCGACGGTAGAAGGCGTTGGAATCCGCCGCCGTGGAGAACCCCGCGTATTGGCGAATAGTCCAGGGCTGGTTGACGTACATCGTCGGGTACGGGCCGCGCACGAAGGGGGGCTCGCCCGGGACGCTGTTCAGCGGATAGCCCTCGGCCGCGGCGGCGGCGCGGTCGGCCGCGACGTACACCGGTTTGACGTCGATGCCCTCGGGGGTGTGCCACTCCTCGGCGTCGTTCTTTTGCACGGCGGCCTCGGTGGCCGGCGGCACTTTGCGATCCCTGTGCAGTGGGACCTCGGCGAAGCTACCGATCGCGGGTGTGGTCATCGTCATGGCGCTACGCTCCCAACCGGGTGAGCAGGTTCGACAAGGCTTGTACCGCATTGATTTTCGCGGTCAGGTACTCGTCCGGCCGGGGTGCGGCGTCGTCCAGCTCGCTCAGCGCCTTCTCCGGGCCCGCCAGGTAGACCCTCGCCGCACCGGCGCTTCGGGCCGCCTCGACGACGCCCGAAGCCTCGTCGTGGTAGCGCTTGTCGGTGCCGCAGATAATCGCCACCGTCGAATTCGCGTCGGCCATCACGGCCCCGACCCCGGCGGCGTCGACCGGCCCCGGGTTGATCGCCTCAATGCCGCCCGACGCCAGCAGGTTGGCCGCGAACGTCGTCCGAATGTTGTGCTCGGCCAACGGGCCGAGCGGCAGCAGCAGCGCCTTGGGGCGCGAACCGGTGCGCGCCAGGAAGGCGTCGGAACGGTCCCGCAGCGCCTCGAACTCCGCCGCGTAGCGTCGGACGCCGGATGGCGAGTCCTCTTGCGGCTCAGCCTGCGTCAAAGGCGGTTCCTCGAGGTTCGGGTATTCGTTGACACCGGTGATTGCGGTGCGGCGATGCGCGATGTCGTCGGCGCGCTGCGCTGCAACCTCGGCGATCTGCTCGGCGATGTAGTCGCGGGCGGCGGCGAACCCGCCTCGCTCCTCGGTGGCCTGGAACTGCTGCCACGCGCGCTGCGCCAGCTGCTCGGTGAGGTCCTCGACGTACCAGGACCCGCCTGCCGGGTCCAGCACCCGCCCGACGTGCGACTCCTCCAGCAGCAGCAACTGGGTGTTGCGGGCGATGCGGCGCGCGAAGCCGGCGCCCACGCCGGGAAATCCGCCGGGGATGGCCACGTCGAACGGCAACACCAGCACGGTGTCGGCGCCGCCGACGCCCGCGCCGAAGGCTGCCACCGTGCCGCGCAGCATGTTCACCCACGGGTCGCGCTGGGTCATCATCGGCAGCGACGTCTGCGCGTGCACCAGCGCCGCGCCGGCGTCCGGCTCGCCGACCACCTCGGCAACGCGCGCCCACAGCTGGCGCGCGGCTCGGAATTTGGCGATGGTCGTGAACTGGTCGTCGTCGGCGGCCAGCCGGAAGCTGATCTGCCGCAGCGCCTGGCCGACCGGAACCCCGGCCTCGGTGAGCAGACGCAGGTAGGCGACCGCGGCCGCGACGCTGCCGGCCAGCTCCCAGCTCGCGTTGGCGCCCAGGTTGTGGAAGGCGGGACCGTCGACGGTGATCGCTCGCACGCCGTGGCTCCCGGCCGCCCGCGTCGCCACGGCCACCACGCGTCCGGTCGACGGGGATTCCCGGCCGCTCAGCGACGCGGTCAGCGGGTCCGCGCCAAGGTCGATCGACAGGGCACCGCGCTTGTCGTCGTCCACCCGGTCGACCAATGCCAGCAGGGCGTCGCTGGCCTCGGCGTAGTCGGCGCCCGCGTCGAGGATCACCGGAACCAGGTCCAGGTACACGCCCGACAGCAGCTGCCCGATCTCGCCGGCCGACACCCCCGACTTTCCTATCCGCAGCAGCAGTGCACTGACCCCGTCGGTGAGGGCGGCCAGCACCGCGGCGTTGGGGTCAGCACAGCCCGGCGCGGGAAACGCCTCGGCGACCTTCCAGCCGGCGTCGACGTCGCGCGCCGCGTCGCCGCCGCGCACGTACGGCCACTCGCCGGGCAGCGTCGGCTCGGGGAGCTCGTCGAGGGCGGTGTAGAGCGCCCGAACCGCGATCCCGTCGTAAGTCGGGCTTTCCAGCAGCCGTTCGGGCTCGTCGCCTAGTTGCTCGGGATCCTTGCGCAAGCTCTTCGACAGCACACCCGCGACCGCGGTGCGCCAACGCCCGCGAACCTGTTCCAGTCCGACGAGCTCGGGTACATCAATGGACACCGATTGCTCCCTTTTTCACTGCAAATGGGGCTCCGCCACTTGCTAACGAGGCTAATTGATGGGGCCTCCCCGCAAAAAACCGCGCGCGCCGGCGATCGGGGCGCCTCGGCCGAGCGCGGCGAGGAAACGCCAGCCTTCTGAAAGGACTTATTCTTCTGGGCCCCGTAACCTTGACAGCCGTGACGGCTTCCGCCACCTGCAAAATCACCCGAAGACTCCGCGACGCCGGCTGCGTCGTGGGCGCGAGGGCACGTCGGCTGTCCGGGCCCCGGACGGTCGCGACAGTGGTCGGTATCACAGTCCTGATCGTGGTGGCCACCTGGCTTCCCCTGCCGACGCCGGTGCAGATGCGGGATTGGGCCGAGTCGGTCGGACCCTGGTTCCCATTGGCGTTCCTCGCGACGCACATCCTGGTCACCGTGGTGCCGGTGCCCCGCACCGCGTTCACCCTGGCCGCCGGGCTGCTGTTCGGCCCACTGCTGGGGATCGCCATCGCGGTGACCGCCAGCACCGCGAGCGCGGTGATCGCGCTGCTGCTGGTGCGCGCCGCCGGGTGGCAGCTCAACCGCCTGGTTCGCCACCGCGCGATCGACACGGTCGACGAGCGCCTGCGCGAACGTGGCTGGCTCGCGGTCTTCTCGCTGAGGTTGATCCCCGCCGTACCGTTTTCGGCGATCAACTACGCCGCCGGCGCCTCGGCGGTGCGGGCTGTGCCCTACACGTTCGCAACGCTGGCGGGTTTGCTGCCTGGCACCGCGGCCGTGGTGATCCTCGGCGACGCCCTCGCCAGCCACCCCAGCCCGCTGCTGCTGCTGGTGTCGCTATGCACCGGGGCCTTGGGGCTGACCGGGCTGATCGTCGAGATCCGCCAGTTCCGGCGCCACCACCGCCGAAAGGCGCAGGCCGCCACGCCCTCCCCCGAGCCGGCCGTCGTCCGCTGACGTCGCCTGCGGATTTCTGAACCGAACCTGAAGATATCGGCCCCAAGGGCCGCTCTTCAGGTTGATTTCAGATCGGCTTCCTAACGTCGCCGGCGTCAACCGAGCAACGAGGAGGCACAGTGACCAGCGAGGAATCGACTCATACCACGCAGCCCGCAACTCCACCTTCGGTCCTGCAGCGGCACCCCGTGGGCGTCGCGGTCGGCAGCGGGTTGGTCGGGCTCGCGATCGGCGCGTTCGGTGCCGCCACCCTGATCGGCCTCTGGGCCCCCGCGCCCCCACCGTCGGGCTGGGGTTTTCCGCCGCCACCGGGCGCCCTGGGTCCCCCGCCGCCACCGCCGTTCGCCTGGCACCCGCCGCCGCCCTGGGCCGCCCCGCCGCCGCCGGGCCAGCCGCCGCAGCCCGGCCTCCCCGCCCCTCCCGGCGGTCCGGCGTCCCCGCCGTCGTCGCCGCCGGCCCGATAACGCAGCAAAGGAGAAACCGACAATGAAGATCAAGCAAGCGATCGCCGGCTCGTTGCTCGCGGGCGCCCTCGGGGTGGCCGCGGCGGGCTTCGGCGCCGCGGTGGCCAGCGCCGATCCGCCGCCGCCACCACCGGGACCAGGGCAACCCGGACTGCCGCCGCCCGGTCCGGGGGGTCCGGGCGGACCGTTCGGGGCTCCGCCGCCCGGGCCCGGTGCACCGGGCGGACCATTTGGGCAGCACCCCGGCGGACCACCTCCACCGCCGCCGGGATTCTGACGCCGGCCGTCCAGCGCACTGACGAGCGGTGGTCGCCCCAATCAATCCGGTTGGGGCGACCACCGCTCCCTCAACTCACGCCCGCGTCGAGCGGCAGGCTGAGCCGGAATTGAGCCCCGCCCTCGCGCGGCAGGCACGTCAGCTCCCCGCCATGGGCGCGCGCCAGCGCCCTGGCGATCGGCAGGCCCAGCCCGGCACCGCCGTGATCGCGGGCGCGCCCGGCATCCAGGCGCACCAGCCGCTCGAAGATGCGGTCGCGTTCGTCGTCGGGAATGCCGGGGCCGGTGTCGGTGACGGTCACCTCGGCCGTGTCGTCGTCGCGGGAGCGCAGGTCGACGTGGATGGCGCCGGCCGCAGGGGTGTAGCGCCGGGCGTTGTCGAGCAGGTTGGACAGGATCTGCGCCAGCCGGTTCGGGTCCGCCTTCATCCTCAGTTCGTCCGGACCGGTCCGGATGACCGTGACGCCCGGCGCCAGCAGGGCCGCCCGGTCGGCTTCGGCATCGACGACGGCGGCGAGGTCGACGTCTTGCAGGTCCAGCGGCAGTCCCGCGTCGATGCGGCTCAGGTCGAGCATGTCGGCCACCAGGCGCCCGGCGCGGCGGGCGTCGGACAGCAACAGGCTGGCACGGCGGTACTGAGCACGGGCCGCGTCGTCGCGCTGCTGGCCGGCGTTGCTGACGAGTTGTTCGGCGGCCACCTGGATGCCGGCGATCGGCGTGCGCAGCTCGTGCGCGGCGTCGACGAGAAATCGTCGGGTGGCCGCCTCGGCGCGCCGGGCATCCTCGGCCGAGTGTTGGGCCCGCCGCTCGGAGGCTTCCAGCGCCTCCAGCATTCCGTCGAAAGCTGCTGCGGCACGGCCTAATTCGGTATCGGCGCGCTTCGGGCGCAATCGTCGGCCGCGATCACCCGTCGCGATGTTGGTAGCCAGCGCGGTGAGCCGGTCCAGTGGCCGCAGCGCGACCCGGCTGACCGCGATCAGCAGCAGCGCCGCCACCACCAGCGTCGCCACACCCGCGCCGATCATCAACTGGCGCAGCTCCCGGGTCACCTGCGTGGTTTGCGTCGTGTCCGCCACCAGGATCACGCGACCGCCGTCGGGCAACGGATGCACCAGCTCGGTGGCGGTCGCGTCCGGCGGCGGGGGCGGCACGCCCGGGGGCGGGGGCGGCACGCCCGGCGGCGGCCCGAACGGCGGGTAACCGGGCGGCGGGTAGCCGGGCGGTGGCGGTGGCGGTGGCCCAAGCGGGGGAACGAACGCGCCGGCGGAGGTCTGCGGGCTGATCGCGGGGTCGCCGTAGGCCCTGCCGTCGGCGGTGACCACGAGCGCCCGCACGGTGCCGCCGCCCAATTGGGCGGCGATCTGCTGCGGTGGCGTGCGCGCGATCGCCAGGGCGTCCGCGCGGGAGGCCGCCGCCAGAAGCCGGTCGTTGAGGTTTCGACGGGCCTGGGCGCGCACGGTGACGTCGATGATCACTCCCAGGATCAGCAACACGACAGCGAGCACGCCAATAGAGACGACGACGACCCGGCGCTGCAGCGACGGCGTCGGGGTCGCCGGATCGGCTGGTGCCGTCATGATCGGTGGGCCTGCATGCGGTAGCCGATGCCGCGGACCGTGTGCACGATCCGCGGCCCGTGTGCCTCGAGCTTGCGGCGCAGCCCGCTGATGTGCACCTGCACCAGGTTGGGGTCGTAAGCGTCGTAGCCCCACACCGCGTTCAGGATCTGCGGAGCGCTCACGATTCGGCTGCGCTGTTCGACCAGGAATCGCAGCAACCGCAGCTCGGTGGCGGTCAGGTCCAGCGGATGTCCCGCGCGCACGGCGACCCCCGCGTCGACGTCGAGCACCAGGTCACCCACCTGGAGCGCCCGCGGCAGCCGTCCGCGTCGCCGCAACACCGCGCCGACCCGCGACACGAGTTCGGCCAGTTCGAACGGCTTGACGACGTAGTCGTCGGCCCCGCCGTCGAGGCCGCGCAGCCGGTCGTCGAGGCCGTCACGCGCGGTGATCAGCACGATGCCGGCGTCGCCCCAATCCCGGATCACCTCGATGAGCTCGAATCCGTCGCGGCCCGGCAGCATCACGTCGAGCACCACCAGGTCCGGTCGCAGGCCCTCGAGCGCGGCCTCCAGACCGTCGCCGTCGGGGCAGGCGTCGGCGTGGTATCCGGCGTCGGTCAGCGCCTCGCTGACCATCTCCCGGATCGTCTCGGAATCCTCGACGACCAGCACCCGCGGTGTGCCGGCCGCCGGGCGCGTGCCCGCGCGCGGGAAACTCACCATGCCTCATTGTTAGCGCCACTTTGCTGGACCTGCCTGTCCAGCCCGCTATCTTCAGGTTCGCTTCAAGTTCGACTCATCTGCAATATGCATGCATTGCTGCTATTCTGCAGGGATGGTTGCGATCACGATCCGGGACGTTCCTGACGAGGTCCGCGACGAGCTGGCCACACGTGCCGCGCGGTCCGGACAGTCGCTGCAGGAATACCTCCGCGGCCTCCTCGTCGCGACGGCGGACAAGCCGACAGTGGGCGACGTTGTCGCCCGTGCCCGCGCCCGCGTGGCGGCGACAGCAGCGCACCTCGACGCGGCTGTCATCCTCACGGCTAAAGATGCCGATCGCCGGTGACCGAGCGTGTCGTCTGCGACGCATCGGCGGTGGTGGCCGTCTTGCTGGATTCCGGCATTGACGGTCAATGGGCAACCGCACACTTGTCAGACGCCGAACTTTACGCACCGACGTTGTTGCACTACGAATGCGCCAACGTCATCAGGCGGGCCGAACTCAGCGGAGCGATCAGCGCGGACCAAGCCGCCCAAGCCCACACGGATCTCATCGACCTAGCGGTAGACCTGTGGCCCTACGACGCGCTCGCCCCCCGCGCTTGGCAGCTACGGGCAAACCTGTCCAGCTACGACGCGGCTTATGTCGCGCTCGCCGAGATCTTGAATGCCCCACTGGTGACATTGGACCAGCGCATCCGGCGAGCGCCCGGGGTTGGGTGTTCGGTGTTGGTGCCCGCTGACACGTTCGGACAATAGCGTCCAGCTTCCGCCGCCGCCGTACCCGCCGCCCCTGGGGTCGAACGCGCCGGGTTGCGTCTCCCGGCCCCGCCGTCGGGCACCGCGCCAAGCGTCATGCCGGCTCCGCCCGTGCCACCGCTGGCGCGCTGAGGTCGGCGACACCGGAACCCAGCAGCGGCTTGCCCGCCACCTCCGGGGCGAAGATCAACGTGACGGCGCCGACCAGCCCGGCGAACATCAGCATGTACGCGGGCATCATCGGATTGCCGGTTCCGGCCACCAGCGTCTCGGCGATCAGCGGCGTGGTGCCGCCGAAGGCCGAAACCGCGATGTTGAACCCGATCGACACCGCGCCGTAGCGCACGTGGGTGGGAAACAGCGCGGGCAGGATCGCCGGCTCGAGGCTGCTCAGGAAGAGCATGGGCAGGGCGACGAGCGCCACGCCGGCGAACTTCGTCGGATACGCCCCGCCGAACCGCATCAACGCGAACGCCGGCAGCGAGACCCCGACCAGCAGCCCGCAGCCCGTCCACATCAGCGGTTTGACCCCGATCCGGTCGGACAGCATCGCGACGAGGAGCACCCCGACCGTCAGGACGGCCAGCACCACCAGGACCATCACCAGGGCCGCGGTGTCGCCGACGCCCGCGGTCTTCTTGAGGTAGGTCGGCACGTACCCGCTGACCATGTAGCTGGTGTCGGTGACCGCGAGCTCCACCCCGAGGCAGATCAGCAGACCTTTCCACTGCCGCACGACGGTCAGCACGAACTGGGTGCGGATGGAGACCGGAACCGCGACCTTGTGCACCTTCTCGTAACCGGGGGACTCCTCGATCCGCGAACGCAGGTAGATCGCGACCAGGCCGAGCGGCGCGGCCAGCAGAAACGGGATGCGCCAGCCCCAGCTCAGCATCTCGGCGCTCGACAGCGCCGTCTGCAGGCCCGTGACCAGCACGGCCCCCACGACGAACCCGCCGAGCGTGCCCACCGGGAGAAATCCGGCCATCATCCCGCGTTTGTGGTCGGGGGCGTGTTCGGCGATGAACGTCATGGCGCCCGCGTATTCGCCGCCGGAGGAAAGTCCCTGACCGATGCGAATGACGGTGAGCAGGATGGGCGCCCAGATCCCGATGGCGTGGTAGCCGGGCAGCGCGCCGGTCAAGGCGCCGCAGACCGCCATCAGCGAGATCGTCATCACCAGCACGGGCTTGCGCCCGATCCGGTCGCCGAGCGGGCCGAAGATGAACCCGCCCAGGGGCCGGACGACGAAACCCGCCGTCATCGTGCCGAACGTGGCGATCAGGTTGCCCGCGTCGGAATTGCTCCCGGGATAGAACGTCTGCGCAAGGAGCGTGGCGACGAGGCTGAACAGGGTGAAGTCGTACGCCTCCATGAAGTTGCCGATGGCCGTGCCCTGGATGGACCGATGCGCCGCTCGCCGATCGGCGGCCCGGACCTCAGCATTTCGACTCATTGGGTAGGTCAGTTACCCGAAACGCCGCACAATTAAGCGATCCCCGTCCGGGCTCGGCCGAAAAGCGCAGTCGTTCGCCAAGATTGAAGCGGGGCCTAATCCCGCTCCGGGCCCTTGATCGTCATCGCGGCGAAGGTGGCCAAAAACGTCGCGGCGGGAAGGGCGTTGACGATCTTGTCCCGCGCCCGGATGTGCGCGCCGACGGCCAGGGTGAAATACAGCGTCAGCATCGCCGTCGTCAGCCGCGCCAGGCCGGGGAACCGGGTGACCGAGAGCAGGCCGACCGCCGCGGCCGCCTTGACGACCGGCAGCACCGGTCGAATCTCGTCCGGCACCCCCAGGTCGTCCAGAACTTTCTTGATCGGGGCCACCTGGACCCCGCACGCCACCGCGTCGACGGCGTGGAACACGCCAAGCGCCGCATAGGTTTTCGGTGAAGTCAGCGCACTCATACACGCGAGCCTATTGGGTCAGCCGCGGCGGCGCCCCGGGCTCGCCGTCCACCGGGGCGCGGGCGATCGCCTCGGCCTTGGCCACCGCCTGGGCGATCGCCGGGTCGGTCTCGGTGGAGAACCAGTCGGCGACTTCGGCGTCGTCGGACTCGGCGGCGTGCCTGGGCACGTCGTCCACCGGCGATGGCTGGAACCGGAACACGCCGTCCTCGCCGGGGGCACCCAGCAGCTTGGTGAAGCCCTGCAACGCCGAGCTGAAGTCGCTGGGCACCACCCACACCTTGTTGGCGTCGCCGCGCGCCATCTCCGGCAGCGTCTGCAGGTACTGGTAGGCCAGCATCTCCGGGGTGGGCCTGCCCGCCTTGATCGCGGCGAACGTCTTCTCGATGGCCTTGGCCTGGCCCTGCGCCTGCAGGTAGGCGGCGGCGCGCTCACCCTGGGCGCGCAGCATCCGCGACTGCCGGTCGGCCTCGGCGGCCAGGATCGCGGCCTGCTTGGCGCCCTCGGCGGCGAGGATCTGCGCCTGCTTTTGACCCTCGGCCTCCTTGATCGCCGACTCGCGCATGCCCTCCGCGGTCAGGATCATCGCCCGCTTCTCCCGGTCCGCCTTCATCTGCTTTTCCATCGAGGCCTGGATGGACGGCGGCGGGTCGATGCTGCGTAGCTCCACCCGGGCGACTCGCAGGCCCCAGCGGCCGGTGGCCTCGTCGAGCACGCCACGCAGCTGGCCGTTGATCATGTCGCGGGAGGTGAGCGTCTGCTCGAGCGTCATCCCGCCGACCACGTTGCGCAGCGTGGTCGTGGTGAGTTGCTCGACGCCGACGATGTAGTTGCTGATCTCGTAGACCGCCGCCTGCGGGACGGTGACCTGGAAGTAGACCACGGTGTCGATGTTGAGGGTCAGGTTGTCCTCGGTGATCACCGGCTGCGGCGGGAACGACACCACCCGCTCGCGCAGGTCCACCCGGGCGCGCACGCGGTCGATGAACGGCACCAGCAACGTGAGCTGCCCGCTGACCGTGCGGCTGTAACGGCCCAGCCGCTCGATCACCGCGGCCTCGGCCTGCGGGATCAGCGCGACGGACTTCGCCACCACGATGATCCCAAAGACGATGATCGCAAGGGCCACCAGCAAAAGAGCGATCCCAGCCATCGTGCTTCCTCCCATTTCTCCTTCAGGGATTACAGGTCCTTGAACACCACCGCGGTGGCGCCGTTGATCTGCATGACCGTCACCCGTTCGCCGGGTTCGTAGACATCGTTGTCGTTGAGTGGCCGGGCCGTCCATACCT
Organism: Mycobacterium sp. NGS64; assembly: GCF_059812245.1. Classification (NCBI taxonomy): domain Bacteria; kingdom Bacillati; phylum Actinomycetota; class Actinomycetes; order Mycobacteriales; family Mycobacteriaceae; genus Mycobacterium; species Mycobacterium sp. NGS64. The sequence continues at coordinate 1,548,111 of NZ_JCALCI010000001.1, read as the reverse complement.
GGCCGTCTAGCTTCACCTGGCCCTCGTCGCGGGCGACGCGATCGAGGACCAGCGCGCTCTTGCCCTCCAGCGCCTTGATGCCGGTCGGCAGCCCCTTCGCGGGTGTGAGCCGACGCCGCAGCGCCGGCCGCACCAAAACCAGCAGCAGCACCGAGACGACCACGAACACCGCCGCGTTGGCCCAGATCGGCCAGCCCAGCAGCCAAGTGCTGCCCCCGGCGGCCAGCGCGCCCCCGGAAAGCATCAGCAGGGACATGTCGCCCGTCAACGCCTCCGCACCGGCCAGCACCAGCGCGAATATGAGCCAAATCACCGCGGCGGGCATGCGGTCAGAATACGCGTAATCCGCCTTTGCCGGACCAAACAACTACACTCCGAGATCATGTGGTGTCCCAGTGTCTCGCTGTCCCTGTGGGCCAACGCCTGGCTCGCGGGCAAGGCCGCGCCCGACGATGTGTTGGACGCGTTATCCCTTTGGGCGCCAAAGCAATCGGTTACCGCGTATGATGCCGTCGCCGCCGGCCATACGGGACTGCCGTGGCCAGACGTCCACGACGCCGGGACGGTCACGCTGCTGCAGACGCTGCGCGCGGCGGTCGGTCGGCCGTCGGTGCCGGCGTCCGCAGGGTTGCCGGCTCGTTTGCGCGGGACCATCAGCATCGTGCTGCCGGTGCCCGGCGACGTTCGTGGGCTGGCCGCGGGGACGCAGTTCGAGAGCGACGCGCTGGCCGCCGGTGAGGCCGTGATCATCGCCAACCCCGACGATCCGACCACCGCCGTCGGGCTGGTCCCCGAGTTCAGCTACGGCGATCTGGACGGCGCCGACGACGCGGACCTGCCCGAATTGTCTGCGCTGTCGTGGACGGTGTACTCGCTGCCCGGCGCGCCCCCGCTGCACCACTACGAGCTCGGCGACGCGGAGTACGCGCTGCGGTCCGCCGTGCGCTCGGCCGCGGATGCCCTCGGCGCCATCGGCTTGAGCGCCGCGGCCGACGTCGACGATCCGCGCGGGCTCGTCGAGCAGTTGCTGGAATCGGCACGGCAGCACCGCATTCCCGACCATGCGCCGTCGCGAGCCCTGCGGGTGCTGGAGAACGCCGCGCACGTCGACGCCATCATCGCCGTCAGCGCCGGGCTGAGCCGGTCCGACTCCCCCGCGGACCGCATCGCCGCGGGCATCACGCAGTCGTCGTCACAGGCGCAGATCGCCACCGACGCGCTGCGCCCGCTGACCACCGTGGTGCGTTCGGCGCGGATGGCCGCGGTCGACGCGATCCTGCACTCGGCCTGGGCCGACGCTGTCTGATGGCGGCGACCCGCTACGCCCAGCTACGCTGCGCTCGCGATCGCCGCTAAGTCTGATGGCGGCGACCCGCTAATCCTGTTGGCGCGCCACGCAGTGCGGCGGGCGGCACGGCGCGCCGTTGACGCTGGCGAGGCAGCCCGGCACCGGATTCCTTCCGGCGACCCGGGTCGGCGCCCGGCCGTGGCGGAGCTCGTCGATCAGGTCGGCGGCGAGCCGGGCGAATCGCCTGTCGGCGTTGGGAGTTGCGGCGCGGGCGAAGGCCAACCCCGCGGCCTCGGCCTGTAACCTCAACTCGTGGTCGAGATCCCACACCACCTCGATGTGGTCGGCAACGAACCCGATCGGGCAGACGACGACGGCCTCGGTGTCCGTTAGCGTCGCGAGGTGGTCCTCGACGCTCGGCTCCAACCACGGCACCTGCGGCGGGCCCGAGCGCGACTGCCAGACTAGGTCGTAGTCGGTGTAGCCGGCGGCCGCCGCGACCAGCCTTGCGGCATAGGCGACTTGGCGGCTGTAGAGCTGGGGACCGAAGCGCTGGTCGGCGGCCACCGGGACCGAATGCGCCGTGAAGATCAGCCTGGCGCCCTTCGGCACCGTGTCGGCGGCGGCGGTGACGGCCCCGGCGAACATCTCGACGAAAAGCGGATGGTCGAAATACGGCCGCAGCTTTACCAATTCGGGCGAGCCCGGCCCGGCCACCCTGCGGGCCCGGGCGATGTCTTCGACGTACTGCGTGCAGCTGGAATATCCGCTCCATGCTGAGGTGGTGAACACCGCGGCACGACGAACACCGTTGTCCCGCATGGTCGCGACGGTGTCCTCGACGTACGGTTCCCAATTGCGGTTGCCGAAATACACCGGCAGATCCAGTTCCGCGCGCACCTCGGAGATCAGGGCGCGGTTGATGCCGTTGATCGGCGACACGCCGCCGAAATGCAAGTAGTGCTCGGCGACTTCGTCGAGGCGCTCGGGCGGCACGTTGCGGCCCCGGGTGACGTTCTCCAGGAACGGCCGCACCTGCTCGGGCCCCTCCGGCCCGCCAAAGGACAAGAGCAGGACGGCGTCGAAATCCATTATGCGCTAGAGCAATTGGGTGCTGGCGCCGCCGTCGGCGTAGATGACGGTCCCGGTGGTGGCCGGTAGCCAGTCGGACAGCAGCGCGCACACCGTCTTGGCGACCGGCGTCGCGTCCTTCATGTTCCAGCCCAGCGGGGCGCGCTGATCCCAGCCCTCCTCGAGCAGGTGGATCTGGGCGCCCGCCTCCTCGCCGAGCGCACCGCCGACGATCGCGCTCATCGCCAGCGTCCGGATCGGTCCCGCCGCAACGAGATTCGAGCGCACGCCATACTTGCCCGCCTCGCGGGCCACGAACCGGTTCACCGACTCCAGCGCGCTCTTGGCGACGGTCATCCAGTTGTAGGCGGGCATCGCACGCGACGGGTCGAAGTCCATGCCGACGATCCCGCCGCCGGGGTTCATGATCGGCAGCAGCGCCTTGGCCAGCGAGGCATACGAATACGCGGAGATGTGGATGCCCTTGGCGACGTCCTCGTAGGGGGCGTCGAAGAAGGGGTTGATGCCCATCCCGCTCTGCGGCATGAAGCCGATCGAATGCACCACTCCGTCAAGCTTGTTGCCCTCGCCGATCACCTCGGTGACGCGGTCGGCCAGGGTGGCGAGGTGCTTCTCGTCCTGCACGTCGAGTTCGATCAGCGGGGCCTTGGCCGGCAGCCGGTCGGCGATGCGCTGGATGAGCCGCAGCCGGTCGAATCCGGTCAGCACCAGTTCGGCCCCCTGCTCCTGGGCCACCCGCGCGATGTGGAACGCGATCGACGAGTCGGTGATGATCCCGGTGACCAGAATCCGTTTGCCTTCGAGCAGTCCTGCCATATCCGTCCTTCGATGTTCTTCTTTGTTCTGCGACTCAGTGGCCCATGCCCATGCCGCCGTCGACGGGGATGACCGCGCCGGCGATGTAGCTCGCGTCCTCGGAAGCCAGGAAGCTGACCGCCCCGGCGACCTCGGCGGCGGTGCCGACCCGCTTCGCCGGGATGAATTCCAGTGCGCCCGCCTGGATGCGCTCATCGAGCGAGCGGGTCATCTCGGTGTCGATGTAGCCGGGGGCGACCACGTTGGCGGTCACCCCCGCCTTGGACAGCTCACGGGAGATCGAGCGCGCCATGCCGATCAGGCCGGCCTTGGCGGCCGCATAGTTGGACTGGTTGCCGATGCCCCACATGCCGGACACCGAACCGATGAAGATGATGCGGCCGAACCGCTTCTTCTGCATGCTGCGCGACGCCCGCTGGGCCACCCGGAACGCCCCGGTGAGGTTCGCGTTGATGACCTCTTCGAACCGCTCCTCGGTCATCCGGATCAGGAAGGCGTCTTTGGAGATGCCGGCGTTGGACACCAGCACCTCGACCGGGCCCTGGTGCTCCTCGACCTCTTTGAAGGCGCGGTCGACGGCGTCTTTGTCGGTGACGTCACACACCACGCCGAACAGTCCGTCGGGCGCCCCGGATCCGCGGTGCGTGACGGCCACCTTGTGCCCGTCGGACGCCAGCCGTTGGGCGATCGCCAGACCAATCCCCCGGTTTCCGCCCGTCACCAGGACCGAGCGAGATACGAACGCGGGTTTGGCGCCGTCGGTGGCTACTTCAGTCACCCGGCCAACCTATCGCCTCACCGTGCGTGCCCCGAAATCTGCCCCCTGTCGCGCCGGCTTTGCCGCGAACCTAACTTGGCTGCGATTTTCGGGGTGGATTTTCGCAGTGCGGTTCGACTCGCGCAGTGATGTCGGTAACACGCAGCAGACTTCGTCCATGATCGAGCCTTTTCTGGGCAGCGAAGCCCTATCTGCAGGCACGCTGACGCCCTACCAATTGCGCAGTCGGTACGTCGCACTCCACAAAGACGTGTACGTGCCCCGCGATGTGGAGTTGACCGCGAAATTGCGCGCGAAAGCGTTGTGGCTACGCTCGCGCCGCCGCGGCATTCTGGCCGGCTACTCGGCTTCTGCGCTGCACGGCGCCAAGTGGATCAACGCGTGTCTTCCCGCCGCGATCATCGACACCAACGCCCGGCGCGAACCGTGCGTGCAAATCTGGGAGGACCGCATCGAGGCCGATGAAGTCTGCGTCGTCGACGGCATGCGCGTGACTACACCAGAGCGGACGGCACTCGACCTGGTCAGTCGTTTCCAGCTGGACCCCGCCGTCGCCGCGACCGACGCGCTCATTCAGGCAACCCACCTGAAAATGGCCGACGTGGAGCAATTGGTCGATCGCTACCGGGGCCGACGTGGCATCAAAGCAGCCCGAGCCGCTCTCGAACTCGTCGACGGCGGTGCTCAGTCGCCCAAGGAGACCTGGCTGCGCCTGCTGCTGATACGTGCGGGGTTTCGGCGTCCCCAAACCCAGATCCCGGTCCGCAACGAATGGGGTTGGGCTGAAGCGTATTTCGACATGGGTTGGGAGGACGTCAAGGTCGCCGCCGAGTATGAGGGTGGTCAACACCAAACGAGTCGCTACCACTATCGGAAGGACATCCGGCGTCTCGAGAATGTGGAGCGGCGTTACGGCTGGACCGTGGTTCGGGTCGTGGCTGAGGACCACCCCGCTGATGTTATCCGCCGGGTAAGCGAGGCGGGCGCTCCGCGAATCTAACCACATGGCGAAATCCGCGGCCGAAAATCGCAGCCAGGTTAGGAATGCGCCGAAATCACGTGGGCAGGCGGCGGTTGATCAGCAGCGCGGCCAGCCCCGCGAGCGCCAGCACCAGCGCACCGAGCCGCAGCCAGCCCGTGCTGGCGTCGCCCTTGATCGTCTCGTAGCCGATCTGCTGCTGCAGCGACGCGTAGACGGCTTTCAGCTCGGCCAGGCTGGCGGCGTTGTACCAATTCCCACCGGAGAGCTCGGCGACCTTCTTCATGGTGGAGTCGTCGACGGGAACGGGCTGGCGCTGGTCGTTGATCTCGACGAAGCCGTAAGGCGTGCCGAACGAGATCGTCGAGATCGGCACTCCCTGGTCCTTGGCGGTGCGCGCGGCGGTGAAGGCGCCCTTGGGGTTGTCCGGGTTGGTCGGCATCGTCTCCTTGCCGTCGGAGAACAACACGATGCGTGCGGGCGGGGGCGTGTCGCCGCCGCCGATCACCGCGCCCACGGTGGCGATGGCCTGCAACGCGGTGAAGATGCCCTCCCCGGTGGCGGTACGGTCCGCGAACTGGAGCTTGTCCAGCGCGTTCTTGGTCGCTTCCCGGTTGGTGGTCGGCGACACCAGCACGGTCGCGGTCCCCGCATACTCGATCAGGCCCAGGTTGATTCCGGGAGTCAGCTCGTCGGCGAACTGCTTGGCAGCCTCCTGCGCGGCCGCCATGCGATTGGGCGGGACGTCGGTGGCGCGCATCGACTGCGACACGTCGATCACCAGCATCACCACCGCGCGGTTGCGCGGGATCCGGACGTCGTTCGTCGGCCCCGCCATCGCGATCGTGAACAGCACCAGTGAGGTCACCAGCAGGATCGCCGGCACGTGCCGCCAACGCGAAGGACGTTGCGGTGCAACGCTTTCCAGCAGCTCCATGTTTGCGAATCGCAGCATCCGCCGCTGCCGCGCGAGTTGGAGCACGATGTAGAGCGCGGCCAACCCGACGGCGGCGAACAGGAAGAGGAAGAACCAAGCGTGTGCGAAGCCCGACAGCGTCATCGGGCCCAGCAGGGGCAAGGTCACTGCCGGCCCGCCAGTGCCCCGCGACGGCGGGACTCGACGAAGCGGACGATGTCGGCGATCCAGTCCCGGTCGGTGCGCAGCGTGAGCACCGGGGCCCCGCAGCTGCGGATGGTGCGGGACACCTCGGCGCGGTGGGCCGCGGCCGCCTTGGCGAAGTCGTCGCGCAGCTGGGCGTCGATGGTGAATTCCCGGGTGACCCCGGTTTCCGCGTCCTGCAAGACCACGTCGCCGATGTCGGGCAGCTCGACGTCACGCGGGTCGAGCACCTCGATCGCCAGCACCTCGTGGCGGGCCGCGATCGCCCGCAGCGGGCGCATCCAGTTGATGGGACCCAGGAAGTCGCTGATGATGACGGCCATGCCGCGGCGGCGTTCGGGCCGGCGCAACGCGTCGATCGCGGTCGCCAGATCGCCGCGCACGCCGACCGGCGCCCTGGGCGTGGTGGCGATGGTGCGCAGCAGCGTCTGCTCGTGCTGGCGTCCCGATCGGGCCGGGACCCGGGTGAGGGTCGCGCCGGTGGCGATGATCGCGCCGAGCCGGTTGCCGCCGCCACTGTTGAGGAAAGTGATCGCCGCCGCGGCGGCCACCGCCAGGTCGCGCTTCTCGCACACCGTGGTGCCGAAGTCCAGGCTGGCCGACATGTCGACCACCATCCAGGTCTCCAGCTCGCGGTCGGCGATCATCTGCCGGACGTGCGGGTGCATGGTTCGCGCGGTGACGGCCCAGTCCATCCGCCGGACGTCGTCGCCGGGCTGGTACTCGCGCGACTCCCCCGGCTCGGTGCCCGGCCCCGGGATCAGGCCGAGGTGGTCGCCGTGCAGAACCCCATCGAGCTTGCGCTTGACCGTGAGCTCCAGCTGCCGCAGCGCCGCCGACAGCTTCGGGTCGTCGATCTGCCCGCGCTCGAACGATGGCGGATGACGCACCGCCTTGTGGGGTTCGGTCACCGACCGCTGGCCGCCACGGTCTGCATCACCGGCGGCACCGAATGACCTTGCTGCGGAACGGCATTCACCTGCGGCAGGGCCACGGTCTGCAGGATCCGGTTGATGACGATCTCCGGCGAGATCTCGTCGGCGAGCGCGTCATAGGTCAGTATCAACCGGTGCCGCAGCACGTCGGGGATCACCTCGACGACGTCCTGCGGGATCACATAGTCGCGACCGCGGACCAGCGCCAGCGAGCGGGCGCCGGCGATGATGCCCAGCGATGCGCGCGGTGACGCGCCGAACGAGACCCAGGTCTTGACGTCGTTCATGCCGAGCTGCTCGGGGTTGCGGGTGGCGGTGACGACGCGCACCACGTAGTCGACCAGCGCGTGGTGGACGAAGACGTTGGACGCGATGTCCTGTAGCCGCAGCAGGTCGCCGGTGTTCAGGATCTGCTTGGGCACCGGCGGTTTGACGCCCATCCGGTAGATGATCTCCCGCTCCTCCTCCGGCGACGGGTAGCCGACGTTGATCTTGAACAGGAAGCGGTCGCGCTGGGCCTCGGGCAGCGGGTAGACACCCTCGTGCTCGATCGGGTTCTGGGTGGCCATCACCAGGAACGGGTTGGGCAGCGGGAAGGTCTTGCCGCCGATCGACACGTGGCGTTCCTGCATGACCTCCAGCAGCGCCGACTGCACCTTCGCCGGCGCGCGGTTGATCTCGTCGGCGAGCAGGAAGTTGACCACCACCGGGCCGAGCTCGGTGTCGAACTCCTCCTTGCCCTGCCGGTAGATGCGGGTACCGATGATGTCGGTGGGCACCAGGTCGGGCGTGAACTGGATGCGCGCGAACGTCCCGCCGACCACCCGCGCGAAGGTCTCCACGGCCAGCGTCTTGGCCACGCCGGGCACACCCTCGAGCAACACGTGCCCCTTGGACAACAGGCCGACCAGCATCCGCTCCACGAGCTGGTCCTGCCCGACGATGATCCGCTTGACCTCGAAGATGGCCCGCTCCAGCGTGTGGACCTCGGCGGCCAGCCCGTTACCGCCGCCTGGAGGCGCCTCGTGCGCCGGAGGGCCGGACGGACCACCCTGGCCCGGGTAATTGCTGGCGCCCGGGGGCGGCCCACCTGCTGATGTCATCAAGAACCCTCCACGCTCATCTGGACACGACTGCCGGGCAGCGACGTGCCCTGGACCAACTATTCCAGGCCAGCCGGTATCCGTCGACGCTCGCCCAGTTGATGCCTCGCCGACCCCGCGATCAGTACTCGATGATCCTAGTCAGGAACGGCGTCATGCCGGGCTTGCGCACCGGGCTGACGGTGACCTTGCCGGCGAGGCTGGACGCCTCGAGCATCTGCCCGTTGCCCAGGTACATGGTGACGTGCTGCCCGCCGTTCGGACCGTAGAAGATGAGGTCGCCGCGCCTCGCCTGGTCGGGCGGAATGTGGCGACCGGCGTTGTACTGGTCACCGGAGAACCGTGGGATCAGCACGCCGACACCGGCGAAGCCGTAGCGCATCAGGCCCGAGCAGTCGAAGCCGTTGATGTTGGCCCCGTCGCCGACGCCCTTGCTGGGCCCGTCCAGCGAGCCGCCGCCCCATGAATACGGGACCCCCATCTGCGATCCCATCCGCTTGATCACATATTCGACGGCCTGCCGGCCGTAGACCCGCGGGATCTTGCCGCCGGGGTTGGTGGGGGTCGCCGCGGTCGGCGCCGGGTCGCCGCCGAGGTTGATCCCGAGCCCGCCGAGGAATTGCTTGCCCAGGTCCAGCGTGGTCTGGGTCGCTTGGGCGGTGGCCTGCAGCGAGGCGTTGGCGACGGCGAGCGGATCGCCCGGCGCCCCGGCGCTGATGGTGGCCGGCAGGGTGGGGTCCCACTGGCCGGGGTCGGCCCTAACCACGGGAGCGGGGCTGGCCACAGACAACATCAGCCCGGCCACCACAGCGGTGACCCAGGCGAGGTTGATCAGGCGAAACCTATTGCGGCGCATAGCTCCTCGTTCAGTAATTGATCGTTACCATTCGATGTAGCGGACCACATACGGCGTCATCCCGCTGGTGCGCACGGGCGCGACGCGAACCTTCAATCCGATGTCGGGAGCCTCGAGCATCTGGCCGTCGCCGAGGTAAATCGTGACGTGCTGGCTGCCGCCCGGTCCGTAGAAGATGACGTCCCCGCGGCGCATCTGCGCCGACGGGATCTTGCGGCCCAGGTTGTACTGCGAACCCGAGTAGTGCGGCAGCTTGATCCCCACGCCGGCGAACGAGTACAGGACCAGGCCCGAACAGTCGAAGCCGGTGATCCCGGCGCCGGAGTCGATGCCCTTGCTGGGCCCGGCCGCGTTGCCGCCGCCCCACGAATAGGGCACACCGATCTGCGACATGCCGCGCCGGATCACGTACTCGGTGGCCTGCCGCCCGTACACCCGGGGGATGCGGCCGGCGGTACCGCCGGGTGCGGCGTTGGTGATGCCGGTGTCGTCGGGCTTGAGGATGCCCAGCTGCTGCAAGAAGCTTCGGCCCATGCCGGCGGTGACCTGCGTCGACGTCGCCGAGATGCCCAGCACCTGGTTGATGACGGCGATCGGGTCACCGGGGACGTTGGCGCTGGGCACCATCGGCAGCGTCGGGTCCCACAGGCCATCCCACCGCCGGCCCCCGGAATGCGGGGCAGCGGCCGGGGAACCCGGATCCCACCGGTCCCCCGAGACCGCGACGCCGGACGAGCTGTGCTCCGCCGCCCATTCACGCTGGGCCGCAACGAGTTTCGCCTGGGCCTGGTCCCGCTCGTCGGCCAGGCGGGTGGCCAGTTCACGCTGGTCGTTGAACTTGCGCTTGGAATCGGTGAGCGCGGCCACCGCGGCGTCCTGGCTGGCCTTGGCGTCGGCCGCGGCCTTGTCGGCCTTCTGCTTGGCCAGCCGCGCCGCCGACTCCTTGTTCACCTGCTCGGTCCGGGTCCGCTGCAGCTTGTCCATCACCGCCTGGGAGCTCGCGGTCAGGGTCTCGGCGGCGCTTTGGGTCGCGATCATGTCTTCTGGGCTGGTCGCGGTCAGGTAGCTGCCCGAGGGCCCGTTCATGTAGGTGGCCGCCGCGAAGGTGTTGAACCGGTGCTGGGCCGCGGCGATCGCCGCGTTGGCGTCCTTGACGGCCTGCTGGCTGGCCTCGACGTCGTGCTCGGCGGCGGTCGCGTTGTCCCGCGCGGTCTCGACGTCGACCAGTGCCTTGTTGACGCTTTCCTGCTCGGTCTGGATTTCGGCCGTCAGGTCTTCCAGGCGCTGGTTGGCCTTGGCGACGTTCGCGATCAGCGCGGCCATGCTGTCCGCGGCGGGGTCGGCGTCGGCCAGGCCCGGGGTGGTCATCAGCATGGCCATGCTCAGCACCGACGGAACGATCGGCCGGAGCAGCCTGGTGGCCGGTCGCGCAGAGGGTCCCCAGCGCGTACGTCTCATTCGACAGGTCTCCTACGGCTCAACGCGGACGGGCGGCGCCAGGCACGGCCTTTCTCAAAACGCCACAAACAACACGAGCACCATTTGCACCGTACGTCACATATGACGCGGTGGAAACGCTAGTCACAAACTGCACTCTTGACGTGCGTTTAATGTGACCGAACGGTGACCTGCGGTGTTTGCCGCGCAGAGTCCGGGGCGACCGCCCCATCAGTCGACCCGCGCCGGATGCGCGTGTCAGACGCGGTTACTAGGCGCTGTCGGGCGCTTCCGTCGTCGTGTCCGGAGCGCCGGTCGGCGTTGCTGCGCGCTTGGCGCGCAACTGCAGGAATCGGGTGCCCACGGCCGCCGCGAGCACCGCGATCAGCAGGAAGATGGTCAGGCCCGTCCAGGGGAACTCGGGCGTGTTCAGCTCGTGCAGGAAATGCTGCGCCGAGACGACCGGGTTGCCCGTCTTGGCGTTGTCCTCGCCGGCTTCGAGCGTCACGCGCGGAAATTGCGTGCTGTAGGTGCCGACGTAACTCGGGCTCAAGGTCAGCACGGTGGCGTCGTGATAGTCGGCGCCGACGACGGTGGAGATGTCACGCAGCGGGGTGTCGTTCGGCGGGTTGTGGTCGAGCAGCACGATCTTGAGGTTGATGCCGTCGGCGTGCGCCTGGTTGACGATGTCGAGCAGGCCGGGCATCGCGGCCGGCGGGGCGCTGACGTCGGTGGCGGCGACCTGCGCCTTGATCGCGGTCATGTCGACGTCCACCGGAATGTAGAGCGGCAGAATCGGGTGCCCGGTCATGCCGACACTGTAATGGGGCTTTAAACCCGCGCCGCGCGCGACAAGACTGGACTAGGGGCACCCGCCGTAATACAGGACAAGCGTACTGTTAAAGTGGTACCGCACCGCCGACATGGCCCGTCGGCGGAAGAACTTAATCATTGGGAGTTGAAGTGACTGATTCTGTGAACTCGTTCGGAGCCCGCGACACCCTCAAGGTCGGCGACAAGAGTTACCAGATCTACCGCCTGGACGCCGTCCCCAATACCGAGAAACTCCCGTACAGCCTCAAGGTCCTGGCCGAGAACCTGCTGCGCAACGAGGACGGCAGCAACATCACCAAGGACCACATCGAGGCCATCGCGAACTGGGATCCCAAGGCGGAGCCCAGCATTGAGATCCAGTACACGCCGGCCCGCGTGGTGATGCAGGACTTCACCGGCGTGCCGTGCATCGTCGACCTGGCCACCATGCGCGAGGCCATCGGCGACCTCGGCGGCAGCCCGGCCAAGGTCAACCCCCTGGCCCCCGCCGACCTGGTGATCGACCACTCGGTGATCGCCGACCTGTTCGGCACCGCCGACGCATTCGAGCGCAACGTCGAGATCGAGTACCAGCGCAACGGCGAGCGCTACCAGTTCTTGCGTTGGGGGCAAGGCGCATTCGACGACTTCAAGGTGGTGCCGCCGGGCACCGGCATCGTGCACCAGGTCAACATCGAGTACCTGGCCAGCGTCGTCATGGACCGCGACGGGGTGGCATACCCGGACACCTGCGTGGGCACCGACTCGCACACCACGATGGTCAACGGCCTCGGCGTGCTCGGCTGGGGCGTGGGCGGCATCGAGGCCGAGGCCGCGATGCTGGGCCAGCCGGTGTCGATGCTCATCCCCCGGGTCGTCGGCTTCAAGCTGACCGGTGAGATCCAGGCCGGCGTCACGGCCACCGACGTCGTGCTGACGGTGACCGAGATGCTGCGCAAGCACGGCGTGGTCGGCAAGTTCGTCGAGTTCTACGGCGAGGGCGTCGCCGAGGTGCCGCTGGCCAACCGCGCCACCCTGGGCAACATGAGCCCCGAATTCGGTTCCACCGCAGCCATTTTCCCGATCGACGAGGAGACCATCTCCTACCTGCGCTTCACCGGGCGCACCGACGAGCAGCTGGCACTGGTCGAGGCGTACGCCAAGGAGCAGGGCATGTGGCACGACCCCAAGCGCGAGCCGGCCTTCTCCGAATACCTCGAACTCAACCTGTCCGACGTGGTGCCGTCGATCGCCGGGCCCAAGCGCCCGCAGGACCGGATCGCGTTGTCGGAGGCGAAAGCGACTTTCCGGGAACAGATTACGAACTACGTCGGCGACGACCCCGACAAGAAGGACTACTCGAAGCTGGACGAGGCGGTCGACGAGTCCTTCCCCGCGAGCGACCCGGGGGCGCTGGAGAACGGGCACGCCGACGACGCCCCGAAAGTGGAGTCGGCCGCGAAGCACGCGAAGGGCCGGGTGAGCAACCCGGTGACGGTGCGCTCCGACGAGCGCGGCGAGTTCGTGCTCGACCACGGTGCCGTGGTGATCGCCGCGATCACGTCGTGCACCAACACCTCCAACCCGGAGGTGATGCTGGGCGCGGCGCTGCTGGCGCGCAACGCCGTCGAGAAGGGGCTCGCGTCCAAGCCGTGGGTGAAGACCACGATGGCGCCGGGCTCCCAGGTGGTCCACGACTACTACGACAAGGCCGGCCTGTGGCCGTACCTGGAGAAGCTCGGCTTCTACCTGGTCGGCTACGGCTGCACGACGTGCATCGGCAACTCCGGCCCGCTGCCCGACGAGATCTCAAAGGCCATCAACGACAACGACCTTTCGGTGGCGGCGGTGCTGAGCGGCAACCGGAACTTCGAGGGCCGAATCAACCCCGACGTGAAGATGAACTATCTGGCGTCGCCGCCGCTGGTGGTCGCCTACGCGCTGGCCGGCACCATGGACTTCGACTTCGAGTCAGAGCCGCTGGGCACCGATAAAGACGGCAACGACATCTTCCTGAAGGACATTTGGCCGTCGCAGAAGGACGTCTCGGACACCATCGCCTCGGCGATCAGCCAGGAGATGTTCACCAAGAACTACGCCGACGTGTTCAAGGGCGACGAGCGCTGGCGCAACCTGCCGACGCCCAGCGGCAATACCTTTGAGTGGGACCCGGATTCGACGTACGTGCGCAAGCCCCCGTACTTCGAGGGCATGTCGGCCGACCCGGAGCCGGTCTCCGACATCTCCGGGGCCCGGGTGCTGGCGCTGCTGGGCGATTCGGTGACCACCGACCACATCTCCCCCGCCGGCAGCATCAAGCCGGGCACCCCCGCGGCCCAGTACCTCGACGAGCACGGCGTGGACCGCAAGGACTACAACTCCTTCGGCTCGCGGCGCGGCAACCACGAGGTGATGATTCGCGGCACCTTCGCCAACATCCGGCTGCGCAACCAGTTGCTCGACGATGTCGCCGGCGGCTACACACGCGACTTCACCCAGGACGGCGGCCCGCAGGCGTTCATCTACGACGCGGCGCAAAACTATGCGGCACAGAACATTCCGCTGGTCGTGCTGGGCGGCAAGGAATACGGGTCGGGCTCGTCACGCGACTGGGCGGCCAAGGGCACGCTGCTGCTGGGCGTGCGGGCGGTGATCGCCGAGTCGTTCGAGCGCATCCACCGGTCCAACCTGATCGGCATGGGCGTCATCCCGCTGCAGTTCCCGGAGGGCAAGACCGCCGGGGACTTGGGCTTGGACGGGACCGAGGTCTTCGACATCACCGGCATCGAGGCGCTCAACGACGGCAAGACCCCGAAGACGGTGAAGGTCAAGGCTTCCAAGGATGGCTCGGACACGATCGAGTTCGACGCGGTGGTGCGCATCGACACCCCCGGCGAGGCCGACTACTACCGCAACGGCGGCATCCTGCAGTACGTGCTGCGCAACATGCTGAAGTCATAGCCGTCGCCGCCTGTGCCAAAAGTCAGCGAGGACCATCTGGCGGCTCGCCGCCGCCAGATCCTCGACGGTGCCCGTCATTGCTTCGCCGAATACGGCTACGACAAGGCAACGGTGCGCCGGCTGGAGAAGGCGATCGGGATGTCGCGCGGCGCGATCTTCCATCACTTCCGCGACAAGGACGCGTTGTTCTTCGCGCTGGCGCACGAGGACGCCGAGCGGATGGCCGACGTGGCGTCCCGCGAGGGCCTGATCCAGGTGATGCGCGACATGCTCGCCGCGCCCGACCAATTCGACTGGCTCGCGACCCGGCTGGAGATCGCGCGAAAGCTGCGCAACGACCCGGTATTCAGCCAGGGCTGGGCGGATCGCTCCGCGGAACTGGCCGCGGCGACCACCGATCGGCTGCGCCGGCAAAAGGAGGCGCACCGGGTGCGCGACGACGTTCCCGGCGACGTCCTGCAGTGCTACCTAGAACTGGTGCTCGACGGCTTGGTGGCCCGGCTGGCATCCGGTGAGGATCCGCGCCGGCTGTCCGCGGTCCTCGATCTGGTGGAAAAGTCGGTGCGGCGCAAGGAGTCTGGGGCGCAAGCGTAACGCCACTGCGAATGAGGGGACGTACTTTCGCAGTGACGCTACGCCCGCGCGGACTGGCGCCGGGCCGAAGTGTGGTTGGGGCCGCCGCGCCCGCGCAGCGTGGTGCCGGACTCGAGCAGCATGCTGTGAACCGATCCGTACGACCTGCCGGTGGTGGCCACCAGCTTGCGGATGCTGGCGCCGCCCTCGTAGGCGTTGCGGAGTTCGTGCAACATCTGCTCGCGCGTCTTCTTCGGCCTGCGCACTGCGCTCTTCAACGTCCCCTCCATGCTGTGGGCTCGACCCCCAAGCACATAGAGTAAGAAGCCATCGTCGGCCGCGGGCCGATTTGGCGAAATCAGGCCAGTTCGATGAGATCCCGGTAGTCGTCGGACCAGTAGTCCTCGGTGCCGTCGGGCAACAGCACGACGCGTTGCGGGTCGAGGGCCTCGGCCGCGCCCGGGTCGTGGGTCACTAGCACCACCGCGCCGAGGTAGCTGCGCAGCGCGTCGAGCACCTGTTCGCGCGACGCGGGATCGAGGTTGTTGGTGGGTTCGTCGAGCAACAGAACGTTGGCCGTGGACGCCACCAGGCCGGCCAGCGCGAGCCGGGTCTTCTCACCGCCGGAGAGCGTCCCCGCCGGTTGGTCGAGCTGCGGGCCGCTGAACATGAACGCGCCGAGCAGACCCCGCAGCTCCTGCTCACCGGACTCGGGCGCGGCGTGCCGGATGTTCTCCCAGACTGTCGCGTCGTTGTCGAGCGTGTCGTGCTCCTGCGCGAAATACCCGATCCGCAAGCCGTGTCCGGGCTCGAGGGCGCCGCTGTCGGGGGTCTCGACGCCGGCCAGCAGGCGCAGCAGCGTGGTCTTGCCCGCCCCGTTGAGGCCCAGCACGACCACGCGCGAGCCGCGGTCGATGGCCAGGTCGACACCGCTGAACACCTCGAGCGACCCGTACGACTTGGATAGCCCCTTGGCGACCAGCGGCGTGCGCCCGCACGGGGCCGGGGTGGGGAACTTGATCCGGGCCACCTTGTCGGCGACCCGTTCCTCGTCGAGCGCCGCCATCATCCGGTCGGCGCGGCGCAGCATGTTCTGCGCCGCAACGGCTTTGGTGGCCTTGGCGCCCAGCTTGGCGGCCTGGGTGCGCAGCGCGGCCGCCTTGCGCTCGGCGTTGGCGCGTTCGCGGCGGCGGCGCTGCTCGTCCGTCGCCCGGGCGTCGAGGTACTTCTGCCAGCCCATGTTGTAGACGTCGACCTCGCCGCGCACCGCGTCCAGGAACCACACCCGATTGACGACGTCGGCGAGCAGCTCGACGTTGTGGCTGATGAGCACGAGCCCGCCGGTGTGCGCCCGCAGGAAATCGCGCAGCCAGCCAAGCGAATCCGCGTCGAGGTGGTTGGTCGGCTCGTCCAGCAGCAGGGTGGTGGACGACCCGGCGCCGCTATCGGACGCGGCGAACAGGATGCGCGCCAGCTCCACGCGGCGGCGCTGCCCGCCGGACAACGTGCGCAACTTCTGCGTCAGCACCCGTTCCGGCAAGCCGAGACTCGCGCAGATGCGGCCGGCTTCGCTCTCGGCGCCGTAGCCGCCCAACGCCACGAACCGCTCCTCCAGCTGCCCGTAGCGACGGATCGCGCGGTCCCGCGCGTCGTCGTCGGCGACCTCGGCCATCAGCGCCTGCTGCTTCTCCAGGTCGGTGAGCAGCACGTCCAATCCGCGGGCCGACAGCACCCGGTCGCGGGCCAGGACGTCGAGATCGCCCTCTTTGGGATCCTGTGGGAGATAACCGATTTCGCCGATCTGGGCCACCGATCCGGCGTAGGGCTGGCTCTCGCCCGCCAGGATGCGCAGGGTCGTCGTCTTGCCCGCCCCGTTGCGGCCCACCAGCCCGATGCGGTCGCCGGGCTGCACGCGCAGGTCCGGGCCGTCGGGTGAGAGCAAGATGCGCGCACCAGCGCGGACCTCGAGGTCCGTGGCCGTGATCACATCCGCTCCCTTGTTTACTGGCTATTTGTCGTCGGTGAAAACCGGCGGTCGCTTCTCCGCGCGCGCGGCGACCGCTTCCTCGAAGTTGGCGGTGAGCAGGCGGACGAAGAGCTGTCCTAGGCCTTCGGCTTGCATGTGCCCTTCCAGGCTACCGGCGTCGAGTCCACTCCACAGCGTGCGCTTGGTCAACTCGATTCCCGGGCGCGAGAACGCGGCGATCCGCGCGGCGATCGCGTAGCAGGTGTCCAGCAGCTGGGCGTCGGGCACCTGGCAGGACACCAGCCCGATGCGCTCGGCCTCCTCGGCGCTGATGTCGCGGCCGGTCAGCATGATCTCGAACGCGCGCGACGACCCGATGGCCCTGGGCAGCAGGTAGGACAGCCCCAGTTCGCTGGCGGTCAGGCCGTTGTTGATGCCCGCGGCCCGGAAGTAGGCGCTGGTCGAGGCGACCCGGATGTCGGCGGCCAGGGCCAGGCACAGCCCGCCGCCGATGGCGGGGCCGTTGACCGCGGCGATCACCGGTTGGTGCAACCGCCGCAGCCCCAGGATCACGTCGTCGAGCAGCTCCATCGACCGCAGCGCGTACGTCGGGCGGGTCAGCCCGGCGACGTGCGGCACGGTGCCCGCGGACTTGTGATCGGCGCCCGAGGAAAACCCTCGGCCCGCCCCGGTCAGCACCACGACCCGCACGGAATTGTCGTAGGTGACCTTCTCGAGGGCCTCTTTGAGCGGCACCATGACGTCGAAGGCCATGGAGTTCATCCGTTCGGGCCGATTGAGGGTTATCAGCGCGACTCCGGGCCGCGGTTGCTCTACCAGTACCAGGCTCACCCGTGAAAGGTAACGCGTGCTGGGTCAGACGTGGCCCAGGCCGGTCGTCATCAGGAAAACGCCCAGCACCGCCACCACGATCCCGAGGACCGCCCGCCTGCGGGCCTGCACCCAGTCGTGCACGCGCGACATCATCGCGCCGGTCCGGGCCGGCGCCGCCAAATGGCAGATCAACGGGATCTCAGCAAACGCCAGGCCCACCAGCGTGTACGCCGCGGCGGCGCTGACTTGGGTGCCCAGGGCGGCCCCGGAGGCCAGGATGACGGTGAGCGCGGCCAGGTAGCGGAAGTCGGTCGTCAACCCCACCCCGACAAGGAAGGTCACCCACGGCGGGCCGGCCCGCAGCGCCTGCAGGGCGCGCGCCGACATCCGCGAGAACGCCGTGGGTTCGGCCTGGTGAAGGGGGGCGCCGGCGGGCACCGCCACCGGGCGGCGCACCGAAACACCGATCGCGATCGACGCGGCGATCACCAGCGCGAGCACGCCCATCGCGATCTGAATCCGCCCCGCTGTGGAACTCGAGGTGGCGACCTCCACCCGATCCATCACCCCGAGTACGACGTCGTGCAGCCCGACGAGCGCGCCCAGGGCCAGGGCCACGCCGACCGCCAGCCCGCCCAGCCAGAGGGCAACAAGATGGAGCACGGGCCGTCGCCGCGAACACAGCAGCAGGGCGACGCCGAGTCGCCCCGGGTCCACCCCCGCGACCAGTGCCAACGCCAGCACCGTGCCCCACATGGGCGCGACTCTACCGGGAACGGGCAGGGTCGCGTTCGTACTTCGGCGCGATTGCGCTGCGGCCCTGCGGGTCAGGTTTCGGTACGCGACCGTACGTTAAATGTCAGCGAAACTCCCCACGGCACTTGGTTTGGTCTGCTATCTTTAGCCACCGTTGGGCGCGTGTCAGCTAAGGCCCGTTGAGATGTCTTGCGCGGGCGACAACAGCAGGGGCACTGGCGCGCAAACGTGCTGTCCCGCAACCGGATCCGGCCAGTGGAGGTAGGAACGCCGTTCGGCAAGGCAATGGTAGAGCTATGAATCCGCTGTGTCCAGGCGATGAAGCAGACTAGGGAGGGAATGTGTTCATCCCAGGGGAAGAGGCGTTCGGGGCAATCCACGATTGGTTGCCAGACCCGGGGGCGGTCGTGTGCTGGCATCCTACGCCGGCCTCGCTCAACAAGGTCCGGCAAGCCCCGATAAGCGCCGTCCCGGCCAGCCACCAACAGGCCCGCCACCTGCGCAATTTCGTTGACCACGCGGCCCGCGGGGTCGACATGTCCAGACTGTGCATCGGTAGCTGGGACATGGCCGGCCGCTGCGACATCCGGGTCCTGACCTACGTCATCAACACGCATCTTCGCCGGCATGACACGTATCACAGCTGGTTCGAATTTGCCGACGGTGACCGGATTTTGCGACACACGGTTCGCAATCCGGCCGATATCCAATGCGTTCCGGTCAAGCACGACGACATGACGCCGGAGGAATTTCGCGAGCACATCGTGGCGACGCCGAGCCCGTTGGAATGGGATTGCTTCCGCTTTGCGGTAATCCAGCGCGCGGATCACTTCACCTTCTGCTTCAGCATCGACCATCTCTACATCGACGCGCAGTTCCTCGGCGCGATCCGCATGGAGCTGTATCTGATGTATACGTCGCTGCTGGCCGGCGGCGCGCCGCCGGCGCTTCCGGCCCCGGGCAGCTACGAGAAATATTGTGTCCAGCAACACGAATACACCTCGGCCCTGACGCTGGACTCCCCGCAGGTACAGGCCTGGGTGGACTTCTTCGAACAGAATGACGGCACCCTGCCGGAATGCCCGGTGTCGCTGGGCGACGGGTCGGGGGCCTGCGACCTGATGTTCGTCCGGCTGATGGACGAACAGCAGACGGCCGATTTCGAAGACGCGTGCATAGCCGCGGGCGGGCGTTTCAGCGGCGGCGTGTTCGCCTCGGCCGCCCTCGCGCAATACGAATTGACCGGCGCCGAAACGTATTACGGGCTTGTGGCCTGTGACACCCGCAGCTCTCGGGATGAGTTCCTGACGATCGGTTGGTTCACCGGGTTCGTCCCGATCACCATTCCCGTCGGCTCGTCATCGTTCGGCGCCGCCGTGCGTGCCGCGCAGCAGTCGTTCGATTCGGGCAAGGCCCTGGCGAACGTGCCGTTTGCTCGCGTGCTGGAACTGGCGCCGTGGCTGCGGATGCCTCAGGGGCGCGTTCCGTTGCTGTTCCACCTCGACGCCAGCAGCCCTCCCCTGTCCACCATCGTGAAGTCGGAATGGGGCGGTTCGAACATCAAGATCCATCACGACGGCGGAGTCCCGGCTCGATTCGACTTGCGCGTCAACCGGTATGAAAAGGAAACGCACGCCATGGTGTTTTTCCCCGACAACCCGGTCGCCCGCGAGTCGGTTACGCGTTACCTCGAGACGCTGAAGTCGATCTACCTCCGCGTCGCCGAAGGCCGCGGCGGGGCGCCGCTGTGGGATGTCGCCGCCCTGCAGCGGCAACTGGTCTAGGCCTGGTCGACCTGGGCGGCCTCGGCCGCCTCGATGTCGAAGGCCTTGATCTGCTGGACCAGGTCCTCCAGGGCCGATGCCGGTAGCGCGCCGGCCTGGTTGAACAGCAGCTTGCCCTTCTTGAAGGCCATCAGCGTCGGGATGGACCGGATCTGGGCGGCCGCCGCGAGCTGTTGCTCGGCCTCGGTGTCGACCTTGGCGTAGACGATGTCGGGATGCTTCTCCGAGGACGCCTGGAACGTCGGGGCGAACTGGCGGCACGGGCCGCACCAGGAGGCCCAGAAGTCGACCAGCACGATGTCGTTGCCCTCGATGGTCTCGTTGAACTGCTCAGCAGTGAGATCGCGTGTAGTCACAGTGCGCTTAACGTTGGTAACTGACGTGATGTTCCCGCGGCTCTCGCGCGTTTGCTCTCACCTGCGCAGCAATCCAAGCCGCGGGGCCGAAATACGACGCGAATCGTGTGCCTGGGCCAACAAATTCACCCCGACGACAGCAAACAAATTTCCTACTCCACAGCTGCTGAATTCGCGATAGGATTCTGCCGTCGCTGACGCTCACCGGAGGTGCGGGATGTCATTTTTGGTCGCGGATACGGAGTCGGTGGCGGGGGCAGCCGCGAATCTGTCGCGCCTCGGTTCGACGATTAGCGAGGTCAACTCCGCGGTGGCGGCCCAGACGACCACGGTGACCGCGGCCGGCGCCGACGAGGTGTCCGCCGCCATCGCCGCGGTGTTCGAAGCACACGGCGCAAGCTATCAGGCGCTGAGCGCCGAGGTCGCGGCGTTTCACGACCAATTCGTGCAGAACCTGCTTGGCGGCGCGGCCGCGTACGCCGCTACGGAAGCGGCCGGCACCAACCCGTTGAAGCCGCTGTTCGACCTGATCAACGAGCCCACCCGGCTGCTACTCGGCCGCCCCCTGATCGGCAACGGAAACAACGGAGCTACCCCCGGCGCGAACGGCGAGGCTGGCGGAATCTTGTTCGGCAACGGCGGGCGTGGGGCGGCAGGCACGGCCCCCGGCCAGGCCGGCGGCCGGGGCGGCGACGCGGGCCTGTTCGGTTTCGGCGGGGCCGGCGGTACCGGTGGGCTGGGAGGGAACGGCGGCGCCGGTGGCACCGGCGGGCTGTTCTTCGGCGGCGGCGGCGCCGGGGGCAACAGCGGCGGCGGCGGTGGCTCCGGCGGCCTCGGCGGCTCCGCCTTGCTGCTAGGCAACGGCGGCCTCGGCGGTACCAGCCCCGACGGCATGGGGACCGGTGGCGCCGGCGGCAACGGCGGTCTGCTCTTCGGCAATGGCGGCGGTGGCGGCGGCAGCTCCCTCGGCGGCGCCGGCAACGGCGGCAGGGCCTTCCTGTTGGGGAACGGCGGCACCGGGGGGATCGAATTCAATGCCGGCCAGGCGGGAGCCGGCGGCGCTGGCGGGGTTTTCGTCGGCAACGGCGGTGACGGTGGCGCCGCCCCGATGGGCGGCATCGGCGGGCAGGGTGGCCAGGCCGGGCTGATCGGCAACGGCGGGGCCGGGGGCAACGCCAATATCAACGGCGGCAACGGCGGCAACGCCATTTTGGTCGGCAACGGCGGGGCCGGCGGTCACCCCAATGGCACCGGCGGCCAGCGCGGGCTGCTGTTCGGCGTAGACGGCGCGCACGGGTAGCCGCCCTACTTACGGTTGCGTACGTTTTCCCGCGTCCGACAGACTTGGCGCTGACCTATCGGGCGGGAGGGAATCGCGTTGGGACACTACATCGCTAACGTCCGCGATCTCGAGTTCAACCTGTTCGAGGTTCTGGAAATAGCCGCCGTGCTCGGCTCCGGTAGCTACAGCGACCTCGACGAGGACACCGTCCGAACGATCCTGGCCGAGGCCGCCCGCCTGGCGGAGGGTCCGGTGGCGGAGTCCTTCGCCGCCGCCGACCGCAACCCGCCGGTGTTCGACCCGGTCGAGCACTCGATCAGCGTGCCGGACGAGTTGGCCAAGACGGTCCAGGCGATCAAGGACGCCGAATGGTGGCGGCTGAACCTGGACGAGGAGATCGGCGGCATGTCGGCGCCGGCGCCGCTGGTGTGGGCGGTCAACGAGATGATTATCTGCGCTAACCCATCGGCGAACTTCTTCTGCCTCGGCTACTTCATGGCCCAGGCGCTTTTCGTCGAGGGCAACGAAGAGCAAAAGCGTTGGGCGGCAATGGGTGTGGAGCGCGGTTGGCAGGCCACCATGGTGCTCACCGAGCCCGACGCCGGATCCGACGTCGGCGCGGGCCGCGCCAAGGCCATCCAGCAGCCCGACGGCACCTGGCACATCGAGGGCGTCAAGCGATTCATTTCCGGCGGCGACGTGGGCGAGACCGCCGAGAACATCTTCCACCTCGTGCTCGCCCGGCCGGAGGGCGCCGGCCCGGGCACCAAGGGGTTGAGCCTGTTCTACGTGCCGAAGTATCTGTTCGATCCCGAAACGTTCGAACTCGGTTCCCGCAACGGCGTTTTCGCCACCGGGCTGGAACACAAGATGGGCATCAAGTCCTCGCCAACGTGCGAATTGACCTTCGGCGACGGCGACGTGCCCGCCGTCGGCTACCTGGTCGGCGACGTGCACAACGGGATCGCGCAGATGTTCACCGTGATCGAGCAGGCCCGCATGACGATCGGGGTGAAGGCCGCGGGCACCCTGTCCACGGGCTACCTGAACGCGCTGGCCTTTGCCAAGGAGCGCGTGCAAGGCGCCGACCTCACCCAGATGACCGACAAGACCGCGCCGCGGGTGACGATCATGCACCACCCCGACGTGCGTCGCAGCCTGATGACCCAGAAGGCGTACGCCGAGGGGCTGCGCGCGCTATACATGTATGCCGCCGCGCATCAGGATCCCGATGTGGCGCAACGGGTTTCGGGTGCCGACGCCGACATGGCGCACCGCATCGACGACCTGCTGCTGCCGATCGTCAAGGGGGTGAGCTCAGAGCGGGCCTACGAGGTTCTGACCGAATCGCTGCAGACGCTGGGGGGCTCGGGATTTCTCGTCGACTACCCGCTCGAGCAGTACATCCGCGACTCCAAGATCGATTCGCTCTACGAGGGCACCACCGCGATCCAGGCGCTCGACTTCTTCTTCCGCAAGATCGTTCGCGACCACGGCCAGGCCCTGCAGTTTGTGGTGGCGCAGATCAGCAAAACCATCGAGGGATGCGACGGCGACCTGAAACCGCTGGCCGATTTGCTGCAGACCGCGCTGGACGAGGTCACCGCGATGACGGGCGCGCTGACCGGCTACCTGATGTCGGCCACGCAGCACCCGACCGAGATTTACAAGGTGGGGCTGGGATCGGTGCGCTACCTGCTCGCGGTCGGCGACCTGCTCATCGGCTGGCGGTTACTGGTGCAGGCCGGCATCGCCCACGCCGCGCTGTCGAAAGCGCCCTCCGCGAGCGACAACAGCTTCTATCAGGGCAAGATCGCGACGGCGAAGTTCTTCGCCAAGAACATGCTGCCCAGGCTGACGGCGCAGCGGAGGGTCCTCGAATCCATCGACGACGACATCATGCGGGTCTCCGAAGACGCGTTCTGACGGTTCACAGTTCCGGCACAGCTCGAGCGGGTACACCTTTTCGTGGTCCAACTCACGAATGGGGGAAAACGTTGATATCAGCAAGCTGTCCCGCTCCTCGACTCACCCGCTTCGCCATCCTCGCCGTCACGGGGGCCGCCGCGCTGTCCGTCGCCGCCTGCGGTTCGTCGAACCAATCGGCTCCGACGTCGACATCCACCTCCACGTCGACGGTGACCTCGACCGCCACCTCCCAGGCACCGCCCCAGGGCGAGGCCAAGGTGAGCGGGCTGATCGCGTCGGTCGCCGGCAACTCGATCCAGGTCACGAAAGAAGACAACAGCAACGCCGCCATCAACTTCACGTCCACGACCAAGATCACCGAGGTCGCTCCGGCCACGCTGAGCGACGTCACCCAGGGCAGCTGCGTCACTGTGCGGCCCACCAAGGAGATCCAGAGCGGGCAGCCGGCCACCGCCGCGTCGGTCCGCGTCAGCCCGTCCGTCAACGGCACCTGCCCCCCGGCCAAAGGGTCCGGCCAGGGTTCCACCACCACGCCGCCCTCCGGCTCACCGTCGCCGGCGCCCGCCAAGCCAAAGCCGTTGCTGGGCTCGGTCGCGTCGGTGACCGGTAACACCATCACCGTCGCGGGCACCGACGCCAGCGGGAACAGCACGCAGACGCCCGTGACCGTCGACGATCAGACCAAGTACTCCAAGCTGGCCACTGCCACGCCCGACGCGATCGCGCAGGGCAAGTGCATCAACGCGCGCGGCAGCCTCGACAACGGCGGCACGCTGCAGGCGACCAGCATCAACGTGCGGGCGGCCGTTGACGGTAAATGCCCGGGCAAGCCGCGCGGGTGATCCCGGTTACTTGGCGCGGAGTCCCCGGCGCGCCTGCAGCTCCGCTTCGGTAACCCATTCGCGCAACGGTTTCCCGGGCGCGCACAGCAGTGTGAGCACAAAGCTGCAAGGAATGTCGGTGCGGTTGTTGGCGTCCTGATAGTGGATCACGTCACCGCCGGCTCCCCAGAACGCGTCTCCTGCCCGGAGGACGCGGGGTGCGGCACCCTCGAGCTCGAACAACATCTCACCGCTGATCATGTAACCGAATCCCGGACCGCCAGGAAGGCGATGTGGCGGATATCCGGGTGCGCCCGGTGGATGGTTGATAAGAACAGTCGTCACATAGGCATCGGCGGGAATCGACGGTGACCGTACCTCCTGGAGCATTTTTATTGTGGACTCGAGTTCGGAGTCGTTCGCATCGAACATGATTCGTCATCCCACCTTTACGCCCGGGCGCCCGGTTAACTTCCCTGTTCACGGCGGCCGGCGCGTGCGTCGATCCAGTCGGAGTATCGAGTGCTGAAGATGGTGGCGTTCTCGTCGGGTTCGAGGGTGTGATCGTCGATCACCGCACCGAAGTATGGCGCCTGGGGGTCGGTCACGACCCGGCGTTGATCACCGCTGGCGGCAAGGCCCGCGCGGACAAAGTCGTCCATTCCCATCGCTTCGGGCCCGGCGATCTCGGTTATTCCGTTGGTAGGAGGTCCGACTGCCGCGTCGGCAACCGCGGTGGCGACGTCGTCGGCCGCAATGGGACGGAACATCGCGTGTGGCAATCTGACGATGTCGCCGTCTGTCGCGGAGTCGGCCAAGACCACTGCGAATTCGTAGAACGGAGTTGCTCGCACGATTGAGTACGGTCGGCCCGAATCCTGGATCAGCCTCTCCTGAGCCGCTTTCGCGGTGTTGTAGCCGCTGTCGGGCATGCTCTGCGAACCCACTACGGACAACGCGACATGGTGTTTGACTCCTGCGTCCTGTTCGGCCAAGAGAAGATTCGTGGTCGTCGTTGTGAAGAAGTGCATCACAGGTTCGTCCTCAAACAATGGTGAGTCGGCGACATCGACCAACACATCCGCACCCGCGACGGCGTCGGCGAGGCCTTCGCCGGTGAGCGAATCGACACCCGATCGGCGCGAGGCGATGATCACGTCGTGTTCCTGCGCGCGGAGCTTGGCCACTACTTTCGAGCCGATAAGCCCACGACCGCCGATGACTACGATCTTCATGGTGAACCTTTCAGTTCCGGTCTGTGAATGGCCACCCTGCACCGAATGACTCAGAGCACCAACGTTTTTGTTCAGAGAGGTTCACCGGGGAACTTCAAGTCGAAGCGTTTGCATAGTTGAGGGACGCTGTCGACGTCCATCTCCAGTTCATACCGCGCACAGAGCTGATCTAGGACCTCTGGCGATATCTTGGCGATCCCGCCTAGATCGGAAAGCTCGTCGAAGAACTGCTCGAATCCTGCGGGGGAAATCATCTCGAGGATGCGGGCGGGCTCGTCGCCCGCATTCCAGAACGTATGCCATTGGGCTCGCGGCTTGAAAATGAAGTCACCAGGTCCGCCCTCGATCACCTCATCGCCAAGCAAAGCGCCTACGCGCCCCTCGATGATCCAGCTGTACTCGTCTTCGTTGTGATGGCGATGAAGCGGTGCTGCTAGCGCCCGAGGCGACAACGGATGCTCGAGAACGGAGAAGCGGCCTTCCGCCTGAGCCTTGTCGAGGATGTGGCGGACACCGACCGTCCCATTGAACACGTACTTGCCTTCGGTGCGGCCGACGGACTTCGCCGGCGGGCCGCCCGGCCTCAAAATATCGATTGCCACTGCATCTTCCTTCAGCTTTGTCTCGTTTTTCGAAGTCCCAGGACCACGTTCATCGTTAATTGCGGCCGGCCATAACGCCGCCGTCGACGTTGAGAATCGCGCCGGTGACCCAACTCGCCTCATCAGACAACAGATACGTCACGGCGTTGGCCACGTCGGCCGGGGTGCCGACTCGTCCCAACGGATGAAACGGCGCGAAAGTGTCAAGCGTCGCGTCGATCTCGTCCTTGGGGACCCACCTCTCAAGAGCCGGGGTCTTGACCGCGGCCGGTGCCACCGCGTTGACGCGGATCTTGTGCCCGGCAAGCTCAATGGCCAGGTTACGGGTCAGCGCATGCAGCCCTGCTTTTTGCATCGAGTGCCCACACGACGGAGTGTCTCCGATCGCCTGGTGTGCCCACATGCTGCCGAGGTTGACGATGGCCCCACCCTCACCGCGGGCAATCATGCCCTCAACGACGGTCTGCGTCAGGAAAAATAGGGCATAGTTGAGATCCATGTACGAGTCGTAATCCTGCGCGTCGTACGCGAGAAACGGCTTGGGGATGAAGAATCCCGCCGCATTCACCAACAGTGTCGCCTTGCCGTGCTGCTCAGAAAGCGCCCGCTGCACATCTGCAACCGCGGCGCGGTCCGTCAGCTCGGCAGCGATGCCCCAGGCATGGCCACGCCGGCTCAGCTCAGCGACGGTATCGTCGACACGCTCTTTCGACAGGCCGACGATCACCGCGCTCCCGCCGTGATCGACGACGTCGATGGCGACCTGCCGGCCCATGCCGGCACTGCCGCCGATAACAATGACCTTCTTGCCCTCAAAATGCATGTGCGGGTCGCCTTCCTGGTTTGTGCTGACGGCTCCGGCTGGACTTGCGGGGCGCCCGCGAACGGACCGACAATCCGGCATGTACCTGGTCGTAACGAGACTGCGCCTCCGCGGGGTGAGCTGTCATCACCCCAATCACCTCTTCACCCGGGTGAGTGCTCGGGGATCAGAGCGAGGCTGCAAGGGCCCACAGCTCGTCGGCCTTGGCGGCGTCCGCCCAGGCCAGCGCGGTCACCACCACGTCCGTCGCACCGGCGTCCAGATAGCTCTGAAGCCGCCGCTTGACCGTTGCCGCTGAACCCACTGCGGCGATGTCTACCGCGCGAGCCACACGCTCTCGCGCAATCACCTTCCGATATGACGGAATGGCCTCGTAGAAACTCAACCTGTCGGCAGTGAAATCCTTTGCCGCATCGACGTCCTCCGACACGACCGCGGGGACCTGCGCGATGATCTTTGGTTTCGGCCGTCCAGCATCGGCCGCCGACTTCGCGATGGCCGGTTCGATGAACTCTGCGATTGTCCGCGGGCCGGCAAGGTACGGCAGGGTGCCGTCGGCCAGCTCGCCGGTGACCTGCAACGCCTTCGGGCCCATCGCCGCCACGTATACCGGGACGGGCGTGCCCCCGGCGACCCGCACTGGCCACCCGGGGTGTGCGCTGATTTCGTCGCCGTTGAAGTACACAGCTCCGGTATCGAAGATGGATCTCAGCACCGTCAAGTGCTCGCGAAGGCGCGTGACCGTGTTGGGCCACGACGTCCCGAAGGCCTGCCGCTCCGGCTCATGCGCGCCCAATCCGAGCCCGAGACTGAAGTTGCCGTGCGACGCGGCCTGCGCCGTCTGCGCCTGCGACGCGACGATCAGCGGGTGACGCGGGTTGATCGGCACCGCCGACGTGCCGACGCCGAGCCCGGGTACGGCCGCGCCGATAAAAGCGGCGAGGGCGATCGCGTCGTAATCGAATTGCTGGCCCAGCCAGATCTGGCGGACGCCGAGTGAAAACGCCCGGCTGGCCTGCGCCACCATGTCATCGACGACATTGGTTGCTTTTGGGTTGGGAAATAACACGATTCCAGTCGGCATGCTGCTTCCATTCACAGGCCGAAGGTGGCTGTGGCGCGGGTTAAGCCCCCGGAGCAATCGCACAGGCCGCGACACAAACCCAGCTGCCATCCCGCTTCTGATATGTGTCCGTGTACAGAGCTTCTTGCTCCGCTCCGTCGGCGAGCATGGTGTATGTCGCGCGGGCGTGGATCAGCGCAACGTCACTGAGAATGCGGATGTTGACGTCGTGCACGGCGAGATCCTTGAAGGGACGTGGCTTAGCGATGTATTCGAGGAACTCCTCACGGTTCCGGGTGACGCCCGGAGTCTGCACAATGAAGTCCTCGGCGAGGAACTCGCTGAAGCGCTTGACATCGTTGAACTGGTCGGAGTGGACGTAATCCTCGTTGAGCCGCTCGAGGATCGCCAGATCTTCCGCGGACTGCTTGGTGTCGTTCATTTATCGCGTCCCTCCTCGAAGCCGTTCGTACCGCCCGGGCCTTGTTCCCCTCGAGATTGCAGCCACACGGGATGAGCCGTCATCACCCCGACCACACATTCACCCGGGTGAGTGATGTCGCCGTGCAAGCCAATTCGGGATTCTGTACGTCACGCGTCAGAGCTGGAGTTCGTTGCTGCGTGGCGGAGCCGGTGTGCACGGGTCGCCGGCGATGAGCGCTCCGGCACTATAGCGGACTGGTTAGTCCATTTTTAGCCTTGCTGAGACGTTTCCCACTGTGTGAGAACGTGTTCCATTGATGCGTTGCCATCTCATGGACTGTAAGGTCCACACTTGGGACGGACTGTTTGACCGTTCAAGACCACACACACGGCCGGATGACGTCGGCCAGTCGAGGAGAGTTCTTCTATGTCGTTCATGTCCATCACGCCGGATCTGGTTGCGAATGCTGCCGAGGATCTGGCGAGCGTCCATTCGTCGCTAGCCGAGGCAACTTCGGCCGTCGCCGCTCCGACGACTGGCCTTCTGGCAGCGGGTAAGGACGAGGTGTCGCTGGCGGTGGCTTCGCTTTTCAGTGGGTTCGGCCAGGATTTCCAGGCTCTCAGCGCTCGGGCGCAAAGTTTTCACGCCGAATTTGTCAGCTTGATGAAACAGGGTGCTGCCGCATACCTCGGCACCGAGGCGGCCAACGCCTCACCGCTGCAGACGCTGGAGCAAGACGTGCTGAGTGCGATCAACGCGCCCACCGAAACGTTGGTGGGCCGCCCGCTGATCGGCGACGGCACCAACGGGGCGTCGGGTACCGGGCAGGCCGGTGGGGCCGGCGGATTGTTGATCGGTAATGGCGGGAACGGCGGCTCGGGCGCTGCCGGCCAGACCGGAGGGGCCGGCGGCGCCGCTGGGCTGATCGGCAACGGCGGCATCGGCGGCGCCGGAGGTGCGGGCGCCGCGGGCGGCGCGGGCGGCACCGGGGGGTTCCTGCTCGGTAACGGTGGCGCCGGCGGGCTTGGCGGCACCGGGGGCGGGGTCGGTGGCGTCGGCGGCAACGCCATGCTGCTCGGCAACGGCGGCGCGGGCGGGCTTGGCGGGGCTGCCGCCGGCGCGGGTGACGGCGGCGCCGGCGGCGCCGGTGGTACGGGCGGGCTGCTGGTGGGTGCCGGCGGTACCGGCGGTGTCGGCGGGGCCGCGACCAGTGGGGTTGCCGGCGCCGGCGGAGCCGGCGGCAACGCGAACGGATTGTTCGCGAGCTTCGGAGGTGACGGTGGGACAGGCGGCGCGGCCACCACGGGAACCGGTGGGGTCGGCGGCGTCGGTGGCGACGGCTTCGCGCGAGGCCCATTCGGTTTAGATATCGCGAGCGGCGGGACCGGCGGAGCCGGCGGCGCCGCAACGAGTGGGATCGCCGGGACCGGTGGCGCCGGCGGCTCGGGCGCGGCCGCGGGCGTGATCGGAATCGACCTCGTCGGCGGTGGGGCCGGAGGGGCCGGCGGTGCCGTCACCACCGGGGTCGCCGGCGCCGGCGGCCTCGGGGGCAATGCGGTCTCGCCCGCCCTGATTGGATTTGGCGGCGCTATCGGCGGGGCCGGAGGAGTTGGCGGCGCGGCCACAGGTGCAACGGGCATCGCTGGTGCCGGCGGCACAGGCGGCATGGGCCTGTCCACGACCGTCGCCCAGGGAGGAGCCGGTGGGGCGGGCGGTGCCTCGAGCTTCGGCACCGGCGGTGACGGCGGCACCGGAGGCCTCGGCGCCAGCGCGCTGGCCGGCATGGGCGGCCAGGGCGGCCAGGGCGGGGCTGCTGACATGGGCGCCGGTGGCACGGGTGGCACCGGCGGCAGCGGCCTCGGTCTCCTCGGCGTGGGCGGCGACGGTGGCAACGCCGGCTCCGGCATCGGTGTTGCCAACGGGGGCAATGGCGGCAACGCCTCGGGTGTCCTGGACGGCACTCCCGAGACATCGATAATCGGTTTTGGCGGCCATGGCGGCAATGGAATCAACGGTGGGACGGGCGGCACCGGCGGGAACGGCGGCATGTTCGGAGCCCCGGGAACCGACGGGATGTCATAGCGCCGAGCGGCCCCAATCCAACTGCGGTGCACAGCATCTCATCCACGAGGCAGTCGGGGTGCTGTGCACCGCAGGCTTAAGCCGAGTCGCTTGACGAATTAAGCGAGAGACCGGGAAAGTTGGTGACGGTTGGTACCGAAAGACGTCAAGCAGCAAGTAGTGGTCGCCGACGAAGAGGACACCTACGCTGGTGTCGCACACCGCGGCGGCTGACAGTGACCCGGCCAAGCCGTCGCCGATGTCACGACTTGCGCCGTGCGCGGTCAGGTTGGTTTGCCAGGCTGTCGATGTGGGCGAGCGCCATGTCCAGTGCGGTGGCCATCGCCGTGACGTCATGGTTGGCCTGGGCCAGCAGGTAGCCGCCCTGCAGGGCGGCCAGCAAGCCGGTGGCCAGGGCGTCTGGGTCGGCCGTCGCAGCGAGGGTACCGTCCTCTTGCATACGCCTCAGGCCGTCGGCTAGCAGTCCTTTCCAGCTGGCGAAGTAGTGGGACAGCGCGGCGCGGGCCTGTTCGTCTTGGTCGGATAGTTCGATTGCCATAGATCCCAGCGCGCAGCCGTAGGCGCCGCTCTGCAACGCCGCGCCCTGCACTAGGGCATCGCGCCAGCGGCGCAGGCCGCGCATCGATTTCAACCGTCGCAGCCTTTGCTCTTCGCGGGCCAACACCTGCGCGGCCCGATATGCCAGCACCGCCCGAATCAATTCAGGCTTGCCCGCGAAGTGTTGGTACAGCTGAGATTTGCTCGTGGCGGTGGCCTCGCGGACATCGTCGAGGGTGACCGCATTGACTCCGCGCACATACATCAAATCCGCGGCCGCCGCAATGATCCGGTCTCGCGTGGCCGCTCCGCGTGCTGTGATACGCCGCTCGCGGTTGGAAAGTTCACTGTGGCCCACGGTGCCAGCAGCTTGCCGACTCCGGCCCCCCACGTCAAGACGCGCTGCCGCCCGCCGCTGCGCGGCGCCGCCGCCAAAGTTTGCGTAGGGCTGGGCACCATGCCTGCCCGTGCGCGCGCTCACCGCTGCCCGGTCTGCACCTCGCCTAACCACGATTCGCCCTCGCAACCACTACGCGGCAGCCAGCGCGGTGCCGTCCCGCCCTAACACGATACCTGCTTGTGCGGACCTTATAGTCCTCGTCTCCGCCGTGTTCCGACCGGCGGACACATTCGCCTCCCCGCGCGACGAGGTCCGCGCGGCCCAGAGCTGTCGGTCTGTTTAGACCAATCTGGAGCGTTCCGCCGGTGACTGCACGCTGCTGGCGCGACACCGACCCCGCATGTGGAGAACGCAGTGTAACAAGCGGATCCGGCACGAATCGCTTCCGCAACCTACGTTGCCGTGGCTCGTGGGCGCTGGCCAAGAACCATCTTTAGGACGATATAGTCCTTTATAGAGAGGGTGAGGAACTACGCGCGCGATACAGCTATGACGGAGATGGCGGATGAGACTACGCAGCCGCTTCGCGGAAGTCGATACCGCGGAGATCCCGGCCATGCCGCACTGCCTGCCTGCGCCGCGACGGCCCACCATCCGGTCCCGCGGCCTGGACGCGTCGACCGACATGCGGCGGGCCTGCGGCTCGCAAGCAGCAATCACGGCGCGCATCCTGCGTGGCGGTGGTTGCAAATCAGGGTGCTACCAACAATTCTGCGACGAGGAAGACTTAGTGCGTTCGGTCTTAAATGAGCAAGCCCAGGCACTCCTGCGACAACAGCGCTGCGAATTGCAAGCGGTTACCAGCGTGGCGGACCTTGAGCGCTGGCGCGACCGCTTGGTCACTGCCAACGCGCGGCGCGGCGGCGCGTTCGGTTGCGTGTTGGGCAGTATGGTCTCGCAGCTGGCCGACCGCGACGAGCGCTGTCGGCTGATGCTGGCCGGCTATTTCGCCGAGTGGCAGCGCCTTGTCGCGGCCGCGCTGCGCCGTCTGCAGACCTGCGGTGAACTGGCGCGCGACGCTAATCCCGAAGAACTGGCGACCGGGCTGATCGCCGCGCTTCAAGGCGGGTATGTGCTGAGCCAGGCTAGCCACGACGTCGACGATATGGCTGCAGCCATCGACGTAGCGCTCAGCCGTATCCGGTCCTATGTGATCGCCGAGTAATCGACCACCCTTTGACCGGGTGCGCAATGCGCCGCCTCTTCGGAGGCGTCGAACCAATAAGTCCGCCGATGGTTTCGTAGATCGCGGTCGTGTCACCTAGGGCGGGGCTCGGGCTTCGGCACACCGCCGGGTGGCCGCCGGACCCGGTTGCAGTATTTCTCGCCATTACCTTTCGCCACGCGGGCGAACGATTAGTTCGGAGCGGACGGTTCGGTCGCGACCGAGGCGCTGCTGGCCAAGCAGGGTTGCGCACCGGGCCGGTCGCGGCACAACGCCGCGATCTCGCAGGGCACCTGCTGGCGCCCGGCAGGCGGATTGGTTATCAACAGCGCAGCGCACAACGCACCAAGGGCGAACAATGCGGCGCTCACCTCCAACGCGCGGGCGAATCCGGGGGCGCTCGCCGCACCAACACTGATCAGGCCTATGGATCCGGTCGACATCAGCGCGGCCAGCCGCGAGACGGCGTTGTTGATCGCCGACCCCAGGCCGCTGTGTTCAATCGGCACCGACGCCAGTGTCACAGACGTCAGCGGTGTGATCGTCGCCACCAGCCCAATTGCAAGCACGGTCATCCCCGGTACCAGATCGGTGAGCGCGTGGAATCCGTTGGCTTTCGGGCGGATCAGCAGCAGGCCGACCGCCGCCAACCCGGGTCCGACGATGAGGAATGTACGTGGCCCCACCCGCGCGGCAGTCCGGCCGACGTGACGGGCCAGCAGAAACGATAGCGCCGGGATTGGCAGGGTGGCCAGCCCGGCCATGGTGGCTGAATATCCGCCGATTTCTTGGGTGTAGAGGGCGACGGCCAGCGATCCCAGCGTCAACCCGCCGTACACCAATGCAGTGACGAGGTTGCCGACGGCGAAGTTGCGAAAGGTGAACAGCGGCAACGGAAGCATTGGATTCCTGCTGCGGTGCTGCCACGTCACGAAGCCAACCAGCGCGGCGATCCCGATCACCGCTGGTGTGATGACAATTGGGTCGGTCCAGCCGTCGCGCTGCGCTTCGATCAATGCGTACACGGTCGCCGCCAGCCCTGCCACCGAGAGGCCCAGCCCAGCGATATCTATGCGCGCTCCTTCGACCCGCCCCGACATCGGGCACAGCCAGAACGTCAGCGCATACCCGACCGCCATCGGTATCGCCGACAACACGAAAATCCAACGCCAGCCCAGGAAGTCGACGCAAATTCCGCCCAATAGGGGCCCCAACGCGAAGGCGATGCCCGTCCACCCGGTCCACACGCCGATTGCGGCGGTCCGGTGGGCTTTGTCGAACACCGTGTTGATGAGCGCCAGGGAGCCCGGCACGAGGAACGCCGCACCCAGGCCTTGAATGAGGCGCGCCGTGATCAGTATCGCCGGCGAGGCGGCGGCGGCTGCCAGCACAGAGCCCGAACCGAAAGCCAACAGCCCGAACCGCATCACGGGAACGCGGCCGAACAGATCCGAGATGGACCCGCCGGGCAGAATCGCGGCCACCGTCGCGAGCAGGTAGCCGTCGATGATCCATTGCTGTAGCGCCAGGCCACCGCCGAGGTCATGCTCGATGGCCGGCAAAGCCAGGTTGATCACCGTGGAGTCGAGGAACGCGACCATCGACACCATAACCGCGACCACCATCGCACGGCTGGTCGGTGCGGCGTCGCGCAATATCACTGCGCGGGCCGTTCGACGCAAACCGACGACCGGGCGCCGAACCCGTTGCGTACGCCGGTCATCGGTGTTGTCTGAGCGCCTTCAGCTGCGCCAGCACATCGATGTCGCGGCTAGTAATCGCGTTGTGCCCGTCATCGCCATCGAGCGATTCGGTTCGCCTAGAACCATTGTCAGGGCAGGGGTTTTCGTAGTCGCCATCCATGGCTGTCCTCCTTAGAAAATCGCACCGGCACGGGCGACCGGCTCGCCGCGGCGCTCACCACCGGTCGAAGTGCAGCACGTCGTCGAGCGGGATCCGTTTGGCAGGGCGGAACGTCGTGCCGGTGTAGTAGGCGGTGGGGACGGTCGTGGCGTGATAGACGTTGTCGGGCAGGCCTAGGATGGTCCGCATCTCGTCGTCGGCCATTATGGTCACCCCGGTCCATGTGGTCCCCAAGCCCCGAGAACGGGCGGCGAGCATGTAGCTCCACGTGGCGGGCATGATCGAACTCCAATACTGGTTGGCGTTTTCGGCTGTCAATCTGCCGTCGCCGTCGATGACCTCGACGCAGGGGATCACCAAGACGGGGACCTCGCCGAAGTGATCGGCGAGATACGCCGCGCTGTCAGAAACTTTGCGCTGCTCGTGATTGCGCTCGGGCTCGTCCTTGAACCGATCGGCGACCGCGAAAGGGGATGCGACGATCAAGTCCCATGTGCGGCGGTACACATCGGCGATCGCGCGACGCTGCTCCGGGTCGGTGACCACGATGAAGCTCCAATTCTGCACGTTGGCGGACGTTGGCGCCTGCACCGCGATTTCCAGGCATTCCCGAATCAGGCCGATAGGAACAGGTTTGGTCAAATCGAGCCGTTTGCGCACCGAGCGGGTCGTGGTCAGCAGCGCGTCGGTGGACAACTCGACGATGGGGTACGCACTCACTATCTCGGGGATCCTTTCGCGTGCGCTGATCGGAAGGTCGGATCGCTCACGCAAGCAGGATGGCGGTGACTTCGACTTCCACGCGGATGTTGGGCCACACCAGTCCGTCGATGATGCTGAACATGGCGGCGGGCTGGTGAGTGATCACGTCTCTACTCACCGCCAAGTAGGCGGACGCATTGTCACGGCTCGTAACCCATTGCCGCATATAGACAATGTCAGTGAGCTTGGCGCCGGCCTTAACGAGCGCCCTTTCGATGTTGGCCCAGCACTGCCGGGCCTCGTCGGTGAAGTCCTCGGGCACACTGCCGTCTTCGAGCAGGCCCGGCGTGCCGGAGACGAAAATCTGTGTGCCGCCGCCACCGGATATGGCAATGGCGTCAGCGTATTTGCCGATGTGAGCGGCCACTCCAGTGTAGATCGGGGTAATCGTGGTCATCTCAAGACTCCTCGTTGGGTGTGACGTTGTTCTGGTGTGTGATGGCAACTTCGTCAACGTCTAGCGTGATGACAACTCCCCTGGACTCGTTGCCTGCGACGACGTGTGCGAGGGCGGTGGCAGCCTGATCCAGGCTGCAAGACCGCGGAATGGGCATGCTCAATCGACGGGACGCGAGGAGCGCGGTGAGGCGGTCGAGTTGAGGCCCGTCGGAGCGGACATACACTGCGGTCACGCTGATCCCGCGGCTGGATGCAGGTAGGTCGGGTGTGATGGTGGCTAGCCGGCCGCCGTCGCCAACCGCGGTCATCGCCGTCGCGGCACCCCCGGGGGCCGCATTGGCGGCGGCGTCGATGGAGTGCTTCGCCAGCTCCCTCGCGTGGCGTGGCCACTGCGGATTGCGATAATCGATCACCTCACGGGCACCATGCTCGCGGACCCGGTCAACGCTGTGCGGGCCGGCAGTGGCGAGGACGTCAACCCCACGCATGGCCGCCAGCTGGACGATCAGCCCGCCGGTGATTCCGCCCGCACCGTGAACGAGCAAGGTCTCTCCACCATCCAATGCCAACGCCTCGCCGACCACCTGCTCGGCGGTCAACGCCGGCACCGGAAAGATCGCTGCGGTGGCCCATGGAATTTCGGGCGCTTTATGGGCGAGCGATCCGACGGGCGCGATCAGAAGCGGCGCCCAAGTGCCTTGATCGCGCAGCGGAACAGGGTGGCATAGCACCGCATCGCCAACGCCGAATCCGCTCGGGCGGTTACCAACGGCCTTGATGACTCCAGCAGCCTCGACGCCGAGAGCGAGCGGCGGCCTCCGACCGACATCCCAACCTCCGTAGCGAACGATATTGTCCCAGTTGCCAATCCCGGCAGCACGAACGTCAATCAGGACCTCGTCGGCCGCCAGCGGTCGTGGGTCGTGCACTTCGAACGTCTGCACTTGGCCGCCTAGGGTGCGGATCCCCGCCACAAGCATGGTCACAGTGAGGCGACCGGCCATTCGTACGTCATTGTGGTTCCTTTCAAGATCAAGGTTCTACGGCTTTGATTCGCTTACGCGCTCTTCTGTGCTTTCTGCAGCCCGTTTTTCAGTAACGAGGCAAGTTCGGACTCTTGGGCGAGTAGCGGATCCCAGACCTGATTGACCGTCGGATGTGGCGCGACGGCGTGGCGGAGCAGACTGACTGGGACCTTCGCGACGATAGCCAGGGTGGCCGCTTGAACCAGTTCGGAGAACTGTGGGCCGACAAATGTCGCTCCGAGCAGCGTGTTGGTCTCGTCGTTGATGACCAGTTTCGCCCATCCTTCGAACCCATCCCGGTAAAGGGCGAGGAATGACACCGCGTCGGGGTAATGGGCAGTTCGCGTCCGCACCGCGAACCCTTCTGCTTTGGCCAGACTTTCGGTGCGGCCCACCCAGGCCACTTGGGGATCAGTGTGGATAACCTGCGCAAGGCTGCCGGCATCTCGGACAGTCAGCTCGTTCTCGCATAGTTCTCGCCCCGCAGCCCGGGCCGTGATGATGTCGGCCACGACACGGCCGTGGTATGTGGAGATATGAGACAGCCGGGCACGACCGGTGGTATCTCCGAGAGCGTATAGCCAGTCGCCTGTGACGCCGACGGCCTGGAGATGGTCGTTCACAGAAACGATCCCGCCGGCCGGCAGGCCAATGGTTTCCAGTCCGATGTTGTCGGTGTTGTTGCGCCGTCCGGTGGCCAGGACGACCTCGTCTACCTCGATGGTCTGGCGTTGAAAAGTAGCGGTGACGGGACCGCCCGCGATGGGGCGGGCTACCGCCGACAACTCTGTCTCAAAGTGAATCTTGACGCCTTTGTTGCGCAGTGACTGCGTGACCAGTTCACGAGCTTCGGGTTCGCAGTTGGCAAGCAGGGTGTTCTCCCGCACCAAAAGTGTTACTGCTGAACCCAAACCGCGCAGGATCGTCGCGAACTCGACGGCGACGGGGCCGCCGCCCACCACCAGCGCGCGAGGCGGCACCTGCGTCATGGTCGTCAAGTCCCGATTGGTCCACGGGCGTGCTTGCGCCAACCCGGGTATCTCCGGCACGTTCGGACGGGTTCCGGTGGCCAGCACGACCGCGTGGCGTGCGGTCAAGACGGTTTCGGTGGTATCCCCCAGGGCATAGGCCACGCGCACTGTTCGTTGGCCGCTCAGCCGGCCGAACCCATGAAACACTGCTACCCCGGCTTGCTGCAACGATGCTGTGCGCTCTTGGTCGGAGAGGTGTTCAATGAGCGCGTCGCGTTTCGCGAAGACGGCCGCAAGGTCGAGTCCTTGCTCCGGAATGATCTCTCGCACACCAGGAACCGCCCTGGCGAGATTGAATACCTCGATGGGGCGCAGCAATGTTTTGCTCGGGTTGCAGCCCCAGTAATGACACTCTCCCCCGACCAGACGATCCTCCACGAGAGCTACCGAGAGGCCCACCGACGCAAGCTTCCGCACGGCGGCCACACCGCCCACCCCGCCACCTAGAACGATGACGTCGAAGTCTTTGCTTGCTTTCATTCATCTCTCATTTCCGACGATCGACACGTGCAGCTGTAGTTTGGTAATGCTTACGGCTCAACGGATTGGCGGCAGTCAGACGGCTTGCGACAGTTTCGAGGGTCCGGAGTGGACGAGGCGACCGGCGTACGTTGCAGCGATGTTGTGCCGAGAATCGCGTAGGCGGCGGCTGCGCTCGCCGCAGAGAAGACACTGCAGCTAAGCGGCGATTCCAGACCGAGGGATACCGCCATCGCGGACCCGAATACGAGGAGCGTCAGGCAACTCGCGGTGCCGACGATCCTCGGCCGCCAGCCGGCAAGGAGCAAGGCTCCCAGCGCCGCCTCGGTTGCGGTAGAGCCCCACACAACGACGGTCAATAACCATCCAGAGGCGAACGGAACGAGCTGGTGGGCATAGTCGGCGAAGCGGTCCATGCTCCCCCAACTGCCCTGCCCGAGTGGTGCCCACCAACCAAGTCGGTCGGCGACAGCGGACAGAAAGGCGGCCGCGAGCGACAATCGCAACGCTATCCCGACAGCCCGGATCGGATCAGGCATGCGCACGGACTCCTCCTGTCGAATAGATACTGTCGTCACAGCGCGCACGCTTCATGACGCCAACGTCTTTCACTGTCGGCGCGCCAGTCACCGGCTGGCATCGTCATCCGTGGTAAGCGGGCCATCTCCGGTATCGAGCAGGAAGACCGCCAGTAATTCAGCGGGTTCGGTGGCGCTCGCATTTTCACTGATCGTGTGGTGCGCTCCGGGGACCTCCTGCCACGTCTCACCGGCGTGGTAGACGCGTGCGGGCTCACCTTCGACCTGGCTGCGGATCGCTCCAGAAATCACGTACGCCATGATGAACGCTGATTTTGCGTGGTGGTGCGCCCCGCTTTTTGCTCCGGGCGGATAACTGACAGTCACTGCTTCAAGTGATTTGCCCGGAACATTGGTCGGCTGATTGAAGACGGGGCGAACCACCGGCTTTTGATCGGAACCCTCTGGCATCGGCTCGGCGTGGGCCCCGGGCGCGAGCATCATCGCGGCTGTCAATGCGACGAGTGGAATTTTCAGGGCCATTTTGCTGCCTTCTTTCAGTCTTCGGCCACGCGAAGGATCGTCTTGCCGGGGATGCGTTTGCCGGGAGCGAAAGCGGTGGCGGCTTCGGCGAGCGGCAGCACGGCGCCGACCACGGGCTTAAGCCGTCCATCCCGCACTCGCGCGGCGAGGCCGGCGAGCTGGACCCGGTCCGCCTCCACCAGGAAGAAGATCGCGCGGCCGTCCCGCGGCTGGGTCTTCGGCGGCTCGGCAACGGTGACGAGCGTTCCGCCGGCCCGGACCAGAGCGGCCGATCGGGCGAGGATGTCTCCGCCGATCACATCGAACACCACGTCGACTTCGCCCGCGTCTTCGAGCTTTTCAGTCTCCAAGTCGAGGAAGGTGTGGGCGCCGAGCTCCAACGCCCGGTCTCGGTCTGCGGTCCGGCCGGTACCGATGATCCGTGCACCGACCTCGCGAGCGAGCTGCACCGCGATCGACCCGACCCCTCCCGCGGCGCCGTGGATCAGGACCGTTTGTCCGGCCGCCAGGCGACCGTGGTCGAATAGACCTTGCCAGGCGGCCAATCCAGAGATCGGCAACGCGGCGGCGGTGGTGTGGTCGATGTCCATCGGCAGCGGTGCGAGATTGCGGGCTTCCATGGCGGTGTATTCCGCCAGCGAGCCGTTGCGCGCCCAGTCGGCGAGCCCGAACACCCGCTGACCGACGGTCAAAAGCGTGGTGCCGTAACCCAACTCCACCACGACACCCGACAGCTCGTGGCCGGGCACGCTCGGTGTCCGGTCATGACCCGCCCGGTCGATCCAAGTGTGTGGCCAGTCAAGCTCCCCGGGTGTGAAGCCCGCGGCGTGTACCCGAACAATGACGTCGTTGTCGGCCGCCTGGGGGTAAGGCAGGTCGCTCAGCGATAGGCCAGCGACACCGGCGTCGCGATCTGAAATAGTGATGGCTTGCATTACAGGTCCTCTCTGATAAGGGTTTTGGTTGCAGGGTCGGGCGCGGGTTGCGGCTGCACGCTGACGAGCTCGAGGCCTAGGTCACGGACCCGGTCGAGCAGTCCGTAAAGTTGTGACTGGTCACGGATTTCACCCGTGAACACGCTTTCGGTCGAACCGGCCTCGAGGCGCATCCCTTCTAATGCGGACCCGAGCCGCTCCGTGAGGCGGCCTCGAATGCAGATCTGGTAAATCGTCGACTGCACTTCAGCCTCCGCTCGCCAACTTCCGAATCAGCATTTACCGACGTAGGGTGAATGGTCTTCACCCGTCGAGCTAATTCACCCGGGTGAGTGCGGCGGCATCGCTGGAGTATGGAAGGCATACGGACGCGAACATCCCCGGCCGGGATCTCTGATGGCGAGCTTCTGAAATCGATTCATTATCCGGTCGCATCGCGAATGAACTGGCCAATCTGGCGTAGCGAGCGCGTGGCCTCGGGAATGATCGGCGCCGCGAATTGAAACACGTGGATTTGGCCCGGCCATATCTGCAGCTCGACCTGAACACCGGCTGCGGCCAGCCGCTGGGCGGCCAGCTGCGCGTCATGGAGCAGCACCTCGCAGCCGGACACATGGATCAAGGTCGGGGGCAGGCCGGGTCGGATGTGATCGAGTGGTTCGTAGAGCGCGTCGGGAAGCCCCTTGGCGCGGCGCTGAGCTCCAGCGCGAGCGATTAATCCGTGCAGGGCGTCGAACGCTCTGGGCGGAAACATCGCATCCGAGCCGATGTTGGGGTGGGTCGTTTTGCGGTGCGTGGACAGTCGCAGCAGCGGTGACATTGCCACCAGCGCGGCAGGCTGTTCACGGGACTCGAGCAGGCGTTCGGCCAGCGCAAGCGCCAGATAACCACCGGCGGAGTCGCCCGCCAGCACGATCTGATCAGGCTGATAGCCTTGTCGGCGCAACCAGGAGTAGCCGTCGTAGCAGTCGTCGACCGCATCGCTGACCGAATGTTTGGGAATCTTGCGATAGTTGGGCACCAGTACGGGGCTGTCGGCGAAACGCGACAGCATGGTCACCAGCCGCCCATGCGAGTAAGCGCCGCAGGTCAGGAACGCCCCGCCGTGCAAATACAGGACAACCCGGCGGGTACCGTCGGCCGGTAGCACCCCCGCGGCACGGACGAGCTGCGCGGTGCAATGCGCCAGGCCGATGCCGTCGCGCACCGTACCCGGTGCCGGCGGAATGGCGCGCGCAGCGAATTCCACTGCGCCCCAAGGCCAGGGCAACGATGGCAGGTAGCAGCCTACTCTCAACGCAGGGCGGATCGTCAGCCGGGCACCGAGCGAGGCGATCCGCCCGGCCATGCTCGGGCCGTCCTGAGTGACGTCAACGACGGCGCCGGCGCGGACCGGATACCCCGGTGAACCCGATACGACGGCGAATGAGCTCATGTCATCACTTCCATGTCGGGTCCAACAGTTCCCTTGCACCCCGAACACATTCGCGCACCATCACAGTCGAAACCGCTTGCAGGCTCCTGTCTCGGGCAGTGC
Organism: Mycobacterium sp. NGS64; assembly: GCF_059812245.1. Classification (NCBI taxonomy): domain Bacteria; kingdom Bacillati; phylum Actinomycetota; class Actinomycetes; order Mycobacteriales; family Mycobacteriaceae; genus Mycobacterium; species Mycobacterium sp. NGS64. Next base: position 1,506,208 of record NZ_JCALCI010000001.1, on the reverse strand, counting down.
TGCTCGGCGACGCCCTGGTGGTCATACCGCTTGCGGAGCGCCGCCCGTCGCCGCGCTCCCACCATGTGGCGTCGGCGGCCCGCGTAGGCCGTCAGCCCGGCCGCCACCGTTGCTCCCGCACAAATGGCGGCGCTGGCGCCGAAATCGCTTAGCTGACCAACGGTTAACGTGAGAACGGTGTAATCGCCGGAAACGACCGCCACAAATAGCCAGGCCATGCGTAGTCGGTTCATGATGTCGGGCCCCCGGGCCCGATCGTGCGCACGGTGAAGACGCTGCGCAGGAATCCAGTGGGGCGCCCGCAGGTGGAGCAATGCGGGCGGGCGCCGCATCGGGATGCCATCTCGCTCTTGCCGCTTACGTAATCCGCGATGGCCTGATGCAAAGTAGCCAAGCAGGCTTGACAGAGCGTCTCAACGAGATCGCCGTCTGGGGTTAGTCCTGTCTGGTCACATCCGTCGATGGCGTGTATCTCGGCTACGGCCACTGCCGGCGCACCACAGGCATTGCCGGTCGACACCCGCTGGGCACTGCAAATGGCCTGCAGCGCTTGAAGTTGATCCTCGATCGCCGGTATGGCGTCCATCGGGGCGCCTCCTTTCCGACGCGTCCAAAGCCGGGCAGAGGCGGCGGCGTCCCGCATTCGATCCAGCAGCCACGGTGTTCGCGCGGCCCCGGAGCCGTATTCGGCAGTCGATCGTTGAAATTGGCGAGGCTTCATTTGGTTTTCTCCAATTTGTGGCGATGGGTTCCGCGGTAATCAACGCAGCAAGGTTGTCCACCGTCATCGCGACCCGTTGCTCGCTGATGCGGCCCCGAACACAGAGCCGGTACCTGATCGGCTCCACATACCCTCCGCTCGCGATCTCATAAGCCAGCATTCGTTGAGGTGGGATGAGTGGTCATCACCCGGCGAACTGATTCACCCGGGCGATTTGCCAATATCGCGAGCACCGAGCGGAGGAAGAAGCGCCGGGAAACCGGGGCGAGGGCGATTCACTCCATAGTGACGATGGCCGCGTGACTACCGCAGGACGCAGGTATTATCGGCACTAACGAAATGCGAAATACGTTGGAATACCGCCTGATACACCCACGCAAAATGCACTATGCACACCCGTGAGTGTCAGTGTCGACGGGGCGCTCGGCTGTTGTGATTAGCGAGTGCGCTGGCGCGTCCGACTACCTGTGTGGTCAGCATCCCACTGCGCATCGATGCGGGTCACGCGGCGAAGCTCCATGACGAGCCGCTGCGCTCCCGCGATCACGCCGAGAACCGCGATGAGCGCCGTGGTGGGAAGCCATTCGTAATGTCGATACGCGGCTTCTGCCGCGGTGCTAATGAGCCCAAATGCCGCTACTACCAGCAGGATCAACCCCGGCCAGAAGAAGTTGTCCTTTACGGTGATACCGGCGTGCGGTTGCGTGGTCCGACAGTGATCCGTCGGATCGTCATGTGTGTCTCCCATCGCCGCTCCCTCCGTCGTCCTTATACGAGATATCGAATTCCGTCCATGGCGGACCGCACGAAATACAGCATCTCGACGCGGATCACCGATACATCGGTGAGTGCCGGACGGTTTTGTTACGTCGAGTCGGCCCGGCCGCGGACAAGGAGCTCGGGCAGCGTCACCCCTATCGTCGTCACGAGCCACACCACCGTCGTCACGGCCAGGCAGGATGGCATACCGTCGATGGTGATTCCGTGCGTCAATATCGACGCAAGGATCAACGCGACGATCGTCAATGCCAAGCTGGTGCCCCCAAGGAGCAGCGACGCGTACTCACGGGGCAACTTCAAGATCGATAAGGACAAGATCCCCTGCATTACGGCGAACGCCAGCACGGCGATGCTGAACCCCGGTACCGACAACGAAACTCCGGGAACAATCCGCGCCGCAACCAGTAGTCCAATCCCCCACGATGCCAGGAGCACAATTACCCACCGCAGGATTTGCCTCATGGCAATAAGCGGAAGTCCTGGGGCCGGGAACACGTTCAGGCTTGGTGGGCGCCGACCTCGTTTCGGGATTGTGAATTGCCAGTCATCGAGGTTGATGCGCGCCATCGCTGGGTCCCTTTCCCGGATTTCTTCACCTGCTACGCCGTGCTGACTTTGGTTGTGTAGCGCCGAAACAATCGGTCATTGCCGCACATGTCTGTCGGAAGTCAAGCCTGGTCCGCCGCGGGGTGAGCTGTCTTCATCCCACAACGCCAATCACCCGGGTGAATGAGGACACTCCGAGGCCGTTGCCGCGGCATCGCATGCTCGCGGACCGCTGCACAGCGGTGGACTGTCATCGTCAATCTGAAGTGATGCGTCCTCCCGCGGGCGCGATGGAACAGTCGTCTGTTTGACGTTTTCCAGCGCTTCAGAACGCCCCGCGCGAATCACCCGGGGGAACAGACCGTTGGGGTGATGACGATTCACCCCGCGCGCGGGCATCCTCATCGAGGAGGATGGCCCCGGGTGCATGAGCACGCAGCGGGCGCAGCCTAACCCCCCGCTAGGTGCGACTGGATCGGAAGCATAAAGACGGGTGGCCCGGCCGCCGCCAGGGAGCCCGGGAAGGAAACTACGACATGCGCGGCGCGATGGCTGACTTCAGCCACACCAGATCTTCCGAGCCGTTGCATTCGAAAAGGACGGCGATGACTGAGGCTTATGTTTTGGGCGGCGTACGAACCCCGTTCACCCGCTATGGCGGCACGCTGTCCGGTATTCGGGCCGACGACCTGCTGGGAACGACGATGAAGGGTGCCTGCGACCGGCTGGGTGTGCCGCTGGATGCCGTGGAGGACATCGTGGCGGGTTGCGTGAACCCCGCTCACGAGGGCATGGGCGACGTCGCCCGCTGGGCTGCGTTGTCTGCGGGATTTCCTGACACCGCGGCCGGGGCCACCATAAACAGATTTTGCGGATCATCACTAAGCGCTGCGGTGACCATCAGCCATGCGATCAAGGCCGGCGACCTCGGCCTGGGTATCGCCTGCGGAGTCGAGTCGATGTCTCGATCGGGGTGGGCGTTGATGAAGGGCGAGGCCGCCTTCAGTCCCCGAGGCCCGGTTGTCATGCTCGACACTATGTGGAGCGGTGCTGGGGGACCGCCCAACACGGTATTGCTGGCCCGCAACGCTTACATCACCATGATCGAGACCGCGCAAAATGTCGCCGACCGCTACTCACTGAACCGGGAGGAGATCGACGCCTTCGCACTGCGCTCCCAGCGACATGCCCGGGCCGCCCGTGATCGAGGTCGGCTAGCCAAAGAGATTATGCCCGTGACGATCCCAGCGACCAAGAAGACACCTGCGCGCCTGGCAGAACATGACGAGTTCATCCGCGATGACACCACCGCTGAGGTGCTGGCGGCCTTACCGGCGCAGCCCGGCACGACTCAAATGACGGCGGCCAATTCCTCGCCGTTAAGCGATGGTGCCAGTGCCGTTGTCATCGCTTCCGGGGAGCGAGCCAGGGAGCTCGGCATCCAACCGTTGGCCCGCGTGGTATCGAGCGCGGTCTATGGCATCGACCCCCTCATTATGGGCGTGGCCCCTGCATGGGCGATCCCGGCCGCGATCCGCCGGGCTGAGCTTGTCCCCGAGCAGATCGACGTGTGGGAGGTGCACGAGGCATTCAGCGCCCAGGCGCTCGGCGTGCTGCGGGAATTGCCAAACCAGCTAGATGGTTTCGTGGTTCCCGATGACAAGCTGACACCCAATGGCGGCGCGGTAGCGATCGGACATCCGTTCGGGGCTACCGGAACTCGTTATTTGTTGACGTTGGCGATCGAATTGCGTGAAAGAGGTGCCCGCTACGGGGTGATTGGAATCTGCATCGGCTCGGGGCAGGCCGTAGCGATTGTCCTGGAAAGCGTTGCCGCAGAATAGAATCAGATGCGTTCGCCCTCGGACTGATCAGGACGCGTCGTATCGAAACGACACCCACGATGCTACCGAGACTTCTATCGATCATTTCGATGTCGCCATCCTCACGGGGCACGCCATCAACCTATGACGCCGACACCGAACCACGCTCGCATGCCATGCCGACCCACGATCACCGAACGCCGGCCCGCACGACAGAGCACCACCGAGTGATGCGGTCCGCGGGCCGGGTTCGTGATGTCATCGTCGCCGGGTCAGGCCCCGCCGGCTACACCGCGGCGATTTACGCCGCGCGAGCCGGGCTTGACACCCTCGTGGTGGAGGGCGTAGTGCCTGGCGGTGCACTGATGGCCGCCGGGTCGGTGGACAACTATCCCGGTATCGGCCCGTCCGTGTGCGGACCCGTGCTGGTGGCTGCGATGCGCGACCAGGCACAGCGCTTCGGCGCCGAATTCCACCAAGGCGACGTCGACCGATTCCTTCTGCACGACGCGGTGAAGACCATCGCCATACGCGACGAACGACACCACGCCCGCGCCCTGATCCTCGCGATGGGCTCCATCAACCGTCCGCTCAATGTGCCTGGCGAGCGCGACCTGTTGGGCCACGGGCTCAGTACCAGCGCCAAACTCGATGGTGCGGAGTACACCGGTTACGAGGTCGCCGTCATCGGTGGTGGCGACGCCGCGGCCGAAGAGGCGCTCTATCTCGCACCGCTGGCCCGCCACGTGACCCTCGTCCACCATCGTCCCCGGCTCCGGGCATCGGCAATTGGCGTCGCTCGGCTACGCGCTCATCCCAACATCACGATCCTGACGTCCACTGAAGTGCTAGCCGTCCTCGGCAGACAGCATGTCACCGGGTTGCGGCTGCGCAACACGCATAGCACAGCCTTCTACGACATCGACGTTGCCGCGGTGTTCGTCGCCGTCGGACAAAGGCCTCGCTCGGACCTATTGAAGGGACTTATCGGCCTCGATACCCAGGGCTACGTTCTAACCCGTGCGGATAGTAACCACACCTCAGTGGACGGCGTATTCGCCGCCGGTGCCCTGATCGACCGACGCTACCGCCAAGCGATAACCGCTGCAGCCACCGGCTGTGCTGCTGCACTCGACGCCCAGCGTTGGATCACCGAATCACACCCCACGCCGCAATGGACTGACAGACACACTTAGACGTGGAATCAGGCTGGCTGCTTGTCAACTCGGGACATCATGCCGATGCCCCTTCCCATCCGTTAAGAGAATGGAGATAGCGCCTTTGGCTTTCGAAAATCGCCAGGTGAATACGATCGATACTTCGTGTCCGTGCTGTCGTAGTACAGCCTGCAGATCGACAGTGGTTAGCCAGCATCGACGCAAGTTGCGTCGGTCGACGTGCCCGTTGCGGATCAGATGGTCACGGCGAGGCCGAAGAGCCGGTGACCGGGAATGGGACTCACCAGGTCGACCAGATGACACCGATGGCGGTGCCGTTGCCCCATGGCGTCCACGATGTCGGCGGTGCGCACGCTGGCGAGCGCGTCGAAGGACTCCATCAGGGCGCCGGGATCGGGACGCGCCAGGACCGGGCGCCGCGAAAGTCGAGCCACACATCGGTGGGCGTGCGCACCAGTCGGGACAGGACGTCTCCGCAGCATGGGCAGCGCACCACGATGCCGGGCCCGCGGTGATAGACGTGACTCTCGGCGAATGCCCTGGCGCAACCGCATTTCCCGCAAGTCAACGTCGCGGTGGTGACATCGAAACCCAGCACTTCTGCGAAAGCGCCCGCGACCGCGTTACCGTCGACGTGCGTTGGTTCCGTCATTGCCCCTCGCTTCTGAACTAGTTGCTCGGCCCGAACCGCTCGGTCCGGATGGCTGATGGCGGATGCCCCTGCGCGATCAGCTTCGCGGTGACCGATTCCACGAATCCCGTTGGACCGCAGACATAGACGCGTGCACCGGAGGCGGGCGCCCAATGCGTCGATGCGAGGTCATCGCCACGGACCCGACCGAGCGGCCGGGCGGACTGCGGTGCGACGCGGCGAGTGTAGACCAGCGCAACCTGCAACCAGCCACATTCGCGCTCGAGCCGGCCCAACTCTTGGGCGTAGTACACGTCGTCGGGACTGCGCACCGAATAGACCAGCCGAAAGTCCGCGCTGCCCGCCACTAGCCGCTGTCGCAGCATGGCCATCAACGGCACGATTCCCGATCCGCCGCCGACGAGTAGAACCCGAGCCTGATCCTCAGGCCGCCAGACGAACCAGCCGCCGATGGGTCCTCGGAGTTCGATCTCGTCTCCGGCAACAAGTTCGGTGAGGTAGGGCGAGACTTCTCCGTCGGGAATATGCTGCACGGTAAGCTCGATGCGCTCACCGTCGGGTGGTCTGCTCAGTGAATAGCTGCGTTGCGCGCTGTACCCGTCCTCAGCGGTCAGCTTGAGATCAATGTGCTGGCCGGCCAAGTGCCCGCCCCAACCCGGCACGGTCAACGCGATCGTTTGCGCCGACTCGGTCTCGGGTTCAGAGTGCACCACACGCGCGACGCGCCAGCGCAACTTCGATTCCAGGTGGACGTCCACGGCCGTCGTCAATCCCCCGCGTAGCGCTGTTCTCGCCAAGGGTCGCCGTAGTTGTGGTAGCCGAACCGCTCCCAGAATCCCGGTGCGTCACTGTCACGGAGCTCAATGGATTTCACCCACTTCGCGGACTTCCAGAAATATAGGTGCGGCACCAGCAACCGCGCCGGCCCGCCGTGTACCGCGCTAAGTGGTGCGCCCTGGTACGCGTAGACGATCCACGCCTTCCCGCCAAGAAGGTCGCCAAACGGAACATTGGTGGTGTAGCCGCCGTAGGAGCCGACCAGTGCGAATTCGGCAGCAGTGTCGATCGATTCGAAAAATGTGTCCAAAGAGACGCCCTCCCACTCGGTATCTAGCTTGGACCATGTGGTGACGCAGTGGATGTCCGCGGTGAGCCGCTCGCTGGGCAGGAGCTTGAGCTGGGACCAGGTCCACGAGTGTTCAGCGCCGCGCTCGTCGCGAATGGTGAACCGCCAGTCATCAAGATTGATCCGCGGAGTCGGTCCTGCTTGCAGGACAGGGAAGTCCGCGGTCAAATGCTGTCCGGGCGGTAGCTCACGGGCCGACTCACCGCGTCGTCCGCGAAAGCCCTTGTTGACGATACTCATTGGTGCTCCGTTTGGTCGTGGTGATCATCGCGAACAAGTCCGGCGTTGGATGTGTAGCCGAAATGAGAGGCGTGAACTGCCCCAGCCGCCTTCGGTAGCCGGACGACTTCGCTGCTCGTGAATCCGGCGTCGGTGCCGGAAACGAATCCCATCGACAACACGGTGCGGGAGAAGAAGACGTCGGTGAGATATGCCAGCGCGACCGCCCAGCGGTTGACGAGCCGGGGGATCGCATAAAGGTGGTAGGCGCGGGCGACAAACTTCGCGGCATAGCCCGATAGCTGCACGCCTAACGGGTTGGCGATTGCGTAGTGCGGACCCAAGTCGACCACCAAACCCCGGTCGCTGTGGCGGTAGTTCTTCCGCTTGCCGTAGCCGAGGCTTGCGGCGACGTTGCGGGCCAACGTTTTGCCTTGCCTGGTGGCGTGCTGGGCGGTGGACGGGGCGATCCTGCCCGGCTGGGTTAGGTCCGGAACGGCGGCGGCGTCGCCTGCGGCGAACACTCTGGGGAGACCCGGTACCTGCAAATCGGCCTGCACCTTCAGCCGGCCCCGCACGGTTTCCAAGCCCAGCGTAGCGATCAGCGGCGACGGTGTAACGCCAGCCACCCACGCTACCGTGTACGTGTCGATGCGCGAATCATCCGTGAGCACAACATGGTCGGCGTGCACCTCCTTCAGGGTCGTGCGAAACCGGACATCGATCCCGCGAGAGCGCAGCACACGCATCGCGGCGTCGCCGAGCTTTTGCCCCACCTCCGGCATGACGTGATCGGCCAAGTCCAGCATCACAAATCGCACCGAGGCCCGATCGAAGCCCATCTGCTTCGCCGCCGCGTCGGCGAGCGCGCGCAGTTGCACCGTCAATTCAGAACCGGAATACGACGCACCGACAACGACAATCGTGCGCCGCGCGGCTGCGCGCGCCTCGTTTTCGTCGACGTGAGCTGATTCCAACTGCTCGATCACATGATCACGTAGATACAGCGCCTCGGCCGTCGTCTTCAGCCCGTGCGCGTAAGTAGCCAACCCAGGCGCATCGACCAGGCGGGTCACCGAGCCTGGTGTTAAGACCAGCCGATCCCACGGTAGCGTCCCTAGCCGGCCCTCCATATCGGTGAACGAGATCATATGCCGGTCGAAGTCAACTCTGTGGACCCGGCCGCGCACCGCGAGGACGCCTTTGAGCGTTCCGGCAAGCGGAACACAGACAAACCGTGGGTCAACCAGCCCACCCGCCACATCGGCCAGCAGTGGCGAGTACAGCATGTAATCGACCGGCGAAACAATGGTCACACTCACATCCGCCCCGCGCGCCCCGTCGAACCGTCGGGCCAGTCGGCGCGCGCATTCGAAACCGGCGAACCCGCTGCCGACGATCACAACCGAGGTGGTTGGTTCCGCGTTTGGCGGTTGACGGTGGCTGGGACCGCCTTCATAACTTTTCTCCTGCGCGGCGTTTGGGTATTGACGTGGTGTCAGCGATCGATGGCACGAGGTCGTGGTGTTCCTTGGTGGCCACGCGTCCCGGACCGCGGCGCGATGACAGCTGCGGAGACATCAAGCACGAGCATCATTCGACCCAGTCCATCTGTCATCACTCCTCAGCACGACTCACCCGGGTGATAATGCTTAACCCTCCGCGACATCGAATCGACTGCCCCTGCGCACTGAGTGACGCATGCTTCAAAGACAGAAAGGGGCAACCTACCGTGCGGTGAATCACCTGCTCGCGGTGCAGGATGCGACTCGAAGCCGCAGCGCCGCCGGAGCCACACAGCCCTCGTCGGTTTGATGAGTTCGTGCATCAGTTCACATCATCGCGGGCTATGAGCCGGCGGGCCGCCTCAGTGATCGAGCCCGAGAGCGACGGATAGACGGCAAGCGTCTGCGCCAGATCGTCGACAGTGATCCGGTTTTGAACGGCCATCGCGATCGGCAGTATCAATTCCGAGGCGATCGGCGCGACCACCACGCCACCGATTACCACGCCACTGTCCTGCCGGCAGAATAGTTTGACGAAGCCATGATGTAGCTCCGACATTTTCGCCCGCGCATTGGTTTTCAACGGCAGCATAATCGTGCGAGCCTGGATCGAGCCGTCGTCGATCGCGGTCTGCGAGACGCCGACCGTCGCGAGCTCGGGGTGGGTGAACACCGTCGCCGCGACGGTGCCCAACCGGAGCGGATTGACGGCCTCACCCAGCGCGTGATACATCGCGATCCGACCCTGCATCGCGGCAACGGATGCCAACGGCAATATGCCCGTGCAGTCCCCGGCAGCGTAGATGCCCGCGACCGGTGTCCGCGACACCCGGTCGACACCAATGTAGTTGCCGGGTCCAGGTTCGATGCCCACGCGCTGTAGACCTAGCCGGCCGGTGTTGGGCACCGACCCAACCGTCATCAATGCGTGGCTGCCTTCAACGGTACGGCCGTCGGTCATTGTCACCAGTACCCCGTCGTCGGTGGGCTTTACGGATTGTGCGCGGGCCTGTTTGATCAGTTCGACGCCACGTCGCGCGAACGATTCCTCGAGCACCTGCGCGGCGTCTGCGTCCTCGCACGGCAACACGCGGTCGCGGCTGGCTAGTACCGTAACTGTCGCACCCAGTTCGGTGTAGGCGTTGGCGAATTCGGTGCCGGTGACCCCGCTACCCACCACGATGAGGTGGTCGGGCAGCGAGTCCAGGTTGTAGAGCTGGCGCCAATTCAAGATGCGCTCGCCGTCGGGTTGCGCCGACGGCAGGATCCTGGGGCTGGCGCCGGTGGCGATCAGCACCACATCGGCATCGCGGATCGTGGTGCTGCCGTCGCGTGCGGTCACCCTGACGCGGTGACACGCCAGACCGGGAGTCGCATCAACCAACTCGCCGCGGCCCGCGACCAACTCGACACCCGTGCTTACCAGCTGGGCGGTGATATCCACCGACTGCTCGGTGGCAAGCGTCTTGATCCGCCGGTGGATTTCTGTCAAACAGATCTTGGCGTCGTCGATGTCGATGTCGAAGCCCAGGCGGGCCGCCCGTCGCAGCTCGGTGCGCAGGCCCGTGGAGGCGATAAATGTCTTCGATGGCACGCAGTCGCACAAGACCGCGGCGCCGCCTATCCCGTCGGAATCGACGACGGTGACGCGGGCTACGGCGGGACCTCGTGCTGCTGCAACCAATGCAGCCTCGTATCCGGCCGGCCCGCCGCCGAGGATCACAATTCGGGTCACCACAGCTCAAGTGTCTTCATCGACGACGATATGCATGGCGGCTTCTTCCGCCGATGCAGCGCCGCCGTCAATGCCGACGTCGTGGGCCAGGTAGTCCGTCCCTGGATCCGTCGGGTCGACGGCGAAGGCGACAAGCCGACCTGCGCGCATGTCGCCGACCTGATCGTCGATTAGCTCGCCATCGCTGTCGGCGCTATCGCCGATTCCGTCGCCATCCGACTGATCGGTCACGTCGGGCACCTCGCGGGCCAGTCGGCGGGCCAGACTTTCATGGGTTCGCGCTTCCCTCGTCGTGAGACCCCACGCCCGGAGTTCACGCGGGCGTTCCGGGGGTGAGTAGCCCTCGTCGAGGTCGATGCCAGTCTGTTCTGAGTCCAGGCTTTCTTCCGGTTCGAGCAGGTGGGCCTGCACATCATCGAATTCAGAAATCCCCATCAGCGCCGCCTCCATTCCGTATCTCCAAAAAGTCACGCTCGCGCAGCGAAGGCCTTCTATGGCCACTCGGTCGTTGTCTCAGCCGAGCGCCTCAACAAGGTCGCGGCAGGCTCGTTCACAGCGACGGCATACGTCGGCGCACACGCGGCAATGCTCATGTTTCGCCGCATGCTTGTCGCATTCGGCTGCACTCGTCTTACAGGAGATGGCGCACGTTTGGAGCACCGTTGTTGTCAGGTTGGCGTCGTAGCCTGTGTGCCGGGACAGGACGCGGCCGGTTGTGGCGCAGACATCCGAGCAGTCAAGGCAAGTACGGATGCATTTAGTTAGTTGATTGACGTCGTCTTCACTGAGGCAGGCGTCTGCACACGCGGTGCAGGCTTGGTCACATTCGATACAGGCCTCGATGCATGCGACAAGCTTGGCCCAGTCGATGCGACCTAGGTCTCGTGGATAGGTCTCAAGCATTCTCCTGGCGGCGCTCACCATGTTCTCCTTGCTCAGGGCGATGGTTATCTCTCACACACACAACAGAACACGCTGCGCGGGCGTAGACGTTAAGAGCATGGCGCGCAAGGGGGTGAACTGTCGTCGCCCACCTCCGTCACTCACCCGGGTGGTTGACGACAGAAGAATCGTCAAAACCGGTCGATCGGATCGGCAAGTTCAGGCAGCAGTCGATGCGAACCGTTCGGCGTCGAGTTCGCGGATGGCGTTCTGCGACGACGCACCGGTCCTCATGTCGAAACCTCGCCCAGTGAGAACGATTCGCTTGAACTTCAACAGTTTTCGTCATCGAGGGCGCAACATACAAAGTGGGCAGGTGAGTTGCCACGCCCTCGACGACCGGGCCGATCGCCGAGGTCGACCGCGAAGCGCAGCCGCCGGCACGCCACTACAGAAGTAGCCACAGCCCTGACGTTTGACTTGATGCCGCCGGTGCCGAGGGCACTGCGCTCACCCGGACGAATTGCGCCAACGGGTGATGACCACTCACCCTGCGCTGGTGGACGCTGGCACCAGACGGCGAGCGGAGGGTCTGTGGAGGCAAGGAAATACCGTACCTGCGGTCATAGCCGCGCGAGGCGGGAATCGGTCCAAGAGGCAACGGCGCCGGACGGCTCGTTGAGCGCTGAATTTGAAAGGGCCCTCATCCCGCTCCTCGAGCCTCTCTACCGGCAAGCTCGTCGGATGACCTCCAATCGAGCGGATGCGGAGGATCTGGTGCAAGAAACAGTGCTCAATGCTTATGCCGGTCTGCGGACATTCGAGCCAGGAACGAACCTCGCAGCTTGGCTGCGGCGAATCATGACCAACGCCTATATCAGCAGTTATCGGAGGCAAAAGCGCCGTCCCATGCAACATCCGGTTGGCGAGATCACCGATCGACAGCTAGTGGCCAGTGCCCCACGCAGTCCCGCGGGCCTACGGTCGGCCGAAGACCAGGCGCTCGAACTGCTGCTAGACCCGTACCTCAAGAAGGCAATGATGGTCTTACCTGAGCATTTTCGCATCGCTGTCTATTTCGCTGACATAGCGGGATACTCCTACAAAGAGATCGCCGCCATGACAGGCACCCGTCAAGGAACGGTAGGTTCGAGGCTCACCCGCGGACGAAAACAATTGCGCGATTTATTGCTCGACCCGCCAATCGACCATGCCGCCAGGACGATCGACAAGGCCCCGAGCCGGGCACCCCGACGGCGTGCAATTGTTAACGACGCCAAGCTCAGTGGAGATCATTCACCGGGCGATGATCGCTGACGGTCCTGGGTCCCTGGGACAGCCTAGCCCCAATACAGTACCGCCTGACGTTCGTCAGAGGACCTCGCAAATTGGTCCTCATAGCGCCAATAACTATGCATGGCAACCGAAGTTGCTAGTATGGCTATGGCAGGCGCGCCCTACCTGCGCTCCTCCAGCACCGCCGCCATCCCGCCTAGCGCGGCTTTGGCGAGTCGCCGACATGCCACCAATAGCGCTCGGGACGCAGCCGCTCGCAGCTCCTCCTTGTTTGTTAGATCGAGTCTCTGCCTCACTCGTACACACTCCAATGGCAGCTATCGCTTATTCGCTCGTGTGCGCACGAAGTGGGCCTCACTCCGCATGCGGTCGATCATGTGTGGATAGTGCAGCTCGAACGCGGGCCGCTCAGAGCGGATGCGCGGCAATTCAGTGAAGTTATGCCGTGGGGGTGGGCTGCTGGTGGCCCACTCGAGCGAATTGCCGTGGCCCCAGGGGTCGTCGACGGTCACCGGTTCGCCGTATCGCCAGCTACGGAAAACGTTCCACACGAACGGCAGCATCGAAGCACCGAGGATGAGCGCCCCGAGGGTTGAGATGACATTGAGTGCGGTGAACCCATCGGTGGGCAGGTAGTCGGCGTAGCGCCGTGGCATCCCCTTATTGCCGAGCCAGTGCTGCACCAGAAATGTTGTGTGGAACCCGATCAGCGTCAGCCAGAAGTGCAACTTGCCCAGCCGTTCGTCGAGTAGCCGGCCGGTCATCTTGGGGAACCAGAAATACACTCCGGCGTAAGTGGCGAACACGATGGTGCCGAACAAAACATAGTGGAAGTGGGCGACCACAAAGTACGTGTCGGTGACGTGAAAGTCGATTGGTGGGCTGGCCAGCAGCACGCCCGACAAGCCGCCGAGCAGAAAGGTCACTAGGAAGCCCGCCGCGAAAAGCATCGGAGTCTCGAAGGTCAACTGACCCTTCCACATTGTACCGATCCAGTTGACGAACTTGATTCCGGTAGGAACCGCAATCAGGTAGGTGGCGAAGGAAAAAAACGGGAGCAGCACTGCACCGGTGGCATACAGGTGGTGCGCCCACACGGCGATCGACAGCGCCCCGATGCCGATGGTGGCGTAAACCATGGTGAAGTAGCCGAACAGCGGTTTGCGGGCGAATACGGGGATGACTTCGGTGATGATACCGAAGAAGGGCAGCGCGATGATGTAGACCTCGGGGTGGCCGAAGAACCAGAACAGGTGCTGCCACAAGAGGACTCCGCCGTTGGCCGGGTCGAAGGCGTGCGCGCCAAGGTGACGGTCGGCAGCCAACCCGAACAACGCCGCCGTCAGGAGCGGGAACGCCACCAGCACCATGACGCTGGTGACCAGGATGTTCCAGGTGAAGATCGGCATCCGGAACATCGTCATGCCCGGGGCACGCAGACACACCACAGTAGTGATCATGTTGACACCACCCAGGATGGTGCCCAAGCCGCCGACGATGAGCCCGACAATCCACAGGTCACCTCCAGGGCCTGGCGAATGGATTGCGTCGGAAAGCGGGGTGTAGGCGGTCCACCCAAAATCTGCCGGGCCGCCGGGGGCGAGGAAGCCGGCCAAGGCAATGACCGCACCCAACACGAAGAGCCAGAACGACAGCGCGTTGAGCCGAGGGAAGGCGACGTCGGGCGCGCCGATCTGCAGGGGCAGCACAAGGTTGGCGAACCCGAACACGATGGGGGTCGCATAAAAGAGCAGCATGACTGTGCCGTGCATCGTGAACAGTTGGTTGTACTGCTCGTTGGATAGGAACTGCAGCCCGGGCGCGGCCAGTTCGGCACGGATCAGGAGTGCCATGAACCCGCCGAAGAAAAAGAACGTAAAGCACGCGACGACATACATCATCCCGATCACCTTGTGATCGGTCGTGGTGATCAGCCGGTAGATCAGGCCACCCTTGGGGCGGACACGCTCCGGGAACGGCCGGCTGGCCCGAAGCCCTCCCAATGGCGGCGCCGAAGCGGACATCAGATCGGTCTCCTGGATAGCTGAAAGTTGAATTCTGACTGGGGGTTCAGCGCCGGAGTGCCCGCGACCAGGATGCCGCGAACTTGGCGACCCCGTCGCGTTCCAGCACGGCGAACACGTTAGGCAGATCGATTCCGACCGCAGTCAGCCGGTCGAACACCTCCTGAGCCTGCGCCACTGTGCCAGTCATGGTTTCGCCGGCGATGTAGCCGTGGTCGGCTACCGCCTCTAGTGTCGGCTCCGGAATGGTGCTGACGGTGTTTGGTGCCACGAGTTCGGTGATATACATCGTGTCGGGATAGGCGGTGTTCTTAACCCCGGTGGAGGCCCACAGCAGTCGTTGCACCCGGGCACCCGCGGAGCGCAGCGCGGTGAAGCGTGGTTCGCGTTCAAAGATCTGTTGGTAGGCGGCGTAGGCCAACCGCGCGTTGGCGACTCCCGCCTGCCCTCGGAGCGAGAGTGCCCGATCGGTGCCGACCGCCTCAAGCTGCTTGTCGACTTCGGTGTCTAGGCGAGATACGAACAATGATGCCACCGAATGAATTTGAGTTAGATCAGCACCAGCATGCTGCGCGGCCTGGATGCCGGCCAAATAGGCGTCCATGACCGCTCGGTGCCGCTCCACGGAAAAGATCAGTGTCACGTTCACCGAGACACCTTTGGCCAGCGCCGCGGTGATCGCGGGCAGCCCTTCGGCGGTCGCCGGTATTTTGACTAGCACGTTGGGCCGGTCGACGATCTTGGCCAACTCGACGGCCTGCGCGACCGTCGCATCGGTGTCGTGGGCCAGTGACGGATCGACTTCGATGGACACCCGTCCGTCGACGCCATCGGAGTTCTCCCATTGCGCGCGCAGCACATCGCAGGCCGCCCGGACGTCGTCGGTGATCGCCGTGCGCACCGCGGTGTCGATGTCCACACCGCGTGCAGTTAGCTCTTCGATCTGGCCATCGTAGGCGCGGCCGCGGGAAAGTGCGCGCTCAAAGGTCGAGGGGTTAGTGGTAACGCCGACAACGCTTCTCGTGTGGATGAGTCGTCTCAACTTGCCGGAACGAAGCAGCGGGCGCGACAAGTCATCCAGCCAGACCGACACCCCCGCCGCCGATAGCGCTGCCAAATTCGGGTTCTGAGTCACCCTGTCACCGCCGGTCGCCGGCGACTGACCCGAAGTAAGCCCCTCGCCGCAGCCCATGCGGCGCCGTAGAGGACCAACGGCGCATACGCGCTCGACAGCACTCGCCGATCCGGTTGAGTCGTGGCTGCGTGGTCATGCATATTCCGCCGCCACTGCTCCACCGCCCGCACCGTCACCGCGGCTGGGTAGTGTCCACTCGGGGCGGATGTAGTGGCAGGTATATCCGGATGGATACCGCTGCAAGTAGTTCTGGTGCTCGGGCTCGGCTTCCCAGAATTCGCCGGCCGGGTTGACCTCGGTGACGACCTTGCCCGGCCATCGCCCCGAATCGTCGATGTCGGCGATGGTGTTCAGTGCGATTTGCTTTTGCTCGTCGTCCAGATAGAAGATTGCGGACCGGTAGCTCGTCCCGACATCATTGCCCTGACGATTCTTGGTGGTCGGATCGTGGATCTGGAAAAAGAATTCCAGCAGCGCCCGGTAATTGGTTTCGTCCGGGTCGTAGGTGATTTCGAGTGCCTCGGCATGGCCCGGGTGGTGCCGGTAGGTGGGATGGCTGTTGGCGCCCCCGGTGTAGCCGACACGCGTGGACACCACGCCGGGCTGCCGGCGGAACAGGTCCTCCATGCCCCAAAAGCACCCGCCGGCAAGAACTGCGATCTTGTTGTGGTGCGTCATGGGCGCTGCTCGCTGACGCTCAGGCGTTGCTCAGAAGCGTCTTTCGTGAACAAGGCCAGATATTGGCCGTAGCCCTGAGCTTCCAGGTCATCGCGGTGAATGAATCGCAGCGACGCCGAGTTGATGCAGTAGCGCAAACCACCGGCTTCTGTGGGGCCGTCTGGGAATACGTGCCCCAGATGGCTGTCTGCGCGGGCCGACCGCACCTCGACTCGATCCATGAAGTGACTGCGATCGCGCCGCGCAACGATACTGTCCGCGCTGATGGGCTGGGTGAAACTTGGCCAGCCGGTTCCGCTGTCGAATTTGTTCACCGAGGCGAAAAGCGGTTCGCCAGAGACGATGTCGACGTAGATGCCAGGTTCGTGATTGTTGCAATACTCGCCCGTGAACGGGGGCTCCGTGCCGTTCTCCTGGGTGACGTGGTACTGCTCGGGGCTCAGTGCGTCGACCGCGGCGGGGTCCTTGCTGTATTGGTGTGACACCTGGTCTCCTTCGTTTGCCTAGGCTTGTGTTGACGCGCTTCGTGTTTCGGACAATCCCACGTCGCTGCCGAGGTTAGTTGCGGCCGGCCATGATGCCGCCGTCAACGTTGAGAATCGCGCCGGTGACCCAGCTGGCCTCATCGGACAACAGATACGTCACCGCGTTGGCGACGTCGGCCGGGGTGCCGACCCGTCCCAGCGGATGAAGCGGCGCGAAAGTGTCAAGCGTGGCGTCGATCTCGTCCTTGGGGATGAAGCCCTCGTATAGCGGGGTCTTGACGACGGCAGGTGCCACCGCGTTGACGCGGATCTTGTGCTCGGCAAGCTCGAGGGCCAGGTTGTGGGTGAGCGCATGCAGGCCCGCCTTTTGCATCGAATATCCCGACGACGGCGTTAGGCCGATCGCCTGATGCGCCCACATGCTGCCGATGTTGACGATGGCCCCACCCTCACCGCGGGCGATCATGCCCTCGACGACGGTCTGCGTCAGGAAGAACAGGGCATAGTTGAGATCCAGGTACGAGTCGTAATCCTGCGCGTCGTACGCGAGAAACGGCTTGGGGATGAAGAATCCGGCCGCGTTGACCAACAGTGTGGCGTCGCTGTGCTCCTCGGAAAGCGCCCGTTGTACATCGGCGACCGCGCCGCGATCCGTCAGCTCGGCGGTGATGCCCCAAGCTTGACTACCATCGCCGGTCAGCTCGGCAAGGGTATCTTCGACACGTTCTTTCGACCGGCCGACGATCACCGCGCTCCCGCCGTGGCGCACGATATCAACGGCGACCTGCCGACCCATGCCGGCGCTGCCTCCGACGACGATGACCTTCTTGGAATCGAAGTGCATGGTGAGACCCTTCTGCTAATCACTTTCGACGACTCCTGCCGGGCCATCCCGTGGTTTGCCGGCAAAAGAGTTGACGCCCTGGCGGCGACGACCTGCGCCACCTATGTCGGCGTTGAACTGAGGTCAGTCTGCTGGCCGGCGGGGTGTGCCGTCATCACCCCAGCGTCGATTCACCCGGGTGAGTTTTGACGCTGTGTCCGTCAATTGACGGTGGCCAGGTCGTCAACATCGACTGTCGGTCCTTGTGGCCACGCGGCACCAGCGGCCGTCGCGGTCCGAATTGCTCACTGCCACAATCTATTTGATGAGGACGCACGTTAAACGACGGTTTCGCAAAGTACCGCCACCAATCGGCTCGTCCTCCGGCGGGTCCGGCGACACTACCGTTGCGGGCTCCGGCGACGGTGACGATGCACCGGTGGTGCCCCCGGTGGCGATACGGGTATACGAGTCACCAGCAATTCCGGCGAGCTCGATTGGGCTGCTGCGGTAGCGCAGATAAACGCGTAACCGCAGTTCGAGGGGCGGAGGAACACGCCTACACTGGCTTCCAGCACTAGCGGTGGCGGGGACTGTGGATACCACAACTTGGAGCTCTTCGGCCCACCCACTTCACGTCGGTGGGCGATGGTGCGCGTGAACATCGCGAGGCCGTCGGGGAGGGTTCGCACACCGCCGATTCGCGGGCGGGAAGGCGAGCTGCAGGAGATCGGCGCGCTGGTCGCAGCGGTCGCTCAGGGACGCGGGGGCGTACTGGTCATCGAGGGGCCGCCGGGTATCGGGAAGAGCCGATTGTTGACCGAGGTTTTGGCGCTGGCAGAAAAGGCCGGTGTGCGGGCGTTGTTCGGCGAGGCGTTCGAGTACCAGCAGACGGTGCCGTTTTTTTCGCTCTTCATGGCGACTCTGCGCGCGGACCCGCCTGTCGGTGATGTGGAGGCTTTGCGTCGCTTGGGCACGTCGGCCGACCTCAGCTACTGGGTGGTGCGCGACCTGCAAGCCGCGATACACGGGACCGCGTCCCGAACCAACTTGGCGATAATCCTCGAGGATATTCACTGGGCCGATAACGCCACCCTGCTGGCGCTGCGGTCGCTGGCCGCGACGCGGCCCGATGTCCCGGTGCTGTGGGTGCTTACCGTCCGGACCGGCGCCGGCGGACCGGCCGTCCGCGACACCTTGACCGCCCTGGAACGCCAGGATGCGAAATTTCTGCGGTTGACGGCCGTAACACCGAATGCGGTCGCCGACATTGTGCGAGACGCCGTGCGAGCCAACGCGGATGCGTCGCTGCTGAATCTGGCTCAGAAGGCACACGGCAACCCCTTCCTGCTGACGGAGCTGCTGCGCGGACTGGACGAGGACGGCCGGCTCACAATCAGCGGCGGTCGCGCTGTCACCACCGGGGGCTCGTTGCCGCGTCGGCTCAGCGACACCATGCAGCAACGACTCCATCAGCTCTCCGCGACTGCGAGCCAAGTCGTGCAAGTGGCCGCCATGCTGCCCGACCGGTTTTCGGCCCGAGTGCTCGCCGCAATGCTGGAACGCCGCCCCACTGCGCTGATATCCGCGGTAGATGAGGCTGTCCGCGCCGACTTACTCATCGAAGACGGTGATCACCTGAGGTTTCGACACGATTTGCTCCGCGAAGCGGCGCGGCAATCCGTGCCCCGGTCGCTGCGCCGAGCGATGGAGCGGCAATCGGCAACCATCATGCTGGACATGGGCGCGGCACCCGAGGAGGTCGCAACTCAGCTCGCCCGCAGCGCCGAGGTGGGCGATCAGGCCGCGATCGCGGCACTGCGCCAAGCCGCGCAGGCGGTGGCCAATAGCGATCCGGGCGTTGCGGCGGATTTCAGCAAGCGCGCATTGGAGCTCCAGCCGCCGCAAGACCCCGGGCGTGGGCCACTGGTCGCCGAAACGATCGCGCTGCTCAACCGGGCCACGCGCTACGAGGAGGCGCAACGACTGGCCACCACCACCCTGTCCGCCGCGCTTTCGCCCGAAGAGGAGGCCGAGATCCGCCTTCGGCTCCCGACGGTGACCACGGACACGACAACGCGACACATCGAAGAGAACCGCCGCGCACTTCAATTGCCCTACCTCAGCGACATCACCCAGGCACGGCATCGCGGCTGGCTGGCGTACAACCTGGCGATGTACGGCCAACATGGACATGACAGCACGGCAGCCAACGAAGCGGCGGCCGCCGCGGCGTCCGCCGGCGACCTCGAGTCGAGCATCCTGTCCGGGATAGCACTTGCCTGCCTCGACTGCGCGAGCGGATACGCGAGCCGCGCTCTGCACCGCGTTGAGGAACTTCAAGCCCTCACCCCTGAGGGCGACACAACCGCCCATCACCTCGCCGCAATCCATCTGGCAAACCTGCTTGCCGTGGTCGGACGGTTGGAAGATGCCTCGGCGCTCGTTGCGGGCCGTTTGGAGAAATCCCGGAAGGAACGCGACGGCATGGCGCTGCACATTTGGAGCCTGACGGCAGGAGGTGTGGAGCTGGCCGCCGGCCGGCTGTCGGCTGCCCGGGCCGCCATCGAGTGGCTGCCAACGCCGGATCGAACGGGATCAACCTACGTAGACGCACGGCGCATGTTCATCCTGGCGGAGATAGCGACGCGCACCGACGACCGGACGTTGCTGCTCGAGACGATGAGCGAGGCGCGCGACGCGTACGACAACGGTTCACCCGCCGTACGTCGGGAGGCGGCGGGGCTGCTGGGACTGGCGGCATGGCAGCGCGAGGACGTCCATGAGGCGGTGCGTTGGCTCGGTGGCGATATCCCGCTACTCGTGACACCGTTTTTGCCCACCGTTTTGGATCAGCTGACCTTCACCGCACGGGTGGCGTCGGCCGCCGGCGATGCCGGCCTGCGAGCGCGTCTCCTGGATGCCATTGAAGTGCTCGAACGCGAGCGGCCAACGGCGCCATTGTTTTCCGCAGTCGCCCAACACGTTCGCGGAATACTCGAACGGGACGCAGAGGCATTGGTGGCCGCCGCGCGGTCGCTTCGCACGTCGGCGCGACCGCTACTTTTCGCAAGCGCCGCCGAGGATGCCGGCGCCGAGCTAGGTCGCGCGCAGCGCAACGCCGAGGCGCTCGACCAGCTGAACGCCGCATTCGACACCTACGTCGCGTGCGAAGCGACAGGCGATGCCCGCCGGGTCGGCCGCGCGCTGCGCCGATTAGGCGCGGAACGGCGCATCGTCGCCCAACCACGGGCGAAAACCGGCTGGGACAGCCTCACCGACTCCGAACTCAAGGTCGTCACCCTGATCGCCGACGGCGCGACCAACCGCTCCGTCGCGCAGCAACTGCACCTCTCCCCCAACACCGTGAAAACGCACCTGCACAATGCCTTCGCCAAACTGGGCATCTCGTCGCGCGCCCAATTGGCGCAGCTCATGCGCGGCGCCGACTGATCGACAGCAAATCGAACAGTCGACGGGCGCGGGCTAGAATGACGTCCACTTCAGTGGCAGTCGGTCGAGCGCGAACAGGACACCCGATGGAGGTTCCAGCTGGCCTTTCCGATGTCGGCGGTCAGCGATTGGTCATTCCGCCGATTCGGGGGCGAGAAGATGAGCTGAAACTGATCGGCGCCCTGGTCGCGGCGGTCGCCCAGGGGCGCGGCGGCGTGCTGGTCATCGAAGGGCCGCCCGGCATCGGGAAAAGCCGGTTGCTGACCGAGGTGTTGGTGCTGGCCGACAAGTCTGAAGTGCGCACCTTGTTCGGCGAGGCGTTCGAGTATCAGCAGACGGTGCCGTTTTTCTCGTTGTTCATGGCCACCCTCAACGCCGATCCCCCGGTGGGCGACGCCGAGGCGCTGCGCCAGCTAGGCGGCTCGGCCGATCTGCGCTATTGGGTGGTGCATGATTTGGCCGAGGCCATTCATGCGGCCGCAGCGCAGAAGCCGCTCGTGATCGTTCTCGAGGACATCCACTGGGCCGATAACGGCACACTGTTGGCGCTGCGGTCACTGGCCACCGCGCGGCCGGATACGGCGGTGTTATGGGTATTTACCGCCCGCACCGGGGCTGGCGGGCCGGCCGTGCAAGAGACCTTGTCGGTGCTGCAACGCGCGAATGCCACATTCTTGCGATTGGGGGCCATCACGCCCGATGCGGTCGCCGACATGGTCCAAGACGCCGTTCGAGCGAAAGCCGACGTGTCGCTGCTGAATCTGGCCGCCAAGGCGCACGGCAACCCCTTTTTGGTCAGCGAGCTTGTCGGAGGGCTGGGCGAGGAGGACCGACTGAACGTTAGCGGCGGGCGGGTGGTGGCCACCGGACGCGGGCTGCCGCGGCGTCTGGCAGTCGGTATGCAGCAGCGACTGGACATGCTCTCCGATACCGCTTCAGAGGTGGTGCGGGTGGCCGCGGTGCTGCCGGACAAGTTTTCGGTGGAGTTGTTGGCCGCGATGCTGGAGCGGTCGCCCGCGTCGTTGCTGTCGGCGCTCGAGGAGGCGGTGCGGGCCGACCTTTTCGTCGAAGACGGCGAGCGGTTGAGGTTTCGGCACGACCTGCTGCGTGAGGCGACCCGGCAGTCGTTGCCGCAGTCGTTGCGCCGGGCGATGGAGCGCCAGTCGGCGTCGGTCATGCTGGGGATGGGCGCGGCGCCGGCCGAGGTAGCCACCCAGCTGGCGCGCAGCGCCGAACCGGGAGACCGGGAGGCGATCGACGCATTGCGCCAAGCTGCGCAGGCGGTCGGCCGTGGCGACGCCAGCGCGGCAGCGGACTTGAGCAAGCGCGCGTTGGAGCTGTTGCCCGCCAACGACGCTGAGCACGCATCCCTGCTCGGGGAGACGGTGGGTTGGCTCAACCGGGCCAGCCGCTATGACGAGGCCGAAGAGTTGGCCGAGGTAGCGCTCGCGGAGGCGGCCTCACCCGAGGTAGAGGCCGAAATCCGTCTCCGGCTCCCAGTGCACACAAAGCACACTGACCAGCGGCGGGTGGCGGAGAATCGGCGGGCTCTTGGTCTCAGCGGTATCAGCGAGGTCACCCGCGCACGACATCTGGCATGGCTTGCGTACAACCTGATATTCGACGAAGGCGGGCAACGGCGCGCTGCCGCCGACGACGCTGCCGAGGCCGCCGTGGTCACCGGCGATCTCGAGGCCAAGATCATGGCCGGCGTCACCCACGCTTTGCTCGATGCTGGGGAGGGGTACACGTCCAGCGCGCTACGCCGTTTCGAAGAGCTTTTCCCGCTCGCTCACACGAATGAAACGGCGTTAGCTCACGCGTATGCCGGGATGTACAACGCAAACCTGCTGGCAGTGGTCGGCCGCTTGGACGACGCCACGGCCCGGGTGGCCGACGGGATAGGGCAAGCCCGCCAGGAAGGCAACGCGATGGCCCTCGCCATGTGGGCCGTCTTCAGCGGGCTCGTCCACCTCGCTGCGGGCCGGCTGTCGGCCGCTCGCGACGCGACGGAGTCCCTTCCACCCCCACAACCGAGGGGGGCGACCGAGCACGACGTACTTCGCATGGTGATTCTCGCCGAGGTGGCGGTGCACACAGACGACCGGAACCTGCTGCAGCAGATGGTCAATGATGCGCGCCAAGCCCACTCCGCTGGCTCCGCCGGCATCCGCCGGGGCTCGGCGTATGTGCTCGCGCGGGCGGCGTGGCAGCGCGACGACGTTCATGACGCGATGCGCTGGCTCGGCGACGTCATTCTTTTGGCGACACCACTGTTCCCCCACGCATTGGTTCGGTTGATCTTGGGTGCCCAAGTGGCCTCGGCCGCCGGTGATGCCGGCTTGCGCGCGCGGGTCATGCAGGCCACCGAGGTGCTTGAACGTGAGCAGCCTGCGGTGCCGCTCTTCGCCTCGGTGGCGGGGTATGCCCGCGGGATCCTCGAACACGATGGCCAGGCCTTAGTGGCTGTTGCGGAGTCACTTCGCGCATCCCCGCGACCGCTTCTCTACGCCAGCGCCGCTGAGGACGCCGGCGGCGAGCTAAGTCGAGGACAGCGCAACGCCGAGGCACTCGACCAGCTGAACGCGGCGTTCGACACCTACATCGAGTGCGGGGCGACCGCCGATGCCCGCCGCGTCGGCCGCACGCTGCGCCGGTTAGGCGTGGAACGGCGCATCGTCACGCACCCGCGGGCAAAAAGCGGCTGGGACAGTCTCACCGACTCCGAACTCAAGGTCGTCAACCTGATCGCCGAGGGCGCGACCAACCGCTCGGTCGCGCAACAGCTGCACCTTTCCCCCCACACCGTTAAGACCCACGTGCACAACGCATTTGCAAAATTGGGAATTACTTCCCGGGCCCAATTGGCGCAGCTCATGCGCGGCGCTGATTGACCAGCCCGTCAAATATCCAGGCCACTACGCATACACCGCCCCGGCCCTAATGATCATCCGCTAGGCGATGGTGACGGCCGCGCCGCGCTGCCAATGTAGTGACTGAGCCCTGATTGTTGTCACCGCCGCCGTTCAACCGGAACCGACGACCGAGAGCAACGACATGGGGGGATCGAGAGAACGATGATGAGCACGTTGTTGGGAATGTTGATGATGTTGCCGGTGGTGTTCGGCGTCGGTGGGTACGTGTTGGTGTCCCGACGGCCATGATGAGTCGGCCCGAGCCGATACATCGATGCGGGAGAGGAGAAATACGGTGAGCGGGCAGAGCGTGAGCGCGGCTCACGAGAAAGTCCTCGAGCCCTTACCGGGACGCGGGGCCGCCAGCCCAAGCGGGAACTGCAGGCGTGCGCCGGAGGTAATCACCGAAATCGCTTCTGGTTCAATAACCTCACCGCGATCGCCGCGCCGAACGAGCCCCCCCGACCCCGCAGAAAAGAACAGGGAATCGGAGAGGCCGGCACCCAACCATGATGCGGCAACGCCGAGTGTTGCCGTCCGTACGCTCGGTCCAATCGATTCGGGGAGTTCGCACATGACCGGCTCGGATGGCTTTGGAGGCAACGGCTTTGGAGAAGCCGCCGCGCGAGCGGTCCTGCTCGGCACCAAGCTGCACATCCCTGCCATCGGGGCCCAACTCGTTCACCGGACCATTTTGCTTGACGCACTGTCGTCGGGGTGCCGCCGCAGGCTGACACTGCTGAGTGCGCCGGCCGGATGGGGCAAGACGACATTGCTGGCTCAGTGGATCCTCGGGGGGGACGAGGATCAGCGATTCGGCTGGCTGTCCCTCGATTCCTCCGACAACGACCCGGTGTGGTTCTGGATGTACGTGATCGCCGCGCTGCAGAAGATCAGTCCCGGGGTGGGGATACGCGCGGTCGAACTGCTGGCGATGGGCGCCGACCCGGTGCAGGTCGTTCTGCCGACCCTGCTGAATGACCTGGACACTGTCGACCGTCCGATGGCGCTCATCCTCGACGACTATCACCTGGTGGTCAGTCGAGCGGTCCATGAGCAGCTTGCATTCTTTATCAGCCGAATGCCGGCCGATCTTCACTTGGTGTTGGCCACCCGATCGGATCCGATGCTGCCGCTGGCTCGGTTGCGGGCCAGCGGCGAGCTTGCCGAGATGCGAACTGACGATTTACGTTTCGGGCCTGATGAGGCGGTCCATCTGCTGAACGGTGTCCTCGGACTGGACCTGGCCGATGAAGATATCCGGCTCTTGCACCGACGCACCGAAGGCTGGGCCGCCGGCCTATACCTTGCCGCCCTGTCGCTTGTAGGCCGTGTTGATGCGCCAGCATTCATCAGAACATTCGCGGGCGACAACCGTCATATCGTCGACTACTTGATGGCCGAGGTGCTCGAGGGTCAGCCACCTGAATTGCGCAGCTTTTTGCTACGCACCTCGGTCTTGGGACGACTCAGCGGTCCGCTGTGCGACGCGATGTTGCAAACGTCTGGTTCGGCCTCAATCTTGGAGAATATCGAGCGCGAAAACCTCTTTGTGGTGCCGCTGGACATGTCGCGTCACTGGTATCGCTATCACCAGCTGTTCAGAGAATTACTGCTCACCGAGCTGCGTCGCAGCGAGCCGGATCTCGTCCCCGAGCTGCATCGACGAGCCGCAGCATGGTTCGAGGACGAGGGGCTGATCGACGAGGCGGTCCGCCACCTGATCGCCGGCGGTGACGACGTGCGCAGTGCTGATCTGATTGCCGCGGACTGGGTCGACGAGTTCAACGGGGGCGGCTTGTCGACCGTCTCCGGCATGCTTGATCTGCTTCCCGAGGAAACCGTTCTACAGGATCCGCGGCTGAGCGTGGCCCGTGCCTGGATGGCCCTAAGTGTTGGCCAACTCGATGATGCCGCTGAATGGATCAATGCGGTCGAGGCCGGATCAGCGGGCGACACCGCAGACGCCCGCGCCATCAGCGCTCAAGCCGTCGTCTTGCGCGCGGTTCACTCGTTCAAGACGGCTGAAGTCGCCGCGGCGCTCGAGACGGCTCGCCGCGCCGTCACCCTCGATCTCGCCGAAGCGCCGCTGGGCCGATCAATCGCCTACTGCGTCCTCGGATCCGCGCTGTACTTTTCGGGCAGCACCGACGAGGCGCAAGCCGCGTTCCAGCGGGCCGTACAGCTGGCCGAAAATATGGGTGACCGTCGCGCCCGCAGCCACGCGCTGGGCCATCTGGCGCTGATTTCGGCCGAAAATGGCAGGCTCGCAGACGCCGAGCGTCAGATCCGCCGGGCTTCCGGCAGCTCGCGGCCCCTGGCGGACGCCGAACACCTTGTGGACGTGATGGTGTCGCTCGCCACGGCCGAAGTCCTCCGTACGCGGGGCGAATTGGCCGCAGCGGCGGCCGCCGCCGACATGGCCGTCGCATCGGCGCGCCAAGGTGGGGCAATCCTCGAGGTGGCCAAGACGCTGTCGGTCAGGGCGCAAATCGCCGAGCAACTCGGCGACCACCAGACCGCAATGCCCATCTACGAAGAGGTCGACAACCTGGTAAGCGGTTGCGCGGACGCCGGAATCACCGCGACGCTGCCCGCTTCGGCCGAACGCAACGCGGGCGCTGCGGTGACTTCACGCAGCGAAGGGAGCGCCCTCGGCGAGGAGCTGACCCCCAAGGAGCTCGAGGTTCTTCGCCTGCTTGCCACCCGGCTGTCGCGACGTGAGATCGGTGAGCGGCTTTACGTATCGCTCAATACCGTGAAGAGCCACCAGCGCGCCGTTTACCGCAAGCTCGGCGTGGAGCATCGCAGCGCGGCGGTTAGCCGGGCGCGAGAACTCGGCCTGCTTTAATTCCGCGCGGGCCGTGCTCCGGCTGTGCCGATCCAGCCGTCCAGTGCGAAAACTCGCGGCGAATCATCGCGCCTTGGCGCGGCGCCTCGCCAATCACCCGGGTGAACAAACAGTCGGGTGATGACGATTCACCCGACATCGCGGCAGCCTTATCAGAACAACGCAGCGGTAGCCACCGCCACGAAGACCGGGAATGGAACCACGACATGCCTACGGTGATACCGCCATGAGGCCGCAGACGCCCGTCGATGCCAGTGTTGCGATCACGGCCGGCAACCCCACGCCCGTGCCGCGCTGGGTGCCTTCGACCACGCCGAACCCCGAGAGCCTTGGTTCGCCGGCGCAATGCGACCCGCCGATGGACCCGCCGTTTATCTCCGACGAGGACATGGCGTGGTCGCTGGTCGATGCAGTGAAGCCGTGTTTGACCGACTATGAGCGCACGGTAGCTTTCGTCGAATTGGGCTGCGGGGAAGGCTATCTCGTGATCAAACACATCCTCACCGCGCTCCTGTCCACCCCTGCAACGTTGCCCCTGGCGATCCTCGCGAAGCTGAGCGGCTGGCTCAATGGCTACGCCGGTTGCCCAGAGGAGCCGCACATGCGGATGATGCTCGCCCTGATTTGCCTGCAGCGGTGTGAGGTCAGGGAGACGGCGTGATTGAGCATCGCCACGTCGACTGGGACGCCGACACGCGCCGCATCCGGACAGCCCGGCTGGTGTTGCGCCCGTGGCAACTCGATGACGACATCGACGCGTACGCCATTTACGGCGCGCCCGAAGTGGCGCGTTGGCTGTGTCCGGCCTTGTGCCCCATCGTCGGTCGGACCGAAATGCGCCGCGTCCTGGGGACGTGGGTGACCGAAAGCGACCCGACAGGGCTGCCGTGCGGTCGCTGGGCGATCACCGACAAAAGCTCTGGGGACGTGATTGGGGGCGTGGCCCTGCTTCCGCTGCCGCCCGGTGGCACGGATCTAGAGATCGGGTGGCAGCTGTGTCCGAAGGTCTGGGGCTACGGTTACGGCGCGGAAGCCGGTCACGCGGTTGCCCATCTGGCATTCGAAAACCTCGGTGTCAGCGAGGTTTTCGCGGTCGTTCGACCGGGGAATCGCCGCGGTGTGGCTACTGCCCGACGGGTGGGGATGGAATGGGTCGGTGAGACCAACAAGTACTACAACCTCACGCTACAGGTCTACCGCCTGACGAAGGCCGACCTAGACCTACCGGAGCCGGCGTGTGCGCGATGAACTCGAAAGGAATGACACGCTAGTCCGCCCGTCGGTTTATCGTCCCCTCACCCGGGTGGATTGCACGCGGGGGTGAGGACAACTCACCCCCTGCGCAGAGATAGTGGTCGCTGAATTGAGCCGCGACCGAAGCCGCCGCGCAACGCACAGAACGGAAGACCGCATGTCGCAGAATGAGGCCACCACCATGACGAGCGCTAGGCGGGGAGAGTCCCGAGCAGCCGGCGTCGCGCCACTCGTCGCGCGGTATGGCCTGGTCATAGTACTGGCCTGGTTCGGCGCAATGAAATTTACTGACTATGAATCCCAAGGTATTTCGCATTGGGTCGCCCACAGCCCGTTCTTGAATTGGGTTTACGAAACCATGTCGATCGACACCTTTGGTCGATTGAACGGATCAGTGGAACTGATCACCGCGGCGTTGCTGGCCGTCAAGCCCTGGTTCCCGAAAGCGTCGGTGGTGGGCGGCATATTCGCGTCGCTGTTCTTCGTGATCACACTGAGTTTCATGATCACCACGCCCGGCGTCGGTGAGGCCTCCGCCGGTGGCTTTCCCGTTTTGTCCGCCGACGGAGAATTCTTGATGAAGGACATCGCGCTCCTCGGCTTAGCGTTGTGGTTGCTGGTTGACGCCGTCGACGCGGCCCGCGAACAGGCGGGCGTCGCCGCATCAAGCTGGCAGACCCCCTGACTAAGTTTCGAACGACGAGGAAGCTGGCGCCCGGCCACGCCCAGCTCGCCAGGACGTCAAGCCATGCGGCAGAACAGGAGCCAAGTTGACAACCGCAGCCGGCGATCACTACGACCTCCTCGTCCTCGGCGCCGGCTCCGGAGGATATGTGGCAGCCATCCGCGCGGCCCAGCTTGGCATGACTGTCGGGATAGTCGAGGAACGCTATTGGGGTGGGGTGTGCCTCAACACGGGGTGCGTCCCCTCAAAGGCGTTGCTGCGCAACGCAGAAATTGCCTCCATCATCACCCACCAGTCCGCCACGTTCGGCATCTCGGGCGACGTTAGTCTCGACTACGCCCGCGCCCTGTCACGTAGCCGCGAAGTCGCCGAGGCTCGGGTCCGCGGCGTGCACTTGCTGATGCGCAAGAACAACATCGTCGAGATCGACGGCCGTGGCCGATTCACCGGTTCCCACAGCCTCCACATCGACCTGCGCGAGGGGAACAGCACATTGGTGACCTTCGACCACGCCGTCATCGCGACCGGATCGCGCGTGCGCATGCTGCCAGGGCTTGCCCTCACCGACAACATCGTCACCTACGAACAGCAGATTCTCAGCGCCGATCTGCCCGAGTCGATCGTGATCATCGGCGGTGGCAGCATCGGCATGGAATTCGCCTACATCCTGCACAGTTACGGCGTACATGTCGAGATCCTCGAATTCGCCGACCGTGTCCTTCCCGGCGAAGATGCGGACGTTTCACGAGAACTTCAGCGGCACTACCGACGGCGCGGGATCGCGATTCACACACGCACCCGCGTGGACAAGGTCATCGACCATGGCGACCACGTCGTCGTCAGCCATACCAGCGCTGACGGAATGTCCGTCACCGCACAAGCCACGCGGGCCTTCATCTGCATCGGATTTCGTCCCAACGTCGAGGGAATCGGTCTCGACACCGCTGGAGTGCGTCTCAGCGCCGGTGGCGCTATCGGCATAGACGACTACATGCGAACATCCGCGCCGCATATATACGCCGTCGGTGACGTCACCGCCAAAGTTCAACTGGCCCACGTCGCTTCCGCCCAAGGCTTGATCGCCGCCGAAACTATCGCCGGCGTCGAGACGATGCCGCTCGACTACAGGATGATGCCGCGCGTGACGTTCTGCCAGCCGCAAGTCGCCAGCTTCGGATACACCGAAGAACAGGCCCGCGCGGCCGGTCACCGATTGCGGGTCGCAACATTTCCGATGCAGGCCAGCGCCAAGGCCCACGGCCTAGGTGAGCGCGGCGGTTTCATCAAGGTGGTTGCCGACGCCGCGTATGGCGAGATCCTGGGAGCGCACTTGGTGGGCAGCGAAGTCAGCGAACTTCTGCCCGAATTGACGCTCGCGCAGTTGTGGGACCTCACCGCCACCGAGCTGGCACGAAATGTGCACACCCATCCCACACTCGGTGAAGGGCTACAGGAGTGCTTTCACGCTCTGACCGGGAACGCCATCAACCTGTGAGTGACGCCACCGCGCGGCCCGTGATCTGGGTTACGGGATGGTGAATTCTCGCCGCAAGCGGGTACCCCTGGCCCAACATTTGTAGGTAACGATCGGAGCCGCGTCGATGTCTGCCAGCACGGTGAAGCCTCGGCTGGCCCAGATCGCGCTCGTCGCGGTCGTGGCTTTCATCGCGTTGAGCGTCGCGATGTGCCACTCGGGTGGCACGGCAAGCAACACCGGCACCACCTCAAAGCCGACCGTGACGGCGATCCCGCGCAGCCCGGCCGCCGCCCCGGCGCCGCCG
This sequence comes from Mycobacterium sp. NGS64, assembly GCF_059812245.1. NCBI lineage: Bacteria > Bacillati > Actinomycetota > Actinomycetes > Mycobacteriales > Mycobacteriaceae > Mycobacterium > Mycobacterium sp. NGS64. The sequence goes on along the minus strand of NZ_JCALCI010000001.1, from coordinate 1,475,661 downwards.
CCGGCTCCCGCTCCCCCACCCGCCGCTAAGGATTACGTCGAGGGCCTGGTCCAGTCGGTGTCCGGCGGCACGATCCAGCTCAGGACGCGGACCGGGTCGGCCACCGTGGACTTCACGCCGCAGACCAGGGTCGTCGAGACCTCGCCGGCCCAGCTCGCCGACGTCACCCCCGGCAGCTGCGTCAACGTGCGCGCCACCCCGCAGAGCGCACCCACCCCCGGGACGGTCACCGCCCAATCGGTGACGGTCACCCCGGCCGTCGACGGCAAGTGCCCGCCGCCCGCCGGGTTCTACGGCACGGTCAGCTCAGTCTCCGGCAACACCATCGCGGTCAGCGGTATCGGCGCCCAACCGACGCCCACGAACGTGACGGTCGCGAACACGACGTCCTACCAGAAGCAGACGGCTTCGGACGCCCAGGCGATCACGAACGGAAAGTGCATGGGTGCGCAGGGAAATCAGGACGCCGGCGTGCTGCACGCGATGACCATTAGCCTGGAGACGTGCCCGCCGATGGGGCATCCGCACCACCACCTGCACCTGCCCCACCTCCCCTTCCACCTGTAAAGGGGTTGAGCCGGATCAGACGGTGAAGCCGAGGGCGCGCAGCTGCTCGCGACCGTCCTCGGTGATCTTGTCGGGTCCCCACGGCGGGTTCCACACCCAGTTGATCCGCAGGTCGTCGACCAGACCGCTGCCGACCAGCGCGCTGCGCGACTGGTCCTCGATGACGTCGGTCAGCGGGCAGGCGGCCGACGTCAACGTCATGTCGATCAGGGCGACGGTTCCCTCGTCGCCCTCTTCCACGTTGAGGCCGTAAACCAGGCCGAGATCGACGACGTTGATGCCCAATTCGGGGTCGACGACGTCGCGCATCGCCTCCTCGACGTCGGCGAGAAACTCGTCGTTCGGTGCGGTGGTTTCGCTCATTTTTGGTCCTCCTCGAAGCCTGCGCTGGCCTGAGCCAGGGCATCCTTGAAAGCCATCCAGCCGAGCAGCGCGCACTTCACCCGCGCCGGGTATTTGGCGACTCCGGCGAACGCGATCCCGTCGCCCAACACGTCCTCGTCCCCATCGATCGTGCCTCGCGAGGACACCATCTCGCTGAACGCGGTGGTGGTCTTGAGCGCCTCGCCGACGCTGCGGCCGATCACCTGCTGGGTCAGCACGGACGTCGACGCCTGGCTGATCGAACAGCCCTGCCCGTCGTACGAGACGTCGGTGATGGTTTCGCCGTCGTCAGACAGCGCGACCCGCAGCGTGATCTCGTCACCGCAGACGGGGTTGACGTGGTACACCTGCGCGCCGAACGGCTCCCGCAGCCCCCGGTGCTGCGGGTGCTTGTAGTGATCGAGGATCACGTCCTGATAGATCTGTTCGAGGCGCAAGGTCAGTCTCTCCCAAAGAAATCCAGCGCGCGGCGCACGCCGGCCACCAGCCGCTCGACCTCGTCGTGGGTGTTGTAGACCGCGAACGACGCCCGCGCGGTCGCCGCCACGCCGAACCTGCGGTGCAGCGGCAACGCGCAGTGGTGGCCCACCCGCACCGCGACGCCGTCGTCGTCGAGCACCTGGCCGACGTCGTGGGCGTGCACGCCGTCGACGACGAACGCCACCGGCGAGCCCCGGTTCTCCGTCGACGTCGGGCCGACGATGCGCAGGCCGTCGATGCCGGACAGGCCGTCGATGGCCGCGGCCACCAGCTCGCGTTCGTGGGCCTCCACGGCGTCCATGCCGACGGCGCCGAGATAGCGTGCGGCGGCGGCCAATCCGACCACCTGAGAGGTCATCGGGGTGCCGGCCTCGAAGCGCTGCGGCGGCGGCGCGTAGGTGCTGACCTCCATGGCGACCGTCTCGATCATCGACCCGCCGGTGAGGAATGGCGGCGCGGCCGTCAACAGCTCGCCGCGCCCGTACAGTACGCCGATCCCGGTGGGGCCCAGCATCTTGTGGCCGGAGAACGCGGCGAAGTCGACGTCGAGCGCATGGAAATCGACCGGCCGGTGCGGCACCGACTGGCAGGCGTCCAGCACGGTCAGCGCGCCCACGGCCTTGGCGCGCCCGACCAGCTCGCCCACCGGCGCGAGCGCGCCGGTGACGTTCGAATGGTGGCTGAACGCAAGGACTTTGACGCGCTCGTCGAGTTGCAGCGAGTCGAGATCGATGCGCCCCTCATCCGTGACGCCGTACCAGCGCAGCGTCGCCCCGGTGCGTCGGGCCAGCTCCTGCCACGGGACCAGGTTGGCGTGGTGCTCGAGCTCGGTTGTGACGATGACGTCGCCGGGCCCGACGGCGTGCTCGAAACGGTTGTCGCCCAGCACGTATGACACCAGGTTGAGCGCCTCGGTGGCGTTCTTGGTGAACACCAGCTCGTCGGCGTCGGCGCCCACGAAGGCCGCGATGTCGGACCGCCCCTGCTCGTAGGCGTCCGTAGCCTCCTCCATCAGCTGGTGCGCCCCGCGATGCACCGCGCCGTTGGAGGTCAGCAGAAATTCCCGCTCGGCGTCGAGCACCTGCAGCGGACGTTGCGAGGTCGCGCCGGAATCCAAGTACGCCAACTGGTTTCCCCCGCGCATGATGCGCTTGAGGATCGGGAAGTCGGCACGGATGGCCGCGACGTCCAACATCTCAGGCCCCGGTAGCCGCCGCTTGGGAGAAGCGCACATACCCGTTCTGCTCGAGCTCGTCGGCCAGCTCCGGACCGCCGGACTCGGCGATGCGGCCGCCCACGAACACATGCACGTACTCCGGGTGGATGTAGCGCAGGATGCGGGTGTAGTGCGTGATCAACAGGATTCCCCCGTGCTCGGTTTCGGCGTAGCGGTTCACGCCGTCGCTGACCACCCGCAGCGCGTCGACGTCCAGCCCGGAGTCGGTTTCGTCGAGGATCGCGATCTTGGGCTTGAGCAGCTCCAGCTGCAGGATCTCGTGGCGCTTCTTCTCGCCGCCGGAGAAACCCTCGTTGACGCTGCGCTCGGCGAAGACGGGGTCGATCTCGAGCGACGTCATCGCCCCCTTGACCTCTTTGACCCAGTGGCGCAGCTTCGGGGCCTCGCCGCGGATGGCCGTCGCCGCCGAGCGCAGGAAGTTCGACACCGACACGCCGGGCACCTCGACGGGGTACTGCATCGCCAGGAATATCCCGGCGCGGGCGCGCTCGTCGATGCTCATCGCCAGCACGTCCTCGCCATCCAGCGTGATCGACCCCGAGGTGACGCGGTACTTGGGGTGACCGGCGATCGCGTAGGACAGCGTCGACTTGCCGGACCCGTTGGGTCCCATCAGCGCATGCGTCTCACCGGATTTCACCGTCAGGTCCACGCCCTTGAGGATGGGGATCTCGCGCTCGCCCTCGGCGGCGTTCGGGTCGTCGACGCTGACGTGCAGGTCCTTGATTTCGAGGGTCGTCATGATGTGGTTGTCTTCTCCGTAATGGCCAGTTCGTGTTCGATAGCTGCGGTCAGGCGTTCGCGTACCTCGGGCACCGCGATCTTCGAGATGATCTCCCCGAAGAACCCGCGGACCACCAGGCGGCGGGCCTGATCCTCCGGAATGCCGCGCGAACGCAGGTAAAAAAGCTGCTCGTCGTCGAAACGCCCGGTAGCGCTGGCGTGTCCGGCGCCGGCGATCTCGCCGGTCTCGATTTCGAGGTTGGGCACCGAGTCGGCGCGCGCGCCGTCGGTGAGCACCAGGTTGCGGTTCACCTCGAAGGTGTCGGTGCCGGTGGCTTCGGCGCGGATCAGCACGTCGCCGATCCACACGGTGTGCGCGTCGGGCAGCGCGGAATCCGGATCCCCTTGCAGCGCACCCTTGTACAGCACGTTCGAGCGGCAGTCGGGCCGCGCGTGGTCGACCAGCAGCCGCGACTCGAGGTGCTGGCCGTCGTCGGCGAAGTACAGGCCCAGCAACTCGGCATCCCCACCGGGACCGGAAAACCGCACGTTGGCCGACAACCGCACCACCTCGCCGCCCAGCGTGACGGTGACGTGCCGCAGCACCGAGTCCTTGCCCAGCCTGGCGTGATGCGCGCTCAGGTGCACCATGTCGTCGGCCCAGTCGGCGATCCACACGACCGTCAGCCGGGCGGCGTCGTCGACGACGAATTCGACGTTGTCGGCATAGGTTCCGCCGCCGCGCTGGTCGATGACCACCACCGCCTCGCCGAGCTCTTCGACGCGGATCTGCAGGTGACCGTAGGCGACGGCGCCTTCGCCGGGCCCGGTGACGGTGATGTTGATCGGCTCGGCGATTCGGGTGTCCCGGCCGACGGTGACGACGGTTGCGGAGTTGAAGGACGAGAATGCCTGGGCGGCAACGCGATCGGCGGGGGCACCGCCCTGGCCGAGCCGCTCGTCGCCGCGGCGGACGGTCTCGACCTGCACGCCGGGCCGCTGGTCGACGGCGATCTCGGCGCGGCCGGTGGCCTTTGCGGAGCCGTCGTGCAGGCCGCGCAGCCTTCGCAGCGGGGTGAACCGCCAGAGCTCGTCGCGGCCGTGCGGAACCTCGAAGGCGTCAACGTCGAAGGACGCGAAGAGCTCGCCTTTATTCAGAGCAGTAGCGGTCATCCGACCGCGCCCTCCATCTGTAGCTCGATCAAGCGGTTGAGCTCCAGCGCGTACTCCATCGGCAGCTCTTTGGCGATCGGCTCGACGAAGCCGCGCACCACCATCGCCATCGCCTCGTCCTCGGTCAGCCCGCGGCTCATCAGGTAGAACAGCTGGTTTTCGCTGACCTTCGACACCGTGGCCTCGTGGCCCATGGTGACGTCGTCCTCGCGGATGTCGACATAGGGGTAGGTGTCGCTGCGGCTGATCGTATCGACCAGCAGCGCATCGCATTTCACGCTCGAGCGCGATCCGTGCGCGCCCTTGTTCACCTGCACCAGGCCGCGGTAGGAGGTGCGGCCGCCGCCGCGGGCCACCGACTTGGACACGATGTTGCTCGAGGTGTTGGGCGCCAGGTGCAGCATCTTGGCGCCGGTGTCCTGGTGCTGGTCCTCGCCGGCGAACGCCACCGACAGCACCTCGCCCTTGGCGTGCTCGCCGGTCATCCAGACCGCCGGGTACTTCATCGTCACCTTCGAGCCGATGTTGCCGTCGACCCACTCCATGGTGGCGCCGGCCTCGGCGCGGGCCCGCTTGGTGACCAGGTTGTAGACGTTGCCCGACCAGTTCTGGATCGTCGTGTAACGGCAACGGCCGCCGGGCTTTACGATGATCTCCACCACCGCGGAGTGCAGCGAATCCGACTTGTAGATCGGGGCGGTACAGCCCTCGATGTAGTGGACGTAGGCATTCTCGTCGACGATGATCAGCGTGCGTTCGAACTGGCCCATGTTCTCGGTGTTGATCCGGAAGTAGGCCTGCAGCGGGATGTCGACGTGCACGCCCGGCGGCACGTAGATGAACGAGCCCCCGCTCCACACCGCGGTGTTCAGCGCGGAGAACTTGTTGTCCCCCGCCGGGATCACCGTGCCGAAGTACTCCTTGAAGACCTCGGGGTGCTCGCGCAGGCCCGTGTCGGTGTCCAGGAAGATAACCCCTTGCGCCTCAAGGTCTTCCCGGATCTGGTGGTACACCACCTCGGACTCATACTGGGCCGCGACACCCGCCACCAGCCGCTGCTTCTCCGCCTCCGGGATGCCCAGCCGGTCGTAGGTGTTGCGGATGTCCTCGGGGAGGTCATCCCAGGTTGCGGCCTGCTTCTCGGTGGAGCGCACGAAGTACTTGATGTTGTCGAAGTCGATGCCCTCGAGGTTGGAGCCCCAGTTCGGCATGGGCTTGCGCTCGAAGATGCGCAACGCCTTGAGCCGGGTCTGCAGCATCCACTCGGGCTCGTTCTTCTTCGCCGAGATGTCGCGCACCACCGCCTCGGACAGCCCGCGCTGGGCGCTGGCGCCCGCGACGTCGGAGTCCGCCCAGCCGTAGCCGTACCGCCCCAGGGAGGCGATCGCCTCCTCCTGGGTCAGCGGCGCTACCGCTGTCTTGCTGGCCTCGGGCGTGAGGGTCATAGGGACGCTCCTTCGGTGTTCGTGGTGTCGCGGCGTGGGCTGGGCGCCGGAACCGTGAGTGGCACATGGGTGGTGCAGGCGCAGTTTCCGTTGACGATGGTCGCCAACCGCTGCACGTGGGTTCCGAGCACCTCGGCCATGGCCTGCTGCTCGGCTTCACACAACTCGGGGAATTCCTCGGCGACGTGGGACACCGGGCAGTGGTGCTGGCAGATCTGCACGCCGTGGATCGGCCCGCCCACCCGCGTCGTGGTCGCGACGTAACCGGCCTTGGTCAGCGCGCCGGCGACCCGCTCGGCCGCCGCCTCGACCTCGGCGTCGTCGCCGCTGTCGGCGGCCTCGACCCCGGCCAGGATCGTGTCGATGCGCCGCCGGGCGAAGGTGCGGACGGCGTCCTCGCCGCCGATCTCCCGCAGCTGGCGCATGGCCGCCGCGGCCAGGTCGTCGTAGGCGTGGTCGAGCTTGGCCCGGCCGGCCCCGGTCAGCCGGAAGCGCTTGGCGGGGCGCCCACGGCCCACCTGCTGCCACGGCTCGGCGGCCACCGACTCGGCGTCGCCCGCCTCGATCAGCGCGTCGAGGTGACGCCGCACGCCGGCGGGAGTCAGGCCGAGCCGATCCCCGATCTCGACGGCGGTGATCGATCCGGATTCCAGCAGCAGGCGCACGATAGCGCGGCGGGTGTGACCATCCGGCACCGCGGCGCCGACGGGAGCCACGGGCGCCTCATCGAGGCTGGTTCGGATTTTCACAACACCAGTGTGACGCAATTCCGGGGATCGGTCCACCAAGGGTCCCCTGTCTGCTCGTTGCGCTGGTCACACTCGCTACTACGCGCGGCGACCCGCGGCGCCCGGCTACGCCGCGCTTGCGGTCGCCGCAGGACGGCTACGCTGCTCTGATGGCAGCCCGCCACCACACGCTGAGCTCGTCGATCGCCAGCCTGCACGGCGACGAGCAAGCGGTGGGCTCGCCGCTGAACGATACCGAGCTCACCGCGCTGCAGCGCACCCGCCTGTTCGGCGCCACCGGCACCGTCCTGATGGCGATCGGCGCGCTGGGCGCCGGGGCGCGGCCCGTCGTGCAGGACCCCACGTTCGGGGTCCGGCTGCTCAACCTGCCTTCGCGCATCCAGACTGTCTCGCTGACGATGACGACGACGGGCGCGGTGATGATGGCGCTGGCCTGGCTGATGCTGGGACGGTTTGCGCTGGGCAACCGGAAAATGTCGCGCGGGGACCTGGACCGCACGCTGCTGCTGTGGACGCTGCCGCTGCTGATCGCGCCGCCGATGTACAGCAAGGACGTCTACTCGTACCTGGCCCAGAGCCAGATCTCGCTGGAGGGCCTCGACCCCTACAAGGTGGGCCCGGCGTCCGGGCTGGGCCTCGGCCACGTGTTCACGCTGTCGGTGCCCACACTGTGGCGCGAGACGCCCGCACCGTACGGCCCGTTGTTCCTGTGGATCGGGCGCGGCATCTCGGCGCTGACCGGGGAGAACATCGTCGCCGCCGTGCTGTGCCACCGGCTCGTGGTGCTGATCGGGGTCGGGCTGATCGTGTGGGCCACCCCGCGGCTGGCCCGGCGCTGCGGCGTCGCCGAGGTGAGCGCGCTGTGGCTGGGGGCCGCCAATCCGCTGCTGATCATGCACCTGGTCGCCGGCGTCCACAACGAGGCGCTGATGCTCGGGCTGATGCTGGCCGGCGCCGAGTTCGCGCTGCGCGGCATCGACTCCCCGCGACTGCTGCCCACGTCGTGGCGGCCGGGCCCGAGCTGGGAGCCGTTGGGCATGCTGCTCGCGGGCGCGATCCTGATCACCCTGTCCTCGCAGGTGAAGCTGCCGTCGCTGCTGGCGCTGGGGTTCGTCACGATGGCGCTGGCGTACCGCTGCGGCGGCAACCTGCGCGCCCTGCTGCTGGCGGGCGGTGGGATGGCGGCGCTGGCACTCGCGGTGATGGCCCTGGTCGGCTGGGCCAGCGGGCTGGGATTCGGCTGGATCTACACGCTGGGCACCGCCAACGTGGTGCGCAGCTGGATGTCGCCGCCGACGCTGCTGGCCCTGGGCACCGGGCAGGTGGGCATCCTGCTGGGCCTCGGCGATCACACCACCGCGGTGCTGGGGCTGACCCGTGGCATCGGCGTGCTGATCATCATGGTGTTGGTGGCCTGGTTGCTGGTCGCCGTCTTCCGCGGCCGGCTGCACCCGATCGGCGGCCTGGGTGTTGCGCTGGGCATCTGCGTGTTGCTGTTCCCGGTGGTGCAGCCCTGGTATCTGCTGTGGGCGATCATCCCGCTGGCCGCGTGGGCGACGCGCCCGGGCTTCCGGGTGGCGGTGATCGTCATCACCCTCGTCGTCGGCATCTTCGGCCCGACGGCCAACGGTGACCGCTTCGCCCTCTTTCAGATCGTGGACGCGACGCTGGCCAGCAGCCTGATCGTGGCGGTGCTCATCGCGTTGACCTACACCCGTTTGCCGTGGCGCCAACTGCCGCCGCCGGGCCCGGAAACCAACGGCCAGACGGCCGTCACGCTGCCCGCCGAGCCCCCCAGGACCGCCCCTCGCTCCGAGGCGGCACCCGACGCCTACGCTGATTCCACGTGAGCCCGGTCCCCGAAACGCCCGACACTGTCGTGCGGCTGCGCGGGGTCACCAAGCAATACGGGTCCGGCGCGGCCGCCGTCGAGGCCGTCTCCAACCTCGATCTGGAGGTGCACGCCGCCGAGGTGCTGGCCCTGCTCGGGCCCAACGGCGCCGGTAAGACCACGACGGTCGAGATGTGCGAGGGCTTCGCGCGTCCCGACGCCGGCACGATCCAGGTGCTCGGCCTGGACCCCATCGCCGACAACGCGCGCCTGCGCGCGCGGATCGGGGTGATGCTGCAGGGCGGCGGCGGCTACCCCGCGGCGCGGGCGGGCGAAATGCTCAACCTGGTAGCCGCCTACTCCGCCGACCCGCTGGACCCGGCGTGGCTGCTGGACACCCTCGGCCTCACCGACGCCGCCCGCACCACCTACCGGCGGCTCTCCGGCGGGCAGCAGCAACGGCTGGCCCTGGCCTGTGCGCTGGTCGGCCGGCCCGAGCTGGTGTTCCTCGACGAGCCCACCGCCGGCATGGACGCCCATGCCCGGCTGCTGGTCTGGGAGCTCATCGACGCGCTGCGCCGCGACGGCGTGACCGTGCTGCTGACCACGCACCAGCTCAAGGAGGCCGAGGAACTCGCCGATCGGCTGGTGATCATCGACCACGGGGTGACGGTGGCCTCGGGCACTCCGACCGAACTGATGCGGGCGGGCGCCAAGGACCAACTGCGGTTCACCGCGCCGCCACGCCTCGACCTGTCCCTGCTGGCCTCGGCGCTGCCGGAGGACTACAAGGCCACCGAGGTGACGCCGGGCGAGTACCTGGTCGAAGGCCCGGTCGACCCGCAGGTGCTGGCGACCGTCACGGCGTGGTGCGCACAGATCGACGTGCTGGCCACCGACATGCGCGTCGAGCAACGCAGCCTCGAGGACGTCTTCCTCGACCTCACCGGCAGGAAGCTACGGCCGTGACTCATTCAGGGACCCAGTCGAACACCTTCCCCGCGGGAACCTTCAAACCCGACCCGCGCCCCAGCCCCGTGCCGCGGATGCTCGCGGCGCAGTTCGGCCTGGAGCTCAAGCTGCTGCTGCGCAACGGCGAGCAATTGCTGCTGACCATGTTCATCCCGATCACGCTGTTGGTGGGGCTGACCCTGCTGCCCTTCGGCGACTTCGGCCGCAACCGCGCGGCCACGTTCGTCCCGGTGATCATGGCCCTCGCGGTGATCTCGACCGCCTTCACCGGGCAGGCGATCGCCGTCGCGTTCGACCGCCGCTACGGCGCGCTGAAACGGCTCGGGGCCACCCCGCTGCCGGTCTGGGGCATCATCGCCGGAAAGTCGCTGGCGGTGGTCACGGTGGTGTTCCTGCAGGCAATCCTGTTGGGCGCCATCGGTTTCGCGCTCGGCTGGCGCCCCGCACCCGCGGCGCTGCTGTTGGGCGCGGCGGTCATCGCGCTGGGCACCGCGGGCTTCGCGGCCCTCGGGCTGTTGCTCGGCGGGACCCTGCGCGCCGAGATCGTGCTCGCGGTCGCCAACCTGATGTGGTTCGTCTTCGCCGGCCTCGGTGCGCTCACTCTGGAAACCAGGATGATCCCGCCGGTGGTGAAATGGCTTTCCCGGCTCACCCCGTCCGGCGCGCTCACCGAGGCCCTCTCCCAGGCGATGACGCTGTCGGTGGACTGGTTCGGCGTCGTCGTGCTGGCGGTGTGGGGCGCGCTGGCCGCGCTGGCCGCCCGGCGCTGGTTCCGCTTCACCTGACGGCATCGCGCTGAGGCCGCCGAGATTGCCGCCATGGTCGCGGATCGTGCCCATTCACAGCCATGGGCGCAGTCTCGGCGCAACGGGCCCGTACTACAGGCCGTAGTTTTTCTTGGCTTACCATCGGGCGGTGCTACGACGAACGCTGCGGCGGTTGGTGGACCTGCTCCCCGACCCCAGCCTGCGCGCCCAGCGCGTCGTCGCCGCACTCGTCATCCTCACCCAGGGCGGCATCGCGGTCACCGGGGCGATCGTGCGCGTCACCGCCTCGGGGCTGGGCTGCCCCACCTGGCCACAGTGCTTTCCCGGCAGCTTCACCCCGGTCGCGGTGGCCGAGGTGCCACGAATCCACCAGGCCGTCGAGTTCGGCAACCGGATGATCACCTTCGCCGTGGTGATCACCGCGGCGCTGGCCGTGCTGGCGGTGACCCGCGCGCGCCGGCGCACCGAGGTCCTGGTCTACGCGTGGCTGATGCCGGTGTCGACGGTGGTGCAGGCGGTGATCGGCGGCATCACCGTGCGCACCGGGTTGCTGTGGTGGACCGTCGCCGTGCACCTACTGACGTCGATGACCATGGTGTGGCTATCGGTGCTGCTCTACGTCAAGGTGGGCGAGCCCGACGAGGGCGTGGTCCACTACGCGGTGGCGCGGCCGCTGCGCGCGCTGACCGCGCTGAGCGCGGTGAACCTGGCGGCGGTGCTGGTCGCCGGCACGCTGGTGACCGCCGCCGGCCCGCATGCCGGCGACCGCAGCCCCAGCCGCACGGTGCCCCGGCTGAAGGTCGAGATCACCACGCTGGTGCACGCGCATTCGTCGCTGCTGGTCTCCTATCTGGCGCTGCTGGTCGGGCTCGGCTTCGGGCTGCTGGCGGTGGGCACCGGCCGGGCCATCCGGCTGCGGCTGGGCGTGCTGGTCGCCCTGGTGTGCGCCCAGGCCGCCGTCGGCACCACGCAGTACTTCACCGGCGTGCCCGCCGCCCTGGTCGCGGTGCATGTAGCCGGCGCGGCGGCCTGCACGGCGGCGACGGCGGCGCTATGGGCGTCAATGCGAACCCGGTTGCGACAACGGACCGAGCCCCAGCCGCTCGCAGGCTGACTCCACGGCGAGGGCGAACTCGCGCTGGGCCCGCCCACGGGTGTCGGCGTCAAGCTGCGACCAGCCCAGCGACGGCGCCACCAGGTCGAGCCCCACCAGCCGGTCCCCCGCCAGGTCGGCGCGCGCGTAAAGCAGCTCGCGCGAGCCGATTCCGGCGCGTCGCGCGGCCGACGCGATGGCGGCGTATCCGAGGTCCCACGACTCGAACTCCGGCTCGACGGGCCACGCGTGCGACCGCTGCCCGCCGACGAATACCAACGCCGACCGAGCCGTCGCGCCCGCCAGCACCGGTACCCCGTCGTCCTCGAGGTCGCGCAGGTACCGCTCGCCGAGGTTCCATGCGACCGCGTCGGGCGGGTTGAGCAGGTGGCGCACCCGGCGGATCCAGGCCAGGAGGTCGTCGCGCCGGTCGGGGGCGCGGCGCAGGATCACCAGGTCGGCGCCGACGGTCCGCGGGTCGTCCCAGGACAACCAGCGCGCGTGCAGCCCGCGGGTTCGTAGCGCGGGCAGCAGCCCCGCATCGTCGGGGCGTGGGGGATCACCCGCCAGCACGATGCGCGGATGGAAGACGTCCGGGCGGGCCAGCTTCATGCCCGGGCATGATATCCACATGCACGCAATCGAAGTCAGCGAAACCGGTGGTCCCGAAGTCCTGCGCTATGTCGACGTCCCCGAGCCCACGCCCGGCCCAGGCGAACTTTTGATCAAGGCCGAGGCCATCGGCGTCAACTACATCGACACCTATTTCCGCTCCGGGCAGTACCCGCACGAGGTGCCGTTCGTCCTCGGCCAGGAGACCGCCGGCGCCGTCGTCGCCACGGGCGACGGGGTCGACGATTTCAGTGAGGGTGACCGGGTGGGCACCGCCGCGGCCTCGGGCGCCTACGCCGAATTCGCCGTCGCCCCAGCGGCTTTGACCGCCAAGGTGCCCGACGGCGTGACGTCCGAGGTGGCCGCCTCGGTGATGCTGAAGGGCCTGACCGCGCACTACCTGCTCACGTCGGTGTATCCGGTCAAAAGCGGGGACACCGTGCTGGTGCACGCGGGCGCGGGAGGGGTCGGGCTGATCCTGACCCAGTGGGCCACGCTGCTCGGGGCGCGCGTCATCACCACCGTCTCCACGCCGGAGAAGGAGCGGATGTCCAAGGAGGCCGGCGCCGCCGAGGTGCTCTCCTACCCCGACGACCCGGACGAATTCGCCCAGAAGATCCGCGAATTGACGGGGGGCGAAGGGGTGGCCGCGGTGTACGACGGCGTCGGCGCGACGACCTTCGACGCCAGCCTGGCCAGCCTGGCCGTCCGGGGCACCCTCGCGCTGTTCGGCGCCGCCAGCGGACCCGTCCCGCCGTTCGACCCGCAGCGCCTCAACGCCGCGGGGTCGGTGTTCTTGACCCGGCCGTCACTGGCGCACTTCATCCGCACCGGCGACGAGTTCCATTGGCGCGCAGGCGAACTGTTCGACGCGATCGCCAGCGGCGGCATCACCATCGAGGTGGGCGGCCGCTACCCGCTCGCCGAAGCGGCGCGCGCACACCAGGACCTGCAGGGCCGCAAGACGACGGGCTCGATCGTGCTGCTGCCGTAACGGTTTCGGCGCACCTTTCACAGCGGCCCCAAAAGGGAAGGGGTCGACGTTTTGCCCGCCTCGCAGCGACACCTCTTCCACCACAAAGGTTGTCGCTGTGAGGCGGGCACAAAGGATGCCGCCTCGCGGAGGGACGGGTGAGGCGGCTGTGACCGGTGCTACAGCAGCGTCGGCAGCGCGACGACGGAGTCGACCGCCAGCGCGCAGAACACCACCGCCAGATAGTTGTTCGACTGCAGGAACAGCCGCAGCGGCTTGACTGGCTCGCCGGCGCGCACGCCGGCGTACAGCTGATGCGCCATGGCCAGGAACCACACCCCGGCCAGCAGCGCGACCGCCGCATACAGCCAGCCGGTGGCCAGCGCCAGCGCCAGCGTCGCGAGCACGGTCAGCCAGGTGTAGATCAGGATCTGCTTGGTGACCTGGCGCTCGGTCGCCACCGCGGGCAGCATCGGGACGCCGGCCGCCTTGTAGTCGTCCTTGTACCGCATGGCCAAGGCCCAGGTGTGCGGCGGCGTCCAGAAGAAGATGATCGCGAACATCACCAACGCCGGCCAGGAGATGGTGCCGGTGACCGCGGACCAGCCGATCATCACCGGCATGCAACCCGCCGCCCCGCCCCACACGACGTTTTGCGAGGTGCGGCGCTTGAGCAGCAGCGTGTAGACGAACACGTAGAACGCAATGGTGGCCACGGCCAGCAGCCCGGACAGCAGGTTGGTCGTCCGCCAGAGCCAGAAGAACGAACCCACGCTGAGCACCAGCCCCAGGACCAGGGCGTTACGCGTCGGCACCGCGGCGCGCGCCAACGGCCTGCGCGCAGTGCGCTTCATCACCTTGTCGATGTCGGCGTCGGCCACGCAGTTGAGCGTGTTGGCGCCGCCGGCAGCCAGCATCCCGCCGATCAGCGTGTTAAGGATCAGCAGCGGGTTCACGGTGCCGCGGTGGGCGAGCAGCATCGCCGGGATCGCGGTGACGAGCAGCAACTCGATGACCCGCGGCTTGGTGAGCGCCAGGTACGCCAGGACCGTGCCTTGTACCCGGCCCGGTGCCTCTCGACTCGGCGCGACGCGCCCGCGAACGCTCACGCAATAACTCCTCGGGGTCGCAGCAGCGCGCAGCATCTACTACGCACGATGGTAGACCGCGTGCCGGCGGCCGCCTGCCCGGAGGGTCCGAAAGGGATTCTTCCGAGAATTCCGAACTGATTGCAAAGCCCAGGCAACGGGAGCGTAATTTTCACAGCGGCCGGCGTTGGGTACCCGAAACTCTGCACTGCAGGAGCCGGCACTCCCGCATTAGGGTAGGCAATATCAGCTTGATGACCCAAGGACTGAGGCTGTGACGACACTCGAAGAGATCTCCACGCTGACCCAACCGCACCTGCCCGACGACTGGACCGAGATCGATTCGGCTGCCGTCGACACGATCCGGGTGCTGGCCGCCGACGCGGTCCAAAAAGTCGGCAACGGCCATCCCGGGACGGCGATGAGCCTGGCCCCGCTGGCCTACACCCTGTTTCAGCGCACGATGCGCCACGACCCCAGCGACACCTACTGGCTGGGTCGTGACCGGTTCGTGCTGTCGGCCGGGCACAGCAGCCTGACGCTGTACCTGCAGCTGTACCTCGGCGGGTTCGGCCTGGAGCTGTCGGACATCGAGTCGTTGCGCACGTGGGGATCCAAAACGCCCGGGCACCCGGAGTTCCGGCACACGAAGGGCGTCGAGATCACCACCGGCCCGCTCGGTCAGGGCCTGGCGTCCTCGGTCGGGATGGCGATGGCGTCGCGCTACGAGCGCGGCCTGTTCGACCCGGACGCCGAGCCGGGCACCAGCCCGTTCGACCACTTCATCTTCGTGATCGCCTCCGATGGCGACATCGAGGAGGGAGTGACGTCCGAGGCGTCGTCGCTGGCCGCCGTGCAGCAGCTGGGCAACCTGATCGTGTTCTACGACCACAACCAGATCTCCATCGAGGATGACACCAACATCGCGCTGTGCGAGGACACCGCCGCGCGCTACGAGGCCTACGGCTGGCACGTGCAGCGGGTGGAAGGCGGCGAGAACGTCGTCGGCATCGAGGAGGCCATTGCCAACGCCAAGGCCGTCACCGATCGGCCGTCGTTCATCGAGCTGCGCACCATCATCGGCTACCCGGCACCCAAGCTGATGAACACCGGGAAGGCGCACGGCGCCGCCCTCGGCGACGAAGAGGTCGCGGCCGTCAAGAAGATCCTGGGCTTCGACCCGGATAAGAACTTCGATGTGCGCGACGAGGTGCTCGCCCACACCCGCAAGTTGGTGGACCGGGGCAAGGAAGCACACGAAAAGTGGCAACCCGAATTCGACGCCTGGGCGCAGCGCGAACCCGAACGCAAAGCGCTGCTGGACCGGCTGACCGCCGAGAAGCTGCCCGACGGCTGGGACGCCGACATCCCGACCTGGACCCCGGAGGACAAGCCGTTGGCCACCCGCGCGGCGTCCGGCAAGGTGCTGAACGCGGTGGGGCCGAAACTGCCCGAGCTGTGGGGCGGTTCGGCCGACCTGGCGGGCAGTAACAACACCACCATGGACAACGTCAAATCGTTTGGGCCCCCGTCGATTTCGACGAAGGACTACACCGCCGACTGGTACGGTCGCACGCTGCACTTCGGCGTTCGCGAACACGCGATGGGCGCCATCCTGTCCGGCATCGTGCTGCACGGCCCCACCCGCGCCTACGGCGGCACCTTCCTCCAGTTCTCCGACTACATGCGCCCGGCCGTGCGCCTGGCGTCGCTGATGAACATCGACACCATCTACGTGTGGACGCACGATTCGATCGGGCTGGGCGAGGACGGCCCGACGCACCAGCCGATCGAGCACCTGGCCGCGCTGCGCGCCATCCCCCACCTGTCGGTGGTGCGCCCGGCCGACGCCAACGAGACCGCGTACGCGTGGCGCACGATCCTGGCCCGCGGCAACGGCAGCGGCCCGGTCGGCCTGATCCTGACCCGCCAGGGCGTGCCGGTGCTCGAGGGCACCAACTTCGAGGGAGTCGGGCGCGGCGGCTACATCCTCGGTGATGACGGCGGCGACGAGCCGGACGTCGTGCTGATCGCCACGGGCTCCGAGGTTCAGCTCGCCGTCGAGGCGCGAAACCTGCTGGCGGACTCCGACATCGTGGCGCGGGTGGTGTCCATGCCGTGCGTTGAGTGGTTCGAGTCGCAGCCCGAGGAGTACCGCGACAGCGTGCTGCCCCCGTCGGTGTCGGCGCGGGTGGCCGTCGAGGCCGGGGTCGCGCAGTCCTGGCACAAGCTCGTCGGCGACACCGGTCGCATCGTGTCGATCGAGCACTACGGCGAATCCGCCGATTACAAGACTTTGTTCCGTGAGTTCGGCTTTACGGCCGAAGCCGTCGCGGCGGCCGCGGAGCAGGTAGTCGATAACTGAGAAAGGGTGATTCATATGGCCAGTCAGAACCCCAACCTCGCGGCGTTGAGCGCAGCCGGGGTGTCCGTTTGGCTGGATGACTTGTCGCGCGAGCGGCTGCAGTCGGGCAACCTGCAGGAGCTGATCGACACCAAAAGCGTTGTCGGCGTGACCACCAACCCCTCGATCTTCCAGAAGGCGCTCGCCGACAGCGACACCTACGACGAGCAGATCTCCGAGTTGGCCGATCGCGGCGCCGACGTGGACGCCACCATTCGCACGGTCACCACCGACGACGTCCGCAACGCGTGCGACGTGCTGCGGCCGCAGTGGGAGGCCTCCGACGGCGTCGACGGCCGGGTGTCCATCGAGGTCGACCCGCGACTCGCCGCCGAGACCGACAAGACCACCGCGCAGGCGGTCGAGCTGTGGAAGATCGTCGACCGACCCAACTTGTTCATCAAGATCCCGGCGACCAAGGCCGGCATTCCGGCCATCACTTCCGTTCTGGCGGAGGGGATTTCGGTCAACGTCACGCTGATCTTCTCCGTGGAGCGGCACCGCCAGGTGATGGACGCCTACCTGGCCGGGCTGGAGAAGGCCCGCGAGGCCGGGCACGACCTGTCCAAGATCCATTCGGTGGCTTCGTTCTTCGTCTCCCGGGTGGACACCGAGGTCGACAAGCGGCTGGAGAAGATCGGCTCCGAAGACGCGCTCGCGCTGCGGGGCAAGGCCGGCGTCGCCAACGCCCGCTTGGCGTACGCCGCCTACGAAGAGGTCTTCAAGGGCGGCGATCGCTACAAGTCGCTGAAGGCCGACGGGGCCCGCGTGCAGCGGCCGCTGTGGGCGTCGACGGGGGTCAAGAACCCCGACTACTCCGACACCCTCTACGTCACCGAGCTGGTCGCGCCGAACACGGTTAACACCATGCCGGAGAAGACGATCGACGCCGTCGCCGATCACGGTGAAATCAAGGGCGACACCGTCAGCGGCACCGCATCGGCCGCTCAGGATGTGTTCGACAAGCTGGCCGCGGTCGGCGTCGACCTGACCGACGTGTTCGTGGTGCTGGAGAACGAAGGCGTGGAAAAGTTCGTGGAGTCCTGGACCGAGCTGTTGGACGAGACGCAGAAGCAACTCGATTCCCTCGGCAAATGAGCCCGGCGGGCTCGAAGGCGGGCTCCCGCGACGCCGCGCAGTGGCGAAACCCGTTGCGGGACAAGCAGGACAAGCGGCTGCCCCGGATCGCCGGCCCGTGCGGCATGGTGATCTTCGGGGTCACCGGCGACCTGGCCCGCAAGAAGGTGATGCCGGCCATCTACGACCTGGCCAACCGCGGGTTGCTGCCGCCGACCTTCTCGCTGGTGGGTTTCGCCCGCCGGGATTGGCAGACGCAGGATTTCCGCAAGGTGGTCTACCAGGCCGTCAAGGAGCACTGCCGCACGCCGTTCCGGGAGGAGAACTGGGAGCGCCTGGCCGAGGGATTCCGTTTCGTGCCGGGCGCTTTCGATGACGACGAGGCGTTCGCCCGGCTCGCCGAGACGCTGGAGAAGCTCGACGCCGAGCGCGGCACCGGCGGCAACCACGCCTTCTACCTGGCGATCCCCCCGAACGCCTTCCCGGTGGTGTGCGAGCAGCTGCACAGGTCCGGCCTGGCCCGCCCGCAGGGCGACCGGTGGAGCCGGGTCGTCATCGAAAAGCCGTTCGGCCACGACCTGGATAGCGCCCGCGAGCTGAACAAAACCGTCAACGCCGTCTTCCCGGAGGAGGCGGTGTTCCGCATCGACCACTACCTGGGCAAGGAGACGGTCCGCAACATCCTCGCGCTGCGGTTCGCTAACCAGCTGTTCGACCCGATCTGGAACGCCCACTACGTCGACCATGTGCAGATCACCATGGCCGAGGACATCGGGCTGGGTGGCCGGGCCGGCTACTACGACGGCATCGGCGCCGCCCGCGACGTCATCCAGAACCACCTCATGCAGCTGCTGGCGCTGACCGCGATGGAGGAGCCGGTGAGCTTCAATCCGGCTGCGCTGCAAACCGAGAAGATCAAGGTGCTCTCGGCGACGCAGCTCGCCGAACCGCTCGACGAGACCACCAGCCGCGGCCAATACACCGGCGGCTGGCAGGGCGGCGAGAAGGTCGTCGGGCTGCTCGACGAGGAGGGGTTTTCCAAGGACTCCACCACGGAGACGTTCGCCGCGATCACGCTCGAGGTCGACACCCGCCGCTGGGCCGGCGTGCCGTTCTACCTGCGAACCGGAAAACGCCTGGGCCGCAGGGTAACCGAGATCGCCTTGGTCTTCAAGCGCGCACCGCACCTGCCGTTCGACGCGACCATGACCGACGAGCTGGGCGCCAACGCGATGGTCATCCGGGTGCAGCCCGACGAGGGCACCACCCTGCGGTTCGGCTCCAAGGTGCCGGGCACCGCCATGGAAGTCCGCGACGTCAACATGGACTTCTCCTATGGATCGGCATTCGCCGAGGAATCGCCGGAGGCCTACGAGCAGCTCATCCTCGACGTGCTGCTCGGTGAGCCATCCCTGTTCCCCGTCAACGAGGAAGTCGAATTGGCCTGGGAGATCCTCGATCCCGTCCTCGAGAACTGGGCTTCGCACGGCAAGCCCGACCCCTACGAGGCCGGCACCTGGGGCCCGGAATCGGCGTTCGAGATGCTGCGCCGCACCGGCAGGGAATGGCGGCGGCCGTGATTGTCGACCTACCCGACACGACCACCACCGCGGTCAACAAGAAACTGAGCGAGCTGCGCGAAAAGGCCGGCGCCGTCACGATGGGGCGGGTGCTGACGCTGCTCGTCGCGCCCGACAGCGAGGAAGTGCTGGAGGAATCGCTCAAGGCGGCCAACGACGCCAGCCACGAGCACCCGAGCCGCATCATCGTCACGATGCGGGGCGACCCGTACGCCGACCAACCGCGGCTGGACGCCCAGCTGCGCTCCGGCGGCGACACCGGCGCCAGCGAGGTGGTGATCCTCAACCTGTCCGGGCCGCTGTCGGGCCACGCCGCCAGCGTGGTCATCCCGTTCTTGCTGCCCGACATCCCCGTCGTGGCGTGGTGGCCCGACATCGCCCCGGAGAAGCCGGCGCAGGACCCGTTGGGCAAGTTGGCAATCCGGCGCATCACCGACGCCACCAACGGCATCGACCCGTTGTCGGCGATCAAGAGCCGCCTGCCCGGGTACAGCGCCGGCGACACCGACCTGTGCTGGGCGCGCATCACCTACTGGCGGGCGCTGCTGACCTCCGCCGTGGACCAGCCGCCGCACGAACCGATCGAGTCGGCGGTGGTTTCCGGCCTCCAGACCGAGCCAGCGCTCGACATCCTGGCGGGCTGGCTGGCCAGCCGCATCGACGGTCCGGTGCGTCGGGCGGTCGGTGAGCTCAAAGTCGAGCTGACACGCCCGAGCGAGACCATCACCCTCAGCCGGCCCCAGGAGGGCAGGACCGCCACCCTGAGCCGGACGGCGCGCCCGGACGCCCTGGTTCCGTTGGCGCGCAGGGAAACCGGTGAATGCCTGGCCGAGGACCTGCGGCGGCTGGACGCCGACGAGGTATACCGAACAGCGCTGGAGGGGATCAAGAAGGTGCAGTACGTATGAGCCCGACCGTCGAAGTTTTCAAGGACGGCGACGCCCTCGTCGAGGCCGCGGGCGGACGGCTGGTCAAGACCATCCAGGACGCCGCGGCGGCGCGGGGCCGGGCCCTGATCGTGCTGACCGGCGGCGGCAACGGCATCGGGCTGCTGCGCTACCTCGCCACCCGTCGTGACCAGGTCGACTGGTCCAAGGTGCACCTGTTCTGGGGCGACGAGCGCTACGTGCCGGAGGACGACGACGAGCGCAACGACAAGCAGGCGCGGGAGGCCCTGCTCGATCACGTCGACATCCCGTCGAGCCAGGTGCACACGATGCCGGCCAGCGACGGCGAATTCGGCGCGGATCTCGCCGCCGCGGCGCTGGCCTACGAACAACTGTTGGCCGCCAACGCCGAACCCGGCCAGCCGGTGCCGAATTTCGACGTCCACCTGCTGGGAATGGGGCCGGAGGGCCACATCAATTCCCTCTTCCCGGACACCCCGGCCGTGCGCGAGACCAGCCGCATGGTGGTCGGCGTCGAGGACTCCCCCAAACCGCCGCCGCAGCGAATCACGTTGACGCTGCCCGCTATTCGGCGTTCCCGCGAGGTGTGGCTGATGGTGTCCGGGGCGGGCAAGGCCGAGGCGGCGGCCGCCGCAATCGGTGGCGCCCCGCCGGCGTCGGTGCCGGCCGCCGGGGCCGTCGGCCTCGAGACCACGCTCTGGCTGCTCGACCAGGAGGCCGCGTCCAAGCTTCCCGGCTAACCGGTCGGGGTAATAATGGCCCTCATGGCAGACCGAACCGCGCGCGGGGGGCCCGAGCGAAGCCGGATCAAAACCCTCACCCAGGCGGCGCTGAACGCCGACAAGACCGTCGAACAGGTCGAGGACGTGCTCGACGGCCTGAGCACCACGATGCGGGAGCTGAACAGCTCGCTCACCAACCTCAACGCCACGGTCGAACGGATGGAGGCCGGGCTGGATCACCTCGACGGCACCCTCGCCAGCCTCGACGACCTGGCCAAGCGGCTGATCGTGCTGGTCGAGCCCGTGGAGGCCATCGTCGCCCGGATCGACGACATGGTGAAGGTGGGCGAGACGATGATGTCGCCGCTGTCGATCACCGAGCATGCCGTGCGCGGCGTGCTGGACCGGCTGCGCAACCGCTAGCCCTACATCTTGGTGGACCGGGCCATCACGAAGCTGTACAGGCCGTAGGTGATGATCCCCGCGCCGGCCGCGATCAACAACGCCGCCCCGTAGGGCTGGGCCCCGAGGGTCTTCAGCGCCCCGTCGAGTCCGGTGGCCTTCTTCGGTTCGGAGCGGCAGGCGGCGACGACGACCAACGCCCCGGTGCCGGCGATCACCACGCCCTTCGCCACATAGCCGGCGGCGCCGAGGCGTCGCACCAGGCGACCCGACTTGCCCTTGAGGTCGCCGACGAAATTGCGGCTGGCGCCCTTGTAGACGTGATAGCACCCGACCACCACGATGAGCACGCCGCAGGCGATGAGCGCGAGCGTGCCGGCGGTGGTGTGCATCAGGCGCGCGCTGATGCTCGAATTCTGTTGATCGGCCGGCCTGCCCGCGCCCCGGGCGTACCCGCACGCCGAGTAGGCGAAGGCGAGGTAGACGGCCGCGAGTCCGAACGCCTTGACCCGGTCCCACACTCCCGGCGACGAGCGCTCGGCTTCGCGGTCGCTCGACCGGCCGAGGGCCGTCTCGACGAGCCGCCAAAGGCCCATGGCCAACAGCGCGGCCGCGGCGATCCACAGCGCAAGCGGGCCACCCGGTTTGGCCGCCAACGTCGCCAGGGCACCGGTCTGGTCGGCGGTGCCGCCGTCGCCGCACGCGACCCGGATGGCTAGATAGCCGACGATCAGGTGCAGCAGCCCGTTCACCACGTACCCGGCGCGGGCGATTCGCTCGAACACGCCGTTCTGGGCCACTTGCGCCGGTTCCATGGCACGGGGATGCCCGTCAGCCGCTGTTACGTAACGCGCTCGCCAGACCGTTCATCGTCAGCAGGATGCCGCGCTGCACCAATTCGTCGTCGTCGCCGGAGCGGTAGCGGCGAAGCAGCTCGACCTGCAGGTGGTTGAGCGGCTCCAGATACGGGAAGCGGTTGAACACCGAACGGGCCAGCGCCGGGTTGTCGGCGAGCAGGTCGTCCTGACCGGTGATGAGCTTGTGCATGGCGATGGTGCGCCGGTGCTCGTCGGCGATCTTGTCGAACACCCTGTGCCGCAACGATTCGTCGGCCACCAGCTCGGCGTAGCGGGCCGCCAGGCCCAGATCGCTCTTGGACAGCACCTGCGCCATGTTCGAGAGCACGCTGGCAAAGAACGGCCACCGCTCGTACAGATCGTGCAGGATCGCCACCCGCTCGGTTTCGCTCTCGGGGCCCGCCGCGATCCACTGCTCGAACGCCGCGCCGGTGCCATACCAGCCCGGCAGCATCACCCGCGACTGGCTCCAGGCCAACACCCACGGGATGGCACGCAGGTCGGAGATGGATTCGGTGGGCTTGCGCGAGGTCGGCCGGCTGCCGATGTTCAGCGACCCGATCTCGCTGACGGGCGTGGACGCCTTGAAGTACTCGACGAATCCCGGTGTCTCGTGCACCAATTCGGCGTAGGCGCGGTGCGCCAGCGCGGCCACCTCGTCGAGCACCGCGTAGGCCGGTTCCGCGGCGTCGCCGAGGCCCTCCACGTCGAGCAGCGTCGACTCCACGGTGGCCGCCACCAGGCTCTCCAGGTTGCGCCGGGCCAGTTGCGGTTCGGCGTATTTGGCGGCGATCACCTCGCCCTGCTCGGTGAGGCGCAGTGAGCCGTTCACCGCGCCGGGCGGCTGCGCCAGGATCGCCTGGTAGCTGGGGCCGCCGCCGCGGCCGACGGTGCCGCCGCGACCGTGGAAGAGCCGCAATCGGATTCCGGTCTTGCGGGCGACCTCGACGAGGGTGAGCTCGGCGCGGTAGACGGCCCAGTTGGCGGCCAGGTAGCCGCCGTCCTTGTTGGAGTCGGAGTAGCCCAGCATCACCTCCTGGCAGCCGCCGCGGGCGTCCACCAGCGCCCGGTAGATGGGCAGATCCAGCATCGCCTGCAGGATCGACGCGCCATTGTGCAGATCGTCGATCGTCTCGAACAGCGGCGAAATGCCCAGGGGGCAATAGGGTTCCGGGCCGGACGCGTCCAGTAGCCCGGCCTCCTTCAACAGGATCGCGGCCTCCAGGACGTCGGACACCGACTGGCACATCGAGATGATGTAGTTGGGCACCGCCGCCGGTCCGTAGAGTTCGACGGCGCGGGCGGCGGCCGCGACGACGCCCAGCTCGCCACGGGCCAGGTCGGACAGCTGCGCGCGGTCGCCGACCAGCGGCCGGCGGGTCGCGAGCTCCCCCGCCAGCAGCGCGACCCGCTCGTCTTCGGCCAGCGAGCCGTAGTCGGGATGCACCCCGGCCCAGGCCAGCAGCTCGGCGACCACCTCCTCGTGCACGTCGGAGTTCTGCCGCATGTCCAGGCCGGATAGGTGAAACCCGAAGACGTGCACGCTTTCTCGAAGCCGGGCCAGCCGATCGTCGGCCAGCAGCTCGGCGCCGTGCGTGCGCAGCGACGCGTCGATGACGTCCAGGTCGGCCCGCAGTTCCGCCGGAACGGAGTACGGCCGCAGGCCCAGGTCGAGCTCGTGCTGCGGCCGACGGTCCAGGATCTCGGTGCCGGTCGCGGTGAGGCGGGCCCGGATCACCCGCAGCGCGCGTCGGTACGGCTCGTCGGCGCGGGCGCTCTCGTTGCCGCCGTCGGCCAGGGCGGTCAATTCGGGCGTGACCGTGATCAGCCGCGCCGACATCGACAGCTCCTGTTCGAGCTCGATCAGCTCGGCCAGGTAGTGCGCCAGGGCGGTGAACGCGGCGCTGCCGGTGGCCCGCCGCACGACGTCGCCGGTGACGTTCGGGTTGCCGTCGCGGTCGCCGCCGATCCAGGAGCCGGGTTGCAGGATGGGCGCCGAAAGCAGGTCGGCGTCGGGCCAGCGCGCGCGCAGCGCCTCCCGAATCTCGGCGTTGACCTGCGGGATCACCTTGAACAGCGCGGCCGGGTAATACCGCAGGCCCACGTCGATCTCGTCGGTGATCTGCAGCCGGGACAGCCGGATCAGCGCGGTCTGCCACAGCGTGAGGACCTGGCGGCGCAACTCGAGCTCGATGTTGCGGCCGTCGTCGGTCTCGGTGTGCCCGGCGGCGCGCAGCCGCATCAATTCGGTGATGCGGTGCTGGGTGACGAACACGGTGCGCCGGCGGGTCTCGGTGGGATGGGCGGTGATCACCGGGGACACCAGGGCGCCCCGCAGCGCGTCGGCCACCGTGGCCGAATCGAGCTCTGCCCGATCGAGTTTCGCGTACGTCGCGGCCAGGCTGCTGTCCTGCGGCGGCTCGCCGGCGGCGACGTGGACGTCGCGGCGGCGTTCCCGGTGGATGTCTTCGGCGACGTTGGCCAGCAGCGCGAAGTGGCTGAACGCCCGGATGATCGGGATGGCCTGGTGGATGTCGATGCCGTCGAACATCCGGGCCAAGTCGGCCCGGTCGATCTCGGAGCGCCGCACCCGGAAGGACTCCACCCGCGCGCGTTCCACGAGCTCGAACACCTCGTCGCCGTTCTGCTCGCGCACGGTGTCGCCGAGAATGGTGCCCAGCAGCCTGATGTCGGCGCGCATCGGCTCGGTCGCCTCGCGGCCGACCCGGGTGCGTTGGACGGCACCGATCGGTTCCAGCGCGATGTCGGAAGCCTCAGCCATGCGTCCCAGTATCGAGGCGGATCGCCCGGCCCGCCCGTCGAGCGGTCAGCGGTGTAGGCGTCAGTCGCGGCCGAGTGTGCAATTTACGACGCATTATCGGCGTGTCGCGTCGTAAATTTCACGCTCGGCAGGGCGACGGTGCGGATGGAGCGTTCAGCGGTACTTGATCAGCAGGGCCATGCCGATGATGCACACCAGCCAGATGCCGACGATGAACACCGTCAGCCGGTCGAGGTTCTTCTCCACGACCGTCGACCCGGACAGGCTCGACTGCACGCCGCCGCCGAACAGCGTCGACAGGCCGCCACCCTTGGCGCGGTGCAGCAGCACCAGCAGCACCACCAGGATGCTCGTGACGACCAGGGTGATCTGCAGGGCCAATTGCATGATGTGCAGCTTACCGGCGGGGCGCCGGCGTCACGGCAGGGGCCCGCCGGCGGCGATCGCCGCCAGGGTCGCGAACTGCTCGCCGTCCAGCGATGCGCCGCCGACCAGCCCGCCGTCGACGTCGTCCTGAGCGACGAGGTCGCCGACGTTCTTGGCGTTCATCGAGCCGCCATAGAGCACCCGCACGGTTTCGGCGACCTTTGACGAGGCGAGGGACGCCAACTCTTTGCGGATCGCCGCACACACCTCCTGGGCGTCGGCGGAGCTGGCTACCCGGCCGGTGCCGATCGCCCAGACCGGCTCGTAGGCGATCACCACGTTGGCGATCTGCTCGGCCGACAGCCCGGCCAGCGAGCCGCGCAGCTGGTTTTCGCAGTAACTGACGTGCTCACCCGCCTCCCGGGTCTCCAGGTGCTCGCCGATGCACACGATCGGGGTGAGTTCGTGCTTGAGCGCGGCGGCGGCCTTGGCGGCCACCAGCGCGTCGTCCTCGTGGTGGTAGGTGCGCCGCTCGGAGTGGCCGACGACCGCGAACTGGCAGCCCAGCTTGGCCAGGAAGGCGCCGCTGATGTCGCCGGTGTAGGCGCCCGAGTCGTGCGGGGACAGGTCCTGGGCGCCGTAGGTCAGCCGCAGCTTGTCGCCGTCGACCAGGGTCTGCACGCTGCGCAGGTCGGTGAACGGCGGGAGCACCGTGACGTCGACCTTGTCGTAGTACTTGTCCGGCAGCGCGAACGCGATCTTTTGCACGAGGGCGATCGCCTCGAAGTGATTGAGGTTCATCTTCCAGTTGCCGGCGATCAGTGGCTTGCGGCTCACGAGTCTCCTTAGCTTGGCTGGGGGCTGGCAAGCACCTCGATGCCCGGCAGCGTCTTGCCCTCCAGGTATTCCAGGGACGCTCCCCCGCCGGTCGAGATGTGCGAGAAGTCACCCTCGGGGATGCCGAGCGCACGCACCGCGGCCGCGGAGTCGCCGCCGCCCACCACGCTGAAGGCGCCCTTGCCGGTGGCCGCGGCGACGGCCTCGGCCACGCCCTTGGTTCCGGCGGCGAACGCCGGGAACTCGAACACCCCCATCGGGCCATTCCAGAAGACGGTCTCGGCGTTGGACAGCAGCGTGGTGAACCGCCGGACCGACTCGGGCCCGATGTCCAGGCCCATCTTGTCCTGCGGAATGCGTTCCGCCGCAACGGTTTCCGGCGGTGAATCGGCGGCGAACTTTTCCGCCACCACGATGTCCACCGGAAGGTGCAGCACGTCGGCGTAGGTCTCGCACAGCCGGCGACAGGTGTCGACCATGTCGGGCTCAAGCAGCGACGTGCCAACCGAAAGGCCATACGCGGCAAGGAAGGTGAAGCACATGCCGCCACCGATGACGATGCTGTCGGCCTTGGTCGCCAGCGACTCGATCACGCCGAGCTTGTCGGACACCTTCGACCCGCCGAGCACCACCGCGTAGGGGCGCTTGGTCGAGCTGGTCAGCTGCTCGAGGACGCGGATCTCCTCGGCCACCAGGGTGCCCGCGTAGTGCGGCAGCAGGGTGGCGACGTCGTAGACGGAGGCCTGCTTGCGGTGCACGACACCGAAGCCGTCGGAGACGAAAGCGCCCTCCGGCCCGACCAATTCGGCAAGCTGCCGGGCCAGCGCCAAGCGCTCGCCATCGTCCTTGCTGGTTTCGCGCGGGTCGAAGCGAATGTTTTCCAGCAGCAGGATGTCACCGTCGGTCAGGCCCTCGGCGCGGGCAAGCGCATCGGTGCCGACGACATCACCGGCCAGCTGCACGTGCCGCCCGAGCTGGTCGCCGAGCGCGGCGCCGACCGGCGCCAGCGACAGCGTCGGGTCGGCGCCGTTCTTGGGACGACCCAGATGGGCGGTGACCACGACCTTGGCGCCGGCCTCGAGCAGCGCCTGCAGCGTCGGCACCGACGCGGTGATGCGGCCGGCGTCGGTGATGGTCCCGTCATCCAGGGGGACGTTCAGGTCGGAGCGCACCAGCACGCCGCGACCCGAAACCCCCTCGGCCAGAAGGTCTTCGAGAGTGGGGATGCTCACGGTTTACAGCGACTTGCCGACCAGTGCGACGAGGTCAACGAGGCGGTTGGAGTAGCCCCATTCGTTGTCGTACCAGGACACCACCTTGGCCTGGTTGTCGATGACCTTGGTCAGCCCGGAGTCAAAGATCGAGCTGTGCGGGTCGGTGACGATGTCGGACGACACGATCGGGGCGTCGTAGTACTTCAGGATGCCCTTGAGCCGGCCCTCCGCAGCGGCCTTGAACGCGGCGTTGATGTCCTCGGCGCCGGCGGCTTTGGCCAGCTCCACGGTCAGGTCGGTCACCGAGCCGGTCGGGATCGGCACCCGCAGCGCGTACCCGTCCAGCTTGCCCTTCAGCTCGGGCATCACCAGCCCGATCGCCTTGGCCGCCCCGGTCGAGGTCGGCACGATGTTCAGCGCCGCCGCCCGGGCCCGACGCAGGTCCTTGTGCGGGCCGTCCTGCAGGTTCTGATCCTGGGTGTAGGCGTGGATGGTCGTCATCAAGCCCTTGACGATGCCGAACTCGTCCTGCAAGACCTTGGTCACCGGCGCGAGGCAGTTCGTCGTGCAGGAGGCGTTGGAGATGATGTTCTGGCTGCCGTCGTAGCGGTCGTCGTTGACGCCCAACACGATGGTGATGTCGGGATCGGTGGCCGGCGCGGAGATGATCACCTTCTTGGCCCCGGCCTCCAAATGGCCTTTCGCCTTGGCCGCGTTGGTGAACAGCCCGGTGGATTCCACCACCACGTCGACGCCGAGGTCGCTCCACGGCATCGCCGCGGGACCCTCGCGCACCTCGAGTGCCTTGATCCGCCGAGTGCCCACCACGATGGTGTCCTCACCCTCGAGGCTCACGTCGTCGGGCAACCGGCCCAGGATCGAGTCGAATTTGAGCAAATGCGCCAACGTGGCGTTGTCGGTGATGTCATTGACCGCCACCACCTCGACATCGGCCGTGCCCTGCTCCTGCTGGGCCAGCAACGCCCGGTAGAAATTGCGTCCGATTCGGCCGAAGCCGTTGATACCCACTCGGACCGTCACTTGATCTCTCCCTGTCTTCTGATGTCTTCGGCGAGTCCGCTGATTACGCGCTCGCCGTCAGCCTAGATCAGTGACGCGCACCACCGCTTGCCGGTCACAGCGAACACCCGCGATAACCGGAGCGTGTCTGGTTCGTATCGGTTCGATAAGCCCCGGAATCGTCGCGTGTGCAATAGCACCGGGGGGTCATACATTCGACACGGCTGCGGGACAGCTATGCGGTTCTGCTGCCGCATTGGATAGCGAACGCTAAAGGAGTCGACGTTGATGACGGGCTTTGATCGGTTCAACATCACAGTTGGTGCCATCGCTGGGCTGTGTGGGGCCGCCATAGCGTTGAGCCCGGATGCGGCAGCCACCCCGCTGAAGACCGGCGGCTACGCGTGCATCCAGGGTCAGTCCGGCGAGGTCGGTGCTCCGGCAGCCGGCGGTCCGGCGGGCGCGGCGGGACCACTGGCCGGGGGCGCGCCGCTGGCCGGCGCACCCGAAGCGGGCGGCACACCGGTGAGCGGGCCGGGAGGGGGCGCGCCGGCACCCGGCGGGCCGGCACCGGCCGCCACCGTATGCACGTCCAGCGCCCCGCTCACCGACATGTCCGGCGTACCGATCGTGGCGCCCGGGCCGGTCCCGGTGGTCCCGGCCGGTGCCCCGCTGATCGCTCTCGGGCCGCCGGTGCCGGCTGGTGCGCCGGTCCCGGTGGGTGCGCCGGTCCCGGTCGGTGCCCCCGTGCCCGTCGGCGCCCCGGTGCCGCTGGGTGCGCCGGTCCCCGTGGGTGCCCCCATCCCGGTGGGTGCGCCGGTCCCGGTGGTGCCCGTCGGCGCTCCGCTGATTGCGCTCGCCGGTGGTCCGCTGGACGCCGCCGCCCCGGCCGCCCCGATCATCGACATGTCCGGGACCGGCAAGGGCGCGCCGACCGGTCCGGCGCCCGCCGGCGGCCCGGCCCCCGGCCAGCCGACCGCGCCCGGGCCCGCGCGCTGACGCGGATCCCCTTCCCAGTTACGAACAAACCCGCCGGGCCAAGCCCGGCGGGTTTGTTCATCAGTTGTCAGCTGGGTGGGGCCTCCCACAGCAGCGGGGGCTGCGGCCGTGGCGGTGGCTGGCGCCGTGGCGAGTCCTCCACGATCACCGGGTCGCCGACGTGGACGGTGTTGTAGTACCACTCGGCGTCCTCGGGGCTCAGGCTGATGCAGCCGTGGCTGACATTCTCCAGGCCCATCGCGTTGACCGCCCACGGGGCCGAATGGACGAAGAGGCCGTGGCCGGTGATGCGCACGGCGTAGTCCACCGGGATCCGGTATCCGTCGGGGTCGTCGACGGGGATGCCGACGCTGCTCGAGTCCATGATCACCGTGCGGTCCTTGGACAGGACGGTGTAGGAGCCGACCGGAGTCGGGTACTCGGGCCTGCCCATCGAGGCCGGCAGCACGCCCGCCTCCCCCCAGTGGGGACGGTGGTGCGGCGCGGGCAGCGGTCCCGACTCGACGCCGTCAACGGTCACCGTGAAGGTGTGGTCGGCGATGTTGGCAGTCCCGACGACGGCGGGACCCGTGGCGAATTCCGTGGGCCGTCCGCCCACCGAGAGCGCGACCGTGCTGTGCGCCGGCCAGTAGTGGTCGGGAACCCACTGCACGACCTCGTTGTCGAGCCATTCGAACCTGCCGGTCATCGGGGGGGCCGATGTGACCCGGACGGCGCGCTCGGCCGCGCGCCGGTTGGCGACGGGAGTGCTGAACGTCACCACCACGGGGTGCGCCACCCCGACCACCTCGCCGCGCGCGGGTGACACCGACGCGACGGCGGATCCATCCGGCCAGGTGGCTGCGGCCAGGCGGATGTCGGTCGGCCCGGTGGCCACGCTCGCAGCGACAGCGCTCACCGCAAGAACACACCGAACGACCGCTCGCATGGCTCCAGTCCCTGTTTAACTGACATGGTTGTAATAGCCATGGTACGGGCGCCGTGAACAGCGGAAGTGCAAGGGCGCGTTAGCGATTCGATCAAGCCTGAGTCACGTTTCGGCTACGGCGCGCGTCGTGACGTGGACCGGGAACTCGTCACCGGGCTCGGGCCATGGCTGGCGGGTCAGCATGTCTGCGACGTCGACGTAACCGGCCTCGATCACGCCCGCCTTGGCGTCGAGGATGCGGTACCACTGCTTTTGGATGTGGATCGGTTGGCCCTCGAGCACGATGACTCGGACGTCACCCTCCTCGAACCGGCAGCGCCGTTGCACCGCCTCGAGCAGCTGCTCGTTGTGCAGGTGGCCCTCGCCGAAGTTCCAGCCGACCAACGGCCCGGCGACGACTTCGCCCTCACGGATGCTGTATTCGGCCTCGTTGTTGATCGCGCGGGGCAACAGGCCGTTGAGCGCCCGGCCATGCGTGTGCATCGCCCGGAACGCCGCCACCTTGTCCGACATCACCTCGGCGGTCCCGGCGCCGTACAGCTTGGCCAGCTGATTCACCACGAGCGCAGAGCTTTTCACGATGTCGGCTTCGATCTTGTCCTCGGCGCCCGCGCGGAAACACCAGACGCTGGTGGCCCAATTGCCCGCGTAGTAGCGCATCGCGGGCAGAAACGAAATCTTTTCGGGGAACATGTTTCCCGCGATCACTACGGCCACCGCGACGAGGATGAGGGCGAGCAGCAGCGGGGACCGAAGGTCGGTGGCGCGGATCGCGCCGTAGTGCCCGAACAGATAGAACAGCGAGAAGATGAAGAACACGTTCCACTCCAACGGAACTCCCATCGGGAGGTTCGAAATGATGTTGAGGTGGAAGATCACCATGAACCCGATGAGGAACCACCGCCATGGCTGATCGCCGGCTACGAACACCAGAACCGTCGGGACGACGAATTCCGCCGTGGTGCCACCGACGTGAGCCATCATCTTCGGCAACCACGAGGGCCGCAGGTCGTTGACATGGTCGAGGTACAGCGCGCGCTTGAAGGGGCTGAACAGCTTGGGCCGCAGCAGCGCGTTGTTGCTCGTCATCACCGACACGACGTACGGAAAGTGGTGGTTGAGCTTGGAGGTCGCCGCCCCCCACCACAGGCACAGCATGATGAGCTTGTAGGCCGCGATCTGGTCGGTGAACGGGAAGAAGAACACGAACAGCTTCAGCCAATAGTGTTCGCCGCGGGCCGCGAGGAAGATTGTCTTGTCACGCAGACCCAGCACGGCCAGCGCCACGATCGTGGGCAGCACCCGGACGGGGTCGATCAGCGGGCCGGGCGCCAGCAGCGCCCACACACCGCCGGCCAACACCACGGCATAGAGGGCGACGTCGACGACGGTGCGGGTATCCCCGCGGGTGAACGGCACCTTGCCGGGCCACGCCGGCAGCCGAATCGTGTTGGGCCGCAACCAATATAGGAATCCACCGACCGGCGGCATGAACCGCCCGGTCAGCGGGCCCGACCCGCAGCCGAGGCCCAGCACCTCGAACAACAGCGTGAAGACGATGAACTTCTGGTACACGATCGGCTGGGTCCACCACTCGCCGATGCGGCCCAGCCCGCCCAGGCCGGGGGTCAGCGAGATGATCGCCGCCGCGATCGCGACGTACAAGGCGATCTTGAACAGGTACAGCAGATAGACCGCATACGGGGTGCCGAAGCCGTGTTCCGCCCAGTGCCGGGTCACGATCTGCAGTCGCGCTGCCCGGGGCCGCGCCAGCCACGTGTCGGGGTCGACGTCCGGAAGTTCCGGTGACATGAATCCCATGGGCGGCCTCATTCCTGTCGCAGATGAAACCAGCTGTGCGAATACAATCTATCCGTAGCCTGTGAGGCAACGGTATGGGTCAGGCGAAAATCGCTGACGCGCAGCGTGATTGAGCCCTGAATGAGGCGGGGCGGCGGCCCCTAACGGGTGGCGGCTCGATTCGGGGGCGGGAATCGGCGCTGCAGCTTTTCGATCAGCCCGTCGAGGGTTTGGCGTTCCTGCTCCTCGAGGCGCGCCATCCGGCGGACGCTGGCGGCGCCTTCGGCATCGCCGGTGGCATCAGCGGTCGCGATCGCCTTCTGGTACTCCGCGAGCCGGTGCTCTATGTGGCGACGGTTCTGCACGAGCACCCGGCGGAAGTAGTCGGCCTGGCGGCGGTCGGCCGTCGCGGCTACCGCCGCCGGAGAATCCGGCCTGGCCACCGGTTGGCGGACGTTGACCGGGCCGGGGCGGACCGCACTGCTGCGGGGCCGGCGCCCGCGCCGGTCGCGAACGCCGTTCGACACGTGCCCAGCGATCGAGCGAGTACCGCGCTCATCGGACAATCCGGCGACGTCCATTTTCGCCTCTTTTCGCTGGGCAGGGTCATTGGCCACGTAACAATAGCCCCCTCATCGGGCCGGCGCCATAGGCATTGGCACTGGATACCTCCGTTGCAGGTTGGCTCAAACCGCCCTGGGGGTATTCGGTCGCTACCATCTAGGAACTCGACGCGGCAGTGCGGCCGCGCCGGCACCTCAAGGGAGAAATGTGACCGACACCGACAGCGCCGACATCGAGGACATCGACAAGTTCGATCCCGGTCTGACCCAGCGCGTGATGGGCGTGATGCGCCCGTTCCTGAAGACCTACTTCCGGTCCGAGGTGCACGGCTTGGATTCATTCCCGTCCGGCGGGGCGCTGGTGGTCGGCAACCACTCCGGCGGCATGTTCCCCATGGACGTCCCGATTTTCAGCGTCCACTTCTACGAGAAGTTCGGCTACGACCGGCCGGTGTACACGCTGAGCCACGACATCCTGATGACCGGCCCCACCGGGCAATTCTTCCGGCGCACCGGCTACATCCGCGCCAATAGGGAGAACGCGGCCAAGGCCCTGCGGTCCGGCGGCGTCGTGGTCGTCTTCCCCGGCGGTGACTACGATGCCTACCGGCCCACGCTGTCGGAGAATGTCATCGACTTCAACGGCCGCAAGGGATACGTCAGCACGGCGATCGAGGCCGGCGTGCCCATCGTTCCGGCGGTGTCCATCGGCGGACAGGAAACCCAGCTCTACCTCTCCCGCGGCACGTGGCTGGCCGAGCGGCTGGGCGTGAAACGCCTGCTGCGCAGCGCGATCCTGCCGCTGTCGTTCGGCTTCCCGTTCGGGTTCAGCGCCGTTATCCCGCCCAACGTGCCGCTGCCCACCAAGATCGTGACGCAGGTGCTCGAACCGATCGACATCGCCGCGCAGTTCGGCGACGACCCGGACGTCGACGAGGTCGACGAGCACGTGCGGTCGGTGATGCAGCAGGCCCTGCGTGACCTCGCCGCCAAGCGCCGTTTCCCGATCCTGGGCTGAGCCATGGCATCTCGAATGGACGAGGCCCTCGGCATTTTTGGGACACTACGGCGCGCCGGGATGATCGCGCCGATGCGCCCCGACCGCTACCTCAGGATCGCCGCGGCGATGCGCCGCGAGGGCATGAGCATGACCGTGGGCTTCGCCAGCGCGGCGCAGCGCTGCCCGGACCGTCCCGGCCTGATCGACGAGCTCGGCACGCTGACCTGGCGGCAGCTCGACGAGCGGATCAACGCGCTGGCGGCCGCGCTGCAGGGATTGCCTGCGGGGCCGCCCAAGGTCGTCGGGATCATGTGCCGCAACCACCGCGGTTTCGTCGAGGCCGTGGTGGCCGTCAGCCGGATCGGCTCCGACGTGGTGCTGCTCAACACGTCGTTCGCCGGGCCGGCGCTGGCCGAGGTGGTCGGCCGCGAGGGCGTCGACGCCGTCATCTACGACGAGGAGTTCACCGAGACGGTGGACCGGGCGCTGGCCGACACACCCGACGCCACCCGCATCGTCGCGTGGACCAGCGGGCAGCACGAATTGACGGTGGAGAAGCTCATCACCGACCACGCCGGACTGGGGGCACCTCCCGCTCGCGGGGGACAGCCTCGGCGCGGCAGCCGCAAGGGCCGGATGATCCTGCTCACCTCGGGCACCACCGGAATGCCCAAGGGCGCCAACCAAACCGGCGGCAACGCGGGGATCGGCACGCTCAAGGCCATCCTGGACCGCACGCCGTGGCGGGCCGAGGAAAACATCGTGATCGTGGCCCCGATGTTCCACGCCTGGGGCTTCTCGCAATTGATCTTCGCCGCGTCGATGGCCTGCACGATCATCACCCGGCGCAAGTTCGACCCGGAGGCCACCCTCGACCTCATCGACCGGCACCAGGCGACCGGCCTGGCCGTCGTGCCGGTGATGTTCGACCGGATCATGGAGCTGCCGCCCGAGGTGCGAAACCGCTACAGCTGCAAGTCATTACGCTTCGCCGCAGCCTCCGGTTCGCGGATGCGACCCGATGTCGTCATCGCGTTCATGGACCAGTTCGGCGACGTCATCTACAACAACTACAACGCCACCGAGGCCGGCATGATCGCCACCGCCACCCCGGCCGACCTGCGGGCGGCGCCGGACACCGCGGGCAAGCCGGCCGGCGGAACCGAAATCCGGATCCTGGACAAGGAATTCAACGAGTTGCCCACCGGCGAGGTCGGCACCATCTACGTCCGCAACGACACCCAGTTCGAGGGCTACACCTCCGGCACCACGAAAGACTTCCACGCCGGGTTCATGTCGTCGGGCGACGTCGGATACCTCGACGACGCCGGGCGCCTGTTCGTCGTGGGGCGCGACGACGAGATGATCGTCTCCGGCGGCGAGAACGTCTACCCGATCGAGGTGGAGAAGATCCTGGCGGCGCACCCCGAGGTCGCCGAGGCCGCGGTGATCGGCGTGGACGACGAGCAGTACGGTCAGCGGCTGGCGGCCTTCGTGGTGCTGGCCCCGGGCGCGTCCGCCACGGTCGACACGCTCAAGCAACACGTGCGCGACAACCTGGCCAACTACAAGGTGCCCCGCGAGATCGCCATCCTCGACGAGCTACCCCGCGGCAGCACCGGCAAGATCCTGCGCAACGAGCTGCTGTCCCGGGTCGGCGGCTGATGCGGCTAGCCCGCACGCTGCGCAAGCCTCGCCCGTTGGCGCGCGCGGCGGTCGAACTTGCCAACGCCGCCAATGGATTACGGCCGCTGGCCCGCAAGGGCTACAGCACCGTCCTGGTGTTCTGGTTCGGCTGGCCGACGTCGGAGGTGCCCGGGGTGTACTTCACCGCCTCGCTGCTGGACGCGCTGCGCCGCGGGCGCCGCGGCGACTTCGCCGGGCGGCGCGGCAAGGCCGCGCTGGCGCTGACGGCCGCGTCCTGGGCCATCCTGGGCGTGATCCGGTATCGCGGCGTCACCACGCCGGGCCCGGTGCTGGAGGCGGGCCTGCGCGAACAACTGGGGCACGACTACGCCGAGGCGCTGGAGGCGCTGCCGCACACGAAGCCCACCCGCAGCGGGCGGCGCAGTCTGCCGCTGGGCAACACGGTGGCCCGCCGGCGCTACGTCGAGAAGACGAACGTGGTGTCCTACGGCCCGCACGGCCGCGCCAACCTGGCCGACATCTGGCGCCGCCGCGACCTGCCGCGCGACGCCAAGGCTCCGGTCCTGCTGCAGGTGCCCGGCGGCGCGTGGGTGATCGGGATGCGCCGCCCGCAGGCCTACCCGCTGATGAGCCACCTGGCCGCCCGCGGCTGGGTGTGCGTGTCGATCGGCTATCGGGTGTCACCCGTGCACACCTGGCCCGACCACATCGTCGACGTCAAACGGGCGCTGGCCTGGGTCAAGGAGAACATCGCGCGGTTCGGCGGTGACCCGGACTTCGTCGCGATCACCGGCGGGTCCGCCGGCGGGCACCTGGCCGCGCTGGCGGCGCTGACCCCCAACGACCCGCAATTTCAGCCGGACTTCGAGGAAGCCGACACCTCGGTGACCGCCGCGGTTCCGGTGTACGGGCGCTACGACTGGTTTTCCACCGAGGGCGAGGGCCGCCCGGAGTTCGTCGGGCTGCTCGAAAAGTACGTCGTCAAAAGGAAATTCGCGACGCACCGGCATATCTACACCGACGCCTCGCCGATCTGCAAGGTGCGCGACGACGCGCCGCCGTTTTTCATCCTGCACGGCCACGACGACTCCCTGATCCCGGTCGGCGAGGCGCAGGAGTTCGCCGAAGAGTTGCGCGGGGTGTCGAAGTCCCCCGTCGCCTACGCCGAATTGCCGCACGCCCAACACGCTTTCGACATCTTCAGCTCCCCGCGAGCGCACAAGTCGGCGGAGGCCGTCGCGCAATTCCTGTCCTGGGTGTACGCGAAGAATCCGCCCCGCCGCTAACGGGGGCGTCACGCCAGTCGGTCTAGCCGATCACTCCCGCGCCGCGGCCTTCTCCAGCTCGGTCAGCGCCGGCTCGATGGCGCGGGCCATCTCGTGGATGTCATTGGCGACTTCGGGGGTGGTGACAAAGCCGAAGTCCAAGTATTTCTCGTAGGAGAAGCAAGTGATGTTCAGGGCGATGTCCATGACGGGCGGGCCGAGCGGCACCAGCGACTCCAATTTGGCGCCCGCCATATACAGCGGCATCGGCGGGCCCGGGACATTGGACACGACGAGGTTGATGGGGGCCAGGTTGCGCGAGAGTCCGGTAGCGGTGTAGGCGCGGGCGGCCAGCTGCAGCAATCCCGGCGGCGTGGTCTCGGTAAGGCCCATGATCTGGTGTGCCGACAGCGCCTTGGCCATCCCTTTGGCGCTCTGGGTGCTTTCGTGGATGGCCATCAGCCGATCAGCGGGGTCTTCGATGTTGGTGGCCATCGACGCGGTCATCGAGCTGATCTTGTTGCCGATGTCGCTCTTGCTTTCGTCGGTGCGCGTCGAGACCGGGATCTGCGCAATGAGCGGTTTGGCGGGCAATTCGTCGTGCTTCATCAAGTACGTTCGGGCGGCCCCGGCCACGAGCGCCAGCACCACATCGTTGAGCTTGACGCCGAAGGCGTCCTTGACGGCCTTGGCACGGTCCAGCTCGACGCGGCAGCCGGTGATCCGCCGGTGCGGCGACACCGGTGCGTTGAAGCGCGTCTTGGGCGCTTCGAAGTAGCGCGGCGGCTTGCTGCTGACGCCCAGCGCGGCGACCTGCTGGCGCAGCGTCTGCTCCACCAGCCGGGCGACGCGGAAGGGCGTCTTGACGCCGACGTTGATCAGCGCGCCGATCGCGCGCCGCTCCAGCCCCGGAAGCTGGAATCCCACGAGCGACCCGACCGTCTCCGTTTGCGGCGGACGGGGTTCGGGTGTGACGTCGAGCAGGATTTCGCCGAGCCCGGCGCCCGAGACTCCGTCGACAATCGCGTGGTGCATCTTGGTCAGCGTCGCGACCCGGTTGCCCTTGACGTTCTCGATGACCCAGAGCTCCCACAACGGTCGGGAACGGTCCAGCTTGTAGGACATCAGCCGACCCACCAGCTCGTCGACCTCGCGCCTGCCGCCCGGGGCCGGAACGGCGATGCGACGGATGTGGAAATCGATATCGAGCTCTTCGTCCTCGACGAACCACGGCCGGTCCAGCCCGAACGGCGCGCCGGTGACCCGCCACCGCAGCTGCGGCAGCTCGGGCAGCCGCTCGATGATCAGCTCGCGGACGCGTTCAAAGCTGTATTCGGGGGCATCGGTGAGATCGCAGATCGCCAGCGCACCCACATGCATGTGCCAGCCCGCGGTTTCCGCAGACCAAAACGCCGCATCGACACTCGAAAGCCGCTTCATGCGATGACCGTAGCCCTCCCCCGACCGTCACGCCCAGCAATTTGCTGCTAGTTAAGCATCCTCCAGCAGGTCGGGCGTCACCGCCGACTCGGTGTCGGGGATTCCTTCGACCTTCGCCTTGCGGTCGGCCATCGACAGCAGGCGCCGAATCCGGCCGGCCACAGCGTCTTTCGTCATCGGCGGGTCGGCCAGGCGGCCCAGTTCCTCCAGCGACGCCTGCCGGTGCTCGACGCGCAGCCGGCCCGCCGACGCCAGATGGTCCGGGACGCCGTCGCCGAGGATCTCCAGCGCGCGCTCCACCCGGGCGGCCGCCGCGACCGCCGCCCGCGCCGACCGCCGCAGGTTGGCGTCGTCGAAGTTGGCCAGGCGGTTGGCCGTCGCGCGGACCTCGCGGCGCATCCGCCGTTCCTCCCAGACCAGCCGGGTGTCCTGGGCCCCCATCCGAGTCAGCAGGGCGCCGATCGCCTCACCGTCGCGCACCACCACCCGGTCCGCGCCGCGCACCTCGCGCGCCTTGGCGCTGACCCCCAGCCGTCGCGCGGCGCCGACCAGCGCCAGCGCGGCCTCCGGGCCCGGGCAGCTGACCTCCAGGGCCGACGAACGTCCCGGCTCGGTCAGCGACCCGTGCGCCAAAAAGGCCCCCCGCCAGGCCGCCTCGGCGTCGGCGACGCTGCCGCCGACCACCTGGGCCGGCAGCCCGCGCACCGGACGCCCCCGCATGTCGAGCAGCCCGGTCTGGCGCGCCAGCGCCTCGCCGTCGTTGGCCACCCGCAGCACGTACCGGGTGCTCTTGCGAATCCCGCTGGCGGACAACACATGCACGACGGCGTTGTATCCGTAGAGCTCGAAGATGTCCTTACGCAGCCGGCGCGCGACGTTGCCCAGGTCCACCTCGGCCTCGACGACCACCCGGCCGCCGACGATGTGCAGCCCCCCGGCGAACCTCAGCAGGGACGTGACCTCCGCGCGCCGCGCGCTGACCGATTTCACCACCAGGCGGCTCAGCTCGTCCTTGACTTCGGTCGTCATCGCCACGCGTCGTCACCCCTCGTCTCAACTTCGACCGGCAGCTGTGCGGTGGTCCGATCCAAAGGGGCTCCTCGACCTTTGTGACCCGCTCGGACCCCGTCCAGCGCCGCGGCGAGCTTGCCCGGGTCATGTAAAGGTGTACCAGGTCGGGCCACGTCAGCGAAGTGGACCTCGGCTTCCAGTAGCGTCGCGGTGCGGCGCAGTTGCTCGCGTTCGCGTTCGCTGGGCACCCGTTCGGCGTCGATGATGATGTCGTGCACGGTGAACCCGGGAGCGTGCTGGACCAGCACGTGCAGGTGGCGCTCCACCGAGAAGCCGGCCGTCTCCCCCGGCTCGGCCACCAGGTTGAGCACCAGCGCGCGCCGGGCGGTGGTGGCCCGCAGCGCCGTCGCCAGGCCCGGGACCAGCACGTGCGGGATCACGCTGGTGAACCACGACCCGGGTCCCAGCACCACCAGGTCCGCGGCCATGATCGCGTCGACGGCCTGCCGCGTCGCCGGCGGGTCGGGCGGCAGCAGCCGCACCCGCCGCACCTTGCCGGGCGTGGTCGCGATCGCCACCTGGCCGCGGATCAGCCGGAATATCCGCGGGTCGGCCTCCAGGCCGGACACGTCGGCCTCGATCTGCAGCGCGATCGGGCACATCGGCAACACCCGGCCCTTGACGCCGAGGATGCGGCCCAGTTCGTCCAGGGCGGCGACGGGGTCGGCCAGCACCTCGGACAGGCCGGCCAGCAGCAGGTTGCCGATCGGGTGCCCGGCCAGGGCGCCGGTGCCGCCGAATCGGTGCTGCAGGATGGTCGCCCACAGCCGGCCATACGGGCTGTCAGATGCCAACGCCGCCAAGGCCATTCGCAGGTCGCCGGGCGGGATCACGTCCAGCTCGCTGCGCAGCCGGCCGGACGAGCCGCCGTCGTCGGCGACCGTGACCACGGCGGTGACGTAGGGCGTCAGCCGCCGCGCGGCGGACAGCGTCGCGTACAGGCCGTGCCCGCCCCCCAGCGCAACGATGCCTTCGTTCATTCGCGACCCAGATCCCGATGCAGCACCCGCACCGTCAGCTGCGGGTTACCCCCCAGCCGCTGCATCAATGCCTCGGCGATCGCGACGCTGCGATGCTTGCCGCCGGTGCAGCCGATGGCGACCGTCATGTAGCGCTTGCCCTCCCGGCGGTAGCCGTCGACAACCAGGTTTAGCAATCGATGGTAAGCGTCGAGGAACTCTCCCGCGCCCGGCTGGCCCAATACGTAGTCGCGCACCGCGGGGTGCTGGCCGGTGAGTGGGCGCAAATCGTCCACCCAGTGCGGGTTGGGCAGGAACCGGACGTCCATCACCATGTCGGCGTCCATCGGTAGGCCGTACTTGAAGCCGAACGATTCGACGGTGACGGCCGTGGACGCGCCGGTGTCGCCGCCGAACGCGCGCTCGATGCTCTCCCGCAGGCCCCGAACCGACAGCGTCGACGTGTCGATGATCAGGTCGGCGGTGGCGCGGACCGGGGCCAGCATCCTGCGCTCGGCGGCGATGCCCTCGGCCAGCGTCTGGTCGCCTTGCAGCGGGTGGCTGCGCCGGTTCTGCTCGTAGCGGCGCACCAGCATGTCGTCGGACGCCTCCATGAACACCACGCGCGGGCTGATGTTGCGGGTGGCCAACTCGTTGCGCACCTCGTCGAGGTCGCCCGTGAAGCCGCGCGACCGCACGTCCATCACCACCGCCAGCTGGGTGATGCGCGAACCGGCGGCCAACCCGAAATCCACCATGCGCGTAATAAGCTGGGGCGGCAGGTTGTCGGCGACATACCAGCCGAGGTCCTCGAGCACTTTGGCCGCGGTGCCCCGCCCGGCCCCCGACAATCCCGTCACCAGTACGACGTCGATGCCGGCCTGACTGGTCACTGCGCGCCCTCGGGCTGTTCGGGTTTCAGCGCCTCGAGGACGGCCGTGGCCGTGGCCACGCCGATGCCCGGAACGGCGGTGATCTGGTCGACGGTGGCCTCCTTGAGGCGGGCTATCGATCCGAAATGCGTTACCAGTGCCTTGCGGCGATGCTCTCCCAATCCTGGCACTGCGTCCAGCGCTGACGCGGTCATTCGCTTGGATCGCTTGCTGCGATGGTAGGTGATGGCGAACCGGTGCGCCTCGTCACGCACGCGCTGCAAGAGGTAGAGGCCCTCGCTGTTGCGGGGCATGATGATCGGGTCCGGCTCCGAGGGCACCCAGATCTCTTCCAGCCGCTTGGCCAGGCCGATCACCGCGACGTCGGTGATGCCGAGCTCGTCGAGCACGGCGCTGGCCGCGTTGACCTGTGGCGCGCCGCCGTCCACGACGTACAGGTTGGGCGGATAGGCGAAGCGCCGCGATTTACCTTCGGCGGAAAGCATATTGGGGTCCTGCTGTTCGGAGAGGTGCCGCGCGAAACGGCGGCGGGTCACCTCGGCGATCGACGCGACGTCGTCGGAGCGTCCCTGCCCGGCCGCCTCCCGGATCCCGAAGTGGCGGTAGTCGGACTTGCGGGGCAGGCCGTCCTCGAACACCACCAGCGAACCCACCACGTCGGTGCCCTGCACGTGGCTGATGTCGACGCATTCGATGCGCAGCGGCGCGTCGGCCAGGCCGAGGGCGTCCTGAATGTTCTGCAGGGCGGCGGATCTCGCGTTGAAGTCGCCGGCGCGCTTCAGCTTGTGTTGCTGCAGTGCCTCTTTCGCGTTGCGCTGCACGGTCTCGGCCAACGCGCGCTTGTCGCCGCGCCGCGGCACCCTTAGGGTCACGCGCGAGCCGCGCAGGCCGGACAGCCACGCGGTCAGCTCCTCGGAGTTGGACGGCAGGCACGGCACCAGCACCTCGCGGGGCACCGGGTTGGCGGCCTCGTCGGCGGAGCCGCCGAGCTCGGCCTGTTCGCCGTAGAACTGCGTCAGGAATTGCTCGACCAGCCGCTCCTCGCCGGATTCGCCGGGGTCGCCGGACTTTTCGACGATCCAGCCGCGCTGGCCGCGGACCCGCCCGCCGCGCACGTGGAACACCTGCACCGCCGCTTCCAGCTCGTCGTCGGCGAAGGCAACCACGTCGGCGTCGGTGCCGTCGCCCAGCACCACGGCCTGCTTTTCCATGGCCCGCTTCAAGGCGCCCAGGTCGTCCCGCAGCCGCGCGGCCCGTTCGAAGTCGAGTCGCTCGGCCGCGGCGTTCATCTCGTGTTCCAGGTCGCGGGCGAAGCGGTCGGTCTTGCCGGACAGAAAGTCGCAGAAGTCCTCGACGATCTGGCGGTGCTGCTCGGCGCTGACCCTGCCGATGCACGGCGCCGAGCACTTATCGATGTAGCCGAGCAGGCACGGCCGGTCGATCTGCCTGTGCCGCTTGAACACTCCGGCCGAGCACGTGCGCGCCGGGAACACCCGGGTGAGCAGGTCCAACGTCTCCCGGATCGCCCACGCGTGCGAGTAGGGGCCGAAGTAGCGGACACCCTTGCGCCGCGGGCCGCGGTACACCATCAGCCGCGGGAACTCCTCGTTGAGGGTGACGGCCAGCACCGGGTAGGACTTGTCGTCGCGGTAGCGGACGTTGAAGCGCGGATCGAATTCCTTGATCCAGTTGTATTCGAGCTGCAGCGCCTCGACTTCGGTGTTGACCACCGTCCACTCGACCTTAGCCGCGGTGGTCACCATCTGGCGGGTGCGGGGATGCAGGGCGGCGATGTCCTGGAAGTAGGACGTCAGCCTGCTGCGCAGGCTCTTGGCCTTGCCGACGTAGATGACGCGCCCGTGCACGTCCCGGAAGCGGTAGACGCCGGGCTCGACCGGGATGGACCCGGGGGCGGGGCGATACGTTGCGGGATCTGGCACGTACCCAGGCTAGTAGGCCGGTAGGACGGCGGTTCCTCGTCGGTGTCGGGTGTCGGCGGCCCGGTTTGTGCCACGGAGGGCTGGCGCTAACGCGTAACACATCACCGAAGTCCAGCGATGTTGCCCGTAGCTGTGGGGATGGAGGCATGGCATGGGCGGGCGACGCATCGACGTGCACGGAGTTCACCCGCGCCCATGTCGGGTACATAGGCGAGGCGCCCAATGAATAAAGTTTGGCTCGTTCCGATAATGGTGTCCGGTGTGATTATTATTTTCCCGGCCCCGCGGGCCCACGCCGGCCTGTGTGATTATCCCGCCGTCCTGACCGGGGCCAACGTTTTCTTTGCCCAGGGCGCTTATTGTGATTGGCCCACCGAAATCAATGGATCACATTTGCACTGTGAGGCAGGGGGCCTGGCTGTCGACGCCGGCGCGGCTATTGCCGGGGGTGCCACTCTCGGCCTTGGCGGTCCGGGTGCCGGCGGTGTCAGTTGCACATGGCGGTGCCCCGACAACAGCATGGCACCGGCACCAAATCCCCCTGGCGCGTGGAAGTGGTATATGGTTCCCGTTCCGAATGCGTGCAGAGACCACATGGAACCGGCTGGATTTGCCAGCGCACCCGTTCTTCCCGGTGAGGGCATGCCAGTTCCGGCCCCACCTCCGGCAGCCGTAGGAGAACCGCCGGGAGGACCGGTGTTGCCGCCGCAAACACCGCAAACAGACCTTCCTTAATCCCGACAAAACGGCCGTGGGTCATCCGGGTCGGGTGGCGCGGGGCCAAAGTAGCTGGGCTGCTCCGCTTTTCGGGCTACGAGAGCTTCGTGTCTTCCAAGAATGCCCGTGCCGTCGAGCAGCTGTTGGTCCCGCCGGCCCAGAGGGTTCAACGTGTAGGCGGCTACCGCATTCGCAACGTCAATCACACCCGTCCCGGCTTCGGAGGATGTGCCTCTGTGCCCGCCTCAGAGCGACTGCCCCGGCGGCCGCGAGAATTGTCGCTCTGAGGTGGGCAAATTGTGGGCCGGCCGCAAGAGAGACGGGTATCAGATCGCTATTGGCGCAGTGGGCACGCCGCAGCGAATTTGCCCGGTCGAAGCGAGGCCGAGGTCATGAACGTCGAGTTCGACAGTCTGTCGCGTTCGGCACCCGAATTGCAGTCAGGCGCGAAGCGGTTCGTGGACGGTGCTGGCCGACACGGCTCCAGAGCGTGATGGTCGGCGGCCGCCCGAGACTCGGCGTTGCCTCGGAAGCGCAAGAATTCCGAACATGTGTACGCATGCCACGACCGTCCGGCAAGTTCTCGACTCAGGCGGTCCGGCGGTCGATCTGTGCCCGGCGCTTCGACGCCCAGTCCTTCATCGGAAATCCGGGCTTGCTGTCACACGCCGACAGCAACAGAGCCACCCGCGGTAACACCGCCAGCCCGTAGTCACACGTCCACTTCGGATGGGTCATCGTCCAGACCAGGACGCCGTCGTCGGTGGTGCCGAAGAAACTGAGCCGCATCGGCGGATACACCCCGGTGGGCGACGCACCGACGGCGTCGCCGTGGCATTTGGCTATGGCGGCGAAGCCCTTTGACACCACGTCGTGGGCCTTCATGGCCTTGTCGTAGACGTCGACCGATTCGGCGTAGAGCGCCGGGCCGCCGAAACGG
The DNA here is from genome assembly GCF_059812245.1 of Mycobacterium sp. NGS64. NCBI lineage: Bacteria > Bacillati > Actinomycetota > Actinomycetes > Mycobacteriales > Mycobacteriaceae > Mycobacterium > Mycobacterium sp. NGS64. The sequence goes on along the minus strand of NZ_JCALCI010000001.1, from coordinate 1,431,236 downwards.
TAGGCCGACTCGGCGTGCTCCGCTGAGCCGGGCGGCAGCAGCGGGGAACCTTTGAACAGCAAGGCCGCCGAGCATTCCGGTGGTCGGGCGCTGGTGAAGTAGTTGTCACCCACCGGGGTCGCCGTCGCCGAGCCGAACGGGGTGGAATCCCCGTCAGCCAACAGCAGCTCGCGCGCCGAGATGGACAGGTGGGCATTCGCGGGGACGCCAGGTTGGCCGGGAGCCCGCACCGCTCGACCCGCCACCGAGGTTGCGCAACCGCCCACCATCACCGCGGCCATGACCAGCGCGGATGCCGCCCATAGATCACGCGCCACCCGGTGATGGTACAGCGCTTAGCCGAGGTCCGGCCGATATCGCGCGACCAGGGACCGCACGGTGTCCATGGCCTCCACGGCGCGCTCCTTGTCGACGGCCTGGATCGCCATCAGGGGAACGTACTCGTCGTCGGGCAGGTCGACGCGCGCCCACCGCCGGCCGGGCGGAAACGACACGCCGGCCACATCGGCCCAGGGAATCAGCTTGTATCCGAACAGGTTTCGCACCGACAGCCCCGCCGGTCCCACCCGCAGCCGTGGGCGCGCGAACAACAGCACGCCCCCGGCGATCACCAGACCCAGGACGGCGACCGCCACCTGATCGGAGGTGTGGAAGATCACCCCGCTGGACTTGATCTTCAGCAGCAGCCCCACCACGATGTGCGCCGCGGCGATTAGAAACGCGGCGATGTAAACGAATAACGGCATGCGGTGGGGACGCAGCTCGACATCCCAGACCTCGCTGCTCGACGGCGAAGTCACGACCGAGCGCGCAGGTCACGCAACGTCAGCGCAGTGGCGAGAGCCGCCCCGGTGGCCTGGGCGCCCTTGTCCTCGGCCGATTCCGGAAGCCCGGCGCGGTCCAGCGCCTGCTCCTCGGTGTCGGTGGTCAGCACCCCGTTGGCCACCGGCGTCGACGCGTCCAGCGATACCCGCGTCAGCCCCTGCGTCACGGCGTCACACACGTAGTCGAAATGCGGTGTCTGGCCGCGGATTACAACGCCGAGGGCGACGACGGCGTCGTGGTTGCGGGCCAGTTCCTGTGCGATCACCGGGATCTCGATCGCCCCGATCACCCGGACCACCGTCGGGTCGTCGATGCCCGACTCGGACGCGACCTTGCGGGCACCGGCCAGCAGCGCGTCACAGATTTCCGCATGCCAGGTGCTCGCCACGATGGCCAGCCGCAGGCCCGAGGCGTCGAGCGGCGGCACGTCCGGAATGCCGGCACCACCACTCACAAAGCACCACCGAATTCGCCCGGCAGATGCACGGATTCGTGAAAGTCGTCCAGCCCGACCAGGTCGTGGCCCATTTTGTCGCGCTTGGTCATCAGGTAGCGGATGTTCTCGGCGTTGGCCCGCACCGGAAGCGGCACCCGCTCGATGATGTGCAGCCCGTAGCCGTCCAACCCGACCCGCTTGGCCGGGTTGTTGGTCAGCAGCCGCATGGAGCGCACGCCGAGGTCGACGAGGATCTGCGCGCCGATGCCGTAATCCCTTGCGTCGGCTGGCAATCCGAGCTTGAGGTTGGCGTCGACGGTGTCGTCGCCGGCGTCCTGCAGCTGGTAGGCCTGCAGCTTATGCATCAGGCCGATGCCGCGGCCCTCGTGGCCGCGCATGTACAGCACCACGCCGCGCCCCTCACGCGCGACCATCGCCATCGCGGCGTCCAGCTGGGGCCCGCAGTCGCAGCGGCGAGAACCGAACACGTCGCCGGTCAAGCATTCGGAGTGCACGCGGACCAACACGTCGTCGCCGTCGGCGTTGGGCCCGGCGATCTCGCCACGAACCAGCGCGACGTGCTCGACGTCCTCATAGATGCTGGAGTAGCCGATGGCGCGAAACTCCCCGTGCCGGGTCGGTATCCGCGCCTCGGCGATGCGCTCGATGTGCTTCTCATGTTTGCGCCGCCACTCGATCAAATCGGCGATGGTGATCAGCGCGAGGTCGTGCTCGTCGGCGAAGACGCGCAACTCGTCAGTCTGGGCCATCGAGCCCTCGTCCTTCTGGCTGACGATTTCGCAGATCGCGCCCGCGGGTTGCAGCCCCGCCATCCGGGCGAGATCGACGGCGGCCTCGGTGTGGCCCGGCCGGCGCAACACGCCGCCGTCCTTGGCGCGCAACGGAACCACGTGGCCGGGACGGGTGAAATCGTCGGCAACGCTGGCCGGATCGGCCAACAGCCGCATCGTCGTGGCCCGGTCCGAGGCCGAGATTCCGGTACCCACACCGTTTCTAGCGTCGACGGTGACGGTGTAGGCGGTCCCGTGCTTGTCCTGGTTCACCGCGTACATCGGCAGCAGCCCAAGCCGGTCGCAGATCGAGCCGTCCAGCGGTACGCACAGGTATCCCGAGGTGTAGCGGACCATAAAGGCCACCATCTCCGGCGTCGCCTTCTCGGCCGCGAAGATCAGGTCGCCCTCGTTCTCGCGCTCCTCGTCGTCGATGACGACGACGGCCTTACCGGCCGCAATGTCGGCAACCGCCCTCTCGACGGAGTCCAACCTCGTCATCTTGCTGCCTTGCTCTCGTAGTTGCATTCAGTATGAACCACCGCGCCGCCGCCGTTATTGCCACGGGTTTTCCGGCCGAACCGGTCACACGCCATAAGCCCGGCGTAAGCCCAAGCTATGAGCCACGTGTGAGGCGCCGCGCGGGACGGCGGAAGGCGTTTTGGGCTCGCCATTAAGGGAAATGTGAGGGGCATGAACACAAACACGCAAACCAAGACATGGGTCCGCCTGTGCACCGGTGCGTTGGCGGCCGGCGGGATGGCCGCGGCCGCGCTCGGGCTGACGTCCGGGACCGCCCAGGCGGCGCCTCCGCCGGCGCCCGCATACCACCACCACTGGTGCCCGGGCGAGCAATGGGATCCGGGTTGGGGCCCGTACCAGAACTGGAACAACTGCCGCGACTGGGACGACAACTATGGCGGCCCGGCCGGCTACGGCGCACCTCCGCCGTGGGCGCGGCCCATGCCCCCGCCGCCGCCGTGGGCGCCGTGGGCCCAGGTCGTCTGGAATGCCCAGTTCAATGACTGGGGCTACTGGGACGGCCCCAACTGGCGCGGCCTGTAGCCAGGCGCACCCTGATCCGAGAGCAGACCGCTGCAGCGATGTCACCCCGCCGCTGCTAGCGGTCTGCTTTCATTAATCGCTCTACATATTTGGCGATGACGTCGACCTCGAGGTTCACCTGGGTTCCAACGGGTGCACCACCGAGGGTGGTCAGTTCCCGCGTCGTCGGGATCAGCGAGACCTCGAACCAGTCCCGCGGCTCCGAGCCGAGTCCGGACACCGTGAGGGAGATGCCGTCGACGGTGATCGACCCCTTCTCGACGACGTAGCGGGCCACCGCCGCGGGCACCTCGATCCGCACGACCTCCCAGTTCTCGGAGGGCGTGCGGGCGACGATCCGGCCGGTACCGTCGACGTGCCCCTGCACGATGTGTCCGCCGAGCCGGCTGTTGACGGCCGCGGCGCGCTCGAGATTGACCCGGCTGCCCACTTGCAACTCACCCAGGTTGGACCGGTTCAGGGTCTCGCCCATCACGTCGGCGGTGAATCGGCCGTCCGGCAGCAGCTCGGCGACCGTGAGGCACACGCCGTTGACGGCGATCGAATCGCCATGCCCGGCGTCGCCGGTCACCATCGGCCCGCGGATGGTCAGCCGCGCGGCGTCATCGAGGACGTCGCGGCCGGTCACCTCCCCGAGCTCCTCGACAATTCCGGTGAACATTGCACCAGGTTAACGGGCCGATGGGCGGCCGAGGGGGCCCCGCGTTTCCCGAGCCGGTCACGGGCACCCTCTACGATGCAGGGTATGCCGACTCGCCACCGTCTATTGGCCGTCCTCGCTTCCCTGACTCTCGCCACCGCTCTAATCGCCGGTTGCTCCTCGGGCTCGAAGGTGAGCGGCGGGCCGCTCCCCGACGGCACGACCCTGGTCAAGCAATCCGCCGCAACGACCAAGAACCTTAAGAGCGCCCACCTCGTGATCAAGGTGAACGGAAAGATTCCGGGGTTGCCCATCAAGGTGCTGACGGGTGACCTCACCAACGCGCCGGCCACCGCCGCGTCCGGAAACGCCACGCTCACCGTCGGGGGGTCTGACATTCAAGCCGACTTCGTCGTCGTCGACGGCGACCTGTACGCGACGCTCACACCGAACAAGTGGAGCGATTTCGGGAAGGCGTCCGACATCTACGACGTCTCGGTGATCCTGAACCCGGACACCGGGCTGGCCAACGCGCTGAACAACTTCACCGATGCCAAGGCCGAGGGGCGCGACAACATCAACGGGCAGGACGCCGTCAAGGTCAGCGGGAAGTTCTCCGCGGACGCGGTGAACAAGCTCGTTCCGCAGTTCACCGCGTCGGGGCAGGTGCCGGGCACGGTGTGGATCCAGGAGAACGGCGACCACCAGCTGGTTCAGGCCAGCCTGGAAAAGAGCTCGGGCAATTCGCTGCAGATGAACATGTCCAACTGGGGCGCGCCGGTCAACGTCACCAAGCCCCCGGTGATCTCATGAGCGTTCGGGCCGGACGCCGCGTCGCGATCAGCGCGGGCAGCCTCGCGGTGCTGCTCGGGGCCCTCGACACCTACGTCGTGGTCACCATCATGCGCGACATCATGTCTGACGTCGGGATCCCGGTGAACCAGCTGCAGCGGATCACCTGGATCGTGACGATGTACCTGCTGGGCTACATCGCGGCCATGCCGCTGTTGGGCCGGGCGTCGGACCGGTTCGGCCGCAAGCTGCTGTTGCAGGCGGCCCTGGCCCTGTTCATCGTGGGGTCGCTGGTCACCGGGCTGGCCGGTCAGTTCGGCGACTTCCACATGCTGATCGCCGGCCGGACCATCCAGGGCGTGGCCAGCGGCGCGCTGTTGCCCGTCACCCTGGCGCTGGGCGCCGACCTGTGGTCGCAACGCAACCGCGCCGGCGTGCTGGGCGGCATCGGCGCCGCCCAGGAGCTCGGCAGCGTGCTGGGCCCGCTGTACGGCATCTTCATCGTCTGGTTGTTTCACGACTGGCGATACGTGTTCTGGATCAATGTCCCGCTGACGCTGATCGCGATGGTGATGATCCAGTTCAGCCTGCCCTCGCGCGATCGCACGGAGGCGCCGGAACGGATCGACCTGGTCGGTGGCCTGTTGCTGGCCATCGCGCTGGGGCTCGCGGTGATCGGCCTTTACAACCCCAACCCCGACGGCAAGCAGGTGCTGCCGAGCTACGGGTTGCCGCTGGTGATCGGCGCGATCGTCGCCGCGGTGGCTTTCGTGGTGTGGGAACGGTTCTCCCGAACCCGGTTGATCGACCCGGCCGGGGTGCACTTCCGCCCCTTCCTGGCCGCGCTGGGCGCCTCGTTGACCGCGGGCGCGGCGCTGATGGTGACGCTGGTCGACGTCGAGCTGTTCGGGCAGGGCGTGCTGCAGATGAATCAGAACCAGGCGGCCGGGCTGCTGCTGTGGTTCTTGATCGCCCTGCCGATCGGCGCGGTGCTCGGCGGCTGGATCGCCACCCGCATCGGCGACCGGATCATGATCTTCGTCGGCCTGCTCATCGCCGCCTACGGCTACTGGCTGATTCACTATTGGCGCGAAGACATATTGGGGCACAAGGTCAACGTCTTCGGGTTGTTCACCGTGCCGACGATCCACGCCGACCTGTTGGTGGCCGGCCTCGGACTGGGCCTGGTGATCGGGCCGCTGTCGTCGGCGGCCCTGCGGGTGGTCCCGGCCGCGCAACACGGCATCGCCTCGGCGGCGGTGGTGGTGGCCCGCATGACGGGCATGCTGATCGGTGTCGCCGCACTGACGGCCTGGGGTTTCTACCGGTTCAACCAGATCGTCGCCGGCCTGACAGCGGCGATCCCGCCGGACGCCACCCTGCTGGAGCGCGTGCTCGCCCAGGGCACCATGTACATCAAGGCCTTCGCGGCGATGTACGGCGACATTTTCCTGGTCACCGTCGGCATCTGTGTGGTGGGCGCGCTGCTGGGGCTGTTGGTCAGCGGGCGCAAGGAACACGCCGAGGAACCGGAAGTCGCCGAGGAGCCGGCCGAAGTCAACCCGGCACCCGCCCCCTAAGGGGCGCTAGCCGCCCTGCGGCACCAGGCTGAGCACCAGGTCGGGGCCGGCCCGGTCGATCCCGTCGAATTGCCAGCGCAGCGCCCGCGCGATGGTGGGCACCCCCACGTCGTCGACGGCGGTGATCGGGCCGCCCACCAGCGTCGGGGCCACGTAGGCCAGGATCCGGTTGACCGCCCCGGCGCGCAGGAAGGCGCCGGCGAGGGTGGGGCCGCCTTCGAGGAGGACGTCGGTGCGGTCCGACAGCGCCTTGATGACCTCCATGGGGTCGTGGGTGCGAATCACCATGGTGCGCGAATCGTCGTTGAGAACCTTTGCCTCGGGCGGTATTTCGCGCATGCCCACCACCACCCGCAGCGGTTGGCGGTTGGCCAGCGAGCCGTCGGCCAGCCGGGCGGTCAACGCCGGGTCGTCGGCCAGCACCGTGCCGGTGCCGACCACGATCGCGTCGGCGATGGCGCGCCGGCGATGCAGGTCCAACCGGGAGGCCTCGCTGGAGATCCACTGGCTGGTGCCGTCGGCGGCGGCGCTGCGGCCGTCAACGCTGCTGGCGTACTTCCACGTGACGTGCGGCAGCCCGGTGCGCACCTTGTGCAGCCACTCGCGCAGCGGCCCGGCGGCCACCTGGTCGGCCAGGATCCCCGACCGAACCTGCACGCCGGCGGCCTGCAGCCGGCCGGCGCCGCCGCCCGCGATCGCGTTCGGGTCGCCGACGGCATAGATGACCGTGCCCACCCTGGCCTCGATCAGGGCGTTGACGCAGGGCGGCGTCTTGCCGTAGTGATTGCACGGCTCGAGGGTGACGAACGCGATGCCGCCCGCGGCCAGACCGCCGGCCCGCCGCAACGCCAGCACCTCGGCGTGGTCGCCGCCCGCGGGCTCGGTGGCGCCGACGCCGACGACGTGCCCTTCGGGGTCGACGATCACGCACCCGACCGGTGGGTTCGGGTAGGTGGTGCCCTTGACCTGGTAGGAGTGTTCGATCGCCAGGCGCATGGCCGCGTCGAGGCTGTCGACCGACTGGGGCTGGTTCATCAGGTTGTTGCGGTGTGGAAACCCCTGGCTTGAGCCGGGGGAGGGAACGCCGCGTCTCTTTTCGGTGGGTGTGGGTTGTCGGTGGTGGCGGTTACATTGCGGGGATGTCGCGTTATCGGTTGTTTCCGACTGCTCGGCAGGCGGTGGTGTTGGTCGAGCATTGTCGTCACGCTCGGTATGTGTGGAACCTGGCGGTCGAACAGCAGCAGCACTGGCAGCCGGGTCGCCGAGCGCCTGGCTATAACGAGCAGTGCGCCCAGCTGACGGCGGCCCGCGCCGAATACGAGTGGCTGGCAGCCGGCTCGCAGACGGTGCAGCAGCAGTCGTTGCGCGATTTCGCCCAAGCGATGCGCAACTTTTTCAACGGCACCCACCGTCGCCCGACGTGGCGCAAAGCTGGTGTGCATGAGGGCTTTCGGCAGGTCGCTGTGAAGGCCCACCATGTGAAGCGTCTGAATCGTCGGTTCGCTCGGGTGTGGGTGCCCAAGGTCGGCTGGATCCGGTTTCGGCTGTCGCGGCCGGTTCCCGAGGGTGTTAAGTCCTACCGCGTCACCTGTGATCGGGCCGGGCGGTGGCACATCGCGTTCGCCCACGCACCGCAACCCATCCCGGGGCCCGCTGACGGCTCGGTGGTGGGCATCGACCGTGGCGTCGCCGTGGCGGCCGCCTTGTCGACCGGCGAACTGCTGCATGCGCCCGGCCTGAGCCGCGGCGAGGCCAAGCGCCTGAAGGTACTGCAGCGGCGCCTGGCCCGCGCTAAGCGTGGCTCTCACCGGCACGCTCGCACGAAACGCGCGATCGCGAAACTCAAGGCTCGCGAGGCCGACCGACGTAGGGACTGGGTCGAAAAGGCCACCACGGATATCGCGCACCGGTTCGAAACGATCCGCATTGAATCCCTCGACGTGCGCGCAATGACCCGCTCTGCGCGAGGAACCGTGGAAAAGCCCGGTGTAGGTGTCGGCGCCAAACGCGGCCTGAACCGCGGAATCAACCGCAGCGGTTGGGGCCTGCTCACTGCGCGCTTGCAGCACAAAGCGGTTGGTCGGGTTGAGCAGGTCCCGGCCGCGTACACGTCGCAGCGATGCGCCGTGTGTGGGCATGTTGCTCCCGCAAACCGCAAGAGCCAAGCGGTTTTCGAGTGCGAAGCCTGCACCGCGGGACCCTGCAACGCCGACGTGAACGCCGCGCGCAACATCGCCGCCGGACGGGCGGTGACAGCACGGGGAGACCTCGGCATTGGCCGGTCTACGAACCGTGAACCTCAACTCTGTCCTCCTGCCGCATAGGTCGTTGGATGGGTGTTGGAATCCTCTGCCTTCAGCCAGAGGAGGACGTCAAGCGCGCAGGTGCGGGGATGCGGCCGCGGCCTGCCGCCGCAGCGCCTCGACCGCGGCCTCCGGGTCTTCCGCCCCGTACACCGCCGACCCGGCGACAAAGCAGTCCACGCCGGCTTCGGCGGCCTGCTCGATGGTGTCCTCGTTGATGCCGCCGTCGATCTCGACCAGGATGGTCAACTCCCCCGCCTCGATCAGCTTGCGCGCGGCGCGCACCTTCCCGAGCACCTCGGGGATGAAGCTCTGGCCGCCGAAACCGGGCTCGACCGACATGATCAGCAGCGTGTCGAAGTGCGGCAGGATTTCGAAGTAGGGCTCCAACGGTGTGCCCGGTTTCACGCTGATCCCGGCCTTGGCGCCGGCGGCGCGGATGTCGCGGGCCACGCCGACGGGATTGTCGGTGGCCTCGGCGTGGAAGGTGACGTTGTAGGCGCCCGCCTCGGCGTAGGGCGGCGCCCAGCGGTCGGGATCCTCGATCATCAGGTGGCAATCCATCGGGATGGTGGTGGTGGCCAGCATGGCCTCCACCACGGGCAGGCCGATGGTCAGGTTGGGCACGAAGTGGTTGTCCATCACGTCGACGTGCAACCAGTCGGCACCGCGCACGGCGGCCGCTTCGTCGGCGAGTCGGGCGAAATCGGCGGCGAGGATCGACGGGGCGATCAGCGGTCCCGCGCTACTGCGAGGCATGAGCGCCACATTACTGAGCCAGGGGGCCAACCTCACTTCAGACGCGGCGCAGCGCCGCGGCAAACATCGCGTCCGTGCCGTGCCGGTGCGGCCACAGCTGGACCGTATTTGCCTCCCCGAGCCCGGTGACGGGGTCGAACAGCGGCCGGGTGTCCAGCCCGGACACCGGATGACGCCGCAGCGCGTCGCCAACCACCCCAACGGTTTCCGCGAGGTGCGGCGAACAGGTCGCGTACAGCACCACGCCCCCGGGCCGGGTCAGCGCGATCGCGGCGGCCAGCAGCTCGCGTTGCAGCTTGGCCAGCGCCGGCACGTCCGCGGGCCCGCGGCGCCACCGGGCCTCCGGGCGGCGCCGCAACGCGCCCAGCCCGGTGCACGGCGCGTCGACGAGCACCCGGTCGAAGCCGGGCTCGAGGCCGCTCTCCCGCCCGTCCACCCGAAGCACGTCGACCGGCAGCCCGCGGGTGTTCTCCTCGACCATGTCGGCGCGGCGCGGCGCCGGCTCCACCGCCGTGACACGGGCGCCCGACTCCGCGCCCAGCGCGGCCACCAGCGCGGTCTTGCCGCCCGGACCGGCGCACAGGTCCAGCCACCGCCCGGCGTCGCCGTCGACCGGCGCCAGCGTCAGCGCGCGGGCCACCAGCTGGCTGCCCTCGTCCTGGACCAGCGCGGTGCCGTCGCGCACGGGCGCCAGCCGTCCGGGATCCCCGCCCGGCAGGTACACCGCGTACGGCGAATAGCGGCCGACGGTGCCACCGACGGCCTCGGCCAGCTCGGCGGCGGTCAGCACCCCGGGCCGGGCCGCCAGGTGCACCTGGGGCCGCGCGTCGTCGCTTTCCAGCACCGCGTCGAGCTCGGTGGCGGCCGCGCCCAGGGCGTCGGCGAAGGCCTGCGCGACCCAGCGTGGGTGCGCGTGCACGAACGCGGCGTGCCCGACCGGGTCCCGCGACGGGTCGGGGGCCAGCTCGTCGACCCAGGACTTCTCGTCCCGCCCGGCGATGGTGCGCAGCACGCCGTTGACAAAACCCGCTCGGCCCGAATCGAATTCGATCCCGGCCTGCTCGACCGTGGTGGACACTGCGGCGTGTGCGTCGACCCGGGTGCGTAGCAACTGGTAGGCGCCGAGCCGGAGCAGGTCGAGCAGCACCGGGTCGATGGCTTCCGGCGGTCGCCCCGCGGCCGCGGCGATGATCGCGTCGAGCAGGCCGCGGGCGCGGCAGGTGCCGTAGGTGAGCTCGGTGGCGAAAGCGGCGTCGCGGCCGGTGATTCCGCGTTGGCGCAGCACCGCGGGCAGGGCCAGGTTGGCGTACGCGTCGCGCTCGCTAACGGCCCGCAGCACCTCGAACGCGGCGGCGCGCGCCGGGTCCAGCGGCCGGCGCCTCCTGGGGCGCCCCCGGTTGTTCACGACGCCCGGGCTGCGGGGTCGAGGCGGGCGCCGCGCGCCCAGTCCACGGCGTTCATGAACTTCTTGCCCGGCGGCTGAATCTGGCCCAGCCGCACCGGTTCCGAGCCCGTGCCGATCCACACGTTCTTGCGGTCCGCGTGAATGACGCCGGGCCCCAACGGCATTGGGGCCCCGTCGATCTGCACGGGCCCGATCTTGATGCGCAGGTCGCCGAACAGCGTCCAGGCGCCCGGGTTGGGCGTGACGGCGCGGATCCGGCGCTCCACCACGGGCGCGGGCAGCTCCCAGCGCACCCGGGCCGCTTCCACCGTGATCTTCGGCGCCATACTGACCCCGTCGGCCGGTTGCGGCCGCGGCGTCAGCGTCCCGTCGGCGATGCCGTCCAGCGTGGCCGACAACAGCGCCGCCCCCGAAAGGGCAAGGCGCCCAAGCAGATCGCCCGCGGTGTCGGTGGGCCGGATCGTCTCGGTGACGACGCCGTACACCGGCCCCGAGTCCAGGCTCGGCTCGATCCGGAAGGTGGTCGCCCCGGTGATGGCGTCGCCCGCGGCGATCGCGGCCTGCACCGGCGCCGCGCCGCGCCACGCGGGCAGCAGCGAGAAGTGCAGGTTGATCCAGCCGTGCGGCGGCACCGCGAGCAGGCCGTCGCGCAGCAGCGCACCGTAGGCCACCACCGGGCAGCAGTCCGGCGCCAGCTCCGACAGCTCGGCGACGAACTCCGGTGAATTGGGCCGCGTCGGGCGCAGCACCGGGATGCCGCGCTCGAGCGCCTCGCGGGCCACCGGTGACGGCTCCGGCTTGCCGCGCCGCCCGGACGCGGCGTCGGGCCGGGTCAGCACTGCGACCACGTCGTGCCGGGGCGAGTCGATGAGGGTGCGCAGCGCGGGCAGCGCGGGTTCGGGGGTGCCGGCGAAGACGAGGCGCACCGCACAAGTGTAGGAAGCACCGGATCTCCGCAGGACATGGCCAGGTTTCACACAGTTGCATCCGTATATTGTTTCTCATGACTACTATTCAGGAGGTTCGATGACGCTCGACACCGTGGACGCCAACACCCCAGACGACCTTGCGGCAACACATCGCGCCATGTGGGCGCTCGGGGACTACGCCCTGATGGCCGAGGAGGTGATGGCGCCGCTGGGCCCGGTCCTGGTCGCCGCGGCGGGTATCGGACCGGGCACGCGGGTGCTCGACGTGGCCGCCGGCTCGGGCAACATCTCGCTGCCCGCCGCCGCGACGGGTGCCGACGTCGTGTCCACCGACCTCACGCCCGAGTTGCTGCGGCGGTCCCAGGCGCGCGCGGCGGCGCTGGGGCTGACTCTCGACTACCGCGAGGCCAATGCGCACGCACTGCCGTTCGGCGACAACGAGTTCGACGCCGTGATCTCGGCGATCGGCGTGCAGTTCGCGCCCGACCACCGGCGCGCCGCCGACGAGCTGGTGCGGGTTTGCCGGCCGGGCGGGACGATCGGCGTGATCAGCTGGACCCCGGAGGGCTTCTTCGGCCGGATGCTGGCCACCATCAGGCCGTACCGGCCGAGCCTGTCGCCCGCCGTGTTCCCCGCCGCGCTGTGGGGCCGCGAGGGCTACGTCGCCGGCCTGCTCGGCGAGCGAGTCGGCCGCGTCACGACGCTGCGGCGCGACCTGAGGGTGAACCGGTTCGACAGCCCCGAGGACGTACACGAGTACTTCAAGCACCACTACGGCCCGACGATCGAGGCGTACGCCAACATCGGCCACAACCGGGTGCTGGCCGCCGAGCTCGACGCCCAACTGGTCGAACTCGCGCGCCGGTACCTACGTGACGGCGGCATGCGGTGGGAGTACCTGCTGGTCACCGCCGAGCGGGGGTGAACCTGCTACAGGTCTGCTACAGGTCCGCTACAGGTCTGCTAGAGGTCAAGGTCGGCGTCGAGGTGGACGTCGGGCTCGCCGCCGGCGGCGGTGAACGCGGTCAGGGCCCGCACCAGCCCGTGACGCTCCGGCGGCGGCATCTTCTCGACGATGGTCGCGATCTCGGCGCGCCGATACGCGGTGACCCGGCGCACGACCTCGCGTCCGCGCTTGGTCAGCGCGGCGAGCAGCTCGCGACGAGAGGTGGGATGCGGCAGGCGGTCGATCAGCCCGGCGGCGACCAGCCGGTCGACCATCCGGCCGGTGGCCGACGGCTGCACACCCAGCAGGCTGGCCAGCGTGGCCAGGTTGACCGGCCCCCGATTGGACAGGATCACCAGGGTCCGGAACTGCGGAATGGTGATGGTCTCGTCGACCTGGCTGATCGAGCGCGCTGAAATGGCCACCAGCAAACGCGAGGCGGTCAGCAGCGCGTCCGTGATCACGTCCAAAGACTCGTCGGCTGCCGTCGAGTTGTCCGCCACCATCGCGCCCCTCCTCCGGACATGCTCCCCGGTCCACCAGCAAAGCGTTGGAAGTGTAACAGCCTTCCAATGTCGAGCTCAGAGATTGTTTCCCACGAATACTATCGCCACAACGCAGATTCGGCGCTACCCGATGTGCAGCGGATCGATCTGCACCCGCGCCGGCTCGTGGTCTCCCCGCGCGCTGAGCACGCCGACGGCGCTGCGCAGGGCGGCCGCGAGCGCCAGGCCCTGCGCCCGCTGGACCCGCACCAACATGCGGGTCACCGACGCCCCGGCGGGGGTGCCGGCCGGGCGGCGCACGCCCGACGGCAGGTCCACCGGGCCCAGCAGGTCGGCGCGGAAATCCTCCCGACCGGGCAGCCGGGCCTGATCGAGCAGCGCCGCGACGGCGCCCGCCGTTCCGTCGACGGCGGCGATGTGCACGCTGGGCGGCAGGCCCACCTCGGCGCGCGCCGTCAGTTCGGCCTCCGCGTGTCCCACCGGATCCCAGCGGATCAGCGATTGCACTGTGGGAATGGACGATTCGGCGACCACCGTCACCACGCCGCCGTCGCCGCGGGCGCGCACCAGCGCGGCGGCGCTCATCCAGCGCCACAGGGCGTCCTCGGCGGCGCGCAGGTCTTGCCGGCCCAACAGCGCCCAGGTGTCCAGCAGCAGCGCCGCCCCGTACCCGCCCGCCGCCCGGGGCTCGGCGCCGGGAGTGGCGACCACCAGGGCCGGGCGGTCGGCAACCTCCGCCACGACGGCGTCGCCCGCCGAGGTGACGACCGGCGTGCCGGCGAAGGCGCGGCCGAGTTCCTCGGCGGTGCGGCGGGCCCCGACGACGACGGCGCGCACCGCGTCCGATCCGCAGCGTGCGCACCGCAGCGCCGGTTCGGCGCGGCCGCACCACCGGCATACGGCGCCGGGTCCCCTCTCCTGCAGTGCCAGCGGACCGGTGCACTGCCGGCATCGGGCGATCGCGCGGCAGCGCCCGCAGGCCAGCGACGGGACGTATCCGCGCCGGGGCACCTGCACCAGCACCGGCGCCCCGGCCTGAAGCGACGAGCGGGCGGCGCGCAGCGCGATGGACGGGATGCGCGCGGTGCGCGCCGCCGGGTCGCGTTCGTCGGCGTAGCCCGCGTCGTCCAGGGCGATCACCCGCGGGGTGCGGGCGCGCACCACCGGCCGCGCGGCGACGACGTCGTGCGCCCATCCGCTGCGCACCAGCGCCTGGGCCTCGGCGGTCCGCGCGTAGCCGCCGATGAGCGCCGCGCAGCGGGCCTGGTGCGCGCGCAGCATCGCCACCTCCCGGGCGTGCGGGTACGGCGCCCGCGGCTCGGCAAGGCTGTCGTCCGCGTCGGCCCACACCATGACCAGGCCCAGGTCGCTCAGCGGCGCAAACACCGCGCTGCGGGTGCCGATCACCAGGCGCGCTTTGCCGCGCAGCGCCGCCAGCCACCGCCGGTAGCGCGCGGCCGGGCCCAGGCCCGCCGACAGCGCCACCACGCACTCCTTGTCGATCCGGGTCGTCGCCGCCGCCCAGAGCGTGTCCAGGTCGCGCTGGTCGGGCACGATCGCCAGCGCTGACCGTCCCGTCCGGATGGTCTGGGCGGCGGCCTCGGCGAAGCGGTCCGCCCAGGACTCGCCGGGCAGCGCCTGCCAGACGGCCCGCGCCGCACGGGATTCGGCAAGCGCCCCCAGGAACTGCCCGCCGCGGCCGTAGGCCTGCCACGCCGACGGGTCGACGGCCGCCGGAAGCGGCGGCGCGGGCAACGGGAGCGTCGCCGCGGGCTCACGCTCCACCCGGGCGTGCCGGGCCGGCACCGCCAGGCGCAACACGTCGGGCCGGGTACCGGCGTAGCGCGCGGCGACCGCGTCGACCAGGCGCCGGATCTCCCGCGTCAGCACCGGTTCGGCCGACACGACGCGATCCAGCCAGCCCAGCTTGCCGGTGTGGTCGGTGTCGTTGCGGCGCTCGAGCAGGAACCCGTCGACCAGCCGGCCGTGGAACCGCACCCGCACCCGGACCCCGGGCTGGGCGTCGTCGGACTGCTCGGCCGACACCAGGTAGTCGAACTCGCGGTCCAGGTGCGGCACCGAGAGCATGGGCAGCACTCGGGCGATCGGCTCGACCTCGGGAGTTGCCTTGCCAGCCAACGGGATCGACAACTAGCCTTCGTCGGGCTCGGACTCGTAATCCGACTCGTACCCGGTCTCGTACTCGTACTCGTACTCGTAGTCGTAGTCGGTTTCGTAATCCGGTTCCTCGCGCCCGAAGAAGAACCCGGCCGTGATCAAGACCTGGGCGGCAGCGTACAACCACCAGATCGGGACCGACAGCGCGTCGTTGTACAGGATGAACCGGCCGATGGCGATCATCGTGTCCGACGCCGCGAAACACACCGCCCCCACCGCGGTCCAGATCGTCGGCAGGTCGGCCAACAGCGCCATGCAGACCATTGCGGTCAGCACGATCATGTAGAGCGTCACTGGAATGGTGAGCTTGTCGCGGGCCAGGTGCGGCCAGAACCACGTCAGCAACGACAGCGAGACCAGACACATCAAGGCGACGGCGGCGAGGCGCACCCGGGAGGTGCGGGCCAGCGGTATCAGGGCACCGAGGAAACACAAGTGCGCCAACAGGAATGCGGCCAGCCCAAGCCCGAACGACATCGTCCACCACGGGATCGCCAACAGCCAGTCGCCGACGGCCGACAGCAGCAGCGCGGGCATCAGCCAGCGCCGCTCGCGGACGATGGGGTGCGCCGCCGCGGCGACGGTGAGCAGCAACGCCATCGACGCCTTGAACGGCGGCTGCAGGATCCAGTGCCCCGTCAATGCCGTTCCCGGCGGCGACCGCAGGGCGACCACGGTCAGGTAGACCCCATAGGCGAGGCCCGCCCAGCCGGCCACCACCCAACCGCCGGACACCAGGCGAGGTGCGTACGGTACTTCCATGCCCAGCTTGGACACGACCGCGGAAAATCCGGGAAGCCGTGGAAACCCTGAAAAGCCTGGTATCGACCCCATCCTGCTGAAGGTACTGGATGCGGTTCCGTTCCGGCTATCAACCGACGATGGTGTCGCCGCGGCGCGGCAGCGGTTCCGCGACCTGCCGCGCCGGCCGCTGCACCCCGAGTTGCGGGTCGAGGACCGCGCCATTCCGAGTCCGGAAGGTGCGATCGGCATCCGGATCTATTGGCCCTCGGCCGATCCCGGGCACGCCGCGCCCGTGGTGCTGTTCTTCCACGGCGGCGGCTGGGTCGTGGGCGACCTCGATACCTACGACGGCACGGCCCGCCAGCACGCGGTGGGCGCCGACGCGATCGTGGTGTCCGTCGACTACCGGCTGGCGCCCGAGCACCGCTACCCCGCCGCCGTCGAAGACGGTTGGGCCGCAATGTTGTGGGTGGCCGAGCACGGCGCCGAGCTCGGGGCCGACACCACGCGGATGGCGGTCGCCGGGGATTCGGCCGGCGGGAACATGGCCGCGGTGCTCGCGCAACGGAGCCGCGACGAGGGCGGCCCACCGGTCGCGTTCCAGTTGTTGTGGTATCCCGCGACGATGTGGGACTCGTCGCTGCCGTCGTTCATCGAAAACGCCGCCGCGCCGATCCTCGACGCGAAGGGAGTCGCCGCGTTCTCGCGTTGGTACGCAGGCGAAGTCGACCTGGCCGACCCGCCGCCGGGCATGGCGCCCGGGCGGGCGAAGAACCTGGCCGACCTGCCGCCGGCCTACATCGGCGTCGCCGGTCACGACCCGCTGCGCGACGACGGCATCCGCTACGGCGAGCTGCTGGCCGCGGCCGGCGTCCCGGTCGAGGTGCACAACGCGGAGACGATGGTGCACGGCTTCCTGGGCTACGCCGGGGTGGTGCCCGCGGCCACCGCCGCGCAGGACAAGGGGCTCGCGGCGTTGCGGAATGCCCTGCATTAACGGCCGGGAAGCGTACGGTGAACGCATGATTGAGCCGACCGTCGCCCGACCGGGCATCGATCCGACTTTGAAGGCCCTGCTCGACATGTTCCCGATGACCTTCAACGCCGCCGACGGCGTCGAGGTCGCGCGATCGAGGCTGCGTCAGCTCAAGGTGCCCCCGGAACTGCTGCCGGACATCAGGACCGAAGAGCGGACGATCGGATACGGCGACCTGAGCGAAATCCCGGTGCGGATCTACTGGCCGGCGGACGACGCCGAGGCCCTGCCCGTCGTGGTCTTCTACCACGGCGGCGGATTCTCGCTCGGCGACCTGGAGACCCATGACCCGGTCGCCCGCGCGCATGCCGTCGGCGCCGAGGCCATCGTGGTCTCGGTCGACTACCGGCTGGCCCCCGAGCATCCGTTCCCCGCCGGCGTGAACGACTGCTGGGCCGCGCTGCAATGGGTCGCCGAGCACGCCGCCGAGTTGGGCGGCGACCCGGATCGCATTGCCGTGGCCGGGGATTCGGCGGGCGGCAACCTCGCGGCGGTGATGGCCCACCTGGCCCGCGATAACGGCGGCCCGAACCTGGTCTTCCAGTTGTTGTGGTATCCGACGGTCACGGCCGACCTGTCGCTGCCGTCGCACACCGAGAACGCTTATGCGCCCATCCTGGACCGCGACGTCATCGAGGCCTTCCTGTCCTGGTACCTGCCCGACCTCGACATCACCGACCCGAAGGCCCTACCCATCACGCTGGCCCCGGCCAACGCCGACGACCTCTCCGGTCTGCCGCCCGCCTTCATCGGGACCGCCGAACACGATCCGCTGCGCGACGACGGCTCGCGCTACGCAGAGCTGCTCAACGCCGCCGGCGTGCCCGCCGAACACAGCAACGAGCCCGACATGGTGCACGGGTATGCCAGCTTCTCCCTGGTCATCCCCGCCGCCGCCGAGGCCACCAACCGCGGCCTGGTGGCGCTGCGCAAGGCGCTGCACCCCTAGCGCTAGGTTCGATGGCGGCGACCCGCTTCGCCCGGCTCCGCCGCGCTCGCGATCGCCGCTAGCGCGAATACTCGCTGGGCGCAACGCCGTACCAACGCCTGAAGGCGTGCGAGAACGTCGACACCTCCGTGTAGCCGAGCCGCGTCGACACCTCCTCCACGGTCAGCCCGACGTTGCGCAACAGGTCCACCGCCACGGTCGAGCGCGCCTCGTTCAGCAGGGCCCGAAACGACGTGCCCTCCTCGGCCAGCCGCCGGCGCAGCGTGCGCGGGTGGATGTCGAGTTCGCCGGCCACATCGGGAAGCGTCGGGAACACGCCGGAATCGCGGAACAGCTTGCTGCGCACCAGCGCGGTGATGCCGCGGCGGCTCTCGCTGCTCTGCATCAGCACGTCGCACTGCGCCATGCACATCTCCAGCGTGTGGCGGTCGGCCTGCGGCAAGGGCTCGTCGAACATGGCCCGCGGGAAGTGCAACCGGTTGTGTGCGCGGCCGAACCTGACGTCGTGCACCGGCACCAGCTCGAGCAGCGGCCGCAGCAGTTCCTCGTCGACCGCCAGCTCCGCCGTCACCTCCTCGGCATATTTCTCGGCCACCGCCATCGCGAAACTTGCTGTGGTCGTGATGATTCCGGCGATGTCGCGCTCGATGAAGAAGCCCCGCACGTCGGCGGGCAGGTGGCTGGCGTCCAGTTCGATCACGCAGTCCTTGGCGGTTTCGAACAGCGTCAGGCGGATGTGCATGGTGGTCAGCGCGAAGTAGCGCATCGCGATGGAAAACAATTCGCGAAGGGTGCCACACGACATCACGGCAAACCCGAACAACCCCAAGTGCGTCAGCGTGGACCGGCTTCCGACGTCCACGCCGATGCCCCGGTGATCCGGAACGCGAGCCAGCAGCCGGCGCACCGCCGCGATCTCGTCGACCGCGCTCACCATGGCGTCCGGCTTGTCGAGGTCGGCCGGCTCGATCGCGGTGCCCGCCAACACGTCGGCCGTCGCAACCCCGCGCTCGTTGGCCACCTCGCACAACACCCGGGTCGCATGCACCGGGTGGCTCAGCGTCGGAGGGTGTGCCATCGCGTGTCCTAAAATCCCAACTCCTTGTCCGATAATCTCATTACGAGCCGCCCGCGTCATCCATACAGTTGAGGCATGGCGACCCTCAGCGCACAGCGCCCGGCCGCGGGACCGGCCACCCGGCTGAATTCCTGGACGATGACCCGCGAGGCCCTCACCATCGGATTCGACGTGAGCAACGGGTTCATGGGCCGGGTGCTTGGCAGTGATATCGCCCGATTTCGCAGCGCCGGTAGGCGTTTCGTTTCGCTCAGCCATCCCGATTACGTCGATCATGTGCTGCACGAGGCCCGCCTGAAGTATGT
Organism: Mycobacterium sp. NGS64; assembly: GCF_059812245.1. NCBI lineage: Bacteria > Bacillati > Actinomycetota > Actinomycetes > Mycobacteriales > Mycobacteriaceae > Mycobacterium > Mycobacterium sp. NGS64. Next base: position 1,411,969 of record NZ_JCALCI010000001.1, on the reverse strand, counting down.
CAAGTCGAACGAGTACGAGCCCATCCGGGCCATCGCGGGCATCAACCTGCTCACCGACGAGGGCGACTCCTGGGCGGCGCACCGCGGCACCCTGAACCCGACCTTCGCCCGGCGCCACCTGAACGGCATCGTCGACCTGATGATCGACCCGATCACCGCCGTCACCGATGCGCTGCCGGCGGGCACCCGGTTCGACATCCACGAGACGATGGTCGAGGCGACGCTGCGCGTGGTCGCCAATTCGCTGTTCAGCCAGGACTTCGGGCCGTTGGTACAGAGCATGAACGCCCTGACGACGCGCGGGCTGCGGCATGCCGAGCGGCTGCAGCGACTCGGGTTGTGGGGCCTCATGCCGCCGCCGGTCTACGACGCGCTGCACCGGTTGGCGTTCTCGGGGGTTCGCATGCCACCGCCGTTGCGCGACATGCAGGACATCACGCTGACCCTCGACCGCGCGGTCAACGACGTGATCGACCACCGGCTGCGCCACCCGAGCGAGTCCCCCGACCTGCTCAACGTGCTGCTGCGCGCCGACGGCGGAAGTTGGCCGCGCCAGCGGGTGCGCGACGAGGCCCTGACCTTCATGCTCGCCGGCCATGAAACCACGGCGAACGCCATGTCGTGGTTCTGGTACCTGATGGCGCAGCACCCCGATGCACGCGACCGGATGCTCGCCGAGGTCGACGAGGTGTTGGGAGCGCGCCGCCCAACCGCCGACGACCTGGGCCGGTTGCCCTGGACGACCGCGTGCCTGCAGGAATCGCAGCGCTACTTCTCCGCGGTGTGGACCATCTCGCGCCGGGCCATCGAGGACGACGTCGTCGGCGGACACCACATCCGCCGCGGCACCACCGTCCTCATCCCGATCCACCACATTCACCACGACCCGCGCTGGTGGCCCGACCCGGACACCTTCGATCCCAACAGGTTTTGCCCTTCGCCGAAGGGCCGCCACCGCTCGGCATACCTGCCGTTCGGCGGCGGCCGGCGCATCTGCATCGGGCAGAGCTTCGCGCTGATGGAGATGGTGCTGATGGCGGCCATCATGAGTCAGCGCTTCACCTTTGACCTCGCGCCCGGCGCCGCGATAGAACTCGAGGCAACGCTGACCCTGCGGCCCAAGCGCGGGGTACCCGTCATCGGAAGCAGGCGCGCATGAGCTCACCAGGTTTGAAGACCCCGGACTACGAGACGCTGATCGTCGGCGCCGGATTCTCCGGCATCGGCGCCGCGATCAAGCTGGACATGGCCGGCATGTCCAACTACCTCGTGATCGAGGCCGGCGACGGGGTCGGCGGCACCTGGTACTGGAACACCTACCCCGGCATCGCCGTCGACATTCCGTCGTTCTCCTATCAGTACTCGTTCGAGCAGAGCCCGCGCTGGTCGCGGACCTACGCTCCGGGCAACGAGCTCAAGGCGTACGCCGAACACTGCGTCGACAAATACGGCATCCGGTCGCGAATCCGGTTCAACACCAAGGTCCTTGCCGCCGAGTTCGACGACGAAAACCACCTGTGGCGGGTGCAGACCGATCCGGGCGGGGAACTGACGGCCCGGTTCCTGATCAGCGCCTGCGGGGTGCTAACCGTGCCGAAGCTGCCCGACATCGACGGTGTAGACTCCTTCGCCGGCATCACCATGCACACCGCGCGCTGGGACCACCACCAGGACCTCACCGGCAAGCGCGTCGCGATCATCGGCACCGGTGCGTCGGCCGTACAGGTCATCCCCGAGATCGCGCCGATCGTCTCGCAGCTCACCGTGTTTCAGCGCACCCCGATCTGGTGCTTCCCCAAGTTCGACGTGCCGCTTCCCGCCGCCGCGCGCTGGGCGATGCGGATACCCGGGGGCAAGGTCGTGCAGCGGCTGCTGAGCCAGGTTTTCGTCGAGCTGACGTTCTCGCTCGCGGCGCAGTACTTCACGGTGTTCCCGCTCGCGCGCAGGATGGGGTCGGCCGGCAAGCGCTATTTGCGCCAGCAGGTCAACGACCCCGTGCTGCGCGAGAAACTCACCCCGCGCTACGCCGTCGGCTGCAAGCGACCCGGCTTCCACAACGACTACCTGGCCACGTTCAACCGCGACAACGTGCGGCTGGTCACCGAGCCGATCGATAAGATCACGCCCGCCGCGGTCGCCACCACCGACGGCGAGGCCCACGAGGTCGACGTGCTGATACTGGCCACCGGCTTCAAGGTGATGGACACCGACAACGTGCCCACCTTCTCGGTGACCGGGAGCGGCGGGGTGTCCTTGAGCCGGTTCTGGGACGAAAACCGCCTGCAGGCCTACGAGGGCGTCAGCGTCCCCGGATTCCCCAACCTGTTCACCGTTTTCGGCCCCTATGGCTACGTCGGTTCGTCGTATTTCGCCCTCATCGAGACGCAGACGCATCACATCGTGCGCTGCCTCAAGCGGGCCCGGCGCGACGGCGCGACCCGCGTCGAGGTGACCGCGGAGGCCAATGCCCGGTACTTCGCCGAGATGATGCGCAAGCGCCACCGGCAGATCTTCTGGCAGGACAGCTGCAAGCTGGCCAACAGCTACTACTTCGACAAGAACGGCGACGTCCCGCTGCGTCCGGCGACCACGTTGGAAACCCAATGGCGCAGCCGGCATTTCGACCTCGACGACTATCGCTTCACCGCGTGAGGGGTCAGGCGCGCCCCTGCAGGATCCCCTCGATGTTGCGCTCCGCGAGCGCGGTGATGGACATGAACGGGTTGCAGCCCAGGTAGCCGGGCAGCAGCGACGCGTCGTTGACGTACAGCTTGTCGTAGCCCTTCACCCGGCCGTAGCCGTCGGTGGCCCTGCCCCGGACCACGCCGCCCATCGGGTGAACGGTGTTGGGCGCGAATGCCGTTCCTTCGAAGAGGTCGTCGCGGTAGTCCACGCCGTTGGCCTGCGTCACCTTGTCGAAGACGAACCGGGCCTTCTCGCGCAGGTGATCCGTGTGGCCCTCCGGCCAGTCGATGGCGATCGAGTCCTTCGTCCGGTCGTAGGTGATCTCCGCGCGGTCCCCGGTGCGCACCATGACGTAGTAGCCCAGCGCGAGCGTCTCCACGGGAAGCGGAAGCGAGAACATGCTCGCGTACACCGGGTTGTCGGGATCGTCGCGGCCGTCGAGGTTGATCATCCCCAGCAGGGACTGCTGGGTGCCGGCCGGATCACCGGGTTGCAGCATGTGGGAGACCATGATGTCCCCGTTGTTCCCGTATCCGCGGCCGATCTCGTCGTTCAGGTGGGGCAGCGTCCCCCTCTCGCGGGCGCGCAGCAACAGCTCGGTGGTGCCGAGCACGCCGGCGCCCAGATGTAGCTGGTCACAGCCGATTTCGGCGCGAGCGAGCTCCTTGCCGAACCGGTCGATCTCGCGGGTGGACACCACGTATTCGCCCGAGCGCTCGCGCCGGATGCCGGTCACCTCGGTGAGCGGCCGCAGCGTGGCCTTGCCCGTCGCCAGCGCGGCCGCGATGTAGGTCGCATCGACGCTGCCGACCCGCCCGTAGTTGTTGCCGTACTGCTGCTCGAAGTTCAACGCCGAGCGTGGAACCCGTTCGGCCTCTTCCTGCTTCATGTAGTCGAACGAATACGCGCTGCCGTTGTAGTCCACCCGGTAGCCGGCCGCTTCGGCGTACCGGCGGCCGACCCTGGCGTACTGGAACCACGGCGTCTGCTCGAACCAGTCCATGTCGCGGTAGCTGATCCGCAGCATGGACTTGGCGCGTTCGATGTAGGTGCCCAGGAACGCGCCGGGGTCGATGTCCGGGAAGGCGGTGCGGACCTGGTCCGGCGTCGGGATGGCGGCGATCGCGGCGTTGATCATCGAGCCACCGCCGACGGCCGTCCCGCGGAACACCGTGTGCGCGCCGTGGACCGCCTTGTCGCAGATTCCGGCCTGGACCGGTTGCGTGGACGGCATGTGCTGAGCCACCTGGGCGATCGACACGCCCCGATACGACGGCACCAGGCTGGGCGGGACCGACGTGAACCACCCCGCGCGGTTGTCCGCGGGAACCATCCGCGAAAAGCGCTTGCCGTCCGCGTCCGGGGTGTTCCACCACCTACCCTTCTCCAGGATCAGCGTCTGGATGCCGGCCTGGGCGAGCCGCAGGGCCGACACCCCGCCGCCGTACCCGCTGCCGACCACAATGGCCTGGTAGTGGGGCCGCAGGGCGGCGGTCGCGGAGGCGTTCCGGATGCCGAACTCCACCGCCCCCGCGCCGAGGGCGCCGGCGGTGACGCCCGCGGCGGCACCCAGGAAACGTCTCCGCGAGAAAGCCATTTACTAGGCCGCCTCTCCGATCGTGCGGTTTTATAACGAACTGTGATTTAACTAACTGGGCTCTAAGCATACCTTCGGTACGTTAAATACGCTACTGTTTGTATCCATGACAGGTTTTCCGCTGCGAATTGGACTTCCTGCATGTGCTGGTACGGACGTACCATTTCGGGCCGCGGGCTGGACCAGGCCGAAGCGCTACCTCTGGCTGCTCGCGGCGGCCGTCCCGGCGCTGGTGTTCCCGTCCTGGCTGGCGGTGCGCGTCACGGGGCTCGGCGTGTTCTGGTGGACCGTTCCCATCCTGGCGTTCGTGGTCATTCCCGTCGTCGACCATCTGGTCGGGCCGGACTCGCAGACTCCCGGTGAGAGCGTGCTGGCCTGGCTGGCGACCGACCGGTTTTACCGCTGGGCCACCTACCTCTATCTGCCCAACCAATACCTCTCACTGGTCTTCGCCTGTTGGCTGTGGAGCGGTGGCGGTTGGCTCACAATGGGTTTCGTCGACAAGCTGGGGCTGGTGACGACCGTCGGCCTGATCGGCGGACTGGCCATCAACGCCGCCCACGAATTGGGGCACACGCGCGAGCGATCCGAACGACGGTTGAGCAAGGTCGCGCTCGCACAGACCTGCTACGGGCATTTCTACGTCGAACACAACCGCGGACACCACGTCCGGGTGGCGACCGCCGAGGACCCCGCCAGCGCCCGATTCGGCGAGGGCCTCTACGCGTTCCTGCCCCGGTCGGTGACCGGGGGCCTGCGCTCCGCCTGGCGCCTCGAGACGGCCCGGCTGGCCGGGATGGGCAAACCTCGCTGGACGCTGGACAACGACATACTGAATGCGTGGCTGATCAGCGGCGCGCTGTTCACGGTGCTTTCGGTATGGTTCGGTCCCGTCGTGCTGCCGTGGCTGATCGTCCAGGCGATCGTGGGCTTCAGCCTGCTCGAGACGGTCAACTACATGGAGCATTACGGGCTGCGACGCCAGCTGCTGCCCAACGGCCGCTACGAACGGGTGCGCCCGGCGCACAGCTGGAACAGCAGCACGGTGATCACCAACGTCCTGCTCTTCCACCTGCAGCGTCATTCCGACCATCACGCAAACCCACTGCGTCCCTACCAGGTGCTTCGCCACGTCGATGACGCACCGCAGCTGCCCAGCGGCTACAGCGCCATGCTGCTGCTGGCGCTGATTCCGCCGCTGTGGCGGCGGGTGATGGATCCCCGGGTGCTCGACTTCTACGGCGGCGACATCAGTTTGGCCGCGCTAAAACCCGGCGACAGCGCGGGGCCGACGACGCTACGCTTTCCCGCGTGGCAAAAGAGTTTTCGCGCATCGATGAGTCGCTGACCGATTTCATTTCGGGTCAGGCCGTATTCTTCGTCGCCACGGCGCCCTCCGAGGGCGGCCGAATCAACCTCTCCCCCAAGGGCTATCGCGACACCTTCGCGGTGCTGGACGAGCACACCGTCGCGTACGTCGATCTGTTCGGCAGCGGCGTGGAAACGATCGCGCACCTGCGCGACAACGGGCGGATCACGATCATGTTCTGCTCGTTCACCCGCAACTCGCGGATCCTGCGGCTATTCGGCGCCGGGCGCGTCGTGCGCCCGGATGACGCCGAATTCGCCGACCTGCTAACGCGTTTCGGCGACTCGCACGCCGGCGTCCGCGCCGTCATCGTCGTCGACGTCGAACGCATCGCCGACGCCTGCGGCTTCGCGGTGCCCTACTACGAGCTCGTCGACGAGCGGCCGGTGCTCGACGCCCACCACGCGCAGGCCTCCGACGAGAAGTTCGCGCGCCTGGTCAACCGCAACCGGCGCAGCATCGACGGGCTGCCCGCGCTGGACGCCGACCATCCGCTGCCCCGACCGTAACGCTTTTCCCGCTCCTACCGATGTTGAGCAAACGGGGGTGACGGAAAGGGACCGACGATGTCGTTTGTGTTCGTCACACCGGAGCTCGTCAGTGCGGCCGCAACGGACATTGCCGGCATCGGGTCGAGGATCAGCGCCGCCAACGCCGCCGCGGCCGTCCCGACCACTCAGGTGCTGGCCGCCGGCGCGGACGCGGTGTCGGCGGCCGTCGCATCGGTCTTCTCCGGCCATGCCCAGGCCTATCAGGCGCTGAGCGCAGAGGCCGCGGCGTTTCATCAGTGGTTCGTGCAGGACCTGGCCGCGAACTCCGCGGCGTACGCCGGCGCCGAGGCCCAGGGCCTGTTGGGGCTCGGCAACAGCAACCTGGGCGGCGGCAACAACGGCACCAACAACGTGGGCGGCGGCAACGTCGGCGACGGCAACCTCGGCGCCGGCAACCTCGGCGGCGGCAACGTCGGCAACGGCAACTGGGGCAGCACCAACGTGGGCATGGGAAACCTGGGCAACAACAACCTCGGTGTGGGCAACTACGGCAACAACAACATCGGCATCGGGCTCAACGGCAACAACCTGGTCGGCCTTGGCGGCCTCAACGCCAACGGCAGCGTCGGCAACGTGGGCTGGGGTAACGCCGGCAACAACAACGTCGGCCTGGGCAACACCGGCAACAACAACGTCGGCCTGGGGCTCACCGGCAACAACGAAATCGGCGTCGGCGGCACCTATTACGACACCGCGACGGGTCGGTTCACGTTCGGTGGGCTCAACTCCGGCAGCGGCAACGTCGGGCTGTTCAACTCCGGCACCGGCAACGTCGGCGTGTTCAACTCGGGCAGCGGCAACACCGGCCTGTTCAACAGCGGCGCCCACAACTGTGGCCTGTTCAACTCGGGCCACGCCAACACCGGCATCGGCAACACCGGCAACACCAACACCGGGTTGTGGAACGCCGGCTACTCCAACGCGGGCTTTTTCAACTCCGGCCTGCAGAACGTGGGCGTCGGCAACCCCGGCGACAGCAACGTCGGCTCGTGGAACGCCGGCCAAAACAACATCGGCGATCTCAACGGATCGAATGGCAGCATCGGCTACCTCAACGGCGGTTACAACAACATCGGCGTCGGCAACTCCGGCGCGTACAACATGGGCAGCTTCAACGGTGGCGACCAGAACGTGGGCGACTTCAACACGGGCTGCGACAACACCGGATCGTTCAACGCGGGCAACACCAACACCGGGTTCTTCAACGCGGGCAACACCAACACCGGGCTGTTCAACAGCGGCAACCTGGACACGGGCTGGGGCCGCACCGAGGACCTGACCGGTGTGGTGAGCAGCTCGGGCTTCGGCAACACCGGCACGGGCGATTCGGGCTTCTTCAACACCAGCGACTACAACTCCGGCTTTTACAACACCGCCAGTGGCGGCCTCAACTCGGGCTTCGGCAACAGCGGCGCGGGCGGCAACAACATGGGCTTCTTCAACTCCGGCAGCGGCCAATTCGCCGTGGGCTTCGAAAACTCGGGCAGCGGCAGCTTCTACACCGGCATCGCCAACTCCGGCACCGGCGACTACAACACCGGCATCGGCAATTCCGGGGTCAACGGCAACCACACGGGCTTCTGGAACACCGACTCGGGCGTGGGCGGCAACACGGGATTTTTCAACTCGGGCCTGGGCAACAACACCGGCTTCTTCAACACCGGTGGCGGCTACCCCTTCGACCAGGGCAATACCGGTTTCGCCAACTTGGGCGTCGGCGAATCCGGTTTCCTGCGGCTCTGACGGGCCGCCTAGATCGCGCGCTTGAGCTCGTCGACCATGTTGAGCTGCTCCCACGGCAGCTCGACGTCGGTGCGGCCGAAGTGCCCGTAGGCGGCGGTCTGCGCGTAGATCGGGCGCAGCAGGTCCAGGTCGCGGATGATGGCGCCAGGCCGCAGGTCGAACACCTCAGGCACGATCTTCTCGATCTTGACCGGGTCGACGGTCGCGGTGCCGAACGTCTCGATGAACAGCCCGACCGGGGCGGCCTTGCCGATGGCGTAGGCCACCTGCACCTCGACCCGCTCCGCCAGCCCGGCGGCGACGATGTTCTTGGCCACCCAGCGCATCGCGTACGCCGCCGACCGGTCCACCTTGGACGGATCCTTGCCGGAGAAGGCGCCGCCGCCGTGGCGGGCCCAGCCGCCGTAGGTGTCGACGATGATCTTGCGACCGGTCAGGCCCGCGTCGCCCATCGGCCCGCCGACGACAAATTTGCCGGTCGGGTTCACCAGCACCCGGGTCGCCGACGAGTCCAGGGTGTCGTGGGCCAGCTCGTCGAGCACGGCGTTGAGCACGTGCGTGCGGATGTCGGGGTCCAGCGTCTGCTCCAGGTCGATGCCGTCGGCGTGCTGGGTGGAGACCACCACGGTGTCCAGCCGCACCGGGACGTCGTCCTCGTAGGCGATGGTGACCTGGGTCTTGCCGTCGGGGCGCAAGTATCCCAGCGTGCCGTTCTTGCGGACCTCGGTCAGCTTGCGCGACAGGCGGTGCGCCAGCGCGATGGGAAGGGGCATCAGCTCCGGGGTGTCGTTGATCGCGTAGCCGAACATCAGGCCCTGGTCACCGGCGCCCTGGGCGTCGAGCGGGTCGGCGGCGCCCTCGACGCGCGTCTCGTGCGCGGTGTCGACGCCCTGGGCGATGTCGGGCGACTGACGGCCGATGCCGATGTTCACCCCGCACGACGCCCCGTCGAAGCCCTTGTCCGACGAGTCGTAGCCGATGTCGAGGATGCGGGCGCGCACCGTGTTGGTGATGTCGGCGAAGGCCTCCTTGGCCGACGTCGTCACCTCACCCACCACGTGCACCTGCCCGGTGGTCACGAGCGTTTCGACCGCCACCCGCGAGCGGGGGTCCCCCGCCAGAAGCGCGTCGAGGACCGAGTCGCTGATCGCGTCACAGATCTTGTCGGGATGCCCTTCGGTCACCGACTCACTGGTAAACAGACGACCCTTTTCGCTCACAATCCCGATCCTTCCAATAATTAGTTAGTCGAATTATATCTTCTGGCGTCATCCGGCACCCGTGCGGGCGCCGAAGCGAAGTAAACCCTGCTACCCGCTGTGGCCGTGCAGGAACGCGACGATTGCGTCCACGATACGACTGGCCATCAGCGTCTTGGAGCCGTGTGGCAGCGCCGACTCGGCGCCGTCGGATGCCAGCAACCAGCCGTCGTTGCTGTCCACCTCGAACGCCTTGTTATCGCCGACGGCGTTGACGACGAGCAGGTCACAACCCTTGCGCCGCAGCTTTTCTCGCGCGTGGAACAAAACGTCGCCGTTGGCGTCGCCGGTCTCGGCGGCAAAACCCACGATGGCCCGCATGTTGGGCAGCTGCCCGTGTGTGCGGGCCCGCACCGCGCCGGCGAGCACGTCGTCGTTGCGGACCAGCTCGATCGTCGGCTCCTCCGCGACGTCCGGGCCCTTTTTGATCTTCGCGGTGGCAACCCGCGCGGGCCGGAAGTCGGCGACCGCCGCCGCCATCACCAGCACGTCCGCCTCGGGGGCGTGCTTGGACACCGCCTCGCCGAGCTGCTCGGCCGAGCTGACGTGCACCACGTTGACGCCGGCGGGGTCGATCAGCCCGGCGGTGTGCCCGGCGATCAGGGTGACCTCGGCGCCGCGCTGGGCGGCGACCCGCGCCACCGCGTAGCCCTGCTTGCCGGAGCTGCGGTTGCCGATGAAGCGCACCGGGTCGATCGGTTCGCGGGTGCCGCCGGCGGTGACCAGCACCCGGCGGCCGGCGAGGTCGTAGGGCAGGGCGTCGTGGCGCTCCAGCAGCAGCTGGGCCAGCGTGGTGATCTCCTCGGCCTCGGGCAGCCGTCCGGCGCCGCTGTCGGTGCCCGTGAGGCGTCCGTAGGCGGGTTCGAGCACGACGGCCCCGCGGCGCCGCAATGTGGCCACGTTGTCGACGGTGGCCGGGTGCAACCACATCTCGGTGTGCATCGCCGGGGCGAACAGCACCGGGCACCGGGCGGTCAGCAGGGTCGCGGTCAACAGGTCGTCGGCGCGGCCGGAGACGGCCCTGGCCAGCAGGTCGGCGGTGGCGGGCGCCACGACGACCAGGTCGGCCTCCTTGCCGAGCTGGACGTGCGGCACCTCGGGCACGTCGTCGAAGACGCCGGTGCGGACCGGCTGGCCGGACAGCGCCTCGAATGTGGCGGCGCCGACGAAGCGCAGCGCCGATTCGGTGGGGATGACGCGGACCTGGTGGCCGGCTTCGGCGAGCTGCCGTACGACGGTGCATGCCTTGTAGGCGGCGATGCCCCCGGAAACTCCTACGACGACCCGCTTGCTCTCCACCGCGCCCGGTCCGTTACTCGCCCTCGGTGTGCTCGAGCAGGTCGGCGTGGATCTCGCGCAGCGCGATGGACAACGGCTTTTCCTGCAGACCCGGCTCGACGAGCGGGCCGACGTACTCGAGGATGCCCTCGCCGAGCTGGTTGTAGTAATCGTTGATCTGACGGGCCCGCTTGGCCGCGTAGATGACCAGGGCGTACTTGCTGGACACGCGGTCCAGCAGCTCGTCGATGGGCGGGTTGGTGATGCCCAGCGGGGTGTCGTAGGCGCCCTGGGCTCCTGCCGACGGGTCGAACTGGTCCACGGCGGTCAGCGACGCGTCGGACTGGGGAATGCTCACGTAGGTCAGTCTCCTGGCGGATAGAGCCGTGCGGTACGGCTAGAGAACTTCGATGCTTGAATCTGGTCTGGTCAGGCGGTTCATGCCGGGCCCGGCGCAGTTCCCACCAGCAAGGATACCAATTCGGCGCACGCAGACTCCAATCGACTGTTGACGACCACCTCGTCGAAGTCGTTTTGCGCCGCCATCTCGGTGCGGGCGGTGTCGAGGCGGCGCCGGACGGCCTCCGGTGTCTCGGTGCCCCGGCCGATCAGCCTGGCCTCCAAGTCCTCCCAGCTGGGCGGCGCCAGGAACACCGTGAGCGCCTCGGGCATCGCCTTCTTGACCGCCCTGGCGCCGGCCAGGTCGACCTCGATGAGCACCGGCAGCCCGGACGCGGTGGCGGCCCGCACCGGCTCGGCCAGCGTGCCCGACCGGTGCAGCCCGCCGTGGATCTCGGCCCACTCCAGCAGGGCGCCCTCGTCGATCAGCTGCTGGAAGCGGGCGGGGGTGACGAAGTGATAGTCGACGCCGTCGACCTCGCCGGGCCGCGGGGCCCGGGTGGTGGCCGAGACGCTGAACTGCAGGTTGGGGATCCGCTCACGCAGACACCGGACCACCGTCGACTTGCCGACCGCGGAGGGACCGGACAGCACGACCACACGCCCCCTGCCTGGCGGCTCAGGGCGTGCCCCCCGTGCGACGTCCGGCCCCCCGCCGGCGCTCACTGGCGCTCCTGGGTCGGTGCCCCCAACAGGCCGTTCGGCCTGCATGGTCGCGGTGTCGGGTTAGGAGCCGAACTTTTCCAGCAGAGCCTTGCGCTGCCGGTCCCCGAGGCCGCGCAGGCGGCGGGTGGGGGCGATCTCCAGCTCGGTCATGATCTCCTGCGCCTTGACCTTGCCCACCTTCGGCAAGGCCTCGAGCAGCGCAGACACCTTCATCTTGCCAAGGACTTCATCGCTTTCGGCGTCCTTGAGCACCTGGGTGAGGTTGGTGCCACCGCGCTTGAGGCGATCCTTGAGCTCTGCTCGCGCTCGACGTGCGGCGGCCGCCTTCTCCAACGCGGCCGCGCGCTGCTCGTCGGTCAACTGGGGAAGGGCCACGATTCCTCCGTATCTGATCAATCGATAATCGATCTCGTTTTGTCTCTGCCGGGTACTTCAGCCAGCGGAGATGACCGTACTCAGCCTTCCTGACGAAATCTAACCCGACCCCCTGGTTAATTGTGCAAATGTGCAGCGTGGGCCGCCCGGCCGACCGCCGAGGGGCCTTGCGGGGGCGGGCCCGACGCCGCCCCGATTCGGTCGCGGGGACGCCCGTGCGACCGCCCGAATAAGGCGCTCTACCTGCGGGTTTGCGCCATGCAGCCGGCCGGGGCCGGGGCGGCCGCGGACGATGCCGACGGCGGTGGCCGACGTCCGCGAGCCGGGGTGCCGGGGATCACCAGATTTTTCGCCGCGTGTCGCGCGTGTCGCGGCCCGGTGGCCCAGCCGCAGGTCGGCGGCGGCTACGCAGCGATGTGCCAGCTAACACCCAGCCAAATATCAGTTACGATCGAAATCGTGCCGAACCTGCGCATCCGTCAGGCGGCTGAACTACTGGGAGTCAGCGACGACACCGTCCGTCGCTGGATCAACCAGGGCACGTTGTCGGTCACCCACGACTCGGCGGGACGCAAGGTCATCGCCAGCGAGGACTTGGCCGAATTCTCCCGGGCAAACGCGCCCGCCCCACCTCCCGACCCGCTGAGCATCGGCAGCTCGGCCCGCAACCGGTTCGTCGGCCTGGTCACCAGCGTCCTCAGTGACACCGTGATGACGCAGGTCGAGATGCAGTGCGGTCCCCACACCGTGGTCTCACTGATGAGCACCGCGGCGGCCGAGGAGCTCAAGCTGCGCCCCGGCAGCGTCGCCGTGGCCGTCGTCAAGGCCACCACCGTGATCGTGGAGACCGCCCGGCCGAGCGCGGCCGTGCCGTCGGAGTGAGTGTGTACTGAGGGCTTTTGGTGTGCGCTCAGGGCGGAAAACCGGCCGGATTAGCGCCCCCCGCTCACACCGAAAGCCAAGGATTCACACCCGAGCGGCCTACAGCGCCGCGAGGTACGCGACGGCGTCCCGCATCCGTTCGCCGGCCGCGCGCAGGTCCGACACGCTGGGGCCGGCCCGCAGCACCTCACGCGCCACCGCGGGCAGCAGCTGGCCGGGAGCGGCCTTGCCCAGGCCGCCGAGCGCCTCGGGCCGTCCCCCTTGCGCCCCGACGCCGGGCACCAGCACCGGTCCGCCCAGCTCGCTGACGTCGGGCGCCTCGAAGACGGTCGCGCCGAGCACCACGCCGACGTATCCGGGCTCGGTCGGGTTGGCGGAGCGGTTGACCACCGCCGCCTGGTCGATGATCAGCTGGGACACCGTGCGGCCGTCGAATTCGGCGCGCTGCACGGTGCCGCCCTCCGGGTTGGACGTCGCCGCGAGCACGAACACCCCCCGGTCGTTGGCCGCGGCGGCCTCGAGCAGCGGCCGCAGCGAACCGAAGCCCAGATAGGGCGAGGCGGTCACCGCGTCCGCCGCAAGGGGCGAGTCGCCCGCCCAGGCCGCGGCGTAGGCGGCCATCGTCGTCCCGATGTCGCCCCGCTTGGCGTCGGCGAGCACCAGCACCCCGGCCGAGCGCAGGGCGGCGATGGTGCGTTCCAGCACTGCATACCCCGCGGCGCCATAGGCCTCGAAGAACGCCACCTGAGGCTTGACGACCGCGAATCCGGAGAACGCCTCGATGCACACGTCGCAGAACGCGGCCAGGCCGTCGGCGGTGGTAGGCAGGTCCCAGGCCCGCAGCAGCTCGGGGTGCGGGTCGATGCCCAGGCACAGCGGCCCGCGGCTCAGCTTCGCCTCGGCCAGCCGGGTGCCGAACCCGGTCACTGGGAGCCACCCGCGGGCGCGATCGCGCTGTGCAGCTCCTGCAGCGAGCGCACGCCGATGTCGCCGCGGATGCCCGCCTCGATGCCCTGCACGGCGGCCGACGCGCCCTGCACCGTGGTGACGCACGGGATGTTGACCGACACCGCGGCCGAACGGATTTCGTAGCCGTCGATGCGCGGGCCGGAGTTGCCGAACGGCGTGTTGATCACCATGTTGACCTCGCCGGCCTTGATCGCGTCGACGGCCGACATCGCGGGGCGCCCGGGCTGCGGCGGCTCGAAGTGCTTGCGGACCTCGTCGCACGGAATCCCGTTGCGGCGCAACATCTCCGCGGTGCCCTCGGTGGCCAGCACCCGGAAGCCCAGGTCGGCCAGCCGCTTGACCGGGAACACCAGTGACCGCTTGTCCCGATTGGCCACCGACACAAAGATCGTCCCGCCGGCCGGCAGCGACCCGTAGGCGGCGGTCTGGCTCTTGGCGAAGGCGCTGCCGAAGTCGCGGTCGATGCCCATCACCTCGCCCGTCGATTTCATCTCCGGGCCGAGCAGCGAATCGATGGCGGCCCCGTCGGCGCGGCGGAAGCGGTGAAACGGCAGCACGGCCTCCTTGACGGCGATCGGGGCCTGCGGCGGCGCGTGCGCGCCGTCCCCGGTCGCGGCCAACAGGCCCTCGTCGCGAAGCTGGGAAATAGTGGCGCCCAACATGATCCGGGCGCACGCCTTGGCGAGCGGGATCGCGGTCGCCTTGGAGACGAAGGGCACCGTGCGGCTGGCCCGCGGGTTGGCCTCCAAAACGTAGAGCACGTCGTCCTTCAGGGCGTACTGGACGTTGAGCAGCCCGACGACGCCGATGCCGTGCGCGATGGCCTCGGTAGCGCGGCGCACCTTCTCGATGTCGCTGCGGCCCAGCGTGACCGGGGGCAGAGCGCAGGCCGAGTCGCCGGAGTGGATGCCGGCCTCCTCGATGTGTTCCATGATGCCGCCGATGTAGACCTCGGAGCCGTCGCACAGGGCGTCGACGTCGATCTCCACCGCGTCCTCGAGGAAGCGGTCGACGAGCACCGGGTGCTCGGGCGAAAGCGCGGTGGCGCGGGTGATGTACCCCTCCAGCGTCTCCTCGTCGTAGACGATCTCCATGCCGCGCCCGCCCAGCACGTACGACGGCCGCACCAGCACCGGGTATCCGATGTCCTCGGCGATCCGGCGGGCCTGCGCGAAAGTCGTTGCCATGCCGTACTTCGGCGCCGGCAAGCCGGCGGCGGCCAGCACGTCACCGAACGCGCCGCGGTCCTCGGCCAGGTCGATGGCCTCCGGCGGCGTGCCGACGATCGGCACCCCGGCGTCGAAGAGCCGTTGCGCCAGCCCCAGCGGTGTCTGGCCGCCGAGCTGCACGATCACGCCCACCACCCCGGGGCCGCCGGCGGCCGACTGCTGTTCGGCGCGGAACACCTCGAGGACGTCCTCGAAGGTCAGCGGCTCGAAGTACAGCCGGTCGGCGGTGTCGTAGTCGGTGGACACCGTCTCCGGGTTGCAGTTGACCATCACGGTCTCGAAACCGGCCTGGCTCAATGTCGTTGCCGCGTGCACGCAGCTGTAGTCGAACTCGATGCCCTGGCCGATGCGGTTGGGACCCGAGCCCAGGATCAGCACCTTGGGCCGCTCGGCCTGCGGGGCCACCTCGGTCTCGGCGGCGGGGTCCAGCTCGTAGCTGCTGTAGTGGTAGGGCGTCTTGGCCTCGAACTCGGCCGCGCAGGTGTCCACCGTCTTGTAGACCGGGTGGATGCCGAGGCGCTCGCGCAGCGAGCGCACCCCGTTCTCGCCCGCCAATTCCGGTCGCAGCGCGGCGATCTGGCGGTCCGACAGCCCGCTGTGCTTGGCCCGGCGCAGCAGGTCGGCGTCGAGCACCGGGACGTCGACCAGCTCCGCGCGCAGCTTGCCCAGCTCGCCGATCTGGGCCAAAAACCACGGGTCGACGCCGCTGGCCTCGGCGACCTCCTCGATAGAGGCGCCCAGCCGCAGCGCCAGTTCGATGTCGTAGAGCCGGCCCTCGGTCGGGGTGCGCAGCCGGTCGAGCACCTCGTGCAGGTCCCCGTCCGGGTCGGGCTTCGTCCAGAAGCCCGCGCGGGTGGTCTCCAGCGACCGCATCACCTTGCCGAGCGCCTCGATGAAGTTGCGGCCCAACGACATCGCCTCGCCGACGGACTTCATGGTGGTGGTCAGGGTGGGGTCGGCGCCGGGGAACTTCTCGAACGCGAATCGCGGCGCCTTGACGACGACGTAGTCGAGCGTCGGCTCGAAGCAGGCCGGCGTCTCCTTGGTGATGTCGTTGAGGATCTCGTCGAGGGTGTAGCCGATGGCCAGCTTGGCGGCGATCTTGGCGATCGGGAAGCCGGTGGCCTTGGAGGCCAGCGCGCTGGACCGCGACACCCGCGGGTTCATCTCGATCACGATCAGCCGGCCGTCGACCGGGTTGATCGCGAACTGGATGTTGCAGCCGCCCGTGTCGACGCCGACCTCGCGCAGGATCGCGATGCCCAGGTCACGCATGCGCTGGTATTCGCGGTCGGTGAGCGTCATGGCGGGCGCGACGGTGACCGAGTCGCCGGTGTGCACACCCATCGGGTCGAAGTTCTCGATCGAGCAGACCACGACCACGTTGTCGTTGCCGTCGCGCATCAGCTCGAGCTCGAATTCCTTCCAGCCGTATATCGATTCCTCGATCAGCACGTTGGCGCTGGGGCTTTCGGCCAGGCCGGCGCCGGCCATGCGGTCGACCTCCTCGACGGATCGCGCCATGCCCGACCCGAGCCCGCCCATCGTGAAGCTCGGCCGCACCACCACCGGCAGCCCGAGTTCCTGGACCGTCTCGCGCACCTCTTCCATCGTGAAACACACTCGGCTGCGGGCGGATTCACCGCCAACCTTGGCGACGATGTCCTTGAACATCTGGCGGTCCTCGCCGCGCTGGATGGCGTCGATGTCCGCGCCGATCAGCTCGACACCGTGGCGCTCCAGCGCGCCGTTCTCGTGCAGCGCAACGGCGGTGTTGAGAGCGGTCTGCCCGCCCAGCGTGGCCAGCAGCGCGTCGATCTTGTTGCCCCGCTCGGCCTGCTGGGCGATCACCCGCTCGACGAAGGCCGGGGTGATGGGCTCGACGTAGGTGTGGTCGGCGTACTCGGGGTCGGTCATGATGGTTGCCGGGTTGGAGTTGATCAGGCTGACCTGCAGCCCCTCCGCCCGCAGCACCCGGCAGGCCTGGGTGCCCGAGTAGTCGAACTCGGCGGCCTGTCCGATGACGATCGGCCCCGAGCCGATCACCAGCACGTGGCGCAAGTCGGTGCGGCGCGGCACTAGCGTCCCCCTGCCATCAGGTCGACGAATTGGTCGAACAGGTACTCCGCGTCATGCGGACCGGCGGCGGCCTCGGGGTGGTACTGCACCGAAAACGCCTTGCCGTCGACGAGTTTGACGCCTTCCACCACCCCGTCGTTGGCGCAGGTGTGGCTGACGATCGCCGGGCCGAACGGCGTGTCGAAGGACTGGCCCGCCTCGCCTTCGAGCGCGAAGCCGTGGTTCTGCGCGGTCACCGCGACCCGCCCGGTGGCGTGGTCGATGACCGGGACGTTGATGCCGCGGTGCCCGAAGACCATCTTGTAGGTGGACAGGCCCAGCGCCCGGCCGAGGATCTGGTTGCCGAAACAGATGCCGAACAACGGGATTCCGGCGCCCAGCACCTCGCGGGTGAGCCCGACGACGTGGTCGGCGGTGGCGGGGTCGCCCGGGCCGTTGGACAGGAACACGCCGTTGGGGTTGATGTCGGCGATCTGCTCGAAGGTCGCCGACGCCGGCAGCACGTGGCTGCGGATGCCGCGCCGGGAGAAATTGCGGGGGGTGTTGGTCTTGATCCCCAGGTCGAGGGCGGCCACCGTGAACCGGTGCGGCCCTTCGGGTTCCACGACGTAGGCGCCGTCGGTGCTGACCTCGCCGGCCAGGTCGGCACCCAGCATCGACTGCTGGCCCCGCACCCGCTCCACCAACTCGGCGGGCTCGGCCAGCGCGTCGCCGGAGAACACCCCCGCCTTCATCGAGCCGCGGCTGCGCAGGTGGCGCACCACCGCCCGGGTGTCGATGCCGGCGATGCCGACGATGCCCTGCCGGGCCAGCTCGTCCTCCAGCGTGCCGGTGGCGCGCCAGTTGGAGGCGCGCGGCGACGGGTCGCGCACCGCGTAGCCGGCGACCCAGATCTTGTCGCCGCGGCTTTCGGCGTCCTCGTCGTTCCAGCCGGTGTTGCCGATCTGCGGCGCGGTGGCCACGACGATCTGGCGGTGATAACTGGGGTCGGTCAGCGTTTCTTGGTAGCCGGACATGCCGGTGGAGAACACGGCCTCCCCGAGCGTCTGGCCGACCTTGCCGAACGCCGTTCCGGTGAAGACGCGCCCGTCTTCCAAAACCAACAGAGCCTTAGTCATGCGCGGCCCCCTCCTCCCGGCCCTCCAGCCAGGCGTCGTACTCGTCGCGGTGGTTCGCGCGAAACGCGGTGTCGATCTCGGTTCCCGACGGCAGGCGCCACCGGATCGCCAATATCCCGATCCGAGGCGTGACCCTGCCCGCCATTCGGCGCTCCATCCGGATGCCATCGATCGCGGCTTGTGGAATCCAAATAGGTTGGGCCCGCACCCTTTCCACCAGGATCCCCTCGTGATAGCGGGTCAGCACCGCCTTGCTGCGGAAGCCCAGATCGCCGGCCGCGATCCGCTCGCCCCAGTCGGGCGCCATCATGGACCCGCAGTAGTGGCCGCGGGTGGTGATGGTCGCGGCCCCCACCTTGTCGGGCAGGCCGGGCAGCTCGCCGATCAACTGCTGCTGCCGCTGCGCGCGCCGCTGCCAGGAGCGCATTATCAGCTGGATGACCACCGTTATCACGATCACCAGCGCGGCCGCGAAGATCAGCGACCCCACCAGCGTGCCGGAGTTCATGCCGGGCTCTTCCCGTCCCGCGCGGTGACCTTTCCGCGCAGCAGGGTCGCGGTCACGGTGGCGGGCAACGTCATTGACTCATACGGCGTGTTGGCCGACCGGCTGGCCAGGTCCGACCCGGCGACCGTCCACGTGGCGTCCGGGTCCACGACGGTGAGATTGGCCGGCTCCCCCACCTCCAGCGAGCAGCCCTGATCGGGCAAGCCGACGATGCGCGCCGGGTTCTCGCTCATCACTCGCGCGACGTCGCGCCAGGTCAACAGCCCGGGCGCCACCATCGTCTGCGCCACCACCGACAGCGCGGTCTGCAGCCCAAGCATGCCGGGACGCGCGGCCGAGAACTCAACGCACTTCTCGTGTTCGGCGTGCGGGGCATGGTCGGTGGCCACACAGTCGATTACACCGTCGGCCAGTGCCTGACGCAGCGCGACCGCGTCGGCCGCCTCGCGCAGCGGCGGGTTGA
Source organism: Mycobacterium sp. NGS64 (assembly GCF_059812245.1). Taxonomy (NCBI): domain Bacteria; kingdom Bacillati; phylum Actinomycetota; class Actinomycetes; order Mycobacteriales; family Mycobacteriaceae; genus Mycobacterium; species Mycobacterium sp. NGS64. The sequence continues at coordinate 1,392,799 of NZ_JCALCI010000001.1, read as the reverse complement.
CCCGGTTCACCCCCTCGTAGTTGGCCAGCCTGCTGTCGTCGAGCAGCAAGTGGTGCGGGGTGACCTCAGCGGTGATCGAAATGCCTTGTTCCTTGGCCCATTTCACGATCTCGACGGTGCCCGCGGTGGAGGCGTGGCAGATGTGCACCCGGGCACCGGCGTCACGGGCCAGCAGCGCGTCGCGGGCGACGATCGATTCCTCGGCGGCCCGGGGCCACCCGGCGAGTCCCAGCCGCGCGGCCGTCGGGCCCTCGTGGGCGACGGCGCCGACGGTCAGCCTCGGCTCCTCGGCGTGCTGGGCGATCAGCACCCCCAGCCCCGTGGCGTACTCGAGGGCGCGGCGCATGATCAGCGGGTCGTGGACGCAGATGCCGTCGTCGGAGAACATCCGCACCTGCGCGGCGCCGGCGGCCATCATGCCCATCTCGGTGAGCTCGGCCCCGGCCAGCCCGACGGTGACGGCACCGACGGGGTGCACGTCGACGAGCCCGACCTGCTGGCCGCGATGCCAGACGTGGTCGGTGACCACCGGGCTGTCGGCGACGGGATTGGTGTTGGCCATCGCGAACACCGCCGTGTAGCCGCCCAAAGCCGCGGCCGCCGAACCGGTTTCGATGTCCTCGGCGTATTCGCGGCCCGGCTCGCGCAGGTGGGTGTGCAGGTCGACGAACCCGGGCAGCAACACCTGGCCCGTCGCGTCGATCACGTCGGCCGTATCCGGGATGCCTAGGCCCGGGCCGATTTCGGCGATCTGCCCGTCATCGACGAGGACGTCGACCCGGTCGCCTTCGCCGTACAGACGCACCCCGCGGATCAGCACGCTCATGCCGCGATGTCCTCCGCCCCGACCAGCACATGGAACAGCACCGCCATCCGCACGTGCACTCCGTTCGAAACCTGTTGCAGCACCGCCGATTGCGACGAGTCCGCCACCGACGACGAGATCTCCATGCCGCGCACCATGGGCCCCGGGTGCAGCACCACGGCGTGGCCCGGCAGCATCGCCTGGCGCCGCTCGGAAAGCCCGTAGCGGACGGAGTATTCGCGCACCGAGGGGAAGAAGCCGCCGTTCATCCGCTCGGCCTGCACCCGCAGCATCAGCACCGCGTCGGCGGCGGGCAGCTCGGCGTCGAAGTCGTAGGAGACGGTCGCCGGCCAGCCGTCGACCCCGACCGGCAGCAGCGTCGGCGGCGCGACCAGCACCACCTCGGCGCCGAGGGTGGCCAGCAGCATGACGTTGGAGCGGGCGACCCGGCTGTGCAGGATGTCGCCGACGATCACGACGCGCCGGCCCTCGATGCCCCCGAGCCGCTGCCGCACGGTCAACGCGTCCAGCAGCGCCTGCGTGGGGTGCTCGTGGGTGCCGTCGCCGGCGTTGATGACCGACGGACCGTCACCGTTACTGCACGTCCAGTCGGCGAGCAGGTGCGCGGCGCCGGACGCGGGGTGGCGGATGATCAGCGCGTCGGCGCCGGCCGCCCGCAGCGTCAGCGCGGTGTCGCGCAGCGACTCGCCCTTACCCACCGACGATCCGGCGGCGCTGACGTTGATCACGTCGGCGCTCATCCACTTGCCGGCCACCTCGAAGGACACCCGGGTGCGGGTCGAGTTCTCGTAGAACATGGTGACGACGGTGCGGCCGCGCAGCGTCGGCAACTTCTTGATCTCGCGGCCGACCAACGCCTGCGCGAACCGGTCCGCGTCGTCGAGGATCGCGGTGGCGTCGTCGCGGCTCAGGTCGCCGGCCGCCAGCAGGTGGCGCGTCATCGCGAGATCACCACCCCGTCGCGGCCGTCGTGCTCGGTGAGCAACACGTGCACGCTCTCGGCGCGCGAGGTCGGGACGTTCTTGCCGACGTAGTCGGCGCGCAGCGGCAGCTCGCGGTGGCCGCGGTCGACCAGCACCGCCAGTTGCACCGCCCGCGGCCGGCCCACGTCGCGCAGCGCGTCCAGGGCCGAGCGCACCGAGCGGCCGGAGTAGAGCACGTCGTCGACGAGGATCACCAGCGCGTCGTCGATGCCGCCGGCCGGGATGGAGGTGGCCGCCAGCGGTCGCGGCGGCTTTTGCATGAGGTCGTCGCGGTAGAGGGTGATGTCGAGGGCGCCGTGGGCGACGTCGACCCCGCTGAACTCGCCGATGTTGGTGGCGAGCCGGCTGGCCAGGATCACGCCGCGGGTCGGGATGCCCAGCAGCACCACGCGCGGTCCGTCGGGACCATCCAGCGCGGTCTTTTCGATGATCTGATGCGCGATGCGGGAGATGGTGCGGCCCACGTCGGCCGCCGACATCAATTCTCTCGATTCGCCGCCGCAAGCGGCATCCGCGGCACCCATACGAGACTTGACCTCCTTCTCCGCCTCTCTGGACGGATCGTTAAAGGATGTCGACTGCCGGGCAGCGTAGCACTTCCCGGTTCGCAGTCCGCAACGCGGTCGACGTGTCGGCGACTCGTGTACAATCGAATATATGTTCGAACGTGATCCCGGCGAGGCGGCGCTCATCACGCGAATCGCCGAGTTGGAGCGGCGCAAGTCGGCGGCCGCCGCGGAGCAGGCACGGGCAGCCGCGGCCCTCGATGAGCTGCGTCGCGCCAACGAGGCCGCCGCCGGGGTGCCGGCCGCGCAGCGCGGCCGCGGACTGGCCAGCGAGATTGCCCTTGCCCGGCGCGATTCCCCGGCGCGCGGTGGGCGGCACCTCGGCTTCGCCAAGGCGCTGGTGCACGAGATGCCGCACACGCTCGCCGCCCTCGAGGCCGGGCGGTTGTCGGAGTGGCGGGCCACGCTGATCGTGCGCGAATCGGCGTGCCTGGACGTCGAGGACCGCCGCCTGCTGGACTCCGAGCTGTGTGCCGACGGATCCAAGCTGGACGGGATGGGTGATGCGCGCGTCGTCGCGGCGGCCCGGGCGATCGCCTACCGGCTGAACGCTCAGGCGGTGGTCGATCGGGCCGCCAAGGCCGAAGCCGAACGCACGGTGACGATTCGGCCGGCCCCGGACACCATGAGCTATGTCACGGCATTGTTGCCCGTGGCCCAGGGAGTCTCGGTGTATGCGGCGCTCAAGCGGGCCGCCGACACCACCTTCGACGACCGCACCCGCGGCCAGGTGATGGCCGACACGTTGGTCGAGCGGATCACCGGGCGGCCAGCCGACGCGGCCGCGCCGATCGCGGTCAACCTGTTGATCCCCGACGCGACGCTGCTCGGTGATGACGACGGCGCCGCGGTTGTCGACGGGTACGGCCCGATCCCTGCGGCGGTGGCCCGCCAGCTGGTGAGCGCCGCGGTCGCGGATAGCCGGTCCCGGGCCACGCTGCGGCGGCTCTACCGGCATCCGGGCTCGGGTGCACTGGTCGCCATGGAGTCGCGCGCGCGTCGCTTCCCGAAGGGACTGGCGACGTTCATCGGGCTGCGAGATCAGGGCTGTCGCACGCCTTACTGTGACGCCCCGATCCGCCACTACGACCACGCCACCCCGCGTCGCCACGGCGGACCGACCAGCGCGGCCAACGGGCTCGGGATGTGCGAACGCTGCAACTACGCCAAGGAGGCGCCCGGCTGGCGCGTCACCGCCGCCGTCGACGAAACAGGCGGGCACCGAGCCGAATTCGAGACACCCACCGGGATGCGCTACCACTCCGGCGCGCCGCCGCCTGGACCGTTCGAGATAGTCGTCAGTAAACTCGAAGCCCGGATCGCGATCGCGCTGCCCGACCTGCACGCGGCCTAAGCTGGCGGGTATGACAGGTCTCGATTTCGACGCGCTCTATCGCGGTGAGAGTCCCGGCGAAGGCATGCCGGCGATGACCACACCGCCATGGGATACCAAGGCGCCCAAGGAGAACGTCATCGCCTGGCACACCGGCGGGTTCGTCCACGGCGACGTCCTCGACATCGGCTGCGGGCTCGGCGACAACGCGATCTATTTGGCGCGCAACGGCTACCACGTGACCGGGCTGGACATCTCGCCGACCGCGCTGGTCACCGCCGAGCGGCGCGCCCAAGACGCCGGGGTCGACGTGACGTTCGCGGTGGCCGACTCCACCCGGCTTGAGGGCTACACCGAGGCGTTCGACACGATCGTCGACAGCGGCATGTTCCACTGCCTCGACGACCAGGGAAAGCGCAGCTACGCTGCCGCGGCGCACCGGGCGACCAGGCCCGGGGCCACGCTGCTTATCAGCTGCTTCTCCGACGCGAATCCGAGCGACGACGAGTGGCCCCGCCCGGCGGTGGCCGAGGAGACGCTGCGCGACGTCCTCGGCGGGGCCGGCTGGGACATCGAATCCCTCGAGCCCGCGACGGTGCGCCGCGAGCTGGACAGCCACCCGGTCGAAATGGCGTTCTGGCAGGTCCGGGCGCGGCGACGCTAGCTGCTAAGGGGGCGGAGGCGGAGGATTCGGCGGCGCGGGCGGCCACTGGCGCGGCCGAATGGGCCCACAGTTCAAGCCGATCTTGCAGTTCCAGGCGGCCGACGCTTGGGGCTGAGGCTGGTCGCAACACTGGTCGTCCGGCGATCCCGGCGTCGGGGCCACGGTCGTCGGCGGGTCCGCGATGGTGCGGGGCGCCCCGGCACCGCCGACTTCACTGACACCGCCGAGCCCCAGGGCTAGCAGGGCGGCGCCACCGCACGCTGCGGCAATCGCCCTGCTTGGTTTATTTACCATGAGACAAATTCTTGACCTCCGCGCACGAAATGTACAGAGCCGGGGTGCGTCCGCTTCCAGCGGTGCTAGCTACCCTGAATCGGTGTATCTGGACGTTAATCAGGCCTCCATCCGCGAGGTGTGCGACGCGGGCCTGCTCGCGGGCGCGTTGACGGTGGTGTGGCAGCGCGGAGAGGTGTTGCAGGTCAACGAGATCGGCTACCGCGACATCGACGCGGGCGTGCCGATGCGGCGCGACACGCTGTTCCGCATCGCGTCGATGACCAAGCCGGTCACGGTCGCGGCGGTGATGAGCCTGGTCGACGAGGGCAAGCTGACGCTGAAGGACCCGGTGGTGCGCTGGGCCCCGGAGCTGGCCGGCGTGCGGGTGCTCGACGACCCGCACGGTCCGCTGGACCGGACGCACCCGGTGCGCCGCGCCATCCTGATCGAGGACCTGCTCACCCACACCAGCGGCCTGGCGTACGGCTTCTCGGTGTCCGGGCCGATCGCCAAGGCCTACGTGCGGCTGCCGTTCAATCAGGGCCCGGATGCCTGGCTGAGCGAGCTGGCCAAGCTGCCGCTGGTGCATCAGCCCGGTGACCGATTGACCTACAGCCATTCCATCGACCTGTTGGGCGTCATCGCTTCTCGCATCGAGGGCAAGCCGTTCTACGAGGTTCTCGACGAACGGGTCCTGGGTCCGGTCGGGATGCCCGACACCGGGTTCTTCGTCTCGCCCACCGGGCGCCGCCGCGCGGCGACCATGTACCGGCTCGACGGGCAGGGGCGGCGGCACCACGACGTGATGGGGCCGCCGCACATCGAGCCGCCGTCATTCTGCAACGCCGGCGGGGGGCTGTGGTCGACCGCCGACGACTACCTCCGGTTCGTGCGGATGTTGCTGGGCGACGGGACGATCGACGGCGTGCGGGTGCTATCCCCGGAGTCCGCCCGGCTGATGCGGACCGACCGGCTCACCGACGAGCAGAAGCGGCACAACTTCCTCGGGGCGCCGTATTGGGTGGGCCGCGGATTCGGGCTGAACCTGTCGGTCGTGACCGATCCGGCCAAAAGCGCGCCGCTGTTCGGGCCGGGCGGTGTAGGAACGTTCAGCTGGCCGGGCGCCTACGGGACGTGGTGGCAGGCCGACCCCTCCGCCGATCTGGTTCTGATGTATCTGGTGCAGAACCTGCCCGACATGTCTGCGGACGTGGCCGCGGCCGTCGCGGGCAACACGTCGCTGGCGAAACTCCAATCGGCGCAACCGAAGTTCGTCCGCCGCACCTATCAGGCGCTCGGGCTGTAGCGCCATGGTCGACTACCCGCCCGTCCGCATCACCGGGCAACGGCTGGTGCTGCGCCCACCGATGCTCGACGACGCGGGCGCGCTCTTCCAGCGGATCGCGCGCGATCCCGAGGTCACCAAGTACCTGCTGTGGGCGCCGCACCCCGACGTGGCGGCGACGCGACGGGTCATCACCGAAAAGCTCAACGTCAGCGACGAAGAGCGAACCTGGGCGATCGCGCTGAAGAACAGTGGCGAACTCATCGGGCTGACCAGTTGCCGGCGCGCCGTGTCGCACTCGGTCGAGATCGGCTACTGCATGGGACGGCGCTGGTGGGGCAAGGGTTACATGTCCGAGGTGCTCGACCTGCTGATGACGGCGCTGCAGGCAGATCGCGGGGTGTATCGCGTCTGGGCATCCTGCAGCGTCGAAAACGAGCGCTCGGCGCGGCTGCTGGAACGCGCCGGCTTTGCCCTGGAGGGCCGGCTCGGCCGCTACGCCGTCTTCCCCACCATGGGACCCGAGCCGCAGGACAGCCTGCTCTACGCCAAGATCCTGCGTTAACGCAGCGTATCGCCAGGCGCGACGAGGTTTCCCAGCATGGTTAGTGGGAATCCGAGATGAGACACGAGGTGCATCGGGGCACAAGCCAGCAGCGATAGGGAGAAGGTGGCCTGCCGATGACCACCGCCACGCGGCCCTTCCACGGGCACGGACGCCACGAACTGCCCGGCGGCCGCCACGAACTGCGCCATGGTCGCCGTGGCTTCGCGCGGCCATCGCGGACGTCAAATGTCTTGCTCGGCCAGCGATCCCGGTTGGGGGTCATCGTCGGCGCCGCCGCGCTTGCGCTGCTTTCCGGCGTCGCGGGCGCCCTCTTCGTGGTCGAACTTCGCCCGATTGCCCCCGCTGCGACGGGCCCCTCGGCCCCTGCCCAGCCGCCCGCAGCGACCATCGAGCTGGCGGCGGCCAAGGCGAGGCCCAGTGTGGTCAAACTCGTGACGGCGACCCCCGCGCGGACCGACGAGGGCTCGGGAGTCGTGCTGAGCGCCGACGGGCTGATCCTCACCAACAACCACGTCGTCTCGATGCCGGGTCCGGGACCCGGCCCCGCGGCGACCATGGCGACGCTGGCCGACGGTCGCGCCGCGCCGTTTACCATCGTGGGCGCCGATCCGGCCGCCGACATCGCGGTCGTTCGCGTTCAAGGGATTTCGGGCCTGGCCCCGATCACCATGGGGTCGTCGGCCGGCCTACAGGTGGGCCAAAACGTGGTGGCCATTGGCGCGCCGCTCGGGCTGGACGGCACGGTCACCACCGGGGTGATCAGCGCGCTGCATCGCCCGGTATCGGGCGTCACCGGACCCGGCGGCAGCAGCGCGGTGTTCGACGCCATCCAGACGGACGCCACGATGAGCCCCGGCAGTTCCGGCGGCGCACTGGTCAACACGGCCGGTGAGATGATCGGGCTCAATTCCGCCATCGCGACGATGGGAGCCGTTTACCCCGGTGGCCCGGCCGGCTGGATCGGCGTGGGTTTCGCCATCCCCGTCGACCAGGCCAAGCGCGTCGCCAACCAGTTGATCGCCAGCGGCAACGCGACGAACGCGTCGCTGGGCCACCGCTGAGCGGCGACTACCCGTCCCGTCCCAACGCCCGCCGCGCGTAGGCGCGCACGTCGGCATCGCCGTCCTTGAGCGCGATGCTCAGCGCGTCGCGGGCGGCGGGTTCGGCGGCCCAGCGGGTCAGGCTCAGCACCGCCGCCTTGCGCACGTCGAGGTGTGCGTCGGTGAGTGCCTCGGCCAGCAGGGGCACCGCGACCGCGGCGGACGCGCCCTTTAATGCCCGCGCCGCGCCCTCGCGCACCTGCCACGCCGGCGCCCGCAATGCCGTTTCGACGGCGCCGAGATCGGCTTCCGCGCAGCCCAATTCGCCCAGTGCGGCGAGGGCGGCCGCGCGCACCAGCGGGTCGGGATCGGCGACCAGCGCGCTGACCGCGTGCGCGCCGTCGCGCAGCGTCGCCAGGCCCCCGGCCGCCACGATGCGGACCTCCCGGCTCTCGTCCCTGGTCGCCGCGACGACGCCGGCCACGTCGTCGACCGACACCAGCGCGCGCACCGCCTCGATGCGCACCCGGTGGTCGGGATCGTCCAGGGCACCACGGTATTGGGCGGCCTTGCCGGCCCGGCGCGCGGCCAGCAGATAGACTGCGGCCGCTCGCACCACCGAATCCCGGGACGCCAGATGCGGTTCGGCGCCGGCCGGGTCGGGCAGCACCTCGACGAGCTCCCGGATGCCCTCGGCGCCGGTGCGGCGCACCGCGGCGTCGGCGTCGTCGAGCGCCGCGAACAGGGCGGGCGCGTACCCGTCCGGGATGTGCTCGGTCAGGGTGGCGACCGCGGTCCGGCGCACCCCGGGATCTGTGTCGGCCAGGTACGGCCCGAGGTCGGCGATCGTGGGCTCCTCCAGGGCGAGGACCTCGGCGATGCGCGGCGATGGGGGTTCGAACGCCGTTGCGGGCGAAGCGATCCGGGACACCACGGTGGCCGGCGCCTGACCGCCGATCAGCGGCGGCTGCTCCACCTCGCGCACGGTCTGGTCCACCGGCGGCAGGCCATCCAGCTCGGGGACGGGCACGAAGTACGGCGCGACGGGCCGCTTGAGGAAGGCCATTTCGCCGTCGGGGCCCTTGCGCAGGTTCAGGTGGTAGCCCCATTGGTTGTCGTCGCGGCCGGGCAGGTCGGCGCGGTCGTGGTAGAGGCCCCAGCGGGATTCGGTGCGGGTGAGCGAGGAGCGGGCGGCCATCTCGGCGCAGTCGCGGATGAACGACACCTCCACCGCCCGCATCAGCTCGTGCGGATCGCGTGCGCCCATCTCGGCGATCTCGGCCTGCATGCGGTCGAAGGTGCGGACCGCGATGGACAGCTTGGCCGCCGTCTTCGGCGGCGCCACATAGTCGTTGACGAAGCGGCGCAGCTTGTACTCGACCTGCGGCTGCGGCGGCCCGTCCGGGTGCCGCAGGGGGCGGTAGATCAGCTCGTGCGCGGCGCGCAGCTGGTCCTCCGGGAGTGTTTGTGGGGCAACGACATCGGGCAGCGACGTGGCGGCGTCGGTGCCGGCGAGGTCGCCGAACACGAACGCCCCGATCATGTAGTTGTGCGGGACGCAGGCCAGGTCGCCCGCGGCGTAGAGGCCCGGCACCGTGGTGCGGGCGTGCTCGTCGACCCACACCCCGGAGGCGGAATGCCCGCCGCACAAGCCGATCTCGGAGATGTGCATCTCGATGTCGTGGGTGCGGTAGTCGTGGCCCCGGTTGGCATGGAAGGTGCCGCGGGTCGGGCGTTCGGTGGTGTGCAGGATGTTTTCCAGCGCAGTCAGCGTCTCGTCGGGCAGGTGCGACACCTTGAGGTAGATCGGCCCGCGCGCGGAGTCGATCTCGCTTTTCACCTCGGCCATCATCTGCCCCGACCAGTAGTCGGAGTCGACGAACCGCTCGCCGTGGGCGTTGACCTGGTAGCCGCCGAACGGGTTGGCCACGTAGGCGCAGGCCGGCCCGTTGTAGTCCTTGATCAGCGGGTTGACCTGGAAACACTCGATTCCCGACAGCTCCGCGCCCGCGTGGTAGGCCATCGCGTACCCGTCCCCGGCGTTGGTCGGGTTCTCATACGTGCCGTACAGGTAGCCCGATGCGGGCAGGCCGAGCCGCCCACACGCCCCGGTGGCCAGGATGACCGCCTTGGCGCCGACGGCGACGAACTCGCCGGTGCGCGTGTTGAGTGCGGCGGCACCTACGGCGCGGCCCCCGTCGGTCAGGACTCGCACCGGCATCAGCCGGTTCTCGATGCGGATCCGCTCGCGCATGGACTTCTGTCGCAGCACCCGATAGAGCGCCTTCTTGACGTCCTTGCCCTCCGGCATGGGCAGCACGTAGGAGCCCGAGCGGTGCACCCGGCGCACCGCGTACTCGCCGTGCTCGTCCTTCTCGAACTTCACCCCGTAGCGCTCCAGCCGCTGCACCATCGCGAAACCGCGGGAGGCTGTCTGATAAATGGTGCGCTGGTTGACGATTCCGTCGTTGGCGCGGGTGATCTCCGCGACGTAGTCCTCGGGTTCGGCCTTGCCGGGGATGACGGCGTTGTTGACGCCGTCCATGCCCATCGCCAGCGCGCCGGAGTGCCGGACGTGGGCCTTCTCCAGCAGCAGCACCTGCGCGCCGTGCTCGGCGGCGGACAGGGCCGCCATGGTGCCGGCGGTGCCACCGCCGATGACCAGCACGTCGCAGTCGAGGCGGACGGGCGCGGACGGATCCGGGATGTCCATCATGCTGCCACCGAATTATCCAGCGCGGCAATGATTTCGGCGCGCAGTTCCGGACGGGGCCGGTCGACGCGGGGATCGGGCACGTCGAGCACCGCGCGCACCGGCTCGCCGGCTTTGCCCAGCACGACGATCCGGTCCCCCAGCGTCAGCGCCTCGTCGACGTCGTGGGTGACGAAGACGATCGTGGTCGGATGGGTGCGCCACGTGCCGACGAGCAGGCGCTGCATGGCGGCGCGGGTCTGGGTGTCCAGCGCCCCGAACGGCTCGTCCATCATCACCGCGCGCGGCGCCCCGGCCAGGCCGCGGGCCAGCTGGACGCGCTGGCGCATCCCGCCGGACAGGCTCTTGGGCAGGTAGTTACCGAAGCCGGTGAGCCCGAGCTCGTCGATCCAGCGCTCGGCCGCCGCGCGCCGGGTGGCGCGGGGTTCGCCGCGCAGCCGCAGCGCCAGCTCGATGTTGGACCGCACGGTGCGCCAGGGCAGCAGCGCGTTGTCTTGGAAGACCATGCCGCGGTCGCCCGAGGTGGTGGTGACCGGTACGCCGTCGGCGAGCACCCGGCCGTCGCCGGGCGGCAGCAGGCCGGCCAGCGCCCGCAGCACCGTCGACTTGCCGCAGCCCGACGGCCCGGTGAGCACCAGGATCTCTCCCGGCCGCACCGTGAGGCTCAGCCCGTCGATGACGGGAGAACCGGTGTAGGACAATCGGACTCCGTCCAGTTCGAGGCTCATGCCCCGATTTTTCGAGGTCATCGCGCCTCCTCCTGCGCGCGCGGCAGCCACCGCGTCACCCGGCGGCCCACCAGTTCCACGGCGGCCGCAGTCGCGAAGCCGAGCACGCCGATGGTGATGATGCCGACGAACACCTGCGGGTAGGCCAGCACGGTGTAGTCCTGCCAGGTGCGGTAGCCGACGCCGAGCCGACCGGAGATCATTTCGGCGGAGATCACGCAGATCCACGCCACCCCCATGCCGACCGAGAGCCCGCCGAACACGCCCGGCAGGATGCCCGGTAACACCACCTGGCTCAGCACCTCCCACCGGCCGCCGCCGAGGGTGCGCACCGAGTCCTCCCACAGCGTGGGCAGCGCCCGCACCGCGTGCCGGGTGCTGACCATGATCGGGAAGTAGGCCGCGAGGAAGGTGATGAACACGATCCCGGCCTCGTCGGTCGGGAACAGCAGGATCGCCACCGGCACCAGCGCGATGGCCGGGATGGGCCTGGCCAGCTCCGTCAGCGGGCCGAAGACGTCGGCGAACAACCGCGAACGGCCCAGCAGCACCCCGGTCGCCACGCCGATCACGGCGGCCAGTCCGAACCCGGTGAGGATCCGCAGCAACGACTGCGCCAAGTCGAGCCAGTACTCGTAGGCGCCCAGCCGGCGGTGCAGCGCGGTCACGATCTGGGTGACGGTCGGCAGGGTGTCGAAACGCAGCACCGCCCGCACCTTGCCGGCGGTGAGCAGCTGCCACAACCCGATGGCGGCGGCCACCGACGCCACGCGCACAAGCCACGACCGCCACGACCGCCCCGTCCAGGCCGACGGGCGCGGGGTGGCCAGGGCGGGCAGCGGGACGGCACCCACGACCCGTTCGCTCAATTCGGCGGTCATACCGAACCTCCCAGTGCTTGTTGGTAATTCACGGCGACGCTGCCGGGATGGGCAGCGGTGTAGCGACGGGCCCCGGCGACGGTGCCGAAGGGCAGATAGGTCTGGCCGTCCCGCACCCATACCGCCTTGTCGGCGAACCACCGCGTTCCCAGCTCCGCGTCGGGAACGTAGGCCGCGCGGACCTTCGCGCCGCGGGCGGCGGCATCCCTGATCGCCTGCAGCAGAGCGGTGGGATTGGCGACGGTTTGGGTCGTGTCGGAGCCGTCCAGCCACAGCTCGCTGGCCTGCGCGGGGTCGCCGGCGAGCACCGACGGGTTGACAGCGCGCGCCCGCGTCGCGTCATAGTCGAGCCCGCGGGCGGCGAACACCGCGCGCAGCGGTGAGTCCACGACGAACTTTCCCACGTCAAGGTCGGCGAAGTCACCGATCGACTTCAGGTACGGCACATCGCTTTTCAGCGCGTCGACCAGCGACGGTTTCAGCGTGGTGTCGAACGAGGTGCCACCGGGGCCGTTGTAGAGGTACACCACCTCCTGCGGCAGCCCGCTCCCCTGCGCGACGATGCGCGCGGCCTCCAGCGGCTTCTGGTTGAGGAAATCGGTCGCGTCCAGTTGCGCCTGCAGGAACGCCGCCAGCACCTCCGGGTGGGCCGACGCGTACGAGCGCCGCACCACCACGCCGTGCAGAGTAGGCAGGTTGAGCTCGGCACCGTCGTAGAGCAGCTTGGCCTTACCCTGATAGACCAACAGCCCGGGCCACGCCACGAACTGCGAAAGACCCTGCACCTGACCGGATTCCAGGGCGGACGCGCCGATCTGCGGCTGCTGGTTGAGCACCTCCACGCCGCCGACGCCGGCCTTGGCCAGGGCGCGCACCAGCGTGCCGTGGCCCGCCGAGCCCACGCTAGCCGACACCTTGGCGCCGGCCAGGTCGCCCAGCGTGGTCGCCGGCGAATCCGGCGCCACCACAACCATGTTCAGCGCGCCGCGCGGGTTGTAGCCGGTGACCGACACCATCTCCGTGCGGGCCAGCGGGTTGGCCTGGGTCTTGGAGCCGTTGATCAGCATCGGGTAATCGCCCATCGAGCCGATGTCGATCTTCTCGGCGAGCATCTGCGCGGTGATCGGGGCGCCGGTGTCGTAGTCCTGCCAGCGCACCGCGTATCGGGTCCCGGTGCGGGTGGTGATGTCGGCGAGCCGGTGCTCCAAGTACCCCTGCGCGCGCAGCAGCGTGCCCGCGGTGACGGTGTTGATGGTCTTGGACTGGTATCCCACCACGACGTTGACCACGCCGGAGGATTGCGAGAACGACTCCAGCGAGCAGCCGGAAACGACGGCGACGACAACGGCGGCGATCGAGATCAGCCGTGCGGCTTGGCGTTTCATCAGCGTAAGAGGTAGGGCATGTTGACGGTGACGGCGCCGGTGGGGCAGCGGGCCGCGCAGGGGCCGCAGTACCAGCATTCGTCGACATGCATATAGGCCTTGCCGGTGTCGGGGTTGATGGCCAGCGCGTCCAGCGGGCAGACCTCGACGCACAGGGTGCAGCCGTCGATGCACAGCGACTCGTCGATCGTGACCGGCACGTCGGCGCGGTTGTTGACCAGCGTCATGGCTTGCTCCTAATCAGACTCCCGCGCATGGTGATTCGATCACCACGCATCCGGATGTACTCGAGGTCGACGGGCCTGCCGTCGTCGAGGCTGGTGAGCCGCTCCAGCATGAGCAGCGCCGCCCCGTCGGGCACCTGCAGTGTGGCCGCCGAGTGCGCGTCGGCGGGGATGGCCTCCAGCGCCAGCGACGCCGAACCCAGCCGCTGCCCGCTCACCTCCTCGATGAGCGCGAAGATGTCGTTGGTCTCCAGCGGATAGTCCAGGATCCGGCTTCCGATGTCCGGGGCCAGGTAGGTCAGGTCGAGGCTGAGCGGCAGTTCGCCGAGGTATCGCAACCGCTCGACGAACACCGCCTGCCCGCCCGCCTGAAGCCCCAGCCGGCGGGCCACCGACGGCGGGGCGGTCACGGGCATGGCGGCGCGCACTTCGTTGCGCACCTCCCCGAGGTGTTTGAACGTCTCCTTGAGACCCAGCAGCGCGTCCAGCCCGTGGGCATACTTGCGCTGGGCGACGTGCGTGCCGACCTTCGGGCCGCGGTCGATCAGTCCCTCGTTTTTCAGGATGGTGAGGGCCTCGCGAACGGTGTTGCGCGACACGGCGAATTCGGCCGCCAGCTCGTGCTCGGCCGGCAGCGCGTCGGGGTAGGCGTCGGCGTGGATCTGCTGGCGCAACACGTCGGCCACCCGGCGGGCACGGTCGGATCGGGACCCCTCTGAAGGTCCGCGAATCGGAACTGGTTGCGCCACGCCGTCACGCTAACGCGACCCAGCGGGCCGCCCGGGGCGGTCGAACGCGGCCCCCGGGACCGCATCGAGGCATTGCGCCGGGCGCAATTCGGCGGCGACCAGCAAAAAGCCGCACCCACCGCCCTATTGCGCCACCTGGCGAACGGCGACGTCTTTGCGATCCCGGTGAGCGAAAACTACGGTCGCGACGCTCCGGCCAGTTCTCGCTCCGGCGGTGGTGGCGGCCGGTTCTCCAGGCCCGGCGGCACCAACCCGGCGGGCACCAGCGGCACCGCCACCAGCGGGAACAGCCCGCACAGCGCCCAGGCCGCCGGGTATTCGGCCGCCGCGACCACCGCGCCGAACAGCGGCGGCCCGGCCGCGGCCATCAGCCGTTGCGTGGTGTTCTGCAGGCCCAGCGCGCGTCCGCTCCAGAACGGCCCGGCGAACTCCGTGATGGCGGTGGCCTCCAGCCCGTTGTCGAGGACAGCGAGCACCGAGATGGCGACCATCAGCAACACGGCGTATCCCGAACCCGTGCCGTCGGTGAGGGCGAGCACGAACAGCGCCACCGCGGCGGCGATCGCGATCGTGCGGACCGGGCGCATTCGCGAGCCGACGCGATCGGACCAGCGGCCCACCGCGATTCGGCCCGCGGCCCCTAGCACCTGGGTCAGGGTGACCAGGCCGCCGGCGGCCGCCACCGACCAACCGTGGCGATGCATCAACCACACGAGCATGAACGTCACAGTCACCGTCTGCGGGATCATCAGCAGCCCGGCGACCGCATGGATGCGCCACAACACGGACGAGCCGCGATAGGGGCTCGCCAGCTCCTCCACCGCCGCGGCCGTGCGGGATTTCCTTGGGGGATCGACGATTCCGATCGCGCTGGCCACGGCCGCGATCGTGCACATCACCGCGAGGAACATCAGCCCGCGGTGCGGGCCGCTTTCGGACAGCTCCGGTATCACCAACGCCCCCAAGGCGATTCCCAACGGTTGCGCGGTTTGGCGGATGCCCATCGCCAGGCCGCGCTGGCGGGGCGGGAACCAAGCCGACACCAGCCGGCCGCCGGCGGTGTTGCAGCTCGCCGCGGCCATCCCACCGATGAACAGGAACACACCGATCATGAGCACCGAATGGGCGGACGCGGCGGCGTAGGCGGCGGCCGCCGTCAGCACCGAGCCCGCCGTGAGCACGGTGCGCTCACCGACCCGGTCCAGCACGTAGCCCCAGAAGACCAGCGTGACCACCATGCCCCAGCTGGGCATCGACGACAGCAGCACGGCCGTCGGCAGCGACATCCCGCGGCGCGACTCCAGCGAGGGAATCAGGAACGCCACGCCGTTGATGAAAAGGAAGGACGTCGCCGTCACCCCCAACGAGACGGCCATGATCGACCACCGCGCACCCGCCCCGGCTGAGGACATGGTGCCCGTTTCCTCCAGCATTCATCCATGTTGACATAGCGTTCGGCGGCCACCGGTCGTCGCGGCAGCCGAAACTTATTGAACGCTAAGGTTATTCCTAATTGTTACCAAGTGTTGATGCAGGCGCGTCATCGGCCGAGGCGCGAATTGACTTGTGTTACAAGCATTTTAGGACCCAACGGAAGTTCGCGGCGCGTTCTGCTCGCACCCGCGATCACCGCAGAATTCATAGCGTACGCACAGCAATCCGATCGATCTCAGCGATTTCTCATCGGAGGCGCCGTGGACATGCACGACAACAGACCGGAAGATCACTACGTGATGAATGACGCTGCAAAACACGCTTTGACCAAGGTGCCGGCCGTCACCCTGGGCTTTTGGGTGATCAAGATCCTGGCGACGACGCTGGGCGAGACGGGCGGCGACACCGTCACGATGACCCTCTTCCACGCTGATACGCACAAGAATTGGGGGTATTTGTTTGGCGTTGCGCTTTTCGGCGTGGCGCTGGTCGTCCTGGTCGCCGCCCAGATCTTCGCCAAGCGGTTTCACGCGAGCCTGTACTGGGCGACCATCGTAGCCTCGACGACGTTTGGCACAACGCTGGCCGATTTCGCCGACCGATCGCTCGGGATCGGCTACACGGGCGGATCGCTCCTGCTTCTTGCTTGTGTGTTGACTACCTTAGGGCTTTGGCGCTGGTCGGAGGGAACGGTATCCGTCAGCACGGTGTCGACCCCGAAAGTCGAAGCGTTCTACTGGACGACCATCACGTTTTCGCAGACGCTGGGTACCGCGCTCGGCGATTGGCTCGCCGACACGCGCGGATTCGGCTACGAGCGCGGCGCGTTGGTATTTTCTGCGGCTCTTGCCGTGGTTGCGGCCCTGTATTTCTGGACCGGCGTGTCGCGCGTCGCGCTGTTCTGGGTGGCCTTCATCCTGACGCGGCCACTGGGTGCAACGGTGGGGGACCTGCTTGACAAGCCGGTCGCCGACGGCGGCCTCGCGCTGAGCCGTCCCCTGGCGTCGGCGGTGATCGCCGCGATCGTCGTCGCATTGGTCATCGTGTTGCCGCAGCGTCCGGGACGCCACCCCGGTCAGCCGGAAGACCGCGCGGCGGCGGAAACCGCCTGAGTCACAGGGCTTCCCAGCAGATTCCCAGCGACCCGCGCCTACGCTGGAATTGTCATGGGAAAGTTGACGAAGTTGACCAGCAAAATCCTGATCGGCGTTGCCATTTGTGTGGGTGCCGGCGTCCTCGGATCGGCGACGGCGAGCGCCGACCCGAGTGTGTTCAGCAGTCTCAGCTGCAGCTGCCAACGGACGGCTGCGGCCGGCAGCCCGGCGCGGCAGGACGAGATAACCCGCGGAATCCGGCAGGGACTGTCGGACTGGCCCGCCGTGGCCGGATAGCGGCGCTCAGCCGCGCCCGGTCACCGCCTGCGCGACGCTGTCGCCGTTGCGCGCCGACGCGTCGGCCGGCAGCTCGAAGGCGGGGTATGCCGAACCGACCGCGGCCGTCGCCGCGCTGCGTTGGGCTTCCATGCGCGCCAGCGCGGCGTCGGTGAAGACCGACAATCCCAGGTCGGGGTTGTAGCCGTGGATCTCCTTGACGTCGAGCTGGGCCAGGAAATAGACGATCTCCTTCGAGACCACCTGCCCCGGGACCAGCACCGGGAAGCCCGGCGGGTAGGGCACCACGAACGTGGTGGAGACCAGCGTCCGGCCCTCGGCGAGCCGCCGGCCCGCCATGCCGATCAGCACGTGCTCGCGGTCCGACTCCTCGTATCCGGCGTAGAAGGCCGACCGCATGTCGCCGAACATGCAGGCGTCGACGGGGCGGAACGCCATGTCGAATTCGCTGAAATCCGGCAGGTGCGGCAGGTCTTCGGTGATCTCCTCGACCCGGCGCTGCTGCAGGGCGCGGTCGTCCTTGCCGCCGATGCTCTGGCTGCGCTCGAAGTCGGTCGCGATGCGCCGCAGCACGTCGAGCAGGTAGTGCACGCTCGACCAGGTGACCCCGATGGTGAAGATCAGCAGCACGCTGTTGATGGACGTTTTGTTGATCTGAATCCCGAACCGCTCCATCAGGATCTTCTCGCGGAAGTCGTAGCCGTTCATGCCGGTCTTGCCGATGAACAGGGTGACCCGCGTGGCGTCCAGCACGAACTGGTCCGACCGCCACGCCTCGTTCCACTCCGCCAGGGCGCCCTGGCGAACCTCGCGGTAGGAGCTGACGCACGACGCGCGGAACTCGTCCGGCACCAGGTCGGACTCGTCGAGGATGCGGAACCACTTGCCGATCAACCGGTCCTTGCGGACGCGGTGCCGAAAGACCAGCGCCATGTTGTAGACGTTGCGGACCAACTCGAAGCCCTCGATGTCGACCTGCCGGCGCGCCAGGTCCAGCGACGCCAGCAGCTGCTGGTTCGGCGACGTCGAGGTGTGCGTCAAGAACGCCTCGACGAACGCGTCGCGGGTGAGCGCCTTGAAGTCCTGGTCGCGGACGTGGACCATCGACGCTTGCCGGAACGCCGACAGCGACTTGTGCGTGGAGTGCGTCGCGTAGACGCGGACGCGCGCACGGGCGGGGTCGGGCAGCAGCCGTCGGTCGACCCACTCGGAACGCTGCACTCCCTCCATCGATGCGGCCCAATCCCGGTATTCCGCAGCGTATTCCGGCGACGCCAGCATCTGCTCGAGGCGTTCGGCGGACACCATCGCGGTGCGCTGCCGCGCCCACGGCACCGCGGTGGCGAACGCGTACCACGCCTCGTCCCACAGGAAGCAGATGTCCGGCTTGATCGCCAGCACCTCCTCCATCACCCGGCGCGGGTTGTAGACGACGCCGTCGAAGGTGCAGTTGGTGAGCAGCAGCATGCGGACCCGGTCCAGCTGGCCGGCCGCCTCGAGGTCCAGCAGCGCCTTTTTGATCGTGTGCAGCGACACGGCCCCGTAGATCGCGTACTCGGGCAGCGGGTAGGCGTCCAGGTACAGCGGGTAGGCCCCGGCCAGCACCAGGCCGTAGTGGTGCGACTTGTGGCAGTTGCGGTCGATGAGGACGATGTCGCCCGGTCGGGTGAGGGCCTGCACGACGATCTTGTTGGCGGTGGACGTCCCGTTGGTGACGAAGTAGGTGTGGTTGGCGTTCCACGTCACCGCGGCCTTGTCCATCGCCTTTTTGATGTTGCCGTGCGGGTCCAGCAGCGAGTCCAATCCCCCCGAAGTGCTCGAGGTCTCGGCCATGAAGATGTTGCGGCCGTAGAACTCCCCCATGTCCTGCAGGGACTTTGAGTTGAAGATGCTGGCGCCGCGCGCGACGGGTAGCGCGTGGAACTGGCCGACCGGGGCCCCCGCGTAGGCGCATAGGGCGTCGAAAAACGGTGTGGCGAAACGGTTTCGCAGGCCCGCGAGCACGGTGCTGTTGAGGTCGGTGACGTCGTTGAGCCGGTAGAACGTTCGGTCGTAGACGTCGGGTTCGTCCTCGGTCTCCGCGGCGATCGACTCGTCCGTGAGCAGATACAGGTCGATGTGCGGGCGGAGCTCCCGTATCCACTCGGCGCATTCCACCCAGTCCTGGGTGTCCCTGGCCACCGCGTCCTCGGCGTCCTCGCAGGCGGCGCCCAGCAGCGTGTTCATCAGCGGCACCCGGTCGTGGGAGCGCAGCGGCAGGTCGTGGCGGATGATCGCGGCCTGAATCTCGCCGTTCAGCGCGACCGCGGTGATGGCGTCCTCGATGCTGCCCACCACCAGCAGCTCGTACTGCACGTCGTCGGACGGGGTCCGCAGCGCCCGCAGGCACTCCGCCAGGCTGTCGGGGGCCGTCGACGGGGCGTCGTCGGCAAGCAGCACGGTGTAGAACTGCTGCTGTTTGGCCTGGGCGACCAGCTCCTGCTCGGCCAGCGACGCGGTGGTGTCGAAGAGCCCGGCGCGGTCGCCGTATTCGCTCAGCAGGCGCACCGCCAGCGACACCTCCTCGCTGAGGCGCACCGTCGAGAGGCCCTCGAGGTGGGCGCGAAACGTCGCGAGGTTGGCCGCACCGGGGTACAGCCAGTACCGCTCGTAGGCGGCGATGCGGTCCATCAGGCGCTTCACCCGGGCGATGTCGTGCGTCTTGTCCAGGCCGGCGAGGTCGACGTCGCGCAGGTGACGGCAGGCGTCGTCGAGCAGGTTCCAGGTGTCGACGCGCGTGTACGACGGGTTGGCGACCGCCGCGAGCGCGGACACGCGAAGCCGCCTCGGGCGGGCAGATTCTGGACTCATCTCGTCATTGTGGCCCGGCCTCGCCGCGTGCGCGATGATTATCGGCCGTCCGATTTGCCGTAGGCGACGGCCACGACGAGCCCGGCCGTCGCCATCAAGAGAAACAGCATGGCCACGGGGTCGACCAGCTCGAGGATCATGCGACCACGGCGACGTCGGGCACCGCGCTGATCAGCGTCACGATCAGGTCGGCGCCGTCGGGAATCGAGTAGACCCGTCGTTCCCCGGGACGCGCACCGGCAATCGCGCGGCCCAGCGGCGACAGCGTCGAGTACACCTTGATGTTGCCGTCCTTGGCGCCGTACCGGCCCAGCCGAAAGGTTTCGGTCTCGCCGGTGTCCTCGTACCGGATGGTGACGATCGTGCCCGGCTCGGCGGCGTTCCTGTCCTCCGTCACAATCGCGCGAGCCAGCACATCCTCGATCTCACGGATGCGCGCCCGGCGCGCCGAGTAGCGCGCGATCCGGTTGGCGTCGTAATCCATGAAGTCGTCCGGCACTTCGATGCTGCGTCGCGACCGCAGCGCCGTGAGTTCGCCCACCAGGCGGCCGTATTCGTGCCGGGTCAGCCAAATTGGTTGTGTATCATGCATTTTCCTACCTCTTTCATTTCGTGAGAGTGTCGTCAGGGACGGGCCGCGGCGGGGCAACCGCCCCTGACGACGTGGCGCCCGCGGGGGGCAGGTACTTCGAAGCCGGTGAGCCGCGGCTAGTCGGCGGTGCGGTCGGCGACCATGCGGTCGAAGTTTCGCTGCCAGCCAGCGTGGCGCTTGCGGTCGATAACGATGCGCGCCATCCCGAATAGCGTCGCCGCCCCGATGGCGGCGCCGAACCAGATGGCCGTTCCGGTCGCCACTGCCTCGTCCAATGCGGAAAACACCGGCTTGCCGACCGGCAGGCCTTGCTCGTCCACCCAAATATCCACGCGGTCACCGGGTTTGGCGGTCCGCTCGACGACAACCAGGCCGGTGTGTTCGGAACCCGCGACGACCCACCGCGCCGGCGCCGCGACGGTCGGGCTGGACAGGTTCCGGCCGGCGTGGCTGTCCCCCGTGATGGTCGCGGTGACTTTCTGGCGGGTCTGCGCCTGCGCGGCATAGACGCGGCTGCGGGAATCGTGGACCGCGGTCCCGACGGCGGCGGCGACGGGAAGGGCGACGATCGACACCGCGAACGCGAGCACCAAAAGCAACGCTTCGACGCGGTCGATGCTGCGCACCAACGGGTTCAGGCCGAACAGCCGCGCGAGCAGCGGCGGCACGCGCGCGGGAACCTCGAGCGTTTCCATCTCGTCGGGGCGCGGAGTAGTCATGGGACGGTCACCTCAAACCGGGGCATTAATTGACAACTCCATGGTGGCCGGGATCAAGGCCACGGGCTTGCCCCAGTCGGACAACGCTGCCGCCGCGCATTGTCGCGTTCCGACAGTGCGCGGGGCGTCAGTCCGCGTCGGTGGCGGCCAACTCGATCGTCATCGCCAGCCGCTTCTTGGCGTCGTCCAGTGGCAGGTTGGTTATCTCGGCCATCTTGCGAAGCCGGTATCGCACGGTGTTCTCGTGCACGCCCAACCGCTCACCCGCACGCACCGGGTCGCCCTGGGCCTCCAGCCAGGCCCGCAGCGTGCCGACGTAGTCCGTCGAGTTCGCTTGGTCGTGGCGACGCAAATCGGCGACCGGTCCACGGTCCGGCAACCGACCGGCTCGCGCCGCGGTGCGCAGCCGCTGCAGCAGGATCTCGTCCCACGCCTCGTCGTACGCCGGCGGCGCCCCGCCGCCGGATTCATGCAGCGCCAGACACTCGTCGGCCTCCCGGCGCGCGGCGACGAGATCCGCCACGTCGGCCGGTCCACTGATGCCGGCCGCAACGCCGACGGCTTCGGGCATGGCGGCCGTGAGATCGCTTACCCAGCGCCGCGCCGCGTCCGCCGGCTCACCGGGAAGGACGGTGTAGACCGTATTTCCGGCCAGCGCGCTGCGGCCGGGCCGTGACCAGCCGAACCCCGCGGTGGCGCGGTCGAACGCCAACAGCAGGGCGGCGTCGCGCTCGCCGTCGATGACCGCTTGCAGCGCGATCACCCGCAGCGGTCCGCGCGACAGGCCCAGTCGGCTGGCCAGCGTCGCGGCCTCGATGGTGCCCTCCAACAACCGGATCACCAGCTCTGATTCGACCTGGCGCTCCAAGTCCGCGCTGGCTCGGGAGCGGAGCAGGTGCAGGGCCACCGTGTGCGCGCCGTCGGTCAGCGCGTCCCGCTCGGCGCCGTCCAACGGGGCCGCGCAGGCCACCCACACCGAACCCAATAGCTCCCGCCCGGAACGCACCGCGACCACCATGCGCCCGGTCAGGCCGTGTTCGGCGTCGGCGCCGACAAATACGGGGTCGTCGGACGCGCCCAGGTGCGCGAACACACCCCGCGCCTCGAAGAGCGCCCGCAGCCGCTCGGGGATCTGACGGCCCAGGATCGTCTCGACGCGCGCCGGGTCGGCGTGCTGCTGCGCCCGCGAATACGCCAGCAGCCGCAACCGCGCGTCCTCGATCGTCACGGCACCGCCGGTCGACTCGGCCAGGCTGTCGGCCAGTGCGAACAAATCCGTTGGGCCGCGCCCGGATTCGGTCTCGCGGCCCTCCAGCACCAGCCCGTAGACCACCGCGGCGACCTCGCTCCACGACACCGACGGGTCGAGCACCATCACCGCGCCGGGCCGGGCGCCGCCGTCGGACGGCGTCGGCTCCTCGTCGCCGCGTGTCAACAGCACCACCGCGCGGGCGGAAGCCGCCCAGTCGACCGCTTCCCGCAGGGAGCCGGCCCCGATCGCCAGCAACACGTCGCCCACCGGCGGGCGCTCGGCGTTCGACTCGTGAATCACCACGCTGCGCAGTTCGGTCGACCTCGGCACCGCAGACCATCGCAACCTGACCCCGTAACCCCCCAGCACGTTCACCAAGCGGTCCAAAGTGATCACGAGCCGCTCCCGGTTCAGCCGTCCAGTTCGTCGTCGCTATCTACGATCCGCCGGTTTGCCCTGGAGTCCATCCACCGCAGCACGGGGAGCTCCCGGCTGCGCGCCGGCAACTCGGTGACGTCGCTCAGTGAGCGCACCACGGCCTGCGTCAGGCCCATGATGGCGGCCATCACCGGCAGCAGCGGCTGCAGCGGCCGTGCGGCCGACCGGACCGTGCTGATGCGGCGGGCCACGATCAGGCGTTCGATCGAGTGGTAGAGCCAGGCGCCGACGCCCAGCGCGTAGATCGCGAGCGCCGACGCGACGATGCTCCACCCGTAGGCCGCGCACACGACCGCGCCCAGCACCACCGTTGCGGCCAGGAAGGCCGCGACGGCGACGCGCAGCTCCAACCGGGTCATTGTTCTTCGCGGACCGCCTTGGCGGCCGCGCGGATCTGCGGGGTCACCAGCATGACTTGGCCGAGCACCCCGTTGACGAAGCCCGGCGACTCGTCGGTGGACAGCTCCTTGGCCAGCTGCACGGCCTCGTCGACGGCGACGGGCTCGGGGACGTCGTCGGCGTAGAGCAGCTCCCACACCGCGACCCGCAGAATGGCCCGGTCGACCGCGGGCAGCCGGTCCAGCGTCCAGCCCTGCAGGTGCGAGCTGATCAGGTCGTCGATGTGGGCGAGGTGCTCACCGACACCCCTCGCCGCCGCGGCGGTGTACGGGTACAGCGGCGACACGTCGGGATTCGCGTCGGCCAGCGCGGTGCGGACGTCGACCACTTCGGCCGGGGTCAGCTCCCGGGCCTCGGCCTCGAACAACAGGTCGACGGCGCGTTTGCGCGCCTGATGGCGTCCCTTAGCAGCCATGCGGCCCGCTCACGCGTTGACGCGGCCCAGGTAGCTACCGTCGCGCGAGTCCACCTTCAGCTTGTCCCCGGTGTTGATGAACAACGGCACCTGGATCTCCGCGCCGGTCTCCAGCGTGGCCGGCTTGGTCCCGGCGCTGGACCGGTCGCCCTGCAGGCCCGGTTCGGTGTGGGTGACCTCGAGCTCGACCGACACCGGCAGCTCGATGTAGAGCGGCGCCCCGTTGTGGAACGCGATCTGCACGGGCAGACCCTCCAGCAGGAAGCGCGACGCGTCGCCGACCAGGGACTCGGGCAGCGGGTGCTGCTCGTAGTCCTGACTGTCCATGAACACGAAGTCCGAGCCGTCGTGGTACAGGTAGGTCGCGTCGCGGCGGTCGACGGTGGCGGTCTCCACCTTGACGCCCGCGTTGTAGGTCTTGTCGACCACCTTGCCGGACAGCACGTTCTTCAGCTTGGTGCGCACGAAGGCCGGCCCCTTGCCGGGTTTGACGTGCTGGAACTCGACGATCTGCCATAGCTGGCCGTCGATCTCCAGCACAAGTCCGTTTTTGAAGTCGGCAGTCGTCGCCACGGTCGGTGTATCTCCTATGGGATGGCAGTTCTCCGCGAACATCGCTGTCGGTTCGCCCCATGCAGATTACCCGCGCCGCGGCACCGGGCCGAACCGTGCGCCCGTGATCGCGCGCACCCCGGCCCTTAGAGGGCAACCAGGATATTCAGCGCGATGTCGATCGTCGGCAGCACGAACACGAAGAAGAACGCGGTCGAAAATGCGATGGCTTCGCGAATCAGCGGAAGCAGAAATCCCGCTAATTGATTGAGCATCTGCTCGAACGTGGTGAGAGCGCCGCTGAAGAAATTCTGTACGTCGCCCCATAGGGCCGATATCGCGCCGGTGATCGATTCCGCGGGCGGCAGCAAAGCAGCGTTGGCGGCCTCGGCGGCCGCATACGAGCCCGCGCCCTTAGCCAACTGCTGGACGAACTGCTCCTGAGCCGCCGCCGCCTGCCCGGCCTGCGCCTGATAGTGCTCGGCGTGCCGGGAGAAGAAGTTCGCGATGGTCACCGACACCTCGTCGGCGGCTGCGGGCAACACCGCGAGGGTCGGGGCGGCCGCCGCGACGTGGGCGACACTGAGATTCGAGCCGATGCTCGCCAAATCCGTTGCCGCGGAGGCGATTAACTCCGGCGCCGCGGTCACATACGACATATCGGCTCTCGCATCCGGTCAGCCTAGCCCGCGGGTTCGCGCGCTGGAACCTAACAGAAAGCCAACTTCTGGCATCGGCGTCCGTCCAAGTTTGTAGGGAAATACCTAATTGAACGCCGAGTCCCCCCATCACTAGCGTCGCCGCCGTCGGTTCCACGCAACGGGGAGGTAGGCATGTCGTTTGTTGTTGCGGCGCCGGAGTTCATGTCGTCGGCGGCCTCGGATCTGGCGAACATCGGATCGGCACTTAACGCCGCCCACGCGGCGGCCGCGGTCCCGACGTCCAACGTGCTGGCGGCCGCCGGCGACGAGGTGTCGGCGGCCATCGCCTCGCTGTTCGGGGCGCACGGGCAGGCCTACCAGGCGCTCAGCGCCCAGGCGGCCGCCTTCCACGAGCAGTTTGTCCGGCTCATGAACGCCGGTGCGGCGCAGTACGCCGCCGCCGAGGCCGCGAACGCCAACCCGCTGCAGACCCTGGAGCAGGACATCCTCGGGGTGATCAACGAGCCCACCGAAATACTGCTGGGACGCCCCCTGATCGGCAACGGCGCCGACGGGGTGACCAACGCCCAAGGCATCGGCACCGACGGCCAACCCGGCGGCATCCTGTGGGGCAACGGCGGCAACGGCGGACTGAGCACCCGCGACGGTGCGCCCGGCGGCGCCGGTGGACCCGCCGGGCTGTTCGGTAATGGCGGCAACGCGGGCGGCGCCGGTCCATTCGCGAACGGCGCGAACGGCGGGGCCGGTGGCCTCATCTGGGGCGCCGGCGGCAACGGCGGCGCTGCCGGGGCGGGGCCCCTGGTGGGCGGCGTCGGCGGCAACGGCGGCTCGGCCGGCCTCTTCGGCACCGGCGGAATGGGCGGTCACGGCGGCGACGGTCCTAACACTTCTGGCGGAAACGGCGGCGCCGGCGGCAACGGCGGCCTGATCTACGGCAGCGGCGGCGCCGGCGGCACCGGCGGCAACAGCGCGCAGGGTTCGGGCGGCGCCGGGGGCAACGGCGGCGCTGGCGGCACACTGCTCGGCAACGGCGGCGACGGCGGCGCCGCCGGCACCGGCAATAGCGTCGCCGGCAACGGCGGAACCGGCGGCGGCGGCGGAAAGGGCGGCTTCTTCTACGGCAACGGCGGCGCCGGGGGCGCCGGCGGCGGTGGTGCCAACGGCGGCCACGGTGGCGCCGGCGGCGATGGCGGCACAGTGTTCGGCAACGGCGGAGCCGGGGGCACTGGCAGTGGCGGCCCAGATGGGGGCACCGGCGGCGATGGTGGCGCCGGCGCGCTCTTCGGCGATGGCGGCCGGGGCGGCGACGGCGGGGCCGCCGGCGGCGGGGGCGGGAACGGCGGCAACGGGGGCAACGCCAAGCTGGTCGGTGCCGGCGGCAACGGAGGGAACGGCGGTACCGGCATCCTTCACGGCAACGGCGGGGCCGGCGGGACTGGTGGCGTCATCTTCGGAACCCACGGGGCAAACGGCACCAGCTGACACCGGCACTAAGTCAGGATCGTCAGCTAACCGGCGAATTTCGTAGGGAAATCCCTAATTGAACCCAGATGCCCCCCATCACTAGCGTCACTGCCATCGGCCATACAACGGAGCGGTGTATTAGCAAGTCCGCCAAAGGGTTTGGCACAACGTTGAGGGTGGGTCCCATGTCGTTTGTCATCGCAGCGCCGGAATTGATGTCCTCGGCGGCAGAGGCAGCGGCGGCTTCGGCGGTGGCAGCGGTGGCAACGGCGGCAACGCGATCCCGGTCGGCAACGGCGGCAATGGCGGCAACGCCGGTACCGGCCTCACCGATGGTCATGGCGGGACTGGCGGCGCGTTGTTCGGCGCGCACGGCACCAGCGGCACCAGCTGAGCCGAAAACCATAGGGAAATCCCTGATTCGGGCCGACGCTCGCGATCGCTAGCGTCACCGACGTAGGGCCCGAGAGATTAGGTGGGGTGACATGTCGTTTCTCGTTGCGGCGCCGGAGTTCGTGTCGTCGGCGGCTTCGGATCTGGCCAACATCGAGTCGGCACTTAACGCCGCCCACGCCGCGGCCGCGGGGCCGACGTCCAACGTGCTGGCGGCCGCCGGCGACGAGGTGTCGGCGGCCATCGCCTCGCTGTTCGGCGCGCACGGGCAGGCCTACCAGGCGCTCAGCGCCCAGGCGGCGGCCTTCCACCAGCAATTCGTCGGGCTGATGAACGCCGGTGCGGCGCAGTACACCGCCACCGAGGCCGCCAATACCGGCCCGCTGCAGACCCTCGAGCAAGACATCCTCGCAGTGATCAACGAGCCCACCGAGATACTGGTCGGACGCCCGCTGATCGGCAATGGCGCCGACGGAGTGACCAACGCCCAAGGCATCGGCACGCCCGGCCAGGCCGGCGGCATCCTGTGGGGCAACGGCGGCAACGGCGGCACCAGCACCGCCATCGGCACGAACGGCGGTGCCGGCGGGGCCGCGGGGCTTATCGGCAACGGCGGCAACGGCGGCGCCGGCGGCCCCGGCGCAATCGGTGGCAACGGCGGGGCCGGGGGCCTCCTTTTCGGCAATGGCGGCAGCGGCGGAGGCGGCACCGTCGGCGGATCGGGCGGCAACGGCGGGTCGGCCTTCTTGTTCGGTAACGGCGGAGGCGGAGGCACCGCCGTCGGCAGCCCGAACTTCGGCGGCAACGGCGGCACCGGCGGCAACGGCGGGTTCTTCTACGGAGCCGGCGGGGCCGGCGGGAACGGCGGCGGCGGCACCACGGGCGGCAGCGGCGGCAACGGCGGCGACGGCAGCTTCTTCTACGGCAACGGCGGCGCCGGGGGCGCCGGCGGCACTCCCGGCGGCGCCGGCGGGCACGGCGGTAACGCCCATTTGATCGGTAACGGCGGGAATGGCGGCCCGAGCGGCCTCGGCGGCGGCAGCGGGGTACACGGCGGGGACGGCGGCGCCGGAGGCCTGTTATTCGGCGACGGCGGCGGTGGTGGCGCCGGCGGGTCGGGCGGCAACGGCGGATCGGCATTCTTGTTCGGCGCGGGCGGCAGCGGAGGCGCCGCCTTCAGCAGCGGTGCGGGTATCGGCGGCAACGGCGGGCACGGCGGGTTCTTCTACGGCAACGGCGGCGCCGGTGGCAACGGCGGCGGCGGCCTCACCGGCGGCAGCGGCGGCAACGGCGGCGACGGCAGCTTCTTCTACGGCAACGGAGGGGCCGGGGGCGCCGGGGGCAGTATCGGCGGCGCGGGCGGGCACGGCGGGAACGCCCATTTCATCGGTAACGGCGGCAACGGCGGCGCCAGCAGCGGCGCCGGCGCACGGGCCGGGGACGGCGGGGCCGCAGGCCTGCTGTTCGGGAATGGCGGCGCCGGCGGGGGTGGTTCCGCCGGTGCGTCGGGCGGCAGCGGGGGGTCGGCCTTCTGGTTCGGTAACGGCGGCAGCGGAGGCTCCGCCCTCGGTAGTCCGACTGTCGGCGGCAACGGCGGCAACGGCGGCAACGGCGGGCTCTTCTACGGCAACGGCGGCGCCGGCGGCAACGGCGGCGGCGGCACCACCGGCGGCAACGGCGGCAACGGCGGCAACAGCGGCGTCTTCTACGGCAACGGCGGCGAAGGCGGCGAAGGCGGCAGCGCCGGCGGCAACGGCGGCCGCGGCGGGAACGCCGCCCAGCTGATCGGTCGCGGCGGCAACGGAGGCAATGGCGGCCTTCCTAACGGCGCCGGCGGGGCCGGCGGGGCCGGTGGAGTCCTCTTCGGGATCCGCGGCACTAACGGCACCAACTGAACCCGAAACGTAGGGAAATCCCTAATTCGTGCCTGTGCCCAGACCGCTAGCGTCACCGCCATCGGATTCACGCAACGGGGAGGTAAGGCATGTCGTTCGTCATTGCGGCGCCGGAGTTCATGTCAACGGCGGCTTCGGATCTGGCCAACATCGGCCAGGCGCTGGGTGAGGCCCACGCCGCGGCCGCGGTCCCGACGTCGAACGTGCTGGCGGCCGCCGGCGACGAGGTGTCGGCGGCCATCGCCTCGTTATTCGGGGCGCACGGGCAGGCCTACCAGACGCTCAGCGCCCAGGCCGCCCAGTTCCACCAGCAATTCGTCGGGCTGATGAACGCCGGTGTGGCGCAGTACGTCGGCGCCGAGGCCGCCAACGCCAACCCCCTGCAAACCCTCGAGCAAGACGTGCTCGGGGTGATCAACGAGCCCACCGAGATACTGCTGGGACGCCCGCTGATCGGCAACGGCGCCAACGGGGTGACCAACGCCCAGGGCATCGGGACCCCGGGCCAGGCCGGCGGCATCCTGTGGGGCAACGGCGGCAACGGCGGCAACAGCACGGCCAGCGGTGTGGCCGGCGGCGCCGGCGGGGCCGCCGGGCTGTTCGGTCGCGGCGGCGACGGCGGCAGCGGTGCATTCGGGGGCGGAAACGGAGGGAGCGGCGGGGCCGGCGGCCTCATCGACGGTGCCGGCGGCAACGGCGGCGCGGCCGGCAGTGCACGGGGGACCGGCGGCGTCGGCGGCGCCGGCGGGTCGGCCGGCCTGTTCGGCGCCGGCGGGTTCGGCGGCGCCGGCGGCGGCGGCGGCGCCAACGGCAGCGGCGGCGCCGGCGGCGCCGGCGGCAACGGTGGCTTGCTCTACGGCAACGGCGGTGGCGGCGGCCTTGGCGGCGCGGGTGTAGACAACGGCGGCGCCGGAGGCGCCGGAGGGCACGGCGGCGTCCTCGCGGGCGACGGTGGCGCCGGCGGCGGGGGCGGCGAAGCGACCGACCCGGTCAACGCACCCGTAGGCGGCCGGGGAGGCAACGGCGGTACAGCCGGCGCCCTGTTCGGCAACGGCGGAGTGGGCGGTCCCGGCGGGGGCGCCCTCAACGGAGGGGCCGGCGGCAACGGCGGAGGGGCCGCGCTGTTCGGTAACGGCGGCGGCGGTGGCAATGGCAGCGGCGGCGTCGGCGGCGGCGCCGGCGGCGCCGGCGGCAACGCCGTACTGGTGGGCAACGGAGGCGACGGCGGCAACGGCGGGACCGGCATCACCAATGGCCACGGCGGCCCCGGCGGCACGGGAGGGCTGCTGTTCGGCGCGCACGGCACAAACGGCACCAGCTGAGCCGAAAACAGTAGGGAAATCCCTGATTCGCGCCGATGCTCGCGATCGCTAGCGTCACCGGCATACGGCCCGAGGGATAGGTGGGGTGACATGTCGTTTGTTGTTGCGGCGCCGGAGTTCATGTCGACGGCGGCATCGGATCTGGCCAACATCGAGTCGGCACTGCGCTCCGCGCACGCCGCGGCCGCGGGGCCGACGTCGAACGTGTTGGCGGCGGCCGGCGACGAGGTGTCGGCGGCCATCGCCTCGTTATTCGGGGCGCACGGGCAGGCCTACCAGGCGCTCAGCGCCCAGGCTGCCCAGTTCCACCAGCAATTCGTCGGGCTGATGAACGCCGGCGTGGCGCAGTACGCCGGCACCGAGGCCGCCAATACCGGCCCGCTGCAGACCCTCGAGCAAGACATCCTCGGAGTAATCAACGAGCCCACCGAGATACTGCTGGGACGCCCCCTGATCGGCAACGGCGCCGACGGCACAACGAACGCCCAAGGCATCGGCAGCCCGGGTCAGGCGGGCGGGATCCTGTGGGGCAACGGCGGCAACGGCGGCAACAGCACCGCTCTCGGAGTGGCCGGCGGCGCCGGCGGGGCCGCCGGGCTGTTCGGGAACGGCGGCAACGGCGGCGGCGGCGGTCTAGCAGGCGGAAGTGGCGGGGCCGGCGGGACCGGCGGCCTCATCTACGGCGCCGGCGGCAACGGGGGGCTGGGCGGCTCCGGCTTGTTCGGGAACTCCGGCGTCGGCGGCGTCGGCGGGTCGGCCGGCCTGTTCGGTAACGGCGGGATTGGCGGCGTCGGCGGCGAAGGCCTAGGGGACGACGGCGCCGCCGGTGGTGCGGGCGGCAACGGTGGCTTGATCTACGGCAACGGCGGCGCCGGCGGGGCCGGCGGCCACGGAGGCAATAACAGCGGCGGCGGGGCCGGCGGCAATGGGGGGCACGGCGGCGGCCTCGCCGGCAGCGGCGGCGCCGGCGGCGCCGGCGGCGATACGTCCGTCGTGAACGGCATTTCTGGCGGCCACGGCGGCAACGGCGGCGCGGCCGGCTTGTTGTTCGGCGACGGCGGGTTCGGCGGCACCGGCGGGACCTCCTTGAATTCGGGCGACGGCGGCAACGGCGGACAGGCCGCCCTCTTCGGCAACGGCGGTGGCGGCGGCGCCGGTGGCGGCGGCGTCGGCCCGGGTAATGGCGGCAGCGGCGGCAACGCCCAGCTGGTCGGCAATGGGGGCAGCGGCGGCGACGGCGGAATCGGCATCGTCCACGGCCACGGCGGCCCCGGCGGCACGGGCGGATTATTGTTCGGCGCGCACGGTGCCAACGGCACCAGCTAAGCCAGGACGGCCAGTTCCTTAGGGAACCGCGTCAGCAGTTCGGGGCCATGCCCATCGGCGCCGTCCGGCACGACGAGCGTGTCCTCGATGCGCACCCCGCCGCGGCCGGGCAGATAGACGCCGGGCTCGACGGTGACCACCGACCCCGCCAGCAGCGTGCCGGTGGAGGTGGCGCCGATCCCGGGGGCCTCGTGGATCTGCAGGCCCACGCCGTGCCCCAGGCCGTGGCCGAACTGCTCGGCGTACCCGGCGTCGGCGATCAGCTGGCGCGCGGCGCCGTCGACCTCGCGCAGGTTGGCGCCGGGCTTGAGCGCCTCCCGGCCGGCCCGCTGCGCGTCGGCGACCAGCTGGTAGATCTCCAGCTGCCAGTCGGCGGCCTTGCCGAGCACGAATGTGCGGGTCATGTCGGAGTGGTAGCCGGCGACCAGGGCGCCGAAGTCGATCTTGACGAAGTCGCCGTCGTCCAGCACCGCGTCGGTTGGGCGGTGGTGCGGGATGGCCGAATTCGGCCCGGCGGCCACGATGGTCTCGAACGAGATCGCGTCCGCGCCGTGGTCGAGCATCAGCGACTCCAGCTCGCGGCTCACCTCGCGTTCGGTCCGGCCGGGCCGCAGGCCGCCGCGCGCCACCAGATCGGTCAGCGCGGCGTCGGCCGCCTCGCAGGCCAGGCGCAGCAGCGCGACCTCTCCCGCGTCCTTGACCTCGCGCAATCCCTCGACGGTCCCGGCGGCCCGCACCAACTCGGTCGATCCCTTGTGCTCCTCGATCTCGCTCGTCAGCGCGTCGAAGCCGTCGACGGTGACCACGTTGCTCTCGAAGCCCAGCTTGCCGACGGCGGCGCCGGCGGCCCGGCCCGCCAGGTAACGGCCGACGGCCCGCTCGATGGCGACCTCGAGGTCGGGCGCCTGCTCGGCGGCCTGGGTGCGGTACCGGCCGTCGGTGGCCAGCACGGGTTCGCGGTCGTCGGCAAACACCAGCAACGCGCCGTTCGATCCTGAGAAACCGGACAGGTACCGCACGTTGACCAGGTCCGTGACCAGCATCGCGTCCAGCCCGCTGGCCCCGATCTGCGCTTTCAGCTTTTCTCGGCGCTGGGAATGTGTCACGACCCTTGACGGTACTCGCTAGGCTTTCCCTTCATGAGGAACTGGATCCTGCGCGGATTGGTGTTCGCCGCCGCGATGGTCGTCGTCCGTTTGATACAAGGTGCACTGATCAACGCGTGGCAAACACAGGCCGGGCTGATCAGCGTCGTGCTGCTGCTCTTGTTCGTGATCGGCGTCGTCGTGTGGGGGGTGCTCGACGGTCGGGCGGACGCCAAGGCACAGCCGGATCCGGACCGCCGACAGGATCTGGCGATGACGTGGCTGCTGGCCGGCCTGTTGGCCGGCATCCTCAGCGGCGCCGTCTCCTGGCTCATCGCGCTCGCGTACTCCGGCCTGTACACCGGGGGCCTGATCAACGAGGTGACGACGTTCGCGGCCTTCACCGCGCTGCTCGTCTTCCTCCCCGGGATCATCGGTGTGGCCGTCGGCCGCTGGAGGATCGACCGCAACCCGCCGCCCCGCCCCCACGGGGAGGGCGACGAACGGGCCGACACCGACGTCTTCTCGGCCGTCCGCGGCGACGAGGCGCCGACCGGCGAGATTCCCACCGCGGGAGCCCAGCACGAGGAGCGGACCGCTTCGGTCGCCACGGCCGAGCGCGACGCGCCCACGGAATCCATCCCGACGACCCAGGACGACGCCAAGACCGAGGTGATCCGCACCGACGCCGACGCCAGGCATACCCAGCCGGGCTCGGAACCTGAAAAGCGCTAACCGGCCTCTGCGAGGTAGCGCAGGGCGAGCAGGTAGCCCTGGATGCCCAGCCCGACGATCACGCCGGTCGCGACCGGGCTGATGTAGGAGTGGCGCCGAAACTCCTCGCGGGCATGCACGTTGGAGATGTGCACCTCGATCAAGGGCGCGCTCAGTTCTGCGCACGCATCCCGCAGCGCCACCGACGTGTGGGTCAGGCCGCCGGCGTTGAGGATCACCGGCTCTCCGGCGTCGGCCGCCGCATGGATCCAGTCCAGCAGCTGCGCTTCGTTATCGCTCTGCCGCACAACGACTTTCAGCCCCAGGGCGGCGGCTTCGCGCTCGATCAGCGCCGCCAGCTGGTCATGCGTGGTGTCGCCGTACACGTCGGGCTCGCGCCGGCCCAGCCGGCCCAGGTTCGGACCGTTGATCACGTTCACCGTCATCGCGCCTCCAGCCCCGAGTAGGCCGCCGCCAGCAGCGACGGGTCCGGCCCGGTCAGCCGGCCCGGCTTCCCGAGCCCGTCGAGGACGACGAACCGAAGCACGCCGGCGCGGGTTTTCTTGTCCCCAGCCATGTATTCGAGCAACTGCGGCAACGCGTCGGCGTCGTACGTAACCGGCAGGCCGAGCGAGGTCAGGATGCTGCGGTGACGCGCCGCGGTGTCGTCGTCCAGCCGGCCGGCCAGCCGGGCCAGCTCCGCGGCGAACACCAGGCCCACCGACACGGCGGCGCCGTGGCGCCAACGGTAGCGTTCCCGGCGCTCGATCGCGTGCGCCAAAGTGTGGCCGTAGTTGAGGATTTCGCGCAGCTCCGACTCCTTCTCGTCGGCGGCGACGACCTCCGCCTTGACGGCGATCGCGCGCCGGATCAGCTCCGGCAGCACGTCGCCCGCGGGGTCCAGCGCGGCCTGCGGGTCGGCCTCGATGAGGTCGAGGATCACCGGATCGGCGATGAACCCCGCCTTCACCACCTCGGCCATCCCGGCGACGAGTTCGTTGCGCGGCAACGTCTTCAGCGTCTCCAGGTCCACCAGGACGGCCAGCGGCTGATGGAACGCGCCGACCAGGTTCTTGCCGGCGTCGGTGTTGATGCCGGTCTTGCCGCCCACGGCCGCGTCGACCATGCCGAGCAACGTGGTCGGGACGTGGACGATGTCGACGCCGCGCAGCCAGGTCGCCGCCGCGAAACCGGCGACGTCGGTGGCCGCGCCGCCGCCCAGGCTGACCAGGGCGTCCTTGCGGCCGATCCCGATGCGGCCCAACACTTCCCAGATGAATCCGACGACGGGCAGGTCCTTGCCCGCCTCGGCGTCCGGGATCTCGATGCGGTGCGCGTCGATCCCCTTGTCGGCCAGCCGCTTTCGGATCTCCTCGGCGGTGTCGCCCAGTACCGGCTGATGTAGCACCGCGACTCGGTGCCGGCCGGACAGCAGGTTCTCCAGCTCGCCGAGCAGGCCGGCGCCGATCACGACCGGATACGGATCGTCGACGGCCACGTGCACGGTGACCGGCGCGGCGGTCATGTGGCGGCCTCGCTCGGCGTCTGCAACCGGCTCAGGATGTTGCGGACCACGGCCCCGGGATTACGGCGGTTGGTGTCGACCCGGATGGTCGCGACGCGCCGGTACAGCGGGACCCGTTTGGCCATCAGCTCGCGGTATTTCTCGGCGCGGTCCGGGCCGGCCAGCAGCGGCCGCACGGCGGTGCCGCCGGTGCGCCGTACCCCCTCGCGGGCGCCGATCTCCAGGTAGATGACGGTGTGCCCGGCCAGCGCCTCGCACACGCCCGGGCTGGTGACCGCGCCGCCGCCGAGCGAGAGGACGCCGTCGTGCTCGGCCAAAGCCGCGCGCACCACCTGTTCCTCGATGCGGCGGAACTCCTGTTCGCCGTCGGTGGCGAAGATTTCGGGGATGCTGCGGCCGGTCTGCTGCTCGATCGCCACGTCGGTGTCGAGCAGCCCGACCCCGAGCGCCTTGGCCAGCCGCCGCCCGATGGTGGACTTGCCGGAGCCCGGCAGGCCGACGAGCACCGCCTTGGGCGCCATTACGCGGTACCGCGCGCGGCGGGCGATTCCCGGTCGGCGACCGCGCGCCGGTAGGACTCGACGTTGCGGCGGGTCTCGGTCAGCGAGTCGCCGCCGAACTTCTCCAGCGCCGCGCGGGCCAGCACCAGCGCCACCATCGTCTCGACCACGACACCGGCGGCCGGCACCGCGCACACGTCGGAGCGCTGGTGGATCGCGACGGCCTCGTCGCCGGTCGCCATGTCGACGGTGGCCAGGGCGCGCGGGACGGTGGAAATCGGCTTCATCGCGGCCCGCACCCGCAGCGGCTGGCCGTTGGTCATGCCGCCCTCCAGCCCGCCGGCCCGGTTGGTCGAGCGGACGACGCCGTCGGGACCGGGGTACATCTCGTCGTGGGCGCGGCTGCCGCGGCGGCGCGCCGTCTCGAAACCGTCGCCGATCTCGACGCCCTTGATCGCCTGAATGCCCATCACGGCCGCGGCCAGTTGGCTGTCGAGGCGGTTGTCGCCGCTGGTGAACGAGCCGAGCCCGACCGGCAGGCCGAACGCCACCACCTCCACCACGCCGCCGAGGGTGTCGCCGTCCTTCTTGGCCGCCTCGATCTCGGCGATCATGGCTTCCTCGGCCGCCTTGTCATATGCGCGGACCGGGCTGTCGTCGATCGCGGGCAGGTCCTCGGGGCGCGGCGGCGGGCCGTCGTAGGGCTTTGACGGGCCGATCGCGATGACGTGGGAGAGGACCTCGACGCCGAGCGCCTGCCGCAGGAACGAGCGGGCCACGGTCCCGGCGGCCACGCGAGCGGCGGTCTCGCGGGCGCTGGCCCGCTCCAGCACCGGCCGGGCGTCGTCGAAGCCGTACTTGAGCATGCCCGCGTAGTCGGCGTGGCCCGGCCGCGGCCGGGTCAGCGGTTCGTTGCGGGCGCTGTTGGTCAGTTCGGCCGGGTCCACCGGGTCGGTGGCCATCACGGTTTCCCACTTCGGCCACTCGGTGTTGCCGATCTCGATCGCGATGGGCCCGCCGAGGGTGACGCCGTGGCGGATGCCGGACAGGATGGTCACCGCGTCGCGCTCGAACTTCATCCGCGCGCCGCGGCCGTAGCCCAGGCGGCGGCGGGCCAGCTGATCGGCGATCTCGGTCGAGGTGACGTCGACGCCGGCGACCATGCCTTCCACCACGGCCACCAGCGCGCGACCATGGGATTCTCCGGCGGTGATCCAGCGCAACACCCGGCCATTCTCCCATGTGGGTCGTCGCGAACTTAAATCCGAGAGGTCACGGCGAGATCGACGTTGGCGCGTCAGCCGAGGAGATGCTCCGTGAACGCCTCAATGGCCAACTGAGCATCAGCAGCCGCCGTTGTCGCGTCCAGATCGGGGTGGTCCGTCGTGATCTGCGCGACGTAAGCCTCGGTGCCCTGGGAACCCCCATCCTCGAAATTGGCCTGCAGATCCAGCACCCACGTGCGAATCGCACCGATCGCATCAGGGAACACCGCGAGCACCCGCGCCGCGGCCGCGGCGGGGTCGCCGTAGTCGTTGTGCAACAGCACGAACGCGATGTCGTACCAGTCCTTCGGTTTGCGTCGCCCATGCGCTGCGGCCATCTTGGCGACGAGAAAGCCTGCCAACCCGGCGACCTTTATCTCAGCGTTGAGCAAGGTTCCGTGATCCTTGGCGCTGATCTTGTGAATCATGGTGTCCCGGGCCGCGTAACCCGTTCCGCGCAGGTTCACTGCCCCCAATTGATCGCATTCGACGAACTCGACGGTCGCCTCATTTGGCTGGTCATCGAGGTCGGCGAGCAGCTCGAACTTGATGACGGTAGGCGAGTCGACGAGTTTCCACCGCCAGA
Source organism: Mycobacterium sp. NGS64 (assembly GCF_059812245.1). Lineage (NCBI taxonomy): Bacteria > Bacillati > Actinomycetota > Actinomycetes > Mycobacteriales > Mycobacteriaceae > Mycobacterium > Mycobacterium sp. NGS64. The sequence continues at coordinate 1,355,799 of NZ_JCALCI010000001.1, read as the reverse complement.
CGTGCTCGCCCCCCGGCTCGAATTCGGCGTTCCGCAGTGCCTTTTCGAGGCGACCAGCCTCGACCGCGCCCCCGGCAATCTCCAGGTCTACCTGGACGTCGACGTCCGTCGTTCCGGCGTGTCGCTGACCCGAACGAGCGCACAACAACCCGGGCACGAGACCGCCGAGCAGGACGAACTCAGGGGTTCCGCCGTAATGGTGTACCACGCGCACGAGGGCAAGTTCGGCGGCTCGCCGGCCCGCTTCGGACCGCTCAGATTCTTCATCAATCATCGGACATTTGCTCCTCACGTAGGTGCTGCGCGGCGTCTTCGCCGCGCACGCCGGTCGTGCGGAGGTCCGCGTAAACACGCGGCCACAACATCGACCGCAAACCGTGGACGTGGTCGACCATGGTGAGCTTGTCACCGGCCGGCGTTGGGAACGGGCGCAACAGGAGCCGGCCGCCGTCGATCGGTTTCAGTCCCGCGGCGAAGGCCACTCGACCAAGATCACTCGGCGTCCGTCCCGCCACGTAGATCTCAAGGGGACTGATTTCGGTCTGCAACGGAGCCAGCACCCGCGCCGACAACGCACCGGTCGCCGCCCACGCGATTCCGTTGCGTGCCATCGCCTTACCGAAGTCAACGGCGTCCGCGACCGGGTGACGCCAGAGAATTCCCACTCGCAATGACAGCGGCGATCGCAACCGCTCCGCCGCGATCGCGTATGCGTCCAGCAGCGCGTCGCGGTCAACGACACGACGGGCTGAAGCCGGCCCCCGTGCCACGGCGCTTTCCAGGTGTCCGTCATTCTCGAGGAACTTCAACGCTGCGGCCGCCGAGCCCATCGAGATGCCCGTCGCCTCCACGACCGAGGAGACGGTCGGTTCAGCAGCGCCGGCCAGCAGCGCCTCGCACGCCGCGAGGGCCGCGGGTCGCCAGCCCAGCCTGGTATCGAGCGGCATCGGCGGGGTGCCCTTTGTCTGGACCACGATGGTCGTTCCTGTTGACGGGTTGCGGTAATAGATGTCGGCGGCCCCCGACTCGTCGACCCAGCCCACACCGGCATCGTGCGCCGCCGCCCGGGCTCCAGGCGACATGGAAGGTGCAACCAAGATTTCGGGCTTGGGCTGGTCATGTAATGCCGCGGCAACCTGGTGAGGAAAACCCACGGGTAGCCATCGCACAAGGAACTCCGCGTCGTCGAGCTTCACAATCACGTCATGGTGGGGGCTTTCCGGGTGCCGTGTGCCGTCCAGCGCACGGCGCATCACCGTTTGTAATGCGCTCACGGCTCGTTCGTCCCAGGACATGTTTCCCAGCATACTTCACTCAAACACCGTACTTCAATGGAACAGTGAAGTTTGCTGTTTTATTGAAGTATATGCCTTGAGGGATGCCCTGCATCAGGGAAGATGTGGCAAGGCTCGGACCACTTGGCAGGCTGGTTCGCGGACGGTGGTGAACTTCTATCTGACCCCCTACCCGCCACGTCGATTTCGACGCCCGGCTACTAGCCGAACAGCCCCCACCCCGCCGCGCCCGCCGTGGCCAGGCACATCGACGGGCCGTGCGGCACGGTGCGCGCGCCGCGCACCAGCGCGACCACCCCGGCCAGCGCCGTGAACAGCGGCGCGCCCAGCGCCGCCAGGAACCACACGTCCGGGCCGAAACAGCCGGCCAGGCCGCCCAGCCCAATCGCCAGCTTGACGTCGCCGGCCCCCATCGCCGCCGGGGCAACGAGGTGGACCGCCAGGTACACCCCGGTCAACGCCGCCGCGCCGGCCACCGCGGGCAGCCCGCGACCGGTCAGGGCGGCGACCAGCAGGATGACGGCGGCCCCGGGCAGGGTCAGCGCGTTGGGCAGCCGGCGCCGCCGGACGTCGTAGGCGGTCAGCGCGCCCATCCACAGCAACACCACGCCGGCCGCCATGAAGCGGCAGGCTAGCGCAGCGCCGCCTCCATCGCCGCTCGCGGCGCCGGCAGCCCGGTGAACTGTTCCACCTGGGAAAACGCCTGGTGCAGCAGCATCTGCAGGCCGTCGATCACCCGGCCGCCCGCCGCGCCCACCGCCGCCGCCAGCGGCGTCGGCCACGGGTCGTAGACGGCGTCCAGCAGCACCGGGATCGCGGCGAACACGCCGGCGTACCGCGCGGCCACGTCCGCGGGGATGGTGCTGACCAGCACCTGCGCGCCCGCCACCTCGTCGGCCAGCCCGCCGTCGTCCAGGCCGCAGAACCGGGTCTCGACGCCGACACGGGCGCCGAGGTCCACCAGCCGGGCGGCCTTGTCCGGATCCCGCGCGACGACGGTGATGCCGGTGACGCCGAGCTCGGCCAGGCCGACGACGGCCGCCGGCGCGGTGCCGCCCGATCCACAGACCAGCGCCCATCCCGAGGCCGACCCAATGGCCCCGGAGACCCCGTCGACGTCGGTGTTGTCGGCCCGCCAGCCCGCCGCGGTGCGCACCAGGGTGTTGGCGGAGCCGACCAGGGCCGCGCGCTCGGTGTGCTCGTCGGCGAATCGCAGCGCGGCGAATTTGCCCGGCATGGTCACCGACACCCCGACCCACTCCGGCGCCAAACCGCCGACGACGGCGGGCAACTCCTCGGCACCGCATTCGATGCGGTCGTAAGTCCAGTCGTTCAGGCCCAGCGCCCGGTACGCGGCCAGGTGCAGGTCAGGGGACTTCGAATGGGCGATGGGGCGCCCGAGCACCCCCGCCTTTCTAGCGGGGCGTGCTGTCGAGGACACCGTTGTGCTTAGCCAGCTCGATATTGGCCAAATGCTGTTGATAGTCCTTGGTGAACAGCGTCGTGCCCTGCGCATCGATGGTGACGAAGTACAGCCAGTCCCCCGGCTCCGGATGCTCGGCCGCGCGCAGCGCGTCGACGCCGGGCGAACAGATCGCCGTGGCGGGCAGCCCCTGCGACACGTAGGTGTTCCACGGGGTCCGCTGGGCGCGGTCGGCGTCGGAGGTGGCGACCTCGCGGCGGTCCAGTGGATAGTTCACGGTCGAGTCGAATTCCAGCGTGTGGTGGGCGTGCAGGCGGTTGTAGATCACCTGCGCCACCTTCGCGAAGTCCTGCGAATTGGATTCCTGCTGCACCAGCGAGGCGACCACCAGGATGTCGTAGGGCGACACCCCCCTGGCCTGTGCGGAATCCAGCAGCCCGGACTTCATGTACTCCACGGCGCCCGCGCTGATCAGGCTGGTCAAGATGCTTTCGGCCGACGACGCGGGGTCGACGTTGAAGGTCCCCGGCGCGATCAGTCCCTCGATGCGGCGGTGGTCCTTGCCCAGCTCGGTCACCGGCTCGACGGCCCACGGCGGCACCGCCAGCGTCGTGGGCGCACTGTCGGAGGCCGCGGCGCGCAGGTCGTCGACCGACACGCAGCGCTTGGTGCCGTCGAGGTCCACGCAGGTGGCGCGGGAGATCAACGAGAAGATGCCGGGATTCACCACGTTGGTCTTCATGTCGGTGGTGTCGTCGAGCTGACGTCCCTCGGGTATGACCAGCCGCCCCACCCGGTTGTTCGGGTCGGCCAGCCGCGCGACGGCGTTGGCCGCCGGGATCTCGGTGCGCATCCGGTAGTAGCCGGGCTGGATCGAGTTGATCGCGGCGTTGCCATGCGCGGCGTTGACGAACGCGCGGACCGTCGCGACCACTCCCTGGCTGTGCAGCGTCTCGCCGACCATGGTGGTCGAGTCGCCGTCCTGGACGTGAATCACGATGTCGCGCTTGCCATTTCCGCTGTAGTCGTCACCGGAGCCGAACACCGTGTTCCACAGCCGGGTGCCGACGAAGACGACGGTCACCATGACCACGACGGACAGCACGAGGACGATCCGGCCGACGAGGCGCTTACGCCGCTTGCGCTGTGCCGCACGGTTGCGGGCAACCCGGCTCGTCCGGCGCCGCGACGACCCGACCGCCTCGGGCTCGGCGCGCTGGCCGCGGGCGCTGTCAACCATCGGTGGGACCCCCGGTCGCCGCGCGACGCTGGTCGAGCCAGCTCTGCAGGATCGCCACCGCCGCGGCCTGGTCTATCACCGCGCGCTGCTCTCGGGCCCGCACCCCCGCGGCGCGCAGCGACCGCTGGGCGCTCACGGTGGTCAGCCGCTCGTCGGCCAGCCGGACCGGCGTCGGGGCGATCCGCCGGGCCAGCGTCTCGGCCAGTTCGATCGCGTCCACCGCCGACGGCCCGGTGCGGTCGGCCAGGGTGCGCGGCAGCCCGACGATCACCTCGACGGCCTCCAGCTCGGCGGCCAGCTCGGCCAGCCGGCGCACGTGCCTGCCGGAACGGTCGCGGCGCACCGTCTCCACCGGGGTGGCCAGGATGCCGTCGGGGTCGCTGGCGGCCACGCCGATGCGCACGCTGCCCACGTCGATGCCGAGCCGTCGCCCCCGTCCGGGATCCTGATCAGGGTCGCCGGGCCGGTCCGGGAGGCGGTGCTGTGTCAAGACCACTCAACCGACCCGCGCGATCTCGGAACGCACCGCGTCGAGGGCCGCGTCGATGCCGGTCGGGTCCTTCCCCGACCCCTGCGCCAGGTCGGCCTTGCCGCCGCCGCGGCCGTCGACGGCCCCGGCAAGCTGCTTGATCAGCTCGTTGGCACGCAGACCGAGGTCCTGGGCGGCGGCGTTGACGGCGACCGCGTAGGGCACTGAATTGCCCTCTCCTTCGGAGATCAGCGCCACCACCGCCGGATCGCTGCCCAGCTTGCCCCGGATGTCGCCGACCAGGGAGCGCAGGTCGCCCGCCGTCATCCCGCTCGACATCCGCTGCGCCACCACACGCACGTTACCGATCCGCTCGGCGCCGGCCGCGGCGTTGGTCGCGGCGGCCCGCGCGCCCGCGAGCCGGGCACGTTCGAGTTCCTTCTCGGCGGCCTTGAGCCGGTCCACCAGGTTGGCGACCCGGGCCGGCACCTCCTCGGACGGCACCTTCAGCGACGACGCCAGCCCGGCCATCAGCGCGCGCTCCTTGGCCAGGTGGCGGAACGACTCCAGCCCGACGTAGGCCTCCACCCGCCGGATCCCGGAACCGATCGACGACTCGCCCAGGATGGTGACCGGCCCGATCTGCGCCGAGTTGTGCACGTGGGTTCCGCCGCACAGCTCCAGGGAGAACGGCCCGCCGATCTCCACCACGCGAACCTCGTCGGGATAGGCCTCGCCGAACAGCGCCATCGCCCCCATCGCCTTGGCCTTCTCCAGCTGCTCGGTGAAGGTGTGCACCTCGAAGTCGGCCTGCACCGCCTCGTTGGTGACCTCCTCGATCTGGGTGCGCTGCTCCTCCGTCAGGGGGCCCTGCCAGTTGAAGTCGAAACGCAGGTAGCCCGGCCGGTTCAGCGATCCCGCCTGAACGGCATTGGGCCCCAACACCTGTCGCAGTGCCGCGTGCACCATGTGGGTGCCCGAGTGACCCTGGGTGGCGCCGCGGCGCCAGCCCGGATCCACCGCGGCGACGACCGTGTCGCCCTCCACGAATTCCCCTGACTCGACGTTGACCCGGTGCACCCAAAGGGTTTTGGCGATCTTCTGCACATCGGTGACGGCCGCGCGGGCGCTCTCGTTGGCGCCGGTTCCGCTGATGCTGCCCTCGTCGGCGATCTGGCCGCCCGACTCGGCGTAGAGCGGGGTGCGGTCCAGCACCAGCTCCACCCGGTCCGCGCCGTCGCCGCCGTGCGCGACGACGGGCACCCGCTTGCCGTCCACGAAGATGCCCAAAACCCTTGCCTCGGAGGTCAACTCGTCGAACCCGGTGAACTCGGTGGGCCCGGCGTCGACCAGCTCGCGATAGGCGCTCAGGTCGGCGTGCGCGTGCTTGCGCGCGGCGGCGTCGGCCTTGGCGCGGCGGCGTTGCTCGGCCATCAGCTCCCGGAAGCCGATCTCGTCGACCTGCAGGCCGGCCTCGGCGGCCATCTCGAGGGTGAGCTCGATCGGGAAGCCGTAGGTGTCGTGCAGGGTGAACGCGTCCGACCCGGACACCACCGTCGCGCCGGTCGCCTTGGTGGCGCCGGCGACGTCCTCGAACAGCTTCGAACCCGAGGCCAACGTGCGGTTGAAGGCGGTCTCCTCGGCGACGGCGATGCGCCGGATCCGGTCGAAATCGGTGACGAGTTCGGGGTACGACGGGCCCATCGAGTCGCGCACGGTGGCCATCAGGTCCCCGACGATCGGCTCCTCGATGCCGAGCAGCTTGGCCGAGCGGATCACCCGGCGCAGCAGCCGGCGCAACACGTAGCCGCGCCCGTCGTTGCCGGGGCTGACGCCGTCGCCGATCAGGATCGCCGCGGTGCGGCTGTGGTCGGCAATGACGCGGTAGCGCACGTCGTCCTCGTGGTTACCGGTGTCGTATCCGCGCGGCGCGCGGGTGGCGACCAGATCGATGACCGGGCGCAGCAGGTCGGTCTCGTACACGTTGTGCACGCCCTGCAGCACGAACGCGACCCGCTCCACGCCCATGCCGGTGTCGATGTTCTTGCGCGGCAACGGCCCCAGGATCTCGAAGTCGGTCTTGGACGTGCCCTCGCCGCGCTCGCTCTGCATGAACACGAGGTTCCACAGCTCGACGTAGCGGTCCTCGTTGGCGATCGGCCCGCCCTCGACGCCGAACTCGGGGCCGCGGTCGTAGTAGATCTCCGACGACGGCCCGCACGGCCCGGGGATGCCCATCGACCAGTAGTTGTCCTCCATGCCGCGGCGCTGGATCCGCTCCGCCGGCAGCCCGGCGATTTCCTGCCACAGCGAGAATGCCTCGTCGTCGTCGAAATAGACCGTGGCCCAGAGCCTTTCGGGATCCAGGCCGTATCCGCCGTCGTCGATCGAATTGGTCAGCAGCGCCCAGGCCAGCTCGACCGCCCGGCGCTTGAAGTAGTCGCCGAACGAGAAATTGCCGGCCATCTGGAAGAAGGTGTTGTGTCGGGTGGTGATGCCCACCTCGTCGATATCGGGGGTGCGGATGCACTTTTGGATGCTGGTGGCCGTCGCGTACGGCGGCGTGCGCGCGCCCAGGAAGAACGGCACGAACTGGACCATGCCGGCGTTGACGAACAGCAGGTTGGGGTCGTCGAGGATCACCGAGGCGCTCGGCACCTCGGTGTGGCCCGCCTTCACGAAGTGATCGAGGAATCGCTTCCTGATCTCGTGTGTCTGCACTTTTAGTCCGCTTCTTCCTAGTTGCTTTGCTTTGCTTCGATCGGGATTCCCAGCCTAGCCAGCTAGCCCTCCAGGAAGCTCAACCGCACCGACCGCCGGGGATTGTCCCGGTTGAGGTCGACCAGCACGATGCTTTGCCAGGTGCCCAGCTGCGGGTCGCCGCTGGCGACCGGCACCGTCACCGACGGCGCGACGATCGCCGGCAGCACGTGGTCGGCGCCGTGGCCCGGCGATCCGTGCGCGTGCCGGTACCGCTCGTCGCGCGGCAACAGCCGTTCCAGCGTGTCGACCAGGTCGTCGTCGGAACCGGCACCGGTCTCGATGATCGCGACCCCGGCCGTGGCATGCGGGACGAACACGTTGCACAGGCCGTCGCCGTAGCTGAAGCAGAACCGGCGCACCGCATCGGTCAGATCGACGATGCGGCGCTGGGCGGTGTCTACCTGCAGCACATCGGTATGCACCCGGTCAAGCCTACGGCGCGCCCAGCGGGACCGGCCAATCGTTTGTGAGGGCTGCCACACCCCCGGGGGGCATTGCCACCGCCGCCTGCCAGGAGGAACGTATCTGGTTGGACCGGTGGCGCCACCGGGGCGCTGCCCCGAACAAAGAGGGGGTGGGTCGTGTACGCACGCTCTACCACTATTCAGGCGCAACCCTCGTCGATCGACGCCGGAATTGCGCACGTTCGCGATGAGGTCATGCCCGCACTGCAAGGCATGCCGGGGTGCGTCGGCGTATCGCTGTTGGTCGACCGGGAGTCGGGCCGGTGCATTGCCACCAGCGCCTGGGAGAGCGATGAGGCCATGCGCGCCAGCGGTGAAACCGTGACGCCGATCCGAGATCGGGCCGCGGAAATGTTCGGCGGCACGGCCGATGTCGCGGAATGGGAGATCGCGGCGCTGCACCGCGATCACCGCGCGCCCGACGGCGCCGGCGTCCGCGCGACCTGGGTCAGGGTGCCGGAGGGCCAAATGGACCAGGGCATCGAGTACTTCAAGTCGTCCGTCCTGCGCCAACTCGAGGACCTCGACGGGTTCTGCAGCGCCAGCCTGCTGGTCGACCGCGCGTCTGGGCGCGGCGTGTCCTCGGTGACGTTCGACAGCCTGGACGCGATGCAGCGCAACCGCGAGCAGGCGACCGCCCTCAAGACCGCGTCGATTCGCGAGGCGGGCGTCGAGGAACTCGACGAGCGCGAGTTCGAGCTGGCGCTGGCACACCTGCGGGTACCCGAGCTCGTCTGATCTCGGTTCGCGCCCATTGCCACCCCTACCCGGGAGGAGGAAGGTAGTCATGGGGCCCCGGTGGCGCCACCGGGGCCCAGTCAAATCCAGGCCCCGACAAGGAGGCTCACCAATGTACGCACGCTCCACCACCATTCAGGCGCAACCCCTGTCGGTCGACATCGGCATTGCGCACATTCGCGATGTCGTCATGCCCGCCCTTCAGGAGATGGACGGGTATGTCGGAATGTCGCTGTTGGTCGACCGGCAGGACGGCACCTGCATCGCCACCAGCTCGTGGGACAGCTTGGAGAAGATGCGCGCCAGCGCCGAGCGGGTGGCGCCCATCCGTGACCGCGCCGCCATGATGTTCTCCGGCCAGGCGAGGGTCGAAGAATGGGACATATCTCTGATGCGCCGCGATCATCGGGCGCATCAGGGAGCGTGCGTGCGGGCCACCTGGCTCAAGGTGGTGCCGGACCATCTCGAGCGGTCCCTCAACTTCTACCGGATGTACGTGCTCCCGGAGTTGGAGACTCTCGACGGCTTCTGCAGCGCCAGCCTGATGGTCGACCACCCGGCGTGCCGGCGGGCGGTGGCGTGCTCGAGCTTCGACAGCGTCGAAGCGATGGCCCGAAACCGCGACCGGGCGAGCGAGCTGCGCAGCAGGCGGGCCCGCGACTTGGGCGCCGAGGTGCTCGACGTGGGCGAGTTCGAGCTGGCCATCGCGCATCTGCGAGTGCCGGAGCTGGTCTAGGGGCGGCGTGAGTGTGTAACTAGGGCTTTCTGTGTGCCTCCACGGCGGGCATCCGGCGAAATCTGCGCCCTAGATACCCACGCAAAGCCGTCAGCTCACACCCTGTGACCACTGCGACGGCTAGGGCAGCGCGTCCCCGGGGAATCCGCGGCACTCGTGCACCTGGTAGGTGAACACGCCCGCCGCGACCCCGGGGTCGTCGGCCATGATGGCGCGGGTGTCCTCGACGCTCGCGGCGAACACCCCGATGCCGCAGACATCGGACTCGTCGGTGACCGGCAACACCACCGCCAGCACGCCGTCGTCGCGCAGGCCGAAGTTGCGCCGGCCGTGCTCCCAGATGATCGGCGGCGACGACTCGTCGCCGAACCGGGGGCCGCGTTTGAGGATGACGACGCTGTAGGCCTTGGCGGTGGGCAGCAGCCGGCCCATCTCCTCGTCGGTGAAGGTCTTCATGCCCGTCCCCTCTTCCGGATGATCGCGCGCAGCCGGTCCAGTCGACCGGCCATCTCACGTTCGCCGCCGCGGCCGGTGGGCCGATAGTAGTCCACGTCCACCAGCTCGTCGGGCGGATATTGTTGGGGCACAACGCCATCCGGGGCGTCGTGCGAGTACTTGTAGCCCTGCGCGTTGCCCAGCGCCGCGGCGCCGGAGTAATGCCCGTCGCGCAGGTGCGGCGGCACCAGCCCGGCCTTGCCGGCCCGGATGTCGTCCATCGCCGCCGCCAGCGCGGTGGTGACCGCGTTGGACTTCGGCGCGGTGGCCAGATGGATGGTGGCGTGCGCCAGCGTCAGCTGGGCCTCCGGCATGCCGATCAGCGCCACGGTCTGGGCGGCGGCGACCGCGGTCTGCAGCGCCGTCGGGTCGGCCATCCCGATGTCCTCGCTGGCCAGGATCATCAGCCGGCGCGCCACGAACCGCGGGTCCTCCCCCGCGACCAGCATGCGGGCCAGGTAGTGCAGCGCGGCGTCGACGTCGGAGCCACGGACCGACTTGATGAAGGCGCTGACGACGTCGTAGTGCTGGTCGCCGTCGCGGTCGTAGCGCACGGCGGCCTTGTCCAGCGACTGCTCGATGGTCTCGACGGTCACGGTGTCAGTTGCCTCGGCCGCGACCTCGAGCGCCGTCAGGGCGCGGCGGGCATCGCCGGCGGCCAGCTGCACCAGAAGGTCGACGGCCTCGGGCTGCACTTCGACGCGGCCGCCCAGGCCGCGGGGGTCGTCGATCGCGCGGCGGACCAGCGTGCGGATGTCGTCGGACGTCAGCGGGCGCAGCTGCAGGATCAGCGACCGGGACAAGAGCGGCGCCACCACGGAGAACGAGGGGTTTTCCGTCGTCGCCGCCACCAGCAGCACCACCCGGTTCTCCACGGCGGACAGCAACGCGTCCTGCTGGGTCTTGGAGAACCGGTGCACCTCGTCGATGAACAGCACGGTCTGTTCGCCGGACAGGAGCGCGTGCCGCGCCTTGTCTATCACCGCCCGGACGTCCTTCACGCCCGCCGACAGCGCCGACAGCGCCTCGAACCGGCGGCCCGTCGACCCCGAGATCAGCGCGGCCAGTGTGGTCTTGCCGCTGCCCGGGGGGCCGTACAGGATGACGGACGCGACGCCCGAGCCCTCCACCAGGCGGCGCAGCGGCGACCCGGGTGCCAGCAGGTGGCCCTGGCCGACGACCTCGTCCAGCGACGCCGGGCGCATCCGCACCGCCAGCGGCGCACCCGCCGACACGCCGAAGCCCTGGTCGGCAGTCTGCGGTGCGCCGGGAAGGTCGAAGAGACCGTCGGACACGGTTTTAGGCATACCACGCCCGGGCGACGGGGTGCGCCGAGGAGGAAAGCGGCGAAAACAATCCGCGCGTCCTGGCGACTTATTTGCTAAGTTCCGGGTTGCCAGATTCCGTGCGCGTGGCCACAAGTTGAATCCAACAGCTAGGACGGACATGAGCCAGCCCCCCGAGTACCCCGGCACCCCGCAGAACCCTCCCGGTTACCCGCCACCGCCCGGCTACGGCGCACCCCCGCCACCACCGCCCGCAGGCCCGCCGCCCGGCTACGGCGCACCCCCGCCACCGCCGCCCGGCTACGGCGGCCCGCCGCCACCCCCGCCCGGCTACGGCGCACCGCCGCCCGGCTACGCGCCGCAGCCCGGTTACGGTGGCGTCCCCGGCGGTCCGCCGGCCTTCAGCATCGGCGAGGCCTTCAGCTGGGCCTGGGGCAAGTTCACCCAAAACGTCGCGCCGCTGGTCGTCTCCACGCTCATCTACGCGGTGCTGATGGGGATCGCCTACGCCGCGATCCTGTTCGGCGGCGGCATGGGCTCGACCACGACCACCACGAACGCCGACGGCTACACCACCGCCACCACGAGCATCGGGGCGGGCGGGATGATCATCATGATCGTCGGTTACATATTGATCTATGCGATAGGCATTTTCGCCCAGTCCGCGTTCTTTTCCGGATGCCTGGACATCGCGGACGGACGGACGGTGAGCATCGGTTCGTTCTTCAAGCCGCGCAACCTCGGCAACGTGATCCTCGCGGCGATCATCATCGGGATCCTGACCTCGATCGGCTCGATCCTGTGCGTCATCCCCGGCCTCGTCGTGGGCATCTTCGCGCAGTTCGCCATCCCGTTCATCATCGACCGCTCGCAGGGCGCCATCGACGGGTTGAAGTCCAGCTTCACCACCGTCCAGTCGAACTTCGTCAACGCCCTGCTGATCTGGCTGGTGTCGGCGGCGGCCATCCTCGTCGGCTTCTTGGCCTGCGGCCTGGGCATCCTCGTCGGCGCGCCCGTGGCCGCGCTGATCGGGATCTACGGCTACCGCAAGCTGTCCGGCGGCCAGGTCGTCCCGCTGGAGCAGCCGGGCGGTGGTTACCAGGCGGGCCCGCCACCGGGCACGCCGCCGCCGGGCCCCCAGTACGGGTAGGCCCGGGGCCCCGCTGATTGCGCTGCGCTGCGACCTTGTGGCGCTTGTGATGCAATCAGCGGGTGAGCATCAAAGTTGCGCTGGAGCACCGCACCAGCTACACCTTTGACCGGCTGGTCCGGGTTTATCCGCACGTGGTGCGGCTGCGCCCGGCCCCCCACTCCCGCACCGCCATCGAGGCCTACTCGCTGCGCGTCGAGCCGGGCGACCACTTCATCAACTGGCAGCAGGACGCGGTCGGCAATTTCCTTGCGCGACTGGTGTTTCCGAATCCCATGAGCCAGCTGACCATCACCGTGGGGCTCATCGCCGACCTCAAGGTGATCAACCCGTTCGACTTCTTCATCGAGGACTGGGCCGAGAAGTGGCCCTCGGGCGGCTGGACCTACCCCAAGGAGCTGGCCGACGACCTCAAGCCGTACCTGCGGCCCGTCGACGAGGACGCCGAGGGGTCGGGTCCGGGCGGGCTCGTGCAGGCGTGGGTCAGCAACTTCCGGGTGCCCGAGGGGACCCGCACCATCGACTTCTTGGTCGCGCTCAACCGCGCCATCAACGCCGACGTCGCCTACAGCCTGCGGATGGAACCCGGTGTGCAGACACCGGATTTCACGCTGCGCAACGGCGTGGGCTCGTGCCGGGACTCGGCGTGGCTGCTGGTGTCGATCCTGCGCCAGCTCGGGCTGGCCGCCCGGTTCGTGTCGGGCTACCTGGTGCAGCTGGCCTCCGACGTGGAGGCGCTCGACGGGCCGTCCGGGCCCGCGGCCGACTTCACCGACCTGCACGCGTGGACCGAGGTGTACATCCCCGGCGCGGGATGGATCGGGCTGGACCCGACGTCGGGGCTGTTCGCCGGCGAGGGCCACATCCCGCTGGCGGCGACGCCGCACCCCGCGAGCGCCGCGCCCATCACCGGCGGCACCGAGCCCTGCGAATCGGTCCTGGAGTTCTCTAACACCGTCACCCGCGTCCACGAAGATCCCCGCGTCACGCTCCCCTACACCGACCAGGCCTGGCGGACCATCTGCGACGTGGGGCGCGCCGTCGACGAGCGGCTGACCGCCGCCGACGTCCGGCTCACCGTCGGCGGCGAGCCGACGTTCGTCTCGGTGGACAACCAGGTCGACGAGGAGTGGACGACGGCCGCCGACGGCCCGCACAAGCGGCAGCGGGCGTCCGACCTTGCCGCGCGGCTGAAGTCGGTGTGGGCGCCGCAGGGGCTGATCCAGCGCGGGCAGGGCCGGTGGTATCCGGGAGAACCGTTGCCGCGCTGGCAGATTGCGCTCTATTGGCGCACCGACGGGCGGCCGCTGTGGGCCGACGACGCGCTGCTGGCAGATCCCTGGAGCGCCGCGCCGGCCCGCGTCGAGGAGGACGCGGCCCACGAGGTGCTCGCCGCGATCGCCGACGGCTTCGGCCTGCCGCCCTCGCAGGTGCGGCCGGCCTACGAGGATCCGCTGGCCCGGCTGGCCGCCAAGGTGCGCAAGCCGCACGGCGACCCGGTGCCGGCGGGCGACGACCTCGGCCCCGACGCCACCCCCGACACCGCCGAGAACCGCGCCGCGCTGCTGGCGCGCCTCGACGAATCCACCACGGCCCCAGCCGCTTTCGTGCTGCCGCTGCACCGCCGCGACGATGAGCTCGGCTGGGCCAGCGCGAACTGGCGGCTGCGCCGCGGCCGCATCGTGCTGCTGGAGGGCGACTCCCCGGCCGGCCTGCGGCTGCCGTTGGACTCGATCAACTGGCGCCCGCCCCGCGCCACCTTCGAGGCGGATCCCCTCGCCGTGGACGGCGCGCTGTCGACGGAGTCGACAGATGCGGTTGTGACGGTGCCCGACGGGGCGCCGCCGACCGCGATGGTCGCCGAGGTCCGCCGCGGGCAGCTTTACATCTTCGTGCCGCCCACCGAGGCGCTCGAGCACTTCGTCGACCTCGTCGCCCGGGTCGAGGCCGCGGCGGCCAAGGCCGACTGCCCGGTGGTGATCGAGGGCTACGGGCCGCCGCCGGACCCGCGGCTGAAGTCGGTGACCATCACGCCGGACCCCGGCGTGATCGAGGTCAACGTGCCGCCCACGGCCAGCTTCGCCGAACAGACGCAGCTGCTGGAGACGCTCTACGAGCAGGCCCGCCTGGCCCGGCTGTCCACCGAGTCCTTCGATGTCGACGGCACGCACGGCGGCACCGGCGGCGGCAACCACATCACGTTGGGCGGCGTCACGCCAGCGGACTCGCCGCTGCTGCGCCGCCCCGACCTGCTGGTCTCGCTGCTGACCTACTGGCAGCGGCACCCGTCGCTGTCCTACCTGTTCGCCGGGCGATTCGTGGGCACCACCTCGCAGGCGCCCCGGGTCGACGAGGGCCGCTCGGAGGCGCTGTACGAACTCGAGATCGCGTTCGCCGAGATCGCGCGCTTATGCGCGGGCGGCGCCGCCAAACCTTGGGTGACCGACCGCGCGCTGCGCCACCTGCTCACCGACATCACCGGCAACACGCACCGCGCCGAGTTCTGCATCGACAAGCTCTACAGCCCCGACGGCCCCCGCGGCCGGCTCGGCCTGCTGGAGCTGCGCGGCTTCGAGATGCCGCCGCACCTGCGCATGGCGATGGTGCAGTCGCTGCTGGTGCGATCGCTGGTGGCGTGGTTCTGGGACGAACCGCTGCGCGCCCCGCTGATCCGGCACGGCGCCAACCTGCACGGGCGATACCTGTTGCCGCACTTCCTGATTCACGACATCGCCGACGTCGCCGCCGACCTGCGCGCGCACGGCGTGCCCTTCGAGACCAGCTGGCTGGACCCGTTCACCGAGTTCCGCTTCCCGCGCATCGGCACCGCCGTCTTCGACGGCGTGGAGATCGAGCTGCGCGGCGCGATCGAACCGTGGAACACCCTGGGCGAGGAGGCCACCGCCACCGGCACGGCCCGCTACGTCGACTCCTCGATCGAACGCATCCAGATCCGCGTCATCGGCGCCGACCGGCACCGCTACGTGGTGACGGCCAACGGCTACCCGGTGCCGCTGCTGGCCACCGACAACCCCGACATCCACGTGGGCGGTGTGCGGTTCAAGGCGTGGCAGCCGCCCAGCGCGCTGCACCCGACCATCAGCACCGACGTGCCGCTGCAGTTCGAGCTGGTCGACCTCGCCACCGGGACGTCGCGCGGCGGCTGCACCTACCACGTCGCGCACCCCGGCGGGCGCGCCTACGACGAGCCCCCGATCAACGCCGTCGAGGCCGAGTCGCGCCGCGCCCGCCGCTTCGAGGCGACCGGCTTCACCGCGGGCAAGCTCGACCTGTCCGCGATCAAGGAGCGGCAGGCCAGGATTCTCACCGACATCGGCGCGCCGGGCATCCTCGACCTGCGGCGCGTGCGTACCGTGCAGCAGTAAATGTCGTCCCTCGAAGTCCCCCCCGCCCACTACGACGCCGACCGGCTGCTGGCCGGATACCGGACCGCGCGGGCCCAGGAAGCGCTCTTCGACCTGCGGCACGGCCCCCGGGTCGGCTACGACGAGTTCGTCGACCGCGACGGAAACGTGCGCCCGGCGTGGTCCGAGCTCGCCGACGCCGTCGCGGAGCGCGGCCGCGCCGGGCTGACCCGGCTGCGCTCGGTGGTGGACAACCTGATCGACAACGACGGAATCACCTACACCGAGGTCGATCCCGACCACGGCGGGGTGGAACCCCGGCCCTGGAACCTGGACACCCTGCCGATCGTGCTCTCCGCGGCCGACTGGGACGTGCTGGAGGCCGGCCTGGTGCAGCGCTCCCGCCTGCTCGATGCCGTGCTGGCCGACCTGTACGGGCCCCGCGCCCTGCTCACCGAGGGCATCCTGCCGCCGCAACTGGTGTTCGGCCACCCCGGTTACGTGCGACCCGCCAACGGCATCGAGGTGCCCGGGCACCACCAGCTGTTCATGCACGCCTGCGACGTCAGCCGGGTGCCCGACGGCAGCTTCCACGTCAACGCCGACTGGACGCAGGCGCCGTCGGGCGCGGGCTACGCGCTGGCCGACAGGCGCGTTGTGGCGCACTCGATTCCGGACCTCTACGAGCGGATCGCCCCGCGGGCGACGACGCCGTTCGCGCAGGCGCTGCGCCTCGCGCTCATCGACGCCGCCCCCGACGTCGCCCAGGACCCGGTGGTGGTGGTGCTATCCCCCGGCATCTACTCGGAGACCGCGTTCGACCAGGCGTACCTGGCCACCCTGCTGGGCTTTCCGCTGGTGGAGAGCGCGGACCTGGTGGTTCGCGACGGCAAGCTGTGGATGCGCTCGCTGGGCACGCTGAAACGCGTCGACGTGGTCCTGCGCCGGGTCGACGCGGAGTACACCGACCCGCTGGACCTGCGCGCCGATTCCCGCCTCGGTGTCGTCGGGCTGGTGGAGGCGCAGCACCGCGGGACGGTGACCGTGGTCAACACGCTGGGCAGCGGCATCCTGGAAAGCCCTGGGCTGCTTCGGTTTCTGCCGCAGCTGGCCGAGCGGCTAATCGACGAGGAGCCGCTGCTGGAGACGGCGCCGGTCTACTGGGGCGGCGTCGCCGGCGAACGCTCGCACCTGCTGGCCAACCTGTCGTCGCTGCTGATCAAGTCCGCCGTCGGCGGGAAAACCTATGTGGGGCCGACGCTTTCGTCCGCACAGCTGGCCAACCTGGCCGCTTGCATCGAACACATGCCGTGGCACTGGGTGGGCCAGGAGCTGCCGCAGTTCTCGTCGGCGCCCACCGACCACACCGGCGTGTTGTCGTCGGCCGGCGTGGGCATGCGGCTGTTCACCGTCGCGCAGCGCGGCGGCTACGCGCCGATGATCGGTGGCGCCGGCTACGTGCTGGCTACCGGGCCCTCGGCATTCACGCTGAAAACCGTTGCGGCAAAGGATGTCTGGGTGCGTCCCACCGAGCGGGCGCGGGCCGAGACGGTGACCCTGCCGTCGCCGCCGGAACCCGCGAAGACGGCCGCGGGCACCTGGGGGGTCAGCTCGCCGCGCGTGCTGTCCGACCTGTTCTGGATGGGGCGCTACGGCGAGCGCGCCGAGGAGATGGCCCGGTTGCTCATCGTGGCGCGCGACCGCTTCCACGTGTACCGGCACCAGCAGCACACCGAGGAAAGCGAGTGCGTGCCGGTGCTGATGGCCGCGCTGGGCCGGATCACCGGCAGCGACACCAGCGCGGGCTACGGCAGCACCGAGGATCACGCGGAGATGATCGCCGTCACCCCCTCGATGCTGTGGTCGCTGACCCTGGACCCGAACCAGCCCGGGTCGCTGGTGGGCTCGGTGGACGGGCTGGGGCTGGCCGCCCGGGCGGTGCGCGACCAGTTGTCCAACGACACGTGGACCGTGCTGGCCGGGGTGGAGCGGGCGCTGGCGCTTCGCTCCGAGCCGCCGGACTCCCTCGCCGAGGCCGACGCGCTGCTCGCGTCGGCACAGGCACACACCCTGGCCGGGATGCTGACGCTGGCCGGGGTGGCGAGCGAGTCGATGGTGCGCGACGTGGGCTGGACGCTGATGGACATCGGCAAGCGCATCGAACGCGGCCTGTGGCTGACCGCCCTGTTGCGGGCCACGCTGGCCACCGTCCGGTGCGCGGCCGCCGAGCAGACGATCATCGAGGCGACGCTGGTCGCGTGCGAATCCTCGGTCATCTACCGGCGCCGCACCGTCGGCAACGTCAGCGTCGCCGCGGTGGCCGAGTTGATGCTGTTCGACGCCACCAACCCGCGGTCGCTGCTGTACCAACTGGAGCGGCTGCGGACCAACCTCAAGGACCTGCCCAGCTCGTCGGGGTCGTCGCGCCCCGAGCGGTTGGTTGACGAGATCAGCACCATGCTGCGCCGCTCGCACCCCGAGGAGCTGGAGGAGATCACCGACGGGAGCCGCGTGCAGCTGGCCGAACTGCTCGACGCGATCCATGCCGAATTGCGCAACCTGGCCGACGTCATCACCGAGACGCAACTGCGGTTGCCGGGCGGGTTCCAGCCGCTGTGGGGCCCCGACGAACGACGGGTGATGCCGGCCTAGCTAGCTAGCCCGCCACCGCCGCGGGCCCCCGCGACTCCGAACTCACCTCGTCGATCGCGTCGTGGATGAACTGCATCTTGTCCAACACGGCGACCGGCAACACGAACGGGTACAGGTCGTCGTGGCCCATCGAGCGGTTCACCATGTTCAGCGACCACGACAGCGGCAGCCACATCTCGATGATGTTGGGAAAGGCGCTGGGCCCCAGGTTCGGCCGGTCGAAGGTGGCCGATGCGGGCGCCAGCCCGCACCATGCCGACGTGTCCAACGTGTCCCGGATGTGCAGGTAGTGGGCGAACGTCTCGGCCCAGTCCTCGGCGGGGTGCATGGTCGCGTACGACGAGACGAAGCTCTCCTGCCAGCCCTCCGGCGCGCCGTCGCGGTAGTGCCGGTCCAGCGCCTCCTGGTAATCCGCGTCGGGATCGCCGAACAGCTCGTTGAACCGCGCCAGGTTGTCTTGCGACGGGGAGATCAGCCGGTAGAAGTAGTAGTGCCCGACCTCGTGGCGGAAGTGCCCGAGCAAAGTCCGGTACGGCTCGTCCATCTCGACGCGCAGCTGCTCGCGATGCACGTCGTCGCCCTCGGCCAGATCCAGTGTGATGACGCCGTTTTCGTGGCCGGTGAACACCTTCTCCTGCGCGCTCGACAGCAGGCGAAAGCCCAGCCCGTAGTCGGGGTCGCGGTCGCGTCCGATGATCGGCAGCTTGAGCTCGTGCAGCTCGGCGATCAGCCGCCGCTTGGCCGCCTCGGCGCGGGCGAAGGCGGCCAGCCCCTCGGTGTCGGCGTCATTGGGCCGCTCCAGCGTGAGCGCGCACGACGTGCACAACCCGCCGGCGTCGTTGCGTGGAACCAGCCAATTGCACTGCGCGAGATGGAGATTCGCGCACAGCTGGTAGTCGTCGGCATCGACGGCGCCGGCGTGCTCGCTGTCGTCGCCCTTTGCGATCACCAGCAGGGCCATCTGCTCGAGGGAGAACCCGAGCGCGCTGCCGCACGACAGGCATTCGGAGTTCTCGAACGCCAGGCGCTGGCCGCAGTTGGGGCAGTGAAAATCACGCATTGAACGCGTCACCTCCAAACGGCACGACGTCGACGGCGACGTCGATCACGCTGTGCTCGGAGTTGGTGTAGATGATGCCGCGCAGCGGCGGCACGTCGGCGTAGTCGCGCCCGCGACCCACGATGATGTAGCGCTCGTCCACCAGCTGGTCGTTGGTGGGATCCAGGCCCAGCCACTCGAACCGGCCGGGCTCCTGCGGGGTCCATACCCCCGCCCAGGCGTGGGTCGCGTCGATGCCGATCATCCGATCCTTCCCCGGTGGCGGGTCGGTGGCCAGATAACCGGACACGTAGCTGGCCGCCAGACCATTGGCTCGCAGGCAGGCGATCGCCAGCCTCGCAAAGTCCTGACATACCCCTTCGCGGGCCTGCAGAACCTCGTTGACCCCGGTGGAAATCGTTGTCGACCCCGAGCGGTAGGTGAAGTCGGTGAAGATCCGCGACGCCAGGTCGCGCATCACCTCGACCAGCGGGCGCCCCTGCTCGAAGCTGGGGGCGGCGTACTCGCGGACCGCGTCGGTGATCTCCGGCGGGTTCAGGTCCAGGGTGAACTCGGTGGCGAGCGCTCCCCGGCGCCCGGCCGGCCGGGCGGCCTCCCACGGTTGCACCGCCGGCCCGCTGGTGTAGCGCTCCGGGGGCGGCGGATACACGTCGACGATGGAGTCGCCGGTGATCGTCAGGGACTGGTGCGGCTCGGTGACGTGGAAGTAGGAACTGATGTTGCCGTAGCTATCACTGCTGGTGGAGCTGTCGGCGGGAACCGGGTCGATGGTCAGCCGGTGCGCCACGCACCGCTGTCGCGCGGAGTCCCGCGGCGTGAGGAAGGCGCGGCCATAAGAGCTGGTCACCACGTCGGAGTAGCGGTACTGGGTGCGGTGGGTGACCCGGTGCCGGCGGGCCTGATTTCCCTCCAAGGCTTCTGACACAACGCTGATCCCATCACACCCCGTTTGCCGATCGCGAGCCAAGCGCACCATTTCGGGAGCACAATCGAAGACGTGGCCACGTGGAACGACGTCGCCCGCATCGTTGGTGAACTGGCACTCACCTCCGAGCCGTCACCGCACGAGTGGCGGGTCGGCAAGAAGTTGCTGGCATGGGAGCGGCCACTGCGCCCGTCGGATCGCGAGGCGCTGGCCAACAGCGGCGTAGAACCCCCGGAGGGCGACATCCTCGGTGTCCGGGTTTCCGACGAGGGCGTGAAGTTCGCGTTGATCGCCGACGAACCCAGGGTCTACTTCACCACCCCGCACTTCGACGGCTACCCGGCGGTGCTGCTGCGGCTGGACGAGATCGCGCCGCGCGACCTGGCCGAGGTGATCACCGAGGCGTGGCTGACGCAGGCGCCGAAGAAGCTGGTGCAGGAGTTCCTGGCCGACTCGCTATGAGCGCAGGTCGATGACCCGCTGCAGGTCGTCGACGCAGGCCTGGACGGCGTCGGCGAGCACCACCTCGGCTCTCTCCCGGGCACCCGAGTGCAGCTGCGACGCGTGATGGCGCGCGGCCGCGGTGTACGCGCACGCCCCGGCCGGGTCGGAGTCGGCCAGCGCGGTCGCGGCCGCCAACACCACCAGCACGCGGTGCACCGGCTCCGGGGGCGCTGCGCGGCACCCATCAGCTCCCGGGGCGACGGCGCGGGCGAGTTCCAGCACCGAGCCGGCGAGCAGGGCCACGTGCACGGCCTGGTGATCGGCCGCCCGCACGGCATCGCGCAGGCCCCAGCGCCGCGGCGCGACGCGCACCACCTGACGGGCGGTGGTGCGCGCCTCGATCAGTCCGCCGAGTTGCGCGTGCACCCGGTCGACGGCCGACAGCGGCCAGTCGGGCGGGGCCTCCCTCCGCCCGGCGGCGAAGTCCGCGGCTCGGGTCAGGACGCCCTGCAGCGTGCTGAACACGCCGACGCGCGCGCTGCGCAGCACCTCCAAGGGGTCGGCCGGGAACAGCAGGACCGCGACCACGATGGCCACGCAACCACCGATCAGCGAGTCGAAGATGCGCTCCCAACCCACTCCGCTGTGGTACAGCGCCAGCACCAGGATCGCCGACACCGCGGTCTGGTTGGCGAACATCATTCCCTGCCCGATGCGGCCGTGGCCGATGAACACCGCCGCGGACAGCGCGAGGAATGCGGCGACCCCGATGGCGACGGCGCCCGGCCCGAGCAGCCCCTGCACCGCGATGCCCACGCCGATCCCGAGGGTCACGCCGACCATCATCTGGATGGCGCGCTGCGCCCGTAGCACGTTGCTGATCGACAGGGATACCGCGGCGGCGATCGGCGCGAAGAACGGCTGCGGGTGACCCAGCAGGTCGTGCGCGATGTACCAGGAGAAGCCCGCGGCGACCGCCGTCTGCACGAGGTTGAACCACAGCGCACGCAACCGCTTGAGGCCCGCGCGCGCCGCTCGCTTCATGGCTCCCGAGCTAGGCCGGCTGCAACTCGAACAGCGGAATGACCCTGCTGGTCTTGGACTGGTAGTCGGCGAAGCCGGGCGCCGCGGCCGCGACCTTTTCGAACAGCGCGTCGCGCTCGGCCTTGGGCAGCTCGCGGGCGGTGACGTCGAACCCGTCAGTGCCGATCTCGACGTGCGCCGCCGGGTTGGCCCGCAGGTTGTGCACCCAGGCGGGGTCCTTGGGCGCGCCGGCGAACGACCCGATGATGATCAGCTTGCCGTCGATGCGGAAGTAGGCCAACGGCGATACCCGGGGCTGGCCGGACTTGGCGCCGGTCGTCGTCAGCAACAGCAGGTTGGCGCCCTCGAACTGGCCGCCGACCTTGCCCTCGTTGGCCCGGAATTCGTCGATGATGCTGGTGTTGAACGCGTTGATGGTCGCGGTGTCAGGCATTTCGCTCATGCCCGGTCAACCTTCTCCGGCTTGACGTCTATTCCGGACTCCTTGCGCTGCTGCGCCGTGATGGGCGCCGGCGCATCGGTCAGCGGGTCGACGCCGCCGCCGGTCTTGGGGAACGCGATCACCTCGCGGATCGAGTCGACCCCGGACAGCAGCGCGTTGATCCGGTCCCAGCCGAACGCGATGCCGCCGTGCGGCGGCGCGCCAAACATGAACGCCTCCAACAGGAATCCGAACTTCTCCTCGGCCTCGGCCTTGTCCAGGCCCATCACGGCGAACACCCGCTCCTGGATGTCGCGGCGGTGGATACGGATCGAGCCGCCGCCGATCTCGTTGCCGTTGCAGACGATGTCGTACGCGTCGGCCAGCACGCTGCCCGGGTCCGTATCGACCACGTCCTCGTATTCGGGCTTGGGCGAGGTGAATGCGTGGTGCACCGCGGTCCACGCCCCCGAGCCGACCGCCACGTCCCCGGCGGCGGTGGCGTCCTCGGCGGGCTCGAACAGCGGCGGGTCGACCACCCACACGAACGCCCACGCGTCGGGGTCGATGAGGCCCAGCCGCTTGGCGATCTCGCCGCGGGCCGCGCCCAGCAGCGCCCGCGACGACTTCGCCGGGCCGGCCGAGAAGAAGATGCAGTCCCCCGGCTTGGCCCCGACGTGGCCGGCCAGGCCGGCGCGTTCGGCGTCGGACAGGTTCTTGGCCACCGGGCCGCCGAGCTCCCCGTCGTCGCCGACGAGCACGTAGGCCAGCCCGCGGTGCCCGCGCTGCTTGGCCCACTCCTGCCAGCCGTCCAGGGTGCGCCGCGGCTGGGAGGCCCCGCCGGGCATCACGACCGCGCCGACGTAGGGCGCCTGGAAGACGCGAAATGTGGTGTCGGAGAAGAACTCCGCGCACTCGACGAGCTCCAGCCCGAACCGCATGTCGGGCTTGTCCGAGCCGAACCGCCGCATGGCGTCGGCGTAGCTGATCCGCGGGATCGGCGTGGGGACCTGGTAGCCGATCAACGCCCACAGCGCCGCCAGGATCTCCTCGGAGACCGCGATGATGTCCTCGGCGTCGACGAAGCTCATCTCCATGTCGAGCTGGGTGAACTCGGGCTGGCGGTCGGCGCGGAAATCCTCGTCGCGGTAGCAGCGGGCGATCTGGTAGTAGCGCTCCATGCCGGCCACCATCAGCAGCTGCTTGAACAGCTGCGGGCTCTGCGGCAGCGCGTAGAACGAGCCCGGGTGCAGGCGCGCCGGCACCAGAAAGTCGCGCGCCCCCTCCGGCGTCGACCGGGTGATCGTGGGGGTCTCGATCTCGACGAAGTCGTGCCGCGCCAGCACGTCGCGCGCGGCCGCATTGACCTTGGAGCGCAGCCGCATCGCCGCGGCCGGGCCGTCGCGCCGCAGGTCGAGATAGCGGTACTTCAGCCGCAGCTCCTCGCCGGCGGGCTCGTCGAGCTGGAACGGCAGCGGCGCGCTCTCGCCCAGCACGGTCAGCGAGCTAGCGTTCACCTCGACCTCGCCCGTCGCGATCTCCGGGTTGGCGTTGCCCTCCGGGCGGATCTCGACGACCCCGGTCACCGCGACACAGAACTCGGCGCGCAAGTGGTGCGCCTGGGCCAGCACGTCTGGGGCGCGGAACACCACCTGCGCGACACCCGACGCGTCCCGCAGGTCGATGAAGATGACGCCGCCGTGATCGCGGCGCCGGGCCACCCAGCCGGCCAATGTCACCTGCTGGCCCGCGTCGCTACTCCTCAGCGCACCGGCGGCATGGCTGCGCAGCACGAATTACTCCCCTTTTGCCCGATTTGAACGAGTGCCCAGTCTAGAGTGCATGAGCGACGTCGCCGCGGACGGATCAGGAGTGCACATGACCACTTATGCGTTCGACCCGGAAATCGCCGCCGTCGTTCCACTCCTGCCCGATCTCCCGGGCGACGATCCGCTGGCCATCCGGGCGGCGCTGTCGGAGATGATCGCCCGGTTCCCGCCGCCCGACACCACCGGCGTCCAGATCGAGGACCGCCAAATCCCGGGCCGCGACGGCGATCCCGCGGTGCCGATCCGCATCTACCGGCCCGACCGGCGCAGCGCTCCGGCCGCGATCTACCACGTGCACGGGGGCGGGTTCATCGCCGGCGATCTGGACACCGAACACGCCTCCAACGTCACCCTGGCGCGCGAACTTGGTGTGGTCGTGGTGTCGGTCGACTACCGGCTCGCCCCGGAAACCCCGTTCCCCGGCGGGCTGGAAGACGTCTACGCCGGGCTGGTCTGGACGGCGGCGCACGCCGACGAATTGGGCGTCGACCCGCAGCGCATCGCCATTCAGGGCACCAGCGCCGGGGGCGGGCTGGGCGCCGCGCTGGCGCTGTTGGCACGCGACCGCGGCGGCCCGCACATCGCCTTCCAGTTCCTTTCCGTGCCCGAACTCGACGACCGGCTGGCCACCGCCAGCATGATCGCGTTCACCGACACGCCTTTTTGGAGTCGCCCCCGGGCGATCGTCAGCTGGGACTGCTACCTGGGACCCGGCCGGGCGGGGGGCGACGACGTGTCGATCTATGCCGCGCCCGCTCGCGCGACCGACCTGGCCGGCCTGCCGCCCGCATACGTATCGGTCATGCACTTCGACCCGCTGCGCGACGAGGGCGTCGCCTACGCCCTGGGCATGCTCGCCGCGGGCGTGAGCGTCGAATTGCACTTGTTCCCCGGCACTTTCCACGGCTCGATGCTGATCCAAGACGCGGCGATCTCGAAGCGCGAGCAGGCCGAAACCGTAGCGGTGCTGCGCCACGCGCTCGCGCTCTAGTAATTTCGGAGCTATCGCCACCCACATCGCACTCGTCGGTCCCGGCGCCGTCGGCACGACGGTCGCCGCCCTGCTGTACAAGGCCGGGCATTCCGTCCTGGTGTGCGGCCGCACGCCCCGGGACGCCATCGAGCTGCGGCCCGACGGCGGCGAACCGATCGTGGTGCCCGGCCCGGTGTGCACCGATCCCGACACGGTCGACGGCCCCGTCGACGTGGTGATCCTGGCGGTCAAGGCCACCCAGAACGACGAGGCCGCCGGCTGGCTTGGCCGGCTGTGCGACGAACACACGATCGTCTTGGTCCTGCAGAACGGTGTCGAGCAGGTCGAACAGGTGCAGCCGCACTGCCCGTCGTCGCCGGTGGTGCCGGGGATCGTCTGGTACGGCGCCGAGACCCAGCCCGAGGGATGGGTCCGGTTGCGCACCGACCCGCGGCTGGTGCTGCCGTCGGGCCCCTCGGCGGAGACGGTGGCCGAGCTGCTGCGCGGCGCCGGCGCCCAGGTCGACTGCGACCCCGACTTCATCACCGCGGCCTGGCGCAAGCTGCTGGTCAACGCGCTGGCCGGGTTGATGGTGCTGACCGGGCGGCGATCCGGGATGTTCCACCGCGACGACGTGGCCGCGCTGTCGTGCCGCTACGTGGCCGAATGCCTGGCCGTCGCGCGCGCCGAGGGCGCCCGGCTGCGCGACGACGTGGTCGACGAGCTGGTCGACCTATTCCGCAAGGGCCCCAAGGACATGGGCACCTCGATGCTGTTCGACCGGGAGAACCACCGGCGCCTCGAGTGGGACATCCGCAACGGCGTGATCATCCGCAAGGCCCGCGGCCACAACCTGGCGACACCGATCAGCGACATCCTGGTGCCGCTGCTGGCAGCGGCGAGCGACGGGCCGGGCTAGATTCAAGCCATGTTCCCTTGCGAGCGTGTCGACCTGGGCTTCGTAGAAACCGCGCCGTTTCGGTTCCGCAACAGCGTCGACCTCGCCGTCACGCCCGAGCAGCTGTTCGAAGTGCTCGGCGACGCCGAGTCCTGGCCGCGCTGGGCGCCGGTGATCACCAAGGTGACCTGGACCAGTCCCGAGCCCCGCGGCGTCGGCACCACCCGCGTCGTCGAGATGCGCGGCGGGATCGTCGGCAACGAGGAGTTTCTGGCGTGGGAGCCCTTCACGCACATGGCATTCCGCTTCAACGAATGCTCGTCGAAGGCCGTCGCGGCGTTCGCCGAGGACTACCGGGTCGAGGTCATCCCCGGTGGCTGCCGGCTGACGTGGACCATGGCGCAAAAACCGGCCGGCCCGTCGCGGTTGGCCATGCCGTTGGTCGGACCGCTGCTCAACCTGGGGCTCCGCCGGTTCCTGCGCAACCTGCGCAGCTACACCGACGCCCGGTTCCCCGTTACCCGGCAACCTTAGGAGCGTACGATGACCTTCAACGAGGGCATGCAGATCGACACCAGCACCGCGTCGTCGTCCGGCGGGGGCGGGATGGGGATGGCCGTCGGCGGCGGCGGGCTCGGCCTGCTGATCCTGCTCGGGGCGCTGTTTTTCGGCATCGACCCGGGCCGCATCATGCCCCAGCAGCAGACCAACACCGGCGGCTATTCGGCGCCCGGTTTCGACCTGAGCCAGTGCAAGACCGGCGCCGACGCCAACAAGTACGTGCAGTGCCGCGTGGTCGCCACCGGCAACTCCGTGGACGCGGTTTGGCATCAGCTGATGCGCAACTACACCCGCCCGCACGTGCGCCTGTTCACCGGGTCCGTGGACACCGGATGCGGCCCGGCCACCACCGCGGTCGGGCCGTTCTACTGCCCGGTGGACCAGACGGCGTACTTCGACACCGACTTCTTCCAGGAACTGGTCGACAAATTCGGTTCCAGCGGTGGGCCGTTCGCGCAGGAGTACGTCGTCGCACACGAATACGGCCACCACGTGCAGCAGCTGCAGGGTGTGCTGGGCCGCTCCCAGCAGGGCGCGCAGGGCGCCGGCGGCAACGGGGTGCGCACCGAGCTGCAGGCCGACTGCTACGCCGGCATCTGGGCCCACTACGCGTCGACGGTCAAGCAGGAGAGCACCGGCGTGCCGTACCTGGAGCCGTTGAGCGACAAGGATATTCAGGACGCGCTCTCGGCTGCGGCGTCGGTGGGCGACGACCGCATCCAAAAGCAGGCCACCGGACGCGTCAACCCCGAGTCGTGGACGCACGGGTCGTCGGCGGAACGGCAGAAGTGGTTCACCATCGGCTACCAGACCGGTGACCCCAACCAGTGCAACACCTTCGCCGCGACCAATCTGGGTTAAGCGCTGATGGCGGTCTTGCATGGGGAGCGTGTCGACGACGGAGAGTCGTCGCCGTTCGCGCCGTTGCGCAACCGCATCTTCCGCAACCTGTTCGTCGCGCAGTTCGTGTCCAACATCGGGACGTGGATGCAAAGCGTGGCGGCGCAATGGTTTTTGATCGAGGACCACAGCAGCGCCACCGTGGTGGCGCTCGTCCAGACGGCCAGCCTCGGGCCGACGCTGCTGTTGGGGATGTTCGCCGGGGTGCTGGCGGACCTGTTCGACCGGCGGCGCCTGCTGGTCGTGCTGCAGTCGTATGCGGTGGTGGTGGCGCTGGCTCTGGCGGTGCTGACCTACCTCGGTAAGCTCACCCCGGCCGCGCTGCTGCTGTTCACGATGGCGATCGGCCTCGCGTCCGCCTTGACCGCGCCGGCCTGGCAGGCGATTCAGCCCGAAGTCGTTCCGCGCGAGCAGATCCCGTCAGCCGCGAGTTTGTCGAGCGTCTCGGCGAGCGTCGGCCGGGTCATCGGGCCGGCGATCGGCGGTGTCGTAGTCGCAATCGCCGGTCCGGCAGCGGTGTTCGCGATCAACGCCGTGTCGTTCACCGGGATCATCTTCGCCTTGGCCGGGTGGCAACGGCCCAAGCAACTCGCGCCGCTCGAACGAGAACAGCTCGGCCAGGCCATGGTGACCGGATGGCTCTATGTCGTCAACAGCCCGATTTTCCGCAGGATCTTGTTGCGCACAGCGCTTTTCGTGTTTCCCGCGTCGGCCCTGCTGGCCCTGCTGCCGGTGGCCGCTGCGCGCGGCTGGCACCTGGGCGCCAGCGGTTACGGCCTGACGTTGGGGGCCATCGGTTGTGGCGCGGCGCTTGCCCTGCTGGTCCCGGCCCCGTTACGCGAGAAGGTGCCACCCAACGCGTTGCTGGCGGCGTGCGCCGCCGCGTACGGAATCGGGGCGCTCGCGGTGGCCCGGCTGTCGTTCGCCGCGGCGGCCCCCTTCCTGGTGCTGTCGGGGACGGCGTGGCTGCTGACGTTGACGACGTTGAACGCGGCGGCCCAGCTGCACCTGCCGCGCTGGGTCCGGGCCCGCGGGCTGGCGATGTACCTGCTGGTCTTCACGGGCTGCCAGGCGATCGGCGCCTACCTCTGGGGCCTGATCGCCACGCGCGACGGGCTCAAGGTCGCGCTGACCTGGTCGGCGGCGCTGCTGGCCGTCGCCGCCCTCAGCGTCACCTTCCTGGGCTTGCTGCCGGCCACCGGGAAGCTGAGCCGCAACATCTCCAACTGCTGGGCGGCGCCCATGCTCATGCTCGAGCCGCGCCCCAACGACGGGCCCGTCCTGGTGACCGTCCGCTACCGGGTGCCGACGGAGAACCTCCAAGAATTCGTCGAGGCAATGGCCGCGGTCAGGCGGTCACGCCTGCGGACGGGGGGCCACAGCTGGCGGCTCTATCGAAGCCTGGAGGAACCCGACCTCGTCCTCGAGCGGTTCACCGTGCCGTCCTGGACCGAATTCGAGCGCCAGCACACCGAGCGCTGGCTGGAGTCAGACCACGACGGCGCGGCCAAGGCGGTGAGCTACACCGTCGACGACTCCCGACGACACGAGTACTTCCTGGCCGTGCGCGTGCACAAGTGAGCGGCGCCGGTCGGCTAGCCGGGCCGGCAGGTGACGGTGGTGGTGGCGTCCGCGTGCGCGACCACCTGGCCGTCCACCGCGATTTCGCAGTGGAACTGGGCGGGGCCGTTGCCCGAGTCCGGCCAGTGCAGCATGCCGCTGGCGGTGATGGTCGCAAACTGGTTCGGGTTCGCCAGCGTGGCGGTGTAGGTGACCGGCGCTCCCCCGCTCAGCGGCGCCTGCACACTCGTCGTGAACTTCGACGGATCCGCGTTGTAGGCCGCCTGGCTGGGCGGATCGGAACTCACGTAGCTGACCGTGGCGGTCAGGTTGTTGGGGCTCGTCACGGTGTAGGTCACCTGATGGCCGTCCGCGTGTGAGATCGCGGGCGTGAAAGCCAGTCCTGCGGCCGCTGCGAGAGCGGCCGCGCTGATCACTTTTCGCACGTTCCTCATATCGAAAACGCTACCGGATTTGTTACTTGCGTCAGGTATGAAGCAGGCATGACCGACGTTCCGGGGATCAGTCGCCGCAGGCTGTTGACCACGAGCGCGGTCTCGGCCGCCCTGGGGGCCGGCATCGGGGGCGGGGCGGTGCTGCTGTGGTCGCAGGCGCGAGGTCCGGCCGTCTGGTTTCAGCCGGACCGCCGCGGCGCGCCCCCGGTGACCGGCCTGCATCTGCAATTCGGCGCGAACGCGGCCACCGAGGTGGTGGTGTCATGGCACACCACCGAGGCCGTCCGCAATCCCCGCGTCATGCTGGGCACCCCGGCCGCCGGGTTCGGGCGCACCGTGGCCGCGCGAACCCGGACCTACCGAGACGCGAAGTCCGGCAACGAGGTTCGCGTCAACCATGCGCGCCTGACGGGCCTGACCCCCGACACCGACTACGTGTACGCGGCGGTGCACGACGGCGCCGAGCCGGGCGGCGGCACAGTGCGGACCGCCCCGTCGGGGCGAAAACCGCTGCGCTTCACCAGCTTCGGGGACCAGTCCACCCCGACTTTGGCCCGGCTGCCCGACGGCAAGTACGCCACCGACAACATCGGGTCGCCCGCGGCCGCGGACACCACGCTGGCCGTCGAGCGCCTCGGTCCGCTGTTCAACCTCGTCAACGGCGACCTGTGCTACGCGAACCTGGCGCAGGACCGCATCCGGACGTGGTCGAACTGGTTCGAGAACAACACCCGCTCGGCGCGGTTCCGGCCGTGGATGCCGGCCGCGGGCAACCACGAGAACGAACTGGGCAACGGCCCAGTCGGTTACGCCGCCTACCAGACCTACTTCGAGTTGCCGGACTCGGGTTCCAGCCCCGAAGCCCGCGGCCTGTGGTACTCGTTCACCGCGGGGTCGGTGCGGGTGATCAGCCTCAACAACGACGACGTGGCCTTCCAGGACGGCGGCAACTTTTACGTGCACGGCTATTCCGGCGGGGAGCAAAAGCGCTGGCTGGCAAGCGAACTCGCCGCGGCGCGGCGCGACCCCGACGTGGACTGGGTGGTGGTGTGCATGCATCAGACGGCGATCTCGACCGCCGACCGGACCAACGGCGCCGACCTCGGCATCCGCGAGGAATGGCTGCCGCTGTTCGACCAGTATCAGGTCGATCTGGTGGTGTGCGGACACGAACACCACTACGAGCGGTCGCATCCGTTGCGCGGTGCGCTGGGCACCGACACCCGCACGCCGATACCCGTCGACACCGGCGTCGACGTCATCGACTCGAGCCGAGGCACCGTGCACCTGGTCATCGGCGGCGGGGGCACGTCCGCGCCGTCCAACGGGATGTTCTTCCCCCAGCCTCGGTGCCGCGTGATTACCGGCGTCGGGGCTTTCGACCCCGAGATCGGCCGCAAGGCCCCGATCTACGTGTTGGAAGACGCACCGTGGTCGGCGTTTCGCGACCGCGACAACCCTTACGGCTTCGCGTGTTTCGACGTCGATCCGGGCCAGCCCGGGGGCAACACCTCGATCAAGGCGACGCACTATTCGGTGAGCGGGCCGTTCGGCGCGGTTTCCGTGGTGGACCAGTTCACGCTCACCAAGCCCCGCCGCGACCGGCCCGCCTAGCTCAAAACAGCGTTGGCTGGAGCGGCGCGGGCGTGGCGGCGGTCGGCGGGACCGGGCGGGGATCGCCGCCGAGGCTGTACTTGGCGATCAGCGGCGCGGCCCGTTCGCGCAGCATGTCGCGGTAGCTCGGCGGCAGATAAGCGCCGCGGCGGTAGAGCTCGCGGTAGCGGCCGACCAGCTCCGGGTGCGAGCGGGCCAGCCAGGACATGAACCAGCCGCGCGTCGAACCGCGCAGGTGCAGGCCGAAAACCGTGACGCTGGTGGCGCCGGCCGCGGCGATCTGGCCGAGCAGCCTATCGAGGTGCTCGGTGGAATCGGTGAGGTGCGGCAGCACCGGCGCGACCATGACGTGGCAGCCCAGGCCGGCGTCCCGGATGGCGGTGATGAGGCCCAGCCGTGCCTGCGGCGTGGGGGTTCCGGGCTCGACGTCGCGGTGCAGCTCGGGATCGGCGACGGCCAGCGACACGGACACCGACAACGGAACCTGTTGTGCCGCATCGCTTATCAGGGGCAGGTCGCGCCTGAGCAGGGTGCCCTTGGTGAGGATCGACAGCGGCGTGCCGGATCCGGCGAGCGCGCCGATGATGCCCGGCATCAGCGCGTAGCGCCCCTCGGCGCGCTGGTAGGGATCGGTGTTGGTGCCCAGCGCGACCGTCTCGCGCCGCCACGACGGCCGGCGCAGCTCGCGGTTCAAGACCTCGGCGACGTTGGTCTTGACCACCACCTGGGTGTCGAAGTCGGCGCCGCAGTCGAAGTCGAGGTATTCGTGGGTGGGGCGCGCGAAGCAGTAGCGGCAGGCGTGCGAGCAGCCGCGGTAGCCGTTGACGGTGTAGCGGAACGGCAGCGCCGACGCGTTGGGCACCTTGTTGAGCGCCGACTTGCACAGCACCTCGTGGAAGGTGATGCCCTCGAATTGCGGGGCGCGGACGCTGCGGACGAGGCCGATCCTCGTCAGCCCCGGGAGCGCCCCGTCGTCGACGGGGTTCCCGTTGACCGCGACGGCCTGGTTGGACCAGCGCATGCCCCTATTCGAACCTTTGTTCGATCGGTTGTCAAGTGACAGGATGGCCCCATGGAGCTTCGATACCGCGAGATCGCCGGCAAGCGAATGGCCTACATCGACGAGGGCGAGGGCGACGCGATCGTCTTTCAGCACGGCAACCCGACGTCGTCCTATCTGTGGCGCAACGTCATGCCGCATCTGGAGGGGCTGGGCCGGCTGGTGGCTTGCGATCTGATCGGGATGGGCGCGTCGGAGAAGCTGAGCCCGTCCGGTCCGGACCGCTACCACTATGCCGAGCAGCGAGACTTCTTGTTCGGACTCTGGGACGCGCTCGAGCTCGGGGACCGTGTGGTGCTGGTGCTGCACGACTGGGGCTCGGCGCTGGGTTTCGACTGGGCCAACCGGCACCGCGACCGCGTGCAGGGCATCGCCTTCATGGAGGCCATCGTCACCCCGATGACATGGGCCGATTGGCATCCCAACGTGCGCGGTGTCTTCCAGGGGTTCCGGTCGCCGGAGGGCGAGCGGATGGTGTTGGAGCAGAACGTCTTTGTCGAAGGCGTGCTGCCCGGCGCCATTCTTCGCAAACTTTCCGACGAGGAGATGAACGCCTACCGGCGCCCGTTCCTCAACGCCGGCGAGGACCGGCGACCCACCCTGTCGTGGCCACGCAATATACCGATCGAGGGCGAGCCGGCGGAGGTCGTCGCCGTCGTTGACGAATACCGGAGCTGGCTCGAAAAAGGCGTCGAAAATGGCGGGGTGCCAAAGCTATTCGTCAACGCCGAGCCCGGCGCCATCCTCAACGGCCGCATCCGCGATTACGTCCGGACCTGGGCCAGCCTCAGCGAGGTCACGGTTCCCGGCGTGCATTTCATCCAGGAAGACAGCCCGGACGAGATCGGTGTGGCGGTGGCGGAGTTCGTCAGGCGGCTCCGGTCCGGCTAGTCCTTCATGCCTCGCTCGTGTCGGATGAACACGGCGGCGCCCCCCAGCATGAGCGCCAGCGTGAAGCCGGCGAGGTCGGTGCTGGTGGGTTGGTGGGTGCTCATGTCGAACGCGGTCAGCGCGAAGGTGATCAGCAGCGTCAGCAGGAAGATCAGGCCGGTGTGGCGGGCCGGCGCAAACCCAAGGAGGAGAAGCCCGACGCCCGCGACGAGCAGCGAGACCATTCAGGCCCTCCTCACCTGATCCACCGGACCGCCAGGCTACGGCATTCTGCGACGGGGCGTGCCTGAACACCGGTCAGAAGGGTGGTGGTTCGTCGTCGTCGGTGGGTGGGGTCCGAACTAGTCGTGGCTTTCGGTTTGCGGGCCAGGCGGGCCGGCGGTTGTGGCGGCGTTCGGTGGCGATGCGGTTGGCTTGGGCGCGGGTGCGCCGTCGTTTGGGCATCATCGCGGTGCGCTCGGCGCAGTAGTCGACGACCAGGTCGGCCTCGGCGACCGAGACGACCCAATAGAGGCCGACCGTTCGCGTCCACGATTGGGCAGAGCCTGCCGTCGTCGACCCATGCCGCGTTATTCATAGAGCGCGGCGACTTCAGTCCAGGACCGCCGCCGCGTCAGTACGTTGGTCGGCGGGATTTACCGCCCGTGGTCCCCAGGCCCGCCGTGGTCGTGGTCCCACCCAGGCCCGCCGTGGTCGTGGTCCCACCCAGGCCCGTCGTGGTCGTGGTCCCACCCAGGTCCATGGTCGCGATCCCAGCCTCCGGGTCCACCGCGCCAGTCGTGGCAGTGGCCCCAATCCCAGTTATCGCCCCAGCCCGGGTCCCAGAACTCTCCTGGGCACCATTGCGGGAAGGGCCCGGGCTGAGCTTGCGCCTCGGTTGCGGCGCCCACTCCGGCCAGGCCCAGTGCGACGGCTATCGCGAATATGGATGCGACAAAACGTGTAAGCGGTGTAACGGCTTTCATGTCTACTCCGGTACCCCCTGAACCTGCGCTGGAAACTCCAGCACGCGGACGTGCCCTTGTGTATCCCGAACGATGACCTGCAAGTTTGGGGTGTAAAGGGCCGCTCGTTCGCCTGTGACAGTCAGGCACCAAGCGGAACGTTTGTTCATACGACGACTTGACGCGTCTACGAGGAATGAACCGGGGGCGCCCATGAAGGCGAACCGGGTCGCCCCGATCAACTGCTCATGCGCGGACTAGCCGTGGCTCGGCAAGCGCCCAGTATTCCGTGCCTATGCCAAGTACTCAGGGCAGTAGTAGGCGATTGAAAGATCCACGAATGTCGCCGCCTGCGCCTGCGTGTAATGCATCTTCGGCCGTACCGCGCCAGCAACCTCGCGCCGCGTGTACCCACTGCCCAGGAAGCCGCACACCCCGTGTGCGATGTGGACCGCATTGCGGCTGTCTGTGACTTCCGCGCCGTGGTCGATGAGCGCCGCGACGAACTGGTTAGCGCCTGCCGGTTGCCGTGGAGGCGGTGGTGGTGGCGTCGTCCGCTGATCTACCAGAATGACCTTGTCGCGGAGCGCCGCGCTAAAAGGATCACCATGGTCGTCGACACGCGCTGAGGGCGGAAACAACAGGGCCGCCTGGGACGCGAACGACAGTGCTGCACAAACAAATCCAACTGCCACCGGGCCCGCTGCGATTGCAGGGAAGAGCATGCGCCCAACTTCCTTGTTCTGTGGTGACGATCGCCGATTTGTGATGGAAGCGTATGCGCATGGAGTGGTACGCGTGTGCAAATTGCACAAATCGATTGGCACCCATCCAAAGTCGGTTGGACATGAGGACATGAGTGACAAATGTTGCTAATGAGGCGGTAACCGACGTCCGCCTCCGCCCGCACGCGGTCTATCGCAGCGACCACGGCGGGGTCATAGGGGTCATACGCGTTCGATGTCGTCGATGCCCATGCCTATGTGTCGTCGGCAGGTTCGCACATACGCCCTAGAGCTTGCCTACAGCTGGTTCTTAGATCAACTATCTAGCGTCCGTCTTGTACGAGAAGAACCAATGTCCAGTTGAGAGTTTTACATGCAGGAGGGGATCGCTATGACCTTGAAGAAGATTGTGGGTACGGGTGCAATCGCTGGTGCGCTTGGCCTTTCGGCTCTCGGACTGGCCGGCGTTGCCAACGCCGCGCCCGTGCCACAGCCTGCTCCGGGTGAGGCCCAGCATGTGCAGCTGGCCGACTGGCACGGTGGCGGCGGCGACCGCGACGGCGGCGGTGGCTGGCACGGCGACCGCGACGGCGGCTGGGGCTGGCACGGCGACCGCGACGGCGGCTGGGGCTGGCACGGCGACCGCGACGGCGGCTGGGGTGGCTGGCACGGCGACCGCGACGGTCGCTAGTTACTTTCCGGTCGGGGGCGGTGAGCATTCACGTCGGCGCGCACCCTGTGGCTAGCAGTCCAAACCCGCCGAGGCCGCAAAAACTCCTTCAGGCTTGCCATCCCGGCAGCAACTGCTCGCTTTTGGGCCAGCTAAGCCCGCACTGGGTCTATGGCCGTGACCACGGCGGGGTTGTCAGTCCCCGGCTGGGGTGGCGGTAGGTCCGGGCAACTTCTTCCAGGTGTCGCGGGATTCCTACCAGGTGGGCTGATCGAGCCCTAAAGGAGCAACGATGAAAATCAACGTGCGTCTGGCGACGCTCGTCACGCGCCGCAGAAGCGGCTGGGGCCATACTTGCCGCACCAGATGTCACCTGCGTTCGCATCGCTGAGTTCGGCGTCGTTGTCGGCTAAGTGCAGGACGGTGACCCCGTCTGGGGAAACGACGAGCTCGGCCTTCCACGCGGTCTGCTCGTTGAGGGTGCCGTCCATCCCGTCGCCCCAGGCACCGATGCGACGATCCAACCTGATCGTGAGACCCAGGCCGTCGCCCTGTGTCCAGCGCATCGTCCACTTCTCGCCGTCGCGGGCGCTGGACCCGAGCAGGATCGTCCCGGTGCCGTCGGGCGCGATCGTCATCATGCTTTCGTGCCTCTGCCACTTTCCGACGTAGTCGCCGCGCGCCGTCTGCATCGGGGTGTTGTTGTTGTCCGCCGGATCGGCGTTGGCGACCGCGGCGTGCGCAACGAGGGCGGCTGCTGTCGCGGTGAGCGCCGCGATCGAGCGGACAGCAAATTTGGGCATGGCGAAAATCCTTCTGGGTATTCGGTTGCCGTCCGATGATTGCCTGTCGCCTACAAGCCTGGCAAGCAGATGGGCGCTCCGTAACAGGGCGGCGGTCCGAGCGGCTGCCGGGGAGCGTCGCCCTCCCAGACGAACTGGCCGACGTTGCCCATGCCCCCGACGGGGACCCAGTACCAGTGGTGGCAGACGTTCATGTCCCACCGGACATCCGGCATCGGCAGCGGCTTCCCCGGGCACCAGTCGTGCGGGACGGTGAAGTTGTCGGCATGGGCGGTGCCCGCGGTCAGCCCCAAACCCGCCACCGCGACTCCGCCCGAAAGCAGCGCCCCGGCAACCACTTTCTTCAGGGTGGTATCCATGACCGCAACGTAGCGCCGGCCGCTTGCGAAATTCTTGCGCCGGATCGGCTACCGGGCCAACCTCGAAAGCACTTCGGTGACAACGGAATCCGTCGCGACGGACACCTGATCGCCCGACGCGAGGTCCTTCACCCCGACGGTCCCGGCCTCGATGTCGCGCTCGCCGAGCACCAGGGCGATGCGGGCGCCGGAGCGGTCGGCCGCGCGCATCGCGCCCTTGAGCCCGCGGTCGCCGTAGGCCAGGTCGACGCGGACACCGGCGCTGCGCAGCTGCGCGGCGAGCACCGCCAGCGAGAGCTTCGCCGGCTCGGACAGCGGCACCCCGAACACGTCGCAGCGCGTGGTCTCCCCCACCGTCTTGCCCTCGGCGCGCAGCGCCAGCATGGTCCGGTCCACCCCCAGCCCAAAGCCGATGCCCGACAAGTCTTGTCCGCCGAGCTGGCTCATCAGGCCGTCGTAGCGGCCGCCGCCGCCGATCCCGGACTGCGCGCCCAAACCGTCGTGCACGAACTCGAAGGTGGTCTTCGTGTAGTAATCCAGCCCGCGCACCATCCGCGGGTTGATCACGTACGGCACCCCGAGCGCGTCGAGGTGGGCCAGCACCGTGTCGAAGTGTTGCTTGGCGCCGTCCGACAGGTGGTCGAGCAGCACCGGCGCGTCGGCCGTCATGGCCCGCACCTCGGGCCGCTTGTCGTCGAGGACACGCAAGGGATTCAGCCGCGCGCGTCGCTGGGTTTCTTCGTCGAGGTCTAGCCCAAACAGGTACTCCTGCAACAGTTCCCGGTACTGCGGGCGGCAGCTCTCGTCGCCGAGGGAGGTGATCTCGAGTCGGAAGCCGTCCAGGCCCAGCGAGCGGAAGCCGCCGTCGGCGACGGCGATCACCTCGGCGTCCAGCGCCGGGTCGTCGACGCCGATCGCCTCGACGCCGACCTGCTGCAGCTGGCGATACCGGCCGGCCTGCGGACGCTCGTAACGGAAGAACGGGCCCGCATAGCAAAGCTTCACCGGCAGCGCGCCGCGGTCCAGGCCGTGCTCGATCACCGCGCGCACCACCCCGGCGGTCCCCTCGGGCCGCAGCGTCACCGAGCGGTCGCCGCGGTCGGCGAACGTGTACATCTCCTTGGACACGACGTCGGTGGATTCGCCGACGCCGCGGGCAAACAGGGCGGTGTCCTCGAAGATGGGCAGTTCGATGTCGCCGTAGCCGGCCCGGCGGGCCGCGGCCAGCAACCCGTCGCGCACCGCGACGAACTGCGCCGAATCGGGCGGGAGGTAGTCCGGCACCCCCTTGGGTGCAGAGAACTCCGTCACCGGCTCAGGCCCTCGAGGAACGGATTGAAACGCCGCTCCGCGCCGATCGTGGTCGACGGGCCGTGGCCCGGCAGCACGACAGTCTTGTCGTCCAGCACCAGCAGCTTGTCGATAATCGAGGTCAACAGGTCGCGGCCGCTGCCGCCGAACAGGTCGGTGCGGCCCACCGAGCGCTCGAAGAGCGTGTCGCCGGTGAAGACCACCTCTTTGTCCCCGGCCACCCGGAAGACCACCGAGCCGCGGGTGTGCCCGGGCGTGTGGTCGACGTTGACGGTCACGCTGCCCAGATCCAGCTTGTCGCCGTCGCGGTCCAGCTCCACCACCTGCTTGGGTTCCCGGAAGAACGCACCCGTCACCAGCTGCGCCAACCGCGGGCCGTAGCCGTGGATCGGGTCGGTCAGCATGAAGCGGTCCTCGGGATGGATGTAGGTGGGGCAGCCGAAGGTGTCGGAAACCTTCTGCGCGGACCACATGTGGTCGATGTGCCCGTGGGTCAGCAGCACCGCGGCGGGGGTCAGCCGGTTCTCGTCCAGGATTCGACGTAGCGCACCCATCGCGCGCTGACCGGGATCGACGATGACGGCGTCGGTTCCGGGCCGCTCAGCCAGCACATAGCAGTTGCACTGCAACATGCCGGCGGGGAATCCAGTGATCAACACGGTTCCCAGTTTCCCACGGGACCCGATTGGCACCGGTCACCGCGCCCACATTAGCCTGGGCTGGCAATCTCGGGCCCCGACTTACCAACCATGGAGGCATTCCGGCCGTGCCGACCAACGAACAGCGACGTGCGAACGCCAAGCGCAAACTCGAGCGGCAGCTCGAGAAGCGCCAGAAGCAGGCCAGAAGGCGCCGGATCGTGGTGATCGCCGGGGGTTCGGTCGCGGCGGTGGCCGTGATCGTCGCGGTGGTGATCGCGGTCGTCAACACCAAGCACGAGAACAAGAGCAACAGCGCGGCGCCGACCAGCACCACCGCCGCCAGCAGCTCCCCCGACAGCACGACGCCCGGTCCGGCGGGGGTTCCGCCGTTGCCGCCGTTCAAGCCGTCGGCCAACCTGGGCGCCAACTGCCAATACCCGGCGTCGTCGGACGCGGCCGCCAAACAGGTCAAGCCGCCGCGGACCGGCAAGGTCCCGACGGACCCCGCGCAGGTGAGCGCGAGCATGGCGACCAGTCAGGGCAACATCGGGCTGATGCTGGCCAACAACGAATCGCCTTGCACGGTCAACAGTTTCGCCAGCCTCATCGGCCAGAAATACTTCGACGGCACCAAATGCCACCGGCTCACCACCTCGGACACGCTGGGCGTCCTGCAGTGCGGCGACCCCAAGGGTGACGGCACCGGCGGCCCCGGCTACCAGTTCGCCAACGAGTACCCGACCGACCAGTACCCGCCCAACGACCCCAAGGCGCAGCAGCCGGTCGTCTATCCCCGCGGCACCCTGGCCATGGCGAACGCCGGACCCGGCACCAACGGCAGCCAATTCTTCATGGTCTACAAGGACTCTCAGCTGCCGCCGCAGTACACCGTCTTCGGCACCATCCAGGCCGACGGGCTGGCCGTCCTGGACAAGATCGCCAAGGCCGGCGTCGCCGGCGGCGGCGAAGACGGGGCCCCGGCCAGCGAAGTCACCATCAAGTCGCTGCTGCTCGACTAAGCCCTGGCCCCGCGCAACACCGGCGGCGGATTAGTGAGAATTGCCAGTCTCACTTGATCCACCGTTTATGGTTCGTGGGGTGACCGTGGATCCGGAGTCTTTCGGCCGTTACCAGATAATGGGGTTGCTGGGCCGGGGCGGCATGGGACGCGTGTACCGCGCCTACGACCCTGCCACCGATCGGGTGGTGGCGCTCAAAGTGCTCCCGCCGCATTTGGCCGAGGACGATCAGTTTCAGCAAAGGTTTCGTCGCGAGGCACGCATCGCGGCCGGCCTCAACGATCCGCACATCGTGCCCATCCACGGCTACGGCGAGATCGACGGCCAG
This sequence comes from Mycobacterium sp. NGS64, assembly GCF_059812245.1. Taxonomy (NCBI): domain Bacteria; kingdom Bacillati; phylum Actinomycetota; class Actinomycetes; order Mycobacteriales; family Mycobacteriaceae; genus Mycobacterium; species Mycobacterium sp. NGS64. Next base: position 1,316,288 of record NZ_JCALCI010000001.1, on the reverse strand, counting down.
CTGTATGTCGACATGCGACTGATCGAGGGGCGCGACCTGGCGGACTACATCGTCCAAAGCGGTGGGCGGCTCAGCCCCGAGCGGACCGTCGCGGTGATCGAACAGGTTGCGGCGGCGCTGGATACGGCCCACTCGGTGGGCTTGATCCACCGCGACATCAAGCCGAAAAACATCCTGGTGACCGCGGCGCGAGATTTCGTCTACCTGATCGATTTCGGCCTCGCCCGCGCGCAGACCGACACCGAGCTCACGGGCACCGGCGCCACGATGGGCACCGTGGCCTACCTGGCGCCCGAACGCTTCAGGGGCACAACGGATCACCGTGCCGACGTGTACTCGTTGGCCTGTGTGCTTTACGAGTGCCTCACCGGAAGCCGGCCCTTCCCCGGCGACAGCCTCGAGGAGCAGCTCAACGCGCATGTGAACACGCCGCCACCGCGAGCGTCGATCATCGCGCCCGGCGTCCCGCCGGCCCTCGACGCGGTGATCGCGCGGGGCATGGCGAAGGACGTCAACGCCCGCTACCAGTCGGCGATGGAGCTCGCCGAGGCGGCCCGGGCAGCGCTCACCGCCACCGACGCGCCGCCCGCCGCACCGCTCGACGCGCCGCCCGCCGCACCGTTCGTCGCGCCTCCGTCCGCTGCGGCACCGGCGTCGCAGCCGCAGCCGCAGCCGATCCCGGCAAAGACCTTCAACAGGCGGCTGGCCCTGGGAATCGTGGGCGGATCGCTCGTCGCGCTGGCGGCCGTGGTGGCCCTGGTCATCTCGCTGGTGACCCAGAGCCACGGCTCGACGAACAACGCGGCGTCCCCCACCCCGAGCCGCGCCAGGGTGCCCGCCCGGCCCGGGTCGGCGCCCGGACCCGCCTCCGCGACCCCCGCGGGCGTGCCGCCGCTGCCGGCGTTTGCGCCGCCGCCCGACCTCGGCGCGAACTGCCAGTACCCGCCGTCGCCCGATCCGGCCAGCAAGGTCGCCACGCTGCCCCCGTCGGGCCGAGTGTCGACCGAGCCGGCCTCCATCCACGCCGTCATCTCGACCAACTTCGGCGATATCGGCGTGCAGCTCGCCAACAACGAATCCCCTTGCGCGGTGAACAGTTTCACCAGCCTGGCGAAGCAGGGCTACTACGACAACACCATCTGCGGGCGGATGATCGACGAGCCGGAAGGCGGGACGCTGCTGTTCGGCGGGCCCGATCCCGACGGCGGCGGCGGCCCCGGTTACGAATTCGCCGACGAGTACCCCACCGACCAATACAAGGCCGACGACCCGGCGCTCAAGGCGACGGTGATCTATCCGCGCGGGACCATGGCGATGGCCACCAACGGGCCCAACACCAACGGAAGCCAGTTCTTCGTGGTGTTCCGGGACGCCGAGATAGAGCCGACGTCCACGGTGTTCGGCTCGGTCGACCAGGCGGGCCTGGCGACCCTCGACAAGATCGCCAAGGTCGGTGTGGCCGGCAACCGCACCAGGGGTATGCCCACGAGCACCGTCACCATCACCTCGGTGCAGGTGGGCTAGACGGCCCCACGACTGGCTCTCCAGCAGTCCCATATTCGGCAAAGTCGCCCCATTCACTCTTCCGGCGCTCTTAGGCTTTGCGCGTGCGCTTGTCGTGGCCGCTGACCGGCCGCTCGGAGGAGACCGGAGACATCGAGGCCGCCATATCGGCCTCGTGCGGACGGTGGAAAGCCATATTTACCGGGCCATGTCCAAGACCGGAACCGGCAGCCGCGAGGAACTCGCGTCGTTGTTGCCGCGGCAGGGACCGCAAGAGCAAGTGCAGTAGTCAGCTGCTCGAAGTGCAGTAGTCGGTTACTGAGTGCCGCGCCGCGGCCCAGTCGCAGAGTTAAGCGATCGTGTTCCGACCGGGCGTGCTGGTAGGTGAATCGACATGTCTTATGTTATCGCAGCGCCAGAGCTAATGACCTCGGCGGCAACGGATTTGGCAACACTCGGCTCGAGCCTAGGTGCAGCCCGCGCGGCCGCCGCCACCCAAACCACGAGCGTGCTGGCCGCCGCGGAGGATGAGGTGTCGGCGGCCATCGCCGCGTTGTTCTCCGCCCAAGGTCAGCGGTTTCAGGCACTCAGTGCACAGGCGGCCGCGTTTCACGAGCAGTTTGTCCAGGTGTTGAACGCGGGTGCCAGCTCCTATGCCAGCGCGGAGGCCGCGAATGTCACCGCGTTCGCCGCCAATCCGGCGCAGACGGTCGAGCAGGATCTGCTTAACGCGATCAATGCACCCAGCCTGGCGCTGACCGGGCGCCCGCTGATCGGCAACGGTGCCAACGGGGCCCCGGGCACCGGGCAAAACGGCCAGCCCGGCGGGTGGCTGCTGGGCATCGGCGGCGCGGGCGGCTCCGGCGCGCCCGGCCAAAACGGCGGTAACGGCGGGGCCTCCGGGCTGCTGGGCTTCGGCGGGCCCGGCGGGGCCGGCGGCCCGGGCACAGCGACCATGGCCGCCGGGGCCGGCGGGGCCGGCGGTAATTCCTTCGACCCGGGGTTCGGCTACGGCGGGGCCGGCGGCGCGGGTGGATTCAACGCGTTCGGGGCCGGCGGGGCCGGCGGACCCGGCGGCAACGGCGGCGGCGGCGGTCACGGTGGGGCCGGCGGGCCTGGTGGAAACGGCCTCACCATTGGTGGGGCCGGCGGGACGGGCGGGAACGGCGGGTTGTTTAGCGGGTTGATCGGTGCGGGTGGCGGGAACGGCGGGGCCGGCGGATTCAGCGATGCTGGCGTCGGGGGTGCCGGCGGCGCCGGCGGCAATGCGGGTCTGCTCGCCGGTGGCGGTGGCGCCGGCGGCGCCGGCGGATCGAGCCACACCGGTACCGGCGGGGTGGGCGGCGCCGGCGGCAATGGCGCCCTGCTGTTGGGCGACGGCGGCGCAGGCGGGGCCGGCGGAACCAGCCAAACCGGGACCGGTGGCGCCGGCGGACACGGCGGCACTGGTTACCTAGTCGGCGACGGGGGCTTCGGCGGGACCGGCGGCGCCGGCGGCGCGCACGGCGGTAACGGCGGGGCCGGCGGCAACGCCGGCCTGCTTGGCCCCGGCGGGGCCGGCGGGGCCGGTGGCGCCAGCGACCTCGGCACCGGCGGGAATGGCGGAGCCGGCGGGATGTCTTTGGTGTTTAATGGCGGGCCAGGCGGCGCCGGCGGATCGAGCTTAAGTGGCGCCGGTGGGCCCGGCGGGGCCGGCGGCAACGCCCTATTGATGGGCAACGGCGGCAACGGAGGCAACGGCGGGTTCGGCACGGCGCTGGGCACCGCTGGCGCCGGTGGTGCCGGCGGGCTATTGCTGGGTGTCGACGGCTTCAACGCTCCCGCCAGCACTTCGCCCCTGCACAACCTGCAGCAGCAGGTGCTCCACGCAATCGACGCGCCCATCCAGGCAGTTACCGGGCGCCCGCTGTTCGCCAACGGCGCCCCCGGGGCTCCGGGCACCGGGCAGCCCGGCGCGCCCGGCGGGTGGCTGCTCGGCGACGGAGGCGCCGGCGGCTCGGGTGGGCCGGGTCTTCCTGGTGGTGACGGCGGTATTGGCGGGCTGTTGGCTGTGGGCGGCGCCGGCGGGGCCGGCGGAAACTCGTCGACCGGCAACGGCGGGGCCGGCGGGGCCGGCGGGACCGCCGGGACCGGCAATGGCGGCGTCGGCGGCAATGGCGGACTCACTACGGCAGCAAACGCGGTCGGCGGGGCCGGCGGGGCCGGCGGGAATAGCGGACTGACCGCCTACGGCGGGACCGGCGGGGCCGGCGGGGCCGCACTGGGCAGCGGCGGGGTCGGCGGGGCTGGCGGGGCCGGCGGGACCGGCGGTCTGATCGGCGGGCTGATCACTGCGGGCGGAGGGGCCGGTGGCGTGGGCGGATACGGCACCGGCAGCGGCGGTGCCGGCGGGCCCGGCGGCTACGCCAGCCCGCTCTTCGGCCACGCCGGCGCCGGCGGGGACGGCGGGGCCAGCGCGGCCGGCACCGGCGGAGCCGGCGGAACCGGAGGGAACGCCGGCCTGCTGACAGGCTCCGGCGGGGACGGCGGGGCTGGGGGATTCGGCGCGACCGGCGGGGGCGGCGGGACCGGCGGCAATGGGGCCCTGATCGGCAACGGCGGCGGCGCCGGCGGCGCCGGCGGAGACAGCTCAACCGGGACTGGCGGTGCCGGGGGGGCCGGCGGCAGCGCCGGCATGCTCTTGGGGCCCGGCGGGGCCGGCGGGGCCGGCGGATTCAGCTCGACCGGTGCCGGCGGAGACGGCGGGGCCGGCGGCCAGGCCGGTCCACTACTCGTGGGCGGCGGCGGTGCCGGCGGCGCCGGCGGAGACGGCACGACGACGGGCGGCAACGGCGGCAACGGCGGCAACGCCGTTGCGATCCTCGGCGCCGGCGGAAACGGCGGCAACGCCGGGCTCGGCACGACCGCGGGGACCCCCGGCAGCGGCGGCACCATCACGCTGCTCGGCGCACCCGGGGTGAACGGCTTGCCCTAGTCGCACATCTTCTGAGCCCAGGCGATGTGGCCTTCGTAGCCAAGCGATTCCGCCATGGCGCGATAGCGATCCCGGTAACTGCGGTAGGCGAGATCGTCGCCGCGAGCGCGGGCCAGCAGCGCGCGCAGCCGCAGCAGCAAGACGTCCCGTATCACCAAACCCTCGTCGGCCGGCGCCGACGCCAACCGCTCGATCGCGGCCTCGGCTTCGGCCACGTCCCGGTTGGCGGCGCGATCGAGCAGGGTCTCCACCAGAACACCGGTCGTTGGAATGCTATGCAGCAAGAGCCGTCCTGCGCGGAACAGATGGTCGGCGGCGGTACGCATCAGCGGTATGGCCTGATCGCGGTCCCCATCCCGGGCCAGCTCGCGTGCCGAGTAGACGTTGGCGAGCCAGAGGTCGCATAACGCCTGTCCCCGGGGTTGGCATAGGTCTTTGACGTCGGCCAAAAGCTGCTGCCCGCGACTACGGTCGGCGGCCGTGGGGCGGTGTACGAGCGCAAGACCCAGCGTCACCTTGGCTTGGGACAACGCGAAGTCATCACCGGCGCGTTCCGCATTCTGCAGGGCAGTCTCAATGTCACGCACTGCGCAATCGTCGGGGTTGAGCAGGCCGAAAATTGTGCCCGTGGAATAAGTCCAGCCGACGACCGTGGCGGCCGACATTGGGTCGAATTCGGCAGCAACGGCCAGGCCGTCCCGCAGGTCGTCGCGCCACCCGGGATGACCCAGTAACGACCGGGCCACACCACGCGCCGTAATAGCGATCGCCAGCGGCGCTCCGAAAAGGAAGTTGCCCTTAGTCGCGTCACCGTCGGCCAGGTCGATCACATGCTGCGACCAGCGCAGCGCGTCAGCGAAGTCGGCGGTCTCGGCCTTGGCATAGAGCACCGGCATAGACAGTCCCACAGCGAGGGTCGGATCACCGATTGACTCGATCAACGTCCAGGCTTCCGATGCCACCCGCGACGCTTCGCAAACCTGGTCCGCAAACGCGTAATCGATTATCAACCCGGCCATCCCGATGGCCAGCGACGCCTTATCCCCGGCGGCGTCGCACAACTCCCGCAATTCCTCGAACCGGGTGCCGGCCACACGTTCATAGACTCGGTAGGCGATCCCGCACAACATGGTGCGCGGAGCGATACGCATCGCTGTTCGGTTTGGGTCATCTGCGGGTAGGGCGTCGGCGATCTTCTGGGCGCGGTCCCAGCTCAGTCGCGCAGCGTTGACATCGCGGTAGGTCGCCCAGGTTGCCGCCCGCATGTGCCAGCCGTAGGCGGCATGCGAATCACCGGCGGCCTCCAGATGCGCCGCAATGAGGGCTGCATTTTCGTCAGCAGCTGCCGCGTCACGTGATTCGATCGCTGCAGCGACCCGCCGGTGCAACTCGGCACGGTCCGATTTGAGCTGTGATTCGTACGCCACCGCACGGATCAGCGGGTGGCGGAAAGCGTACTCGGCGGTGGGGGTGAGCCGTACCTGATCGATGAGCTCCGCGCCTAGCGCCTCGCCGAGTACCGCATCGATGCCCAACGCGTCGAGCAGGTCCGCGGCGAAGCGTGCGCCGATCACCGACGCCGCGTGCACCGTCCGCTTGGCCGGTGTGCTCAGGCGGTCGATGCGCGCCTCGATGGCCGCGTGCACCGTCGCCGGCACGCTCACCTCGGCCACGTCGACCTGGCGCACGTAGCCACCACGCTCGCCTGCCAACGCCCCGCTTTGGGCCAACTCGCGCACCATCTCCTCGGCGAAAAACGGGTTCCCGGCGGCCCGTTCCGCGAGCGCATCCGCTAGCTTGCCGACCGACGGATCCGAGCCCAGCAGCTCACCGATCAGCGCTGCGGTGTCCGAATCACCAAGGGGGGCAAGCGTGATCGCCTGCGCGGCGGGCACCCGGGTCAAGGCTCCCTGGTATTCGGGGCGGGCGGTGAGCAAGACCATCGACAAGGTTTGCGGGATGACCGTGAGGAAGTCGGCCAGCATCGACTCGCTGACCGTGTCGATCCACTGAGCATCCTCGATGATCAACAGCGCCGGTCGCGTGCTGGCCAGCGACGCGGCGTTGATCAAGGCGGTCAACCGGCGGCGCCGCGCATCGGGGTCGATGGCGGGCAGCGGCACCTCGGGATCGGCGATGCCGAGCAGATCCTCAAGCAGCAGCAGATCCTGGGGGTCGGCGTTCGGGAGCTGCTCCCGAACCCGGGCGCGGGCGGCTTCGGCGCCGAGGTCGGCCACGCCGGTGCGCGAGCGCAGCAGCTCGGCCACCACACGGAATGGAACATCACCGGCGTGCGATTCGCAGTAGGTCCAAAACACCTCGACACCGCGACCGGCCGCCACGGCCGCGGTCTCGCGGGCCGTCCGGCTCTTGCCGATGCCCGGCGGCCCCACCACAGCGACCACACCACCATGGCCGCTGATCGCGCGGTCCACCAGCGCGCCAAGAGCCGCCATTTCCTGGCTGCGACCGACCAGCCTTGCCTCGGCGCGTGCGACCGGCCCATGCCGCGGACCGATTCCGATGAGCCGGCGCGTACGCACCGGTCCGTGGATGCCCTTGACGTGCACCCACTCGGGTTCGGTCAGCGTGGCGGCATGCTCGACCAGCCGTGCCGTCGACTCCGACAGCATCACCCCGCCTGGCGGCGCCACCGACTGCATCCGCTCGGCGAACCCGACCGGCTGGCCGGTCGCGGCGTACCTCGGCGACCCCGAGCCGATCTCACCGGCGATCACCCGTCCCGAATTCAGGCCCACCCGCAACCGCAACGGCACGCCATCGCGGCGGGCCACCTCCTCCGCCAGCCGGTTCACCTCGTCCTGGATCGCCAGCGCCGCCAGACACGCCCGAAAAGCGTGATCCTCCAACGCAACTGGCGCCCCGAACAGGGCCATCAGCCCGTCACCGTAGTATTCGACCGTGCCGCCGTAGCGGCGCACGGCCGCGGCCGACCGCTCGACGGCTTCGGTCATGATCTCGCGCCACCGCTCCATGTCCAGCGCGGTCGCGATGTCCATCGAGCGCACCATGTCGGCGAACAGCACCGTCACCTGTTTGTATTCCGCCGTTGTGTCGGGCACGGCGACCGGCGACCCGCACGCATTGCAAAACTTCGAATTCGGCGGCAATTCGATACCGCACGCACCGCAAGCCAATCCCGCCGCCGTCATGGCAGTACCACCTGTCGCGGTCAAACCCCGATCCGCCAAGAATAGGGGCGTTTGGCGGCGAACAACACGCTCAATTCCGTGCGAGTGGCTAGGCACGACCGCACGGGGTACCCGGACTTGGCATGAGTATCAGGAGGGCGTCATGGCCAGCAGTAGCGCCGTAGAGATCCGGTTCGGTGCACCGGAAAACGTGTTGGAAATTCAGTTGGGCACCGTCGAAGTGGACGTGCCCCGGTCGATCGGCTATTTCGGGGGCCTGGCGGTGGCCACCGGCCTCGGGCTTATCGAGCCGCCGCTGGCGCTGTTCATCGCGGCGGTTCCCGTCTACAAGGTGTTGACGAACACCGCTCTGCCCAGAGCTGTTCGCGTGGTCGGCGAGGTGCTCGAGGGGGCGGCCAAACCGGTCGGCAGCGACGCGGAGGGCGTGATCGTGCTGGAGGACCAGCACGAGTCCGACACCACGGTCGTCCACGTGCCGGCGCGGCGCAAGCGGGCGGCCAGCCGCCGCTAAACCGCGTTAAGCGGCGGAAGTCACGCGATAAACGTCGTACACGCCCTCGACGTTGCGCACGACGTTGAGCAAATGGCCCAGATGCTTGGGGTCGCCCATCTCGAAGGTGAACCGGCTGATCGCCACGCGGTCACCGGAAGTGGTGACCGACGCCGAGAGGATGTTGACCTTCTCGTCGGCGAGCACCCGGGTGATGTCCGAGAGCAGCCGGTGCCGGTCGAGCGCCTCGACCTGAATGGCCACCAAAAACACCGACGACGCCGACGGCGCCCAGAGCACCTCGATGATGCGCTCGGCCTGCTGTTGCAGCGACGCGGCGTTGGTGCAGTCGGTGCGGTGCACGCTGACCCCGCCGCCGCGGGTGACGAACCCCATGATCTGGTCGCCGGGCACCGGCGTGCAGCACTTGGCCAGCTTGGTCAGCACGCCCGGCGCGCCGGGAACCGAGACGCCGACGTCGTCGCTGCTGCGCGGGCGTCGCAGCATGGTGGTCGGCGTGGACCGCTCGGCGAGTTCCTCCTCGGCCTGGTCGATGCCGCCGAGCTCGGCCAGGAGCCGCTGCACGACGTGGCGCGCGGACACATGCCCCTCACCGATCGCGGTGTAGAGCGCGGACACGTCGGCGTAGTGCAGCTCGCGGGCCACGGCGGCCATCGACTCGCCATTCACCAGGCGCTGCAACGGAAGTCCGCCGCGGCGCACCTCGCGCGCCATCGCGTCCTTGCCGGCCTCCAGCGCCTCCTCGCGGCGCTCCTTGGCGAACCACTGGCGGATCTTCGTCTTCGCGCGCGGGGACACCACGAACTGCTGCCAGTCCCGCGACGGCCCCGCGTTGGGCGCCTTGGACGTGAAAACCTCGACGACTTCGCCGTTTTCGAGCTTGCGTTCCAGCGCCACCAGTCGGCCGTTGACCCGGGCGCCGATGCAGCGGTGCCCGACCTCGGTGTGTACGGCGTACGCGAAGTCCACCGGCGTCGACCCGGTCGGCAGCGTGATCACGTCGCCCTTGGGCGTGAAGACGAAGATCTCCTGGACGGCAAGGTCATAGCGCAGCGACTCCAGGAACTCGCCGGGGTCGGCGGCCTCCCGTTGCCAGTCGAGCAGCTGGCGCATCCAGGCCATGTCGTCGATCTCGGCAGCGGCGTGCGGATGCGGAACTCCGTTGCGGCCCTTGGCCTCCTTGTAGCGCCAGTGCGCGGCGATGCCGTACTCGGCGGTGCGGTGCATGTCGCGGGTGCGGATCTGCACCTCCAGCGGCTTGCCCTCCGGCCCGACGACGGTGGTGTGCAGCGACCGGTACACCCCGTAACGCGGCTGGGCGATGTAGTCCTTGAACCGGCCCGCCATCGGCTGCCACAGCGAGTGGACCACGCCGACGGCCGCGTAGCAGTCCCGGATCTCGTCGCACAGGATGCGGATGCCGACCAGGTCGTGGATGTCGTCGAAGTCGCGGCCCTTGACGATCATCTTCTGATAGATCGACCAGTAGTGCTTGGGCCGCCCCTCGACCGTCGCCTTGATCTTCGACGCATTGAGCGTGTTGATGATCTCGGTGCGGACCTTGGCCAGGTAGGTGTCGCGCGACGGCGCGCGCCCGGCGACCAGCCGCACGATCTCCTCGTACTTCTTGGGGTGCAGGATCGCGAACGACAGGTCCTCCAGCTCCCACTTGACGCTGGCCATACCCAGCCGATGGGCAAGGGGCGCAATGACTTCCAGGGTCTCGCGGGCCTTGCGGGCCTGCTTCTCCGGCGGCAGGAAGCGCATGGTGCGCATGTTGTGCAGCCGGTCGGCGACCTTGATCACCAGCACGCGGGGGTCGCGGGCCATGGCGGTGATCATCTTGCGGATGGTCTCGCCCTCGGCGGCGCTGCCCAGCACGACGCGGTCCAGCTTGGTCACGCCGTCGACGAGGTGGCCCACCTCTTCGCCGAATTCCTCGGACAGCTGCTCCAGCGTGTAGCCGGTGTCCTCGACGGTGTCGTGCAGCAGCGCGGCCACCAAAGTGGTGGTGTCCATGCCCAATTCGGCCAGGATGTTAGCGACGGCGAGGGGGTGGGTGATGTAGGGGTCACCGGAGTGGCGCAACTGCGTGGCGTGCCGCTCGTCGGCGACCTCGAACGCCCGCTGCAGCAGCTGCAGGTTCGCCTTCGGATAGATCTCCCGGTGCACCGCGACCAACGGCTCGAGCACCGGGTTCAGCGTGCTGCGCTGGGCGGTCATTCGCCGCGCCAGCCGGGCCCGGACCCGGCGCGAGGCGCTGCTGGTGGTCTTCAGTGTCTCGGTCGGCGCCTCCGATGGCTCGACGACCGGCGTCTCTTCGATCGGCGGCGCGACGGCCTGCGTCGTGCTCTGGTCGTCCGCCACGATTGTCACCTCCGACGTCGAGGATATCTCCAAAGTCCGATCTCCCGGCCTTGTCGAGTGTGCACTGAGGGCCTTCAGTGTGTGGCTGCGGCGGCCAAACGGCGAAATTCCCGCCCCACGTTCACACGCAACGCCGCCAGTTCACACTCGGGCCAGGCTAGGCCCTGCTCAGGCTGTGCACCGACAGCGGCGCGACGGCCTCGCGACCGCCCAGCGCGACGAGTTCCACCACCACGGCGGCCGCGGTCACGTGCGCCCCGGCGCGCTCCACGAGCCGGGCGGCCGCGCCCAGGGTGCCGCCGGTGGCCAGCACGTCGTCGATGACCACGATGTCGCGGCCGCGCAGCTCGATCCCGTCGGCCGGGATCTCGAGGGTGGCGCTGCCGTATTCCAGGTCGTACCGCTCGGCGTGCACCGGCGGCGGCAGCTTGCCCGCCTTGCGGATGGCCAGCACGCCGATGCCCAGCCGGCCGGCCACGGCCGCGGCCACCAGGAACCCGCGGGAGTCGATGCCGGCCACCAGGTCGGCGCCGGACGCGATCTCGGCCAGCGCGTCGACGACCGCGTTCATCCCGTCCCGGTCGGCGAACAGCGGGGTCAGGTCCTTGAACTGCACGCCGGGCTGGGGAAAGTCGGCGACATCCCGCGTCAGCGACGCGATCATCTGGGCGACCGGAGCGCCCGTCACTCGAGCCTCACTGTATTAAGGCCCATCGATCCATGTTCCAGCCGGCTCCCCACCGGGTCGGGTTCCTGCTCACGGCGTACATCTTCTTCGATGTCAGCAGCGTGCGCTGCTGCCGGTACAGCGGCAGGGTCGGCATGTCGGCCCACAGCGGCGGGGCCGCCTGCGCCAGCAGCCGGACCCGCTCGGCCGGGTCGGCCGACACCGCCAGTGCGCTGATCGCGCCGTCGACCTGGGGGTTGTTGTAGCCCGACAGGTTGTTGCCGTTGCCGCTGTGCAGCGCGTAGGCGTCCATGGCCGACGACCCGGTCGACCCGCTGCCGGTGGCCCCGCCGGTGCTGGCCAGCAGCACGTCGATCTTGCCGTCCCGCAGCGCCTGGGGCCCGGAGGTGTCCAGCGGGACGCTGGTGACGGTGATGCCGGCCGCCTCGCAGGACTTGGTGATCGACCCGACGGTCACCGCCAGCCGCGCGTTGGGCCCCTGGTAGCCGATCCGCACCGGCTGGGGCGCGCCGCCGAGGGCCTCGCGGGCGGCGGCGGGGTCGGCCTTGCCGAACGGGCCGGCTTCGGCGGCGCCCTCACCGGCCGCGATGGCGTCCTCGGTGGCGGGCTGCAGCCGGGAATTGGCGATCGGCACCGCGGCGTCGTGCGCGATCGTGTCGCGCGGCGTGCACAACGCGAACGCGCGCCGGACCTTGGGCTGCGCCAGCGGTCCCTGCGGCGCGAAGATCAACTGCTCGATGCCGTCCGACGGCGCATCGGAACGCTCGTAGTTGTCGGGGGTGGCCAGCGCGCCGGAGGAACCGGCCGCGACGTCGACGACGTCGACGCTGCGGTTGTTGACCCGGTCCTGGATGTCGGGCCCCTGCGGCCAGACGGTGATCCGCTTGGTCACCGCCTTGGGCCCCCACCACCGGTCGTTGGCGACGAGCACCACCGCGCCGCCGTCCAGGATTCGCTCGATCTTGTACGGGCCCGACGACGGGAAGCGCTTGAGGTCGACACCTGGCTTGAGGTCCCAGCCGGTGTTCCACAGCTTGGCGATCTGCGCCACCACGGGCCCGTTGTTGCTCAGCAGCGCCGCGGTGACGTCCACGTTCAGCTGGTCGGCGATGACGTGCGACGGCATGATCGTGGTCGCGTCGAACAGCTGGGCGTAGTCGACGACGGCGCGGTCCGGGACGAAGGACACCCGGGCCTTCTTCTGGCCCGGGATGCACTCGACGTTGGCGATGTCGACGTAGCCGGCCTGGCTGGCGGCGTCGAAGCCGGGGAACCGGCCGGACTGGGCCGCCCACGCCAGCACCAGGTCGTCGCAGGTCACCGGCTTGCCGTCGCTGTAGACGGCGCTGTCGGCGATCTGGTAGTCGAGGACCAGCGGCGAACCGCCCACGACCGAGACGGAGCCGAAGTCGCGGTCGGCGACGACCTGCCCGTCGGGGCCGTGATAGCCGAAGCCGGTCAGCGTGCGGGCGAACGCCTGCGCCCCCGCCGAAGCGGCGCCGACGACGGTGTTGGTGTTGTAGCTGACCAGCGGGCCGTCGACCACGTAGTCGACGTTCGAGGCGGCGCTGCCCGAGCACCCGGCCAACGCGAACGCCGCCAGCAGCATGCCGGCCAACGCAGCCGCCGCGGTCCCCCTCAGGTTCCCCCGGTCGGCCCGCAACATCTGGCCTACCGCCGGCCCGCGTTTCGCTTGCCGGTCGGGCGCCGGGTCCCGGTGGGACGCACCGGGCGCGCGCCGGGGGCCGGCTTGCTCGGCGCGGGTTTGGCGTGGGCCTCGGCGGCCTCGGTGGCCTTGTCCGCCTCGGCCTCCTCGGTCGCCTCCGCCGGCTCTTCGGCGGCCGACTCGGAAATCTCGACGGCCGACTCGTCGGAGCGCGCACGCCGCTTGAGGACCCGGCGGGTGTGGGTGCGCACCAGCTCGGTGCGTTCGCGCAGGGTGACCAGCAGCGGGGTGGCGAAGAAGATCGACGAGTAGGTGCCCACCATGATGCCGACCAGCTGGACCAGCGCCAGGTCCTTCAGCGTGCCGACGCCCAGCAGCCACACCGCCACGACCATCAGCGCCAGCACCGGCAGCACGCTGATCAGGCTGGTGTTGATCGAGCGCATGAACGTCTGGTTGATCGCCAGGTTGGCGTGCTCGGCGAAGGTGCGCCGGTTGGTGTGCTGGAAGTCGCGGGTGTTCTCCTCGACCTTGTCGAACACGATGACGGTGTCGTACAGCGAGAAACCCAGGATGGTCAGCAGCCCGATGACCGTGGCCGGGCTGACCTCGAAGCCGATCAGTGAATACACGCCGGCGGTGACGGTCAGGTCGAAGACCATGGTGGTCAGCGCGGAGATCGCCATGTAGCGCTCGTAGCGGATGGTGATGTACAGGCTGACCAGCGCCAGGAACACCACCAGCGCGATCAGCGCCTTCTTAGTGATCTGATCACCCCAGGTCTCCGACACAGCCGAGTCGCTGATGGCCTGCTTGCTCGGCTTGCCGTCGTTGCCCTTCGGCTGGAAGGCGTCGAAGAGCGCGTTGCGCAGCTTGGTGGTCTGGTCGTTGGTCAGCGTCTCCGAACGGATCTGCACGGTCGCCGAGGCGCCGTTGCCGACGATCACCACCGACTCGGCGTCCTTGCCGATGGTCTTGCGAAAGACCTCCGACACCTGCGAGGTCTGCGCCGTCCCCCGCGGCATCGACACCGTCGTGCCGCCCTTGAAGTCGATCCCGAAGGTGAAGCCGCGCAGCACGATGCTGATCAGCGCGACCGCGACGATCGCGCCGCTGATGCCGTACCACAGCCGGCGGCGCCCGATCACCTCGAACGCGCCCGTGCCGGTGTAGAGCCGGGAAATGAAGCTGTGGTGCGGCAACTGGGCGCTGTCGGTCAGCGCGGTCGCATCCTTGGGGGCACTCATGCGCTATCCCCGTCCCGTCTTCACGTCCGCCGCGGCCCGGCGTTCCCGCGCGACCTGCTGCACGGCGCCCAGGCCGTTGTACGCGGGCTTGGCCAGCGTCGTGGACTGGGACGCCAGGTAGACCAGCGGCCAGGTCACCAGGAACACCACCACGGTGTCCAGCAGCGTGGTGAGGCCCAGCGTGAAGGCGAAGCCCCGCACCTGGCCGATGGCCAACGCATAGAGCACCGCGGCGGCCAGGAAGGTGACGGCGTTGCCCGACAGGATCGTCCTCCGCGCCCGCACCCACCCGCGTGGCACCGCGGACCGGAACGAACGGCCCTCGCGGATCTCGTCTTTGATGCGTTCGAAGAACACCACGAACGAGTCGGCGGTGGTGCCGATGCCGATGATCAGACCCGCGATGCCCGCCAAATCCAGGGTGTAGTTGATCTGCCGGCCCAGGATCACCAGGATCGCGAAAACCATTGCGCCGGAAGCGGTTAGCGACAATGCGGTGAGCAAACCCAGCAGGCGGTAGTAGAGCAACGAATACAGCAGGACCAGGCCCAGGCCGATGGCGCCCGCAATCAACCCGGCCCGCAGCGAGGTCAATCCCAGTGTCGCCGAGACGGTTTGGGCCTCAGAGGATTCGAAGGACAGCGGCAGCGACCCGTACTTCAACACGTTGGCCAGCTGCTTGGCGGTGGAGGCGGTGAACGGCGGCTGCCCGCCGGAGATCTGGGTGCGCCCGCCGGGAATGGCCTCCTGGATCATCGGGGCGCTGACCACCTGAGAGTCCAGCGTGAACGCCGTCTGGGTGCCCACGTGGGCGGCGGTGAAGTCCGCCCACGTGTTGGCCGCCGCGGGCTTGAACTGCAGGTCGACGACGTAGCCGAGGCCGCGCTGGTTCTGGCTGGACGTGGCGTCGGCGATCTGGTCGCCGCTGATGATCGACGGGCCCAGCAGGTAGGCGACCTTATGGTCGGTCGAGCAGGTCACCAGCGGCAGCGCCGGGTCGTCGTTGCCGGCCAGGATGTCGTCCTTCTTGTCGCACTGGGTCGCCTGGAACTGCAGGGCGAGGAACTGGATGCCCTGGCGGGTGCTCTGCCGCCAGGTCTTCTCCTCGGCGATGCGGTCGGCGAGGTCCTTACGCGGGTCGGGGGGCGCCGGCGCCGCCGGCGGCGGGCCGGGCGCCTCGGGCGGCGGCGCAGGTGCCGGCGCCGGCGCAGGGCTGGGGGCTGGACTGGGTGGCGGGTCTTGCGGATAGGGCCGCGGTTGCGGGCGCGGCGCCGGCTGGGCGGGCTGCGCCGGTTGGGCCGGCGGCGCGGGCTGCTGGGGCTGGCCGGGTGCCGGCTGGGCCCCGCCCGGCTGGCCGGGCGCCGGCTGCTCGGGCGGGGGCCCGCCCGCGGGCGCCTGGGCCGGCGGCTTGGGTTGGGCGGCCTGCGCCGGCATGGAGTTGAGCACCGGCCGGATGTACAGCCGCGCGGTCTGCCCCAGGTTGCGGGCCTCGCTGCCGTCGCTGCCGGGCACCGTGATGACCAGGTTGTCGCCGTCGACCACGACCTCCGAACCGGACACACCCAGCCCGTTGACCCGCGCGCTGATGATCTGCTGCGCCTGCGCCAGCGCCTCCCGGCTCGGGCGCGACCCGTCGGGGGTGCGCGCGGTCAGGGTGACGCGGGTGCCGCCCTGCAGGTCGATGCCGAGCTTGGGGGCGGCCTTCTTGTCGCCCGTGAGGAACACCAGCAGGTAAACGCCGATCAGCAGCAACAAGAACACCGACAGGTATCGGGCAGGGTGCACCGGCGCCGAAGACGATGCCACTTTCCTCGTATCTCCTTGAGAATCGGTTTCTTGCCCCGGCAGAGCCTAGAAAAGCCTACGTGCCCCCTCCCTACCGGCCCGGGTCGGTCAGCCCGTCGGACTCCTCCAAGTCGTCGGCGGCGTCGTCGTCACCGAGCTCGGCCGGCTCCTCGGGCAGGATCTTGTCGCGGATGGCCAGCTTCATCCACGTCGTGACCACGCCGGACGCGATCTCCAGGTCGACGGTGTCGTCGGTGAGGGCGACCACGGTGGCCTCCAGCCCGGACGTGGTGTGCACCCGGTCCCCGGGACGCAACGAGTCGTGCAGGTCGATGGTGGCCTGCATCGCCTTCTTCTGGCGGCGCCCCTGCAAGTAAATGAAGCCGACCATGATGAGCACGAACGGCAAAAACATGACCAAACTATTCATTGCGCCTATCTTCCGTATTCGCCCGTTCCGGGGCTCGAAACGACTAGTAACGGCCAGTCTGCCAGCACCGCAGGGGGCCAACGACTGGCCCCGCTGACTCGCGCGGAACCAGATAGGCTTGACGCGCGACGTGACCCGCGCGCCGCGGTGAGGAGGACGTCGTGGCCAGCCTCGAGCAGACTCGCCACCTGGTCACCGAAATCCCCGGTCCCGCATCGCTGGAGCTGAACAAGCGCCGGGCCGCGTCGGTGTCGCACGGCGTCAACGTCTCGCTGCCGGTGTTCGTCGCGCGCGCCGGTGGCGGCATCGTCGAGGACGTCGACGGCAACCGGCTCATCGACCTGGGTTCCGGCATCGCGGTCACCACGATCGGCAATTCGTCGCCCCGGGTGGTCGACGCGGTGCGCGCGCAGGTCGCCGACTTCACCCACACCTGCTTCATGGTGACGCCGTACGAGGAGTACGTCGCCGTCGCCGAGGAACTCAACCGGATCACGCCGGGCTCCGGCGAAAAGCGCTCGGTGCTGTTCAACTCCGGCGCCGAGGCCGTGGAGAACGCCGTCAAGGCCGCGCGGGCCTACACCCGCAAGCCCGCCGTGGTGGCGTTCAACCACGCCTACCACGGGCGCACCAACCTGGCGATGGCGCTCACCGCCAAGTCGATGCCCTACAAGAGCGGCTTCGGCCCGTTCGCGCCGGAGATCTATCGGGCCCCGCTGTCCTATCCCTATCGGGACGGTCTGCTGGACAAGGAGCTGGCCACCGACGGCCAGAAGGCCGCCGAGCGGGCGATCCGGGTGATCGAGAGCCAGGTCGGCGCGGACAGCCTGGCCGCCGTCCTGATCGAGCCGATCGCCGGCGAGGGCGGATTCATCGTCCCGGCCGACGGGTTCTTGCCCGCCCTGCTGGATTGGTGCCGCAAAAACGACGTGGTGTTCATCGCCGACGAGGTGCAGACCGGGTTCGCGCGCACCGGCGCGATGTTCGCCTGCGAGCACGAGGGCCCGACGGGCCTGGAACCGGATTTGATCTGCACCGCCAAGGGCATCGCCGACGGGCTGCCGCTGTCCGCGGTGAGCGGCCGCGCCGAGATCATGGACGCTCCGCACGTCGGGGGTTTGGGCGGCACGTTCGGCGGTAACCCAGTCGCGTGTGCGGCGGCGCTGGCCACCATCGAGACCATCGAGACTGACGGATTGATCGAGCGGGCCCGGCAGCTGGAACGGCTGATCACCGAACCGCTGCTGCGGCTGCAGGCGGCCGACGACCGGATCGGGGACGTTCGTGGCCGCGGCGCAATGATCGCGATAGAGCTGGTGAAGTCGGGCAGTTCGGACCCCAATCCCGAACTCACCGAAGCGCTTTCGAAGGCGGCCCACGCGGCCGGGGTCATTGTGTTGACGTGCGGGATGTTCGGCAACGTCATCCGGCTATTGCCGCCGCTGACCATCAGCGACGAGCTGCTGACCGAGGGTGTCGACACCCTGACCGGCCTCCTCGGTGAACTGTAGCCACGGTGTGCAACGTCACACCCACGACGGATCCATTGAGGAATACCGTTAGTTTTGCTAACGTTTTAGACATCAGCGCAACGTCGCGCGACCCATTCACCTAGTGCTTATGCGTTAAAAGGGAATCGTTATGTCGACTACTACTAACCAGGAACAGTGGCTCGCTCGCCGCGTCGACGACCTCACCGCCAACGACGCCCAGTTCGCCGCCGCCCGACCGGACCCGGCCGTCGCCGAGGCCCTTGAGCAGCCTGGACTGCGACTGCCGCAGATCATCCAGACCGTGCTCGAGGGTTACGCCGACCGCCCGGCTCTCGGGCAGCGCGCGGTGGAGTTCGTCAAGGACGCGACGACCGGGCGCACGTCGCTGCAGCTGCTCCCCCGCTACGAGACCGTCACTTACGGCGAGCTACGCGTCCGGGTCGACTCGCTGGCCCGCGCGCTGACCCACGACTCGGTCCAGGCCGGCGACCGGGTGTGCGTGCTCGGCTTCAACAGCGTCGACTACGCCACCATCGACATCGCGCTCGGCATGATCGGCGCCGTGTCGGTCCCGCTGCAGACCAGCGCGGCGATCGCCCAGCTGCAGCCGATCGTGACCGAGACCGAGCCCAGCGTGATCGCGGCCAGCGTCAACCAGCTGCCCGACGCCGTCGAGCTGATCCTGAGCGGACCCGCGCCGGCCAAGCTGGTCGTGTTCGACTACCACCCCGAGGCCGACGACGAGCGCGAGGCCGTCGACGCCGCCCGCGCGCGGTTGGCCGACACCGCCATCACCGTCGAGGCCCTGGCCGACCTGTTGGAGCGCGGGAGCGCGCTGCCCGAGGCGCCGGCATCGGCGCCCGCCGAGGGTGACCCGCTGGCCCTGCTGATCTACACCTCCGGCAGCACCGGCGCGCCCAAGGGCGCGATGTACCCGGCGAGCAACGTCGGGAAGATGTGGTGCCGGTCGGCCCGCAACTGGTTCGGACCGAGCGCCGCGTCGATCACCCTGAACTTCATGCCGATGAGCCACGTCATGGGCCGCGGCATCCTCTACGGCACGCTCGGCAATGGCGGCACCGCCTACTTCGCGGCCCGCAGTGACCTCTCGACGCTGCTGGAGGACCTCGAGCTGGTCCGGCCCACCGAGATGAACTTCGTGCCGCGGATCTGGGAGACCATCTACGCGGAGTACCAGCGCCGGGTCGACCGCGGCGACGACGAGGCCGAGGTGATGGACGAGCTGCGCAACCACCTGCTGGGCGGGCGGTTCATCTTCGCGATGACGGGCTCGGCGCCCACCTCCCCGGAGCTGCGGCAGTGGGTCGAGTCCCTGCTGCAGATGCATCTGTTGGACGGCTACGGGTCCACCGAGGCCGGCATGGTCCTGTTCGACGGCGAGGTGCAGCGCCCGCCGGTCGTCGACTACAAGCTGGTCGACGTCCCGGACCTGGGCTACTTCTCCACCGACCGGCCCTACCCGCGCGGCGAGCTGCTGCTCAAGACCAACAACATGTTCCCCGGCTACTACAAGCGGCCCGAGGTGACCGCCGGCGTCTTCGACGAGGACGGCTACTACCGGACCGGCGACGTCGTCGCCGAGGTCGCTCCCGACAAGCTGGTCTACGTCGACCGGCGCAACAACGTGCTCAAGCTCGCGCAGGGCGAATTCGTCACCGTCGCGAAGCTGGAGGCGGTGTTCGGCAACAGCCCGCTGGTGCGCCAGATCTACGTCTACGGCAACAGCGCCCACCCGTATCTCTTGGCGGTCGTGGTGCCCACCGAAGAGGCCTTGGCGGCGTACGACATCGACACTTTGAAGCCGATGATCGCCGACTCGCTGCAGTACGTCGCGAAGGAGGCCGGGCTGCAGTCCTACGAGGTGCCGCGCGACTTCCTCATCGAGACAACGCCTTTCACGCTGGAGAACGGTCTGCTGACCGGCATCCGCAAGCTGGCGTGGCCGAAGCTGAAGCAGCAGTACGGCGAGCGCCTCGAACAGCTCTACGCCGAGCTGGCCGAGGGGCAGGCCAACGAGCTGAGCGAGCTGCGCCGCAGCGGCGCCGACGCGCCGGCGCTGCAGACGGTGAGCCGCGCCGCGGCCGCCCTGCTGGGCACCGCGAGCAGCGAGGTGTCACCGGACGCGCACTTCACCGACCTGGGCGGAGACTCGTTGTCGGCGTTGACCTTCGGCAACCTGCTGCACGAGATCTTCGACGTCGACGTGCCGGTGGGCGTGATCGTCAGCCCGGCAAACGACCTGGCGGCGATCGCCACCTACATCGAGGGCGAGCGCAAGGGCACCAAGCGGCCGAGCTTCGCCTCGGTGCACGGGCGCGACGCGACCGAGGTGCACGCGGCCGAGCTGACGCTGGACAAGTTCCTGGAGGCCTCGACTCTGGAGGCCGCGCCCGAGCTGCCCGAGCCCACCTCCGAGGTGCGCACCGTATTGCTCACCGGCGCAACCGGTTTCCTGGGTCGCTACCTGGCCCTGGAATGGCTGGAGCGGATGGACCTGGTCGACGGCAAGGTGATCGCGCTGGTACGGGCCCGCACGGATGAAGAGGCGAGGAGTCGTCTCGACAAGACCTTTGACAGCGGGGACCCCAAGCTGCTGGCGCACTACCAGGCGCTGGCCGCCGACCACCTGGAGGTCATCGCCGGTGACAAGGGCGAGGCGGACCTCGGCCTGGACCGGCAGACCTGGCAGCGGCTGGCCGACACCGTCGACCTGATCGTCGACCCCGCGGCGCTGGTCAACCACGTGCTGCCCTACAGCGAGCTGTTCGGGCCGAACGCGCTGGGCACCGCCGAGCTGATCCGGCTCGCGCTGACGACAAAGATCAAGCCGTACACCTACGTTTCGACGATCGGGGTGGGCGACCAGATCCAACCCGGCAAGTTCACCGAGGACGCCGACATCCGCCAGATCAGCGCGACGCGGGCGATCAACGACAGCTACGCCAACGGCTACGGCAACAGCAAGTGGGCCGGCGAGGTGCTGCTGCGCGAGGCCCACGACCTGTGCGGGCTGCCGGTCGCGGTGTTCCGCTGCGACATGATCCTGGCCGACACCACCTACGCCGGCCAGCTCAACGTCCCGGACATGTTCACCCGGATGATGCTGAGCCTGGCCGCCACCGGGATCGCGCCCGCCTCGTTCTACGAGCGCGACGCCGACGGCAACCGGCAGCGCGCCCACTACGACGGGCTGCCCGTGGAGTTCATCGCCGAGGCGATCTCCACCCTCGGTGCCCAAAGCGACCAGGCTTCTGGGGGCTTCCGCACCTTCCACGTGATGAACCCCTACGACGACGGCATCGGGATGGACCAGTTCGTCGACTGGCTGATCGACGCGGGCTGCGCCATCCGGCGCGTCGACGACTACGGCGACTGGCTGCAGCGGTTCGAGACCAGCCTGCGCGGGCTGCCCGAAAAGCAGCGCAACGCCTCGCTGCTGCCGCTGCTGCACAACTACCAGAAGCCCGAGCGGCCGATCAACGGCTCGATTGCGCCCACCGACCGGTTCCGCGCCGCGGTTCAGGACGCGAAAATCGGCCCAGACAAGGACATTCCGCACGTCACGCCGCAGATCATCGCCAAGTACGTCAGCGACCTGCAGCTGCTCGGATTGCTGTAAGCACGCACAGAAAATCGCCGGCCCCGCGCGGGGTCGGCGATTTTCTGCGTCAGCTCGTTCTGACTCAGCCCTGCGGGTGCGGCCAGCGCAGGTACGCCGCGTTCGGCGAGCCCGCGGCGTCGCGCTGGCGGCGCCAGCCGCGCTCCATCCGGGGCTTGGTCACCGCGCCGGACGAGACCGCGGGCGACTCGTCGAGCCCGGACACGTACGCCGGCTCCCCGACCGGCGCAGCTGCCTCGGGCTCCGCGTGGCCCAGGGGTGCCACGTCGCGCGCGAGCCGCACCGCCGTGCGCGCCAGGACGACCCCGCCCACGAAGATGATCAGCGCGCCGAGGCCGGAGAAATAGGAGACCTCGAGGGCGGCGCGCTTGCGTTCGGTCGCCGCGATCGGGTCGCCGGCGGATCCGATGCCCAGCAGAGGAGCGATTTGGCCGCCCACCACGAACCACGCGCCGGACAGGACCGCGAGCCAGCCGCCCACCATGGCGGCGATGCGGTTGCCGGCGACGATCAAGAGCAGGCCACCCACCACCGTGGCGGCGCCCGGGAGCACCTCGAGCCAGCCGCGCGCCGTCGTCCACGCCCAGTCGCGGTCGGGCGTGTACGCGAAGTTGAAGTGGGGGCCGACGAACGGGATCAACGCCCCCCAGGCGCCAAGGATCACCAGGATCAATCCGCTGATCGCGCCGCGCGAGCGCGGCATGGTCAAGGCGCCTGGATAGTCCCTATCTGCGTATTTCATTCCATCTCCTCAATTGAAGCCGGGCCCATTTCCGGCCCCCCGGGAGTACCCGACCCGGCCGCGATGTAACACCCGCGGCCGCAAGGAGCGGCTTTCCGTGACCAGTGAGGCTGATGTTGCTGGCGTTACCAGGACAGGCCGAGCACCACCAACACGATGGCGATCACCGGAAACGTGCCCTGGATGACCGCGGCCCGCGCCTTGTCCCGCGCGGAGAACACCAGCACGATCGCGGCGGCGGCCATAGATCCGACTCCGGCGAGAACGAGCGCGACCCCGACGGCCTTGTCGCCCATGATCACCGGGGGAATGCCGAGGAGGGTGACGATGGCCAGGAACAGGTTGTAGAAGCCCTGGTTGAAGGCGAGCAGCCGGGTGGTCTCGGCTTCCTCGGCCGTCGTGCCGAAGACGGCGCGGGTGCGCTCCGAGGTCCAGGTCAACGACTCCATCGTGAAGATGTAGACGTGCAGTAGGGCTGCCAGCCCGGCGAACACCAACCCGGCGGTGAGCATCGCTCCTCCTCGGTAAGTCGAACGACCCAAGAACCATACCGAGCGGCGCTTCGCCCGGGCGCGCAACAGCACCGGCGGCCCGCTGGGACTACCGGTGCTCTCGCGCGTGATCAGGCCAGATGGTGCCGACCCGCGGCGCCCGGCGCCAGCGCCGCGCTTGCGATCGGCACTAGACGCCGGCGTGGTGGTGGCGGCGGAACAGGCCGCCCCCGGCGCGCCGGTGGAAGAAGCCGCGCCCGGTGCGCTCGTCGGCCGGCACGTCGCGACGCGATTCGTCATACATGGCCGGTTGCTCTGCCGGGGCCGCGGCCACCGGCGCCGGTTCGGCCACGACGACGTCGCGGGCATGCCGCACCGCGACGCGCCCGAGGGCGGCGCCGCCCAGGAACACGATCAGCGCACCCAGGCCGGTGAAGTAGGTGACCTCGAGCAGGGCCCGCTTCAGGTCCGTCGCGGCCGCCGGCTGGCCGACGTCGCCGATGTTCAGCATCGGCGCGAACGCCCGGCCGACCACGAACCAAGCGCCGGCCACGACGGCCAGCCAGCCGCCGAGCACCGCGCTGGCGCGATTGCCGGACACGAGCAGGATCAGGCCGCCCACCGCGGCGACGACGCCGGGGAGCACCTCCAGCCAGCCCTTCGCCGTCGTCCACGTCCATGCCGGGTCGGCCATGTACGCCCAATTGACGTTGGGTCCGAAGAACGGGATCAGCGCGCCCCACGCACCCAAGAGGATCAGCAGCAGCCCGCTCAGCGCGCCGCGGCTGCGAGGCATGTACGCCGCGCGAGGGCGGTCATAGTCGGGGTTGGTTCGCCTCATCAGAATCTCCTTCAACAGTGATTGCTGTTGCGAGGCGGGTACCCGCGGCGCGAGTGACGTAACCCACACCCCGGGGGCGGCGCCGACCGCCCTAGTCGAACAGGCCCGGTTGCCCGAGGCCGGCCGCCCCGGCCGGCGGCGTCAGGCCGAGGTGCGTCCAGGCCTGGGCGGTGGCCACCCGGCCGCGCGGGGTGCGCGCGACCATGCCCGCCCGCACCAGGAACGGCTCGCACACCTCCTCGACGGTCGCGGCCTCCTCGCCCACCGCCACCGCCAGCGTCGAGACCCCGACCGGGCCGCCGCCGAAGCCGCGGGTCAGCGCCGACAGCACCGCCCGGTCCAGCCGGTCCAGCCCCAGCTCGTCGACGTCGTAGACCTCCAGCGCGGACTTGGCGACGTCGCGGGTGATCACGCCGTCGGCGCGCACCTCGGCGAAGTCGCGGACCCGGCGCAGCAACCGGTTGGCGATCCGCGGGGTCCCCCGCGAGCGTCGCGCGATCTCGGAGCCCGCGTCGGCGCCCAGCTCGATGCCCAGGATCCCGGCGGACCGTGCCAGCACCCGCTCCAGCTCGGCGGGCTCGTAGAAGTCCATGTGCGCGGTGAACCCGAACCGGTCGCGCAGGGGGCCGGTCAGCGCGCCGGACCTAGTGGTCGCGCCGACCAGGGTGAAGGGCGCCACCTCCAGCGGAATCGACGTCGCCCCGGGCCCTTTGCCGACGACCACGTCCACCCGGAAGTCCTCCATCGCCAGGTAGAGCATCTCCTCGGCGGGCCGCGCGATGCGGTGGATTTCGTCGATGAACAACACGTCGTGCTCGACCAGGTTGGACAGCATCGCGGCCAGGTCGCCGGCGCGTTCCAGCGCCGGACCGGACGTCACCCGCAACGACGAGCCGAGCTCCGCCGCGATGATCATCGCCAGCGAGGTCTTGCCCAGGCCCGGCGGACCGGACAGCAGGATGTGATCCGGGGTGCCGCCGCGGTTCTTGGCCCCCTCGATGACCAGCTGCAGCTGCTCACGCACCCGCGACTGCCCGATGAACTCCCGCAGCGAGCGGGGCCGCAGGCTGACGTCGATGTCACCCTCGCCAGACACCAGCGCCCCCGAAACTTCCCGGACGTCGCGGTCGGAGAAGTCGTCGGTCATTTGCGCCACTCCTCCTCATCGCTCCGCTCTGCATCGTCGCCGGCGCGGGTCATCGGGACTTACCCAGCAACGACAGGGCGGCCCGCAGCGCGCTGGACGTCGTCGCCTCGTGATCGCCGGCCAGCACCTTGTCGGTGGCCTCCTCGGCCTGCTTGGCGGCGAAGCCCAGGCCGACCAGCGCCTCCACCACGGGGGTGCGCACCGCGTGGCCGTTAACCAGCGGCGCCCCGTTGGTCGCGGCCATCCCACCGACCTTGTCGCGCAGCTCGAGCACCATCCGCTCGGCGCTGCGCTTGCCGATGCCGGGCACCCGGGTCAGCGCGGCGACGTCGCCGTCGTGCAGCACGTGGCGCAACGTGGCGGCGTCGTGCACTGCCAGCGTCGCCATCGCCAGCCGCGGCCCGACCCCCGACACCGACAGCAGCGTCAGGAACAGGTCGCGGGTCTGCGCGTCGGTGAACCCGTACAGCGTCATCGAGTCCTCGCGCACGATCATCGCGGTGATCAGCCGGGCCTCGCTGCCCTGCCGCAGCGTCGCCAGCGTCGACGGCGTCGCGTTCACCCGGTAGCCGACACCGGCCGCCTCGATCACGACGTGGTCGAGCGCCACCTCGAGCACCTCGCCGCGCACCGACGCGATCATCGGGCGGCCGCCTTGCGCGTCGCCGCCAACTTGGCCCGGTAGGCGTGCCGTTGCTGCGCGGCGAGGGCCTCGGCGGCGGCCATCCGGGCGATCATCGGCGCGCGCCAGCTGTGGCAGATCGCCAACGCCAACGCGTCGGCCGCGTCGGCGGGCGTCGGTTTGGCCTGCAGCGCAAGGATTTTGGTGACCATCGTGGTGACCTGCGCCTTGTCGGCGAACCCGTTGCCGGTGACCGCGGCCTTCACCTCGGTGGGGGTGTGGAAGTGCACGTCGATGCCGCGCCTGGCCGCCGCCAGCGCGACCACGCCGCCGGCCTGCGCGGTGCCCATCACCGTCGACACGTTGTGCTGGGAGAACACCCGCTCGATGGCCACCACATCCGGCCGGTGGGTGTCCAGCCAGTGCTCGACGGCATCGCTGACGGCCAGCAACCGCTTGGTCAGCGGCGCGTCCGACCCGGTGCGCACCACGTCGACGTCGAGCGCGACGACCTTGCGCCCCCCGCCAGTCTCCACGACCGCCAGGCCGCATCGGGTCAGCCCGGGGTCGACGCCCATCACGCGCATTGCCGGCTCCTTCGTACGAACAGCTGTTCGAGAGCCTAACCGGCGACACCGACGGCATCCGGTAGGACACGCTGCCCCCGGGTAAAGCTGTTAACTTATAGCCCACGTTCGCTCTAGCCCTGTGGCAACGGAAGGTTCAGCGTGGGAACAGTCCTGCTCGTCCTGGCGGCGGTGCTGTTCATCGCGTCGATCGTGGTGCTCGTCATCGCTTTGCGGCGACCCAAAAAGCCGGCCCCGCCGCGCGGGCGCTCCGACCCGCTGTCGTTCAACGCCATGCCGCAGTTCGGGCCCCGCCAACTCGGCCCTGGCGCGATCGTCAGCTACGGCGGTGTCGACCTCGTGGTGCGCGGCTCGGTGACGTTCCGCGAGGGGCCGTTCGTGTGGTGGGAGCACCTCCTGGAGGGCGGCGACCAGCCGATCTGGTTGAGCGTCGAAGAGGACGACGGGCGCCTGGAGCTGGCCATGTGGGTCAACCGCAAGGACCTCACTCTGCAGCCCGGTGACCAGTACGTCATCGACGGCGTGGCCTTCCACGAGACCGAGCGCGGCCGGGCGTCTTACACCACCGAGGGCACCACCGGCCTGCCCGCCGGCGGCGAGATGGAATTCCTCGACTGCACCAACGCCAACGAGAGCGCCCTGCTCTCGTTCGAGCGCTGGGCCCCGGACATGCCCTGGGAGGTTTCGACGGGCAAGTCCGTCGTGCCCGGGGAGCTGACCGTCTACCCCGCGCCCCCACCCTCCTCCCCATAGGACCGCCTCGGTGCCCCTCCATCAGCTCGCCGTGACTCCGGCGGACGTGTCCGGGGAACGGCTGGGGCTCGCGCTCAACGCGCCCGCACCGGCGCCGCTGGCCACCTGTTCGCTGGAGCATCCCGACGGCGGCGCGCTGCTGCTCGGCGTGCTGGGCGCATCGCACGTAGTCGCGGTCGAGCATGCGAAAGGCCAGTTCTCCGAACAGGTTTCGTGCACCGCCCGCGGCCTCGGCGGTGACCTGCCGCGGCGCACCGACGCCCCCGGTTACCGGCTGCGGTCGCGCACCGAGACGCACGAGGAGGCGAGTTTCCGCCGGCTGGCCGGCGAGCTGCGCGAACGCTGCACGCGGCAACCGGGCTGGCTCGGCGGCACGTTCCCCGGCGACGACGCCGCGCTGACCGCGCTGGCCGCCGAACCCGACGGCGCCGGATGGCACTGGCAGACCTGGCATCTGTACCCGCTGGAGTCGGGCGGCGTGGTGGTGCACACCGAGAGCCGGTGGCGCCCGTGAGCCGCAACCGCCTGTTCCTGATCTCCGGGGCGCTGGCCGTCGCCGCCGTCGTCTGCCTGGTCTTCGGAATCATCTTGGAGCAGAAGGACATCGGGTCCTACATCGCGAGCCACTATCACGAATACTCCCGCGACGTGAACGGCACGCGCTACCAGTGCACCGGCTCCCCCGACCAGGTCGCCGACACGCTCGCCGACTATCAGGCCCCCGAGGCGCGCGCGTCCAACGGCGACAGCGAATACCTGCGGTACAGCAACAACATCGTGATCGTCGGGCCCGACGGTAACAATCCGTGCAGCATCCGCGTCGAACCCCTGAGCGCCGGATACAGCCACGGCGCGTTCGTCTTCCTGGGCCCCGGCTTCTTCCCCGGCTCCCCGTCGGGCGGCGCCGGCGGCACCCCGGGCGGCCCCGGCGGCACCAAGTGATGGCTTAAGGCAGTAACCGTAAAGGAGACAACCATGAACCTCGCCGTCGAGATCGGCAACGTCGACGTCAATCCCGTCTTGAGGGGCGCGGTCGCGACGATCCTGTACTTCGCCGTCGGGATGGCGGTGCTGCTCGTCGGCTTCTACATGGTCGACTGGCTGACCCCGGGCAAGCTGCGCCAGCTGGTGTTCATCGACCGCCGCCCCAACGCCGTCGTCGTCGCGGGCGCCATGTACATCTCGCTCACCATCGTCATCATCACCGCCATCGCCAACAGCTACAGCCAGCTGGGCCAGGGACTCCTCGGCGTGGCGGTGTACGGGCTGATGGGTGTGATCCTGCTCGGGGTCGCGCTGCTGGCGATGCACCTGCTGATCCCCGGCGACTTCCACGAGCACATCGACGAGCCCACGCTGCACCCGGGGTCCTTCGCGGTCGCCCTGATATTGCTGGCCGTGGGAGGGGTGACCGCCGCGGCGGTGTCATGACGTCCCAGGGCCGTTGGCGCGCCGTCTTGTTGGCCGCCGTGGCGGCCTGCGCGGCCTGCGGCATCATCTACGAACTCGCGCTGCTGACGCTGTCGGCCAGCCTCAACGGCGGGGGCATCGTCGCCACGTCGCTGATCGTCGCGGGCTACATCGCGGCGCTGGGCGCGGGCGCGCTGCTGGCCAAGCCGCTGCTGGCGCACGCGGCGATCGCCTTCATCGCCGTCGAGGCGCTGCTGGGAATTATCGGCGGCCTGTCCGCGGCCGCGCTGTACACGGTGTTCGCGTTCCTGGACGGCTCGGTGGGCTCGACGTGGGTGCTGGCGGCGGGCACGGCCCTGATCGGCGGCCTGGTCGGCGCGGAGGTGCCGCTGCTGATGACGCTGCTGCAACGGGGGCGGACGGCCCACGCGGCCGACGCCGGGCGCACGCTGGCCAACCTCAACGCCGCCGACTACCTCGGCGCGCTGCTGGGCGGGCTCGTCTGGCCGTTCCTGCTGCTGCCGCACCTCGGGATGATCCGCGGCGCGGCGGCCACGGGCATCATCAACCTGGCGGCGGCGGGGATCGTGGCGGTCTTCTTGTTGCGCCGCATCGTTTCCGCGCGGCAACTCCTGACGGCGTTGTGCGCGCTCGCCGCCGCGCTGGGGCTGCTCGCCACGCTGCTGGTGCGCTCGGCCGACATCGAAACCACAAGCAGGCAAAGGCTTTACGCCGACCCGATCATCGCCTACCGGCACACGGCCTATCAGGAGATCGTTGTGACCCGGCGCGGCAACGACA
The DNA here is from genome assembly GCF_059812245.1 of Mycobacterium sp. NGS64. Lineage (NCBI taxonomy): Bacteria > Bacillati > Actinomycetota > Actinomycetes > Mycobacteriales > Mycobacteriaceae > Mycobacterium > Mycobacterium sp. NGS64. Next base: position 1,287,417 of record NZ_JCALCI010000001.1, on the reverse strand, counting down.
TGCGCCTCTACCTCGACGGGGGCCTGCAGTTCTCCACCCGCGACGAATACCGCTACACCGAAAGCCTTGTCTACCCCGCTCTTGGTGCCGGTGGACATTCGGTGCTGGTGCTCGGCGGCGGCGACGGCCTGGCCGCCCGCGAACTGCTGCGCCAGCCGGGCATCGGCAAGATCGTGCAGGTCGAGCTCGACCCCGCCGTCATCGAATTGGCCCGCACCACCATGCGCGAGGCCAACGGCGGCGCGCTGGACAACCCGCGCGTCAAGGTCGTGATCGGCGACGCGATGACCTGGCTGCGCGGCTCCTCGGACACCGGATTCGACGCGGTGATCGTCGACCTTCCCGACCCCGACACGCCCGTGCTGGGCCGGCTCTACTCCACCGAGTTCTACGCGCTCGCCGCCCGCGCGCTGGCGCCCGGCGGGCTGATGGTCGTGCAGGCGGGCAGCCCGTTCTCCACGCGGACGGCGTTCTGGCGCACGGTCTCGACGATCCGGGCCGCCGGTTATGCCGTCACGCCGTATCACGTGCACGTGCCCACGTTCGGGGACTGGGGGTTCGTCTTGGCGCAACGCGGCGACGCCGCGCCTGTGCCGCGGGTGCCGGCCGACGCTCCCGCGCTGCGGTTCCTCAACCAGCGGGTGCTCGACGCGGCCACCGTCTTCGCCGGCGACATCGGCGACCGCCCACTCGAGCCGTCGACCCTGGACAATCCGCGCGTCGTCGAGGATATGCGGCACGGCTACGACTAGGCATTTGGGCGGCGACCCGCTTCGCCCGGCTCCGCCGCGCTTGCGATCGCCGACTAAGCAGGCTGGTCCGCCCGCACCACCCACACCGCAGCCCGGCCTTGGGGCCGCTGGTCGACCCGGACGCCGACGAAGCCCGCCGCCCGGCACTGCTCCGCGAACGACTCGGCCTGCCGCTCGGTCCAGCCGTGGCTGGCCAGGCCGGTGGCCCCGGGTTGCACATGGCGCTCCATCACCAACAACCGGCCCGCCGGCGCGAGCACGCGGCGCAGTTCGGCGAGCCCGGCGGTGACGTCCTTCCAGTGGTGCACCGTCTTGAGCGACCAGACGACGGTCGCCCAGCCGTCGGAAACGGGCAGCGCCTCGGCGCCACCCTGGGCCCAGGTGACCGTCGGGCGGTCACGCGTCACGGCGCGAGCCAGGCGCAACATCACCGGGGCCGGATCCACCCCGACAACGCGCGCGCCCCGTGCGGCGGCGGCCCGCGCGGCATTGCCTGGGCCACAACCGATGTCGACAACGCGGTCGGCGTCCGACACCCCGGCCAGGTCGACGGCCAGGCGCGCGTTTCCGCGACCCATGACGAGCATGCCGAGGGCGGTCACCAGACCCATCGGGCCGCCGAAGCCCGGGTGGTCGGCGTGATGGTTGACGACGGGCGGCTCGGTCATCGATCCCCCGCTGCTCACTCCTCGTCGAGCGCCGCCAGCACCTCGTCGGAGAGGTCGACGTTGGTGTAGACGTTCTGCACGTCGTCGCTGTCCTCCAGCGCGTCGACGAGCTTGAACACCTTGCGGGCGCCGTCGACGTCGACGGGAACGCTGACCGACGGCTGGAAACTGGCCTCGGCCGACTCGTAGTCGATGCCGGCGTCCTGCAACGCGGTGCGCACCGCGACCAGATCGGTCGGCTCGGAGATGATCTCGAAGCTGTCACCCAGGTCGTTGACGTCCTCGGCGCCGGCGTCAAGCACCGCGGTCAGCACGTCGTCTTCGGTCAGCCCGTTCTTCTCCAGCGTGACCACGCCCTTGCGGGAGAACAGGTACGCCACCGAGCCGGGGTCGGCCATGGTGCCGCCGTTGCGCGTCATCGCCACCCGCACCTCGCTGGCGGCGCGGTTGCGGTTGTCGGTCAGGCACTCGATCAGCACCGCCACCCCGTTGGGCGCGTAGCCCTCGTAGGTGATGGTTTGCCAGTCGGCGCCGCCGGCCTCCTCGCCGGCCCCGCGCTTGCGGGCGCGCTCGATGTTGTCGTTGGGCACCGAGGTCTTCTTGGCCTTCTGGATCGCGTCGTAGAGCGTCGGGTTGCCGGCCGGGTCACCGCCGCCGGTGCGGGCCGCGACCTCGATGTTCTTGATCAGCCGGGCGAACTCCTTGCCGCGGCGGGCGTCTTTGACGGCCTTCTGGTGCTTGGTGGTGGCCCACTTGGAATGGCCGCTCATCGGTGTTGCTACCTCTTCTTTTGCATTCTGGTGCTCGATAACTCGCCCAACGAGTCTACGTGGGCGGTGGATGCCGATGGCCCCGGTGCTCCCCGCCGTCACCGCAGTCACAGCGGTCACAAAAAAGCGACCGGCACCCTTCTTGCCCGCCTCAGAGCGACAACGGCTGTCGCTATGAGGTGGACAGAAAGCCTCATGCCACCCGTCGCGGGACGCAAGTGACGCATGTGACTACGCCTCGCCCCTGACAATGTCGACGAACATGTGGTGGATGCGACGATCGCCGGTCATCTCGGGGTGAAACGCGGTCGCCAGCATCGGGCCCTGCCGGACGGCGACGACGTGCCCGGCCGCGCTGGCCAGCGCCTGCACCCCGTCGCCCGTCCGCTCGACCCACGGCGCGCGGATGAACACCGCGCGCACCGGCCCGTCGAGCCCGGCGAATGGAATGTCGCCCTCGAACGAGTCGACCTGGCGCCCAAACGCGTTGCGCCGCACTGTCATATCGATCGCGCGCAGCGGCAGCGCCTGCCGGCCCCGGGCCCCGGCATCGAGGATCTCGGTGGCCAGCAGGATCATGCCGGCGCACGCGCCGTAGGCGGGCAGCCCGTCGGCCAGCCGCCGCCGCAACGGCTCGAGCAGCTCGAAATCCAGCAACAGGTGGCTCATCGTGGTGGATTCGCCGCCGGGAATGACCAGCCCGTCCACCGCGTCCAGCTCGCTGCGGCGGCGGACCGGCATCGACTCGGCTCCCGCCTCGCGCAGCGCCGCCAGGTGCTCGCGGGTGTCGCCCTGCAGGGCCAGGACCCCAATCCTCGGCGCGCTCACGGGGAAATCATTGCTTGTGCGGCTGGTATCCGCGCGGGAAGCGGGTCAGACCCTCCTGCATGACCGCGGCGACCATCTCGCCGTACTGGTTGAAGATCTTGCCCTGGCACAGCGCGCGACCGCCGCAGGCCGAGGGCGAGGACTGGTCGTAGAGCAACCACTCGTCGGCCCGGAACACCCGCATGAACCACATCGCGTGGTCGAGCGAGGCCACCTGCAGGTGCGCGCGTTCGTCGAGGTGGGTGACCTGCGCCGAGCCCAGCAGGGTGAGGTCGCTCATGTAGGCCAGCGCGCAGATGTGCAGCACCGGGTCGTCGGGCAGTGGGTCGCGGTGGCGAAACCACACCTGCTGCTGCGACGCCTTGCCGGGCAGCCGCTCCACCCGCTCCCGCGGCACGATGCGGACGTCCCACTCCTCGAACTGGCGGAACCCGGCGTCGTCGAAGACCTTGATCGAGTTCAACCCCGGCAGGCCGTCCGGCGGCGGTGCCGCGGGCATCGCGTCCTGGTGGTTGATGCCCTCCTGGTCGGTCTGGAACGACGCCGACATCGAGAAGATGGTTTCGCCGTGCTGGATGGCGTTGACGCGGCGGGTGCAGAACGAGCCGCCGTCCCGGATGCGTTCGACGATGAAGACCGTCGCCGCCGTGGCGTCCCCCGGCCGCAGGAAGTAGCCGTGCAGCGAATGCACCAGGAAGTGCGGGTCGACGGTGCGCACGGCCGACACCAGGGACTGCCCGGCGACGTGGCCGCCGAAGGTGCGCTGGAAATATCCCGAGTCGGGGCTGAACACGTTTCCGCGGTAGATGTTGACCTCGAGTTGCTCGAGATCAAGGATCTTCTCGATCGACACGCTTACCAGCCGCGTTCGGCCAGGCGATGCGGCTGCGGGATCTGCTCCACGTTGATGCCCACCATCGCCTCGCCCAGCCCGCGCGACACCTTGGCCAGCACGTCGGGATCGTCGTAGAAGGTGGTGGCCTTGACGATCGCGGCGGCGCGGTGCTCGGGCGCCCCGGACTTGAAGATGCCGGAGCCGACGAACACGCCCTCGGCGCCGAGCTGCATCATCATCGCGGCGTCGGCGGGGGTGGCGATGCCGCCGGCGGTGAACAGCGTGACCGGCAGCTTGCCCGCCCGGGCCACCTCGAGGACCAGCTCGTAGGGCGCCTGCAATTCCTTTGCGGCGACGTACAACTCGTCCTCGGACAGCGACGTCAGCCGCCGGATCTCGCCGCTGATCGCCCGCATGTGCGTGGTGGCGTTGGACACGTCGCCGGTGCCGGCTTCGCCCTTGGAGCGGATCATGGCCGCGCCCTCGCCGATGCGCCGCAGCGCCTCGCCGAGATTGGTCGCGCCGCACACGAACGGCACCGTGAACTTCCACTTGTCGATGTGGTGGGTGTAGTCGGCCGGCGTCAGCACCTCCGACTCGTCGATGTAGTCCACCCCGAGGCTCTGCAGGATCTGCGCCTCGACGAAGTGCCCGATCCGCACCTTGGCCATGACCGGGATGGTCACGGCGGCGATGATGCCCTCGATCATGTCGGGGTCGCTCATCCGCGACACCCCACCCTGGGCGCGGATGTCGGCCGGCACCCGTTCCAGCGCCATGACCGCGACGGCGCCGGCGCCCTCGGCGATGCGCGCCTGCTCGGGCGTGACGACGTCCATGATGACGCCGCCCTTCAGCATCTCGGCCATGCCGCGCTTGACGCGCGCGGTGCCGGTCTGGTTGGCCTGGCCACCATTTGCCTGGGCGGTGTCCACGTCTCTCCTTCGCTCCGTCAATGCCTGCACCAGTCTAGTGGTGGCCAACAAACCGGTTTTTCCAGCTCGGGCGCGGGACCTGTCATATCGTCAGATCACCGAGTCGAAAGAAACGTAGCGATGAATTTCGCCGTGTTGCCGCCGGAATTGAATTCCGAGCGCATGTTCGCCGGTCCGGGCCAGGGCCCGATGCTGGCGGTGGCCTCGGCCTGGGACGGGCTGGCCGAGGAGTTGCGCGCCGCGGCGGGCTCCTTCGCGTCGGTGACCGCCGAGTTGGCGGGCGACGCCTGGGCCGGCCCGGCGGCGGCGGCAATGGCGAGCGCCGCCGGACCGTACGCGGCGTGGCTGAGCGCGGCCGCGGGTCAGGCCGAGCAGACCGCCACCCAGGTCCGGTTGGCCGCCGACACCTACGAGGCGGCGCTGGCGGCCACCGTGCACCCAATTGCGGTGGCCGCCAACCGGACTCGGCTGACCTCGCTGGTGGGATACAACCTGCTGGGCCAGAACGCCCCGGCGATCGCGGCGGCCGAGGCCGAGTACGAGCAGATGTGGGCCCAGGACGCGGCCGCGATGTCGGATTATTACGCCGGTGCCTCGGCCGCGGTCGCGCAACTGGTGCCGTGGCAGGCGCTTCCGCAGAACCTGGGCAGCGGAAACGTCGGCGTCGGCAACACCGGCATCAACAACGTCGGCAACGGCAACATCGGCATCGGAAACCTCGGCAACGCGAACTTCGGCATCCAGAACACGGGCAATCAGAACATCGGCATCGGGAACACCGGCAATCAGAACATCGGCTTCGGGAACCCGGGCAACGGCAACGTCGGGGTGCTCCTGGTCAACGAGAACCAGGTGGGGGTCGGCGGGCCGACGGCGTTGATCATGGGCGGCACCGGCCTCGGCCCGCTGCCCCGGCTGCACAACGTGCTGGCTTCCGAGCTCTTCATCAATCCGACTCATCCCGACTACAACGCGCAGTTCCTGGTGACGCCCGAGAAGTTGTTCCCGTTCACCGGGCTGGACAGCCTGACGCTGGACCAGTCCGTGGCCCAGGGTGTGCAGAACCTGAACGCGGCGATCAACACGCAACTCGCGGCGGGAAACCACGTCATCGTCTTCGGCGGCTCGCAAAGCGCCGTGATCGCCACCGTCGAAATGCGCAATCTGCAATCTTTGCCGGCGGGCGTGCGGCCGGCGCTGGACCAGCTGTCGTTCGTGCTGATCGCCAACCCGGACCGCCCCGACGGCGGGCTGCTGGCGCGCATGCCCGGTTTCTCCATACCGGGAATGGGCTTCACGTTCTACGGCGCGACTCCCACCAACGCCTACCCCACCATCGACTACGCCGTCCAATACGACGGCGCCGCCGACTTCCCGCAGTACCCGATCGATATTTTGGCCGACGCGAACGCCGTCGCCGGCTTCCTTTTCGTGCACCCGGCCTACAACACCGTGACCGCGGCCCAGCTGGCGTCGGGGGTGGTCCAGCCGGTGTCACCGGGGGACACCATGACGACCTACATCCTCATTCCCAATCCGAACCTGCCGCTGCTGGACCCGCTGCGCGCCATTCCCCTGCTGGGAAACCCGCTGGCCGACCTGGTCCAGCCGGACCTGCGGGTACTCGTCGAGCTGGGCTACGACCGCGCCGCCTACCAGGATGTGCCCACGCCGTTCGGGCTGTTCCCGCAGATCGATCCGGCGACGCTCGGCGCCGAGCTGCAGCAGGGGGCGGTGCAGGGAGTCACCAACGCGCTGGCCGACGTGGGGTTGCGTTTTTGAGACCTCAGAGGATGGGCTGAGGCACCCCCGCCGCGGCGCTTTCGGCGCCGTCAGCCAGCCGGTTGGCCACCGGCAGCAGCTCGCCCAGTTGGCGCGGGTACACCTGTTCGCCCGCGGCGGTCAGCTCGGCGATGTCGTTCGCGTCACACCAACGGGCGCCGTGAATGTAGCTGCGTTCCAGCTCGGTCCGCCCCGCCAGGGACGGCTCGAACCGGCGGGTGCGGTGCAGGAGGTAGAACTCCTCGCTCTCGATCAGCGAGCCGTTGAACTCGAAGACCTCGTCGCGCCGCCACACCGGTCCGATCATGTCGGCCGGTTCGACCCGCAGGCCGGTCTCTTCGGCCAGCTCGCGCACGGCGGCCTCGACCAACCGCTCGCCATCGCCCACCTCGCCGCCCACGGTGAACCACCACCGGGGCGCCGCCCCGTCGCCGAAGGCCGGGTTGGCCGGGTCCGACCCGCACAACAACAGCACGGCGCCGGACTCGTCGAGCAGGACCACCCGCGCCGACGTACGGTGGTTGGGCACGCCGCGCTCGGGGTGCGCCAGCGCGTGCGGGCGCTCCAGGATTTCGAAATAGCTTGGCAGCGCGGCGGTTCCGCCAAGCCGGAGGGTGCGCACCAGGAATCGCTCACGCAGGGCCAGGGTGTCGCGAACGGCGTCGTTGTGGAAGCGGCGGGCCAGCACCACGCGGGCCTCGGCGTCGGCCAGCTCGGCGATCAGACCCGCCGGCAGCGACGCGGGGTCGACCATCGCGAGCGCGGCCGACAGCTCGTTTTCCGCGTTCTCGCGGGCCGGACGCGGCGCGCGTTCCGCCGCGTCGGCCAGCGCGGCCAGCCGCCTGCCCTCCGCGGAACTCCCATACCCGTCGATCGCCACGGCCCGAGCCACCACCGCGCGTCGGGCCAGCGCCCCGTCGAGCGCCTGCCAGGACAGGTCGTAGCGGACGTGCAGCCGGTCGAGCCGGTGGGCCGTCTGGTATGCCCAGCCGGCGAAGGCGACCAGCGCCACCAACGCCACGACGGCGATGACGAGCCACGTCATCAACTGGCCACCTGGACCTTGGCGCCCGACCCGGCGACCGTCTCGTACACCCGCATGATCTGGCTGGCCACCACCGACCAGTCGTAGCGGTGGACCGCCCTCGAAGCGGCCGCCACGTACCGTTCGCGCAGCGCGTCGTCGGCAAGCACCTCGACCAGCGCATCGGCCAGCGCGCCGGCGTCATCGACGGGCACCAGCCGCCCGCAGTCGCCGTCGCACAACACCCGCCGGAACGCGTCCAGGTCGCTGGCCACCACCGGCGTGCCGGCGGCCATCGCCTCGACCAGGACGATCCCGAAGCTCTCCCCTCCCGTGTTGGGCGCGCAGTAGACGTCGGCGCTGCGCATCGCCGACGCCTTTCCGGCGTCGTCCACCTGTCCGAGGAAGCGAATGTGGTCCACCAATTCGCCTGCCTGCTCGCGCAATTCGTCCTCGTCGCCGCGCCCGACGATCAGCAACTGCACATCCGGGTGGCTCTCGACCACCCGCGGCAGCGCCTCGAGCAGCACCGTCATGCCCTTGCGGGGCTCGCCGTAGCGGCCCAGGAAAAGCACCGTCTTGCCCGGGCGCGGATATCCGTCGAGCCGCGGCGCCGAGGCGAACGAATCCACGTCGACCCCGTTGGGAATCTCCACCGCGTCGGTGCCCAGCGCCTCCATCTGCCAGCGCCGGGCCAGGTCGGACACCGCGATCCGGCCGACGATCTTCTCGTGCATCGGGCGCAGGATGCCCTGAAAGACCGTCAGGGTCAGCGATTTGGTGGTCGACGTGTGAAACGTCGCGACGATCGGCCCCTCGGCGATGTTCAGGGCCAGCATCGACAGGCTGGGCGCGTTGGGCTCGTGCAGGTGCAGGACGTCGAAATCGCCGTCGGCGAGCCACTTTTTGACCTTGCGGTGGGTGGCCGGGCCGAACCGCAGTCGGGCCACGGACCCGTTGTAGGGAATCGGGACGGCCTTGCCGGCGGAGACGACGTAGTCGGGCAGCGCGGCGTGCGGGGACACCGGTGCCAGGACGCTGACCTCGTTCCCGCGGGCGCGCATCACCTCGGCCAGCTGCAAGACATGGGATTGCACCCCGCCCGGCACGTCGAACGAATACGGACAGACCATCCCGATTCGCATCAGGTTTCCCTCAACCTCGCCTGCTTGGCGTCCGACAAATCCGCGAGCCACTGCGGCTGCATCATGTGCCAGTCCTCGGGGTGCGCCGCGATGTTCGTGGCGAACTGATCGGCCAGCGCCTGCGTGATGGCCTGGACGTCGCCGCTCGAGGTATCCACGGGCGGGTATATCTCGACGGGCCAGCCGTCGGGCTCGTTCCAGCAGTGCGCCGGGCACAGGGCCGCCCCGGTTTCGATCGCGAGCTTCGCCGGCCCGGCCGGCATGCGGGTGGGTTCGCCGAAGAATTTGACTTCCACACCGGTGCGGGTCAGGTCGCGCTCGGCCATCAGGCACACCGGCCGGTTGGCCCGCAGCCTCTCGCAGAGCACCTCGAACGGCGGGCGTTCGCCGCCGGAGAGCGGGATGACCTCAAAGCCAAGGCTTTCCCGGTACCCGATGAAGCGCCGGTACAGCGATTCGGGTTTGAGGCGCTCCGCGACGGTGGCGAAGGTGCCGTGCGTCTGCACCAGCCACACCCCGGCCATGTCCCAGTTGCCACTGTGCGGCAGCGCGAGCACCACTCCCCTGCCCTCGGCCAGGGCGGCGTCGATGTGGTCGGCCCCGCGGAACGTCTTGTCGATGCGACGGGCCAACTCGCGGTGGTCCATCGTCGGCAGCCGAAAGGCCTCCCGCCAGTAGCGGGCGTAGGACGCCAGCGAGGCTCGCATCAGCTGGTCCGGCACCTGATCGGGTGGCACGCCGATCACACGGGCCAGGTTCTTGCGCAACTGATCAGGCCCGCCGCCGCGGGCGGCGTAACGCGCGCCGGCGTCGAATGCGTTGCGGGCGGCGAACTCCGGCATCGCCCGTACCGCCATCCACCCGGTGGCGTACGCCCAGTCGCTCATCCTGTCGGTGGTGGTGGCTGCTACCAGGCGACTCACCAGGCGCCGGGGCGCCCCGATCGCGTTGAGGCCGGGCGGGTTCGGGATCACGGCATGGGCTCCGTCGCGCCGGGGGAAGTGCGCACCGTGTGCAACCGCTGCACGCAGGTGACGACGCTGGCCGCCGCCAGCAGCCACATCGCCACCGACAGCGCGGGCGGCCAGGCGATGTAGGGAAAGTCGGAGATGCCGGCGCCGACCAGCACGATGATCAGCCGTTCCGGACGTTCGATGATGCCGCCGTCGCCGCGCAGCCCGCTGGCTTCGGCCCGTGCCTTGATGTAGGAGATCACCTGCGAGGTGACCAGGCAGATCAGCGTCGCCACCACCAAGAGCTTGTCGTGCAGGCCGAAGGCGGCCCACCACAGCAGCCCGCAGAACACGGCGCCGTCGCTGATCCGGTCGCATGTCGCGTCCAGCACCGCCCCGAAACGCGTTCCGCCACCCCGTTCCCGGGCCATCGCCCCGTCGAGCATGTCGAAGAGCACGAAGAACCAGACCACCAGCGTGCCGGCGAACAGCCGGCCCGTCGGGAACAGTGTCAGTGCCCCCGCGACCGCGACGACCGTGCCCAGGATGGTGACGGCGTCGGGCGTCAATCCGACTTTCAGGCATGCCCGTGCCGTCGGAGTGGTGAGCCGAGCGAACGCCGCCCGGGACAGGAACGGCACCTTACTCACTGTCGGGCCCACTCCGTCGCGAGCAGCCGGCGGGTGTCGCGCAGCAGCTGCGGGATCACCTTGGCGCCACCGACGATGGTGATGAAGTTGGCGTCGCCGCCCCAGCGGGGCACGACGTGCACGTGCAGGTGCTCGGCCAGCGAGCCCCCGGCCGACGTGCCCAGGTTCATCCCGACGTTGAAGCCGTGCGGCCGCGACACGTTCTTGATGACGCGAATCGCCTTCTGGGTGAAGGCCATCAGCTCCGCGCTCTCCGCCTCGGTCAGGTCCTCGAGCTCCGACACCCGCCGGTAGGGCACCACCATCAGGTGCCCGGGGTTGTAGGGGTAGAGGTTGAGCACGGCGTAGACGAGTTCGCCGCGCGCGACCACCAGTCCGTCCTCGTCGGGCAGCTGCGGAATGTCGGTGAAGGGCTGCTCGGTCTTGCCATTATCGCGCTTCATCGGCGCCTCGGCCAGGTAGGTCATCCGATACGGCGTCCACAGCCGTTGCAGATGGTCTTGCTCACCGACGCCCCGGTCCAGGATGGTGTCGTCGCGCTCGGAGTCACTCACCGCCGGTTACCTTCACCAGTTCGGCCGTGGGAGTGGCGTTTTCGCGGTCGGCGATCCACTTCACGACCGCATCGACGGCGCTGTCCCGGTCCACGCCGTTGATCTGCGTGCGGTCGCCGAAGCGGAAGCTCACCGCGCCGGCCTGCACGTCGCGGTCGCCGGCCAGCAGCATGAACGGCACCTTCTGGTTGGTGTGGTGGACGATCTTCTTGGCCATCCGGTCGTCGCTGGCGTCCACCTCGACCCGCACACCGTGCGACTTCAGCTGCGCGGCAACGCTTTCCAGATACTCGACGTGCTCGTCGGCGACCGGGATGCCGACCACCTGAACCGGCGCCAGCCACGCCGGGAACGCGCCCGCATAGTGCTCGGTCAGGATGCCGAAGAACCGCTCGATCGACCCGAAGAGCGCGCGGTGGATCATCACCGGGCGCTGCCGCGTCCCGTCCGGGGCGGTGTATTCCAGCTCGAAACGCTCCGGGAAGTTGAAGTCCAGCTGGATGGTCGACATCTGCCAGGTGCGCCCCAGCGCGTCTTTGACCTGGACGGAGATCTTGGGACCGTAGAACGCCGCGCCGCCCGGGTCGGGCACCAGGTCCAGCCCGGATTCCGCGCCCACCTCGGCCAGCACGTTGGTGGCTTCCTCCCACACCTCGTCGGAGCCGACGAACTTCTCCGGGTCCTTGGTGGACAGCTCCAGGTAGAAGTCGGTGAGGCCGTAGTCGCCGAGCAGGTCGAGCACGAAGCGCAGCAGCGAACGAAGCTCGTCGCGCATCTGGTCGCGGCTGCAGAAGATGTGCGCGTCGTCCATCGTCAGGCCGCGGACCCGGGTCAGCCCGTGGATCACGCCTGACTTCTCGAGGCGATAGACCGTGCCGAACTCGAAGAGCCGCAACGGCAATTCGCGGTAGGACCGCCCGCGGGCCCGGAAGATCAGGCAGTGCATCGGGCAGTTCATCGGCTTGAGGTAGTAGTCCTGCCCCGGTTTGCGCAGCGACCCGTCCTCGTTGTGTTCGGCGTCGATGTGCATCGGCGGGAACATGCCGTCGGCGTACCAGTCCAGGTGGCCCGACGTGTGGAACAGCTGGGCCTTGGTGATGTGCGGGGTGTTGACGAACTGGTACCCGGCCTCGGTGTGCTTGCGCCGCGAGTAGTCCTCGAGCTCGCGGCGCACGATCCCGCCCTTGGGGTGGAAAACGGCCAGGCCCGAACCGATTTCGTCGGGGAAGCTGAACAGGTCCAGCTCGGCGCCGAGCTTGCGGTGGTCGCGCCGCTGGGCCTCCTCGATCAGCTCCAGGTAGTTCTCGAGCGCCTCCTGCGACTCCCACGCGGTGCCGTAGATGCGTTGCAGGCTCGCGTTGCGCTGGTCGCCGCGCCAATACGCCGCCGAGCTTCTGGTCAGCTTGAACGCGGGAATGTGCTTGGTGGTGGGGATGTGCGGTCCCCGGCACAGGTCGCCCCAAACCCGTTCGCGGGTGCGGGGGTTGAGGTTGTCGTAGGCGGTGAGTTCGTCGCCACCGACCTCCATGATCTCCGCGTCGCCGGACTTGTCGTCGACGAGCTCGAGCTTGTAGGGCTCGTCGGCCAGCTCGGCGCGCGCGGCGTCCTTGGACTCGTAGACGCGCCGGTCGAACAGCTGGCCGTCCTTGACGATCTGGCGCATCCGCTTTTCCAGCTTGGCCAGATCCTCCGGCGTGAACGGCTCCGCCACGTCGAAGTCGTAGTAGAAGCCGTCGGTGATCGGGGGCCCGATGCCCAATTTGGCTTGCGGGAAAAGGTCTTGGACGGCCTGGGCCAACACGTGCGCGGCCGAGTGCCGGATCACGCTTCGGCCCTCGTCGGTGTTGGCCGCGACCGGGACGACCTCGGCGTCGGCGTCGGGCACCCAGCTCAGGTCCCGCAGCTTGCCGTCGGCGTCGCGCACCACCACGATCGCGTCGGGCGTCCCGCGCCTGGGCAGCCCCGCCTCACCGACCGCGGCGGCCGCGGTGGTCCCGGCGGGCACCCGGATCGGGGTTGCCGGGGTGGGCTGTGCGGCGGCGCTCATCGGGTTTGGTCTCCAACGTCTGGGTGGTCAGTCGTTGCAATGCTATCGGGGCAGTCGGCGTCCGAGCAGGGCCGCCGACTTGGTGCCGCACCGCAACCGCAGTCGGGCGCGCTCATCTGGGGGAATCGCAGTAACTCAGCACGCTGCGCAGTTGCTGCTGGCCAACTCGGCGAAGTTCAAGTCGTCGGGGGCGAAACGGATCAACGGGTTGGCCGGCGATCAATCGAGGGAATCCGGCGACAGGCTGCCGATGAGGTAGCCGACGATCAGCGGAATCGCTTGCGGTACCGGGCCACGGCATCGTCGTGCACCGTGGCGGCGAAGTCCAGGCGCTCGCCGCGCAGGTACCCGGCTACACCGAGCGCCGTGAGGCCCGCGCCCGAGATCCACGCGGTCCACCCTGCGTCGTCCCCGGTGAACCCGGCAACCCATGGCGACAGGAACAGCGCGAAACCCGTGCACGCCAGCGTCAAGAAGTCGTGGGTGGGGTCCACGGCAAGCAGCGACCAGACGGCGGACACGGCCGCCAGCACCCCGAGGCCGATCGTGACGCCGCGCCCCGCCGCCGTCGTGTGCGCAGCGATTCCCAACACCACGGTGGCGAGGCCCCCGAGAAGCGCCGCTCGCCCGAGCCAAAAGCTGGGCACACTGCGCAGTGCCTGGCCGACCCCCAGCTCGTTGATGCGGTCCCCGGTCGCCGCCTTATCACCCAGCCAGCCGATAGCGCCGAGGACCATGGCAATGCCACCGGCCACCCAGCACGTCCAGGAGGCGCCGAGGTCGGCGTTGTACCCGTTGCCCAGGAACGGGACGGTGACCGTGGCCAGGCCGACGACGAACAGGCCCCAGTGGTCGGGTCTGCGGTGGCGCGCGAGTACGGCCAGCACACCGAAGAAGGCAATGAACGCGGCGAAGCCGAACGCAAAGCCCTCACCGACGCGGGTCGAGCTCGACGCGAACGCCGCCACGGCCGCGCAGACACCGAGTCCTACCGCGGACCAGCCGATCCACGTTCTATCCGACGCGACGGACATCTCCGGCGCATACCCGCGCCGGTGCGTCTCACACACTAGGTGCGGTCTGGGGCGGCCCAATCTGCCGACTACCGGGGTATCCGGCTCGGCCGGTTCGGCGGAGGCTCAGATGTTGGCGGCGTCGGCAGGGAAGTCGGGCGCGGCTGCGGCTCGTTGCGGGTGTCGTCAGTGGCGCGGACGCGACGCAGTCCCAGCGTGTAGGAGGTCATGGAGAGCGATCCGAACGTGAAACCGTCAACGTGACCACTTGCTCCCCAACGGCTTACGCGTGTGCCAACCAGGCCAGCGCGGCGACCGTCAGCGCTTCGGTGCCGGTGTCGAGAGTGGGCTGGATGACGGGCGCGAACGTCGGCGAATGGTTGACCGGGATGTCCTCGCTGATCCGGCCTGCTGAGTCGGCTTCTCGATATGCGCCGGGATCGGTTCCACCGATACCCCAATAGCTGTAGGGCGTGTCGAGTGCGTTGGGAATGTCGCTGAAGTCTTCGCTCGCGGTCTGCAGCGGCAGATCGCATGACCGGTCGCCGAAATGGTCGTCGAACGCGCGGCGCACCCGCTCGGTTACCGTCACATCGTTGGTGGTCGGGGGGTAGTGGTCGAAAAGTTCGAAGTCGGGGTCTTTCGGCGTGCCGGATGCGTGGCATTCCGCGATGACGATGCGCCGGATCGAGTCAACGATGCGGTTGCGGGTTCGCTCGCTATAAGCGCGCAGGTTCAATTCGAGCACAGCGCGGTCGCCGATGACGTTGCTCTTCGCGCCCGACTCGACCTTCCCGATCGTCAGCACCGCGGGATCGGTCGGCTCGATCTCACGGGAGACGACGGTCTGCAACCGGATCACGATCATGGCGGCGAGGACCACGGGGTCGACCGTCGCCTGGGGCATCGAGCCGTGCCCCCCGCGGCCGTACACCGTCACTCGCATACTGTCCGCGGACGCCAAAACGGGCCCGGCTCGCGTCCGAACCTGACCGGCCGGAAAGGGCAGGACGTGTTGCGCCAGCGCGACGTCGACGCGGCCGACCAGCCTCGCAAGCTCGTCGTCGACCATGCCGCGTGCGCCGTCACCGACTTCCTCGGCGGGCTGGAACAACGCGATGGCGGTGCCCTGCCACTGGGCGCGCGCGCCGGCCAGCAGCGCGGCAGCGCCGAGCAGGCAGGCCACGTGGACGTCGTGCCCGCAGGCGTGCATCACCGGTACGTCGTTCCCGTCGGTGTCGGTGGTGGTGACAGTGCTCGCGTACGGAAGGCCGGTGTCCTCCCGCACCGGCAGCGCGTCCATGTCGGCGCGCAACAACACGGCGGGACCGTCACCGTTGCGCAGGATCCCGACCACGCCGCTACCGCCGATGCCCTCGTGAACGTCGTAACCGAAGCCGCGTAGCCGTTTACTCACCGCTTCGGCGGTGTCGTGTTCCTGGTGCGAGAGTTCCGGATGCTGATGGAGGTTTCGGTAAAAGTCTTCCTGCCATCCGCGGGTTTCGGCCAGGCCGGCAAGCACCGTTGCGGACAGTGACACGCTATTCATCGTCCAAGCCATTCCCGTCGCGGATCGTGCCGACACCCTTGCGAGGCCGAGGCCGCGAAAAAATGGTCGCCGGAGACCAGGCGTCGGCGGCGGGCAACATCCAGCCACGCCACTGCGCGAGCCAGCACAGCACCGTCCCGGTCAGTGCGCCCAACAACAGCCCTGGCGTCGGATGGTTCCGGTAGTTGAAGAACACCAGCACGCCGCTCGCGGCGAGCGCGCACGTGGCGTACAACGTGTTACCACCGAAGATTCCCGGCACGCGACGCATCACAATGTCCCGCGCTGCGCCCCCACCCACCGCCGAGATCGTGCCCAGTAGCAGCGCAGCCAGCCAGCCGAGGCCCACAGCGAGCGTTTTGTGCGCACCGGTCGCGGCCCAGCATCCCAACGCTAGCGCGTCCACAACCGGCCACACCCAATTCCACACTCGGCCCTCGACCCGGAACGCGAACGCGATCGCCGCTCCCGCCAATGCGGTCAAGAGATACGCATAGTCGGTGAGCGCGACCGGGGTGCCGCGCTGGAGCAGAGTGTCGCGGATCATGCCGCCGCCCAGTCCCGACAACACGGCGAGCGCGCCGAAGCCGACGGGGTCCAGCTTCTCCTTACGTGCGACCACACCGCCCAGCAGGGCGTTGCCGAACACGCCGGTCAAGTCCACCGCGCGGAACAACTCCGCCATCGTCATGTCCGCGAACGCCACAGCGAAAACCCCTTCACCGCATTGCCCGGGTCACCTGTTACGGCTGCCCGGGCTTGAGCCGCACGAACAGCGCGTCGGCCTCGGTCAGCAGGGTGTCGCCGTCGCGGAGCCGGCCCGACACGAAGATCTTGCGCCCGTCCACTCGGTCGATGCCGGCCTCGAACTGCAATTCCTTCTCGATCGGCACGATGTGGCGGTAGTCGATCTTGAGGTAGGCGGTGCGCTGGCGCGGGCCCCCGGTGATCACCGAGGACGTCAGCCCGAGCACGCTGTCGAACAGCATCCCCAGCGCGCCGCCGTGCACGGCGCCGTTGCGCCCGAGGTGAAATCGCGCGAAGCGCGCCCAGCCGTGGATACGCCCGTCGTCGCCCTTGCTCGCCTTCATCGGGATGGACAAGATGTTGCCGCGCATCGGCAGGTCCATCCGGCGCCCGGACGGCGACTCCCACTCGTCGGCGTCGTACGGGCTCAATAACGCCGAGAGCTTCTCCAGCTGATCCGCGGCCTCGGTGATCACCGCGTCGGGGGCGTCGACGGCGCGGGCGTGGTCCTGCAGCTTGCGCACGGCGTCGATGAAACGGCCGTAATCGGGACCGCCCTTGGTCGTCGGCTCGGGTGGGTTGAACCCACCGCCGGGGTGTCTGTGATGGTCGCCGGCCACCAACACACCGTATCGGTGACCGGGAGGACTAGCCGTGCTGACCGGAAGGACCCTGGGCGCCGGGGCTGCCGTCGTTGCCGTTGCCACCGTCCTGGGTTGACCCCGCGCCGCCGTCGCCGTGGATGCCGAAGCCCCCGCCGGTGCCGCCGCTGCCCCCGCTGCCGCCCGGGCCGGCGGCTCCGTTGGTACCAGGTCCGCCGAACAGCAGCCCGCCGGTCCCACCCGTACCGCCGACGCCGCTGCCTCCGCCGTTGCCCCCGGTGCCGCCGGTGCCACCGTGGCCGCCGTTGCCGCCGTATCCGCCGACTCCGCTATAGCCGGGCGCGGCGCCGCTAAAGCCACCTAGGCCGCCCTGGCCGCCCGGACCGCCGACACCGCCTACACCGCCTACACCCCCGGTGCCGGCGATGCCGCCATCACCGCCCGCGCCGATTAGCCCGGCGGCACCACCATGGCCTCCCGATCCACCCGCACCGCCCGTACCGCCCGTACCCCCGATACCTCCCGCGCCACCAGCGGCACCGTCGCCGGCTAGGGCGGAACCGCCGCCACTGCTCGTCGCGAACCCACCAAAGCCGCCGGTGCCGCCGGGGCCGCCGACGGCACCACTGCCCCCGACGCCCCCGGTGCCGCCGGCCCCGCCGGCACCGCCACTTCCAACCAAGAGGCCGCCACGGCCACCGTCGCCGCCCGCGCCCCCGACGCCGCCAGTGCCGCCAGGTGCGCCCGCACCGCCATCACCCGCAAACCCGCCGGAGTGGCCGAAGGCAGCACCATGTCCCGACTCAGCGACACCCCCGAAGCCGCCGGCGCCACCCGCACCGCCGGGAGCCAAGGCAACGGTCCCGTTGCCGGCCGCACCCCCGTCCGCTTCGCCCGAATTGGTAGAGGCCGTACCGCCGGCGCCGCCAGCGCCGCCGTTTCCGCCAGCACCACCGGGTCCGCCGCTACCGGCCCGCGCGTTCCCGGTACCAGTCACGTCCGCGCCACCACCCGACCCGCCGGTGCCGCCGGCGGCGCCAAGTCCGCCATCGGCGCCGGCACCGCCGTTGATGCCGGCGGCGTTGGCATTACCGACCACCACATCGGACGCGGGGGCCCCGGTCGCAGCCGTGCCATTCACCGTCGGGTTGACACCGTTGGCCCCGGCCAACCCCGTGCCACCCTGACCACCAGCGCCCCCGGTGCCGAATAGGACTGCGTTGCCACCGGTGCCGCCGTGCCCCGGCAAACCGCCGTTGATGCCCGCGATCGCGGCACCGCCCTGGCCGCCGACCCCGCCATTGCCGTAGAGCCAGCCGCCGGTGCCACCGGTGCCGCCGGCCGCGCCGGCCCCGCCCATGCCGCCTGTGCCGCCGGTGCCGATCAAGCCGGCGGGACCGCCGTTGCCGCCAATCTGGCCGGGCAGGCCATTGCCGCCGGCACCCCCATTGCCGTACAACAGTCCGCCGGCGCCGCCGGACTGGCCCGGCCCGCCGGGCGTGCCATCACCGATCAGCGGGCGGCCCAGCACTAATTCGGTGGGCGCGTTGATCACGCCCAACACGTCCTGCTCGAGGGTCTGCAACGGCGACGCGTTGGCGGCCTCGGCGAGGGCATACGCGCCCGCGCCGCCGGTCAGTGTCTGCACGAACTGCTGATGGAACGACGCCGCCTGCGCGCTCAACGCTTGGAAGGCCTGACCGTGACCGCTGAACAGGGCCGCGATTGCGCCCGAGACCTCGTCGGCCCCCGCCGCCAACACCCCGGTCGTCGCGCCGGCAGCCGCCGTGTGGGCCTCGTTCAGGGCAGACGCGATAATTTCTAAATCCGTTGCCGCAGAGGTCAATACCTCCGGCGCCGCAACCACAAACGACATTTCTTCCCTCCGCCCACGCAGCCGTATCGGCGCGTCCGGGCGGCGTCACGGCGACGGCGAGCCGCAGCGTGGGGGTGTCGCGGTTGGCGTGGCCGTGCCGGCCGCCCGGAGCGCTCGCCGCCCAGTGTGCGGAGTCGGGCGGCCCCGGGATATCGGGAATTTTCCCTATTTTTGGGTGCGACGGCGGTTACACGGTCTGCTGGCCGCCCGCCTTGGCCAGCGTCTCGAACTCCTCGTCGGTCAAGGTGATCTCGGCGGCGGCGACGTTCTCCTCCAGGTGCGCGACGCTGGACGTGCCCGGGATGGGCAGCATCACCGGCGAGCGCTTCAGCAGCCAGGCCAGCGCCAGCTGCGACGGGCTCGCGTCGTGCTCGGCGGCGATGCGCTGCAGGGGCCCGTCGGGCGCGGCCAGCGGACCGGCGGCCAGCGGGAACCACGGGATGAACCCGATGCCCTGGCTGGTCGCGGCGTCCAACAGCGGCTCGGCGCCGCGGGAGGCCAGGTTGTACATGTTCTGCACCGACACGATCTCGGTGATCTGCTGGGCGGCGGTGAGCTGGTCGACGTCGATCTCGGACAGGCCGATGTGGCGGATCTTGCCCTCGTTCTTCAGCGTGAGCAGCTCGCCCACCTGGTCGGCCAGCGGGAAATTGGGGTCGATGCGATGCAGCTGGAACAGGTCGATGGTCTCGACGCCGAGGCGGCGCAGGCTCATCTCGCATTCCTGGCGCAGGTAGCTGGGGTTGCCCAGCGGGATCCAGACGTCCGGGCCGGTGCGCAGCAGCCCCGCCTTGGTGGCGATCACCAGGCCGTCATAGGGGTGCAGCGCGTCGTGGATGATCTCCTCGGAAACGTAGGGCCCGTAGGAGTCCGCGGTGTCGATGAAGTTCACCCCGAGCTCGACGGCGCGGCGCAACACCCGCACGCACTCGTCGCGGTCGGCGGGCGGGCCCCACACGCCCTTGCCGGTCAGGCGCATGGCGCCGAAACCGAGGCGGTTGACGGTCAGGTCGCCGCCGAGGGTGAACGTTCCGGATGCTTGGGCAACAGTCTGAGTGGTCACGTCTACAAACGTACGCTGAACCCGTGGACCTACAAGCGCTCGAAGAACTTCCACTCACCTACAAGGAGATAGGAGCCACCGCGGACGGCGAGCTGCCCGACGGCTACGACCACCAGCACAACGAGCGTCAAATCGGCACCGGCCGAACGCGTTTCGAGCAGGCGGGCGACGCGGTCCTGCGCTGGGGCATGCAACGCGGATCCGGCCTGCGCGTGCAGGCCAGCTCAGAGGTCGCCGAGGTCGACACGGTGTTGGTGGTGCGGCTGGGTTTTCTGCCCGCGCCGTGCCGGGTCGTCTACGTCGTCGACGAGCCCGACATCCGCGGGTTCGCCTACGGCACGCTGCCGGGCCACCCGGAGTCGGGCGAGGAACGCTTCGTCGTGCGCCGCGACCCGGCCACCGACGCGGTGTACGCGGAGGTGTCGGCCTTCTCCCGCCCCGCCGCCTGGTGGAGCAAGGCCGGCGGGCCGGTCGTCAGGGCGGCCCAGCACGTCATCGCCAGGCGCTACCTGCGCGCCGTGTAGCCGCTACGAGCCCCAACCGGTCAGCAGCTTCTCCGCGCCCGCGCACATCTGCGCGATGACCTCCCCCACCGGCGCGTCGTCGCGGATCATCCCGACGCCCTCGCCGGCATCGACGGGCGCGACGCGGCGATCGTCGGCGGCGACGGCCGCGGCCAGTTCGTCGCACGCCGACACATCGAGCGCGTCCTCGTGGCCCGTCCAGCGCGCGACGAAGTCGTTGGCCAACACGCGCGACGGGAACTTCGCCGGCCAGGGCAGCCCCCTGGCGACGTCGAAGGCCCGGGTGACGGCCGTGTCGGTGGCCCGGGCGGCGATCAGCGCGCGGCGGCTGCCCTCACCGGTGAGCGCCTCCGGGCACGCCGCCAGCCGGGTGCCCACCCACGCCCCGCTCGCACCGGCCGCGAGCACGGCGGCCAGGCTGCGCGCCGAGGCGACGCCGCCGCCCGCGAGCACGGGCACCGTCACGGCGTCCAACACGTCGTCGAGCAACGGCAGCGTCGCGAGTTTGACCTCGCCGTGCCCGCCGCCCTCGGCCCCCCGCGCGACCAGGATGTCGACGCCGGCATCGACGGCCCGGCGGGCACCCACCCCGTCGTAAACCTGTGTGACGGTGGGGATTCCGGCGTCATGCGCCGTCGCGACCCACGACCAGTCGGTGCCGAAACTAACCGACAACAGGGCGGGCCCGGCAGCCAGCGCATCCTCGAGCAGCCCCTGCCGGGTCCGAATCACCCAGTCCACCAAGCCGATTCCGAATCTCCCGCGCACGTGCGGCAACTGGGCTTGCAGCGCTTCCCGGCTGCCGTCGCTGCCCATGCCGACCATGCCCAGCCCACCGGCCGCGGTGACGGCAGCGGCCAGCTGGCCACCGGCGACCCCACCCATCGGGGCGTTGACGATCGGCACCCGCAGCCCGAAACTCCTTGACCAGGGCGTGGATAGCATCCGGTTAGTGCGCCCCGGGCTGGCTCTTCAACACGGTCAGCATGACCACCGAATCCTCGACGGCGTGCAGGGCGTGCCGCTCCGCCGGGATCGCGACGTAGTCGCCGGCCTTGCCTTCCCAGGCGTCGCCGCCGGTCGTCAGGCGGACGTGACCCTGCAACACCTGCAGCGTCGCCTCGCCGGGGCTGTCGTGTTCCGACAGATCGTGGTCGGCAAGCAGGGCGAGCACGGTCTGCCGAAGCTCGTGAGTGTGACCGCCGTGGATGGTGTGCGCGGCGCGTCCGCTGTGCGACCGTCCCGCCTCGGCCAGCTTTTCGGAGGCCAGGCCGGTCAACGAGATGGATTCCATAGTCGTCTCCTTCGCTCGTGCAAGCCCGCAATCAGGCGGTCAATAGCAGTATCCCCGCCACCAGCAAGGCCACGGCCTTGACCGCCTCCAGGCCGATGTAGCCGTAGTGGGCGTTGGACCGCGGACCTTCCGATCCGGCGAGCACCGCATCGGCGCGGCGGGTCAGCGCCGGGCGCACCGCGATCAACTGGATCGCCAGGGCGGCGACGGCGACGGCGAACGCCACGGTGATCCGCGCGGGCGTCGGGCCCGACACCACGATCGCGACGATGACGAGGGCGAAGGCGACCTCGACGGTGTTGAGCGCGCGAAAGACCAGGCGACCGATGCCGAGGCCGATCTGCAGCGTCACGTTCGGCGCGCGGAACTTCAGCGGGGCTTCGAGGAACGAGATGGCCAGCACCATGCCCAGCCAGACGAAGGTGACCGCGACGGCGACCGCGGATCCGGTGCTCACCGGGCCGGGCCGGCCGGTGAGACGTGGGCCAGGCACAGGTCCGGTTCGACGAACGCGTCGAGGCGATCGACCGAGACTGGTGCCCCCCACGCCTCCAGGGCTCCCTGCATCAGGCCGAGGTGGATGGGGCACACGACCGCGCCACGGGTTTCGGCCAGTTCCAGGAACGGGCAGTGCCGCAGGCCCACCAGTTGCTCGCCGTCGGACGTCCGGCGCTCCGGCGCGAAGCCGAGGTCGTCGAGGACCTCGACCAGCCGATCGAGCGCTTCGTCGGCGCGCCGGGCCTTCGGCGCCTTGGCGCGTGATTCCAGGTTCCGCCCCCAGGCCCTACCCGCGGCAATCGCCTTTGCGCGCGGATTCCGGTCGGCGGCCAGCGCCGCGGTCAGGACTTCGGCCAGCATGCGGTAGTGGCGCGTGCCGCCGCGATCCATCTGCCGCACCGCCTGGAACATCAGCGGCGGGCGCCCGGGGCCCTTGCGGTCGTGCTCCACCTGCTCCACCTGGCTGGCAGCGAGCAGGCTGTCGAGGTGGAAGCGCACGGTATTCGGGTGCACGCCGAGCTGTTCGGCGATGGCAACGATGCTCAGCGGATCGGGCGACGACCGCAATAGCGCCAGCACCTCGCGGCGGCGGCGTCCGGTGTTTTCTCCCACTGACGTAATGCCGCTCACGCTCCTTTGGTCTCGTCGGCCCTGGGCTGGGTGGCGACCAGCGATGTGTCGACATCGCGGGCCCCATTATCGGCCAGGCGGGCGGCGAGCTCCACCGGCAGGTCGCACGTCACGTAGCTCGACTTTACACAACAGCTCTTGTGAAAAGAGGCGGCCACGAAAACTTTTGTGCGCGCGGTCTTGTGACAAACGCCCCTGCTGAAACACGCCAGGCCCCGATACGGTCGTGCGTGAACGGTCACGCCGACGAATCGAGGACTGGGGATGTCATCGCAGAGCGCACGTTTGGGGATCGTCGTCGGCATCGACGACTCGCCGGCCGCCAGGACAGCGGTGCAGTGGGCGGCGCGCGACGCCGAGCTGCGCAACGTGCCGCTGACCCTCGTGCACGCCGTTTCTCCCGAGGTTCGGACGTGGCTGAGGACGCCCGTGCCCGACGGGGTAATGCGCTGGCAACAGGAGCACGGTCGCCGGCTGGTCGACGAGGCGCTCAAGGTCGTCGAAGCGGCCTCACTGCGCGGCGGCCCGGCCGGCATCCACACCGAAATCCTTTCCTCCGCAGCGGTTCCCACGCTGATCGATTTGTCCAAGGAGGCGGACATGCTGGTCACGGGGGCCCAGGGCAGCGGTCGCTGGCCCGGCCGGCTGCTGGGCTCGGTCAGCTCGGCGCTGCTGCGCCACGCGCACTGCCCGCTTGCAATCATCCACGAGGACCCGGGCGCCGGTCGGGGCCCGGTGTTGCTCGGCGTCGACGGCTCACCGGCATCCGAGCCCGCAACCGCGATCGCCTTCGACGAGGCGTCCCGCCGTAACGCGGACTTGGTGGCCCTGCACGCGTGGAGTGATCTCGACCGATCGGAGTGGCCCGAAATTGATTGGCCCACAACCCAATCGGCGGCCGAAGAGGTGTTGGCCGAGCGGCTGGCGGGCTGGCAGGAGCAGTACCCCGACGTCGGGGTGACCCGCACCGTCGTGCAGGCCCAGCCGCCACGCCGGCTCGTCGAGCAGTCCGCGGGTGCGCAGCTGGTCGTGGTCGGCAGCCGGGGGCGCGGCGGCTTCGCCGGAATGCTGGTGGGATCCGTCGGGGAAGCCGTCGCGCAGATGGCGCAGGCGCCGGTGATCGTGGCGCGGGACGCCCCGGCCTAGTCGCCCCACCCGCGCTCCCCCACGAGATGCGCGTCCTCGGGGCGGAACCGCAGCCGCCCGTCCACCACCGAGCGCACGACATCGGTGAGCGGCTTGTGGTGGCGGTAGGCGTACGCGCGCAACCGCAGCGGCGACACGGCGAATCGTTCGGAAAGCATGCCGGTGGCTTGGTGAATCTCGGCGTGCCAGAGAACCGGACCGGTGCGCCTTCTCGGCCAGCTCGGTCGCTAGGCGGGAGACGCCACGGCCGGTCCACGGTGGGCGAGCCGGTAGACGTCCATCAGCCGGGTGAGGTCGCTCGGCGTGATGATGCCGACCACCTCGCCGCCGTCGAGCACCAGGGCGCGGCTGCGGGCGCCGGCCGGTGCCATCCGCTCGAGCAGCGCGGTCAGCGGCTCCCGCGGCCCGGCGGTGGGCACCGCGTCGAGGGGCAGCGCGATGTCGGCCACCCGCGTGCTGCCCCGCGCTTCCGGCGCGACGTCGCGCAGCTGGGTCAGCGACACCAGCCCCACGATCGATCCGTCCGGATCGGCGACGGGGTACGCCGAGTGACGGTCGCCCAGGACGTAGCGCTGGACGAAATCCTCGACCGTGAGCCAGCCGGGCGCGGTGTGCGGGTGCGCGGTCATCGCGTCGGAGACACTCACCCCGGCGAAGAGCTGCCGCGTCGTAATCCGGGCCTCTTCCTCGCGACTGGCGGCGAAGATGAACCAGCCGATGAAGGCCAGCCAGACGCCGCCGACCACGCCGCCCGCGACGAATTCGGCCAGGCCCAAACCGATCAGGACGAACGCGACCACCCGTCCCGCATGCGCCGCGCCGATGCCGGCGCGCACGATGTCGCCATGGCGCCGCCACAGGTAGGCGCGCAGGACGCGGCCGCCGTCGAGCGGCGCGCCGGGCAACAGGTTGAACAGGCCCAGCAGCAGGTTGATGCCGGCCAGCCACGAGGCGACGCCGACGACGACGGACGCGGCATGCAGGGCGCGCAGCGCCGCGACCAGCCCGCCGAACGCCGCCGCCAAGGCCAGGCTGGTGGCCGGGCCGGCGATCGCGATCCGAAAGGCCGCCTTGGGCGTCTTCGCCTCACCGCCGAGGTTGGTCACCCCGCCGAACAGCCACAGCGTGACGCTCTCCACGGCCACCCCGGCCCGGCGGGCGACGACCGCATGCGCGAGCTCGTGGGCCAACAGCGACGCCAGCAGCACCAGCGCGCCGCACGCTCCGGCGAGCCAATAGACCGGGGCCGAATACCCCTTGGCGGTGCCGGGCAGCGTGCTCGCCAGGCTCCAGGTGAACAGCCACAGGATGACCAGCACGCTCCAGTTCACGTTCACCGGAAACCCGGCGACCCTGCCCAGCGGGATCGCGTCGCGCACCTAGCACCTCCAAAGTCGCAGGCGGACAGATTGTTTCAGCGTCCGGCTCCTGCCGGCGCCGTCATGAGCGGCCGCTCGACCCGGTGCTTGATGCGGAGCAACAAACCCCGGGTGCCCAGCGCGAGCACCGGTCTGGCCAATTCCATGGCGAACACTTCGCCGGGATGACGCAGGGCCAGCCGGGCGCGGGTCAGCAGCCGCACCCGGTCTCCCCAGTGCGGCTGGATGTGGAAGGACCACACCGCATTCCAGCGCAGGTCTTCCCGCGTGGCGTTGAGCACGATGTACTTCTCGGGCATGATCTCGGCGACGGTGAACGTCACGCCGTCGGGCAGCCCCGGCCAGCCGTCGGGGGCCAGGCGCAAGACGTCGCCTGCCGCAAGGTGTTCCGTCGACGGCGGCGAATCAACCTCGCGGCGGCCACCGGCCAGCCGCACCAGCGCGGGCCACACCGCCGCCACCGGCGCGTCGATATATACCGCCTCGGTGGTCTGGATCGCCGGGTCGGCCACCAACGCGTCACCGGGCAGCAACATCCGGCACTCCGCCTTGGTGGCGCCCCAGTTGCGGTAATAGCGTCGCGCGCCGTAAAGCATGGCGAGCAGCGCCGCCGTCTCAGCGGTCCGCCTGGTCGCGTTGGCCATGGCGCCAGTGTCGGCGGGCCGTCGAACCGTCCGCCAGAGTCGATGGTCCCCGCGGCCGCGCCAATGTGCCCTCGTTGCCCGCTCGGGACTTTGGGCCCTATCCGCAATCGGCGCGTGACGAAATAATGACTACGTCTGACGTAACTTGGCTGCGGCGGTTGCGGCTGAACAAAGGAGACTGACGGTTATGGGTGGTAGCCCACCGTTGTTATTGTCCGATTCCGACGTTGACGCCCTCGCGGGTGAATTCTTGCGCTCGCGCTACCTGGGTCCCATCTATGCCGACTGGTCGCCCGACCGGCGCCTGGACACGTTCCTGCGGCGGCGCGGTCTGCCCCGCGTGGCCGACGACGGCGATCTCGCGAAGACCGTGCTGGATCGGATCATGGCCCGCGTGAGTGGCGGGGCGCGGGGCTAGCCGCTGCGCGCACCCACGGCGGCTTCGAGCTCGGCCAGGCATTGCTCGGTGAGCGGGATCAGCTTCTCGATGTCGGGCACCACGTCGGCACCGGCGGCGTAACCGAATCCGATGCTGTCGGCGTATGAACACGTCGTCACATTGAGCGCCATCCCGTCGTAGACGGTGGACACCGGATAGATCTCCTCCAGACGCGCGCCGTTCCAATACATTTCGCCGCGCGGGCCGGGCACGTGCGAGATGGGCAGGTTGTATCCGGTGCGCAACTTCGGCGTGAACGGCAGCAGCGGGAATATCACCGTCGCGGCGATGCTTCCCGCGGCGGTCAGCAGCGATGCCGCCGATCCGCGCTTGGCGACCCACTGCTTTCCTTCCGACATCGATCGGTGGATCAGGTCCAGCCGCGCGGCGGGATCGGCCATGTCGGTGCCCAACGGGCACAGCCACAGACCGAACATGTTGCCGTGCTGGTCATTTCCCTCGTCACGCTCGCGAGCGCGCACCGTGATCGGGCACGCCGCCACCAGGGACCGCTCCGGCAGCTCGCCACGCTCGAGCATCCAGCGCCGCACCGCGCCGGCCACCAGGGCGGTCACCACGTCGTTGCCGGTGACCCCGGCCGCCCGCTGCACCGCCTCGATGCGCTCCCTCGGCCAGCTGGCGGCCGCGACGGCACGTTCAGGTCCGAGGTGGCCGTTGAACCGCGTGTAGGGCGCCCCGAAAGGCAGCACGGTCGTGTGGCCGACCAGGCTGTCGACCACGGTCGACAGCTCGCCCGTGACGGCCCGCCCGATCAGCCCGACGCTCGACGTCGCCGCGCCGAGCAGCGATCGCAGCGGCGCGACGAGACGCGACGCCAGCCCGCCGTCCGCCGACTGCGGCGCCTCGGGACGGCGGTCGGCGTAGAACGGCGGCATCGACCGGCACTGCGGGTCGGGGCTCAGCGCGTCGGCGATCATCCGGAAGCCGGCCACGCCGTCGATGACGGTGTGGTGCACCTTGATGTAGAGCGCGAATCGGCCGCCGTCGAGGCCGTCGATCAGATACGACATCCACATCGGTCGGGAGCGGTCGAGGCGCTCCGCGTCCAGTTCGCCGATGAGCCGCCAGAACTCGTCCTGGCCCCCGGACACGGTGTGGCGCCTGCAATGGTGGCTGAGGTCGACGTCGGGCATGTCCCGCCACACCCACACGCCGCCGGTGTCCACGCCGCTGTGCGGGTATCTGCGCAGCCTCGGGTCGATTGGATGGCCGCCCGCGAGCGCGTCGCGATACAGCTCGTCGACGAAGTCCGGCCCGGCGTCCTCCGGCGGCGACAGGATCAGCATCGCGCCGACATGCATCGGGCTGGCCACCAGCTCCGCGGCCATCATCGCCACGTCAAGGGGGTCCATGGGAGCCACCGCGGCGATCACGAGGCGGCCGGCGAACCCGCGACGCGCTCGCGCAGGTGCGCGGCGAAGGCCGCGGCCCGCTCGAGGTCGTGGTCGTTGGGCCGTCCCCGGTTGATGCCGCCGATGAATCCGAACGGCCCCATGGTGTCGAACCCGCGGCAGGAGAACGCATCGAGCACCTCGAAGCCCTTGGCCGCCAACTGGTTTCGGACCGGCTTGTTGTAGTCGAGCAGCGGGACCTCGCGGGCACCGCTGGTGAAGAAGGTGAAGGCGCGGGGTCCGCGAACGCGCGGCAGGCGGCGGATCAACGCCCGCAGCCTGGCGTCCACGCTCATGTAATAGATGCCGGACCCGAAGCCGACGAGGTCGTATTCGCAGACCTTCTCGGTGTCCACCGATTCGGGTTCGACGACCTCGGCGCCGAGCACCTCGGCCATCCGGTCGGCCACCCGACGCGTGTTGCCGTGCGACTTCGAAACACAGACGATGAGCGACTTCATGGCTCAATGCTGCGCGCAGGGCACCGCGGTCGGTAAGGGACTTTGTCCCCTATCCCCCGACGAAGAGCCGCAGAACAGTGAGGTTTTGAGCCCGTCACCAATGGATCGAAGACATGACAGCAACACTCGCCGCACTGGAAAAGCCCGACCTCTCCAAGATCGAGAACCGGGCGCCGTCCGTGGCACGGATGTTCGTCGACCGCGTCGCCGCCACCCCGGACACCGAAGCGTTCCGGTATCCGCAGAACGGCGGCTGGGAGCGCGTGACCTGGCGGCAGGTCGGCGAGCGTGTGCAGCGCATCGCCGCCGGGCTGATCGCACTGGGCATCCAGCCGGAGGACCGGGTGGCGCTGGCATCGGCGACGCGCTACGAGTGGGTGCTCGTCGATTTCGGCGTCTTGTGCGCCGGCGCCGCGACGACGACGGTGTACCCGACGACCATCGCCGCCGACGTCGCCTACATCGTCGCCAACTCGGGAAGCCGGGTGGTGGTCGCCGAAAACCAGGCGCAGGTAGACAAACTCGTCGAGCACCGCGCCGAACTGCCCGACGTGACCCAGGTGGTGATCGTCGACGGCAACGGTGACGGCGACTGGGTCATCACCCTGGGCGAGCTCGAGCAGCGCGGCAAGCAACTTCTCGCCGATTCGACCCACGCGGTAGAGGAGCGGGTAGCCGCCGTGGGGCCAGATCAGCTGGCCAGCCTCATCTACACCTCCGGGACCACCGGGCGGCCGAAGGGCGTGCGGCTGACCCACGGCGCCTGGACCTACACCGCCGCGGCCATCGACTCCCTGGGCGTGCTCGGCTCCGACGACCTCAACTTCCTGTGGCTGCCGCTGGCGCACTCGTTCGGCAAGGTGATGCTGGCGCTGCCGCTGTTGATCGGCTTCCCGACCGCGATAGACGGGCGCGTCGAGAAGATCGTCGACAACCTGGCGGTGCTGCACCCGACCGTCATGGGCGCTGCGCCCCGGATCTTCGAGAAGGCACACGCCCGCATCGAGCAGATGATCGCCGAGGAGGGCGGCCTAAAGAAGCGGATCTTCGACTGGTCGATCCGGGTGGGCCTGAAGGTGTCCGCGGCCAGGCAGGCCGGCGAAAAGCCCTCGCTGGCGGCGTCGCTCGCCTACCGGTTGGCGGACCGGCTGGTGTTCTCCACGATCCGGGAGCGCTTCGGCGGCCGCGTGCGGTTCTTCGTCTCCGCCGCGGCCGCGCTGGACCGCAACGTCGCGCAGTGGTTCGACGCCGTCGGCATCACCGTGCTTGAAGGCTATGGGCTCACCGAGACGTCCGCTGCGTCATTCATCAACCGCCCCAACGCTTATCGGTTCGGGACGGTGGGCTGGCCGTTCCCCGCCACCGAGGTGAAGATCGCCGAAGACGGCGAGATCATGCTGCGGGGCCCGGGGGTGATGACGTCGTATCACGATCTGCCCGAGGCCACCGCCGAGGCGCTCGACGAAGACGGCTGGTTCCGCACCGGCGACATCGGCGAGATCGACGCCGACGGCTACCTGCGCATCACCGACCGCAAGAAGGACATGTTCAAGACGTCGCAGGGCAAGTACGTGGCGCCGGCGGCCATCGAGGTGCGATTCAAAGGCCTCTGCCCGTACGCGGGTGAGCTGCTGGTCATCGGAGAGGCCAAGCCCTACTGCGTGGCGCTGGTCAGCCTCGACGGCGAGGCGATCACGGATTGGGCCGAAAAGCATGGCATAGCCGGCAAGTCCTTCGCCGAGATCGCGCGCGACGAGCGCACCCGGGAACTGATCGCCGGATACATTGACGAGCTCAACGCGGAGCTGAATCGCTGGGAGCAGATCAAGAAATTCACGATCCTCGACCGCGAACTGTCCATCGAATCCGGCGACCTGACGCCCAGCATGAAGCTGCGCCGCAAGGTGGTCGTCGGCAAGGCCGCGGACGACATCTCGGCTCTCTACGGATAGCGCCGCGCTCGCTTTCTGGGTCGCCCGTCAGCGGTGCAGACCCGTGACGGGTTCGTGAGTGCTGGCCTGGATGTCGGTTGAGGTCAAGGCCAACAGCTGATTCGACAGATCGGACAGCGCGCGGGCGATCGCCAGTTCGTCGCCGATCTGGGCGACCGGTTGGTCGGCGGGATCCAACCGCGCCAGGCCCACGCCGACGAACTTCCTGCCCGCCCAGGCCAGCCGCGCCTTCGCCCTGGTGCGCTCCTCCTGCTCTTCGACGAGTAGGTCGATTTGGCAGGTCTTGGTGCCCTCAGCCTTGCCCGTCATCGCCGGTCTCCTTGCCTTGCCGGGTATTTGCTCACTCGTTACCAGGTAGCGACGGCGCGAAGTAGGGGCGAAAGTCATCACTGCGCGCATTCGCGGTCAGGCGAACACCTCTCGGAGAGTGGCGGTCTGCAGGTTGCGGCTGTGGATGAGGTCCAGCAGTTGGCCGTAGCAGTGCGTGATGGTGGGCAGGTTGGCGTGCATCAGCACGATCTGCCCCGGCTGGAACGACTTCGTCGCGCGGGCCACCAGGCTGGCTTCGTTCTCGGGCGCCGAATCGCCGACGTCGCCGCTCCACAGGGTAACCGAGGTGTAGCCCTGGTCGGCGGCCACCCGGTCGACGTCGGCGTTGTGCGCCCCGAACGGCGGCCGGAAAAACGGTGTGCCGTCCGCACCGTAGGTGTTCCGAAGGAAGTCGGCGTTGCGCCTGATCTGGTCGTCGACGGCGGTGAGCGCCATGCGATTGAGGTTGGGGTGCGACCACGTGTGGTTGGCCATTTGAACCTGACCGGAATCCAGCAGGGGCCGAAGCGCCGCGGCATTGTCCGACCAGGACGGATTGGCCCCGTTGACGAAAAAGGTGAGTCGGGTTCCGCTGTCCCGGGCGAATTGCGCGAACGCGGCCACCACGGGGCTGCTGGCACCGTCGTCGACGGTGAGCACGATGCGGTTGTCCTCGCCGGGCACCCGGGTGAGCACCCCCGCGGCGGCCACTGGCGGGCGCGTCATGGCGGCCAGCACGCCCCCGGCGATGGCGCACAGCAGCGCGCGCCGGTCGATGTTGGGCATGCAGCCAGTGGTACCCCGCGGGGATCGGGGCAATCACGGCACGGGCGTGAAACAGTTTTCGACGGGCTGCCGACCATTCAGCAAATGGGTGGATAAACAAACCGTCGAAATTAATCGACAATATTGTTGGTTGTAATCAACAATTCGTTGACTTATATCGACGCGTCCATAAAGTAACTTTCGTGGACGACCTCGCGCAGGCCGAGTAGATGCACGCCTCCCGCGGTCGCCGTCCGTCGCATCATTCGGGCGATGACCGCGAGCAGGCCATCCTGGCCACCGCGGAGCGCCTGCTGCAGGAGCGGCCGCTGGCCGACTTCTCCGTCGACGATCTGGCGAGGGGCGCGGGCATTTCCCGTCCCACCTTCTACTTTTATTTCCAGTCGAAGAACGCCGTGTTGCTGTCGCTGCTGGACCAGATGAACGGCAAGGCACACGCGGCGCTTACGGCCTTGGGCGGCAGACTGTTCGGCGACCCCGCGGCGCTGTGGCGGGCACGCATCGAGGCGTTCTTCGAGGTGTCGGGCTCGCATCGGGCGGTCGCCGTGGCGGGCGCCGCGGCGAAGGCCACCAACCCCGAGGTCCGGCAGCTGTGGTCGACACTCATGCAGAAGTGGATCTCGCACACCACGGCGGCGATCAAGGCCGAGCGCCGCCGCGGTGCCGCCCCGGACACCTACCCGGCCGAGGATCTGTCCGTCGCGCTGAACATGTTGAGCGAGCGGGTGATGGCCGCGACGTTCACCGCCGAGGAGCCGGCGATCCCCGAGGACCGCGTGATCGACATGCTGGTGCACATCTGGATGGCCAGCATCTACAAGGCCGACGCCGAGGCGTTGGCCACTAGCGGTTTTTGAGGATCCGCGCGGCGCGGTCCAGGCTCTGGTCGATCAGACGGTCGGCGGCACCGAAGTAAGTTGCCGACGGGGCCTTGCCCGCCAGCTCCGCGATCGCGCGCTGCTCGCCGTAAACGTCTGCCAGGCGCAGGTTTTCGGCCATCCGCGCGGAATGCACCTGAAGCCCGGCCAGCAGTTCGCCGCACTGCGAACCTGCGACCACGGTCCGTCGGGTCAGCGTGCGCAGGGTGTCCCATTCGGCGTGCCACGGGCCGTCGGGCCGTTCGTCGTTGGCCAACGCGGCGGCGGTGTGCAGCGTCGAGGCCAACTGCGGCGCCGTGACGGCGGCCCGCCGGATCAGGATGGACAGCACCGGGTTGCGCTTGTGCGGCATCGACGACGACCCGCCGCGGTTTTCGCCCGCCGGCTCGCCGAGTTCGCCGATCTCCGGACGGGCCAGGGTGACGACGTCCGAGGCGATGCGGCCCCAGGCGTCGGTGCACCCGACGAAGGCGTCCCCCGCCGCCGTGGCCGGCGTTCGCGTCGTGTGCCATGGCGTCCGGTCGCTCAGCCCCAAAGACGTTGCAACGCTTCGCGAGAGGCGATCGGAGACTGCCGACGGGTCCGCAGCGCCCCCGAGCAGCGTCGCCAGCTCGATGGTCGCAGCCCGCGTCCCGGCCGCGCCGCCGACCTGAATCGGGGTGACCAACCCGCCGAGCCGCACGTGCGCGTCGACGACCCCGTCGAGCCAGCCCGCCGCCTTGGCGCCGAACGTGGTGGGCGCCGCGTGCTGGGTGAGGGTGCGGGCCACCATGGGCGTACCCCGGTGCGCCGCGGCTAGGCCCGACAGCGTCGAAACCTGCTGGGTGAGTTCGGATGTCAGGGTGTCGGCGGCGGCGCGCACGCCCAGCATCAGGGCGGTGTCGAGGACATCCTGGCTGGTGAGGCCCCGGTGGATCCACGGAGCGATGGCCGGGGCGGCCCGCCCGCGCAACAGGTCGACCAGGCCGATGACCGGGTTGCCGCCGCCCTCGGCGCCGGCCGCGAGCGACTCGCCGTCGCCGTCCCGCAGCAGGGCCGCCAGGTCGGCTCCGGCGCATTCGCCGGGCGCCAGGCCGGCGGCAGTCAGCGCTCCCAGCCAGGCGGATTCCACCGTGACCATCGCCTGCAGCAGCGCGGCGTCCGTCATGTGCGTCCCCGCCCGCTGGTCGCCGGGCCACAGCAGGTTGGTCATCGCCGGTAGTCCAGGAACACGGTCTCGTTGGGGCCCTGCAGGTGGATGTCGAAACGGTATCCCGCCCAGCCGGTTTCGGGGACACATACCAGGCCGGCCACCGCCGCATCGCCGTGCGGCAGGTAGGCGCGGGTGAACAGTCGATCCAGCAGGCCGCGCGCGAAGACGGCGAGCGCGAAGAACGGTGCGCGCCCGGGTGCGCCCGGGCCGGGTGCCACGGTGGTGAACGAGTAACGGCCCGCGGCGTCCGTTGCGCACCGGCCCCATCCGGTGAACGATGTTTCGTCGCGCCGTAGGGAGCCGGCCAGCCGCGGGACGCGGCCGGCGCCATCGGCCTGCCACAGTTCGACCAGCGCGTCCGGCACCGCTTGCCCGGCGCCGTCGTAGACCGTGCCGTGCAGCCGGACCGCCTGCGGATGTCCGTCGCCGACCAGCTGGCTGTCACCGGGATACGGCAAGCCCAGCCCAAGGAAGGGACCGACGGTTTGCCCTGGGGTGCAGGCGAATTCAGCCATCGTCTTCGGTCCAGGTCCGGGCGGCGCCGCAGAGCACGATGTCCCAGCGGTAGCCGGTGGCGTACTCGGGCTGGGTGAGGTCGTGGTCGTAGCGGGCGATCAGCCGCGCCCGGGCGGCGGGATCGGGGATCGACTGGAAGATCGGATCCAGGTCGAACAGCGGGTCGCCCGGGAAGTACATCTGGGTGACCAGGCGTTGCGTGAAAGCCGTTCCGAATACCGAGAAGTGGATGTGTGCCGGGCGCCAGGCGTTGCGGTGGTTGCGCCACGGGTAGGGGCCTGGCTTGACGGTCAGGAAGCGGTACGACCCGTCGGGTCCGGTGAGGCAACGGCCGGCGCCGACGAAGTTCGGATCCAGCGGGGCCGGGTGCTGGTCGACCGGGTGGCGGTAGCGGCCGGCGGCGTTGGCCTGCCAGATCTCGATCAGCTGGCCCGCCACCGGCCTGCCCGAGTCGTCGAGCACCCGCCCCGCCACGACGATCCGCTCCCCGATCGGCTCACCGGGATGGCCGGCCGTCAGGTCGGCGTCACGAGGGTCGACGTCCCGGCCGCCGAAGCACGGCGCGTGGCGCTCGAGCTCCTCCGGGTCGACGAGCAGCGCGGGCCGGTTGGGATGGCGCAGCGCCGTGCTGCGATAGGGCGGATAGTCGAGCCGCGGCCGTGCCTGATCCCCGTGCCCGCCGGCGCGTGCGATCGCGGCCATCTCCGCCGTGATGTCGTCCTGGGACGCGACATCCTCGGGGTTCATGAGCTGTGACGCTACTCCCGCTCGGCCGACTTACCCGGTGCAACGCCACCGGCGCGCGGCGTGAAATAGCGACCGCACGTGATCAGTTGTGGCTGGCATGAAAGCGATCGGCTATACCGAGTTCGGTGGTCCGGAAGTGCTGCGAATAACGCAGATGCCGGAACCCCACGCGGGGCCCGGGCAGGTCCGAGTCCGCGTGCAGGCCGCGGCGGTCAATCCGGCTGACACGGCGGCCCGATCGGGGTGGATGAAACGCAATTACGCGCCAGAAACCCTGCCGGGCGGCGGCTATCCCGAGCCGCCGTACGTGACGGGCTGGGATTTCTGCGGGGTTCTCGACGAGGCCCCTGGCGGTGGGGCGATCGGCGTGGGAGAGCGGGTCATCGGACTCACGCTCAGCCCGATGGGCAAGGTCGGCGCGTACGCGGAATACGTCGTGACCGACTCGCGCTCCGTCGTTCGCGCACCGAGCAACGCCACAACCGTTGCCGCGTCGACCCTTCTGATGAACGCGCTCACCGCGTACGCCATGCTCGAAGCCCTGGCCGTTCCCCGTGGCGGTACCGTCGCGGTGACGGGGGCGGCCGGTGCCCTGGGGGGCTACGCCGTTGAACTAGCCAAACATCAAGGGCTGCAAGTGATCGCCGACGCCGCGGAAAACGATGAGGACCTGGTCATGCGGTTGGGTGCCGACATCGTCATCCCCCGCGGTGACAGAGTGGCCGAACACATTCGTGACGCGGTACCCGGTGGAGTGGACGGTGCCGTCGACGCGGCGCTGTACACCGACGCCATCGTTCCCGCGATCCGAGACGGCGGCGCGGTCGCCTCGGCGCGCCAGCACGTCGGCAGCGCTGAGCGGTCCATCAGGTGGCGCGTGGTGTCCGTCACCGACCACACCACACGCACCGATGTGCTCGGCACTTTGCGCGATCTCGTCGAAAAGGGCGTGTTAACCCTGCGCGTTGCTGACACGCTGCCCGCCGCGCAAGCCGCCGACGCACACAGCCGACTGGAGGCCGGCGGTGTGCGAGGTCGCCTCGTGCTCACCTGGTGAAGGCGAGCACCGGCATCAACGGACCGTTACAAAGAGCGCACCAGCGCCGCGCGGCCCTTGGTGCGCAGCCGGTGCAGCGCGGAGCCCCGGTATTGCTCCATCTTCGCGGCCATCTGGTTGCCCAGCTCCTCGAGTTCGGCCTCGGTGATCTTCACCTCGGGCGGGGCGGGGATCAGGTCGCGCTCCTCCTCGTCGGCGTGCGCTTCCAGCACGGTCTTGAAGGAGTTCCACTCGTCTTCGTAGCCGGGCGCGCTCTGCGGCGTCTTCAGCAGCACGGAAAGCTGGTCGACCACCTGTCGGTGCTCGGCGTGCGCGACGGCGATCAGCTTGCTGGCGTCCTTGAGCGCCGGGTAGTACAGGTCGTCCTCGATGCGGAAGTGGATGTCGAGTTCGATCAGCATCTCGTCGAAAAGGTCATGGCGCTCTTCGCTATTCACCGGCGCCTCGCTGACCTTGCGGCCGAGGCCCTTGATCACGACGTGGTGCTCCTTCAAGACGTCATAGGCGTTCACTTCGCTACCTCCTCGGCACGCACCTCAACCATTCCGTCGGCCAACCTGGCCTCGTAACACGGCAGCGGCGCCGCCGCCGGGCCGCGCAACACCTCGCCGGATTCGGCCGCGAACCACGAACCGTGCCAGGGGCACACGACCCGGCCGCGATCGACCCACCCGTCGGCCATCGGCGCGGCCAGGTGCGGGCAGAACTCACCGAACGCCGACACCTCCCCCGGCTTCGTTTGGCACACAACCAATCCCACGCCGTCGACCTCGACACGCACCGGCTTTCCGTTCAGCGAGCTCGCCGGCAGCACCGGCGTCCACTCCGTGGCGCGCAACCGCTCCCCCGACCGGTCGATGCCGATGCCGGACTCGAACACCAGCGACCCGCCGAGGTAGCTGCCGCCGAGGGTGATCGCGTAGCCGAGCGCGGTGAGCGCGATGCCGCGGCCATGGCGCCCGCGGCGGCGGTCCCACCAGGATTGGGCGTAAAGCGCTGTGGCGGCAAGGTTCACCAGCCCGTGCACCAGGCCGACCCGGCGGTCCTCCTCGTGGGTGTGCTGCCAGTCGGTGGTGCCGGTGATCGCCGACCCGATGCTCGCCAGGATCCCCACCCCCAGCGCGCGGGAGGCGAACCGGGACGCGTCGCGGACCTCGCTGGGCCGCTGGCCGGGCAGCAGGCTCAGCGCGTCCAGCGCCACCGTGGTGCCGAGCGCCCCGCTCGTCAGCGACGCCAGCGGCGGATGAACCGGGTGCCCGAGCCAGACGCCGTGCAGCGCGTTGGTGACGGTGTCGCGGGCCCCGCCCAGCGCGTTGTAGCCGAAGCTGAGGAGGTGCTCGAAGCGGTAGCTCGGCCGATCCAGCCACTCCTGACGCCCGATAGCTGACAGCACTCGCGGTCCGAGTTCCCGCAGCCGGCCACCGGCCCCCCGGGACCGTTCAACCATGACACCGCCCTTCCTCAGATGAAAAGTGACACAGCGATAATGGCCGCAAAATCGGCGATTACCGCGGCATTACTTCGCGCTCACACCTTCAGTGAGCTCACGGTGACCACGGTAACCGCGCCGCCTTGGTCCGCGGTTGTCCAACACCTGTGAGTTAGCCATAAGGATGCTCCGAGGTCCCTGGCCGCGGGGTTGACCAGGGGGGCGGGGTGCGGGATTCTATTTAGCAGAAATGATTTCTGAATAACAGAGGACCGCGTGACCGACCTTCAGTGCGTTTTCGACAACGTCCGGCGCGGGATGATCCCCGCCCACATCTACAACGACGCCGAGCTGTTCGCACTGGAAAAGGAGCGCCTCTTCGGCCGGGCGTGGACGTTCGTGGGCCACGAATCGGAGATCCCGCACGACGGCGACTACGTGGTGCGCCGGGTTCTCGACGACTCGTTCATCATCGCCCGCGATTCGGAGGGCAGCGTGCGGGCCTTGTTCAACATGTGCCGGCACCGCGGGATGCAGGTGTGCCGCGCGGAGCTAGGCAACGCCTCCAACTTTCGCTGCCCGTACCACGGCTGGTCCTATCGCAACGACGGCCGGCTGATCGGGCTGCCGTTTCACCGCGAGGCCTACGGCGGCGAGGACGGGCTCGCGCGGGATGGCCAAAGCCTGCTCGCCGCACCGAATTTCGCGAGTTACAACGGGTTGATGTTCATCAGCATGGACCCGGCGGCCGAACCGCTGAAGGATTTCCTCGGCGACTTCCGGTTCTACCTGGACTTCTACACCAAGCAGAGCGCCCGCGGCCTGGAGGTGCGGGGGCCGCAGCGATGGCGCATCAAGGCGAACTGGAAGATCGGCGCCGAGAACTTCGCCGGCGACATGTACCACACGCCGCACACGCACGCGTCGATCGTCGACATCGGGCTGTTCCGCGAGCCAAAAGCCCAGAAGCGCAAGGACGGAGCGACGTATTGGGCGCACCGCGGCGGTGGCACCACATACAAGTTGCCGCCGGGCGACTTCGGCCAACGGATGCGCTACGTCGGCTACCCCGACGAGATGATCGGCCGCATCAGGGACGCCTGGACACCCCGGCAGCAGCGAATGGTCGGCGAGGACGGGTTCATGATCTCCGCGGCCACCTGCTTTCCCAACCTCAGCTTCGTGCACAACTGGCCGAAAGTCCGCGACGGCCAAGATGATCAGGTGTTGCCCTTCATCTCGATCCGGTTGTGGCAGCCGATCAGCCAGAACGAAACCGAGGTGTGTTCCTGGTTCGCGGTGGACTCCGCCGCACCCGAACAATTCAAGAAGGACTCCTACAAGGCCTATTTGATGTGCTTCGGGTCGACGGGCATGTTCGAGCAGGACGACGTGGAGAACTGGGTGTCGCTGACCGCCACCGCGGGCGGCTCGATGGCGCGGCGGCTGCTGCTGAACAGCCGGATGGGACTGCTCGGCGACGACAGCCCCGTCGTTGAGGCCCTCCCCGCCGACGCCTTCCACGGGCCCGGGCGCGCCCAGGTCGGCTACAACGAGCACAATCAGCGCGAACTGCTCAAGCTGTGGGCGGACTACCTGCAATGAGAAAACCGTTACCCTGCCTGCCTTTTAGCGACCTTCGACACCATCAGGCGCATCAGTTCCTGGTCGACGAGGCCTACCTGCTGGACGCCCAGCACTACGACGCGTGGCTGGACACGCTGACCGACGACGTGCGCTACGTCATGCCGGTCCGGGTCACCACCGCGCGCGGTGCCGGGTTCGATACGTCGCCTTTTCCCAAGCCTGGCATGGCGCACTTCGACGAAGACAAGTACTCCCTGACCCAGCGGGCGGCCCGCTTCGCCACCGAGCACGCCTGGACCGAGGACCCGCCGTCGCGGCTGCGCCACTTCATCACCAACGTGCGCACGTATGCCGACGACGACACCCACCTCGTCGTCGAGTCGGCCGAGCTCCTCTTCCGCAGCCGCGGCGACGTGAATGAGAGCGCGCTGGTGTCGTGCGGGCGCGAGGACCTGCTGCGCTGGTGCGGCGATCGCTGGAAGCTGGCCCGCCGCACCATCTTTGTCGACGAGTCGGTGTTGCGGATGCAGAATTTGGCGGTGTTCCTGTGAGCGAATCCATCACGATAGCCAACGAGTTCACCGAGGTCGTCATCCAGCGGATCGACACCCGCAACGGGTCGCGGCTGCTGATCAGCGCGCCCAAGACCGGACGCTCGATCTCCCTCGACGCGCTCGAGATCGAGGCGCTGACCCGGCAGAACACCCGTACGCTGACGGCCATGGTCGGCAATCCCGATGGCCCGCTGCTGCCCGACGAACAGGACCAGCCGTGACTGA
This sequence comes from Mycobacterium sp. NGS64, assembly GCF_059812245.1. Taxonomy (NCBI): domain Bacteria; kingdom Bacillati; phylum Actinomycetota; class Actinomycetes; order Mycobacteriales; family Mycobacteriaceae; genus Mycobacterium; species Mycobacterium sp. NGS64. The sequence goes on along the minus strand of NZ_JCALCI010000001.1, from coordinate 1,247,965 downwards.
CTGGCTCGAGGGCAAGCGGGCGCTGGTGGTGGGCGCAGGGTCGGGGATCGGCCGGGCCGTGGTGGACGCGTTTCACGCCGAGGGCGCCAAAGTCGCCGTGCTGGAACGTGATTCCGATAAGTGCGAGCGGTTGCGGCGGGAGTCGCCCGGCGTGCCGGTGGTCGAGGGCGACGCCGTCACCCGCGAGGCCAACGAGCGCGCCGTCGCCGCGGCGGTGGACGAATTCGGCGGGCTGGACACGCTCGTCAACTGCGTCGGAATCTTCGATTTCTACCGGGGCGTCGGCGACATCGACGCCGGCGACCTGTCGGGAGCGTTCGACGAGATGTTCCGCACCAACGTGTTGAGCCACCTGCAGTCGGTCAAGGCGGCGCTGCCCGCGCTGCGGGCCGCGAGCGGGTCGTCGATCGTGTTGACCGAGTCGGCGTCGTCCTACTACCCCGGGCGGGGCGGCGCGCTGTACGTGTCGTCGAAGTTCGCCGTTCGCGGGCTGGTGGCGACGCTGGCTCACGAACTGGCACCGCAGATTCGGGTCAACGGGGTGGCGCCGGGCGGCACGCTGAACACCGACCTCCGCGGCCTCGCCAGCCTGGGGCTCGAGGGCGTGCGCCTCGACGACACCCCCGACCGGGCTCGCGACGTGGCGGCGCGCAGCCCGCTCGGCGTCGCGCTCACCGGCGGGGACCACGCCTGGAGCTTCGTGTTCCTGGCGTCGGACCGCTCGCGCGGCATCACCGGCGAAACCGTCCACCCCGACGGCGGATTCGGGCTGGGCGCACCGCGATGACGGGGCTCGACCAGCAACGCGAGCTGGTGGCGCAGGGCTGCCGGGTCGCGGCGGCGCGCGGCTTGGTCGACGGCATCCTCGGTCACCTGAGCCTGCGCGTCGACGACGAACGCCTGCTCGTCCGCTGCCGCAGCGACACCGACACCGGGGTGGCGTTCACCCGCCCCAGCGACATCCGGCTCGTCAAATTCGACGGAACGGCTGGCGCCGCAGGCGAACTCGACGGCTATCGCGTCCCGAACGAGCTGCCCATCCACGTCGAAACCATGCGCGCCGATCCCGGGCACCGGGCCGTCGCGCACCTGCACCCGCCCGCCGTCGTCGCCGCCGACCTCGCCGGCATCTCGATCCGGCCGATCTACGGGGCCTACGACATCCCCGGCGCGCGGCTGGCGCGCGACGGCGTGCCGGTCTACGAGCGCGCGGTGCTGATCCGAAACTCCAAGCTGGGCAAGGAAATGGTCGAGGCAATGCGCGGTCGGCCGGTGGTGATCCTGCGCGGCCACGGGATCACGAGCGCCGCCAACACAATTCAACAGGCGGTGCTGCAGGCGATCAGCCTCGACTCCCTGGCGCGGATGGCGTTGCGAGTGCGTGCGGCCGGCGGCACGCTGCGCGACATCGACGACGCCGACTGGGACGACCTCCCGGACCTAGGCCCGGGCCTGCACACCGACGCGGCCTGGCGACACGAGATCGCGCGGTTGGGCGAAGTCACAGGTTGATATCGGGCGCGCGCCCTGCCCGGATAGCGGCGGCGGCGGGCTTAACCTGGCCGACGTGAGCGAACTGGACCGGAGGCGCTTCCTGGTGGCGGTGGCCGCGACGGTGGCGGTCACCGGGATCTCGTGGTGCGCCGACGGCGGTCCCAGGGTGGCGCGCGCCGAGGTTCCCGGATCCGCGCCGACCCCCGCCGCCCCGGCCCTGCCGCCGTTGCTGTCGCCCCCGGACCGTGCCGCGCGAGTCGCGCTGCCGGGCGGCGCGGTGCTGAGCAAGCTTCCCGGCGACGGTGACCTGCTGGCCTGGACGGTCGACGACGGCGTCGACACCGATGTGGTCCGGCTCTATACCGAATTCGCCAGGGACACCGGCGTGCGGCTCACCTATTTCGTCACCGGCTCCTATCGGTCGTGGACCGACAACGCCGCGGTGCTTCGCCCGCTCGTCGAATCCGGACAGATCCAGCTGGCCAACCACACCTGGTCGCACCCGGACCTGACGAAACTCACGCCGAACCAGGTGGCCGACGAACTCGGTCGCACCGATCAATTCCTGCGGAACACCTACGGCGTGGACGCCACCCCGTACTTCCGGCCGCCCTACGGCCATCACAACGCAGTGGTGGACGCGGTGGCCGCCGATATGGGCTACCAGGTGCCCACGCTGTGGTCCGGGGACCTGCGGGATTCCGCGCTGCTGTCCGAAGACCAGATCGTCAAGTTGGCCGAGCTGTCCTTCACCCGGCAGAACATCGTGATCGGTCACCTCAACCACGCCCCGGTCACCCACGTTTACAAGCAGCTGGTGGACATCATCCGGGCCCGCAGGCTGCGCACCGTGACGCTCAACGACGTCTTCCTGAAGCCCGAAATCCCGCACCGCACAGCGCGTTTCGCCGGCTAAATCAGCCTCAGCCGATCTGATCGCCAATCTCCTTGGCCGCCTTGACAAGAGCGGCCACCACCGATGGGTAGCGGTCGCCGTCGAGCCGGTCCTGCGGCGCGGCGGCGTTCAGCGCGAGCCGCACGCCCGGCGCCCGCGTCGGGATCGGCACCGCGACCGAGGCGACACCGTCCTCGCTCTCCTCGCGGTTGATGGCGTAGCCCCGCTCGCGGATGCGGGACAGCTCGGCCTCCAGCTCGGTGCGGCGGCCGATCGAATGCGAGGTGACCCGTTCCAGCTCTTCGTTCGGAAACAGTTGGCGCAGTTCGTGTTCGGGCAGCTGGGCGAGCATCACCTTGCCGGTCGAGGTGCAGTGTGCCGGCATGGTGCGCCCCAGCCGGGACGCCACCCGGACCGCCGCCGGACCCTCGATCGCGGCGACGAAGTGGACGTCGGCGCCGTCGAGCATCCCGACGTGGATCGATTCGCGCAGTTGCTCGCTCAGCGCACGCATGATCGGCGCGGCGGACCGCTGGATGTCGAGCCGGCCGAAGACCGCGAACGCGACGCCGGTGAGCGAGGGACCGGGCAGGTACGCCTTGGAGGTCGGGTCTTGGCGCACGAAGCCGCGGTAGGCCAGCATCGCCAGCAGCCGGTGCGCGGTCGAGGGCGCGACGCCCAGGTATCGGGTGGCCTCGCTCAACCGGATCTCGGGCCGCTCCCCCAGCAACAGCAGCAGCTTCAGCGCGTTGTCGACCGACTCGATCGGGTACTGCGGCGCAAGCGGTTCGGCGGACGCCTCGCTTCCGGCCCGTTGCCTGCTGCTCATGGCAGTGACGGTACTCGGGACACCATTCAAATCAGGGTCAGGAATGCCGCGCCGAGCAGGCCCGCCGCGATCATCACAACCACCGCCGTCGCGACGGCCCGCCAGCCGAAGCTGCGTGCGACCATCACCGCACCCGGGACGCTGACCGCCGGAAGGGTGATCAACAGCGCGCCCAGGGTTCCCGACGAGACGCCGAGCAGCGCCAGACCCTGCAGGATCGGGATCTCGCCCGCCGTCGGGATGACGATGAGCGTGCCGACGACAGCCGCGAGCACCACGACCAGCAGGCCGCCCTGCTGCAGGCGGGTCAGGGTGAGGAGCCAGCCGCGGAACGCACCGAGTGCAAGCACCAGGACGGCGTACTCGGGCAGCAGGACCAGGCACAAGCGCAGCAGGGCTCCCGCGAAGCTTCGGGCGGGCGCCCAGGGCTGCGGCGCGGGGGCGGGCGCCTCGGGCGGTGGAACTCGCCGCGACCGCGTCATCAGGCCGACGACAGTCGCGACGCCGACCACCGCGGCGATCCCGACCACCAGCCTGGTCAGCGCCCACTGCCACGGCGCGACGGACACCAGGAAGACCAGCACCGCGGGATTCAGCACGGGGTTTCCCAACCAATACGCGATGGCGGCGACTCGGCTGACCCCGTTGCGCCGCAGGGTGACGGCGACCGGGGCGGCGCAGCATGTGCACATCATCGACGGGATGCCGGCAAGGCCGCCGGCCACCGCGCTGGTAACCAGGCGACGCCGGTTCAGCACGCGGGGCAACCAGGAGCGCGGTATGAACGCCTGAACCGACGCGCTGATCAGCAGCGCCACCACCAGCGCCTGCCAGATGGACAGGACGTAGGCGTGGAAGAACGTCGTGGCGGCATGCCAGGTCGGGGCGTCGCCGGTGTGCACGCCGCCCACGGTGAGGATGTTCGATCCCGGCCAGTGATGGGTTCGCTGGGCCCTCAGCGCCTTCGTCGCATATGGCGTCCACTTGGCCCACAGGAGCCCCGTCACGAACACCGCTGCCGTGGCGACCGCCCCTAGCGCCACACCCGCGCGGCCCGGCGAGCGAATTGCGTTGAGACTCAATGGCAGCGCCACGCTCAATGACGCTAACCGACAACCCCTGGCAGCGCCCACCGGGGCCGACGGGCTCGAGGGATCGCCCGCGCCACGCCACGCGATGGCCCCCGAAAACGGACTTACCGGTTAGTCTCGGCATCGTGTACGGGGCTACCGAGACCGGATACAGCCGATACGTCGCCATCGGGGACAGCCAGACCGAGGGCCTGTGGGACGGCAACGACACCGTCGGCTTCCTCGGGTTTGCCGACCGGCTCGCCGCAATGATCGATTCGCACTATCCCGGGCTGCACTACGCCAACCTGGCGATTCGCGGCAAGCTGGTGGCCGACGTGCTGCACGAGCAGCTCCCGGCGGCGCTCGCGATGCGGCCGGACCTGATCACCGTGTGCGTCGGGATGAACGACGTCATCCAGCCGGGAAACTCGTTCGGCCGGGCGCTGGCCAACCTCGATCGCATGCACGCCGCGCTCGCCGAATCCGGGGCGACGGTGGTGACCACCACGTTCCCGAACGTCGCGCAGTTCCTCCCGCTGGGCCGGCTCGTCTCCGGGCGGCTCGCCCGCATCAACGACGCGATCCGGGCCGCCGCCGACCAATACGGCTTCCGGCTGGTCGACCTCTACGACGCGCCCTCGATGCGCGACCTGGACACCTGGGACGTCGACCGCGTGCACGCATCCACCAAGGGCCACATCCTATTTGCCGCCGCGGCGGCCGAGGCCCTGAATCTGCCCGGCAGCAACCATGATTGGGCCGAGGCGAGCGGCACCCCCACGCGGCTGCCGTTCCGGACCCGAACCTACGGACAGCTGCGCTGGACGCAGGAAAAGTTCATGCCGTGGGTGTGGCGGCGCATGCGCGGCAGATCCTCGGCCGACGGGCGGGTGCCCAAGCGCCCGCGCCTGGAACCGGTCACCGCGCCAGGTGCGGCGCGGTTTGTCGGTCAGTCAGGCATCCTTGACCCATGAACGTGGAGGCTTTGCTGCAGTCGATCCCACCGCTGCTCGTCTACCTGGTAGTCGGCGGTGTGGTCGGGGTGGAGAGCCTGGGCGTTCCCCTTCCCGGTGAGATCGTGCTGGTGAGCGCGGCGCTGATGTCGTCGCACCACGACCTGGCCGTCAATCCCGTCGGCGTCGGCGCCGCCGCGGTGATCGGCGCGGTGGTCGGCGACTCGATCGGCTATTCGGTCGGGCGCCGGTACGGCCTGCCGCTCTTTGACCGGCTCGGCCGGCGGTTCCCCAAACACTTCGGCCCCGGGCACGTCGCGCTCGCCGAAAAGCTGTTCAACCGCTGGGGCGTCCGCGCGGTGTTCTTCGGCCGCTTCATCGCCTTGCTGCGGATCTTTGCCGGCCCGCTTGCCGGCGCGCTCAAGATGCCCTACCCACGCTTCCTGGCGGCCAATGTCTCCGGCGGCATCTGCTGGGCGGGCGGCACCACCGCGCTCGTGTACTTCGCCGGAATGGCCGCCGAACGCTGGCTGGAGCGGTTCTCCTGGATCGGGCTGGTGGTCGCCGTCGTGTGCGGCGTCACCGCCGCGATCCTGCTGCGTGAACGCACGTCGCGGATGATCGCCGAGCTGGAAGAAGAGCACCACCGCAAAGCCGAAGCCGACGCCGCCTGAACCGGGCGGACGAGCGCGCGCTCTGCTCCGTGGCCGTTTAGCGTGAATCCATGGCTTTGCGCGTGCGTCCAGGGCGGGAAAGTCGCCCGGATCCCGCCATCAGCTCACGCTGAAAGCCCAGGATTCACACTCAAGGCGTTGAACCGGGCTAACCCACCGCCTCGCCGATGTCGATCGGCTCGACCGGGCGGTGCTCCTCGATGAGCGAGAGGCCCATCTTGCGGGCGCGCTGGGCGGCGTCCAGGTCCCCCACCGCCGCCAGGATCATCGCGCCCTTCATCAGGATGTGCCAGGACGACGCGAACTCCTCGACGTCGGTCAGCCCGGCCGCGACGGCGCGGCGGCGCACGATGTCGCGGACGTGGTCGATGTGGGCGATGCAGGCCTGGCCGGCGGGATGGTCGGCGCCCAACTCCAGGAGCACGTTGATGAATGAGCAGCCCTCGTACCCGTCGCGCGACTGGAACCAGTCGTGTAGCACGTCGAAGATCGCGAGCAGCTGTTCCTCGGGGGTGCTGCCCCGCTGCCGGGACTGCTCCTCGATCAGGCCGTGCGTCCAGACCTCCTCGCGCCGCTGCAGCACCGCCAGCACCAGCGCGTCCTTCGTCGGGAAGTGGCGGTAGAGGGTCGCCCTGGCCACGCCGGCCCGCACGATCACCTCGTCGGTGCCCACGGCGCGGATCCCACGCCGGCTGAACAGCTCATACGCCGCGGTCAGGATGCGTTCGCGGGCCGAGCTGATGACAGGAGTGACATCGTCGCTTGTCATACCGGGCCTTACCATACTCTTAACAGGCTAAGGTAGACAGACCGCCCTGTCTCGTTATACAAATGAGATTCGCGCACTCCGCGCAGCGTCTGTCTTCAGACAGAAGGACGGGCATCCATCCCGGCGCCCGGCGTCGGTAGATTAGGGAGTCCCTCATGAGCCCGACTACTGCGGAATCAACCTTCAGTCCGCACCTGAGCCTCAGCACGCGGCTGGTCCACGAGCTGGGTGACCCACACAGCACGCTGCGGGCGACCACCGACCGCAACGGCGCGGCGGTGATCATCAACGCCGGTGGCGAGATCGACGCCTGCAACGAGCACACCTGGCGCCTGCTGGTCGGCGAGGCCGCCAGCATCGTCATCCCGCCCGGTCCCTTCGTCATCGACGTCAGCGGCCTCGAATTCATGGGCTGCTGCGCGTTCGCGGTGCTGGCCGAGGAGGCGAAGCGGTGTCGAGAGCGCGGCATCGAGTTGCGCCTGGTCACCTGCGAACCGTTCGTCGCCCGCATCGTCGACGCCTGCGGGCTGAACCGCCTGCTGCCGGTTTACCCGACCGCGGACGCCGCGCTCGCGTCGACCGCTCGCTGGTAAGCCGCCCCGAATCAATCGGCCGATAATCGGCTGAATGAGCGGGCTTCCCACCTTCGGTGCGGAGGAAGAATTCCTCCTCGTCGACCCGCGTACCGGCGAACCGGCCCCCCGCAACGCCGCGGTGGCCGAGGAAGCCGAGCGGCGGGGCGCGACCCTGCAGCTGGAACTGAGCAGCTGCCAGGTCGAAACCAACTCCAGCGTCACGGCGACCAGCGCGGAACTGGGCGAGCAACTCACCCGGCTGCGCCGCGCCGCCGCCGAGGCCGCCGAGGCCGCCGGGGTGCAGTTGCTCGCCGCCGGCCTGCCGCCCAGCACGCCGCACGAGTTTCCCGTCACCGACACACCCCGGTACCGGCGGATCGGCGAGGCGTACGGGATGGTCGCGCACGAGCAGGGCATCTGCGGGTGTCACGTCCATGTGGAGGTGCCCGACCGGGCCGCCGCGATCCGGGTCAGCAACTGGCTGCGGCCGTGGCTGCCGTCACTGCTTGCGCTGTCGGCCAATTCGCGGGTGTATCGCAGCGCCGACAGCGGCTACGCGAGCTGGCGCAGTGTGCTGTGGCGGCGCTGGCCGGTGGCCGGGCCGCCGCCGTTCTTCCCCGCGCCCGAGGAGTACGACCGCACCGTGCGCATGCTGATCGACAGCGAGGTCATCCTCGACCACAAGATGGTCTATTGGGATGTGCGCCCGTCGGAGAACTTCCCGACCGTCGAGATCCGGGTGGCCGACGTGCCGGCCACGGTCGACGAGACGGTGCTGCTGGCGACATTGGCCAGGGCCGCGGTGATGACGGCGCTCGACGAGCGGGGCGGGGACCACGAGCGCCTGCCGCCCGCGGCGCTGCGGGCCGCGTACTGGAAGGCCGCGCACGACGGGCTCGCGGGACACACGCTCGACCTGATCCATGGCGGCGGGGCGGTGCCGGTGCGCCAGATGTTGGGCGCGCTGGTGCAGCGGGTGCGCCCGGCGCTGGACGCGCTCGGTGAATACGACCGCGTCACAACCGAACTCGAGCGCGTCGCTGCGCAGGGCAACGGGGCGATGCGTCAGCTGCGGGCGTGGCAAAAGCGCCACGACGTGATGGATGTCATCGCCGAGGCCGTCGTCAACCCACGGTGAGCAGACGGTACAGGCCGATCAGCCCGACCACCACGATCGTCGAGCGCAGCGCCGTCGGCGAGAGCCGGCGCCCGTAGCGCGCCCCGACCAGTCCCCCGATCAGCGAGCCCGCCGCGATCAGCCCGGCGACCGGCCAGCTGATCCGGCCGAACGCCACCAGCGAATAGCTCACCGCCGCAACGACGTTCACCACCAGCGTCAGCAGGTTCTTGGCCGCATTCATGCGCTGCACCGACTCGGGCAGCAGCGCGCCCATGACGCCGACCAGCAGGATGCCCTGCGCGGCGGTGAAGTAGCCACCGTAGACCGCGACGGCGAACGTCCCGAACACCAGTAAGGCCTTGCGTGCCGGCGTGATGTGCTCGGGCGAACGCCCCGCCTCCTCCGCGCGCTGCGCCGCCCACGTCTGCAGCTTCGGCCCGATCACCACCAGCACCAGCGCCAGCACCAACAGCACGGGAACGATGCGGGCGAACACCGTCGGGGGCAGGTGCAGCAGCAGGAAGGCGCCCAGCACCGCACCGGCCAGCGACGCCGGCAGTTGCCAGCGCAGCCGATCCCACTGCCCGGCCAGCTCGGCGCGGTAGCCCCAGGTGCCCGACACGCTGCCCGCCACCAGGCCGACCGCGTTCGACATGGTGGCAGTGACGGGCGGATAGCCGAGGGCGACGAGCGTCGGGAAGGTGACCAGGGTGCCCGATCCGACGAGGGCGTTGATGGCGCCGGCGGCGAACCCGGCCACGACGATCAAAACCATATGGGAGAGCAGCACTCCCGCGAAGTTTAGTCGGCCTCAGACGGGCGGCGCTTCGGGCCCGCGGTCCACGCCGGTGCGCAGCTTGACCGACGCCGAATACGCGATGCTGCGGAAGTGCAGCACCGGATCGTCGGAGGGTTCGATGCCGTCGGTGACGCGCATCGGGTCGAACACGACGATGTCGCCGCCGTGCTCGCGCTGCGTGTCCAGGCCGTCGATCTGCAGCGTGCCGACGGTGACGATCTGGGTGCTCTGCCAGGCCGCCGACGGGTCGACCGTCGAGTCGTCGGGCCCGGCGATCTGGACGCGGAAGTCGAACCGGACCGGACCGGTTGCCAGGCGCGCGTTCAGTTCGTCGGTGAGAAAGTCCGGGCCGTCACTTTGCGGGGCCGGCGCCTTGGACTCGGTGGCCGGAACCCAGTGGTAGCGAACGAATCTGGCGCTGCCGTCGGCGGCGACCCAGCGGAAGGCGTGCAGGCCGTGGTACTCGATGGTGGCGTAGCTGGTCGGCACCTTGTTGGCGTCGCGCAGCACGGGCAGGGCGCCGAACAGCCGGGGATGGGTCAGGAAGTACTTGGCCATGCGCAGCGGCGTCGTCGGGCTGGGCCGCATCGCCTTGAGCAGATCGACGAACCCGTCCGGCGTGCTGGAGACGAACAGCCGGGCGGTCTGCGTCGAGACGTCGGTGGTGGACCCGTCGGGCAGCGTGAACTTCACCGCGAGCCCCCGCACCCCGGGCGCGCCGTCGCGCTGGGACGGGTTGCCCGATCCGTTGGAGAAGCGGATCAGCGCGGGCACCGTCGAGCCGTCGAGGTGCTTGGCGCGCGAAAGGCCCGCCGCGTCGGGGGTCGCGGTGAACGTGCCGCGGTACAGCGTGCCTTTGGCGTGCAGCGCGCGGTAGCCCGGCTGCGCCCCGCCGGTGCCTCGAATCGCCGCGATCGCCTCGTCGGGAGTGACCATGGGCGAATCTTAAGGCGCTAGTCGGGCAAGCCGAAGAGTTTGACGACACCGTGATCGCGACCGGCGGTGTAGCCGCCGTCGACGGCGATGGCCTGGCCGCTGACGAACGAGGCGTCGGGCGACAGCAGGAACGCCGCCATCGCCGCGACCTCCTCGGGCTGGCCGAACCGTTGCAGGGCGTGCTCCTCGGTGATCGAGGCCAGCGGGCCCTCCATCCCCGGCAGGCCGAAAACGCCTTGGGCCATGGGGGTTTCGATGAAGCCGGGGCAGATGGCGTTGGCGCGGATGCCGCTGGGCCCGTAGTCGAGCGCGATGTTCTTGGTGAGCAGGACGACGCCGCCCTTGGCCGCGTTGTAGGAGCTGCCGCCGGCCGTGCCCTCCAGCCCCTCGATGCTGGCGACGGTGACGATCGAGCCCCGCTCCCCGTCGACGCGGGGCTGCTCGATCATCCTGGCCAGCGCCGCCTTGGCCACCAGGAACGTGCCGGTCAGGTTGATGCCGATCACCCGCTCCCATTCCTTGCGGTCGAGCAGGTGCACCGGCCCGCCGCCGGCGACGCCCGCCGCGTGGAACACGCCGTCGAGGCGGTCGGGGACCGCGGCGAGCACCGCGGCGATGGCGTCCTCGTCGGTGATGTCGGCGGTGACGAAATGGAATTCGGCTCCCAGGTCGGGTGGGGCCGCCACGTCGGCGCCGACGACGGTGCCGCCTTCGGCAAGCAGGCGCCGCGCGGTGGCCAGGCCGATGCCGGACGCCGCCCCCGTCACGACGAAGGTGCGGGACCGGGCGCGATCGGCGTTGACCATGGCAGTGATAGTGGCACACCGGCGCCCGGTGTGCGCCCACGGCGCCGCGTGTGAACTCACGGCGTCGCGTGTGAGCCCGGGGCGGCGGACCGGCCAAATTCCCGCCCTGTGCGCACACGCAAAGCCCTCAGTTCACACTGCGCTAGTGATCCGGCCGGGCGTCCCGGGTGCGCTCGTAGAACCGTCGGACTCGGGCGCGGTTGCCGCAGTCGGCGGTGCTGCACCATCGGCGGTTCTGCCGGTGACTGGTGTCGAGGAACAGCCAGCCGCACGCCGAGTCGCCGCATCGCTTGATGCGCGACAACGGGATGGTGGTCAACAGCGTCACCGATTCGGCGGCCAGCCGATGCAGCGGCGTTTGCGCGTCCAGCGCCACCTCGTGCCACCCGGCGACGTCGCCGTCGATCGTGAGGCGTTGGGCCCGTAGCGCCGATCGGTATGCGCCGGCGATCGTGTCGGCATCGCGGGTTGACCCGCACCCCGTCCAGATGCGATGCAGTGCCTCTCTGAACCGGACGGTCTGACGCAACGCTCTCCCGGCGGCATCGCGCGAGTCGGCCCAGTGGGCGAGCTCGCGCGCCTCCCCGGGCGACAGCACCCCGGCGTGGCGCGCCCACGCCACCAGGTCGAGATAGTCCTCCAGGTAGTCCGTACGGCGCTGCGGGTCACCGCGCCACGCGACCGTATTGACCAGGTCGAGCGCGGGATGACCCCCGCGGAGGTCGAGTCCGGCCGCCTCCGACCGCACCATCGGCCATCACCACCTAATTCCTAAAAATAGATTTTAACCATTAGAAAGCCGGGTACCCATATAGTCATGAAGCGCACACCTGCAGACCGGGTCGGATTGGCCGTCGGCGCCCTGTGCGTGTCCGCCTCGGCCGTCTTCCTGAAACTGGCCGCGACAACCCCGGCGACCGCGACGGCCGCGCGCTGCCTGCTCGCGCTGCCGGTGGTCGTCGTGCTCGCCATCCCCGAACGGCGACGGGGCCGCGCCCTGTCGCGGCGCGGCCTGCTCTCAGCCGCCTGCTGCGGCGCCCTGTTCGCCGGTGACATGTTGCTGTGGACGCAGGCCATTCCGGAGGTGGGGGCGGGCCTATCGACCGTCCTGGTCAACACCCAGGTCGCCGTCGTTCCACTGTTGAGCTGGCTCGTCGACCGGGAGAGGGTCTCGGCCCGGTTCCTGCTGGCGCTGCCCGCGCTCCTGGTCGGCGTCGCGCTCGCCGGCGGGATGCTGGAGCACGGAATCTCGGGCAGCAACCCCGCGCTGGGCACCGCGCACGCGATCGGCGCCGCGCTGTGCTATTCGGGATTCCTGTTTCTGCTGCGACGCGGTGGGCAGGCCGGCCAAGCCATGCAGACCTACGCGGTCGTGTTGGCGACGTCGGCGGTGCTGGCGGTCGCCGTCGGGCCCTGGTGGCACGGCTTGGAGCTGCGGCCCGGCTGGCACGCCGTCGGATGGTTGATCCTGGTCGCCGTCACCGGCCAGTTGCTCGGCTGGCTGTTCGTGGCGTTCTTCTCGGCCCGCGTCCCCAGCACCGTCAGCTCCGCGCTGCTGCTGCTGACCCCGGTGGGCGCGGTCGCGCTGGGCGCCGTTGTGCTGGGCGAGCGTCCCTCGGCGCTGCAGCTGGGCGGTTGTGCGCTGGTGCTTGCCGCCGGCTACCTCGCCAGCTCGCGTGGATCTGAAACCGCGGCCCGCCGCGGCGTGCGGGAGCGCGACCGCGTATCACAGAGTGGAACAAATTGACTTCTGCGGAGGGGTTATGGACAGCACGACGCTCGCCGGGTTGGTCGAGCGACACGCCCGGCAGCGGCCCGACGACGTCGCGATCCGCTACGGCGAGCGGCAGTGGTCGTGGGCGCAGTGGGCGTCGCGGATTCGGCGGGCGGCCGGGGCGCTGCAAGCCGCCGGCGTGCGGCGCGGTGATTGCGTGGCATTCCTGGACAAGAATCACCCGGCCTGCCTGGAGATCCTGTTCGCCGCGGCGTCGATCGGCGCGGTGACGACCGTCGTCAACTGGCGGGTGATGGGCGACGAGCTCACGCACGTGCTGGCCGACAGCCGCCCGCGGCTGCTGTTCGTCGGCGCGGAACTGCGGCCCGCCGCCGAGGCGGCCGCCGCGCGGGTCGACGGCCTGGACCGCATCGTGGTGATCGACGACGAGTACGAATCCCTGCTCGCCGCAGCGCAACCCGCGCCGGCCGCCGAGGTCGACGAGGGCGAAACCGCGCTGGTGATCTACAGCTCCGGCACCACCGGGCGACCCAAAGGTGTGCTGCTGAGCCAGCGGGCGCTGGCCAATCACGCGGCGAACCTGGCGCCGGCGTTCCCGTTCGGTGACGGGGACGCGAACCTGGTGGCGATGCCCCTCTTCCACGTCGGCGGAATCGGCTACGCGCTGTTCGGCATCGCGGCGGGGGTGCCGACGATCATCACCCGCGAGCCCGACGCCGCGGCGTTGATCGGGGCGGTGCGATCCGGCGCGACGCACGCGTTCTTCGTGCCACCGGTCATCGCCCGGTTCCTGGAAGCCGGCGAGGCGGCGAGCGCGGCGATCGCGGGCCTGCGCTACATCGTCTACGGGGCCGCGCCGATGCCGGTGCCGCTGCTGCACCGGGCGCTCGAAACCTGGCCCGAGACGAACTTCGTCCAGGTGTACGGGCAGACGGAACTGTGCGGGGCCGTCACGGCGCTCGGCGACGACGACCACCGCGACCCCGACCGGCCCCACCTGCAGCTGTCGGCCGGAAAGCCCGTGCTGGGCACCGAGATTCGGGTGGTCGACCCCGAAACGGGCGAGGTGCTGCCCGTCGGGCAGCCGGGCGAGATCTGGGTGCGCAGCAACCAGAACATGAGCGGCTACCTCAACCGCCCCGACGCGACGGCCGAGACGATCACCGACGACGACTGGGTGCGCACCGGCGACATCGGCCGCCTCGACGCCGACGGCTACGTCTACATCGAGGACCGGCTCAAGGACATGATCATCACCGGCGGCGAGAACGTGTACGGGCCCGAGGTGGAGAGCGTGCTGATCGAGCACCCGGCCGTCGCCGACGCCGCCGTGATCGGCGTGCCCGACGACTTCTGGGGCGAATCGGTCAAGGCGATCGTCGTCGCCACCGAGGAGGTCGACGCCGCCGACATCATCGAGTTCTGCCGAGGGCACCTGGCCGGCTACAAATGCCCGCGCACCGTAGACTTCGTGCCGTCGCTCCCCCGCAACGCGAGCGGCAAGATCCTCAAAACCGCTCTGCGCGAACCATATTGGGAAGGCCGGCCAAGAAATGTTTGACTCGCGGCGACGCGACTTTGCGATCACGGTGCTGGGCGGGCCGACGACGGTCATCGACATCGCAGGCCGCCGGATCGTGATGGATCCGACCTTCGATCCGCCCGGTGAGCATGGCTACCTGACCAAGCTCGCGGGGCCGGCGGTGGGCGCCGACGCGTTGGGTCCGGTGGATGCGGTGTTGATCAGTCACGACCAGCATCCCGACAACCTCGACGATGACGGCCGCGGGATGGCGCTGGCCGCCCCGCTGGTGCTCACCAATCCCGGTGCCGCCGGGCGGCTGGGCCCGCCCGCGGTAGGCGTGCCGGCGTGGGAGTCGTATGACCTGCCGGGCGGCTCGGGTTCGCTTGTGGCGCAAGCGGTTCCGGCGGTCCACGGCCCGGCCGACGGGCAGCGCGACGCCGGCGGCCACGTCAATTGCGAGGTGACGGGGTTCGTGCTGTCGGGACCCGGCGTGCCCACCGTATATCTCAGCGGTGACAACGCCTCGATGAACGCGGTCAAGGCCGTCGCCGATCGGGTCGGCGAGATCGACGTCGCGGTGCTCTTCGCGGGGGCGGCGCGCGTGCCCGCGAAGGAGCGCGGCCGGCCGTTGACGCTGACGTCGGCGCGCGCGGCCGCCGCCGCCGAGGTCCTCGGCGCCAAGGTCGTGATCCCGGCCCACGTCGACGGCTGGGCCCACTTCAGCGAGGGCGCCGACGAATTCGCCGCGGCGTTCGATCAGGCCGGTCTCGCCGGCGTGCTGCGGGTCGCGGCGCACGGCGAGTGGATCGACCTATAGCCGTCCCTCGGTGCGCAGCCCCGGGTGCACCCAGTCCGGCGAGCGGCGCTCCTTGAACGCGCGGAAGCCGTCGCGGGCCTCGGCGTCGGTGAGGCTGGCGGTCATGCCGATGCGGTCGTACAGGCCGAGGTAGCTGTCGATGCTGGACTTGATGACGCCGCGGGCGCGCGGCGCGGTCCGGCACACCTGCGCCAGCAGGTCTTTGGCCGTGGCGAGCAGCTCGTCGTGGGGCACCACCCGGGTGACCAGGCCCCAGTCGAGGGCCTCGGCGGCGCTCAACACGCGGCCGGTGAACATCAGGTCGCGGGTGCGGACCGGCCCGATCACGCGGACGAGCATCTGGCTGTAGTAGGTGTCGGCGTAGCCGCGGAACAGCTCAGGTACCCGGAAGGTCGCCCGCTCGCTGACCACGGACAGGTCGCTGCACAGCGCGATCTGCATGCCGCCGCCCTGGCACAGCCCGTTGACCGCGGAGACGACGGGCTTGGCCGACGTGCGCACCGCGTCGAACGGCGTGACGTCCATGCCCAGCGCCGAGCCGAACGTGATCCAGTTATCGGTGGCTCCCCCGCCGCCCATGTCGCCGCCGGGCGCGAAGACGTCCCCGGTTCCGGTGATCAACAGCCCGGCCAGGTCCGGGTCCTCGCTGACACGCCCTATGGCGTAACGGATCCCGAAGTACATCGCCGGCGTCAGGGCGTTGCGCGCTTCGGGGCGGTCGATCGTGCACACCGCGATCGGCCCCTGGCGTTCGAACTTCAGGTATGGGGTGCCCAGCCAGTCGCCTTCGGGCGGGCGGGGGGCGTCGTCCGGTGTCGGCACGGGGCTCCTCTCACGCGTCGGCGCTTAACATCGCGCCCCAAGACTGTAACGCCGCCTAGGCGAACTGCATCGTGACGGTTCCGATGGTCTGCGAGGCGTCGCCGACCAGGGACGCCAGTTGGCCCTGCAGGGTGCTCGTGACCTCGCCCACCGGCTTATCGCAGAAGCGGCAGTGCGTCTTGAACTGCGGCTGGTCCTCTTCGTTGGGCCAGAATCGGCGCTCTCCGGCCATCGCGCCGGGGTCGTACATGACCGACTGGTGCGGGGCCTCCTTGAGGATCCTGCCCACCGGGTGGCGTTGCGGGCATTCGAGCTTCAACACGCCGATGCCCTCTTGGTTGGCTGCCATCGTCCACCGTCCTTGTCTCTCGCTCTGTAGCTGCTGGGACTAGTCGATCACGATTTCGGTCGGAGGTGCGTGGGTTCGTCGCGGGCGGGTCCGACAGCGCGTCGGCAAACGCCGAGGTCACCGGCATTAAACTCCGAGCCAATCAAGAAAAAAGGTACGGATGTGCCACAAAACGTTGCGCAATCGATATTGAATCCCTTAACTTGGGAACCGGGGGGATTTAGGTCACACGAACGGGCACGATGTGGCGCGCGTCCCAACGGGGTCTCAGGGGAGGCGGTCGCAGAGCATGCGCTCGGCCGGCCGGTACGAAGGGATAGCTCATTGCCAGAATCAGCGACGGCCGTGCGGCCAATCAGTCTTGTGCCCGTGACCAGCGCTCCGCGCCCCGTGGAGGCGGACGATCGCACCTGGGTCATGGAGGCGCTGTGCAGAGACGCAGATCCCGACGAAATGTTCGTGCGGGGCGCGGCACAACGTAAGGCTGCCGTGATCTGCCGTCACTGCCCCGTGCTGCGGGAGTGCGCGGCGGAGGCACTCGACAACAAGGTCGAGTTCGGAATCTGGGGCGGGATGACCGAGCGCCAGCGCCGGGCCCTGCTCAAACAGCATCCCGAGGTCGTGTCGTGGACGGATTTCTTCCGCCGGCGCAACGCCCGCTCCGTCGGCTAGCGGGGCGCCCGTTTTCCCCATTACGAAACTGTTACAGCTCTCGCGCGATACCGAGAAGCTCTAGGTGGACAGCGCGGGAAGCACAAGTGTGTCGATGACCTGCCGGAAGTAACCCGCGTCGACGGTCTGGCCGTTGAGCACCCGAAACAAACTCATCGCGGTGAGCACGTCGGCGACCGGGGACCAGTCGCGGTCACCGGCGATCTCACCGCGGGCCGCGGCGCGGGCCAGGATTGTCGTCATCACGCGTCGGCCCCGCAACAACAGCAGGTCGTCGAGGGCAGTGGCGAGTTCGCGGTCGTGCGTCGCTTCCAGGGCAACGCGGAGAACGAGGTCGTTGGTGATCAACTCGTTGTCGTTGCGCACCGCGCGCTCGATCAGGGCGTCCAAATCGCCGGCCAGGCTGCCGGTGTCGTACACGTCGTCGTCGCGCAGATCGGGCCGCCAGTAGACGAGGACGTCGGTCATCAATGCCGCTTTCGACGACCACCGCCGATAGATCGCGGCCTTGCCGACGCCGGCCCGCGCGGCGATGTCGTCCATGTTCGTGGCGTCGTACCCGTTCTCGGTCAGTGCGGCAAGAGCGGCGTTGAGGATCGCGGGATCACGGGACCGGTCCAGGCGGCCATCGGTGCGCTGGCGAAGCTTCGATTCCATTGCGTCACACCCCCGTCAGTTGCGGGACGGGCGCGGTGTCACCCTCCGGCTCCGACTTAGGGGCCTCCCGCTTCCGCATGGCGAACGTGTCCAGCGGCCACCAGAACCAGCGGCCCAGCGCGGCGGCGATCGCCGGCGTCATGAAGGCCCGAACGATGAACGTGTCGACGAGCAGACCCAACCCGATCGCGGTGCCGAACTGCCCGATCACCACCAGGTCGCTGACGATCATCGACGCCATGGTCGCCGCGAAAATCAGGCCGGCCGCGGTGACCACCCGGCCGGAGGCTCCCATGCCCCGGATGATGCCGGTGTTCAGGCCGGCGGGGATTTCTTCCTTCAGGCGAGAGACCAGCAGCAGGTTGTAGTCGGACCCGACGGCCAGCAGGATGATCACCGTCAGCGGTAGCACGATCCATTGCAGGCCCACCCCGAGGATGTCCTGCCAGAGCAGCACGGACAGACCGCACGCGGTGCCCAGCGACGCGAGCACGGTGCCGACGATCACCAGCGCGGCCACCAGGCTGCGGGTGATCACCAGCATGATGCCGAAGATCAGGATGAGCGTCGCGATGCCGGCGATCGTCAGGTCGATCTTCACGCCGTCCTGCATGTCGCTGTACATCGAGGCGGTGCCGGCCAGCGACACCTTCGCAGACTCCAAGGGAGTCCCCTTGACCGCGTCGGCAACCGCCTGCTTGACGCCCTGCACGTGCCGGATCCCGTCCACCGAGGCGGGGTCGCCCTGGTGGGTGATGATGAACCGCACGGCCTTACCGTCGGGCGAGACGAACATCTTCAAACCGCGCTTGAAGTCGGGGTTTTTGAAGACTTCGGGCGGAAGGTAGAAGCTGTCGTCGTTCTTGGCTTCGTCGAAGTAGTTCCCCATCATCGTCGAGCCTTCGGCGTTCTCTTGCATGTGCCGCTGGATGCCTGCCATCGAGCTGTGCGTGGACAGCATGAAGTCGCGCATTCTTTGCATCGACTCGATGGTCTTGGGAAAGTCGGCGAGCAGCTGTGGCATCAACCGGTCCAGGGCGTCAAAATCGACTGTGAGGCCGGCGAATTTGTCGGAAATCTGGTCGATGCCGTCGAGCGCGTCGAAGATTGAGCGCAAGGACCAGCACATGGGAATGTCGAAACAGTGCCTCTCCCAATAGAAATAGCTGCGAATGGGCCGCCAGAAGTCGTCGAAGTCCGCGATGCGGTCCCGCAGCTCGTTGGTGGTGTCCACCAGGTCGTGCGTTCGGCGATCCATGCTGTGCGTCGTGGCGGTCATCTGCTGCATGACGCCATACATGTGCTGCATGACGCTGATCGTTCGGCCCATCTCGTCGGCCTGTTCGAGCATCGACGCCATGCTGTCGTTCATGAATTTCGCGGTCTGCAGGGTGCTGGAGCTGTTCATGGCGATCACGAAGGGGATCGAACTGTGCTCGATCGGCGCGCCCAGCGGGCGGGTGATGGTTTGGACGCGCCCGATGCCGCGTTCATGGAAGACGCTCTTGGCGATCCTGTCGATGATCAGCATGTCCGCCGGATCGCGCAGATCGTGGTCGGCTTCGACCATCAGTAGTTCCGGATTCATCCGCGCCGGGCTGAAGTGCCGCTCCGCCGCCGTCTGCGCGACGTTCGCCGCGATGTCCGGCGGGGTGAACTTCCTGTCGTTGTAGGTCGGGACATAGGTCGTCAGACTGACGAAACCGATCACCGCGACAAAGGACGCCACGACGATGATGGGCACCGGCCACCTCGTCACCATCGTGCCGACCTTGCGCCAACCCCGTTCCGACACTTGACGTTTCGGATCGAAGAAACCGAACCTCGACGCGACCGCGAGCAATGCGGGAGCCAGCGTTAGGCCCGCCAGCATCGTCACCACCAGCGCGATGGCGCACGGGATGCCCATCGTCTGGAAGTACGGAAGCTTGGTCGCGGTCAGGCACAGGCAGGCGCCCACGATCGTCAGACCCGACCCCAGGATGACGTGCACGACGCCGTTGTAGGCGCTGTAGTACGCCTGCTCGCGGTCCTCGCCGCGGGATCGGGCTTCGTGATAGCGGCCCAACAGGAAGATGAAATAGTCGGTTCCCGTGGCGATGGTCAGCATCGTGACCATGCTGACGGCGTACGGGGTCAGCCCGATGATGTCCAGATTCCCGGCGGTCGCCACAATGCCTTCCGCGGCATAGAGCTCGAAGCGGACCAGGATCAGCGCCAGGATCGCGTTCTTCAGCGAGCGATAGATGATCAGCAGCATCACGAAGATGACGCCGATCGTGACCATCGTCATCAGTTCCATGCTGTTGTGCGCGGCGATCAGCGTGTCGGTATTGAGCGCGGTGTTGCCGGCCACGTAGGCCTTGACCCCCGGCGGCGGCGGGACGCTTTTCACGATCTTGCGGACCTCGGCCACCGACCTGTGGGCGGGCGTGGTGCCCTGCGCGCCGTCGAGGAAGACCTGCACGTAGGCGGCTTTACCGTCCGGGCTCTGGGAGCCGGCGGCGGTCAGCGGGTCACTCCAGAAATCCTGCAGGAACTGGACATGCTTGCTGGCCTTGAGCTTGGCGACGATCTGGTTGTAGAACTCGTGCGCGCTGTCGCCGAGCTTGTCGTCGCCTTCCAACACGACCATCGCCGTGGAGTCGGTGTCGAACTCCTGGAACTTGTGGCCGATTTTCATCATGTCTTTGAATGCGGTCGCGTCCCGCGGGGTCATGGGCACCGAGTGCCTGCCCGCGACGTCGCCGAGCGACGGCGTGAACAGGGTGGTGCCGAGCGCGACAAGCAGCCAAAGCAGGATGATCGGCACCGCCAGGACGCGGATCATGCGGGCGATGCGGGAGCGGGAGCCGGGCTCGGTACTCATACGGATTTCACCAGGCAGTAGATGAAGGGCTCGTATTCGTCGATGGTGCGGTCGTCGCGGACTTGGCCGTCGACGATGACCCGACATCGGATGTTGCGCAGGCCTTTGTCACCTTGGGCGACGATGTTGGCCGACATCGACGGCAGGGTCGTCACGATCGTGTACGACCACGGCAGCGGGGCGTGCTCGACGAGATGGGGTTGCCCGTTCTCGTCGAGGTAGTTGGCGCTGACGCTGCCCCCCGATGGCGAAGTGACCTCGTAGGTGATGTGTTTCGGGTTGAACGGCTTCGTGTCGTCGGCGTTCGCGTCGTGGCTCGCGGCGTGTGCGGTGGCGCCGAAACTGGCGCGGACCCTCAGCACAACATACGAACCGAGCGCGACGACGACAACAAGAAGTAGTGGGATCCAGACCTTCTTGAAGAGTCGATACACCTGCCATCTCCTCCCTACCGCCACCGCCGAGCCGCACCCACGCGGAACGCAAGTTCCATGCTCGGTCGGTCAGGACACTACCGCACCGTCGGGCGGGCCGCCCCAGGAACAGTGGTGGGATCTTCCCGCGCCGGCAGGCGGGATGTTCCGGGTTCGGATCCGTTGGAGGCTGCGCTATTTGGGCTGAATGGGCGGCGGCGCGCACAAGAACCCCGCAAGAATCACGCAAGGTGTCGGCGACATGGTTGCCGCAATTGCCAGGACCACTTACCGCTCGCGGGAAAGGAACCGAAATGATCACCAGCTCGCGCCGCTCCACCCGCGGCCACGAAGCCCTCTCGGGGAGGACATGGCGACGGTGCGCAAGCCTCGTCGCGCTGGGCGCGGTCCTGGCGGCAGGGTGCTCGTCGAACGATGCGACCGCATCGCACCAGGCGCCGGGCCCCACGACATCCACGCCGGCCCCGGCCGCGGAGATGGCGGCTCACGGTGTCGAGAAATCGATCGGCGAGGTGCCCTGGTCGCAAGTCGGTCCGGGCTGGATGCTCGCCACCTGGAGCCCGGCCGTGAGTGTGCCTCCCGGCGGGTCTCCGCCTCCGGGCTCGCCGGCGCCCGGCACGGTTCCCGTCACCCTGTACCTCGTCGACCCGGCGGGCGGTCGCTACACGATCACTACCTTCCCGCCGAACACGGAACCCAATGGGGTCGACTGGTCGGGCGACGGCAGCCATGCCGTTTGGGCCTCCGCGGGCCCCGGAAAATCGACGGTGATCACCGAGCCCGACCTGCACAACGGCACCCGCACCACGTTCACCGTTGACGGCTCGTCTGTCGCCCCTCGCTTCACGCGCCCCGACGGCAAGGCCCTGCTGCTGACCGTGGACAAGAAACTGACGCGGGTCGACCTGGCCGGCAATCCGCAGCTGACCTATCCGACCGACAAGCTCGCGAGCGCCTTCGACGGTCAGTACCTGTCAACCCCGGACGGCACGCAGCTGGTGCTGGGTACCGCCTCCGGCCTTGCTCTGATGGGCAACGACGGAACAGTCGGTAAGGAGCTGTCGTCTGCGGCAGGAAGCTGCTCACCGGTGCGATGGTGGGACGCCGGCGCGAAAACCGTCCTCGCCAACTGCACTGCCGCAAACCAGCATTCACGGCTCTGGCTGGTCCCCATCGACGGTTCGGCACCGACCGCGCTGACCGCGCCAATAACGGACCCGGCGTCGCACGACACCGGCGACATCAGCGCATGGCAACTGCCGGCCGGCACCTATGTCCAGTACGCGGGCGGATGCGGCGCCATCCACCTCGGCAAGCTCAACCCCGACGGCACGGTGTCCAAGGTGGCGGTCCCCAACGTCGATCCGAGTCACAGCATCTACGTGATCGGCATCCACGGCGGGAACCTCGATCTCAAAGCCACGGTCGCCGGTTGCGGACCCGCCCAGTCGCTGCTCGAGTACGACCCCACCGCCGGCACCACCAACGTTCTGTTGGGACCCCCGCTCAACGGCGGCGCGGTCATCAGCGCGGTGCCTTACCCGGGCGAGAAGTAGCATGCGACCGCAGCAGCGGCCGTGGCCGCAACGCCGAAACGCCACGATCGTCGCCCTCGCCGTTGCCGTCATCGGCCTCACCGCGTGCCACTCGTCGCCGCGGTCGGCGCCGGCGCCCCAACAAACCGTGCTGCCGCTGGGCGGTCTCAACCACCCCGCCGGCGTCGCGGTGGATGCCAGCGGCGCAGTGTATGTCGCCGACAGCGGCAACAAACGAGTGCTGAAGTTGGCCCCGGGGTCGAACAGCCCGACGGTGCTGCCGTTCTCCGGGCTCAACTACCCCGACAGCGTGGCGGTGGACAAAGCCGGCGCCGTCTACGTCACTGACGACCACAACAACCGGGTGGTGAAGCTGCCGGCCGGGTCCGACACCCAGACGGTGTTGCCGTTCACGGACCTCAACGGCCCGGACGGCGTGGCAGTGGATGCGGCCGGCGCCGTTTACGTCGCCGACTACCTCAACGCCCGGGTGGTCGAGTTGGCCGCCGGGTCGACCACCCAGACGGTGCTGCCATTCACCCACCTCGGCCGCCCGCGCGGCGTCGCGGTGGACGGCACCGGCACCGTCTACGTCGCCGACTTCGGCAGCAAGCGGGTGGTGACGCTGGCGGCCGGGGCGACCACCCAGGCCGCACTGCCGTTCGACGGGCTCCAAGGCCCCATCGGGGTGGCGGTGGACACCGCCGGAAAGGCTTCTGTCACAGACTATTTCAACAACACCGTGGTGACGTTGGCGTCCGGATCGTGCACCCAGACGGTGCTGCCGTTCACCGGCCTCACCGGCCCCGAGAGTGTCGCGGTCGACACCGCCGGAAATGTGTATGTGGCCGACGGCCAGAACAACAGAGTCGTGAAGCTCTCGTCGGCGCAGTCAACGGCGCCGCCGGCGTGCCGACAGACGGTGCTGCCGTTCAGTGGCATCGACGATCCCTGGGCCGTGGCGGTGGACACCGCCGGCAATGTCTACGTCGTCAACAACACCTCGCGCGACCGCCGCAACCGGGTCATCAAGCTGGCGGCCGGGTCCAACACCCAAACCGACCTGCGGTTCACCGGACTCGGCTTCCCCGAGAGCGTGGCGGTCGACACCGCCGGCAACACCTACGTCGTCGACAACACGACCAATCGAGTGTTGAAGTTGGCGCCAGACTCCAATACCCAGACCGTGCTGCCGTTTTCGGGCGTCGCCCCGCGGGATGTCGCGGTCGATACCGCAGGCGATGTATTCGTCACCGATTACCGCAAGAATCGGGTGCTGAAGTTGGCCGCCGGGTCCAACACGCCAACGGTCCTGCCGTTCAACGGCCTTGGCGACCCTGGGGGGCTTGCGGTGGACACCGCCGGCGATGTCTACGTCCTCGACTTCGACAAGGTCATGAAGCTGGCGGCCGGGTCGAACACGCCAATTGTCCTGCCGTTCAACGGCTTCAGCCGAGTCGGCGGCCCGCACGGCGTAGCGGTGGACACGGCGGGCGCCGTGTACGTCGCCGACTCCACCAACAAGCGCGTCGTGAAGCTCGCGGCCGGGTCGAACACCCAAACCGTGCTGCCGTTCGTCGGCCTCGGCGACCCTTGGGCGGTGGCGGTGGACACGTCGGGCGCCGTCTACGTCACCGACCGCGATAACGCCGAGGTGGTGAAGCTGCCGGCGGGCTGAAGCGTCGAAGTGCCGGTTTGCTCTATTTGCCTGCGCTGCATTGCCTTTGGCAGCGAACCGGCACAAGAACCAAGCAAGAAACACGCAAGCCGCCCACCGCAGGCTTGGTGTGACCGACCACAACAGCCACGCCACCGCGCATCCCAGCCCGGACATGTTCGGCGGAAAGGAAAGCAAACCATGAAGAACGCAAGAATCGCGGCGCTCTCCATCGCGACCGCCGTCGCCGCGCTCGTGCTGCTCGCCGTTGCCGCCATCGGCGTCACCGGATGCAGTAAGACGCCTCCGACTTACCGGGTTACCGCCACGGTGCCCGTCGGCAAGTCGGCGTCGGGTGTGGCGGTGGACCCGGGCACCCACACCGTCTACGTCACCAACCGCGACGACGACACGATGTCGGTGATCGACGCCTCGACGCGCACCGTCACCGCCACCGTGCCCGTCGGCAAGCCGTTCTATGGCCCGGAGGGGGTGGCGGTGGACCCGGGCACCCACACCGTCTACGTCACCAACTACGGCGTCACAGTGTCGGTGATCGACGCCTCAACGCGCACCGTGACCGCCACCGTGCCCCTCGGCACGGGCCCGGAAGAGAACCCGGCGGGGGTGGCGGTGGACCCGGACACCCACACCGTCTACGTCGGTCGACTTCGAACGGCCGCTGCCCACGTCGGCGACTACGACTGCACCGTTTCGGTGATCGACGCCCCGACTCGCACCGTCACCGCCGACGTGACCGTCGGCAAGCAACCACACCAGGTGGCGGTGGATCCGGGCACCCATACCGTCTACGCCACCAACGCCGCGGACAACACGGTGTCGGTGATCGACGCCTCGACGCGTACGGTCGTCGCCACCGTGCCCGTCGGCAAGAACCCGGGCGACCTGGCGGTGGATCCGGGCACCCACACCGTCTACGTCGCCACCGGCGACGACGGGACCGTGTCGGTGATCGACGCCCCGACGCGCACGGTCGTCGCCACCGTCTCCGTCGGCAAAAACCCGGTCGGGATGGCGGTGGACCCGGGCACCCACACCGTCTACGTCGCCAACAACCGGGACAACACGGTGTCGGTGATCGACGCCTCGACGCGCACCGTCACCGCCACCGTGCCGGTCGGCAAGCACCCGGGCGGGGTGGCGGTGGATCCGGCCAGCCACACTGTTTACGTCACCAACGGCGCCGACAACACGGTGTCGGTGATCGAATCTCGATAGTGGCTGGATCGGCGTCGGGGCGCGGGAAGGGGCTCGCCGGGCCAACGGATTGTCTTGTACGGCAAGGATCGTGGATGCACCAAGAACCGGACGAATCCAACCGATCATCGAGTGCACGAGCCGTGTTCGTGCAGGTCAGAAGGGTGGTCCCGGCTGGGATCGAACCAGCGACCTTCCGCGTGTGAAGCGGACGCTCTTCCACTGAGCCACGGGACCCGGCGCCGACGGGCGAACGACGTCGAAGGGTAGCACGAATCGCAGAGCGCCGAACTCGCCGCGTGTGTCGGAGGGCGCGCTAGCCTAGAGCCGCAACGTAACCAAGAGATTTGTGTGCGCCCGCTCGGGTGGACTATCGTCGTCCTTCGCACCGGGCGACGATCTCGCTCGTTGCGCGCGGACGTAGCGCAGTTGGTAGCGCATCACCTTGCCAAGGTGAGGGTCGCGGGTTCGAATCCCGTCGTCCGCTCGAAGGTGCAAGTGGCATCAATCCCCCGCGGTGGAGTGGCCGAGTGGTGAGGCAACGGCCTGCAAAGCCGTGCACACGGGTTCGATTCCCGTCTCCACCTCCAAGTTTTGACCCCCAGGCGCGATTAGCTCAGCGGGAGAGCGCTTCCCTGACACGGAAGAGGTCACTGGTTCAATCCCAGTATCGCGCACCATAGTTTTTGCAGTTCAGAACAGATACCTAGATCCTCCGGCTCGTGTTCGCTCCAAGCGACTTGGGATGTCGGCCTGCGTCCTGGGCCGTCATCCGCCCTTATTCTCTGTGCGGGCTTTGAATGGCCGGTTGGTCGCGATCCGCGACATCCGTCTAAAGAGCCGCACCAAGTTGCGCCAAAAGCGCGAGCAATATGATCGGACCGAATATGTACACGTCAGCGGCGATGCCGAGTGGCGCCACAACGGCGAAGACGAGTGGCAATGCAACGGCAAGAGATGGAGGAACAACGAGTAGAAGTGCAATGAAAATAGTGAGTACAAATATCAAAATGGCAAGCGAGACGAATACGTTGGTTGCGCTCGCCGACAAGGAATTGGCCCAAATCGGGAAGTCCTGCAAGAACCCGGCGATGACATCCTCTGCGCTGGCATACGCAGCGGCGCTGGCCGTCAAGTTCTGCGCAAAGTGCTCATAAGACGCAGCCGCTTCCCCGGCCAGATTCTGATATTCCTGGCCGTAACCGGAGAACAGGTGCGCGATACTCGTCGATACTTCATCGGCGGCGGCAGGCAGCACCGCGACGGTCGGGGCCGCCGCCGTCATGTGCGCCGCGTTGAGCGTGTCGCCGATGGCTGCCAAATCCGCTGCCGCCGCCGTCATCATCTCCGGCTCCGCAATCACATAGGACATCTCGCCACCTCCTTGGCCGCCCACCCAGGATGCGCTCTTTGTCGGGGATCGGTATGAGTAGGGGACTACGTGCTTTCGGCAACTGGCGGACTAAAGGTCTAGCCTCAGTTGCCCGGACCAGCGAATCGGCCGAGTGTATGGACGGCGATATTGCGCAGGCAGAACGGGCAGCGCTGCCGGGAGCGCTTGGGTCGCTGGAAGCGTCTCACCTAAACCACAGCCGTGCGCAGTCCAGCCAGGAGCTACGGAGTAGGCGCTGCGGGTCTTTCGGTAGGAAGTCGCTGCGGAGGGTAACGGTGTCGGCCACACGGAGCTTCTTGGTATTCAACTGCGAAGACGATTCAACACACCGCCCAGGAGCACCCGTCAGGGCGCCTTCGTGAGCCGGAAGCTCAAGGAGTATGACTGTGGCGGATGGTCGCATACGCCCCGGTTTTGGATGACTTGGACCGTGCCGGTCAGGGTGTTCGGATCCCATGTGTAGTGGGCGGTCGCCGCGTTGCCTTCCGTGACACCGCCCTTACACACGATGTCCTCGGTGCTATCAAGCGTCCACTGACCATTCACCAACGTCGCCCGGCCCCCGAGGCCGGACGCCGGGCTCGACAAGTCGGCGCACCCGTCACCGCAGGGGGTGAAGTACCAGTTCTCGGTAAAAGCCCGGCCGCCGCCGGCCGGATCGGTGGTCTTGAGGTAGTGGCCGCTCATCGGCGGAGCGGCAAAGGCGGGAGCGGCCGCCCCGACAGCTACGGCGGCGACGGTGGCCGCGGTGGCAACACTTCGGACGGCCGACAGATCAGCCTTCGACACGCGTTTAGCTTGACACCACCACCACCGCCTGCACTGGAGGTCCGAGCATCCGCTGCTTACCCTCCTTCAATGCACGGCACGAAAATTGCTGTCGCGGGCGCGGCGATTGTTCTTGCAGGTTGCGGCGGCTCCGGCAAGACGGCAACGACGGTGACGTCCGCGGTAGAAATCACCAAGACAGTCACGGTGACCGCTCCCCCGCCGCCGTTCGCCCCCAGGACCGTCATCGAAACCGACGGCACCTATCGCGTCGGTATCGACATCGTGGCGGGCACCTATCGGTCGGGCGGTCCCAGCCCTGAAGGAGGATCCGACTGCTATTGGGCGCGGCTGAGCAGTCTGAATTCGACCCACATCATCGATAGCGACATAGGCACCGGCCCTCAGGTGGTGATGATCGCGCCGACCGACAAGGCGTTCTTGACGCGTAGCTGCCAAACCTGGCACAAGACCGACTGAGTTGCTTTCAGAGCGTCGCGCTTACGGGTTCTCCTCGATGACGCACTGCACAATCGTGGCGGCGGTCTGCTGGTCGAATCCCATCCCCGCTACTTTCTGAGCTTCCGCGGCGGGGGAAACACCAGATTTGAGGTCCTGCTGGATAACTCCAACGCGTTGGAAGTTTTGTGGGTCCGGTTCGTTCAGCGGTAGTTGCTTGATGCCTCCCACGCAACGAGTGAAACCGCTGTAATCAGCGTGGGCGGGCGACGCTCCCAGCAGCGCGATGGCGATGCCCACCGCGGCAGCGAAATAGGTGAAACGCATGGTCGCATCGTATCGCCGCGCATGCCGGAGACAAAGGGCTAAGCGAATTGCATTGCAGCGCAATGGCTTAGCGCGTCACGCCCGCTCGGCCTTCATATCCATGTCAATCGTGCCCTGGCACGCGCCGCTGAGGATCTCGGTGTGCATGACGCCGGAAAGCGACCCATCGGGCTGGGGCGTGTAGCGCACGGTGGAGTGGGCCGGATTCCATTGGATGCTGGTGTCGGGCATCATGCAGTCCCACTGAAAATCGCTGACCTGGGTCCACGACGACCCGTCCCAGGTGAATTGGACCGGTTGCGGAACCGTCGGGTTGCTCGGCGGCGGGCCGCTGACAATGGTGGCGACGCACTTTCCGCTCGAACAGCTCGAGCGGAACCCGTAGGTGTCGGTGTGCTGCACCTCGGGGTCGCCGACCGCCATGCTGGTCCCGGATTTCGGGCCGACCATGAACGTGATCGCGTAGGTGCCGTTCCACGACGCCGCGTCGGCGGATGCGACCGGGGCAAACGACAGGGCGATAGCGAGCGGTGCGGCACACAAACCAACAAGACCGCTCAGACCATTTGGGGCCATCGGCTTCTCCTCTCAGTCCACGACAACTGCGGAACCAGAGCGAAGTGCATATACCCCATCTTTACCCTTATTCCACGCCGGAAAAGGGGCGGGATAGTTTTTGCGTGAGCTAGGGACCGCTCAGCAATGAGCGGCCCAGCATTGCTGCAGTGGGCAATAGGTCGCGTGCGCGATTCTCACCATGGATCCGATCTCCCCGAACGTGACGTTCCTCGGGTCCAAAGTGGAGTGGATGTTTTGGGTGATCTGGTCGTAGGTCCAGCCCCACCCGAGATCGTCGCAGATGAGCCGGCCCATCGCTGTGAGGGCCTCGTCGTGGTCCGGCGGCCAGCTGAAGCCGGCGGCGTGCAGTTGGGACAGGTACGCGTCGTCAACGGGATCGGCCGTCGCGATCGCCGCGCCGGAAACCAGGGCGGCGCCGGTGACGACGGGAATGGCCAGCGCGGCGAGCCAGCGAAGTGAGGACATTTGATGCGCTCTCTTTCTCCTCGGCGTTGAGGTTGCCGTAGAAGAATAGTGGAGAGCCGGGAAAAAGCAGATTATGCGCAGCTGAATAGTCGGCTTTTTGGGCCGAGTCGGCTTTTTGGGCCGATTATCGTTAAGCGGCGTGCGGGTGGTGCAACAGCGCTTGTGCCGGAGCCTCTTTCGCGTCGAATTGCCCCGCCCACTCAGCGCGAAGATGAGTCACCGGGGCCGGGTGTGCGTCGTCTCGGCCCCAGCGGTGCGCAATCTTGCGGTAGATCCACGCGACCGACGCCACCACCGCGACCGCGACGGCCAATACCGCCACCGCGTCGCCGAAGGCGACCAACAGGATGATGCCGCCGAAGATCCAGAACGCGGCGGCCTCCAAGTCGCGGGTCCCGTGGTGTCCACCGGTCGTGGTCGTGATGTGCCCCATGTCTGCCTCGCTCCGATCAGGGTGGCCGTCTGATGCGACAACCGCCCTGTGCAACACCGGAGCGACGGCAGGGCTGCCCAAATCGGAGGCAAGGTGACCGACGTCACCAAGTCAGGCGACGGCTATTCGTCGCCTTCCTCGTCCTGGTCTTCTTCTTCGACGTCTTCGTCTTCGTCGTCTTCGTAGTCCTCGTCTTCGTCTTCGTCGTCGAAGACATCGAGCTCCAGGTCGAGGGGGTCCTCGCCGAATGGGTCGACCACGTACTGCTGCCAGTAGCCCGGGGAGAAGTAGATCTTGTCCGCGTGGTCGACGTCGTCGCCGACCTCGACCATCAGGATCCCGTCTTTGATGTCGTAGCTGAATGCGTTGGGGTATTGGACACCGCCGTCGGCGGTCCGGATGTGAACGTCATATGCCACGAGCGGAAGCTTACGGAGTCGGCGGCGGCGGGGGCGGGCCAGGCGGCGGGCCCTCCGGCGACGGCTGCGAAGGCGGCGGCTGTTGCGGACAGTCCGGTTGGTAGATCCACACACCGCCGGTGCGCGTCCATGTGATCCCGCAGCCGAGCGGCACCACGCCGGCGGCGTCTGCCGGCGGAACAAGGGTCGCCATCATCCCGGCGACCACGGCCGGAAGCATCAGACGCGAGACGAGCTGCCACCCCATTTTTCCAGCGTGGGATACGGGAGGGCTAGGCGCAACTCGACGCGGCGTCTTCGAGCAGATCGGCGGCGCGGGCGACGCTTTCGGCGGACTTGGTCATAAGGGCGGCGACGTCGCGGGCCCGCGCAGCGTAGTCCGGGGCGAGGATGCGGCGCAGGTCCGCGACTAGCGATTCCTGGGTTGTCATCGAAAGCTGGCGCGCGGCACCGACTTTCAGTCGTTCGAGGCCAGCAGCCCACATCGGCTGATCGAGCCAGAGCCACAGCGCCAGGGCCGGGATTCCGGCGCGCAGACCGGCCGCCGTCACACCGGCGCCGCCATGGTGCACGACGGCGCGGCACGCCGGCAGCACGGCCGCATGGTTGACCGCATCGACGACCTTGACGTGATCGGGGCGCGGCAGATCGGCAAAGTCGTTGGGGCCGCTGCAAATCAGCGCCCGCTCCCCCAGCTGCGCGCAGGCCGCGCCGATCATGGCGACCAGCTCCGCCGGGGCCGAGACCGGCGTGCTGCCCAAGCCGAAGCAGATCGGCGGCGTCTCCGCGGCGATCCACGACAGGACCTCGTCGTCGGCCTCGGCGGGCAACCCGAGCGTCAGCGCGCCGACGAACGGGCGCCGCTCGTCCGCTTCCACCCAATCGGACGCCGGCCCGGGCAGGCAGAGCTCGTCGTAGGCCTGGATTTCCAGCGCCGACGCCGGCGGGGGCGCTTCGGGCAACCCGAGCGAGCGGCGCTGGGCCGCCGCGACGTCCTTGACCAAGTTCGAATACAGCACCCCGGTGGAGTACACGCGCCTCGGGAAGAAATGCAGCGCGGCCAGCACAATGCCGCGATATTCCGCCACGGTGGCGGCCAGCTCCTGCTCGTTGAAGCCCGCCACCAGCAGGTCGGCGTCGGTGGCCAGCGACGTCAACGTGGCGGTCTTGTCCGCCCACACTTTGGTGAGTTGCTCGATGACTTCGGGCAACGCGGCGAATGGGTTGTCCACCTTGCGGACGAATCGCTCGGCGGAGTCCATCCGCTCGCGCGTGTCCGCTCCGTAGGCGACCGCGGTCAGCCCGGCCGCCTCGACGAAGCCGAGCTTGTCGGGCGAGACCGCCATGCGAACCTCGTGGCCCCGGCGCCGCAGCTCGCGGCCGACGGCCACGCAGGGCTCGACATCGCCCCTGCTTCCGTAGCCGGCCACCACGAACT
This sequence comes from Mycobacterium sp. NGS64, assembly GCF_059812245.1. Lineage (NCBI taxonomy): Bacteria > Bacillati > Actinomycetota > Actinomycetes > Mycobacteriales > Mycobacteriaceae > Mycobacterium > Mycobacterium sp. NGS64. The sequence continues at coordinate 1,216,471 of NZ_JCALCI010000001.1, read as the reverse complement.
TCACGGACGGAACCTAACGCACCCAAGTGGTGGATCGCCCAACGCGCGGGCATCCTTGGCGGTATGCACGTGATCAACGGAGTCCGCGACCCCGCGGCGAGCTTTCCCCTCGAGACCCTGGCCGACGATGCGGGCGAGCGCCGCCAGGCCAACCGCGCCGTCGCCGTCAGCGCGGTCGGGTTGGCGCTGACCGGCCTCGTCGAACTGGCCATCGCGCTGGTGTCCGGGTCGGTGGCGCTGCTCGGCGACGCGCTGCACAACCTGTCGGACGTCTCGACCAGTGCCCTGGTGTTCGTCGGTTTCCGGGCGTCGCGCAAACTCCCCACGGAGCGTTATCCGTACGGTTACGAACGCGCCGAGGACCTCGCCGGCATCGGTGTGGCGCTGGTGATTTGGGGCAGCGCCGCGGTCGCCGGCTTCGAGAGCGTCACCAAGCTGCTCCGCCACGGCGGGACCGGACACGTGGGCTGGGGCATCGCCGCCGCGGCGGTGGGCATCGCGGGCAATCAGCTGGTGGCCCGCTACAAGCTGGCGGTGGGCCGGCGGATTCGCTCGGCGACCATGGTGGCCGACGCCAAGCATTCCTGGCTCGACGCGCTGTCCTCGGCCGGGGCGATGCTGGGCCTGATCGGCGTGGCGCTCGGCTGGGACTGGGCGGACGCGGTCGCCGGAATCGTCGTCACGGCGTTCATCTGCCACGTCGGGTGGGAGGTGACCGCCGACATCGCGCACCGGCTGCTCGACGGCGTCGACCCGGAAATCATCACGACGGCCGAAACCGCGGCCGCCTCGGTTCCCGGCGTCGTGCACGCCCACGCCCGGGCCCGCTGGACCGGGCGCACCCTACGGGTCGAGGTGGAGGGCTTCCTCGACCCGAAAACCCCACTCGCCCAGGCCGATCGGATCGGTCGCAGTGTGGCCGAGGCTCTGACACCACGGATCCCCGAGATGCACAGCTTCAGCTGGACCGCGCGGGCCGCCTAAACCCGTTGCGCCGGAAACGATTCGACGACCTTGATCAGTTCGTCCGGCGCTTCCCAGTTCAGCAGGTGTCCCGCGTCGGGCACCGTGACCAGCCGCGCGCCGGGAATCCCCTCGGCGAGGCGGCGCGAATGACTGGCCGGCGTGGTGCGATCCGCGGAGCCGACCATCACCGCCGTCGGTACCGTGATCTCGCCCAGGCGGGGATACCGGTCCTCCTGTGAGAAGGCCCGCACGATCGGGAGCAGCGGCCCGTGTTCGTCCAGGTGCTGGTTGAAGAAGTCGATGAACACCGAGACCATCGTCGGTGCGGGGTGCGTCCCGCACTGCGCGGCACCGAACAGCGTCGCGACGGTCTCGTTGCGCATCATCCGTTGTAGCACGCCGTATTGCAGCAGCGGGATCTGCAGCCGGTTCTGCGGTGCCCCGTCCAGGATGCGGCCCGCCCAGGTGGCGAACAGCACAAGCCCGCGCAGCCGGGGCGCCACGTCGGCATGGTCGAGCACGGTGCGGATGGTGACGAATCCGCCCATCGAGTGCCCGACGAGCACGCCGTCGTGAACGTCGAAGTGCTGCAGCACCGCGGCGAGGTCGGCCGCCATGGGCTCGGACCCGATGCCGTCGGAGCCGAGTGTGGAACGTCCGTGGCCGCGCTGGTCGAACGCGATGACGCGAAAACCCCTGGCCTGCAGCTCGTCCCACACGAAATTCCACTCGAGGATCCGGGCGGTGTAGCCGTGCACGAGAACCACCGGCGGCCCCTGCCCCGCGACCAATGCGTTTAGGACCGTGCCGTCGGGCCGGGTGATGGAGACCTGCTCACCCTCGGGCTGGGCCACAAGCCGTTCGCGCGGAACGGGATCCGGGTTGCGCGCTATTCGCGACGCCATCGCCCGCGCGGCACCCCAGCCCAACAGGCCAGCCGCACCGAGCGAGGCCAAACCCGTTCTCACGACGGCCTCGCGGCGCAGCAGTCGGGCAATCCGCTCTTGATTGCGGCGTCCTGCTTCTTCGCGAGGTCGAGCGCAAAGTCCGACGGCACGGGGTCGTCCGGCGGGCTCTCGAATTCGAGGACCGCGAACACCTTGCCCTCGGTGAACATCACGATCGCCTTCGACTTCGAGCCGTCCGGCGACGGGCCGACGGCGATCTGGCCGCCGGTGCCCACGTCGGCCGGTGTCGGCGCCGCCTTCACACTGAGCTCCTGAATCCCCTTGGCGCTCTGGTCGAGCGCCTGCGCTGCCGCGGCGGCGTCGGGATAGACGTAGATCGTGTCGTCGACCTTGCGGGTGCCGGCCTGATTCATGAACACCCCTTCGCTTCCCGCCGGATTGGGAACCGGCAGGGTCTGCGACAGGGCGAACGTATCGCCGGGCATGACGATGTCGGTCGGCTTGATCAGCATGTTGCTGTAGTCGAAGGGCCGCGGGGTGGCGCTGCTCGATGACGCGGCCGGCGTCGACGTTGTCGAAGATGTCGCCGACGCCGGTGCCGACGACGGGCTGGACGACTTGTTGCTTTGACAGCCGGTGGCCGCGGCGCCGACCACCAGTGCGCCTGCCGCGATCCCGGCCGCCATAACCGATGCCTTGCTCACCATTGGCTCCTGTCGCCGTGGTCGGCGGTTGCCGACGTCACGCGCAACATAGCGGATGCCGAATCCCTTCCGCGATAAGAATCCGCACAGCTGGCCGGGGCTAGTCGCCGACCGCGCCCTCGGGCTTGGGGCCGCGGCCCTCACCGGTGATGTACTTGGGGCAGTAGGCGCCGACCGCGATCACCGTGAACTTAGCGGCACCGTTGCCGCTAAACCCGTTGCGCTGCTGAAGGTTTCCGATTATTTCGTCCTCGGTCGCCCCGGTGTCCTCCAACTGGCACAGCGTCTTGGCGGCCGATATAGCGGCGTTCGGGTCCTGGTAGGAGATCCCGGCGAATTTGAGCGCGGTAAGGAAGTCCGCGTCGGTGGCGGGGTCGCTGGCGGCGGCCGGGTCGGTGCCGGGGTCAGGGTCGGCGTGCGCCGGCGCGGCCAGGCCGAGCACGGCGGCCACGGTTGCTATCCCCCACAGCAGTCTCATGACGCCGCCATCGTGCCAGACTCACCCCGCGGCCGCATCCCGGGCAACCTAGCCGCGCCTGAATCGCTCGCGCAGTTGGGGATCGTTTTCCCACCACAATCCCGACGGCTCGGCGGTTTCGGTCTCGGTCGCTTCGGCCGCGTCCAGCTCCGCATCCACGGCGACCGCGTGCGCCTTCTCGTCGCGGGTCAGGGCACGCATCAGCAGCAGCACGAACGGCCAGCCGACCAGGTCCCCGAGAATCCACAGGACGCCCGCGCCGATCGTCTGATCGAGGCGCTGATCGGGACCCCAGGATCGGTGCAGTTGCGCGTAGTACGCCGCGCCGATCAGCGAGCCCTGCCAGACGACCAACCCGAGCACCCCGTCGCCGAGGGCCTCGACGACGGTGATCAGCAGCGAGATCGCCTGGGAATACCGGCGCGGAACGGGGTCCGCCTGCAGTCGGGCGTAGAAGTAGCCAAAACCGATCGCTACCAACAGGATTCGGGTGGGCGCGCCGACCCACTCGTTCTGCAGGGACGCGGTGTACCAGGGCGTCAGGTAGAGCAGCCACGGCGTGCCCAGCATCGCCAGCGACGTGGTCAGTGGGTGCGCGAGCACCCGCGCGAACCGGCTGGCCAGCAGCCGGTCGAGGCGGTCGCGCCCGGGCTGGCCGAGCGCGTCGCGCAGCGCGGTGACCGGCTTGGCCTGCGCGATGAAGAACGGCACGACGTAGAGCAGCAGCAGGACCTGCAGCGCGCGCACCCAGAACAGGGCGTAGGCGTAGACGCCGATCGCGCTCATCGTCGCCAGCGCCCACAGCGCCACGCCGGCTACGAGGCAGCCGGCCTGCGCGGATCCCACGCTCCGACCCCGCCGGGAGCACCAGGCGTAGGCGGCGGCCACCAGCACGATCGCCGCCGCGGAGGCGAGGTCCAGCTGCCAGCTCTGCACCAGGGCGGACCACGTCAGCGGGCCCGGATCGACGCGCATGGTCCTTAGCTTATGGCCGGCTCAGCCGCCGCTTCGGGGCTCGCATGTAGATTGGTTGGTAAGACGTTCGTCTTGAGCCCTGCCACCATCGACATTTTCTGTGGAGATGAGCAGCTCACGAATCGATCGCACGAACCAATTTGAGGACCGCGCATACATGAATTCGTCCGAATTGTTTTCACATCGCTACGAACCTGAGGTCGTCCACGACGCCACTCGGGATTCGGAACCGGTGCAACTTCCTACCTTCTCCGACGGCCCGAAGAGCGACTCCGCCGCCAAGACGCCCCCGTCCTGACCCGGTCGTCGGCTACGCCGCGGGCTGGCTCAGCCGCAACGACTCGGGCAGCGCACCGACCTGCCGGCGGTCCGGGACTTCCCAGATGTCGCCGGCGAGCGTGCCGGGCAGCCCGGCCTCGCTGGCGATGAAGACGGGATGGCCGCCGCGCATGGACTGATGGTGATAGTCGCGCACCGTCGCGAACGCCCACTTGCTCAGCAGGCAGATCGCGACCAGGTTGGCGATGGCCATCAGCGCCATCGTCAGATCGGCGAGCGCCCACACGAACTTCAGCTGGGACATCGCGCCGAACACGATCGCCCCCAGCGTCACGACTTTCAGCGCGTTGGTCGCCAGGTGCCGTCCGCCCAGGAAGAACAGATTGGCCTCGGCGCACACGTAATTGCTGAGCACCGAGGCGAATCCGAACACGAAGACGACGGCGGTCATCACCGCCGTGGTCCACGATCCGAGGCCGGCGGCGATCGCCGACTGGGTCAGGCTGGCGCCCGCGATCGAGCCGGTGCGCGCCGGATCGTAAACGCCCGGGCCCGCCATGAGCACGATGAACGCCGTCGCCGTGCAGATCACCATGGTGTCGACGAAGACGGCGAGCGACTGAATCAGGCCCTGCTCCACCGGATGTGACACCGTCGCGGCGCCGGCGATGTTGGGCGAACTGCCCATCCCCGCCTCGCAGGCGAACAGGCCGCGCTTGACCCCGGTCAGCATGGCCGTCGCGATGCCGCCGGCGAAACCACCCGCCAGCTGCCTGATCCCGAAGGCCCCGCCGACGATCTCCTCGAGCACCCCCGGCAGCGCGGAGATGTTGACCGCGACGATCGCCAACGCCAGCGACGCGTACGTCAGCGCGGCGACCGGGATGACCCATTCCGCGAACTTGGCGACGCTGCGCACCCCACCGAACAGGACCGCCGCCGCCAGCACGGCCAGACCCATTGTCGTCCAACCGATGTCGACGCCGTGCGACGACTTCAGCACCCCGCTGATCGCGTTGGTCTCGACCATGTTGAACGCGGTCGAGAACGTGACCACGAGCAGCACGGCGAAGAAGACGCCGCCCGCCCGCGAGCGCAGGCCGCGCTGGATGTAGAACGCCGGGCCGCCCCTGAAGGCGCCGTCGCCCGAGCGGACCTTGAAGACCTGGGCGAGGGTGGCCTCGATCAACGCGGTCGCCATGCCGACCCCGGCCACCACCCACATCCAAAAGATCGCGCCCGGCCCTCCCACGGTGAGCGCGATCGCGACGCCGGCGATGTTTCCGGTGCCCACCCGGGAGGCGAGGCCGACACAGAAGGCCTGAAAAGACGAGATCCCACCGTCTTGGCGATGGGACCTGCGGAGCTGGCGAAGCATGCGCCCGAAGTAGCGGATCTGAATGAATCGGGTGCGGACCGTGAAATAGACGCCAACGCCGATCAACAGGTAAACGAGGACATGACAACTCAGGGCATTGCTCAGCGGGTCGATGACCCGTGTCTGAACGAAGTCCAAATCCATCCCCCACCTGGGCCGCTGTTCGCAGCAGACTAAGCGCGAAATGTTGACGTCAGGTTTCGTTAACCCGCCGTTGGCCGGCGCGTTTGTAAAAATCCAGTGACGCTACGAGGCGCCGTCGACCTTCCCGCCGCTGGCGGCCAGGCTTTGCGGGCAATACACGTTGGCCGCGATCGCGGTGAACCGGGCCGCGTTGTCCCCGTGCAGCCCGGGGTTCTGGGCCTGGATCGTCTTGACGACGTCCACCATCTGCGTCCCCTTGCTCACCGCGTCGCACACCCATTTCCCGGCACCGATTGCCGGCCCCGGGTCGGGGAAGGTGATGCCGGCCGCGCGCAGCGAGGTGAGGAAGGCGTCGTCGGTGTAGTCCGCCCGCGCGGGCGCGGCCATGCCGACCAAGGCGACAAGGCTCGTCAGCGTGAGAATCAGCGGTTTCACAGCCCCCTGATCGTGCCAGAGGGGACGGGCGGCCGCACCCCAAACGGGGCGTCAACTTCAGGTTGACAACCTCGCGTTCGTCAACCTACCGTTGACGATATGTCCGAACCGACCCCGATCGCCTATCCCGTCCGCCTCGACGAGCTCATCAACGCCATCAAACGGGTGCACCCGGACGTGCTGGACCAGCTCGCCGACGCCGTCCTGGCCGCCGAGCACCTCGGCGAGGTCGCCGACCACCTGATCGGGCACTTCGTCGACCAGGCCCGCCGGTCGGGTGCCTCCTGGACCGACATCGGCAAGAGCATGGGCGTCACGAAGCAGGCCGCCCAAAAGCGGTTCGTCCCCCGCGCCGAGCCCACCACGCTGGACCCCGAGCAGGGCTTCGGGCGGTTCACGCCCCGGGCCCGCAGCGCGGTGGTGGCGGCGCAGAACGCGGCGCACGAGGCGAGCAACAGCGAGATCACCCCCGACCACCTGCTGCTCGGCCTGCTCACCGACCCGGCCGCGCTGGCGACGGTGCTGCTGAAGCGGCAGAAGGTGGACCCCGACACGATCCGGGCTGCGGTCAGCCTGCCCCCTGCGGCCGGCGAACCCCCCGAACTCATCCCGTTCAGCGGCCCGGCGCGCAAGGCGCTGGAGCTGACCTTCCGCGAGGCACTTCGGCTGGGCCACAACTACATCGGCACCGAACACCTGCTGCTGGCGCTGCTCGAACTCGAGGACGGTGCGGGGCCGCTGCACCGGTGCGGCGTCGACAAGGAGCGCGTCGAAACGGATTTGGTCGACGCGCTCGAATCGCTGAGCGCCGGGACCGACCCCTCCCCTTCGCCGTAGCGCCTGTGCAATCATGCGAGGATGCACCGCTGGCTGATTGCCTTGTCCATCTTGATCGTCGCGGTCGCGAACGTTTCCGCGCCGCGCGCGTGGGCGGGTGACGCGCCGATCGGTCACCTCGGTGACACCCTGCGCGTGGACACCGGCAAGTACATCGCCGACGTCACCGTCAGCAGCGTGGCCCCGTGCGACCCACCCCCGGGATTCGGCTACACCCGCGAGGGCGTTCCGATCAAAAGCTTCCCGGGCAGCACCGTCGACCGCGCCGACGTGACGATTCGCGCGGTCCGGGTGCCCAATCCGTTCATCATGGCGACCGAGTTCAGCTTCGACGGCGTGACCCCGTTCGCCGACGCCTACAAGCCGCGGGCCTCCGACGCGCCCGACGCGCTGGACAACGTCCTCGTCAACGCGCCGAACGGGGCGATCGTGCGCGGCGCGGTCTATTGGGACGCCTACCGCGACCCGGTCTCCACCGTGGTCCTGCTGGACAAGAAGACGGGCTATCACCTCGCCCAATGGAATCTCTGACGCTCGCGACGGGTTCGGTTGACGCCGGGGACCTGGCTGCCGTTGCCGCGCAAACCTTTCCGCTGGCCTGCCCGCCCGCGACGGCCCCTGAAGACATCGCGTCGTTCATCGACGCCAACCTGTCGGCGGAGCGCTTCGCCGAATACCTGGCCGATCCGGACCGCGCGGTCATCACCGCCGCGCGCGGCGGCCGAATCATCGGCTACGCCATGCTGATTCGTGATGGCGCCGACTCCGCCGAGCTGTCGAAGATGTACGTGCTGCCCGAGCACCACGGCACCGGGGCGGCGGCGGCGCTGATGGAGCTCAGCGTGGCCGCCGCCGAGAAGTGGGGCGTGCGCCGCGTCTGGCTGGGCGTCAACCAGGAAAACCAACGCGCGCAACGCTTTTACGCCAAGCACGGCTTTACGGTCAACGGCACCAGGACCTTTCGGGTGGGCGCCCGCCTCGAGAACGACTACCTCATGGTTCGCGACCTTGGGTCAGCGCCACCAGCCGCGACGTAGCCCGCAGATATTTCTTTCGATAGCCACCGGCCAGCATCTCCTCGCTGAACACGGTGTCCAGCGGCGCACCGGAGGCGACAACCGGGATGCCGGCGTCGTAAAGCCGGTCGGTCAGCGACACCAGCCTCAGGGCCACGTTCTGGTCGTCGATGCCGTGGACCCCGGTCAGGAACACCGCCGTCACGCCCTCGATCAGCGTCAGATACCGCGACGGATGCATGGTGGCCAGGTGCGCGCACAGCGCGTCGAAATCGTCCAGCGTCGCCCCGTCGACGGTCGCGGCGCGCGCGGCGACCTCCTCGTCCGACAGCGGCTGCGGCGCCGGTGGCAGCCCGCGATGCCGGTAGTCGGGCCCCTCGATCCGCACCGTGGTGAAAATGCTTGCCAGCGTGTTGATCTCGCGCAGGAAGTCCGGGGCGGCGAAGCGGCCCTCGCCGAGTTGCTCGGGCAGGGTGTTCGAGGTGGCCGCCACCGACACCCCCCGCTCCACCAACGAGGACAGCAGCCGCGAGATCAGGGTGGTGTTGCCGGGATCGTCGAGCTCGAACTCGTCGATGCACACCGCCGTGTAACCGGCCAGCATCTCGATGCATTCGACGTAGCCGAACACCCCGGCGAGCTGGGTGAGCTCGCCAAAGGTGGCGAACGCCTTGGGCGTTGGCGGCTCGGGCCCTTCCCCTGGCAGCTGGTAGTAGGCCGAGGCGAGCAGGTGGGTCTTGCCCACGCCGAAGCCGCCGTCGAGATACAGCCCGACGCCGGGCAGCACGGCGCGCTTGCCCAACAGCTTTCGGCGGCCGGCCCGCCGCTCCACGGCCTGCCGGCAGAAGTCCTGGCAGGCCGCGACGGCGGCCGCCTGGCTCGGTTCCCCCGGATCGGGCCGATACGACGCGAAGCTCACGTCGGCGAACGTTGGCGGCGGCCGCAATTGGGCGATCAATCGCTCCGGCGACACGGTCGGATGCCGGTCCACCAGATGCCCCACGCGGCCCCCGTGCATGCAGGAACTGTAGCGGCGTGCTGCAATCAAGCTCATGCCAGAGACCCGGTTGACGTTGCTCGGGTCGACGCGGGAAATCGACGACGCCGAACTCGCCCACCTGTACCGCTATCCGGACACCGATGGCACATGCGTGCGGGCGAATTTCATCACCAGCGTGGACGGCGGCGCCACCGCCGACGGCAGCAGCGGCACCATGGGCGGGCCCGGCGACCGGCACATCTTCAACCTGCTGCGCGAACTGGCCGACGTAATCGTGGTCGGCGCGGGCACCGTGCGCATCGAGGGCTATTCCGGCGCGCACCTGGCCGTCGCGCAGCGGCAGGCGCGGCAGACCCGCGGGCAAAGCGAGGTCCCGCAGCTGGCGATCGTCACCAAGTCCGGCCGCCTCGACCGCGACATGGCGGTGTTCACCCGCACCGAGGTGCCGCCCCTGGTGCTCACCTGCGCGGCGGCGGCCGCGGAGACGAGCCGGCGGCTCGGCGACCTGTGCGAGGTGCTCGACTGCTCCGGCGGCGATCCCGGTCAGGTCGACGAGGCCGCCCTGCTGGCGGCCCTGGCGGCGCGCGGAATGCGCCGCGTGCTGACCGAGGGCGGGCCGATGCTGCTCGGCGCGTTCGTCGACCGCGACCTGCTCGACGAGCTGTGCCTGACCATCGCGCCCTACCTGGTCGGCGGGCTGGCCCGGCGCATCGCGACGGGCCCGGGCCAGGTGCTGACCCGGATGCGCCGCGCCCACCTGCTCACCGACGACGCCGGCTACCTTTACGCCCGTTACGTCCGGGGCTGAAAAGTCGAAGCTACTGTGGTCGGCATGAGTCGGCAGATCGCGTCCGCCACAATCCTGGTGGCGGTGAGCGCGCTGATCGCCGGCTGCGTCCCCGGCCTGGGCGCGGACCCGCGCTTCGCCACCAATTCCGGCGCCCGCCCCCAGGGCGCGGCCACCTCGAAACCCCCGCCGGCCGGTCCGCCGCCGATCGCCGCCCCCAAGAACGACCTGTCCTGGCGTGACTGCACGGCGAAGGTGTTCGGCGACGCGGCCGTGCCCGCGGCGCCTGGCGTGCAGGTGGACTGCGCGAACTACGACGCCGACCTCGACCCGACGGGCGGCGGGTCGGGAACGCTGAGCATCGGCGTGGTCCGCGCGCGCTCGGACAAGACGCCGCACGACGCCGGTCCGCTCGTCTTCACCACGGGCTCGGACCTGCCGTCGTCGACGCAGTTGCCGGCCTGGCTCGCGCGGGGCGGCGCCGACGTGCTGCAAACCCACCCGATCGTGGCCGTCGACCGCCGCGGTATCGGCATGTCGAGCCCCATCGACTGCCGCGACCAGCTCGACCGCCAGGCCATGCGCGACCAGGCGCAGTTCCAGGCCGGCGACGACCCGGTCGCCAACCTGTCCGACATCTCCAACACCGCGACCACCAACTGCACCGACGCCATCGCCCCGGGCTCTTCGGCCTACGACAACTCGCACGCCGCCTCCGACATCGAGCGGCTGCGCAGCCTGTGGGACGTGCCGGCGGTCGCGCTGGTGGGGATCGGCAACGGCGCCCAGGTGGCGCTGGCCTACGCCGCGTCGCGGCCCGACCGGGTCGCCCGGCTGATCCTCGACTCCCCAATTGCCTTGGGCGTCAACGCCGAAGCCGCCGCCGAGCAACAGGTCAAGGGTCAGCAGGCCGCGCTCGACGCGTTCGCCGCCCAATGCATCGCCGTCAACTGCCCGCTCGGCCCGGACCCCAAGGGTGCCATCACCGCGATGCTGGCCGACGCCCGCGCGGGCAAGGGGCCCGGCGGCGCGCCGGTGTCCGCGGTGGCCACCGCCATCACCGTCGCGTTGGGCTTCCCCTCCGGCGGGCGCGTCGGCGCCACCCAGAGCCTGGCCGGCGCGCTGGCAGCCGCCCGCTCCGGGGACGCCAGCCAGCTCAACAACCTCATCGCCCACGCCTACTCCCTCACCGACTCCGACGGCCAGTTCGTCAACTCCTGCAGTGATTCCATCAACCGGCCGACCCCCGACCGGGTGCGCGAGCTCGTGGTGGCGTGGGCGAAGCTGTATCCCCAGTTCGGCACCGTCGCCGCGCTGAACTTGGTGAAATGCGTGCACTGGCCCACGATTCCGCCGCCCGCGCCGCCCAAGGACCTCAAGGTGGACGTCCTGCTGGCGGGCGTGCAGAACGACCCGATCGTCGGCAACGAGGGGGCCGCCGCGACCGCGGCGATGATCATCAACGCCAACGCGGCCAGCAAGCGGGTGATGTGGCAGGGCATCGGCCACGGCGCCAGCATCTATTCGCCCTGCGCCGTCGCGCCGTTGATCGGCTATCTCAACAGCGGCAAACTGCCCGGGACCGACACCTACTGTCCCGCCTGATACTTTGCGCTTCGTGACGGCAGCTGACTCGACCCGAACCGGCCTGCGCGATTCGCTGCTGGCCGCGTTCCGTCCCCGCACCGGCGCACCCAGCACCGCGACGATCGTGCGGTCGGTGTTGTGGCCGTTGGCCATCATGTCGGTGCTGCACCGCAGCATCATCCTCACGCTCAACGGCAACATCACCGACGATTTCAAGCCGGTCTACCGGGCGGTGCTGAACTTCCGGCGCGGCTGGGACATCTACAACGAGCACTTCGACTACGTCGACCCGCACTACCTGTATCCGCCCGGCGGCACGCTGTTGATGGCGCCCTTCGGGTACCTGTCCTTCACGCCGTCGCGGTATCTGTTCATCGGAATCAACACCGTCGTGATCCTGCTCGCCTGGTACCTGCTGCTGCGGTTGTTCAAATTCACGCTGTCCTCGGTGGCCGCGCCCGCTCTGCTGCTGGCCATGTTCTGCACCGAAAGCGTGACGAGCACGCTGGTGTTCACCAACATCAACGGCTGCGTGCTGCTGGCCGAAGTGCTTTTCCTGCGGTGGCTGCTGGACGGCCGGGTGGGCCATCAGTGGTGGGCGGGGGCGGTCATCGGGCTCACGCTGACGCTCAAACCCGTGCTGGGGCCGCTGCTGTTGCTGCCGCTGCTGAACCGCCAGTGGCGAACGCTGGTGCCCGCGATCGTCGTCCCGGTCGTCATCAACGCGGCCGCGTGGCCGTTGGTCAGCGACCCGATGGACTTCGTCACCCGCACGCTTCCCTACATCGGGGGCGTCCGGGACTACTTCAACAGCTCGATCGAGGGCAACGGGGTGTACTTCGGGCTGCCCACCTGGCTGATCGTGTTCCTGCGGGTCCTGTTCACGCTGCTCGCGATCGGCGCGCTGTGGCTGCTGTACCGCTACTACCGCACCCGGGACCCGCTGTTCTGGTACACCAGCTCGTCGGGCGTGCTGCTGCTGTGCTCCTGGCTGGTGCTGCCGCTGGCCCAGGGCTATTACTCGATGATGCTGTTCCCCTTCTTGATGACGGTGGTGCTGCCGAACTCGCTGATCCGCAATTGGCCGGCGTGGCTCGGTGTCTACGGATTCCTGGCGCTGGACGACTGGCTGATCTACCAACACATGCGGTACGGCCGCGCGCTGCACTACCTCAAGATCACCTACGGCTGGTCGCTGCTGCTGATCGTGGTGTTCACAGTGCTGTACTTCCGCTACCTGGACGCCAAGGCCGAAAACCGGCTGGACGAGGGCATCGATCCGGCGTGGGTGCCCGTTGACCGCGAGCGCGACGCGGTGATCGCAAGCGCGGCGGAGCCGGGCGCAGCGGGTCACCGCCATTCGAGCTAGCGTGGACGCATGACTAGCCCCAAGCTGCAGCTGACCGACGACCAATGGCGCCAGAAGCTCAGCCCCGAAGAGTTTCACGTGCTGCGCCAGGCCGGCACCGAGCGGCCGTTCACCGGTGAGTACACCGACACCAAGACCGAGGGCATCTATCAGTGTCGGGCCTGCGGCGCCGAATTGTTCCGCAGCACAGAGAAATTCGAGTCGCACTGCGGCTGGCCGTCGTTCTTCGACCCGGCGAACTCCGACGCGGTGATCCTGCGCCCCGACCACTCGATGGGGACGACGCGCACCGAGGTGCTGTGCGCGAACTGCCACAGCCACCTGGGCCACGTGTTCGCCGGCGAGGGCTATCCGACGCCGACCGATCAGCGGTACTGCATCAACTCGATCTCGCTGCGCCTGGTGCCGACGGGCGCGTAGGGCGTTCTCCGGTTGCGGGATGTGCCGCTGTGCCCGCCTCAGAGCGACAACGCAATGTGCCGTGCGCGGGTGCCCGCGCGGCGCCCCCGCGAGTTGTCGCTGTGAGGCGGGCAGAAAGCCAACCCCGACCGTCCGGTGACAAAAGTGACGGGTGAGGCGTGAATCCCTCGGCCGGCGCGCCCGGCGCCTATACCCCGTCCATCCCGGGCTGACCGAACAGGCTGCCGCCCGCGCCGCCCCGGCCGGGCGTGCCCGGGGTGGGGCCGCCCCCGGCGCTGCCGCCGTTGCCGCCGTTGCCGACCAGCACGGCGACGCCGCCGTTCCCGCCGTTGCCCCCGGTGACCAGGCCCTCGCCGCCGGCGCCACCCACCCCGCCGTTGCCGATCGGCCCGGCGTTGCCGCCGGTCCCGCCGTTCCCGCCGGTCGTGTAGCCGAACCCGCCGATTCCGCCGGCCCCGCCCGAGCCGTTGAACCCGGCGCCGTTGCCGCCCGCGCCGCCATCACCGCCCGTGGTGGCGCCGACGCCGCCCCGGCCGCCGGCCCCGCCGGCGCCCTGGAAGGGGTTGGAGTCGCCGCCGTTGCCGCCTTGACCGCCATGGCCGGTGACCCCCGTGCCGCCTGCGCCGCCGAGGCCGCCGTTACCGGAGATTCCGCCCGCGGTGCCGCCGTTACCGCCGTTGCCGCCGTTGCCCATGACGCCGGTTCCCCCGGCGCCGCCGATCCCGCCGCCGCCTTCGAACGGACCGCCCGTGCCGCCGTTGCCGCCGTTGCCGCCGTCACTCGTGCTGCCGGTGCCCCCGGGGCCGCCGGGTCCACCGTTGCCCCACAGCAGGCTGCCGCCGCCGGCACCGCCGTTGCCACCGGTTCCGCCGTCTCCGCCGGGGCCACCGAACCCGCCGGAGCCCAGCAGTCCGCCCATCCCGCCGGGTCCCCCGGTCCCGCCGACGCCGTTGGGCCCGGCGGGCCCGCCGGCGCCACCGGCGCTGCCGTGGGTCTGGTCGGGTCCGCCGAAGCCGAGCAGCCCGCCGGCCCCGCCGGGGCCGCCGTTGCCGCCCTGGGTGAGCCCGTACCCGCCGGTGCCGCCGGTGCCGCCGCCGCCGAACAGCACCCCGGGCCCGCCGGCCCCGCCGTTACCGCCGACGCCCGTCGGGCTGGCGCCGCCGGCTCCGCCCGGGCCGCCGACGCCGAACAACCCGGCGGCCCCGCCGTTGCCGCCCGGCGCCCCGGGGGTGGTGCTGTTGCCGCCGGCCCCGCCGTTGCCGACCAACAGCCCGCCGGGCCCGCCGGGTTGGCCTATCCCGCCGACGGTCCCGCCATTGGCGCCGTTGCCGATCAGCGGTCGCCCCAACAGCGCCAGCGTGGGGGCGTTGATGGCGTCGAGCAGGCTGCCCTGCACGTTGGCGGCCTCGGCGCCGGCGTACGCGGCCATGCCCGACGCCACGTTCTGCACGAACTGCGTGTGAAAGGCCGCGACCTGGGAGCTCAGCGCCTGGTATTCCTGCGCCTGCGCGGAGAACAGCTCCGCGACCGCGGCCGACACCTCGTCGGCGCCCGCCGCGACCACGCCCGTCGTCGCGGCCGCCGCGGCCGTGTTCGCGGCGCTGATCGCCGAACCGATGCCGGCCAGGTCGTTGGCCGCGGCCATCACCGACTCGGGGGCCGCGATCACGAACGACATGGGATACCTCCCCTATCCGATGCGCCATGACCACGAGGTCATTTCCCCCGGCGCCGCCGGTTTTCGGCAGGAGCGCAGCCTAACCGTTTGGGCCGCGACATGCGGGGTTTGGCGCGAAGACCGAGCTCGACGAACGCTTTCGCCGCCGTTGCGGCTGCGGTACCGTCGCACCAACGGTAAGGGAATCGGGAAGCGGGCGAACATGAACAAGGACGGCATGATCCTGATCAGCGTCGACGACCACATCGTCGAACCGCCGGACATGTTCAAAAACCACCTACCCAAGAAGTACGCCGACGAGGCACCCCGGCTGGTGCATAACCCGGATGGCAGCGACAGCTGGCAATTTCGCGATGTGGTGATTCCCAACGTGGCACTCAACTCGGTGGCGGGCCGGCCGAAGGAGGAATACGGGCTCGAACCGCAGGGTCTCGACGAGATCCGCCCGGGGTGCTGGCAGGTCGACGAGCGGGTCAAGGACATGAACGCGGGCGGGATTTTCGCCTCGATCTGTTTCCCGACGTTTCCGGGGTTCGCCGGCCGGCTGTTCGCCACCGAGGACCACGACTTCGGCCTGGCTCTACTGCGGGCCTACAACGACTGGCACGTCGAGGAGTGGTGCGGGGCGTACCCGGCGCGGTTCATCCCGATGTGCCTGCCGGTGATCTGGGACGCCGAGGCGTGCGCGGCCGAGGTGCGCCGCAACGCCGAACGCGGGGTGCACGCGTTGACATTCAGCGAAAACCCTTCGGTTTTGGGCTATCCCAGCTTTCACGACGACTACTGGACGCCCCTGTGGAAAGCGTTGGTCGACACCGACACGGTGATGAACGTGCACATCGGTTCCTCGGGGAAGCTGGCGGTCACCGCGCCGGACGCGCCGATGGACGTGATGATCACCCTTCAGCCGATGAACATCGTGCAAGCCGCCGCGGATCTGCTGTGGTCGGCGCCGATCAAGAAATACCCCGACCTCAAGATCGCCCTCTCCGAGGGCGGCACCGGGTGGATCCCGTATTTCCTGGAGCGCGCAGACCGCACCTACGAGATGCACTCGGCGTGGACCCACCAGGACTTCGGCGGCAAGCTGCCCAGCGAGGTGTTCCGCGAGCACTTCCTGACGTGCTTCATCAGCGACCACGTCGGGGTGCAGCTGCGCCACCAGATCGGCATCGACAACATCGCGTGGGAGGCGGACTATCCGCACAGCGACTCGATGTGGCCCGGTGCGCCCGAAGAACTCTGGGATGTCCTTCGCGCCCATGACGTTTCGGAAACCGACGTCAACAAGATGACGCACGAAAACGCCATGCGATGGTACTCGTTCGACCCGTTCCCGGCCCACCCGCGCGAGCAGGCCACGGTGGGCGCGCTACGCCGGACGGCCGAAGGCCATGACGTGTCGATCCGCGCCCTCAGCCATCACAAGAAGGGCGAACGGGTGTCCAACGCCCTGGCCGAGGCGACCCGCGGCAACAGTTAGTCCACCCGGGTGGCGTGCACCTCCCAGAACGGGGCGTGCACCCGGCCGTTCACCAGCCACGGCTCCATCGCCCGGAACCTTTCCAGCATCGGCTGCACCTGGTCGGCCATGTCCGGGTTACGCGCGGCCATCATCTCGATCGACTCGGCGCTGATGTTGACCAGATAGGTCGTCGGGCCCAGGTAGGTGATCTCCCAGCCGTTGGCCGGCAGCACGTCGCGAAAGTCGCTCTCGGACAACGACCGCATCATCTTGAAGCCGTTGATGTCGTGCTCGCCGAACTCGAACATGTACAGCCGCGCCCCCGGCTTGGTCGCCCGGTGCAGCGCGCGCGCATACGACTGCTGCATCTCGGGCTCGGTGCTGAACGTGTGGTAGAAGGCGCAGTCGACGACGGTGTCGAACCGGCCGTCGAACCCGTCCAATTTCGTGGCGTCGGCCACCTCGAAATTGACTGACACCCCGGCCTTTTGGGCGTTTGCGCGGGCCCGTTCGATCGCGGCCTCCGAACCGTCGATGCCGGTAGCGGAGTAGCCCTTGGACGCGTAGTAGATCGCGTGGTGGCCCGGGCCGGTGCCCGGGTCGAGCACCTCGCCCTTGACCGCGCCGAGGGCGACCAGCCGCTGGACCACCGGCTGCGGGCCGCCGATATCCCAGGGCGTGGCGGCGGGCAGCCCGTGCGACATCCGGTCGTCGCGGTACATCTCCTCGAAGCGGGTGGGATCGGTCGGGTCAAACGTGGTCATCTCTCCCCCTCGATTTCGGCTTTACGGCAACGAGTTCACAAGCTGCTCGACCGGCACCCGAGGCCCGGTGAAGAACGGCGTCTCGGCCCGGGTGTGCCGGCGGGCGTCGGTGGCGCGCAGCTCGCGCATCAGGTCCACGATGCGGTCCAGCTCCGGGGCCTCGAAAGCCAGGATCCACTCGTAGTCGCCCAGCGCGAACGCGGGCACGGTGTTGGCGCGGACGTCCTTGTACTCGCGGGCGGCCATGCCGTGTTCGGCGAGCATGCGGCGGCGCTCCTCGTCGGGCAGCAGGTACCACTCGTAGGACCGCACGAACGGATACACGCAGATGTAGGCGCCGGGCTCCTCGCCGGCCAGGAACGCCGGAATGTGGCTCTTGTTGAACTCGGCGGGCCGGTGCAGCGCGACGCTGCTCCACACCGGCGAGCAGGCGCGGCCCAGCGTGGTGGTGCGCCGGAAGTCGGCGTAGGTCGCCTGCAGCGCCTCGACGCGTTCCGCGTGGGTCCAGATCATGAAGTCGGCGTCGGCGCGCAGGCCCGCCACGTCGTAGAGGCCGCGCACCACGACACCGCGCTCCTCCTGCTGCTTGAAAAACGTCGTCGCGTCGTCGATCACGGCCTCGCGATCGTCGCCGAGCTCGCCCGGCCGGACCGAGAACACCGAGAACATCAGGTAGCGCAGTTGCGAGTTCAGGGCCGCAAAATCAAGTTTGGAGTCGAGTTTGGCCATGGCATCTATCGTGCCACTTCCGCTTGTAGGGCCTCGACCGCGCGCCCGGCCGCCCCGATGCAGGCCGGCACGCCGATCCCGTCGAGGTAGCTGCCGGCCACGGCGAGGGTCGGCGGCAGGCCGGCGCGCACCTCGGCCACCACCTCGGCGTGGCCGGGGCCGTACTGCGGCATGGCGTCGAGCCAGCGCTTGACGCGGGCGTCGACGGGGTCGACGGTCAGCCCGAACACGTCGACCAGGTCGCTGAGCGCCCAGCCCAGCAATTCGTCGTCGGGGGTGCCGCCCACGGAATTTTCTGGGTCGTCGCCTGCCCGCCCGAACGACAGCCGCAGCTGCTGGGTGTCCCCGCGTGTGCCCCACTTGCGTGACGACAGCGTGATCGCCTTGGCGCGCAACGGTTCTCCGCTCGCGACCAGGACCCCGGAGCACTGCGGGAACGGGGTGTCGACGGGCACGGCGAGCGCCACCACCGCCGACGACGCGCTCTCGATCCGGCGCGCCGCGGCGGCGGTGCGCGGGGCGACCTCGTCGAGCAGGGCCGCCACCCGCGGGGCCGCAACGGCCAGGATCACCGCGTCGGCGGGCCAGCGGGCGCCGGTGTCGTCGAGCAGCGACCAGCCCGGCCCGGCGGGGTCGAGCCGTTGCACCGCGGCCCGGACCCAGCGCGGCCGGGCCCGCCCGACCAGCTCGTCGAGCAGCACCTGGTAGCCGCCGTCGATCGCCCCGAACACCGGCGCGCCGGTGGCCGGCGGCAGCGCCTGCCGGACGGCGTCGGTCAGGCTGGCGGCGCCGCGGTCGAGGGCCGCCGCCACGCCCGGTGCGGCCGCGCGCAGGCCGATCGTCGCGGCCGAGCCGGCGTACACCCCGCTGAGCAGGGGGTCCACCGACCGGGCCACCACCTGCGCGCCGAACCGGTCGCCGACCAATTCGGCCACCGCGGGATCGCTGCCGGGCTGCCAGCCCAGCGGGCGGGTCGGTTCGGCGTCGATGCGCGCGAGCGTCGCCTCGTCGACCAGACCCGCCATCGACGCCGCCGACGACGGGATCCCGACGACCGTGCCGGCGGGCAACGGGTGCAGCCGGTGGTCGCTGTAGATCAGCGGGCGGGCGCCGGTGGTGCCGATCTGGCGCGCGGACAGGCCCAGTTCGGCAAGCAGCGCCGGCATCTCGGGGCGGCGCAGCACGAACGCCTCGGCGCCCAAATCCATCGGCCGGCCGCCGACGTGTTCGGTGCGCAGGATGCCGCCGAGCCGGTCGGCGGGATCGAACAGGGTGATGCTCGCGTCCGCGCCGGCGGCCGCGCGCAGCCGGTATGCCGCCGTCAGACCCGAAATACCGCCGCCCACAACACAATACGACGGGGCGGTCATAGCGAGTGGACCAGCGCAACCAGGTCGGTCAGCACGCCGGGGTCCGTCTCGGGCAGCACTCCGTGCCCGAGGTTGAACACGTGGCCGGCCGCGCCGGCGTCCACCGCGCGGCGCCCGTCGTCGATGACCGCCCGCGCGGCGCGTTCGGCCACCGGCCAACCCGCCAGCAGCACCACCGGGTCGAGGTTGCCCTGTAGCGCCGTGCCCGGTTCGACCCGGGCGGCGGCGTCGACCAGCGAGGTCCGCCAATCCACCCCGACGGCGGTGCACTGGCCGGGTTTCATGCCGCACTTCAGCGCCGCGGACATGGAACCCAGCAGCTCGGCCGTCCCGACCCCGAAGTGCGTCATCGGCACCCCGTATTCGGACAGGGTCGCGAAAACCCTTGAGCTGTGCGGCAACACGTATCGGCGGTAGTCGGCCAGCGACAGCGTCCCCGCCCACGAGTCGAACACCTGGATGGCGTCCACGCCGGCCTCGAGTTGCCCGCGCAGGAACGCGACGGTGAGGTCGGTCAGCTTCGACATCAGCTCGTGCCAGCTGGCCGGCTCGGCCAGCATCATCGCCTTGGTGCGCGCGTGGTTGCGGCTGGGTCCGCCTTCGACGAGATAGGACGCCAGCGTGAACGGCGCGCCGGCGAAGCCGATCAGCGGCACGTCGCCCAGCTCGCCGACGAGCAGCGAAACCGCCTCGCAGATCGGCCGGATCGCCTCGGGGTCAAGGGGTTTGAACGCGTCGATGTCGGCGTCGGTGCGCACCGGGTGCGCGATCACCGGCCCCACGTCGGCGACGATGTCCAGGTCGACGCCCGCGGCCCGCAGCGGCACCACGATGTCGGAGAACAGGATCGCCGCGTCGACCCCGTGGCGGCGGATCGGCTGCAGCGTGATCTCGGCGGCCACCTCGGGCTCGAAGCAGGCCGCCAGCATGCTGTGCCGTTCGCGCAGCGCGCGGTACTCGGGCAGCGAGCGACCGGCCTGCCGCATGAACCACACCGGCACCCGGCCGGGCTTGCGCCCGGAGACGGCGGCCAGGTACGGCGACTCGGGGAGGTCGCGACGCGTAGGCGCAGGGTTGTTCATCGGCCTCAATGCTGCCACGACGGCTTGTCGACATCGCCGCTGCGTAACATCACGCCAATGCCGATCAGTTACGACGAGTTCCCCAGCCTGCGCTGCGAACCCAGCGAGAGCGGCGTACTGACCCTGGTTCTCGACGCGCCGGGGCTGAACTCGGTCGGGCCACAGATGCACCGCGACCTGGCCGACATCTGGCCGGTGATCGACCGCGACCCCGCCGTGCGCGTCGTGCTGGTCCGCGGCGAGGGCAGGGCGTTCTCCTCCGGCGGCAGCTTCGACCTGATCGACGAGACCATGGCCGACTACCAGGGCCGGATCCGCATCATGCGCGAGGCCCGCGACATGGTGCTCAACATGGTCAACTTCGACAAGCCGGTGGTCTCGGCCATCCGCGGGCCCGCCGTCGGCGCCGGCCTGGTGGTGGCGCTGCTCGCCGATATCTCGGTGGCCGGCCGGACCGCCAAGCTGATCGACGGGCACACCAAGCTCGGGGTGGCCGCCGGCGACCACGCCGCGATCTGCTGGCCGCTGCTGGTCGGGATGGCCAAGGCCAAGTACTACCTGCTCACCTGCGAGACGCTGCTCGGCGAGGAAGCCGAGCGCATCGGACTGGTCTCCACCTGCGTCGACGACGACGACGTCCTGGCCACCGCGACGCGGGTGGCCGAGGACCTGGCCCGCGGCGCGCAGGACGCGATCCGCTGGACCAAGCACAGCCTCAACCACTGGTACCGGATGTTCGCGCCCGCCTTCGAAACGTCGCTCGGCCTGGAATTCCTCAGTTTCAGCGGTCCCGACGTCCGGGAGGGCCTCGCCGCGCACCGCGAGAAGCGCCCGGCCCGATTCAACCGGGAGACGACGCCCTGATCAGGCACGACGCCCGCTGTGGGGCTCCGAAAACGGGTGGTAACGGCTTGGTCGCGACGGCGGCGAAACTCGGCGCGCCTGTTTCGGCGTGTCGGGTGATGGGTCTAGCGTCGAACGCTGTGACCCGCGCCTGTGACGATGCGGAGCGGGAGCGACGAGGAGGAGCGGCGCCGTTGACCTCGACTGAACCGGCCCCATTCCGCGAGGCGGTGGCGGCGATGAATGCCGTCACCGTGCGGCCGGAGATCGAGCTGGGCCCGATCCGCCCTCCGCAGCGCCTGGCGCCCTACAGCTACGCACTGGGCGCCGAGGTCAAGCACCCCGAGCTCGAGATCGTCCCGGAACGCTCCGAGGGCGACGCGTTCGGCCGGCTGATCCTGCTGTACGACCCGGACGGCGCCGACGCGTGGGACGGGACGATCCGGCTGGTCGCCTACATCCAGGCCGACCTGGACCCCAGCGAGGCGGTCGACCCGCTGCTCCCCGAGGTGGCGTGGAGCTGGCTGGTCGACGCGCTGGAGTCGCGCCTCGAGCACACCACGGCACTGGGCGGCACCGTCACCGCCACCACGTCGGTGCGCTACGGCGACATCTCCGGACCGCCGCGCGCCCACCAGCTGGAGCTGCGGGCGTCGTGGACCGCCACGACCCCCGACGTCGGGGCGCACGTCGAGGCGTTCTGCGAGGTGCTCGAGCACGCCGCGGGCCTGCCGCCGTCCGGGGTCACCAACCTGAGCTCTCGCTCACGCGCCTGACATGGGCGAACCGGGGGCCCCGGGGGCCGATAGCACCGCGCCCGGCAAAACCCCTGAAGCCACCCCGCTACTGCACCCCACCCAGGGGGTCCCCGACCTTGCGGTGAGCGTCCGTGAGATCGAGCAGGCCGCGCGGCTCCTGGACCGCGGGCGGGGCCCGTTCGCGGTGGACGCCGAGCGGGCGTCGGGCTTCCGCTACTCCAACCGGGCCTACCTGATCCAGATCCGGCGGGCCGGGGCCGGCACCGTGCTCATCGACCCCGTCAGCCACGGCGGCGACCCGCTGACCGCGCTGCGGCCCGTCGCCGAGGTGCTGGGCACCGACGAATGGATCCTGCACTCCGCGGACCAGGACCTGCCGTGCCTCGCCGAGGTGGGCATGCGGCCGCCGGCGCTCTACGACACCGAGCTCGCGGGACGGCTGGCCGGCTTCGAACGGGTGAACCTGGCCACCATGGTCGAGCGGCTGCTGGGGCTCGGGCTGGCCAAGGGCCACGGCGCGGCCGACTGGTCCAAGCGCCCGCTGCCCGCCGAGTGGCTCAACTACGCGGCGCTGGACGTGGAATTGCTCATCGAGCTGCGCGCGGCGATCTCCGACGTGCTCGACGAGCAGGGCAAAAGCGGTTGGGCCGCAGAGGAATTCGACTACTTGCGCGAGGTGGGCGCCCGCGACGCCGCCCCGGTGGT
The DNA here is from genome assembly GCF_059812245.1 of Mycobacterium sp. NGS64. Taxonomy (NCBI): domain Bacteria; kingdom Bacillati; phylum Actinomycetota; class Actinomycetes; order Mycobacteriales; family Mycobacteriaceae; genus Mycobacterium; species Mycobacterium sp. NGS64. Next base: position 1,193,794 of record NZ_JCALCI010000001.1, on the reverse strand, counting down.
GAAGCGGGACCGCTGGCGCCGGACGTCGGGCATCCACCGGGTGCGCGACCGGCGGGGCCTGGCGGCGGTTCGCGAACTGTGGACGGCGCGCGACCGCATCGCGCAGCGCCGCGACATCGCACCCCGGCGGGTGCTGCCGGATTCGGCCATCATCGACGCCGCCCTGGCCAACCCGAAGACGGTCGAGGACCTGGTCGCGTTGCCGGTGTTCGGCGGGCGCAACCAGCGCCGCAGCGCCGAGATCTGGCTGGCGGCGCTGGAGGCGGCCCGGCAGACCCAGGACCCGCCCGACGAGGCCGAGGCCCCCAACGGGCCGCCGCCGCCGTCGCGGTGGGGCAGGCGCAAGCCGGAGGCCGCGGCGCGGCTGGAGGCCGCGCGGGCCGCGCTGGGGGAAGTGTCGGAGCGGGTGCACGTCCCCACCGAAAACCTGGTCGCGCCCGATCTGGTGCGACGGCTGTGCTGGGACTGGGAACCGGCTCCGGACCCGGACGAGGCCGTCGACGCGTTTCTGCGGGCCGGGCAGGCGCGGGCGTGGCAGCGACGACTCGTGGACCCGCCGTTGGCCCGGGCGTTGCAGCCGCCGGAAGACGCCGACGACGATCGTTGAGTGTGAATCGTGGGCATTGCGTGTGAGCCCTGGGCGCAAAAATCGGCGAGATCCCGCCGTGAGCACCCAGTGAAAGCCCTGAATGCACACCCGACTAGTCGAGGTGCTCCGGAATCTCGGCCTCGGCGACGCTGCTGCCCAGCGCCGCCACCCAACCGGTGATGCGGCGGGCGATGTCCTGGTCGGTCAGCCCGAAATCTGCGAGCACCTCACCGCGCGAGGCGTGCTCGTAGAACTGCTGCGGCAGGCCGACGTCGCGGCAGGGCGTGTCGATCTCGGCGCGCCGCAGGGCGGCCGAGACGGCCGACCCCACGCCGCCGTTCACACCGTTGTCCTCGCACGTGACGACGAGCTTGTGCTGGGCCGCCATCTCGACGACGCCGTCGGACACCGGCAGCACCCAGCGCGGGTCGATCACGGTCACGCCGATGCCCTGGTTGTGCAGCCGCTTGGCCACACCCAACGCCATCGGCACGAACGCGCCGACGCCGACGAGCAGCACGTCGTGGTTCAGCCCTTCGGCGGGCAGCGCCAGCACGTCCACCCCTGAGCGACGCTCGACGGCCGGAATATCTTCTCCCACATCGCCTTTCGGGAAGCGGATCGCCGTCGGCCCGTCACTGATGTCGAGGGCCTCGCCGAGCTCTTCGCGCAGCCGGGTCGCGTCGCGGGGCGCGGCCACCCGGATGCCGGGCACGATGTTCAACATCGACAGGTCCCACATGCCGTTGTGGCTGGCGCCGTCGTTGCCGGTGACCCCGGCCCGGTCGAGCACCATGGTGACGGGCAGCTTGTGCAGCGCCACGTCCATCATGATCTGGTCGAAGGCACGGTTGAGGAACGTCGAATAGATGGCCACCACCGGGTGCATGCCGCCCATCGCCAGGCCGGCCGCCGACGTCATCGCGTGCTGCTCGGCGATGCCGACGTCGAACAGGCGATCCGGGAACTGTTGGCCGAATGCCGTCAGCCCGGTGGGGCCGGGCATCGCCGCGGTGATCGCCACGATGTCACGGCGCTTGCGGGCGTAGCCGATGAGCGCGTCGGAGAACGTCGCGGTCCAGCCGGGCCCGGCGATCTTGGTGGCCTGGCCGGTGGCCGGGTCGATCACTCCGCAGGAATGCATCTGCTCGGCCTCGTCGTCCAGGGCCGGCCCGTAGCCCATGCCCTTGCGGGTGACGACGTGCACGATCACCGGGCGCCCGAAGCCGCGGGCGTGGCGCAGCGCCACCTCGACCGCGCGCTCGTCGTGCCCGTCGACCGGGCCGACGTACTTCAGGCCCAGGTCGGTGAACAGCAGCTGCGGCGACAGCGAGTCCTTGATGCCGGCCTTGACGCTGTGCATGAAGCGATAGGCGATCTGGCCGAACAGGGGGAACGAGCGGACCGCGTCGCGGCCCTTTTCCAGCATGTGCTCGTAGGCGGGCTGCAGCCGCAGGGTGGCCAGGTGGTCGGCGACGCCGCCGATGGTGGGCGCGTAGCTGCGGCCGTTGTCGTTGACGACGATGATCACCGGGCGGCGCGACGCGGCGATGTTGTTCAGCGCCTCCCAGCACATGCCGCCGGTGAGCGCGCCGTCGCCGACGACGGCCACCACGTGCCGGTTGCGGTGCCCGCTCAGCTCGAACGCCTTGGCCAGGCCGTCGGCGTAGGACAGCGCCGCGCTGGCGTGGCTGGACTCGACCCAGTCGTGTTCGCTCTCGGCGCGCGACGGATACCCCGACAGGCCGCCCTTTTTGCGCAGGCTCTCGAAGTCCTGGGCGCGCCCGGTCAGCATCTTGTGGACATAGGCCTGGTGGCCGGTGTCGAAGATGATCGGGTCGTGCGGCGAGTCGAAGACCCGGTGCAGCGCGAGCGTCAGCTCGACGACGCCGAGGTTGGGCCCGAGATGGCCCCCGGTCGCAGCGACCTTGTGGATCAGGAACTGCCGAATCTCGGCTGCCAGATCGCGGAGCTGCTGTTGGGAGAGGTACTGCAGATCAGCGGGCCCGCGGATCTGTTCCAGCATCCCGTTAGTCTACGCAGCCGCGGCCGGATCACGACCCGACTATTGTTCCCCCCATGCGCGCGGAGGAACTCGCCGAGGACTTCCCGGTCGTGACGGTCGACTCAGACGCCCTCGACGCCGCCCGCCTGCTCGCCGAGCACCGGCTGCCCGGGATCGTGGTCACCGACGGGTCCGGCAAGCCCTCCGCGGTGCTGCCGGCCTCCCAGGTGGTCCGGTTCATCGTCCCGAGGTACGTGCAGGACGACCCCTCGCTGGCCGGGGTGCTCAACGAGTCCATGGCCGACCGCGCCGCGGACAAGCTGAGCGGCAAGACCGTCGGGGACATGCTGCCCGACCACCTCACCAACGTGCCGTGGGCCCACGCCGACGACACCATCATCGAGGTCGCCGCGGTGATGGCCCGGCTGCGCAGCCCCCTGATCGCCGTGGTCAAAGACCAGGCGTTGGTCGGCGTCATCACGGCATCGCGTCTGTTGGCCGCGGCACTCAAACACTAAAAGCCTTGAGCATCCGGGACAGTCGATGAGCGTCGTGGCGGTCGTCGTGTTCGTCGTCGCCTACGCGCTGATCGCCAGCGACCGCGTCAACAAGACCCTGGTCGCGCTCACCGGCGCCGCGATCGTCGTCGCCATGCCGATCATCAACTCCGATGACGTCTTCTACTCGCATGAGACCGGAATCGACTGGGACGTCATCTTTTTGCTGCTGGGGATGATGATCATCGTCAGCGTGCTGCGCCAGACCGGCGTGTTCGAGTACGTCGCGATCTGGTCCGCCAAGCGCGCCCGCGGCTCTCCCCTGCGCGTGATGATCCTGCTGGTGCTGGTCACCGCGATCGCGTCGGCGCTGCTCGACAACGTCACCACGGTGTTGCTGATCGCGCCGGTGACCCTGTTGGTGTGTGACCGGCTGGCGATCAACGCGGCGCCGTTCCTGATGGCCGAGGCGTTCGCCTCCAACATCGGCGGCACCGCGACCCTGATCGGCGACCCGCCCAACATCATCATCGCCAGCAAGGCCGGCCTGACGTTCAACGACTTCCTCTTGCACCTGACGCCGCTGGTGATCATCGTGATGGCCGTCCTGATCGTGTTGCTGCCCCGCCTTTTTCGCGGTTCGTTCGCCGTCGACCCCGAGCGGGTTGCCGACGTGATGTCGCTGGAAGAGAAGGAGGCCATTCGCGATCACCGGCTGCTGATCGCCTGCGGCGTCGTGCTGGCGGCGGTGTTCGCGGCGTTCATCGCCCATTCGGCGCTGCACATGGAGCCCTCCATCGTCGCGCTCTTGGGCGCCGGGATCCTGATCGTCGTGTCGCGGCTGGAACATTCCGACTACCTGTCCAGCGTCGAGTGGGAGACGCTGCTGTTCTTCGCCGGGTTGTTCGTCATGGTCGGCGCGCTGGTGAAGACGGGCGTCGTCAAGCAGCTGGCGCACTTGGCGATCACGGCGACCGGCGGCAACACCCTGTTGGCCACCATGGTGATCCTGGCCGCGTCGATGTTGATCAGCGGGGTCGTCAACAACGTTCCCTACGCCGCGACGATGGCGCCCATCGTCGCCGACCTGGTCCCGGCGCTCGGAGACCACGTCAACCCCGGGGTGTTGTGGTGGGCGCTCGCGATCGGGACCGATTTCGGCGGCAACCTGACCGCCGTCGGCGCCAGCGCCAACGTCATCGTGCTCGGGCTCGCCGCGCGCGCCGACAACCCCATCTCGTTTTGGGAATTCACCCGCAAGGGCGCGGTCGTCACGGCGATATCCGCCGCGCTGTCGGCGCTTTACCTGTGGCTGCGGTATTTCGTGTTCTGAACAATTCGCGCCGAGACTGCGTACAGATCGCACGAAACGCCCTCGGGCGCGCTCTGAGCGCAGTCTCGACGCGGAACTTCACCTAAAGCGTCAGCAGCGCCACACACTCGGTGTGGTGGGTCAGCGGGAACGCGTCGAAAACCTTGATCTTCTCGACGGTGTAGCCGTGGCCGCGATACAGGCCGATATCGCGCGCGAAAGACGCTGCCTCGCAGCCGATGTGGACCACGCGCGGCACCCCGGCCGCGGCCAGTAGGTCGATGACGTCGCGCCCGGCGCCGGCGCGCGGCGGATCCAGCACGGCGACGTCGGCTTTCGAACCGCGCTGGGTGGCCAACGCCCGGCGGACCGAGTCGGTGACGACGTCGACCTGCGGCAGGTCGGCCAGCGCGGTCCGCGCGGCCCGCGTCGCCGAGCGCGAGGTGTCGACGGTCACGACCCGCCCCGACTCCCCCACCGCGTCGGCGAGCGTGGCGGCGAAAACGCCGGCGCCGCCGTAGAGGTCCCACACGGTCATGCCGGTGACGGGTTGCGCCCAGTCGGCGACCAGGCCGCTGTAGACCGCGGCCGCGTCCCGGTGTGCCTGCCAGAACGCGGTCACCGGCACCCGCCAGGAGCGCCCGCCCACCCGCTGCACCGCCTCGTAGCTGCCCTCCGCCACGGCGGTCGCGGTTTGCCCGCCGTGCCGCAGGGTGCGCACCACGTGGCGCCGGCCGTCGTCGTCGACGGCCACGTGCAGCTGCGCGCCGGCCGGCCACGCGGCCCCGGACGAATCATGGGCGAGGCCGTCCAGCATCCCCGGCGGCAGCTGCGCACAACGCAGGTCGGTCACCAGCTCGTCGCTGTGGTACCGGTGGAAGCCGGGCCGGCAATCCGCGCCCACGTCCAGCCGCACCCGGGTGCGCCAACCCGTCGGGCCGGAGTCCGACAGCGGCTCGGCGCCCTCGGCGCCGCTCCACTGGTGACCGCCCAGCCGTTGCAGCTGATTGGCCACGACGTGGGCCTTGAGCGCGCGGGCCGCCTCCGGCGCGGCGAACGCGAGGTCGCAGCAGCCGGCGCCGCCGACGCCGGCAATGGGGCACATCGGCTCGACCCGATCGGCGGACGGCTCGATCACCTCGAGAGCCTCTGCGTGCCAATAGGATCCGCGCTCGGCGGTGACACGCGCCCGCACCCGCTCGCCGGGCAGGGCGTAGCGGACGAACACCACCCGGCCCTCGTGATGCGCCACGCAGCTGCCCCCGTTGGCCGGGGCGCCGGTCACCAGCGTCAGCGTGTTGGGCTTCAATGCCGTGCTCAGTCGAAGATTCCGCGTCGGGCGTCGCCGGGTGCGGCGTGCGGCTGCAGCGCCCTGAGCCGCTCCGACGAATTCAATTGCCACGGAACGGAAGTCACCATCACGTTGGGCATGAACAGCAACCTGCCTTTGAGCCGCAGCGCGCTTTGGTTGTGCAGCACCTGCTCCCACCAATGGCCGACGACGTACTCGGGGATGAATACCGTCACCACGGTCCGCGGCGAATCCTTGCTGACCCGCTTGACGTAATCGAGTATCGGCCGGGTGATTTCACGGTAGGGCGAGGCAATGACCTTGAGCGGCACACTGATGTCGCTTTCCTCCCACTTGTGCACCAGGTCTCGGGTTTCGGCGTCGTCGACGCTGACGGTGAGGGCCTCCAGTGTGTCCGGACGGGTGGCGCGCGCGTAGGCGATCGCGCGCAGCGTCGGCAGGTGCAGCTTGGACACCAGCACCAGGGCGTGGTTGCGGCTCGGCAGCACGACGTCGTGCTGGGCGGCCTCCTGCTCCTCCAGCTCCCGGCTGACCGTGTGGTAGTGCTTGCGGATCAGCTTCATCATCAAGAACAGCAAGCCCATCGCGAAGAGGGCGATCCACGCCCCCGCGACGAACTTGGTGATGAGGACGACCAGCAACACCGCGCCGGTGCAGATCAACCCGACCGTGTTGACCACCCGCGAGCGCATCATCCTGCGCCGCACCCGAGGGTCGGTCTCGGTGCGCAGCAGGCGGGTCCAGTGCCGGACCATGCCGATCTGACTCAGCGTGAACGAAATGAACACGCCGACGATGTAGAGCTGGATCAGCGCGGTCACCTCGGCGCGGAAGGCGATGATCGCCAGCAGCGCGGCCCCGGACAGGAACAGGATCCCGTTGGAGAACGCCAATCGGTCGCCGCGGGTGTGCAATTGGCGCGGAAGGTAACTGTGCTGCGCCAGAACCGAACCCAGCACCGGGAACCCGTTGAACGCGGTGTTGGCCGCCAGCACCAGGATCAGGGCGGTGACCGTGGCGATCAGCAGGAAACCGATGTGAAAACTGCCGAACACGGTCTCGGCCAGCTGCGTGACCAGTGTCTTCTGGTAGTAGTTCGGCGGGGCGCCGCCCAGTTGGGTTGCGGGGTCCTCGACGAGCTGGACGCCGATCTTCTGGGCCAGCACGATGATGCCCATCAGCAGGGTCACCGCGATGGCGCCCAGCATCATCAGCGTCGTCGCCGCGTTGCGCGACTTGGGTTTTTGAAAAGCCGGCACCCCGTTGCTGATCGCCTCGACACCCGTCAGCGCCGCGCACCCGGAGGAGAACGACCGCGCCACCAGGAACGCCAACGCCAAACCGACGATCTGGCCGTGCTCGGCATGCATTTGGAAGCCGGCGGACTCGGCCCGCAGCGGGTTGCCCAGCACGAAAATGCGGAACAGGCCCCAGCCGATCATGGCGAGAACCCCGACGATGAACGCGTAGGTCGGGATGGCGAAGGCCACCCCGGACTCCCGGATCCCGCGCAGGTTCAGGGCCATCACCAGCAGGATGGCCGCGACGCAGAACAGCACCTTGTGCTGCGCCACGACCGGGATCGCCGAGCCGATGTTGGACATCGCCGACGCCGTCGAAACCGCAACGGTGAGAACGTAATCCACCATCAGGGCGCTGGCGACGACCAGACCGGCGGTGTCGCCGAGATTGGTGGTGACCACCTCGTAGTCGCCGCCGCCCGACGGGTAGGCGTGCACGTTCTGGCGGTAGCTGGCGACCACCACCAGCATCACCGCGGCCACGGCGAGACCGATCCAGGGCGTCAGCGCGTAGGCGGTGACCCCCGCGACCGAGAGCATCAGGAAGACTTCCTCTGGCGCATAGGCCACCGAGGACAGCGCATCGGAGGCGAACACCGGCAAGGCGATCCGTTTGGGCAGCAGTGTGTGACTCAGCCGGTCGCTGCGTTGAGGCCGGCCGATGAGCAGCCGACGCGCAGCGGTCGAAAGTTTGGACACGAGAGCCAAGAGTAAGCCCACCCGGGCTTGCTAGCGTTTCGTAGGCAACAATGTTCGTCGACGGGCCGAATCCGCCGGAAGGACCTCATGTGCGCGTGGTTGTGATGGGTTGCGGCCGGGTGGGCTCGTCATTGGCCGGCGGGCTCTCCCGCATCGGCCACGACGTGGCGGTCATCGACCGCGACAGCACGGCGTTCAACCGGCTCAGCCCCGAGTTTGCGGGCGAGCGGGTGCTGGGGCAGGGCTTCGACCGAGACGTCCTGCTGCGGGCCGGCGTCGAGGGGGCCGATGCCTTCGCGGCGGTGTCGTCCGGGGACAACTCCAACATCATCTCGGCCCGGCTGGCCCGGGAAACCTTCGGTGTCCGGCGCGTTGTCGCCCGGATCTACGACGCGAAGCGCGCCGAGGTCTACGAGCGCCTCGGGATTCCCACCATCGCCACGGTGCCGTGGACCACCGACCGCCTGCTCAACCTGCTCACCCGGGAAGGCGAGACCGCCAAGTGGCGGGACCCGACCGGCACCGTCGCCGTGGCCGAGGTCGACCTGCACGAGGACTGGGTGGGGCACCGCGTCACCGAGTTGGAGCAGGCCACCGGCGCGCGCGTCGCGTTCGTCATCCGGTTCGGCACGGGCGTGTTGCCGGAGCCGAAGACGGTCATCCAGGCCGGCGACCAGGTCTACATCGCCGCCATCTCCGGCCGCGCCGCCGAGGCGGTGGCCATCGCGGCGCTGCCGCCCAGTGAGGACCTCGAGGCGGGAGCCGTCAAGTGAAAGTAGCCGTCGCCGGGGCGGGCGCGGTCGGCCGCTCGGTCACTCGCGAGCTCATCGAGAACGACCACGACGTCACCCTGATCGAACGCAACCCCGACCACGTCGACGTCGACGCCATCCCGGCCGCGCACTGGCGCCTGGGCGACACCTGCGAGCTGAGCCTGCTGCAGTCCATACACCTGGAGGATTTCGACGTCGTCGTCGCCGCGACCGGAGACGACAAGGTCAACGTGGTGCTCAGCCTGTTGGCCAAGACGGAGTTCGCCGTGCCCCGGGTAGTGGCCCGGGTCAACGATCCGCGCAACGAATGGCTGTTCACCGACGCGTGGGGCGTGGACGTGGCGGTGTCCACGCCGCGGATGCTGGCCTCGCTGATCGAGGAGGCCGTGGCCGTCGGTGATCTGGTGCGGCTCATGGAATTCCGTCGCGGGCAGGCCAACCTGGTCGAGATCACCCTTCCCGACGACACGCCCTGGGGCGGCAAGCCGGTGCGCCGGCTGCAGCTGCCGCGGGACGTCGCGCTGGTGACGATCCTGCGCGGCCCGCGGGTGATCGTGCCGGAGGCCGACGAGCCGCTCGAGGGCGGCGACGAACTGCTCTTCGTCGCGGTCACCGAGTCGGAGGAGGAGCTGCAGAAGCTCCTGCTGCCGGAAGCGGAGTCCGCCGGCTAGTCCGCGGTCTCCGCGGCGCCGGCTTCGTCGGGGGCCGGCAGGGCGCGCTGCACCGACCTGATCGCCGCGTACGTCGCCACCGCCGCCAGCACGGTCAGCGGCCAACCCATCGCGATCCGCGCCACCCCGAGCCACCCGGTCTGATCGGCGTCGTAGAGCAGCCGCTGGACCACGAATCGCGCGGCGAACACCACGGTCCAGCACAGCGTGGCGATGTCGAACGCATACACGGCCCGCGACACGGCGCGCCAGGCGCGGTCACGGCCGGTGGCCCAGCTCCACGCGTAGCCGACCAGCGGCCGACGGATCAGCACCGAGACCGCGAAGACCACCGCCCACAACAGCGACATCCAGATGCCAAGCAGGAAATAGCCCTTCGACTGCCCCACGAGGTAGGCGATCAGCGCGCAGACGGCGACGCCGATGAAACCCGACAACGCCGGCTGGGTGGATTCCCGGCGAATGAGCCGCCATACCAACACCAGTGCCGCCACGCCGAGCGCGGACGCGATGGCGGCCACCAAACCGGACAGGCTGGACACCGCGACGAAGACGACCACCGGCAGCGACGAGTAGATCAGGCCGCTCACCCCGCCCACCTGGGTCAGCAGCCGCTCCGGGGCAACACGATTAGTGGTCACGGTTCCCCGATCGCCGGGGACGGTCACCGTTGAATTTCGTAGTGCGGGTTGTAGATCGCCTTGGTCCCGTTCTCGAGCTTGCCGACCCGCCCGCGCACCCGAAGCGTGCGGCCGGAGTCGATGCCGGGGATGCGGCGCTGGCCCAGCCACACCAGCGCGACCGTGTCGGTGCCGTCGAACAGTTCCGCGCGGACCCCGCCGGAACAACCCTTGCCGTTCGTTTCCACGCTGCGCAGGGTGCCGATCATGGTGACCTCCTGGCCACGCTCACAATCGATCGCACGCTGCGCGCCGGCGCTGTCGACTTCGTCCGACAGCTCTTCGGAATCGCGTTGCTCCGGGTCCTCCGTCAATCGACGGGTGAGCCGGCGCAGATACCCTTGGGCCCCCATGGCCCCTCCTGACACTGGTGATAAAGCTTCGGCGCTTTCTCTATGCCAACGGACACCGTAGACCTGTTGGTTCCCCGGTGCCAACAGAACGAAACGTGATGTTGGACGCTCTGCAAGGGCCGGGCAATATCGAAGGGTGACTGTCGATCTGCGGGGTGTCGCGACGGTGTTGTTGGCCGGAACCGGCTCCGACGACGACTACGTCCACCGGGCGTTTTCCGGGCCGTTGCGCGATGTCGGCGCCACGTTGGTCGCCCCGTCGCCGCGTCCGGATCGGCTGATCGACGGGTACCTGTCGGCGTTGGACGACGCGGCGCGCGACGGGCCGATCGGCGTCGGCGGCGTGTCGATCGGCGCGGCCGTGGCGACCGCGTGGGCGCTGGCCCATCCCGAGCGCACGGTCGCCGTCCTGGCCGCGCTGCCCGCGTGGGCCGGCGCCCCGCGGGATGCGCCTGCCGCACTGGCGGCGCGACACTCGGCGGCGCAGCTGCGCGCCGACGGTTTGGCGGCCACGACGACGCAGATGCGGGCGTCCAGCCCGTCGTGGTTGGCCGACGAGCTGACCCGGTCCTGGCGCGCCCAATGGCCGCTATTGCCCGACGCGATGGACGAGGCGGCGGCCTACGTCGCGCCCAGTTGCGCCGACCTGGCCCGGCTGGCCGCGCCGCTGGCGGTAGCCGCGGCGGTCGACGACCCCATCCACCCGCTGCAGGTGGCCGTCGATTGGGTCGCCGCAGCACCGCGGGCGGCGCTGCGGACCGTGACACTAAATCAGATCGGCACCGACACCGCCGCGCTGGGCGCCGCCTGCCTGGCCGCGCTGGCCGAGCTGTAGTCCAGGGGACTAGCCGCCGGTCGTCGTGCGCAGCTGCTGCATCGCCGATCCCTCGGCGCTGCGGCGGGCCGCCGGCTCGTCGGGCGGCTGCTGCTCCTGGGCCTGCTGCTGCTGGGCGGCCGCGGCCGCCCGCAATTGTTCGGCCATCGGCTCGGGCAGCTGCACCGGCAACGGCGTGCGCACCGGCAGCGGTGTGTCGCCGCGGCGAACCACGGTGTCCGCCAACGCCGTTCGCGCCTCACGCTCCAGCGCCTCCATGGTCTCGTGCGACCCGTTGACGACGCAGCGGATCATCCAGCGGTACCCGTCGACCCCGATGAAGCGCACCACGCCCTGGGCGGTGCCGACCACCTCGCGGCCCCACGGGCCGTCCTTGATGCTGACCTTCGCCGAGTCCTTGCGCAGCGACTCGGCGAGCTCACCGGCCACCTCGCGCCACAGGCCGCCCGTCTTGGGGGCCGCGTAGGCGGCGATCGTGAACCGGCCGTTGGCCGTGACCACCCACACCGCGCTGGGCACGCCGGTCTCGGTCAGCTCGACCTGCAGCTGGCCGGCCTCCGGCATGGGGATGAGCACCGAACCCAGGTCGAGGCGGGCCAGCTCGGCGACCGCCGGGTCGTCGAAGTCGTCGATGTCGAACGGGCCCTCGAGCTCGTCCTCGAACTCTTCGTCGACCGGATCCGCGGCGGCTTCCGTCTCGACCGCGTCATCGCTGTCGTCTTTGCCTGATCTACCAAGTGCCATCACAAACTCGCATGTCCGCCGGAGGAACCGTGACCACCATCGCCACGGGATGTTTCGGCCAGCCCGGCCTCGTCGAACGACGACACCTCGACCAGCTCGACCAATTCGACCCGCTGCACCAGCAATTGGGCGATCCGGTCGCCGCGGTGCACCACGATCGGCTCCGCCGGGTCGAGGTTGATCAGCGAGACCTTGATCTCGCCGCGATAGCCGGCGTCGATGGTGCCCGGGCTGTTGACGATCGAAAGCCCCACCCGCGCAGCCAATCCCGAGCGGGGATGCACCAACCCCACCATCCCGAACGGAATGGCGACCGCGACGCCCGTTCGCACCAGCGCCCGCTGCCCCGGATCCAGCTTGACGTCTTCCGCGCTGTACAGGTCGACCCCGGCGTCGCCGTGGTGGGCGCGACTGGGCAGCGGAAGCTCGGGGTCGAGGCGCACAACTTTCATTTCAAAGCCAGACTGGTCGACACGGGGCCACAGACTACCCTTGACCGCGTGTCTGCTACCCGCGTCGCGCCGCACAATGTGCGATATCGCGAACGCCTTTGGGTGCCATGGTGGTGGTGGCCATTGGCTTTCGGGCTGGCGGCGCTGATCGCTTTCGAAGTCAACCTCGGTGTTCGGTCCCTGCCCGACTGGCTGCCGTACGCAACGCTGTTCGTGGTGGCCGCCGGGACGCTGCTGTGGCTCGGCCGCGTCGAGATCCGCGTCACCGCGGACCCGGCCGCCCCGGGCGGGGTCGAACTGTGGGCCGGCGAGGCACACCTGCCGGTCACGGTCATCGCCCGTTCCGCCGAGATAGCGCCCACCGCGAAGTCGGCGGCACTCGGGCGTCAGCTCGACCCGGCGGCCTACGTCCTGCACCGGGCATGGGTCGGCCCGATGGTTCTTGTGGTCCTCGATGACCCAGACGACCCCACGCCGTACTGGCTGGTGAGCTGCCGCCACCCGGAGCGGGTGCTGTCGGCATTACGCAGCTGACCGTTCAGGCTGCGCAGTCGGTACAGATCATCACGCCGTTCTTCTCGCTGGCGAGACGGCTGCGGTGTTGAACCAGAAAGCAGCTCGAGCAGGTGAACTCGTCAGCCTGCTTGGGGATGACGCGAACGGACAGCTCCTCGCCGGACAGGTCGGCGCCAGGCAGTTCGAAATTCTCGGCGGATTCAGATTCGTCCACGTCGACCACGGCCGAGGCCGCCTCGTTCCGCCGTGCTTTGAGCTCCTCCAGCGAGTCTTCCGAGACGTCGTCCGTCTCGGTGCGCCTCGGAGCGTCATAGTCGGTAGGCATATCAATCCCGCCCTATCCCCTCAACAGGCCTCGTTAACCTCAAGCAACGCTTTGTACCAGCGTCGAACGCATCCACCAAATGATTCGTGCCCGTATCCCCCACCATTAAGGTGTGATTTACGTCACATCCCCGAATTGACCCTTGTCTTGAATCTCAAACGGTGCAGTTAGAGTTCCCCTGTGGTCGCGCAAATCACCGAGGGTACCGCTTTTGACAAGCATGGACGCCCCTTTAGGCGCCGAAACCCGCGGCCCGCCATCGTCGTCGTGGCGCTGCTGGTGGTGGCGACCGCCGTGGTGTGGACGGTGGCGCTGACCCGGCCGGCGAAGGTGCACGAGGCCGTGGTGTGCAACCCGCCGCCGCAGCCGCCCGGCTCGGCCGCGCCGCAACTCGGTGAGCAGGTCTCCCGCAGCGCCATGGTCGACGTCAACCCGGCCAAACTCGCCGACACCAAGGTCCGCGTCCTCAACGCCAGCGGCCGCGGCGGGCAGGCCGGCGACGTCGCCGGCGCGATGAAGGACCTCGGCTTCGCCCAGCCGACCGCCGCCAACGACCCCCTCTACGCCGGCACCCGGCTGAACTGCGTGGGCCAGATCCGGTTCGGCACGGCCGGGCAGGCGACCGCGGCCGCCGTGTGGCTCGTCGCGCCGTGCACCGAGCTGTTCAACGACAACCGCGCCGACGACTCCGTCGACCTGGCCCTCGGCACGGAGTTCAGCGCGCTGGCGCACAACGACAACATCGACGCGGTGCTGGCCAGCCTGCGACCCGGTGCCACCGAACCGTCGGATCCCGCACTGCTGCAAAAGATTCACGCCAGCAGCTGCTGACCCCTATTCCGGCAGCGGCGCCAGGCCGTCGAAACGCTGCAGCGCGGCCAGCAGCTCGTCGGCGATTCCGGGGGCGGCGGCCACCACCAACCCTTCGCTGCCCACCGGGCCGTTCGGCTCGGGCACCAGGACGCGGGCGCCCGCCTCGGCCGCGATCAGCGCGCCGGCCGCGCGGTCCCACACCTGCAGCCCGTGCTCGTAGAAGGCGTCCAACCGGCCCGCCGCGACCATGCACAGGTCCAGCGCCGCGGAACCGATGCGGCGCACGTCGCGCACCGCCGGCAGGATGTGCGCGAACAACGCCGCCTGGCTCGCGCGGCGCCGCCGTGAATAACCAAACCCGGTGCCCAGCAACGCCATCGACAAATCGTCGACGGCGGTGCAGCGCAGCGGCCGCGTCCCGCGATCGTCGGTGACGTGCGCGCCGAGGCCGGTGGCCGCCGAGTAGACGCGCCCGGCGACGACGTCGGCGACCGCCCCCGCCACCGACACGCCGTCGATCTGCGCGCCCACCGACACCGCGTAGGCGGGGATGCCGTAGACGAAATTCACTGTGCCGTCGATGGGATCGAGCACCCAGGTGACCGCGCCGGACTGCGCGTCAGCGGGCCCGCCGCCCTCCTCCCCGAGGATCGGGTCGCCGGGCCGCAGTTGGGCCAACCGGTCCCGCAACAGCCGCTCGGTCTCGGTGTCGACGACGGTCACCGGGTCGGTCGGTGTGGTCTTCGACCGCACCGCGCCACTGGCCGCGACCGATGCCGTCGGGCCGAACACCTCGGCGCGCCGGCGCCGTACGAACTCGGCGGCCTCGGCGGCCAACTTTTCGGCCACCGAACGCAGTTGCGCGGGCTCCTTATCAGGTCGCGTCACCGGTCCATCGCATCACAGACGGCACGGCCGCGCAGACCCCCAGCCGGGGTACCGGTGGAGCTAAGGTGATCGGACAGGCCAAGTCTCGCCGAGGAGTTTCGATGACCAGCACCGACTCGATCACGGGCGCGCCACCCGACGCGGCCACCGGCAAGCCGCAGCGCCGGGGGTTCGGCGTCGACGTCGGCGGCAGCGGCATCAAGGGCGGCATCGTCGACATGGACACCGGGCTGCTGATCGGCGAACGCATCAAGGTGCTGACCCCCCAACCGGCGACGCCGCAGGCGGTCGCCAAGGCCATCGCCGAGGTCGTCAACGGGTTCGGGTGGACCGGGCCCCTGGGGGTGACCTATCCCGGCGTCGTCACCCACGGCGTCGTGCAGACGGCGGCCAACGTCGACAAGGCGTGGATCGGAACCAACGCGCGGGACGTGATCAGCGCCGAACTCAACGGCCAGGACGTGACGATCCTCAACGACGCCGACGCGGCCGGGCTCGCCGAGGAGCGCTACGGCGCGGGCCGCGAACAATCGGGCCTGGTCGTGCTGCTCACGTTCGGCACCGGGATCGGGTCCGCGGTCATCCACAACGGGACCCTGATTCCCAACACCGAATTCGGCCACCTCGAGGTCGGTGGCAAGGAGGCTGAGCAGCGCGCGGCGTCGTCGGTCAAAGAACGCAACGGCTGGAGCTACGAAAAGTGGACCCACCAGGTCACCCGGGTGCTGGTGGCCATCGAAAACGCGATCTGGCCGGATTTGTTCATCGCCGGCGGCGGCATCAGCCGCAAGGCCGACAAATGGCTGCCGCTCCTGGAAAACCGCACCCCGGTGGTGGCCGCCGCCTTGCAAAACACCGCCGGCATCGTCGGCGCGGCGATGGCCGCCACCTCGGACGTGACGCACTGAATTTTGCCCGGTAGGCCGGTAGGAGCGCGCGCTGTCGTTACAATGGTCCTCGGCGACCGCCCGACTGAAAGCGTGCGAGCACTCACGCTGATCTCCAACGCCGACATTCGACATAGCAGACACTTTCGGTTAACCATGCCCAAACCCACCGAAAGTGCGTCCGACCGAAGGGGTGTAAGTGGCAGCGACCAAGGCAAGCCCGGCGACCGATGAGCCGGTGAAACGCACCGCCACGAAGTCTCCATCGTCCCCCGCCAAGCGCTCGCCGGCGAAGGCCGCCAATGGCGCCGCCGCCCCGGCGAAACGGGCCGCCAAGGCCGCGCCGCGGGCCGCCAAGTCCGCCCGGGGACCCGAGGCCACAGCGCCCGACGAGGCCCCGAAGAAAGCCCGCTCCGCGGCCAAGGGCGCCAAGGCGCCGTCCGGCCGCGGCACGAAGGCGGCGGCCAAAGGCGCGAAGGACGGCGACGCCGACCTCGAGCTCGACGCCGACGCCCAGGTCGAGGTCGAGGATCTCGACGCCGAGCCGGACCTCGAGGTCGAGCCCGTCGAGGACCTGGACATCGACGCCGACGACCTCAACCTCGACGACCTCGAAGTCGACGTGGCCGCCGACGGCGAAGAGGCCGACCTCGAGGCGGACGACGCCGAGGACGGCGAGGAGGAGGCGGCGGCCGCGCCCGCCGCGAAGACCAAGACCGCCGCCGCCGAGGAAGAGGAAATCGCGGAGCCCTCCGAAAAGGACAAGGCTTCCGGCGATTTCGTCTGGGACGAAGACGAATCCGAGGCGCTGCGCCAGGCCCGCAAGGACGCCGAGCTCACCGCGTCCGCGGACTCGGTTCGCGCCTACCTCAAGCAGATCGGCAAGGTGGCGCTGCTCAACGCGGAGGAAGAGGTCGAGCTCGCGAAGCGCATCGAGGCCGGACTGTACGCCACGCAGCTGATGGCCGAGCACGCCGAGCGCGGCGACAAACTGCCCGCCGCCCAGCGCCGCGACATGATGTGGATCTGCCGCGACGGCGACCGCGCGAAAAACCATCTGCTGGAAGCGAACCTGCGCCTCGTGGTGTCGCTGGCCAAGCGCTACACCGGCCGCGGGATGGCTTTCCTCGACCTCATCCAGGAAGGCAACCTGGGCCTCATCCGAGCGGTCGAAAAGTTCGACTACACAAAGGGATACAAGTTCTCCACCTACGCCACGTGGTGGATCCGCCAGGCCATCACCCGGGCGATGGCCGACCAGGCGCGCACCATCCGCATCCCGGTCCACATGGTCGAAGTGATCAACAAGCTGGGCCGCATCCAGCGCGAGCTGCTTCAGGACCTGGGCCGCGAGCCCACGCCCGAAGAGCTGGCCAAGGAAATGGACATCACGCCCGAAAAGGTGCTCGAGATCCAGCAATACGCGCGCGAGCCGATCTCGCTGGACCAGACCATCGGCGACGAGGGCGACAGCCAGCTCGGGGACTTCATCGAGGACAGCGAGGCCGTGGTGGCCGTCGACGCGGTGTCCTTCACGCTGCTGCAGGACCAGTTGCAGTCGGTGCTGGAGACGCTGTCCGAGCGCGAAGCCGGCGTAGTACGGCTGCGCTTCGGGCTCACCGACGGCCAGCCGCGCACCCTGGACGAGATCGGGCAGGTTTACGGCGTGACCCGCGAGCGCATCCGCCAGATCGAATCCAAGACCATGTCAAAGTTGCGCCACCCCAGCCGTTCTCAGGTCTTGCGCGACTACCTGGACTAGCCCGCCGCTGCCCGCCGACTCGGGTGCGCAGATTTTCGGTATGGCTCGAAGAATCACGTCGGCCTTACACTGGGTGGGCTATGAGCGCGTATCACACCGTGGTGGTCGGCACCGATGGCTCGGAATCGTCGCTGCGTGCAGTGGACACCGCAGCCGCGATTGCCGCGGATCACGGCGCGAAATTGATCGTTGCGACCGCGCATCTCCCCGTCCCCGAGGAAAAGGGCCGCTACGCCATCCCGCCGGGCAGCGATCATGGTCAGGACTACCGGACGGTGGGGCAGGCGCCCTACTACGCAATCCTGCAGAACGCCAGGGAGCGGGCGCACCAGGCCGGGGCCAAGACCGTGGAGGAAAGGCCGGTCATCGGTGCCCCCATCAACGCGCTGGTGCAGCTGGCCGAGGAAGTCCGTGCCGACCTGCTGGTCGTCGGCAACGTCGGACTCAACAGCGTCGCCGGGCGGCTGCTGGGGTCGGTCCCGTCCGAGGTCTCCCGCAGGGCCAGGACCGACGTGCTGATCGTCCACACCTCCGGCTGAGGCAGCTGGTCTCGTTAAGCACGGCCCAAACCCTCGAGTCGATCCAGCGCCCCGCTCGGGTCGTAGTAGAGCTCCTGGCGCGCGATCCGGCCACCGCGGTAGCGGTAGACCACAACGTAGGTGGAGCGCAGGCGCTGGCCGCCCTGGTCCCAGTCGAATTCGACGCGCACGAACGCCGTGTGGGCGCCGATGGCGTAATCCACCGCCTCGTAGCGGATTTCCGCGCAACCCTCAATGGTGAGCGCGATGAACTCGAGCGTGCGCTCGACGCCCTCGATCGGGGACGGCCAGTCGAAGAGGCGCACCGTCGGGCTCACATACACGACGTCGGGCTGATACAGGTCCCGCGCGATCGACAGGTCGCCGGCCGCGAACGCCCGCGCGAAACACGCCTCCTGCGCAAGGAGCGCGTCCTCCGAGATGCCTGGCGTCATCGCGCCACCCCGACGACCACGAAAACGCCTTGGGCCGTGCGGATTCCGAGGTTCGGTGTGCCGATGTTGACCCGCGTCACGGCCAACGCGGCTGCTTTACCCACACAGCACTCCTACCACCGGCGGCCGCACGCGTAAAGACTTTGGTGGCCAAGCCAATCGCGCGTACCGTGACCGCATGTCAACCAACCGCACAATGGTGTCGTCCGGCTCCGACTTCGAGTCGGCGGTGGGCTATTCGCGGGCGGTCCGTGTCGGCCCGCACGTGGCGGTGGCCGGGACGACCGGCGCCGGACCCGCGGGTGACATCGCCGCCCAGACCCGAGACGCGTTGCGCCGCATCATGATTGCGCTCGAGCAGGCGGGTGCCGGGCTCACCGACGTGGTACGCACCCGCATCTACGTGACCGACATTTCGCGCTGGCGTGAGGTCGCCGCGGTGCACGCCGAGTTCTTCGGCGAGATCCGTCCGGTCGCGACCATGGTCGAGGTGTCGGCGCTGATCGCCCCAGAGCTGCTGGTGGAGGTCGAGGCCGACGCCTACGTCGACTCCTGAGGCGCGGCCGGAGGGAAGGTGCCGTCCGCGGCAGGCGGATAAGCGGTGACCCCGATCACAGCACGCACGGGCAGCGGGCCGTACAGATGCGGGAACCGCATGGACTGCGGGTCCGTTGCCACCCCGGGCTCCCAGCGCACCGGCGATTCCAGCAGTGCCGGGTCGATGTGCAGCAGGACCAGGTCGTCGCGGCCGCGGTAGAGCCGATTGGCGGGCAGATGCACCTGCTCGGGCGTCGACAGGTGGATGAACCGCGAGCCCCCGGCTCCCGGCGCGTCGGGCGAAATCCCGCCCCGATCGCGGGCGCGGGACCACTCCTCGCGCCCGCACAGGTGCACCAGAACGGTCACGGTCGCTCAGCTTAAAACCCGTGAGAAACGACACACCCGATAACGATCGGGGAACAAGGCGAAAACGCCACACGTCTGAGACAGTGAATGAACGAGAACGGAGAAGCCATGTACGCAACTCTGACCAGTCCCGAGCTCACCAGAGCGGACCGCTGCGATCGCTGCGGTGCCGCCGCTCGAGTCCGCGCCAAGCTGCCTTCCGGACTTGAGCTTCTCTTCTGCCAGCACCACGCGAACCAGCACCAGTCGAAGCTGACCGAGCAGGACGCCGTGCTGGAGGTCAGCGAAAGCTAGTCGCGCCGAACTCACCCCTGGCCAATGTGGGCTGCGCGGGCGGTCATCGGTAATGCTGGACGGGTATGAGCGTCCAAGCCGCGCGGCCGTCGCGCCACCACGTCCGGCGAATCAGTCTTAGAACCCTGGCCAAGAGCTGGGACGACTCCATTTTCTCCGAGTCTGCCCAGGCGGGATTCTGGACGGCGCTTTCCACCCCGCCCCTGCTGTTGGGAATGCTGGGCAGCTTGGCCTACGTGGCGCCGCTGTTCGGAAAGGACACGCTGTCCGCGATCGAGAAGAGCATCATCTCGACCGCACACAGCTTCTTCTCGCCGAGCGTCGTCAACGAGATCATCGAGCCCACCATCCGCGACATCACCGCCAACGCGCGCGGTGAAGTGGTGTCGCTCGGATTCTTGATCTCGTTGTGGGCGGGATCGTCGGCGATCTCGTCGTTCGTCGACGCCGTGGTCGAGGCCCACGACCAGACCCCGCTACGACACCCGGTGCGACAGCGGTTCTTCTCGCTGTTCCTGTACGTGGTGATGCTGGTCTTCGTGGTGATCGCCGCGCCGGTGATGGTGGTGGGACCGCGCAAGGTGAGCGAACACATCCCGGTCGGACTGGCCAACGTGCTGCGCTACGGCTACTACCCGGCGCTGATCCTCGGGCTGATGATCGGCATCATGGTGCTGTACCGGGTGGCCCTGCCGGTGCCGCTGCCGAGCCACCGGCTGGTGCTGGGCGCCATCCTGGCCACGGCGGTGTTCCTGATCGCCACGCTGGGCCTGCGCTTCTACCTGCGGTGGATCACCAGCACCGGTTACACCTACGGCGCGCTGTCCACGCCGATCGCGTTCCTGCTGTTCGCATTCTTCGGCGGCTTCGCGATCATGCTCGGCGCCGAGCTGAACGCCTCCATCCAGGAGGAATTCCCCGCGCCGAGGACCCATGCCCACCGGCTGCGCAACTGGCTGCTGACGCGCCGGACCGCCCCCAAGCGGGTAGTCGACTTGCCCGCGGGGCCGGCAGCGCCGTCCGACGTCGCGACGGCCGAGCCGCCGGCCTGATCAGTCCTTCTTGAGCCGCTCGTAGATCCGCTTGCACTCCGGGCAGACCGGGGAGCCGGGCTTGGCCGCCCGGGTGACGGGAAACACCTCGCCGCACAGCGCGACGACGTGGCTGCCCATGACGGCGCTCTCGGCGATCTTGTCCTTCTTGACGTAGTGGAAGTACTTCGGGGTATCGCTGCCGGTCCCGTCGTCGACGCGTTCGTCGGTCTCGGTGCGTTCGATCGTCTGGGTCTGCATGCCTCACATTGTGCCCCCTGACTCGCCGGTACCGGAATCGATTGGTTGTGGGACAGTGGAGATATGAAGCGCGGCGAAGAGCCAGGGTTCGACGGCTTCGACGACACCAGCCGTCCCGTCCTGATCACCTCCGCCGCGCCCTCCTACGAGGAGGAGCACCGCGCCCGGGTGCGGAAGTACCTGACGCTGATGGCGTTTCGGATCCCGGCGCTCATCCTGGCCGCCGTCGCCTACGGCGCCTGGCACAACGGCCTGATCTCACTGCTCATCGTGGCGGCCTCGGTGCCGTTGCCGTGGATGGCCGTGCTGATCGCCAACGACCGGCCACCGCGCCGCTCCGACGAGCCGAGGCGGTTCGACCAGACGCGGCGGCGCACCCCCCTGTTCCCCACCGCCGAGCGCCCGGCGCTCGAACCGCGGCGACCGCACCACGACGGTTCCGGCTAGCCCCCAAGGGGCGCACTTCTCAGGACATTCTCAGGTCGTCGGCACATCTGTGCACGTCAAGGCGTGTGAGATCACGCGCGGGCGGGAACTCCCAGGGCGGATTCATCGTTAGACGTCATGACAGTGCAAAGCCGAACGGGAGGTCGCTATGGCGAATGCCAGCACAAGCAGGATCGACGGCGATCTGGATGCTCAAAGCCCCGCCGCGGACCTGGTGCGCGTGTATCTCAACGGCATCGGCAAGACGGCGTTGCTCAACGCGGCGGGTGAGGTAGAGCTGGCCAAGCGGATCGAAGCCGGCCTGTATGCCGAGCATCTGCTGGAAACGCGTAAGCGCCTCGGCGAGAACCGCAAACGCGACCTGGAGGCCGTCGCGCGCGATGGCCAGGCGGCGCGCCGCCACCTGCTGGAAGCGAACCTGCGGCTGGTGGTTTCGCTGGCGAAGCGTTACACGGGTCGGGGCATGCCGCTGCTGGACCTCATCCAGGAGGGCAACCTCGGTCTGATCCGCGCGATGGAGAAGTTCGACTACACAAAGGGATTCAAGTTCTCCACCTACGCCACCTGGTGGATCCGCCAGGCCATCACCCGCGGCATGGCCGACCAGAGCCGCACCATCCGGCTGCCGGTCCACCTCGTCGAGCAGGTCAACAAGCTGGCGCGGATCAAGCGGGAGATGCACCAGAACCTCGGGCGCGAAGCCACCGACGAGGAACTCGCCGCCGAATCCGGCATCCCGGTCGAGAAGATCAACGACCTGTTGGAGCACAGCCGCGACCCGGTGAGCCTGGACATGCCCGTCGGCTCCGAGGAGGAGGCGCCGCTCGGTGACTTCATCGAGGACGCCGAGGCGATGTCGGCCGAGAACGCGGTGATCGCCGAGCTGCTGCACACCGACATCCGCAGTGTGCTGGCCACTCTCGACGAGCGCGAGCACCAGGTCATCCGGTTGCGCTTCGGCCTGGACGACGGCCAGCCGCGCACGCTGGATCAGATCGGCAAGCTGTTCGGTCTGTCCCGCGAGCGGGTCCGTCAGATAGAGCGCGACGTGATGTCCAAGCTGCGCAACGGCGAGCGGGCCGAACGGTTGCGCTCGTACGCCAGCTGATCCCGCCAGAGCCTGTAGCAAGTCGGTATGCCCGTCGCGCGAGCGGCGGGCATACTGCTTGCCTGGGGACATCCGCAAGAGGCGTTGGGCCCATTCTTGCAGCTGGCCAAGTAGACTCAGCGTCAATGGAGGGTGCTGGATGAACGAGCTGGTTGATACCACCGAGATGTACCTGCGGACCATCTACGACCTCGAAGAAGAGGGCGTGACGCCGCTGCGTGCCCGGATCGCCGAACGCCTCGAACAAAGCGGGCCGACCGTCAGCCAGACCGTGTCCCGCATGGAGCGGGACGGCCTGCTCCACGTCGCCGGGGACCGCCACCTGGAGCTCACCGACAAGGGCCGCGCGCTGGCCATCTCCGTGATGCGCAAGCACCGCCTCGCCGAACGACTGCTCGTCGACGTCATCGGGGTGCCGTGGGAGGAAGTGCACGCCGAGGCATGCCGGTGGGAGCACGTGATGAGCGAGGAAGTCGAGCGCCGGCTGGTGAAGGTGCTCAACGACCCGACCACCTCGCCGTTCGGCAACCCGATCCCGGGCCTGTTGGACCTCGGTGTGGGCCCCGATTCCGGCGCCGACGGCATCAACCTCGTCCGGTTGACGGAGCTGCCCGCCGGATCCCCGGTCGCGGTGGTCGTGCGCCAGCTCACCGAACACGTCCAGGGCGACATCGATCTGATCACCCGCCTCAAGGACGCCGGCGTCGTTCCGAACGCCCGGGTCACCGTGGAGACCAGCCCGTCGGGTGGCGGGGTCACGATCCTCATTCCCGGCCACGAGAACGTCACCCTGCCGCACGAGATGGCGCACGCCGTCAAAGTCGAGAAGGTCTGAGCGGCTAGCACCGATCGCCGCCGCTATCCCGCGCGGCGCCCGAACGCCCGTCGCGGCGGCAGCCGTACCCCCAGCCGCTTGGCCAGCCGGTAGCCGGTGGCCGCCAGTTTCCGGATGTCATCGGGCTTCATGCCGGACTGCAACGCCTGATCCAGCATCCCCGCCATCCGGTGGTCGGGGTCACACCGCAGCGCGGCGTCCAGCGACACCCCGGCGAGCGGGCCGTCGCCACGGGCGTACGCGCTGAACGCGAGCAGCACCAGGGCCTCGACCCGCCAGGGCGGCGGCAGGCGGCGCGCCAGCAGCGCCCACAGCGACTCGGCCTCCCCCGCCCAGTCGCCGACCGCCAGGGCGTAGAGCGTGTCCCGCACCTCGACGTCGCTCAGCGCGCAGCCCAACGCCGCCAGCTCGGCGGCGGACAGCGTTTCGCCGCCGGCGACGCGTGCGGCCACGGCCATCGCGTCTTGCACGTCGCGGCGCGCGCACCCGGTGGGGTCGGCGCGATGGGCCACGTCGCGCCGCGCCGCCTGGCGCCGGACCGCGTCGGCCAACTCGGCGGCGCCCGCCGGGTCGTCGACCGCGATGACGGCCTGCAGGTCGGCGCGCCGGCGGTAGAGCCGCCGGCCGTCGAGCACCGCCGCCGCGGCCAACGGCGACGCCGACGGGTCGTCGACGAAGCCGCCGGAGCCGCAGCCGTCCACGCAATGCCAGCGCCCGCCGCGGGCCACCCGATCCACCACGTGCGCCGCATAGAGTTGAATTCCCCGCTGCGACAACGCCTCTGCCAGCTCGTCGCACAGCAGCCGGTATTCCTCGTTGCACCCCGGGCAGTGCGCGCAGTCCGCGTCGACGATCACCGCGATCGCCGCCTGGGGCCTGGCGGCGGCGACGACTTCGGCCAGGTGCCCGACGCGGTCGACGAGTTCCTGACAGAGGTCGACCCGCATCACGGCCCCCAGTTCCCCGCCTTCCAGGGACACCAGGACCAATGAATTCTCCGGAACGAAGCCGAGAACGGCCGGTAGCGCCGCGATCAGCGCGCCGGGGCGATTGAGCTTGAAATCAGGTTGATGCGTCGTCATGGGCACCAACGCTGACGGGCGGCACCGTCGGGCCGTCCCCCCGCGACGGGATCGGGCCGCTCGTCTGTGGAGAAAGTCTGGACTGTGGGCCTTATCGTCTATGCCATGGGTTCGATGCAGGAGTACGACATCGTCGTGATCGGTTCGGGGCCGGGCGGCCAGAAGGCCGCCATCGCCTCGGCCAAACTAGGCAAATCCGTCGCCATCATTGAACGGGGCCGAATGCTTGGCGGTGTCTGCGTCAACACGGGCACGATCCCGTCAAAAACGTTGCGCGAGGCGGTGCTTTACCTCACCGGGATGAATCAGCGCGAGCTCTACGGGGCCAGCTACCGCGTCAAGGACCGGATCACCCCGGCCGACCTGCTGGCGCGGACCCAGCACGTGATCGGCAAGGAAGTCGACGTGGTGCGCAACCAGCTGATGCGCAACCGGATCGACCTGCTGGTTGGTCACGGCCGCTTCGTCGACCCGCATACCGTCGTCGTGGAAGACCCGGGCCGCCGCGAGATGACCACTGTCAGCGGCGAATTCATCGTCATCGCCACCGGCACCCGGCCGGCGCGGCCGTCCGGCGTCGAGTTCGACGAGGAACGGGTGCTCGACTCCGACGGCATCCTCGACCTCAAGACGCTGCCGGGCTCGATGGTCGTCGTCGGCGCCGGCGTGATCGGCATCGAGTACGCATCGATGTTCGCCGCCCTGGGCACCAAGGTCACCGTCGTCGAGAAGCGCGACGACATGCTGGACTTCTGCGACCCCGAGGTGGTCGAGGCGCTCAAATTCCACCTGCGCGACCTGGCGGTGACGTTCCGGTTCGGCGAGGAGGTCACCGCCGTCGACGTCGGTGCCGCGGGCACCGTCACCACGCTGGCCAGCGGCAAGCAGATTCCCGCCGAGACGGTCATGTACTCCGCCGGCCGCCAGGGCCAGACCGATCACCTCGACCTGCAAAACGCCGGCCTCGAGGTCGAGGGCCGCGGGCGGATCTGGGTCGACGACAAGTTCCGGACCAAGGTGGAGCACATCTACGCCGTCGGCGACGTCATCGGGTTCCCCGCCCTGGCCGCGACCTCGATGGAACAGGGCCGGCTGGCCGCCTACCACGCGTTCGGGGAAGCGTGCGAGGGCATCACCGACCTGCAGCCCATCGGCATCTATTCGATCCCCGAGATCTCCTACGTCGGGGCCACCGAGGTGGAGCTGACCAAGAACGCGGTCCCTTACGAGGTCGGGGTGGCGCGGTACAAGGAGCTGGCCCGCGGCCAGATCGCCGGCGACTCCTACGGCATGCTCAAGCTGCTGGTGTCGACCGACGACCGCAAGCTGCTCGGGGTGCACATCTTCGGGACCAGCGCCACCGAGATGGTGCACATCGGGCAGGCCGTGATGGGCTGCGGCGGGACGGTCGACTACCTGGTCGACGCGGTGTTCAACTATCCGACGTTCTCGGAGGCCTACAAGGTGGCCGCGCTGGACGTGACCAACAAGATGCGGGCGCTGTCGCAGTTCCGCCGCTGAGCTAGCAGCTGTCGTCGAGGTCGCCCGGCACCCGGTCGCCGGGGCCGCCGGCCTCGGCGCGGGCCAGCAGCTGGGCGGTTTGGGCGTCGAACGGCGCCGAGTAGGACACGTTCGCGGCGCACCCGCCGCGTTCGAAACCGCCGATCAGCCCGGTGAGCGTGGTGCCGCTCACCCACGGCGCCCCGCTGGTGCCGTCCACCAGGCCCTCGCACGCCAGCGAGGGAAAACCGCTGTCGTTGACCGAGGTGCTGGCCTGGCAGCCGATCGGCGAGCCGCCCACGCCGGCCGCATACCCCAGCACGGTGACGTGGCTGCCCGGGGGCGGCGCGACGCCCAGCGTCAGCGCCAGGCCGACGTACGACTCGACCGATCCGCCGGCGTCGTTGCTGACCCGGGCGATCGCGTAGTCCGCGTGCGGATCCTTGCCCGATATCCAGCGCGGATCCAGGTAGACGGCGTCGGCCTTCCACACGTCGGCGGGCGCGGGCGCCGCGTCACCGGCGAGACCGGGAACGAAGGTCATCTTGGCCGCACCGGCCAGGCAGTGCGCCGCGGTGATCATGAGATTCCCGGTCGCCGAATGGATTACGGAACCCGTGCAGACGTGCAGCGGGCCGTCGTTGATGAAGATCGCGCCGACGCGCCGGTCGGGGTCCACCGGACCCGCGACCGCCTTCTGCTGGGGCTGGCTGAGCCGCTGGACGAGCGGCCCGGTGGCCACGGGGACGGACACCACCGGGCGCGCCGCAGGCTCGGCCGGCCGGGTGCACGACGTCAACAACGTCAGCAGGCCGACCCCCGAGCACAGCAGCAGCGTCCGTATGCGCATTTCGTGTCCATCATGCCTGACCACGGCGTGTCGGGCAGACCACATCCCCTCCCCGCGCGCCGCCGCGTTTGCTGGCCGACATGCGGATTACGTTCGCGGGTTGGGGCGTTTCGACGGTGAAGACTGCAGGGTGTTAGCTGTTCCATTGTTGGTGCCCGCTGATTCGGGGGACACTGGTCAGGGCACCCTGGAGAACCCCCCGAAAGGAGGAGACCCGATGGCCCGCGATCAAAACCAAGGCGACGAGTACGACCAGCCAGGACAGTCCGGCATGTACGAGCTGGAGTTCCCGGCGCCCCAGTTGTCGACGGCCGACGGCCGCGGCCCGGTTTTGGTGCACGCCTTGGAGGGCTTCTCCGACGCCGGCCACGCGATACGGCTGGCCGCCACCCACCTGAAGGCCGCGCTGGACACCGAGCTGGTCGCGTCGTTCGCGATCGACGAACTACTGGATTACCGCTCGCGGCGGCCGCTGATGACGTTCAAGACCGACCACTTCACCAGCTACGACGATCCGGAGCTGAGCCTCTACGCCCTGCGCGACAGCGTCGGCACGCCGTTTCTGCTGCTGGCCGGCATGGAACCCGACCTGAAGTGGGAGCGTTTCATCACCGCGGTGCGCCTGCTGGCCGAGCGGCTGGGTGTACGGCGCACGATCGGCCTGGGCACCGTCCCGATGGCGGTCCCGCACACCCGCCCGATCACGCTGACCGCCCATTCCAACGACAAGGAACTGATCGCCGACTTCCAGCCCTGGATCTCGGAGATCCAGGTCCCCGGCAGCGCGTCCAACCTGCTGGAATACCGGATGGCCCAGCACGGTCACGAGGTCGTCGGGTTCACCGTGCACGTCCCGCACTACCTGACGCAGACCGACTACCCGGCGGCCGCGCAGGCGCTGCTGGAGCAGGTGGCCAAGAGCGGATCGCTGGAGCTGCCGCTGTCGGCGCTGACCGAAGCCGCGGCGGAGATTCGCGCCAAGATCGACGAGCAGGTGCAGGCGAGCGCGGAGGTGGCTCAAGTGGTGGCCGCGCTCGAGCGCCAGTACGATGCCTTCATCGACGCTCAGGAGAACAGGTCGTTACTAACTCACGACGAGGATCTCCCCAGCGGCGACGAGCTTGGCGCAGAGTTCGAGCGATTCCTTGCCCAACAGGCAGAGAAGAAGAACGACGACGACCAGGCGTGAGGACTCAAAACGCCCATAGCCCGGGCCGACACCAAGGTTGGCGGAGATGACCGAGCGGAAGCGCAAGAGCAACCTTCGCCCAGTGCGTGAAGTCACGGCGCCCACGCTCGAGTTCCGCACCATTCACGGCTACCGGCGGGCCTTCCGCATCGCCGGTTCCGGGCCGGCGATTCTGCTGCTCCACGGCATCGGCGACAACTCCACCACCTGGAATGCCGTGCAGGCCAAGCTCGCCCAGCGGTTCACCGTCATCGCCCCCGACCTGCTGGGCCACGGGAAATCCGACAAGCCGCGCGCCGATTACTCGGCGGCCGCCTACGCGAACGGCATGCGCGACCTGCTGTCCGTCCTCGACATCGAACGGGTGACCATCATCGGCCACTCGCTGGGCGGCGGCGTGGCCATGCAATTCGCCTACCAGTTCCCGCATTTGGTCGACCGGCTGATCCTGGTCGCCGCGGGCGGCGTCACCAAGGACGTCAACGTCGTCTTCCGGCTGGCCTCGTTGCCGTTGGGCAGCGAGGCGCTGGCGCTGCTGCGGCTGCCCCTCGTGCTGCCGGCGGTTCAGCTGGCGGGGAAGCTGGCCGGGCTGGCGATCGGGTCGACCGCGCTGGGCCACGACCTGCCCAACGTGCTGCGCATCCTCGACGACCTGCCGGAGCCGACGGCGTCGGCGGCGTTCAGCCGCACGCTGCGGGCGGTCGTGGACTGGCGGGGGCAGATCGTGACGATGCTGGACCGATGTTATTTGACGGAGGCCATCCCCGTGCAGATCGTCTGGGGCACCAAGGATGTGGTGGTTCCGGTCCGGCACGCCTGGATGGCGCACGCCGCGATGCCCGGCTCGCGTCTCGAGATCTTCGAGGGTTCGGGCCACTTCCCCTTCCACGACGACCCGGCCCGCTTCATCGACGTCGTCCAGCGCTTCATCGACAGCACCGCGCCCGCCGAATACGACCAGGCCGCCCTCCGCGCGCTGCTGCGCAGCGGGGGTGGCGAGAAGGCGGTCACGGGCCCGGCCGACACCCGCGTCGCCGTCCTGAACGCCATGGGCTCCGACGAGCGCAGCGCCACCTGATAAACACGTTGACCCGCGCCGTACAGTCGGGTCATGGGCATCGACGTCACGGTGTTACGGGTTTTCACCGACACGGACGGCAATTTCGGTAATCGCCTCGGTGTGGTTGACGCCGCCGCGGTACCGCCCCCGGACCGGCAGCGGCTGGCGACCCAATTGGGCTACGCCGAAACGGTTTTCATCGATCTTCCGGCCGCCGGCTCGGCCACCGCGCACGCGAGGATTTACACCCCGCGCGTCGAACTTCCGTTCGCCGGGCACCCGACCGTCGGCGCGTCGTGGTGGCTGCGCGACAACGGTACGCCGATCAAGACGCTGCACGTGGGGGCCGGCCTCGTGCAGGTGAGCTATCAGGGCGACCTGACCGGCGTCAGCGCCCGCTCGGAGTGGGCACCGGAAGTGGCCATCCACGAATTCGATTCGGCCGACGACGTTCTCGCCGCCGACCCGGCCGACTTCCCGGACGACACCGCGCACTACCTGTGGGCCTGGGTCGACCGGGACGCCGGGACTCTGCGCACCCGCGGGTTTTTCGCGAACCTCGGGGTGCCGGAGGACGAGGCGACCGGCTCGGCGGCGATGCGGCTCACCGACTACCTCAGCCGCGACCTGCGCATCACCCAGGGCAAGGGCTCGTTCATCGAAACCGCGTGGAACGCTGAGGGCTGGGTCGGGGTGGCCGGGCGCGTCGTCAACGACGGTGTCCGACGGGTCGGCTGAGGTCAGCCCTGCCGGTGCAGGACGGCCACGAGGTGGTCCTGCAGGGGCTGCCCCACGCCGCCCATGCGCAGCGTGTAGGACAGCTCGTCGCCGTCGATGCGCAGCGAACGGCCAAGGGCGGTAACCTCTTTGGCGCTCGGCGCCAGCCCGATCGCCGTGCTCGACAGCTCCACCTCGATGAGGCCGTCGGTCACGGCGTAGGTCCCGGTTTCGATCTCGGTGATGCCGTTCGGGTGGGCGACGATCAGCTCCACGCTGCCCGGCCGGGGCACGCGAAAATACCCCGTTTCGCCGTGTAGGGGCCTGCCGTCGGCCACCGCCTTGGTCTTTTGCCCGTAGGCCAAGAACGGCTTGCCGACGTGGGAGAAGACGACTTCCTCGAGATATTCGAACGGCTGGATCGTCGGGTAGAAGCCCGAGCCGCGGCCGGACCAGGTCCCCAGCAGGGGTGCCAGCGCCTCCAGATCGGGATGCAGGTCGGGCGGCATGGACGCCAGCCTAGCGAGTGGCCGGCTCCGGATCCGTCGGCGCGTTGCGGTGCGCGCGCAGCGCCTCGATCTCGCGCTCGAAGTCCTCGGCGGAGGAAAACGACCGGTACACCGAGGCGAACCGCAGGTAAGCCACCTCGTCGAGGTCGCGCAGCGGGCCGAGGATGGCCAGGCCGACCTCGTGGCTGGGCACCTCGGGCGACCCGGCCGCGCGAACGGTGTCTTCGACTTGCTGGGCAAGCAGGTTCAGCGCGTCGTCGTCGACCTGGCGGCCCTGGCAGGCCCGCCGCACGCCGCTGATGACCTTCTCCCTGCTGAAGGGTTCGGTGACGCCGCTGCGTTTGACCACGGCCAGCACGGCGGTTTCGACGGTGGTGAAGCGCCGCCCGCATTCGGGGCAGGAGCGTCGGCGCCGAATCGCCTGGCCTTCATCGGTTTCGCGCGAGTCGATCACCCGGGAATCCGGATGGCGGCAGAACGGACAGTGCATGACCGCTCCTTCGCCGTGCTCACCTGCGGGGCCGCAGAACACCCCGAGCGTACCGCGACGCCGGTGTCAGCCGACCGGCGCGATCAGCGTCTGGCCGGCGGCCAGCGCCGGCGAGTTCAGGTCGTTGAGCTCGCGGATCCGATCGGCAACCTGGCGGGCCGGCGCGTCCGGCGCCACCCGGTGGGCGACGTCCTGCAGGGACTCGCCGGGCTCAACCCGCACGACGGCCAGCCGATCCGGCACGGCGGCGGCCGATCCCCCGGAGTCGCCGTTGACCGCCTGCCCGACGTTGGCGACCAGCCCCAGCCACAGGGTGATGACCCCGGCGACCAACGCCAGCCCCAGCGTCGTGGCCAGCGTGACGGGACGCCTGCGATGCGGGGCGACGGACATCGCGACGCCGGTGCCGTGGTAGCGCAGCGGCGCGCCGGCCGGCCTGGACGGGCCGGGCCGACGTGAGCCGGTCAGCCCGTCCCGCCTGGGGTAAAGCCCCGGCACCGGCCCGTTGACCGGGCGCCGAACGCTGCTGGTACGCGGCGAGACGGTGTAGGTGATTGTCATCTTGCGTTCCTCCGGTCAGGTTGTTCTCGCTCGTGTGTTCGACTATATCGCTCGTATGTTCGATGTCCGAACATTTGAGCGAAGCGTGTCGAGCAAGCAAAACGCTAGACCGCACCACCGACAAATCCGGAAGCGCGACCTCTGACATGCAGCACAGGTACCCGATCTCCGCAAAAGTTACACACATGTGATTCAGCAGCTATAGGGTCTTGACGCCCGCCGCCCAAGGGTCTTTGGGCCCCGGCGACACGCCATCGAACACATGTTTGATTCTTGGTCGTCCTCCCGCTACATTCAACCCATGAGCGACAGCAACGACACTCCCTCGATCAGCTCATCCGTCGATTCGTCGCTGACCGAACGGCAGCGCACCATCCTGAACGTCATCCGCGAGTCGGTCACCACCCGCGGCTATCCGCCGAGCATCAGGGAAATCGGCGACGCCGTCGGCCTGACATCGACGTCGTCGGTGGCCCACCAGCTGCGCACCCTGGAGCGCAAGGGCTACCTGCGCCGCGACCCGAACCGGCCGCGGGCCGTGGACGTCCGCGGCAGCGAGGAGACCACCGAGGCTGCGCCCGTCACCGACGTCGCCGGCTCGGACGCGCTTCCGGAACCCAGCTACGTGCCGGTGCTCGGGCGCATCGCCGCCGGCGGACCGATCCTGGCCGAGGAGGCCGTCGAGGACGTCTTCCCGCTGCCTCGCGAGCTGGTCGGCGAGGGCACCCTGTTCCTGCTCAAGGTCGTGGGCGACTCGATGGTCGAGGCGGCGATCTGCGACGGCGACTGGGTGGTGGTGCGCCAGCAGCACGTCGCCGACAACGGCGATATCGTCGCCGCCATGATCGACGGCGAGGCCACCGTCAAAACGTTCAAGCGCGCGGGCGGTCAGGTGTGGCTGATGCCGCACAACCCGGCGTTCGACCCCATACCGGGCAACGACGCGACCGTGCTCGGCAAGGTCGTCACCGTGATCCGCAAGGTGTAGCGGCCGGCTCAGTCGGCCTTGATGAAGCCGTTGGCCTGCGCGACTTCCTCACTGGCCAACCAGATTTCGGCCAGCGTGTCGTGGTAGAGCTCGCTGCCCGGGGTGTAGTACAGGCCGAAGCGGGCGCTGGCCTTGATCGGGTAGCCGTCGGGCGCCTGGTAGGGATCCTCCAGCGGCAGGTGGATCGTCGGGCGCCCACCGGCGACCGGGGCGGCGTTGGTCACATCGGCGGCCGATTCCGGCACGTCTTCCTCGTCCGTGGCCGCGTGGCGCCCGGTTCGGGGCTCCGTCGCTCCTAGCGCCCCCGCGGCGGCCGCGGCCTCGGCGGCGCCCTCCGGGGGTTCCGGCTCCGGATAGTCGGCGTCCGGTTCCTCGGCAACCGGCACCTCGCCGACGTAGGCGGCCTCCCGCGGGGTGCGCGGAACCGCCACGTCCGGGTAGCCGGGATCGGCGTACTCGTCCTCATCGTAGCCGGGCAGGTATTCGGTGCCCGTGTAGTCGACGTCCTCGGCGGCGACTTCGGGGTATCCGGCCTCCGCCTCGGGGACGTCGTCATAGCCGGCGTCCGCCAGCGTCGCGCCCGAGGCGAGGGGGATGGAATCGGTGTCCACCGCGTCGGGGTCTTCGTCCTCGTCGGCGGCCCTGGCGTCGGCCCCGCGGGTCCAACTGACTCGCTGCGCCGGCCCGGCATCGTCGGAAAGCTGATGCTCCGGCTGCTCCAGGCCGAACGGGGCGTAGTCGGTGGCCGCCTCCGCGTCGTCGTGGCCCCAGTGGCCGTTGCCCGGGGCGTCGTAGCCGGCGGCGGCCAGGTCGCGCTCGGGCTCGTAGGCTCCGGTGTC
Organism: Mycobacterium sp. NGS64; assembly: GCF_059812245.1. Taxonomy (NCBI): domain Bacteria; kingdom Bacillati; phylum Actinomycetota; class Actinomycetes; order Mycobacteriales; family Mycobacteriaceae; genus Mycobacterium; species Mycobacterium sp. NGS64. The sequence continues at coordinate 1,160,740 of NZ_JCALCI010000001.1, read as the reverse complement.
GCCGGCGCCACGCCGACGCCGGCGGCGGCGCCAGGTGAACGCCAGCAGCACCGCGAGCAGGATCAGCAGCAGGATCGGGATCGCGGCCAGCAGCCACCACCATTGCCAGGTGAACTTCTTGGCGTGCGAGGGCATCGCCGCGGTGCTCGGCTGGTTCTGCCCGGACACCTGCAGGCCGGACAGCAACGGAGCCAGGTTGGACGGGTCGGTGCTGAACGAGTTCTTCGCCCGGTTCCAGGAGATCTTGCCGCCGGTGAACTGCTGCGACACCACGTCGCCGTCCACGGCCTGGTCGCCGACCGGGGCGCCCAGCTTGCCGCTCGGACCGCGCAGCTTGTCCCACGCGGCCTTCATCGCGCCGCGCACGACGAACGCGCCGTGGTCGGAGGTCCAGAAGATGACCGGCTTGTCGGCCGCGGCGAACGTGGCGATCCGGCTGGCCGGGCCGATGCCGCCGTCGGCCTCGTTGGCGGTGGGGAAACCGAGGTCGCTGCCGGCCGGGCCGCCCAGCGACTCGTACTTGGCGAGGATGTTGGTCTCGAGGGCGTTGGCCCCGGTGGCCGGGCTGAAGAACACCTTCCCGTTCGCGAAGTTCTGCACGACCCCGTCGCCGCCGATGGGGTACGACCCGCCCTGCTTGGCGCCCAACGGGCCGCCGGCGCCGCCGGCCGCGCGCCAGGCCATGTTGATGGCCGCGTTCGGATCGATGGCTACCTGCAGGCCCTTGAGCTGGTCGGCCAGCGTCGCCGGGTTGGTGGTGAACTCCTTGGTTTTCCTGTTCCAGGAGATCTCGCCGCCGCTGAACTTCTGGGAGGTGACCTCGCCGGCGTAGGTTTCGTCGCCGACGGGCGCGCCGAGCACGCCACCCGAGCTGCCGAGCTTGTCCCAGGCGGCGTTCAGCGCGCCGCGCACCACGAACGCGCCGTGGTCGGAGGTCCAGAAGATCACCGGCTTGTCGCTGGCCGAGAAGGTGGCCACGCGGCTGTCGGGTCCGGCCAGGCCGGGCACCTCGTTGATGGTGGGGAAGCCGAGATCGCTGCCGGCGGGGCCGCCAAGCGACTCGTATTTGTCCAGGATCGGGCCGTAGACGAACTTGGCGCCGGTGTCGGTGGTGTAAAACATCTTGCCGCCGTCGAAGTCCAGCGCGAACCCGTCGCCGGCGGGATACACGTCGCCCTTGCGGGCGCCGAGCGGTGACGTGTCGCCGCCGGCCTTCTCCCAGGCGGCCATCATGGCGGCCTCCGCATCGCCGATCGGGGACGCCGAAGCGGCGGGGGCCAGCAGCGCGGCCGCCATCACCGCGGTCGCCATGCCGACCAGCGCGCGCCCGATCAGCCTGTGCATTCGACCTCTCTGCCCGTTCACCAAGCCTCCCAGGCCCGTATACCTGGCCATGCCGCACCCGCAGACCCGTTACGAACCGTGATATCGCCGGGCTCGCATAACTTTGCCCTTGCCGGGGAGAAATGCGAAGTCAAATCACAAAAATTGCGAAAACGGAGACCGCGCCGATGTCGAAATGATGCCGGAGCATGCCCGAACCGCGACCAACCACGGCTTCCGGCGCCCCGATCGCCCGTTTGCCGATGTGCCACGAGGCACTCGGTATACGAGAAACGCATGTGCCGACGGTACGTGAAGCCATTAGCTGGCCGTCAATCTAGGGGGCCAATAGACCAATTGGGCCTTTCATCATTGGGGGCCGTTGAACGGCCGCGCCTGGTGTCCTTGCGCGGCAACCACATTGCTCAGACGCCCAGGCTGCGGCCGATGATCTCCTTCATGATCTCGGTCGTTCCGCCGTAGATCGTTTGCACCCGCGCGTCCAGATAGGCTCGGGCGACGGGGTATTCGCGCATGTAGCCATAGCCGCCGTGCAGCTGCAGGCAGCGGTCGATCAGGTGCACCTGCTTCTCGGTGGCATACCACTTGGCCATCGCGGCCTGCTCGGCCGTCAGCTTCCCGTCCAGGTGCAAGCGGACGAACTCGTCGACCATGATGCGCACCACGGTGGCCTCGGTCGCCAGCTCGGCGAGCAGGAATCGGCTGTTCTGGAAGCTGCCGATGGGCTTGCCAAAGGCCTTGCGCTCCTTGGTGTATTGCAGCGTCTGCTCCAGCACGCCTTCCATCGCCGCGGCCGCCATGACCGCGATGTTGATCCGCTCCTGCGGCAGGTTCTGCATGAGGTAGATGAACCCCATGCCCTCCTCGCCGAGCAGGTTTTCCGCCGGCACCTTGACGTCGCTGAACGACAGCTCGGCGGTGTCCTGGGCGTCCAGGCCGATCTTGTCCAGGTGACGGCCCCGTTCGAAGCCCTCCATGCCGCGCTCGACCACCAGCAGACTGAAGCCCTGCGCGCCCTTCTCCGGGTCGGTCTGGGCGACCACGATCACCAGGTCGGAGTTGATTCCGTTGGTAATGAACGTCTTTGACCCGTTCAGCACGTAATGGTCGCCCTGCTTGACCGCGCGGGTCTTGATGCCCTGCAGGTCGCTGCCGGTCCCGGGCTCGGTCATCGCGATCGCGGTGATCATCTCCCCGGTGCAGAACTTGGGCAGCCAGCGCTGCTTCTGTTCCTCGTTGGCCAGCTTCAGCAGGTACGGCGCGATGATGTCGTTGTGCAACCCGAAGCCGATGCCGCTGTAGCGCCCGAGGGTGGTCTCCTCGGTGATGATCGTGTTGTAGCGGAAGTCGGGGTTGCCTCCCCCGCCGTACTCCTCGGGCACCGCCATGCCCAGGAAGCCCTGCTTGCCGGCCTCCAGCCACACGCCGCGGTCGACGATCTTCGCCTTCTCCCATTCCTCGTGGTAGGGCGCCACGTGGCGATCGAGGAAGCCGCGGTAGGACTCGCGGAACAAATCGTGCTCGGGCTCGAAAAGGGTGCGCTCGTACTTGATGGCACTGCCCATGGATGACCTCCGCTGACCTCCGGGCGAATGGGACTCTGCCGCCAAGATATACCAACCAGCCGGTTGGTCGGCGGCGGGCGGGCCGCGGCGCGGCGCTAGGGTGCGGCGAACTCGCGCAGGCTGGCGGCCAGCGCGACGGGAACGCGGGCGCGGATGCGGGTGCCATCGGCGTTGTGCTCCTCCTGCTGCACCCGCCCGCCGGCGTGCAGCCGGGCCACCAGGTCGCCGCGGTCGTAGGGGATCACGACGTCGACGGCGGTGTCGGTGGGGGCGGCGAGTTCGGTCATCCGCCGCCGCAAGGCGTCGATGCCCTCGCCGGTGTGCGCGGACACGAACACCGCCCCGGGCAGCCCGTGCCGAAGCTTGGCCAGCGCCAGGTCGCTCGCGGCGTCCACCTTGTTGACCACCAGCAGCTCGGGCGGCGAGTCGCCGTGATGGTCCGCGACGACTTCCGAGACCACCTGGCGGACCGCGTTGATCTGCGCGATCGGGTTGACGTCGGAGCCGTCGACCACGTGCACCAGCAGGTCGGCGTCGACGACCTCCTCCAGGGTGGACCGGAACGCCTCGACCAGCTGGGTGGGCAGGTGGCGCACGAAGCCGACGGTGTCGGTGAGCACGGCCGGCCGCCCGTCGGCCAACTCGGCGCGCCGGGTGGTGGGCTCCAGGGTGGCGAACAGCGCGTCCTGCACCAGCACCCCGGCCCCGGTCAGCGCGTTGAGCAGGCTGGATTTGCCGGCGTTGGTGTAGCCGACGATCGCGATGGACGGGACGTCGCTCGCCAGCCGGCGGCTGCGCTGGGTGTCGCGGGCCTGCTTCATGTCCTTGATCTCGCGGCGCAGCTTGCTCATCCGTTCGCGGATGCGGCGCCGGTCGGTCTCGATCTTGGTCTCACCGGGACCGCGCAGCCCCACGCCGCCGCCGCTGCCGCCGGCGCGGCCGCCGGCCTGCCGGGACATCGACTCGCCCCAGCCGCGCAGCCGCGGCAGCATGTACTCCATCTGGGCCAGCGACACCTGGGCCTTGCCCTCCCGGCTGGTGGCGTGCTGGGCGAAGATGTCCAGGATCAGCGCGGTGCGGTCGATGACCTTGACCTTCACCGCCTTTTCCAGCGCGGTCAGCTGCGCCGGGGACAGCTCGCCGTCGCAGATGACGGTATCGGCGCCGGTGGCCAGGACCACCTCGCGCAGCTCCGCGGCCTTGCCGGAGCCGATGTAGGTCGACGGGTCGGGCCGGTCGCGGCGCTGGATGAGGCCCTCGAGCACCTGCGAGCCGGCGGTTTCGGCCAGGGCCGCCAGCTCGGCCATGCTGGCCTGGTTGTCGGCGGCGGTGCCGTCGGTCCACACGCCCACCAACACCACGCGCTCGAGGCGCAGCTGGCGGTACTCGACCTCGGAGACGTCGGCGAGTTCGGTGGACAGCCCCGCGACCCGGCGAAGCGCCGATCGGTCCTCGAGGGCGAGTTCGCCCGCACTGGGCTCTAGATCCGGTTGGTCGGAAAAGGGAGTTTCGGGATTCGTCATAGGCAATTAGCAATAGTGCACGCTAAATCGGTGCAGCGCACCTGATTTAACGCTCCTGGGCGCGCCACCATTCCTCGCTGATCTCGCCGCGGGCCACCAGCACCGACGGTCCGCGCAAGTAGCTGGTGGCGTCGGTAACGGTGACGACGACGTCGCCGCCGGGCACCCGCACAGTGAGCGTCCCGGTGTCCGCGCCCCCGTCGGCCAGCGCGGCGACGGCGGCCGCGACCGTCCCGGTGCCGCACGAGCGGGTCTCGCCCACCCCGCGCTCGTGCACGCGCATCCGCACCATCCCGCCGACCGGCGACGTGAGCACCTCGACGTTGACCCCCTCGGGGAACTGGTCGTGGTCGAACTGCACCGGCGCGCCGACGTCGAGGGCCGCCAGCCCTTCGGCGTCGAGCTGCGGGTCCACGCAGGCCAGGTGCGGGTTGCCGACGTCCACCGCCAGCCCGGCAAACCGCCTGCCGCCCACTATCGCCTCCCCCGCGCCGAGCCGGTTCGCCTTGCCCATGTCGACGGTGACGTCGGCGTCGGTGTCGCCGGCGTGGTGCAGGATGACCGGGCGCGCGCCGGCCAGCGAGCCGACGACGAACTCGTCGCGGGATTCCAGGCCGGCGGCCCGCAGGTAGTGCGCGAACACCCGCACGCCGTTGCCGCACATCTGCGCGGTCGACCCGTCGGCGTTGCGGTAGTCCATGTACCAGTCGTCGGCGCCGACGCCGTCCGGCAGGCGCTCGAGCACGCCGGCCGCCGCCGCGGCGCCGGCGGTGGTGATCCGCAGGACCCCGTCGGCGCCCAGCCCCCGGCGCCGGTCGCAGAGCGCGGCGACCCGGTCCGCGGTCAGCGCCAGCGCGGCGTCGAGATCGGGCAGCAGCACGAAGTCGTTCTGCGTGCCGTGGCCCTTGGCGAAAATCACCAGTTCAGGATACGTGTCGCCACGCCCGCAACGCGGCGTCGACGAGCCCGGTGGCATTGGCGTCCAGCCAGTGCACCCGGTGGTCCCGGCGAAACCACGACCGTTGCCGTCGCACGTAGCGCCGGGTGCCGACGTAGGTCTGCTCGCGTGCGTCGCGCAGCTGGTCTTCCGAGCCGCCGGCGTCGAGGGCCGCCAGCACCTGCGCGTAGCCCAGGGCACGCGAGGCGGTGACCCCGTCGCGCAGGCCGTCGCTCAGCAGGCCGCGGACCTCGTCGACCAGGCCCTGCTCGAACATGGCGTCGGTGCGGCGGGCCAATCTCTCGTCGAGAAGCATTGTGTCGCAATCTAATCCGATGATGACGGTGTCCCAGCGCGGGGCGCCGATGCGCGGCGCGGAGGCGGCGAAGGGCTGCCCGGTGAGCTCGACGACCTCCAAAGCGCGCACCGTGCGCCGGCCGTCGGTGGGCAGGATCGCCGCGGCCGCCGCCGGGTCCCGGCGGGCCAGCTCGGCGTGCAGCTCCCCCACCCCCACCTCGGCGAGCCGCCGTTCCCAGCGGGCCCGCACCGCGGGGTCGGTCGCCGGGAACGACCAGTCGTCGAGCAAGGACTGGACGTAGAGCATCGAGCCGCCCACGATCACCGGCACGGCGCCGCGGGCGGCGATCGCTTCGATGTCGGCGGCGGCGGCCGCCTGGTAGCGGGCGACGGTGGCGGTCTCGGTGACGTGCAGGACGTCGAGCTGATGATGCGGGATGCCGCGGCGCTGCTCGACGGGCAGCTTGGCGGTGCCGATGTCCATGCCGCGGTAAAGCTGCATGGCATCGGCATTCACGATCTCCGCGCCGAGCCGCTCGGCAACATCCAGCGCCAGCTGCGACTTGCCGGTGCCGGTGGGCCCGATGATCGCGAGCGGTCGGTTCATGGCTGCCAGAAGCCGGCGAAGTAGCCCACGCCGTAGGGCGCACCCCGGTAGAGCTCCTTGGCCGACCGCGGCCCCGGCTCGGCGAGGCCGGCCAACACCCCGAACGCGACCCGCCCCAGGATCTGCGGCGGCAACTGGGCCAGGGCGGCGGCATCACCGTCGGCCAGCGCGTCGTCCAACGCCAGCTGCGCCTCGGCATCTTCCGGGCGATGGCCGCCGGGGGCCGCCGGTGTGAGGGTGTTCGCGCCGTCGGCCACCACCAGCACGCCGACGGGATCGGGCGCCCGGTCGATCTCCGCGCGCAGTCGCCGGCCGCGGTCCAGCGCCGTGGCGGCGTCGTGGTCGCCGCGGTAGACGTGGACCTGCACGCTGGCGTCGGGGCGGGCCTGGCCGCGCGCCCAGCCGGCCAGCAGCGCGCACACCGGGAGTTCGGCGGCCCGTTTGGCGTGCGGCGACAGCCGCACCGGCACGTCGACGCCGAAACCGGCGAACGTGCCGCTGCAGTCGGGGCCGACGACCTCGTCGGCCGGGCCCGTCCCGATCGCCACCCAGCGCGGCGGCAACAAGGCGGCCGCGGCCAGCGCCGCCGCGGTCAGGTCGGCCACCTCGGCGGCGGCCGCTCCGGCCAGCTCGGGAACGAGCACCGGCGCGGCGGGAACGATCGCGATGGCGCTCAGCACGCAACCACACTAACCAGGCGCTACGTGATCGTCGGGCTGCTCTCCGCCGTGGGCGGTGGAACCGGGGGGACATCGTGCGCGGCCAACGCCTCGCGCGCCTCCACGACGTCTCGGCCCACCTCCGCCGCGATCGAGGCGGCCTCGCCGCGCGCCAGCGCGACCGTCGCGATGATCACCAGGGCCACCGCCGAAACCAGCACGAACGCGGCGGGCCCCTTGGTGTAGAGCGTCTCGCCCAGCACCGTGACCCCGAGCACGCCCGCCACCACCGGCTTGGCCACCGTCATAGTCGGCAACGACGCGGTCAGCGCGCCCGCGCGGAAGGCGGACTGCTGAAAGACCATTCCGCACAGCGCGACCGCCAGCCAGGGGTAGAACTCGGGCGCGGTCAACACCGCACCCGCGCCCTCCTCGGCCACCTCGACGACGCCCTTGGTCAGCACGGCGAACAGCGCCAGCGAGGAACCCGCGACCACCGCGAGCAGCACCGCCGCGACCGGACGCCCCTTCCAGACCCGCGCCGCCAGCACGCACAGCACCAGCGTGGGACCCATCACCACGGCCACGATGAGCCACGTCTCTAGCGGCGCCCGCTGGTTGCCGGCCGTCGGGTCGCCGACGATGATCACCACCGCCAAGGCGGCCGCCAGCACCACCGCCCAGACCCACTCCCAGCGGGTCACCCGTTGGCTGGTCAGGCGCGCGTAGATCGGCAACGCGAACAGCAGCGCGGTCACCTGCAGCGATGTCACGAGGACCACCGACCCCCACGCCAGCGCACCGGCCTGCAGGCTGTAGTTGGCGATCGCGGCCAGCCCGCCCATCCACCACCGCTTGTCGCGCAACGACATGCGGAACAGCTCGAGGTGGCCGACTTCCTTGTCGGTGATCTCGTGCGCGGACCGCTGCCGGATCACGTCGCCGACCGCGGAGGCCAGCGCCGCGCACAAGGCGATCAGCGCGGCGATGTCAACTTTCGACATGGGGACCCCTCACCAGCGTTCCGCCCGAAAGCTGTTTGTACACGTGCCGTTACCTAACAATTCAACGACCACTGTAGTGGGGCGCGCCGGGGTCTCGACCCCAGCGAACCCCGGCGGTCCGTCGACGAACCGGGCCGCACCTGCGAAAAACCTCCGGGAAATCTTGCGATTCGGGCATCGCGATCACCCCTTCGGACGCCACGGCGAGAAAACGACCACCGGCCTGTGCCACCGTACCGGGCCGGGCAACGCCGCCAAATGGTCGGAGCGACGGTGGAATCGAACCGTTATCCCCGGTGCGCCGGGTCCCCGCCCAGGGCGGTGTGTGGGCCCGGCCCGGCGTTTGCGACGCTAGCCGACGCACGGCGAAGGCCGGGCGCGCCAAATCAGTAGGCGCGCTTCGCCCGCCAAGCTGCTTGAATACTGTTGGAAACGGTCAAAGAGCGTTAAGGGAGCCGCCACGCGCGGCAGGCGCGCGGAACACCACCGCGCGAAAGTTGCAGAAGGGTTGGTGACGAGCGCATGACGTCCGACGAGCCCGGCAGCAACGCCTCCCCCAAGCCAGTGCCGCGCCCGGGCCCGCGCCCCGGACCCCGGCCCGTGAGCCCGGGACCGCGACCTGTCCCAGTGGTCGCCCACCCGTCCAGCGATCCGCACCGGTTCGGCCGCGTCGACGACGACGGCACCGTCTGGCTGATCAGCTCGGCGGGCGAGCGCATCGTCGGTTCCTGGCAGGCCGGCGACCGCGAGGCCGCCTTCGCCCACTTCGGCCGGCGCTTCGACGACCTGAGCACCGAGGTCACGCTGATGGAGGAGCGGCTGGCGTCGGGCACCGGGGACGCCCGCAAGATCAGGGCGCACGCGTCGGCGCTGACCGAGACGTTGCCGACCGCGAGCGTTCTGGGGGACGTCGACGGGCTCGCGGCCCGGTTGGCCGGCCTGGTCGAGCGCGCCGACGCGGCCATCGCCGAGGGCCGCTCCAAGCGCGAGGAGCACCGGGCCGCCCAGACCGCCCGCAAGGAGGCCCTGGCCGCCGAGGCCGAAGACCTGGCCGCCAACGCGACACAGTGGAAGGCCGCCGGCGACCGGTTGCGCGCCATCCTCGACGAGTGGAAGACGATCAGCGGCCTGGACCGCAAGGTCGACGACGCGCTGTGGAAGCGCTATTCGGCCGCGCGGGACACCTTCAACCGGCGGCGCGGATCCCATTTCGCCGAGCTGGACCGGGAGCGGTCGGGGGTCCGGCAGTCAAAGGAACGGCTCTGCGAGCGCGCCGAGGAACTGTCCGATTCGACGGACTGGACCGCCACCAGCGCCGAATTCCGCAAGCTGCTCACCGAATGGAAGGCGGCCGGGCGGGCGACCAGGGAGGTCGACGACGCCCTGTGGAAGCGCTTCAAGGCGGCCCAGGATTGCTTCTTCACCGCCCGCAACGCGGCCGCGGCGGAAAAGGACGCCGAGTTTCGCGCCAACGCCACCGCGAAGGAGGCGCTGCTGGCCGAGGCGGAAAAGATCGACACCAGCAACCTCGACGCGGCGCGGGCGGCGTTGCGGTCCATCGCCGACAAGTGGGATGCCATCGGGAAGGTGCCGCGGGAACGCTCCGCCGAGCTGGAGCGCCGCCTGCGCGCGGTCGAGAAGAAGGTGCGGGACGCCGGCGACGCCGACTGGTCCGACCCGCAGGCGCAGGCCCGCGCCGAGCAATTCCGCACCCGCGCCGAGCAGTACGAACAGCAGGCGCAGAAGGCCGCGGCGGCCGGCCGGACCAAGGAGGCCGACGAGGCCAGGGCCAATGCCGAACAGTGGCGGCAGTGGGCCGACGCGGCCGCCGCGGCGCTGACGCGGCGGTCCTAGCCTTTCGGCGGGGCCTCGGGGTCATCTGGTTTGTCGAGGGTGTCCAGCAGGGTCATCGACTGCCGCGCTGCGGCGACCCGGCGCCGCTCCTCCTCGGCGGCCAGGTGCACGACGGTGCGCGCCCAGACCAGGCGGGCCCAGTGAAACGTCAGCACCATCACGGTGATCCACGCGACGATCAGCCCCACGCCCGGCCCGGGATGCCCGGCGGCCACGGTCTGGCGCGACCAGATCGCCAACAGCCCCGCGCCGCACGCGATCGCCGAGCCCGCCAGCGCCACCCAGGCCAGCGCCCAGCGCCGTGTCATCAGCGCCAGCATCGAAAAGCCCACGCCGAACACCAGCGCCAGCCACGCGAACACGCGCGAGGGGAGGGACACCGCGGCGGCGCCGGCGCCATGGCTGGAGAACAGCACGTCCCAGCCGCGCACGTGCCCGGTGTGCGGCAGGATGAACGACGCCAGCAGCACGAACACCAGGATCGCGACCACCAAAGCCCTTGGGCCGGGCTCGATCTCGCCGGCAACGCGGCGTTCGGCCGCCTCGATCTCTGCCCGCAGCGCGTCGATGTCGGTGTGTTCTTTCTTCATCGGGCACATCCCAGGGTTTCGAGCGGATCGGTGGCCGGCCCGACAGCCGGCATGCCTAGGCCGATCGTGCGCGGGCGCCGCCCGGCGGCGTGGGCGTCGCCGGCCCGGGTGCGGCGGTGGCGCAGGATGCCGGCGTCGGCGATCAGGTGGTGCGGCGCGGCCCCGGTGACCTCCGCGGTGACGATGTCGCCGGGCCGGACCTGATCGTTCGACGCATCGGAGCAGGCAAAGTGCACCAGTCGGCCGTCGCGCGCGCGTCCGGTCATGCGTGCCGTGCGGGCGTCCTTGCGCCCTTCGCCGGTGGCGACCAGCAATTCGACGGTCTGGCCGACCAGCGCGCGGTTGCCCTCCAGCGAGATCTGCTCCTGTAGCTCGACCAACCGCTCGTAGCGTTCCTGCACAACGGCTTTCGGTAGCTGGCCGTCGAAGTCGGCGGCGGGGGTGCCGGGGCGTTTGGAGTACTGGAAGGTGAACGCCGCCGCGAAGCGGGCCTGCCGAACGACATCGAGGGTGGCGGCGAAATCCTCTTCGGTCTCGCCGGGAAATCCGACGATCAGGTCCGTGGTGATCGCCGCGTGCGGCATCGCCGCCCTCACGCGGTCGATGACGCCCAGGTAGCGCTCGGCGCGGTAGGAGCGGCGCATCGCGCGCAGCACCCGGTCGGACCCGGACTGCAGCGGCATGTGCAGCGCCGGGCAGACATTGGGTGTCTGCGCCATCGCCTCGATGACGTCGTCGGTGAACTCGGCCGGGTGCGGCGAGGTGAAGCGCACACGTTCCAGCCCGTCGATGCGCCCGCACGCCCGCAGCAACTCGGCGAAGGCGCCGCGATCGCGGGGCTGCGCGGGGTCGGCGAAGGACACTCCGTAGGCGTTGACATTCTGGCCCAGCAGGGTGATTTCGAGGACGCCGTCGTCGACCAGCGATTGGACCTCGGCGAGGATGTCTGCCGGGCTGCGGTCGACCTCCTTGCCGCGCAGCGACGGCACGATGCAGAACGTGCAGGTGTTGTTGCACCCGACGGAGATGGAAACCCAAGCGGCATAGGCGGATTCGCGGGCGCTCGGCAACGACGACGGGAACTGCTGCAGCGCCTCGGCGATCTCCACCTGCGCGACCCTGTTGTGCCTCGCGCGGTCGAGCAGCGTCGGCAGCGATCCGATGTTGTGCGTGCCGAACACCACGTCGACCCACGGCGCCTTGCGCAGCAGCGCGTCGCGGTCCTTTTGGGCCAGGCAGCCCCCGACGGCGATCTGCATGTCGGGGTTGCCGCGCTTGCGCGGGGCCAGGTGGCTGAGGTTGCCGTACAGCTTGTTGTCGGCGTTCTCCCGCACGGCGCAGGTGTTGAAGACCACCACGTCGGCGTCGGCCCCGTCGTCCGCGCGCCGGTAGCCGGCCGCCTCCAGCAGGCCGGCCAGCCGCTCCGAGTCGTGGACGTTCATCTGGCAGCCGTAGGTGCGCACCTGGTAGGTACGCGCTCCCGAAACATCTCGGGCCACCATCGAAGTCACGGGGCCATGGTACGGCGACCTGGGTCGGCCGAATGAACCCGCAGCTTAGACCCGGCGGCGCTCGCGTTCGGCGGCCAGCTCGGCGAGCACCACCTCGCACGCCAGGTTCTGGCCGTAGCCGCGGCGCGCCAACATCCCCACCAGCCGGCGGGTCACCCGCGCCTCGTCGGTCAGCGTCTCGCGGCGCAGCTTGGCCCGCACCAGCTCTTCGGCCCGGTCCCGCTCGGCGGCGGCGTCGATCCCGGCCAGCGCGGCGCCGATCAGCTCTTTGCCGACGCCCTTGGTCCGTAGCTCGGCGGCCAACGCGCGTCGGCTCTTTCCCGCCTTGGCCCGCCGGGACTCGACCCACTGTTCGGCGAACTCGGCGTCGTTCACCAGGCCGACGGCGGCCAGCCGGTCGAGCACCCGCTCGGCGACGTCGTCGGGGTACCCGCGTTTGGACAGCTGACCGGACAGCTCGGCCCGGGTGCGCGATCTCGCGGTGAGCAGGCGCAGGCACAGCGCCCGCGCCTGCTCCTCGCGGGAGGGCTCAGAAGTCGACGGGGGCGGGGAGGACGTCTTCATCGGTCACCACGGCGCCAATGCCGAGCTTTTCCTTGATCTTCTTCTCGATCTCGTTGGCGATGTCGGCGTTTTCCATCAGGAAGGTGCGCACGTTCTCCTTGCCCTGGCCGAGTTGTTCGCCCTCGTAGGTGAACCACGAACCGGACTTGCGGATGAAGCCCTGGTCCACCCCCATGTCGATCAGCGAGCCCTCGCGGCTGATGCCGCGGCCGTAGAGGATGTCGAACTCGGCCTGCTTGAACGGCGGCGACACCTTGTTCTTGACGACCTTGACCCGGGTGCGGTTGCCGACCGCGTTGGTGCCGTCCTTGAGCGTCTCGATCCGGCGCACGTCCATGCGCACCGACGCGTAGAACTTCAAAGCCTTTCCGCCCGTTGTCGTTTCGGGCGAGTTATGCACCATCACTCCGTCAACGAAGTAATTGTGATTGCCCTCGACCTCGATATCGAACCGATTCATCGACCGGGTGTGCGGTTTGACATGCACATCGAGAACGCGGGCCGGTACCAACTGCTGCGTGGGTTCGGCGAACTGTGGCGTCACCGTCCCCTGACCGCGGAAGCGCGGCAACAGCTTGTACTCCATGGACGGCGCCATGTACGGCGCCACCAGCTTCTGAAACTTCGCGGTTGCCGCGGTGGAGAACACCAGCACCGCCTTACCGGCTGAACCAGCCTGACGCAGACGCACATCCAAGCCGTACGTATCACACAGGTACTCACGCAACCGCGCACGGGTGCCTTCGCTCATGGCTTCGACGCAAATCTCGATGCGCCCGCTGCCACCTGCCGTACGCTCCTGCAATCCCTTGGAACGCAAGGTGAATGAGCCGTCATCCATGTACCAAATAGCCAGAGCCAGGGGCGTGAGCACCTTGAGATACTCCTCGGACAAGAACTTCTTGCCGTCCCCGAGATAGACCGCGCGCTGTAATTCAGCGAGCTCCGGCAGTGGGGTGAAGTCGACAAAGCTCGCGCCCTTTGCGTTCTCTCGCACCGAATGCCGAATGTTGCCCATTAATGCGGTCTTCCACTGCAGGTACTCCAACTGCTTGGCGCCGTGTCCCAGACGGAAACGGACCCCATTGCGATCGCGTCGGTTGGATGAGAGGTTCCCGTCACCCATCAGCGATCCCAATACCACCTGGAACTGCTGATCGCTGAGCAGATGGGGTTCGGTGGCCAGCACCCGGTCGCCTGCGATGAGGTCACCGGCTTCTGTCCAGCCGCCCGGTGTGCGAATGAGGTGGTTGGGCGTCGCGGCGAATTGCGACTTGCCGTTACCGCTGGACTTCTCGACGGTGAACTGGAGGAACTGTTCCGCCGGCCCGTTGTTGAACCAGCTCACAACCTTGCGAGGCACAACCTGGTCCGTCTTCGGGTCGTAGGACAGCACCTCGACGTCCATCTTGCTGTTGACTATCTTGCCGATCTTTTCGGTGGTGCCATCTGCAAGAGTCACTCGGGTCGAATAGTTCATGCACCCAAACATCACGCCGATCTTCTCCCGGAGCTGGTTGATGAAGATCGCCGTGGTTCCCGAGTTGTTGAGCGCGCCGGTCATCTTGCGCAGCGCCTGACTCATCAGCCGGGCCTGCAGCCCGACGTGGCTGTCGCCCATCTCGCCCTCGAGCTCCGCGCGCGGCACCAGGGCCGCCACCGAGTCGATGACCAGGATGTCCAGGGCGCCGGAACGGATCAGCATGTCGGCGATCTCGAGCGCCTGCTCACCGGTGTCCGGCTGGCTGACCAGCAGCGAGTCGGTGTCGACGCCGAGCTTCTTGGCGTAATCCGGGTCCAGGGCGTGCTCGGCGTCGATGAACGCCGCGACGCCGCCGGCGGCCTGGGCGTTGGCCACCGCGTGCAGCGCGACGGTGGTCTTACCCGAGGATTCCGGGCCGTAGATCTCCACGACCCGGCCGCGTGGCAGGCCGCCGATGCCCAATGCCACGTCCAGTGCGATGGATCCGGTCGGGATGACCGAGATCGGCTGGCGCATCTCGTCGCCGAGACGCATCACCGAGCCTTTGCCGTAGCTCTTCTCGATCTGGGCCATCGCCAGCTCGAGGGCCTTCTCGCGGTCGGGGGCTTGCGTCATGATGCCTCTTCCTATCGTCGTTGGGTTCTTCTGACCGGTATCGGTCGGTTGGCGGTGACCCTAGGCGCGGGGTCCGACAAGTCCCCGAACGCTCACCACAGTAGCCGAACACCTGTTCGATTCAAGGTGACACGCCGGGCGTCCGATGGCGTGTGGCAACATTTGCTACCGACAAGGCGCTGACGGGGCTGACAACCTGAGGAAACCGGTGCGAATCCGGTGCGGTCCCGCCACTGTGATCGGGGACGGACACGTCCCGACCCGAGAGCCAGATACTCACCGTCAGCGCTTCCTCACGAGAACTGGGGCGGATTTCCCCAGAGAGGGTTGGTTGCGCATGGACATTTCTGCCGAGCTGGCCGAAATATCTTCCTACAAAAGGTTTTTCACGTTCACGGTGGGCGGCGACGCGGCCGGGTGGCATCCGGTCGGGCAGTCATACGCCGACGGGTTCGCCGACCTGATCGAGGCGACCGCGCAGCGCTATCACACGTCGGACCTGCGGATCGCCGCCTCGCTGGTTCACCTCGGCCACGCCACGCGGTTGTGGTCGCCGGTGCTGGCGTGTGCGCTGGGCCACGGCGTGATCCCCGATCTCAAATGCCTGCAGCGCGCCGACGACGGGGCGCAGCTGCGCATGCCCGAGCCCGTCGGGCAGGCCGTCGACCGCCCGTCGGCGAAGTTGCTGTACCGCCTCGTCGTCCGGGGACACATGAAACCGTTCGCCGCCGGCCTGCGGGTCAAGCTGGCGCCCGCCCTGCTGGCGGGCAACATCGCGTCCGCGCTGGTCGGAGCGTCCCGGGCGCTGCTCGTTGCGCGTCCCGACCTGCGGCCCGCGATCGTCGAGATGACCGAGTCGCTGCTGGACACTGGCATGCTGGCCGGGTCCGGCGTGATCACCGGCTCGCATCTGGGCTTCCGGCGTCGCAGCTGTTGCCTGTTCTATCGCGTGCCCGGGCGATCGGTCTGCGGCGACTGCGTGTTTCGGCGGGAGCGCCCGGGCCGCTGAGTGTGCAGCCAAGGTTTTGCGTGTGTATCCAGGGCGGTAAACAGGCCCGGATCGCGCCGCCAGCACATACTCAAAGCCGCCAGCTCACACTCAACGCCGCCAAAGCAAACTCACCACTGATCGCGCGGCACGTCGAAATCGGCGCACAGGGCGCGCCAGACGTCGCGGGGGTCGACCCCGTCCTCGATCGCCTGGGCGGCGGTGCGGCCGCCGAACCCGCTCAGCACGTGATCCACCAGCACCGACGCGCCGTAGGTGGATCCGAACCGCAACACAACCCGCTCGTTGAACTCCGTCAGCCGCACGCTCGCCAACATACCGAGCCGGTCTTGCCGGCCAACGAACCTGGTGATCGCGCCCGCAAAACCGGCTGGGGCCAGCTGCCTGAATCCTTGTGCGCGCGGGCATTTCAGCGATTACTATCGCCCCGTCACCGATGGCGGCGACATTCTCGAAAGTGGCTGAATGGGAGGTCAGGTGTCGTTTGTCACCGTGGAGCCGGAGGCCCTGATGGCTGCGGCTTCGGATTTGGCCAATATCGGTTCGACGATCAAGTCGGCGACTACCGCGTCGGCAGGGCCAACCACGCAGATAACGGTCGCAGCCGAAGACGAAGTGTCGGCTGCAGTCGCGTCGCTGTTTTCCAGCCAAGCCCAAGAGTTTCAAACGCTGATCGGGCAGGCCGGGCGATTTCACGACCAGTTTGCCCAGGCGTTGAGCACGGGTGCCGGGGGATACACCGCCACAGAGGCGGCCAACTCTGCCTCCGTTATATCCAAGGTAGAAACGAAAATATCCGGACTAGAGGCGAAGCTAGCCCAGGAACGCGAGCAGGTGAAGCAAGAATGGGGGCAAACTGAGGAACGGATCAGTTGGCTGCGGAGGGAGCTTCGTCAGGAGATTGAGAAGAGCGGGGAACTGCGAGAAAGGCTGGCAAAGCTTGGACAACCACTACTGATCTTTGGTCGCCTGGCGTGAGCGGTTTGCAAGACGCTGAGCTACCCCGCTAAAGCCAGCGCTTCGCGGCACACCCGCACCGGGTCGGCGACGTCGGCAATGCCGGCGGCGGCCTGGCGCGCGGCGTTGCGGTAGCCGGGCGACGACAGCACCTCGCCCACGGCGGCCACCAGCGCGTCGGCGGTCAGCGGCCGGATCAGCCGTCCGCTCCCGTGGCGCACCACCCGGTTGGCCATCTCCCACTGGTCCCCGCCGCCGGGGACCACGACCAGCGGCACGCCGGCCAGCAGCGTTTTGCTCACGATCCCGTGGCCGCCGCCGCAGACCATCAGGTCGGCGTGCGCCAGCAGCTCGGACTGGCGCCCCAGCCCGGCCACCGCGTACGGCGGCAGCGTCAGCTCGGCCCCACCCAGCCGCGAGACCACCAGGCGCGAGCCCGCCGGCAGCGTCTCCCCGGGTATCAGGCACTGCAGCGCGGCCTCGGCCAGGCCCGACGTCCCGGTCGACGCGGTCGACGGCGCGACCACCACCACCGGCCCGGGGCCGGGCGGCACCTCGAGCACTCGATCGGTGGGCTCGAAGTGCAACGGCCCGACGACGACGGCCTCCTGCGGCCAGTCCGGGCGCGGCACCTCGAGGGCCGGCAGCGTGGCGATCAGGCGGCGCAGCGGCCCGGGGTCGACGGCGGGCAGCCCGATCTCGAGCCGGGCGGCCGCGCGCTGCTTGATGCCGGCGCGCCAGGATCGCCCCGTCAGCGCCCGCATGCTGGCGTCGCGCAGCCGGCCGCGGAAGCCGGTGCCCGGCGCCAGCCCGCTGCCGATCGGCGGCAGCCCCTTCGACGGCAGGTACAGCGGATGCGGGTTGAGCTCGATCCACGGGATCCCCAGCAGCTCGGCGGCCATCCCGCCGCCCGCGGTGATGACGTCCGAGACCACCAGGTCGGGCGCCAGGTCGCGCAGCGCCGGGACGTTGAGCACCGCCATCCGCGCGGCGCGGCGATGGATCCGGGCCCCGGCGTCGATGTCCTCGTCGGTGGCGGCCAGCCCGTCCAACTCGGCGGCGTCGATGCCGGCCGCGCGGGCGGCGCCTGTCCATTCCGCGCCGGTGAACAGGGTGGGCCGATCGCCCGCCTCGACGAAGCGCTGGCACAGCGCGATCGCGGGGAACGAGTGCCCGGGATCCGGCCCGGCGACCACGGCGACGCGCATCGACCCCACCCTGCCACAGCGCCGCGCCGCCACGCACAACCCCGGTCGAATAGGCTGGCGGCCATGACCGAGCTGACTGACACAGGCGTCGCGAACACCCGCACGGTCGAGGGTTTCCTGAACGCGCTTCAAGATTCGGACCTCGAGGCCGCCGAGGCCGCGCTGGACGAGAACCTCGTCTACGAGAACGTCGGCCTGCCCACGATCCACGGCCGCGCCCGGGCGATCAAGCTGTTCCGCGCGATGGAGGGCCGTGGGGCGTTCGAGGTGAAGATCCACCGCATCGCGGCAGACGGCGCCGCGGTACTCACCGAGCGCACAGACGCGCTGATCGTCGGCCCGCTGCGGCTGCAGTTCTGGGTCTGCGGCGTGTTCGAGGTGCACAACGGGCGAATCACGCTGTGGCGGGACTACTTTGACTTCTTCGACATGTTCAAGGCCACCCTGCGCGGCCTGGCGGCCCTCGTCGTGCCGTCGCTGAAGGCTTCGTTCTAAGCGTTCAGGCCTTCGGCAAGCCGCCCAGCTCGTCGAACGCCTGCGCCCAACCCAGCAGCCGATCGGTCGCGCCGACCAGCTCCTCGCGGTAGCGCTGGTGCGCCGCACCGGCGCCGTCGCTGTTCGCCGACGACACCAATTGCGCTGCGGCGGTGACCATTTCGTTGTACTGACGCACGCCGGCGCTCAACTGCGCGGTGAACGCGTTGATGGTGGGCACCAGATACGACCGCGACGACTCGGCGTACTGTGCCGCCCGCTCCATCGACACCACCTCGGCCGCGGTGGCCGCCATCGCCGCCGAGGTCTTGCGGGCCGCGGCGGTCAGATCACGGATCTCGTCGGTCGGCAGCATGGCGCCGCGCTCGATCACGCCCAACAGCGAGAAGAACCCACGCTCGGAGGCGCCCAGCGCGTACATCGCCGGCCGGGCGGCGGAGCCCGGCGGCGGCAGCCGGCGGGTGTTGGCGGGCCGCTGCGCCGGCAGCGGCTCGGCGCGCAGCCACCGGTACCGCAGCAGCAACAGCGTCGCCGGGATCGCCAGCACGACCGCGATGGCGCCGGTGACCTCCAGCAGCAGCGCGAACCAGCCCCACGCCGCCAGCACGCCGGTCACCACGATCCAAAACAGGCAGCCGACGCCGAAGATCACACCCCACCGCAGCGCCCTGCGGCGGCGGCGCAGCAACCGCGCCCGCGGATCGGCGGCGGCGCTGATCTTCTGGGCCACGAAGTCGGAAAGGTCGGCGGCGGTGTCCAATCCGCGTTGCAACGCCGCCCGCCATGGCGAGCGCTGAGCCGCCTTCACCGCCATCGCGAACCGTCCGCGGCGTTACTGACCAAAGGGCTTCTCGGCGACCTGACCGCCGGCGCTCTCGGCGGGCGCCGGTGTGGCCCCGGCCGCGGGCGTCCCACCCGCCGGCAGGGCGTCGCCGCGCATCGACGCGCGGATCTGCTCGAGCCGGGAATGGCCCGCCATCTGGATGCCGGCCTGCTCGACCTCGAGCATCCGGCCCTGCACGGAGCCCTGGGCGAGTTCGGCCGACCCGATCGCGTTGGCGTAGCGGCGTTCGATCTTCTCGCGCACCTCGTCGAGGTTCGGGGTGGTGCCGGGGGCGGCGATCTCGCTCATCGACCGCAGCGACGCGCTGACCTGTTCCTGCATCTTCGCCTGCTCGAGCTGGCTGAGCAGCTTGGTGCGCTCGGCGATCTTCTGCTGCAGGACCATCGAGTTCTGTTCGACGGCCTTCTTGGCCTGGGACGCGGCGGACAGCGCCTGGTCGTGCAGCGTCTTGAGGTCTTCGACGCTCTGCTCGGCGGTCACCAGCTGTGCCGCGAACGCCTCGGCGGCGTTGTTGTACTCGGTGGCCTTGGCGGCGTCGCCCGCGGCGGTGGCCTGGTCGGCGAGCGTCAGCGCCTGGCGCACGTTGACCTGAAGCTTTTCGATGTCCGCCAGCTGCCGGTTGAGCCGCATCTCGAGTTGGCGCTGGTTGCCGATCACCTGCGCCGCCTGCTGGGTCAGCGCCTGGTGCTGGCGCTGCGCCTCCTCGATGGCCTGCTGGATCTGCACTTTGGGGTCGGCGTGCTCGTCAATCTTGGCGTTGAACAGCGCCATGAGGTATTTCCACGCCTTGACGAACGGATTGGCCATCAGTCAGCTCCACCTTCGCTTCTCGTATGCCGGGCAGGCGCCCTGCCGCTCAATTTAATGGGTCGGCGACGATCGCCCCACCCCTGACGCGGGATCCGCCGCCGTGGCAAGCGTTCGCGCTCAGGCCACGGCCAGCGAGGCCACCGGCGGGATGACGACCTTGGTGCTGGCGTCGATGGTGCTGCTCGCCCCGGCGGTCGCGGCGCTGTGGGCCGCGTGTTCCGCACTGGCCATCCGCTCCCCGGCGCCGGTGAGGACCGCCGACAGCGGCACCTGCAGTGCGTCGCAGATCGCGTTGAGCAGCTCGCTGGACGGCTCCTTGCGGCCGCGCTCCACCTCTGAGAGATATCCGAGGCTCACCCGTGCCGAATCCGAGACCTCCCGCAGCGTCCGGCCCTGTGACGTCCTGGCCCGACGCAACACGTCGCCGATGACCTCGCGCATCAATGGCGGCATCCCGCCCTCCTTCGTCCAGTCAGCCCTGCTCAGCACAAAAAACAGACACCATTCAGCAGGCACTCATAAGGGTCAACGCCGCCGAGGGCGGCCTGGTTCCCGTTCAGCCGGTCGTCTGGCGAACTCGCCTGACGGTCCTGATCGTCCCGGCGACGTAGTCGATGCCGGTCACCACCGTGAGCACGATCGCGATGCCCATTACCACCGCCGCCACCACCCGGAACGGTCCCGTCAGCGGGAGCACGAACAGGCCGATCGCCAGCGCCTGAACCACCGTCTTGAGCTTGCCGCCCCAGCTCGCCGGGATGACGCCGCGGCGGATCACGGCCAGCCGCAGCAGCGTGACCACGACCTCGCGGGCCATGATCACCACAGTGACCCACCACGCCAGGTCGCCCAGCATCGACAGGCCGATCAGCGCCGACCCGATCAGCGCCTTGTCCGCGATCGGATCGACGAACGCGCCGAATTCGGTGGCCATCCCGTAGTTGCGGGCCAACAAACCGTCGAACCGGTCGGTCAGGCAGGCGACGGCGAAAATCACGAAAGCGACTATGCGCCCGACGATTTGGTGACCGTCGCCGGTGAACAACGCGAACAGGAAGATGGGCACCAGCACCAGCCGGAGCAGCGTCAGGACGTTGGCGAGGTTGGCGATGCGGGCACGGCCAGCCATTCCGGACGCTTCAGGCTGTGCCGACACGGCATCAGAATAACCGTTGACCAGCGCTCCCTTCGCCGTTGCCGATACTGTTACCCGTGACCGAAAGCTCACGCGACCGCTTGCCCGTGGTCCGACGCGCGCGAACGTCGGACGTTCCCGCGATCAAACAGCTCGTCGACACCTACGCCGGGCGCATCCTGCTGGAAAAGAACCTGGTGACGCTGTACGAGGCCGTCCAGGAGTTCTGGGTGGCCGAGGACGCCGACGGCAAGGTGGTCGGCTGCGGGGCGCTGCACGTGCTGTGGTCAGACCTCGGCGAGATCCGCACCGTCGCCGTCGACCCGTCGGTGACCGGGCAGGGCATCGGCCACGCGATCGTCAACCGACTGCTGGAGGTCGCGCGCGAGCTGCAGCTGCAGCGGCTGTTCGTGCTGACGTTCGAGACCGAGTTCTTCGGCCGGCACGGGTTCACCGAGATCGAGGGCACGCCGGTCACCGCCGAGGTCTACGAGGAGATGTGCCGCTCCTACGACATCGGTGTCGCCGAGTTCCTGGACCTGAGCTACGTCAAACCCAACATCCTGGGCAACTCCCGAATGCTGTTGGTGCTTTAGTCGCCGGCCTCGTCGCCGGAGCCGCCGTCCAGGCCACGGATCGCGGCCAGCGTCGCCGCCAGCTCGTCGGGCTTGACCAGCACGTCGCGCGCCTTGGAGCCCTCGGACGGCCCGACGATGCCGCGGGTCTCCATCAGGTCCATCAGCCGGCCGGCCTTGGCGAAGCCGACCCGCAGCTTGCGCTGCAGCATCGAGGTGGAGCCGAACTGACTGGACACCACCAGCTCGACGGCCTGCAGGAACAGGTCCATGTCGTCGCCGATGTCGGGGTCGACGTCGGTGCGGTCGCTGGTCGTCTTGGCGGTGGTAACGCCCTCGGTGTATTCGGGCTCGGCCTGGTCCTTGCAGGCGTTGACCACGGCGTGGATCTCGTCGTCGGTGATGAAGGCGCCCTGCAGCCGGACCGTCTTGCTGGCGCCCATCGGCAGGAACAGCGCGTCGCCCATGCCGATCAGCTTCTCCGCGCCGGCCTGGTCCAGGATCACCCGGCTGTCCGTGAGCGACGACGTCGCGAACGCCAGCCGGGACGGCACGTTGGTCTTGATCAGGCCGGTGACGACGTCGACCGACGGGCGCTGGGTAGCCAGCACCAGGTGAATGCCCGCGGCACGGGCCTTCTGGGTGATCCGCACGATGGCGTCCTCGACGTCGCGCGGCGCGGTCATCATCAGGTCGGCCAGCTCGTCGACGATCGCCACCACATACGGGTAGGGCCGGTATTCGCGCTGGCTGCCCAGCGGCGCGGTGATCGCGCCGGAGCGCACCTTGGCGTTGAAGTCGTCGATGTGGCGCACCCGGGAGGCCTGCATGTCCTGGTAGCGCTGTTCCATCTCCTCGACCAGCCAGGCCAGCGCGGCCGCCGCCTTCTTCGGCTGGGTGATGATCGGGGTGATCAGGTGCGGAATGCCTTCGTACGGCGTGAGTTCCACCATCTTCGGGTCGATCAGGATCATCCTGACCTCTTCCGGGGTGGCCCTGGTCAGCAGCGACACCAGCATCGAGTTCACGAAGCTGGACTTGCCGGATCCGGTGGAACCGGCGACCAGCAGGTGCGGCATCTTGGCCAGGTTGGCCGAGATGAAGTCGCCCTCGATGTCCTTGCCCAGCCCGATCACCAGCGGGTGGTGGTCGCGGCGGGTCGACGGCGCGGTGAGCACGTCGGCCAGCCGCACCATCTCCCGGTCGGTGTTGGGCACCTCGATGCCGACGGCGGACTTGCCGGGGATCGGGGCCAGCATCCGGACGCTTTCGGTGGCCACCGCGTAGGCGATGTTCTTCTGCAGCGCGGTGATCTTCTCGACCTTCACCCCGGGGCCCAGCTCGACCTCGTAGCGGGTCACGGTGGGTCCGCGGGTGCAGCCGGTGACGGCGGCGTCGACCTTGAACTGGTTGAGCACCTCGCTGATGGCGTCGGCCATGACATTGTTGGCGGCGCTGCGCTTCTTGGGCGGATCACCGGCGATCAGCAGGCTCAGCGCCGGCAGCGTGTAGGGCCCCTCGACCACCCGGTCCACCACCAGCGGTTCCGGCTTCTTGGTGCGACGGCGGCTTCGCCCGGGTTCGGGGATGGTGGGCGTGTCGTCCGCGATCGGTTCGTCGAGACTGGCCGGCGCGGCGGCGGCCGACGGCCACGCCTGCGGTTCCGGTTCCGGGGACTCGTCGTAATAGGCGTCGGAGAAGTCGTCGCGGGGCTGATCGTCGTCGTCGAACTCGTCCGCGTAGTCGTAGGCGATGTCGTCGTCGCCGAGCAGCCGGCCGCCGAACATGGAACGCACCACGTCGGGCACCTCGCGGATCGTGGTCCCGGTGAGCAGCAGCAGCCCGAACATGAAGCCGATGAACAACAGCGGCGCAGCGATCCACGGCGTCAAGCCGTCCGACAGCGGCCCGCCGATGGCGAAACCGATGAATCCCGCTGCGCGGCGGCGCAATTCGGGGTCTTCCGGCGAGCCGGACCACAGGTGACGCAGGCCGAGGGCCGACAGGGCGATCAGGCTGCCGCCCAGGATGAGCCGCGGGCGCGCCTCGGGATTGGGCTCGGTCCGCATCAGCGTGACCGCCACCGCGGCGGCGACCACCGGCAGCGCCAGGACGCCCGAGCCGATGAAGGTCCGCAGCAGCGTGTCGACCCACGCGCCGACCGGGCGGGCGGCGTCGAACCACGAGCTCGCGGCGACCACGACGGCGACGCCGAGCAGCACCAGCGCGATCCCGTCGCGGCGGTGCCCGGGATCGATGTCGCGGGCGCGCCCGATGGAGCGCGCGGCGCCGCCGGTGCCGCGGGCGGCCATCAGCCAGGTGGCGCGCATGGCGCGGCCACAGGTCAGCCCCGTGGCGACCAGCAGCGAGGAGTTGCGGCGCTTGGCGGGCCTGCCCGCTTTCTTGCGGGGCGCCGCCGGGCGCGCGCTTCGGGACCTCCCCCGCGACGGTGCCTTTGACCTGCTCGTTCGGGCTCCGGAGCGGGCGGCGGTCTTACTTGGCATGACACTCAGAGTAGTCGCAAAAGCCTCATCTACACCACCCGCCACACTGGTAACCATCGCCGGGCGGCCGCTGCCGCCGATCGGGCCTGGGTAGGGTGGCTAGCGGTGATCTACGTCATGCCGTCACCCACCCCTCTCACCCCCAGGAGGCCCTGAGCATGCCCGTCGTCGTCGTCGCCACCATGACCGTCAAACCCGAATCGGTCGACACCGTCCGCGACATCCTGACCACCGCGGTATCGGAAGTGCACGAGGAGCCCGGCTGCCAGCTGTATTCGCTGCACCAGACCGGCGAGACCTTCGTCTTCGTCGAGCAGTGGGCCGACGAGGAAGCACTCAAGGTGCACAGCACCGCCCCGGCGATCACCAAGCTGTTCACGGCGGCCGGCGAGCACCTGGCCGGCGCGCCGGACATCAAGATGCTGCAGCCGGTTCCCGCCGGCGACCCGGACAAGGGA
This sequence comes from Mycobacterium sp. NGS64, assembly GCF_059812245.1. Lineage (NCBI taxonomy): Bacteria > Bacillati > Actinomycetota > Actinomycetes > Mycobacteriales > Mycobacteriaceae > Mycobacterium > Mycobacterium sp. NGS64. The sequence continues at coordinate 1,136,192 of NZ_JCALCI010000001.1, read as the reverse complement.
CAGCTGCGCGCGTGAGTGGTAACGCCCCGCTGCAAGGAAAAGTCGCGCTGATCACCGGGGCCGCCCGCGGCCAGGGCCGCGCACACGCGGTGCGGCTGGCCACCGACGGCGCGAACATCATCGCGGTCGACCTGTGCGCGCAGATCGCCAGCGTCCCCTATCCCCTGGCCACCCCGGAGGACCTGGCGGCGACCGTCAAGCTCGTCGAGGACGCCGGCGCCCGCATCGTCGCCAAGCAGGCCGATGTCCGCGACCGTGAATCGCTTTCCGCCGCGGTGCGGGCCGGCCTCGACGAATTCGACCGGCTGGACATCGTGGTCGCCAACGCCGGCATCGCCCCGATGGCATCGGGTGACGAGGGCTGGCGCGACGTCATCGACGTCAACCTCACCGGCGTCTACAACACGATCAAGGTCGCGATATCGCCCATGGTCAAGCAGGGCAGCGGCGGGTCGATCGTGCTGATCAGTTCGGCCGCCGGGCTGGCCGGGGTGGGCAGTCCCGACGCCGGCTCCGTCGGCTACGCGGCCGCCAAGCACGGCGTGGTGGGGTTGATGCGGGTATACGCGAATCTGCTTGCGGGTCAAAACATCCGGGTCAACTCGATCCATCCGACGGGTGTCGAAACCCCGATGATCAATAACGAGTTCACTCGGGAGTGGCTCGCCAAGATGGCGTCCCAGACCGACCAGCCGCGCAGCCTGGGCAACGCGCTACCGGTGGAAGTGCTGCAGGCCGAGGACATCGCCAACGCGGTGGCGTGGCTGGTCTCCGACCAGGCCCGCTACATCACCGGCGTCACCCTGCCCGTCGATGCGGGCTTCTTGAACAAGTAGTCGCCCATGGCGCGAAATCCCGCGGCGCAGACGGCGTTCGGCCCCATGGTGCTGGCCGCCGTCGAACACCACGAGCCGGCCGGGCACCGGCTGGTGGACGACGACCTCGCGGAACTGTTCCTGCCGCGCCCGCTGCGATTGCTCGCCGGCGCCACGCGCTGGGGTCCGGCCCGCCGCCTGATGATCCGCGGCTCGGAGTTCACCGGGCCCGGGCTGTGGGCGAATCTGGCCTGCCGCAAGCGCTTCATCGACGACAAGATCGCGGCGGCGCTGGGCGACGTCGACGCCGTCGTCATCCTCGGGGCGGGCCTGGACACGCTGGCCTACCGGCTGACCCGCCGGGCGCGCATCCCGATCTTCGAGGTGGACCTGCCGGTCAACATCGCGCGCAAGGCCAAGACGGTGCGCCGGGTGCTCGGTGAGCCGCCGCTGTCGGTTCGGTTGGTGGCGCTGGACTTCGAGCGCGACGACCTGCTCACCTCGTTGGCCGAGCACGGCTACCGCCCCGACTATCGGGCGTTCTTCGTGTGGGAAGGCGTCACCCAGTACCTGACCGAGGACGGCGTCCGGCGCACCCTGGAGGGACTGCGCGCGGCCGCGCCCGGCAGCCGGATCGTATTCACTTATGTCCGGCGGGATTTCATCGACGGCAGCAATCGGTACGGCACCCGCACGCTGTACCGCAACGTCCGCGAGCGTCACCAGCTGTGGCACTTCGGCCTGGACCCCGACGAGGTTGCCGGGTTTATCGGCGAATACGGCTGGCGGCTGGTGGAGCAGGCCGGCCCCGACGAGCTGGTGGCGCGCTACGTGCGGCCCGCCGGCCGCAAACTCGGTGCCTCGCAGCTGGAATGGTCGGCGTACGCCGAGAAGCGCTAGCTAGACCTCGATGACGGTCGGCACGATCATCGGCTGCCGACGGTAAGTTTCGCCCACCCACTTGCCGACCGTGCGGCGCACGCCCTGGGCGATGCGGACGGGATCGGTCACGTTGTCGGCGGCCAGCTGCTCCAGCTCCGCTTCGACCTTGCGCACGGCCGGCTCGAGCGCCTTGGGGTCTTCGGAGAAGCCACGCGAAATCAATTGCGGCGCGGCGGCCGGACGCCCAGTGCCGCGCTGCACCACCACGATCGCCGCGACGAATCCGGACGACAGGATGAGCCGCTCGCCCAGGGTGATGTCGCCGACGTCGCCGGTGATCAGCCCGTCGACGAACATCTTGCCCACCGGCACGGCCCCGGCGATCGTGGCCTTGCCGGCCATCAGGTCGACGCTGACCCCGTTCTCCGCCAACAGGATTGAGTCCTGGGGCACCCCGGCGCGCGCCGCGAGCTTGGCGTTGGCGCGCAGCATCCGCCAGGTGCCGTGCACCGGCATCACGTTGCGCGGCCGCACCCCGTTGTAGAGGAAGAGCAGCTCGCCCGCGTACGCGTGGCCGGAAACGTGAACGCGCACTTGCTGGTTGGTGACGACGCGGGCGCCGATCTTGGCCAGCTCGTCGATGACGCCGTACACCGCCTCCTCGTTGCCGGGGATCAGCGACGACGACAGGATGACCAGGTCCTCGGGCGTCAGCGTGATGCTGCGGTGCTCGCCGCGCGACATCCGCGACAGCGCCGACATCGGTTCGCCCTGGGTGCCGGTGGTGATCAGGACGACCCGCTCGGGCGCCATCATCTCGGCGGCGGAGATGTCGATCAGGTCGGAGTCGTCCACGCGCAGGAAACCCAGCTCCCGGGCGATGCCCATGTTGCGCACCATGGAGCGCCCGACGAACGACACCCGCCGGCCCAAAGCCACTGCGGCGTCGATGATCTGCTGCACCCGGTCCACGTTGGAGGCGAAGCACGCCACGATCACGCGGCCGTCGGCGCCCCGGATCAGCCGGTGCAGCGTCGGGCCCACCTCGCTTTCCGACGGGCCGACGCCCGGGATCTCCGAATTCGTCGAGTCGCACAGGAACAGGTCCACGCCCGCGTCGCCCAGCCGGGACATGCCGGGCAGGTCGGTGGGCCGGCCGTCGAGCGGCAGCTGGTCGAGCTTGATGTCGCCGGTGTGCAGCACGGTTCCGGCGCCGGTGTGCACGGCGATGGCCAGGGCGTCGGGGATGGAGTGGTTGACCGCGAAGTACTGGCACTGGAAGACGCCGTGCGTGCTGCGCTGCCCCTCGGTGACCTCGACGAAGACCGGCTTGATGCGGTGCTCGCGACATTTGGCGGCGACCAGCGCGAGGGTGAACTTCGAACCGACGACCGGGATGTCGGGGCGCAGCTTGAGCAGGAACGGGATCGCCCCGATGTGGTCCTCGTGCGCGTGGGTGAGCACCAGCGCCTCGATGTCCTCGAGGCGGTCCTCGATGTGGCGCAAGTCCGGCAGGATCAGGTCGACGCCGGGCTCGTCGTGGGTGGGGAACATCACCCCGCAGTCGATGATCAGCAGCCGGCCCAGGTGCTCGAAAACCGTCATGTTGCGGCCGATTTCGCTGATGCCGCCCAGCGCGGTGACCCGCAACCCGCCCGGAGCCAGGGGACCCGGTGGGGCGAGTTCCTCGTTCACGTCTGATTCACCTGAGAACCGAGGCCGCGCGCATGTCGGCGGCCAGCGCCTCGATCTGCTCCGGCGTCGCCGGCATCTGCGGCAACCGGGGGTCGCCGACCTCGATGCCCTGCAGGCGCAGACCCGCCTTCGACATGGTCACCCCGCCGAGCCTGGCCATGGCGTTGCACAGCGGGGCGAGGCCGACGTTGATCTTGCGGGCGGTCGCCATGTCGCCGGAGGCGAAGGCGGACAACAACTCCCGCAGCTGGCCCGCCGCGACGTGCGAGATCACGCTGATGAAGCCGGTGGCGCCCATGGCCAGCCACGGCAGGTTCAGCGCGTCGTCGCCGGAGTAGTAGGCCAGCCCGGTTTCGGCGATGATCTGTCCGCCGCTGTGCAGGTCGCCCTTGGCGTCCTTGATCCCGACGATGTTCGGGTGGGCGGCCAGCGCGTGGATGGTCTCGGTCTGGATCGGTATCACCGAGCGGGGCGGGATGTCGTAGAGCAGCACCGGAAGCTCGGTCGCGTCGGCGACGGCGGTGAAATGCGCGATCAGCCCGCTCTGCGGCGGCTTCGAGTAGTACGGCGTGACGACCAGCAGCCCGTGCGCGCCCTCGGCCGCGCAGGCCCTCGCCAGCCGGACGCTGTGAGCCGTGTCATAGGTGCCGGCGCCGGCGATGACGCGGGCCCGGTCGCCCACCGCCTCCAGCACGACGCGCAGCAGCTCGAGTTTCTCGTCGTCGGTGGTGGTCGGCGACTCGCCGGTGGTCCCGGAGACCACCAGGCCGTCGCACCCCCCGTCCACCAGGTGGTTTGCCAGGTGCGCCGCGGCCTTGGCGTCCAGCGCGCCGTCAGCGGCGAACGGCGTCACCATCGCCGTCAGCAGGGTTCCCAACCGGGCGGGGGCGTCGAATCCGACGGTGCTCACGGTCTTCAGGTTACCTGGCGGTACCAAACGCAATTAGCAGCCGCGCGGCTCAGGCTTCGGTGGGCTCAGGCCGGATTGCCGCCTCAGCCTTCCCCGGCTGCGCCGCCTCAGGCTTCGGTGGGCTCAGGCCGGATTGCCGCCTCAGCCTTCCCCGGCTGCGCCGCCTCAGGCTTCGGTGGCCAGAGGGCTGGTGGCGACTTCGGTGCCGTCGGCCAGGGTGGACACCTCGAAGTCGGCGAACACCGCGGGCGCCACGCCGACGAGCTGGCGCAGGCACTCGATGGCCAGGCGCCGGATTTCCACGTCGGCGTGCTCGCTGGCGCGCATGGCGATGAAGTGTCGCCACGCGCGGTAGTTCCCGGTGACGACGATGCGGGTCTCGGTCGCGTTGGGCAGCACCGCGCGGGCGGCCTGGCGCGCCTGTTTGCGGCGTAATACCGCGCTCGGCTGGTCGGCGAACTTGGCTTCCAGTTTCGCCAACAGCTCGGCGTAGGTGGCGCGGCTGGCGTCGGCGGCCTTGACGAGGATCTCCTGCAGCTCGGGGTCGTCGTCCATGCCCGGCGGGACGACGACGCGCGAGTCCCCCTCCGGCACATAGCGTTGCGACAGCTGCGAGTAGGAGAAGTGCCGGTGCCGGATCAGCTCGTGGGTGCAGGATCGCGAGATGCCGGTGATGTAGAACGAGACGCTGGCATGCTCGAGCACCGAAAAGTGGCCGACGTCGATGATGTGCCCGATGTAACCGGCGTTGGTCGCCGTCTTCGGGTTGGGCTTCGACCAGCTCTGATAGCAGGCCCGCCCGGCGAACTCGACCAGCGCGGGGCCGCCCTCGGCGTCGGTCGTCCAGGGCACGTCCGGCGGCGCCAGGAACTCCGTCTTGGCGATCAGTTGCACGCGCAGCGGCGCGGTCTCGGCCACGGCGCCCACCTTATCGTTGGGCGATCGTTGGGCGCGCCGAGTCTGCGCTCAGCGCGTCTTTCGGGCCCGATCGGGCGCTCTGAGCGCAGTTTCGGCGCTAGACCGGGCCCACCGCGAGTTCGCCGGATATCAGCAGCGGCAGCAGCGCGTCGCGGAAGGCGGACAACCGCACGGATTCCGCGCGGCGCGCGTGACACAGCGCGCCCAGTCCGGTGAGCGTCCGCGCCGCCGCGGGCGCCAGGCGCCGGACGTCGCGGACCGGAACCTCGAGCAGGTCGCGCGGTTGGACGCGCTGGTGGCTCCCCGACGTCCCGGCGGCCCGCCGCTGCAACGTCGCGACGACGTCGGGCTGCCGCAAAGCCGCCCACAGCGCCGACGTGTCGACGCCGACGGGACGCAACACGACGAACTCCGTGCTGGCCAAAGCCATTTGCCGGGGCAGGCCCACCACGTTCCAGACGCGCGGAATCCTGGGATTGAGCTTCGCGAACAGCACGCACGGCTCGGACAGGACGAACTTGACGCTCTTCACGCCTTCCCCGGCGACCAGCCGGGGTTTCGCGCCGTCGTCGAACGCCGGGAGGCTGAAGTGGGCCACCACGTCGTCGAACCCGGGCGGACCGAGGAGTTCCGTCGACCGGCCGGCGAGGGCGCACAGCGGCACGCGTTCGGAGACCGACTCGGCGGTGGCGACCATCAGGCTCTCCGCGGCGTCGATCACGCGTTGATTGGCGGCGATCTTGTCGTCGACGGCGCCGAGCACCTCGGCGATGCGGCGGCGCTGCGGGGCCGCGACGGTCCAGACGCAAACCTCACGCAGGATCGTCTGGTTGAGCAGCGGCTGTCCCGATCCGCCCCGGTGTCCGTTGAGCCCGCAGGTCTGCAGCGCGTAATACCAGTACCGCGTCTCCCCTGGGTCCTTGGCCCGGCACACCAGCGCATTGTCGGTGACCCAGACGTCGGAATCGCAGTACCGCAGGCTGCCGCAGTACGATCCGACGCGCCCCAGCACGATCAGGGGGCCGGCCGCATTGCATTGCGCCGCATAGCCGATCGGCCCGTTGGAGCCGTAAACGCGAAAGGGGCCGTCCGGGGTTCGCGCCGGAGAGCTGGTCCCGTTGCTGAAGTCGAGGTGGTCGCCCAGCCTGGCCTTCACCGCAGCCGCTCCACCTGCTCGCGCACGATCCGCTCCAGCCGCGCGGACTCGTCGAGCGCCGCCAGCAGGTCGTCTGTCAACCGGGCGATCTTGGCGTCGAGCGGCTCCCCGTCGTCGTCGGACTCGGGCGCGCCCACATAGCGTCCCGGCGTGAGCGCACAGCCCGCGGCCCGGATATCGTCCAGCGACGCGGATGTGCAGAAACCCGGGACATCTTGGTAGACAAGACCTTTGGCAGTAGCGGACTCCGACCCACACCAAGCGTGGTAGGTATCGCCGATGCGAACGATCTCCTCGTCGGTCAGCGCGCGCTCCGTGCGGTCCACCAGGTAGCCGAGCGCGCGGGCGTCGATGAACAGCACCTGGCCCGCTCGGTCACCCTTGTCGAGCGCGAAGAACCACAGGCACACCGGAATTCCGGTGCTGCGGAACAGCTGCCCGGGCAGCGCCACCATGCACGACACCAGGTCCGCCTCGACGATCCGCGCCCGAATGTCGCCCTCCCCGAGCGTGTTCGACGACATCGACCCGTTGGCCATCACCACGCCGGCCTTTCCGCGGGGGGCCAGTTTGGACAGGATGTGCTGAATCCAGGCGTAGTTCGCATTGGCGGCGGGCGGAACGCCGAAGCGCCAGCGTGCGTCTCGTTCGTCGCGGGCCCAGTCCTTGATGTTGAACGGCGGATTGGCCATCACGTAGTCCATCTGCACGCCGGCGTGCTGGTCGCGAACGAACGTGTCGCCGCGGACCAGGCCCGCGTCGTCGATGCCGTGCACGGCGAGGTTCATCTTGGCCATCCGCCAGGTCTGCTCGATGCTCTCCTGGCCGTAGATGGTGACCTTCGCGGGATCGCCGTCGCGCTCGGCGATGAATTGCTCGGTGCGCACGAACATTCCGCCCGAACCGCAGCACGGGTCGTACACCCGGCCGCTGGACGGTTCGAGCACCTCGACCATGACCCGCACGACGCTTGGCGGGGTGAAGAATTCGCCGCCGCGCTTGCCCTCGGAGCGCGCGAAGTTGCCCAGGAAGTACTCGTATATCTCGCCCAGCATGTCCCGGCCGCGTCGCGCACCGTCGAGCAGACCCACCAGCTCACCGAGTCGGCGCTGGTCGAGGTTCACGTAGCGCCGGGGCATCGCGGCGGCCTCCATCGCGTCGTCGATGCGACGGCCAAGGTCCGGTGACGTCGTGTTGTCCACCAGGGCTTGCCACTGCGAACCGGCGACGTGTTGCAGGAACACCAGGCCGAGGATCACGTCCTTGTATTCACCGGCCGGGACCGACCCGCGCAGTTTTTCCGCGGCCTTCCAGAGCGTGTCCTTGAGCGCTTTCATCAGCCGGCCCGCTTGGCCGCCGCGCGCAATTCGCCCGCCAGGTCGCCGCGGCCGGCGACGCTGAACCCGCCCAGCCCCAGCCACGACGCCATCGAATTCAGTTCGCCCGCCAGCGCGTCGGCGACGGCGGGCCGAGGCACGTCGCGCTCGGCGAACGCGCCCACCACGCGCAGCGAGTCGGTGGCCCGGTCGGCCTTGAGGTCCACCCGCGCGACCAACCGGCCGTCCATCAGCAACGGCCACACGTAGTAGCCGTACCTGCGTTGGGCGGCCGGGGTGTAGATCTCGATGCGGTAGTGGAAGTTGAACAGCCGCTCCACCCGGGGCCGGAAGAAGATCAACGGGTCGAACGGGCACAACAGCGCGGTCCCGCGATCGGAGCGCGGCAGCGTCCGGCCCGCCCGCAGGTACGCCGGGGCCGACCAGCCGTCGACGTCGACCCGCTCGATCTCACCGGCGGCCAGCAGGTCGGCGATCGCGGGCTTGACCTGCTGGGCCGACAGCCGGAAGTAGTCGCGGATGTCGGCCTCGGTGCCCACGCCCAGCGCGGTGGCGGCCCGCAGCGTGAGTTCGCGCACGGCCTCGTCGTCGTCGACCTCGCGGGCCAGCACGGTGTGCGGCAGCACCCGCTCCACCAGGTCGTAGTGGCGGGCGAAGCCCACCCGGGTGGCCGTGGTGAGCGCGCCGGAAGCGAACAGCGCCTCGGCGACCCACTTGGTGTCGCTGCGGGTCCACCAGGTCCCTTTTTTTCGCCGTGGCTCGGCGGCCAGGTGCGCCTCGATCTGCCCGGCGGTGCTGGGCCCCAGCTCGGCGACGGCGGCGAGAATGTCCTCGGCGAGTTGGGGATTGGCCTTGACGATGTGGGTGCCCCAGCGGCCGTGCCGGTATTGGCGCATCCGCCACCGCAGCAGCGGCCAGTCGTCGACGGCCATCAGCGCGGCCTCGTGGGCCCAGTACTCGACCAGCAACCGCGGCGAGCGCGCCGAATGCGACCAGGCGGCGCGGTCCAGCACGTCGCGGTCGTAGGGCCCGAGCCGGCTGAACACCGGGGCGTAATGGGCGCGCACCGCCACCGATACCGAATCCAGCTGCAGCACTTGGATTCTCGAGATCAGGCTCTTCAGATGCGCGCGGGTGACCGGGCCCTTGGGCCGCGGCTCGCTAAACCCTTGTGCCGCAACGGCTAAGCGCCGAGCCTGGGCGGCGGTAAGCGTGCGTTTCCCGATCGGCACGGCGCCGAGAATACCGCGTTTTGGCCGCCCTACGCGGCAACGCTACCGCGGGATCAGCCCGCGCCGACTTTCTCGCCCAGCGGCACGACGACGCTCGCCTCCGGCAAATCCTTCTGCTCCTGGCGCGCCGCCGCGAGGGCGGCCGGAACGGGCTCCAGGTCGCGATAGACCCGCTCCAGCTGCTCGAGGATCTTGATTCGCTGCTGGCTGGCCTCGTCCGCGGCCCGCCGGGCCTGCTCGCGGTAGTGATCGGCATCCCGGCGGGCATCGCGCCACGCCTGCTCGATAGCCCGTTCGGTTTCGTCACGCATCTCGGCCAGTTCGGCCTCGAGATTTTTCTTCTTTTCGTCGTAATCAGCCTCGAGGGCCTCCCGGCGCGCGGTCAGCTGCGCCATCTGCTCCTCGTGCTCGCGCCGGGACTCCTCGGCCTCCGCCTCCGCCGACGCGATCAGCGCGTCCGCCTCGGCCCGCGCCTCGGCCTGCAGCTGGGAAACCTCGTCGACCGTGCGTCGCAGCATGTTGGCCATCCGCAGTTGCATGGCGTGGGGCGACGGTGAGGTGTCGGTGAGGACGGCGACCTCCTTGCGCAGCGCCGCCGCTTCGTCGCCGGCCTGGGTCAGTCGCGCCTCCAGGCTCCTGACGTCGTTGAGCAGCAGCTGCTGCTTGGCGGTCAGCGCCTCGATGGACGCGTCAACCGCCGCCGCATCGTAGCCCCTGAACACGCGCGGAAACGTCTTCGCGGGTTCGGTTATCACTGCAAATTCCCCCCTTTACTGGAAATCAGTTATAGACCCGTGAGACCGACCCCCGAGTCCCGAGTATGTCAGGTCGTGCCCGTCACGCGGGCGGCGCCGCGGGCGCGACCCCTACGGACGACGGTACGTGTGAAACCGGTAGCGCAGCCCCGTGCGGCTGACCTGCCAGTCCCCCGTCACGCCCAACCACGACTCGTCGAGCACCGGGGCCAGCGCGTCGCCGTCGTCGCGCGGCAGGTCGATTTCGACCTCGGTGACCTCGCAGCGGGAGGCCAGCGGGAGCCCGAGCAGGTAGATCTGCTCGCCGCCGATGACCCACGCCTGCGGCTCGGTCAGCGCCGCCTCCAGCGAGTCGAGCACCTCGGCCCCCTCGGCCACGTAATCGGGGTCCCGGGACAGCACGACGTTCCGCCGGCCCGGCAACGGCCGCACCCGCGCCGGCAGCGACTCCCACGTCCGCCGCCCCATCACCACCGTGTGACCCATGGTCACCTCTTTGAAGCGCGCCAGGTCCTCGGGCACCCGCCACGGAATGTCGCCGCCGCGCCCGATCACACCGGACGTCGACTGAGCCCAGACCAGACCCACGGTGCAAGTGCGCCGCTCTCCCCCGCAAGCGGGCGGTACCCCCACATCATCGCTTCGTCCCCCGCAAGCGGGAGGTGCCCCCACTGCATCGTCGCCGGCGCGGGTCATACGCGCGTCATACCGCGACGGGAGCTTTGATCGCCGGATGCGGATCGTAGTTCTTCACGACGACGTCTTCGTACGTGTAGTCGAAGATCGAATCCCTGTGCGCGAGAACGAGTTCCGGGTATGGCCGCGGCTCGCGGGCGAGCTGGGTCCGAACCTGTTCGACGTGGTTGTCGTAGATGTGGCAGTCACCGCCGGTCCACACGAACTCGCCGACCGCGAGGCCGGCCTGGGCGGCCATCATGTGGGTGAGCAGCGCGTAGCTGGCGATGTTGAACGGAACCCCGAGGAACAGGTCGGCGCTGCGCTGGTAGAGCTGGCAGCTCAGCCGCCCGTCGGCGACGTAGAACTGGAACAGCGCGTGGCACGGCGCCAACGCCATCTGCGGAATCTCGCCGACGTTCCACGCCGAGACGATGATGCGCCGCGAATCCGGGTCGGTGCGCAGCAGCTCCAGTGCCGCGCTGATCTGGTCGACGTGCTCTCCGGTCGGCGTCGGCCAGGACCGCCACTGCACGCCGTAGATGGGCCCGAGATCGCCTGTCTCGCTTGCCCATTCGTCCCAGATGGTGACGCCGTGCTCGTGCAGCCAGGCGACGTTGGAGTCGCCGCGCAGAAACCACAGCAACTCGTAGACCACCGACTTGAAATGCACCTTCTTGGTGGTCAGCAGCGGGAAGCCGGCCGACAGGTCGTAGCGCAACTGCTGGCCGAACAGGCTGCGGGTCCCCGTGCCGGTGCGGTCGGATTTGGCGGCGCCCCGGTCGAGCACCACGCGAAGCAGGTCCTCGTAGGGGGTGGCGATCGGCACGCGGCCAATCTACCCCGCGGGACGGAGAGTAGAACGGATCCCATGCCGAAGTTCACCGACAGCGTCACCACCCCCGACGGCTCCTGCCCCGTCCGATTTTTCACGCCCGAAGGACCCGGCCCCTGGCCCGGCGTCGTGATGTACTGCGACGCCGGCGGGGTGCGGGACACCTTCGACGAGATGGCCGCCAAGCTCGCCGGATTCGGCTACGCGGTGCTGCTTCCCGACGTCTACTACCGCAGCGGCGACTGGACCCCGTTCGACATGGCCACCGTGTTCAGCGACGAGCAGGAACGCAGGCGCCTTTTCGGAATGATCGGCGGCATCACACCGGACAAAATGGCCAGCGACGCCGGCGCGTTCTTCGACTACCTGGCCGGTCGCCCCGAGGTGTCCGGCGAGCGATTCGGCGTGTGCGGCTACTGCATGGGCGGGCGGACGTCGCTGGTGGTGGCCGGCCGCCAACCGGACCGCGTCGCCGCCGCGGCGTCCTTCCACGGCGGCGGGCTGGTGAGCGACGGCGCGGACAGCCCCCACCTGCTGGCCGACCGGATCACCGCCACGGTGTACGTGGGTGGCGCCGAGAACGACGCATCCTTCACGGCCGATCACGCCGAGCAGCTCGACAAGGCGCTGACGGCGGCGGGCGTGGCGCACACCATCGAGTGGTATCCCGCCGCCCACGGCTTCGCGGTCCCGGACAACCCTCCCTACGACCCCGCCGCCGACGAGCGGCACTGGGCGGCAATGACGGAGGTCTTCGGGTCGGCGCTACCGCGCTAGGCTGGCGGCCTTTTCCCGGCTGATCGTCTCGAGCAGCAGGTTCGCCGCCACCGCCGCCCCGTCGGTGCGGATCGTGCTCGCCACGGCGCCCGCCCGCGCGCGGGCCTCGGGGGTCAACACGGGCTCGAGCGCGGCGAACAGCGACTCGGCGGTGGGCGCCACACCTATGTGCGCGGTCCCGATGCCCAGTTCGCCGACCCGGCCCGCCCAATACAACTGGTCGGCGCCCTGCGGCACCACCACCTGCGGGGCGCCCGCGGCGGCGGCCGTAGTCGTGGTGCCCGCGCCGCCGTGGTGCACGACGGCGGCCACGCGCCCAAACAATGACTGCTGGTTCACCTCACCGACGGAAAAGCAGTCGTCCCCGTCGTCGATCGGCGCCAGGCCAGCCCACCCCCGGGCGACGACCACGCGGCGGCCCAGCCCGCGGATCGCCTCGACGGCCGCACGGGCGAGGTCGGCCGGGCCGCGCAGCGGCATGCTGCCGAAGCCCACGTACACCGGCGGCGTCCCGGCGTCCAGGAACTCGACCAGCTCCGCCGGCAGCTGACGCGTGTCCCGCAGCATCCACGCGCCGGTTTGGACGACGTCGAGGTCCGTCGGCTCCTGCCACGGGCCCAATGTCGGGTCCGACGCCAGCCACGGGCGCTCGGTGAAGGCGTGACCACGGACGTCGTGCACCGGCGGCAGGCCGACCTGGGCGCGGTGACGGTTGAGCGTCGGGCCGAAAAGCGCATTCACGTTTTGGGCGTCCAGGTCCCACAGCACCCGGTGGTCGATCGCGCCCGGTGGCAGCGGCCAGTTCCAGAACGAGGGCGGACGGTGGTGCGGCGACGGCAGGTTGGTGGGGTGATAACTCGCGTAAACGTAATGGATGCCGAGCATTTCGGCCGCCGACCGGGCGCCGGCCGCCGCCGGCAGCAGGCCCGCGGCCAGCAGCGCATCGCATCCCCGGGCCGCGTCCGCGACGGTGTCGAACTGCGCGGCGATCAACTCATCGAAGTGCCGCCGCAGGTACGCCTCGGACTGCGGACCGGCCGCGCTGGTCATAGCGCGCACCGACTCGCCGAACGCCACCAGCGGCACGCCGAAGCCGGCGGCCCGCTCGGCGAACTCGTCGTCCGGCGGCGCGCAGATGCGAACCTCCGCGCCGAGCGCTTGCAGTTGGACGGCGAGGCCCAGCAGGGGCTCGACGCCACCGCGCGAATCGTATGTCGACAGCAACACACGCATTCGCTATCTCCATTCGCAACGGTGATTCGGAAACCGATTGTGCAGCGGCGCCGCGTGCGCCGCGAGCCCACGATATGTCGCCGAAGCGGTTTGCCGGACCAATAGCTAACGATCGCCTTGAGCAAAACCCGACGGGGGCTCGGGGCACCGACCAGTGCCGCCGAAAGGCAAGCAACTTGTCTGTCGCCCGGGTTGCGCGCCGACGTGAGTTAGCGACAGCCCGGGCGCGGCACTTGCTGCCGCGGCGTGGCGACGATGCCGCGTTCCTGAGAAGAGTTAGCGATGTCGACCTCCCGTGTTTGCTGCACGACCGCGTCTAGCCGGGCAAGGAGCGTCGACGCCGGGCCTCAGCTAACAAAACGGCCCAGGAAATTACATGCCAATGGTATTGTTCTGGCACAAGAGTCAATTGGGCACATGCCGAATAGCTAATTCGGCTAATGCGCTATGGACTTCTTTCAAGCCTTCCCATAATATTTGCTGTGGCCGCGTTCAAATAAAAGCGCGCCTTTGCCGCATCCGGGAGACCATGCCGGCGCGACGACGGGAGGACAGTGATCCCGATGATTCCCACAGCCGCCGACGGTTCGCGAATTGAGCGCCGACGCCCGAAGCCGCCCGGCGGCTTGCCAATCGACGAACTGCACCGAATGCCGGCGTTGGTCGTCTTGGAACGGCTACCGGCACCGGCCATCGCCGTCGACCGCGCGGGAACCATCCTGTTCGCCAACGGCTCGTTCTGCAACATGGTGGGCTATTCGCCCGACCAGCTCGCGTCGATGAACTTCGAAGACCTCTTCTACCGCATGCCGGCCGACGACGGCTGGATCACGCTGGTCGGCACGGGCGCCAAGCGCACCGTCGAGCTGCGGAACAGGGGCGGGCACTCGGTGTGGGCCAGCATGAGCAGGTCGGCGATGCGACGCCGTGACGACACCGTCGCGCTGGTCACCTTCCACGACCTCACCGAAGAGATGTGGCTGACCGGCGAGTGCCGAGGTCACGAGGAGGGCAGGTTCACCAGCTTCGCCAGCAGGGCGCGGTGGCGATAAGCGGTGCCCAGAGCTAACTGATCGCTCTTGGCGCGCTTGAGGTAGAGGTGCGCCGGATACTCCCAGGTCATTCCGATGCCGCCATGCAGCTGCACGCACTCCTCGGCGGCATGCACGGCAACGCCGCTGCAGTAGGCCTGCGCGAGCGCCGCAGCGGTCGCCGCGTCCTGATCCGCGGTGGCGCACGTGTCGGCGGCGTGCCTGGCCACCGCCGTTGCCGCGCCGACCTCGAACCACAGATCCGCCAGCCGGTGCTTGATCGCCTGGTAGGACCCGATCGCGCGGCCAAACTGCTTGCGCTGCTTGACATACGCCAGCGTGGTGTCGAAACACCACTGGGCCACACCCAGTTGCTCGGACGCGAGCAGCGCGGCCCCGGTCTCAAGCGCTTCGGCCACCGCGAGGTCCGCCTCCCCCAGCCGTGACGAAGCCGCCCCCGAAAAGCGCACGCTCGCAAGGGGTCTCGTCATGTCCAGCGCGAGCACGGGTGACACCTGCACGCCCGCGGCGGTGCGCGGCACGGTGTGCAGTTCGAGCCCGCCTGGCGCGGCCGCCGGCACCACCAGCACGTCGGCCTCGACGGCGCCCGCGACGCTGCCGACCTCTCCGCTCAGCCCGTCGGCGCCGGCACTGACGCCCCCAACTGAATCGCCCGGCGCCGTGGACAGCGGCACCACCAGCGCCGCGGTGATCTCGCCGCGGGCCAGCGCACCCACCGTCTCGTCGTCGCCGGCGCGCAGCAGCGCGACGGTGGCGAGGACCGCGCTGGACAGGAAAGGCACCGGCGCCACCGCGCGCCCGATCTCCTCCATGACGACCGCGGCCTCGCGCGCCGACGCGCCGGCACCACCAAGCGACTCGGGGACCAGCAGGCCGGCCACCCCGAGGTCGGCGGCCAGCGTCCGCCATATTCCCGAAAAGTCCTGTGGTGCAGCGTCATACGCTCGGGCCACCGATTCGGGCGGGCAGCGGTCGGCGAACAGGTGACGAACGCTGTCGCGCAACGCCTCCTCGGTATCGGAATACAGGAGATTGCTCACCGCGGCAGGTCCTTCCACGCGACGTCCTTGTCGACCCGGTGTTCGCCCGGCAGGCCAAGGATTCGTTCGGAGATGGTGTTGCGCAAGATCTCCGACGTGCCGCCCTCGATCGAGTTGCCGCGCGCCCGCAAATAGCGGTATCCGGGCCCGCGACCGACCAGGTCGACCGTCTCCGGTCTGCGCATGGTCCAGTCGTCGTAACGCAGGCCCGCCTCACCGTGCAGCTCGATCTCGAACCCCGAGATCGCTTGGGCCAGACGGGCGAAGGCCACCTTCATGCCCGCACCCTCCGGTCCGGGCTGCCCGGTGCTGGCCTGCTGGCGCGAGCGTTCACCCGTGAGCCGAAGGGCCTCCGCGTCGACCCACAGCCGCATCAGCTCGTCGTGCATCGGGGGGTTGCGCAGCGCCGGCTGATCTCGCCAGGCCCCGGCGACCTTGCCGATGTGCCCGCCCTCCCGCGGCATTCCGGCGCGAGTGCCGATGGCGACGCGCTCGTTGTTGAGCGTGGTGGTCGCGACGCGCCAGCCGCCGCCCTCCGGGCCGAGCCGATTCGCATCCGGCACCCGAACGTCGGTGAGGAAGACCTCGTTGAACTCCGCCTCGCCGGTGATCTGGCGCAGCGGCCGGATCTCGACACCCGGCTGGGTCACGTCGCACAGGAAGTAGGTCAGGCCGGCGTGTTTGGGCACCGTCGGGTCGGTGCGGGCGACCAGGATGGCCATGTCCGCGTGCTGAGCCTGCGACGTCCACACCTTCTGCCCGTTGACGATCCAGTCGTCACCGTCGCGGACCGCGCGGGTGGACACCCCGGCCAGGTCCGAGCCGGCGCCGGGCTCGCTGAACAGCTGGCAGTAGATCTGTTCGCCGGTGAACAGCGGGCGCAGAAACTTTCGCTTCTGCTCGTCGGTCCCGAACGCCGCGATCGTCGGCGCCGCCATGCCCATGCCGATGTAGTTCTTGAC
The DNA here is from genome assembly GCF_059812245.1 of Mycobacterium sp. NGS64. Classification (NCBI taxonomy): domain Bacteria; kingdom Bacillati; phylum Actinomycetota; class Actinomycetes; order Mycobacteriales; family Mycobacteriaceae; genus Mycobacterium; species Mycobacterium sp. NGS64. The sequence continues at coordinate 1,119,918 of NZ_JCALCI010000001.1, read as the reverse complement.
GGTGCCGCCCACCGGCGCGCCGGCGGCGGCCAGCCGCGCGTCGACGAGCTGCTGTGCGTCGCGCGACAGTCCGAGCCCGCCGAAACCCGGCGGCAGATGGATCCAGGCCAGCCCCGCATCGTATTGTGCGCCAAGGAATTCCCGCGATTCGGTGGTAGCCGGGTCATGCTCGTCGAGCAGCTCCTGGACCCGCGCGGCCAGGTCCGCTGTGACGTCTATGGCGCTCATTGGGCCTGATATCCCTGGGCGGGGCCGAGCAGCAGGCCGCCGTCGATCACCATCGTCTCGCCGGTGATCCAGCTCGCCGCGTCGGAGACGAGGAACGCGACGGCGCCCGCCACGTCGGCCGGCTCACCGATGCGCCCGAGCGCGATCGTCGCCGCCAGCGGATCCTCGTGGTCCTTCCACAGCGCCTCGGCCAGCCTGGTGCGCACCACTCCCGGTGCGATGGCGTTGACCCGGACGCGGGGGGAAAGTTCCAGCGCCAGTTGCTTGGTGACGTGGATCAACGCGGCCTTGGTGGCGTTATACATGCCCATCGCCGGCGACTGGTGCAGGCCACCGATCGAGGCGGTGTTGACGATCGACCCACCGTGCTCCCCCATCCACGCCTTGACCACCAGCGAGGTCCACAGCAGCGGTGCCCACAGGTTGACGTCGAAGATCTTGGTGAAGCGGGCGTGGTCCTGCTCGATCAGCGGGCCATACGCCGGATTCGTGCCCGCGTTGTTGACCAGGATGTCGACCCTGCCGAAGCGCTCCAGCGCGAGGTCCACGCAGCGCCGGGCGGCGTCCTCGTCGACGGCGTGGGCGCCGACGCCGACGGCCTTCTCGCCGACCTGCGCCGCGGCCTCGTCGGCCGCCTCCTGCTTGCGGGCGGTGAGCACCACGTCGGCGCCGGCGGCGGCCAGTTGCTGGGCGATCGCCAGCCCGATTCCGCGCGAGGCGCCCGTGATGATCGCGGTCCGTCCGGTCAAATCCAGTGAGGTCATCGTGTGCCTTCTGTCCGCACCAATAATTATCGTTAGCGATGTTTTGTACCCGTGTGCACGTGGTATGCGACACGCATGTTAGCCAAACTAAACCTCGTGAAACCACTGGTCGTGGCCGGGGCGGTCGCCGCAGCGATCGCCGCCGCACCGACGGCCGCCGCGGACGCGTTTGGGGCAGGACCGGCGATGACGGGACCCGCGCCCACGCACGTCGTCATCAAGGACGACCCGGGCGGCGGCGGTTGCGACGCCAACGGCAATTGCGGCTCGGGCGGCCAGAACCAGGGGCCCGGCGGCGGCCCCGGCGGGCAGGGTTGCGTGCCGGGCGTCGGCTGCGGCTCGGGCGGCCAGTTCGCCGGACCCGGTGGCGTGCCCGGCGGCACCGGGTGTCTGCCCGGCGTCGGCTGCGGTTCCGGCCACGGATAACCCTTTGACCGTCAGCCTCCCGGCAGCCTGGTGATCCAGGCCCGGGAGTCTGCCGGGTCGATGACGTCGTCGAGCTCGAACGTGGTGGCCGAGCGCAGCGCCTTGCCGTGCTGGTAGGCCGCCGCCACCAGCTTGTCGAATAGCTGCTGGCGCTGGATCGGATCCTGTTCGGCCGCAAGTTCCTTGCTGAACCCGAGCCGCACGGCCCCCTCCAGCCCCATGCCACCGATCTCGCCGGTTGGCCACGCCACGGTGAACTGGGGCGCGCGGAAGGACCCGCCGGCCATCGCCATCGCGCCCAGCCCATAACCCTTGCGCAGGATGATCATTCCCAGCGGCACCGTCAATCGCGCGCCCAGCACGAACATCCGGCCGAAGCGGCGCACCGCGGCCTCCCTTTCCGCGTCCGGCCCGACCATCAACCCGGGGGTGTCGCACAGCGAGACGACCGGCAGCCGGAACGACTCGCACAGCGCGAGAAAGTCACCGGCCTTGTCGGCGGCCTCGGCGTCGATCGCCCCGCCGAGGTGATGGGTGCTGTTGGCGATCAGCCCGTATGCCACGCCCTCGACGCGAACCAGCGCGGTGACGATCCCGACGCCGTAGTCGGGGCGCAGTTCCAGCACGGAACCCACGTCGACGATCGACTCGATCGCGCGGTGCACGTCGTAGGCGCGTAATCGGTTCTCCGGGACCACATGTCGGGCCGCCCGCGGGTCCGGCGCGGCCCATTCTCGGAAGGGGCCGTCGAAATACGACAGGTACTGCCTGGCCAGCGACACCGCGTGCGCCTCGTCGCGGGCGACCAGGCTCACGACGCCGTTGTGCCGCTGCACGTCGATCGGCCCGATCGCCTCCGGCGGGTACACCCCCAGCCCGCCGCCCTCGATCATGGCCGGCCCGCCCATTCCGATGTTGGCGTCGGGGGTCGCGATGATCACGTCGCACACCCCGGCCAGCGCGGCGTTGCCAGCGAAGCAGCGACCGGAGACGATCGACACCAGCGGCACCCGGCCGCTCAGCGCGGCCAACATCCGGAACGTCGGCACGTCGAGGCCCGCGTGGCCGCCGACGTCGGTGTCGCCCGGCCGGCCGCCGCCGCCCTCGGCAAACAGCACCACCGGCAGGCGTTTTCGGGTGGCCAGCTCGAAGACACGGTCGGTCTTGGCGTGATTGCGCATACCCTGCGTCCCGGCGAGCACGGTGTAGTCGTAGGACACGACGACGGCCTCGGCGCCCCCGATCCGGGCCAGGCCGGCGACCAGGCCGTCGGCCGGGGTGTTGGCGATCAGGTCCTCCTCGGAGCGCCGGCTGCGCTGGGCGGCGATGGCCAGCGCGCCGTATTCGACGAAGCTGCCCGGGTCGACCAGGTCGGCGATGTTCTCCCGGGCGGTGCGCCGGCCGCGCGCGTGCCGCTTGGCGACGGCCGCCTCCCGGCCCTCGTCCCGGGTGAGCAGGTGGCGCCTGTGCACCTCGTCGAGGTCGGCGCGGGGCCGGTCGAGATCCATTGCGGTCGAGTAGGATTCGGTGCCTGCCTCGGCGCCCGTGCGGGTGAATACCAGCAACGGATCGCCGGTCCCGACCACCTGGCCCGGCGCCACCAGGCTCCGGACCGTCCGCAGCGCGTCCGGGGCGGCGAGCACATGCTGCATCTTCATTGCCTCGAGGACGACAAGCGGGGCGCCGGCCCCGCACGCCTCACCCTCGGCGGCCACCTCCACGACCGTGCCGGCCAGTTGAGCGCGCAGCACTTCCTCGCCGGGGTAGAGCTCGACCGGCGCGACGCGGACGTCCTGATGGTGAGCCAGCGCGGCGGCGGCCAGCGCGGGAAGCTTCTCGTCGAGGAAATCCGTCGTCACCCAGCCCGATTGGATCTCGCTGTCGCCCAGCAGCTCTCGCAGGAACCCGATGTTGGTGCGCACGCCCTCGACGCCGAATTCACCCAGGGCGGTGTGAGCCTTGCGCACCGCCGCGGGCCAGGAGGTTCCGTGCACGTGGGCGATGACCTTGGCCAGCAGCGAGTCGTAGCGCGGGCTGATGACCAGGCCCGGCCGGCCGTAGGTGTCGACGCGCACGCCGGGGCCGCTCGGCGGCGAAAACACCGTCAACGTGCCCGCCGCCGGCACCACCGAACCGTCGGCGGCGAAGGTCTCCATGTTCACCCGGGCCTGGATCGCGATGCCGCGGCGGGCGGCCGGCTCGCCGATCACTTCGCTTCCGTCCGAGGCGATCCCGGCGGGGAGCCCAAGTTCGTAGTAGGACGCGCCGCCGGCGATGGCCAGCTGTACGGCCACCAGGTCCACCCCGGTGGTTTCCTCGGTGACGGGGTGCTCGACCTGGATGCGCGGGTTCACCTCGAGGAAGACGAACCGGTCCGCGGCAACCAGGAATTCGACGGTGGCCACACCGTGCAGGCCCACCCTGGCGCACAGCCGGACCGCGGCCCGATGCACCGAATGGCGTAGTGGGTCCGAAAGGCCTTGGGCGGGTGCGATTTCGACCAGCTTCTGGTAGCGCCGCTGGACGCTGCAGTCGCGGTCGCCGAGGGCCAGCGCGCGCGTCTGGTGCCCGGCGGGCGCGCCCACGACCTGCACCTCGATGTGCCGCGCGGCGTCGAGGACGGCCTCGGCGAACAGCGCGGGATCCCCGAAGCCGAGTTGCACCTCCGCCGCGCACTGTTGGTAGGCGTGCTCGATCTCCTCGGCGCGGCTCACCTTCCGCATTCCCCGGCCCCCGCCGCCGGCGAGGGCCTTGATCATGACGGCGCCACCCTGCTCGGCGAAAAACGCCTTGACGTCCTCGACACTGCTGGGTCCCTGGGTCGCCGGCAGCACGGGCAAGCCAGCGGCGGTCGCGGCTTCGCGGGCCGACGACTTGTCGCCGACCAGCTCGAGCACGTCGGCGCCCGGACCGACGAACGTGTACCCGCCGGCCGCGCAGGCGCGCGCGAATTCGGAGTTCTCGGAGAGGAACCCGTAACCCGGGTGGATCAGCTCGGCGCCGGACTGCTTGGCCGCGGCGAGCAGTTCGGGCTGGTTCAGGTAGGCCGCCGGCCCGGCGCCCGGCAGGCCGATCGCTTCGTCGGCCGCGTGCACGTGGGGGCTCTCGGCGTCGTCTTCGGCGTAGACCGCCACCGTTCGGATGCCCAGTTCCGTTGCCGTGCGGATGATTCGGAGGGCGATCTCGCCGCGGTTGGCGATCAGCAGGGCGCTCATCGGAGCGGGTCGCCCCATTTCACCTCGCCGCGCAACTTGCCCTTGAGCAGTTTGCCGCCGGCGTTGCGGGGCAGCGCCTCGGTCACCACGGTGACGTATTGCGGAATCTTGTAGTCGGCCAGCCGGCCGCGGCAGTGGTCGAGGACGGCGCGCACGTCGATCTCGCCCTCGCCGGCGAACAGGACGGCGCCGACCTTTTCGCCCATCACGTCGTCGGGCACCGCGAGCACGCAGGCGTCGGCGACATTCGGCGCCGACAACAGCGCCGCCTCGACCTCGACGCTGGAGACGTTCTCGCCGCCCCGGTTGATGATGTCCTTGAGCCGATCGACGAGGTGCACCCGCCCCGCATCGTCGACGCGAACCACGTCGCCGGTGTGCAGCCAGCCATCCGCGAACGTGGCCCGGTTGGCGTCCGGCCGATTCCAGTAGCCCGCCGTGACATTGGCGCCGCGCGTGACCAACTCGCCCACCCCCGGCTCGTCGCCGCCGAACGGGACCAGGCCGAGGTCCACCGACGGGACGGCGTACCCCACGGAGTCGGCGTGCTCGACGGCGTCGCGATCCGGCAGGACCGTCATCAGCGAGGCGGTCTCGGTCATGCCGTACCCGTTGAACACGGTGGCTTGCGGAAACGCCTCCTTCACCGCCCCCACCAACGAGGGCGCGATGGGCGCGCCCCCATAACCTACCCAGCGGACCGCGGACACGTCGGCGCCGGCAAAGGCCTTGTGCCGCAACATCAGGGCGTAGATCGCCGGCACCGTAACCATCACGGAAATGCGTTCGGTCGCCAGCGCCGCGATCAATTCGTCGAGGTTGAGCGCGGGCATGATCACCGACGCTCCCCCAAGGCGAGCGGCGGCCAAAAGCTGTGAATTGCAACCGGTTACATGGAAAAGCGGCACCGAGATGAGTGTGCGCATTTCCTCGCCGAGGTCCCTCGGCTGCTCGAGGCAGCGGATCGCGTTCTCGGTGTTGGTCACGAACGCCTCGTGGGTGGTCGGCACGCCCTTCGGGTGGCCGGTGGTGCCCGACGTGTAGAACAGGGCGGCAATATCCGTGGGTCCCAGCCCGTGGGTCACGTAAGGGTCGCCGTCGGGCAGTGGCGCGTCCGGCGCCAGGTCCATCCGCGCACCCGAGTCCGACAGGACGAACTCGACCTCCGGCTGCGCCGAGCGCGTATTGACCGCGACGGCAATGCCACCGGCCATCACGGTGCCCCAGAACGCGAGCACCCAGTTGATGCCGGCCGGGTACCGCACGGCGACACGATCGCCCGGGCTCAGGCCGTCAGCCCGAAGGCCGCCGGCGACCCGTGCCGCGCGGTCCCACAGCTGCCGGTAGGTCAATCGGCCGGCGCCCAATTCAGCGACGGCCTCACTGTTAGGGCGGTTGTCGACCTGTTCGGCGAGCATGTCCAGCAGGGTGGCGGGCAGGCGCTCGTAACGCGGGACACCGTCGACGCCGGGGGATACGCCGGTCGTCGGGAATGGGTTGTGCGTACGCGGAATTTCGATCACTGGAGGCATGCCCGGTCCTTACTTATCCTCCTGTCCTATCGTGATAGCGGTGACCATCGAGGATTCCGCCATCATGCCCGAGGCGTTCTTCGCTGTCGATGGCGACTCCTATCTGCCCGGCCCGCTGACGCGAGGACCCTGGGGCACCGCGCTGGGAGGTCAAAACGTCGGCGGCCTGCTGGCGTTCGGCATCGAGCGATCCGGGATCGACCCCGACCTTCAGCCCGCGCGCATCACGGTCGACCTGCTGCGCCCGGTGCTGCCCGAACCGGTGCGGATCGAGACCTCAGTGCAGCGCGAAGGCCGGCGCATCAAACTCGTCGACGCCGCGCTGGTACAGAACGGGCGGACCGTCGCGCGGGCCAGCTCGCTGTTCCTGCGACGGGGCGACCACCCGGAAGGCGAGGTGTGGTCCGGCCCGGTCCAGATGCCGCCGCTTCCGGCCGACTCGGACGGCTTCCCGGTCGACATGCCGTTTCTCATCTGGGGGTATGGCGCCACGCTTTCCGGCAGCCCCGGCATCGCGGCGGGCGAGTGGGAGCAGGCCCACTCCCAGAAGTTCGCCTGGACGCGGCTGTTTCGTCCGATGGTGCAGGGCTGCCCGCTCACGCCCTTCACCCGCCTGGCGTTCGTCGGCGACATCACGAGTTCGCTGACCCATTGGGGCACTGGGGGTTTGCGCTACATCAACGCCGACTACACCGTCACGGCGAGCCGCCTGCCGGACGGCGAGTTCCTCGGGCTGGCGGCGCAGAGCCATTACGGCACAGCGGGTGTGGCCACCGGCACCGCGATCCTGTTCGACCGGCACGGACCGTTCGGCTCCAGCACGGCGCTGGCGCTGGCCCAGCCCGCGGACGCGTTCATGCCGGCTTCTTTCGATCAACCCATCAACTGAGCGGCGACGGTCGCGCCAAGTTCCCAGCACGATTCCAGGTCGGCCTTGCTGGGCTTTCCCGAAACCACCACTGTCTCAGCCACTTTCGCCCAACCCAGCCCGGTGGTGATGGCCTCGATGCCCCGCTCGGCGCCCTCGGTGCCCTCGTTGCCGTGCAGGTACACGCCGAACGGTCGCCCGCGCGTCGCGTCGAGGCACGGGTAGTAGCAGACGTCGAACGCGTGCTTGAGCGCACCGCTCATGTAACCCAGATTGGCGGGAGTCCCGAGCAAGTAGCCGTCCGCCCCGAGCACGTCGGCCGGCGCGAGCGTGAGCGCGGGCCGCCGCACCACTTCGACGCCCTCGATCTCGGGATCGGTGGCGCCGGACAACACCGCCTCGAACATCTCCTGGGTGTGCGGCGAGGGCGTGTGGTGCACGATCAGCAGCGTCTTGCTCATCGGCCCGCCTGCAGTTCCAACGCGGTCTTCATGGCCTCCCGCGCGCGCCGGCGATCCCCCGCGTAGTCGTAGGCCCGCGCCAGCCGGTACCAGCGCCGCCAGTCGTCGGGTTCGGCCTCGACCTCGGTGCGCACGGTGGCGAACAGCGCGTCGGCCGCGTCCCGCTCGATGCGTCCCGACGGCCGCCGCGGCAGCTCGCTGGTGTCGAGTTCCATTCCGTCAGCGGCGATCAGGCGAGCGAGCCGCTGGTGGGCGAACCCGGCCCGCAGCGTGGCGATCATTGCCCAGAGGCCGATGACGGGCATGATCAGCAGCGCCGCGCCGAGCCCGACGGCGGCGGGCCGGCCCGACGCGATCATCGTGACGGCCAGGCGGCCCAGCAGCACGAAGTACACCAGCATCGCCACGCACAGGAAAGCGATGAGCAGCTGGATGTACAGCGTGCGCCCGGTCATGTGAGGTTCAGCAGGGGCTCGAGGCCCACGGTGAGGCCGGGGCGCTCCGTGATCCGCCGCACGGCCAGCAGCACGCCCGGCACGAACGACGTGCGGTCCAGGCTGTCGTGGCGGATGGTCAGCGTCTCGCCCTCGGTGCCGAACAGGATCTCCTGATGGGCGACGAGCCCGGCCAGCCGCACGGAGTGCACCGGTATTCCGTCGACGTCCGCGCCGCGGGCGCCGGGCAGGCTGCTGCTGGTGGCATCGGGGTTGGGCGGCAAGCCCTTTCGGGACTCGGCGATCAGCTTCGCGGTGCGGGCGGCGGTGCCCGACGGGGCGTCGGCCTTGTGCGGGTGGTGCAGCTCGATCACCTCGGCCGAGTCGAAGAACGGCGCCGCCTGCTTGGCGAAATGCATGGACAGGACGGCCCCGATCGCGAAGTTGGGCGCGATCAGCACGCTCGTGTCGGGCTTGCCCGCCAGCCACGACTGCACTTGGTCGAGGCGCTCCTGGGTGAAGCCCGTCGTTCCGACCACGGCGTGAATTCCGTTGCCGATCAGGAACTCTAGATTGCCCATCACCACGTCGGGGTGGGTGAAGTCGATGACCACCTCGGTGTCGCCCTCGGTCAGCAGGCTCAGCGGATCACCGGCGTCCACCTCCGCCGACAGGACCAGATCCTCGGCGGCCTGCACGGCCGCCACCATCGCCGACCCGACTTTGCCCTTCGCCCCCAGCACGCCTACCCGCATGGCCTTCACCCTAGACCGGCACGTCGCGGCTTCTCGAGGATCCTCGTCCGACCGCTGGCGCATTTGCCGAATTTGCTTCAAGATATTGAGCGTTCCAATTTGGGCAAACCTAAAAAAGGAGAGGAACCATGGCGGCACAGAGGCGCTCTGGCCGGTTTATGAGCTTGGCGGCAATAACTGGCCCACTTGTGGCCGCCGGGGTCGTCTGGGCCGGTCCGGCTCAGGCCGACCCGATCTCCTATCTCAACGACCTGCACAACGCTGGGATCCAGGACTTCGCCGGCGGCGACGCGGCGCTGTTGCAAACGGGTCAGCGGCTGTGCCAGCAACTTTCGTACGGCGTTCCGCCCGCGCAGCTGCAGGCCATGGCGCTGCAGAAGTCCGACACCGACCTGGGCCCCAACGGGTTGAACCCCGCGCAGGCGGACCTCCTCGTTTACTGGGCCCAACGCGATCTGTGTCCGAGCGCCTGACATTTCGTTCGGAAGCCCTCGGAAATGGCTTTATCCACAGTTCGGCATTGATCCACAGGAACGCGTTTTTTCGATAGCTGGTGTCGGCGGCGCGGCATAGCATTCGAACATGAGTTCGATGCCGTTTCCGGCCGAGGTGTCCGCCGCGCTGGACGAGCTGCACGCGGCCACGGCGAAGGTCGCCGGGCTGAATTTCGGCACCCTCAGCCCGATCGTCCGGCTTCGCGCGCTGGAGCAGATGGAAACCTCGCGCCGCCGCCAGTTGGCGGTGAGCCACGACGTGATCGCCGGCCTGGCCGATGAGGACTCCGCCGACACCGGCGGGCCGGTCCACAAGGTGGTGGCCGACTGGCTGCGGATCAGCTACGCCGAGGCGTGCCGTCGGCTGCGTGACGTCAAGCAGCTTTCGCCACGCCGGACCCTGACCGGCCAGGAGCTGGCGCCCGAGCTGCCCGCGACCGCCGAGGCGTGGCGAGAAGGAATGCTCGACGGTCAGCACCTGCGGGTGATCCAGACCTTCGTCCGCGACCTGCCGGGGGCCATACCGGTCGACACGGTGGAGAAAGCCGAGCGATTCCTGGCCCGCCAGGCGCTGACGTTGCGCCCCGACCAGTTGCAGAGGGTGGCGAATCAGTGCGCGCTGCTGATCAACCCCGACGGGAAGTTCTCCGACGCCGACCGGGCCCGCCAGCGCGGCTTCACGTGGTGCGGGCAGCGCACCGACGGGATGAGCATCGGGAAGCTGGTGGCTTCGCCGGAGTTGCGCGCCAACATCGATGCGTGGCTGGCGCGGTTCGCGGCACCCGGGATGTGCAACCCGGACGATGAAACCCCTTGCGTCGATGGCGAGCCCGCCGAGGAGTTCGCGAGCAGGGACACCCGCAGCCACGCCCAGCGCCAGCACGACGCGCTCAACGCCCTGGTGCGTAGCCGGCTGGGCGACCCAAAACTCGGCGTGCACAACGGGTTGCCGGTGACCGTCATCGTGTCGACCACGCTGCAGGAGCTGACCGCCGGCGCGGGCCGAGCCGTGACGGGCGGCGGGACACTGCTGCCCATGCGCGACGTGATCCGGATGGCCCGCCACGCCTACCACTATCTTGCGGTGTTCGACGAACACTCAAGCCGGCCGTTGTATCTGGGCCGGTCAAGGCGAATCGCGTCACCGGACCAGCGCATCGTGCTCTACTCGAAGGAGCGCGGCTGCACCTGCCCCGGCTGCGACGTGCCGGGCTACTGGTCCGAGGTCCACCACGTCGATGACTGGGCCACCGGAGGCCGGACCGACGCCGACAAGCTCACGTTCGCTTGCAAGCCCGATCACAAGCTGATCGAAAAAGGCTGGCGGACAAGGAAACTCCCTGATGGCCGCACCGAGTGGATCCCGCCGCCGCACTTAGACCGCGGCCAACCGCGCACCAACGACTATCACCACCCGGAACGCCTCTTCGACGACGATGACGGCGAGGCGCCTTGACCCGGCCGCCTACTTCTTGAACCGCCCCGCGAACCCGCGCAGCGGCAGGTCGGCGCTGGTGATGAGTCCCGGGCGCGCCGCGACAACCGACTTGATCGCCCGGAGGGCCGGCATGCCCGTGACGGTCATGCCGATGGAGGCGAAGTTGTCCGGATTGGACAGGTCCACGCCGGGCTTGGGGAATATCATGTGCTTGTTGTAGACGCACGGGTCGCCCTTGATCTGAGTGATGTAGCAGCCCTTGATGTTCCAGCTCGGGTCGGTGTGCGGGGTCATCTGCCACTCCAGGTGCGTCTCGACGCGGGGCACCCCGTCCACCATGCCCTGGTACTTGATGTAGTTACCGCCCAGCGAACCCTTGGGCAGCGTGTACCAGCCCAGGTCCACGTCCTTGGTGCAGGCGCCCAGCTCGTAGCTGAACTTCACCTCGTCGAGCGGCAGGTCGAAGCAGTCGGCCATCATCAGCACGCTGTCGGCGAAGACGCGGGTGTACTTCTCCAGCTTCGACGGGATCGATGGATCGTCGACCGGCTGGCCGTAGCCCACCTCGAGCCAGGTGTCCTTGGAGTGGTGGCACGACACGTCGACGGACTCGATGGTGGTGACGTTCTCGATGTCGGCCACGTCGGCCGAGCACACCACGCCGAGGATCTGGTTCAGGCCCGGGTTCATGCCGGTGCCATAGAACGTCGCGCCGCCCTTCTCGGCGGCCTCGGCCAGCAGCTGGGTCACCGGTTTGCCCGACGGGTGCGGGTGGTTCGTGTCGCGGTGCCAGCCGGTGATCCAGTCGGCCGTGGTGACGATATTGATGCCCGCCTCAAGCACTTTGACGTAGAGGTCCTCGTCGGGGAAGACACCGTGAAACGTCAGCACGTCCGGCTTGGCCGCGATGATCTCCTCGACGGTGCCGGTGGCCGTCACGCCGTTGGGCGCGATGCCCGCGAGCTCGCCGGCGTCGCGCCCGATCTTCTCGGGCGAATAGCAATGCAGGCCAATGAGTTCCAGGTCCGGCTGCGTGGCGATGCGCTTGATCATCTCGGACCCGACGTTACCGGTGGCCACCTGGAAGACGCGGATCGGTGCATTCATTTTGGCTTAGCCTTCCTGATAGAACTGCTTGGCCCACTTGCGGATTGCGGTGAAGCCCTCGTACTCGTCGGGGGCCAGGGCGGGCGGGTCGGAGTAGCGCTGGTGCTGCCAGATCTCGATGTCCTGCTCGAACTGCCGGATCACCTCGCGGCCGAACTCGGCCGCCCTGAGCTCGGCCCGCGCCGGATCCTTGCCCGGCGTGCGCCCGATGTAGACCATGAACCGGACGTCGGAGGTGGATTCGTCCACGGGGGTGACGGCGGAGATGGTGCGGTTGTCGACCATCCCCCAGCTCTTGGTCACCGCGACGCCCAACCCGCCGTTGACCGCCTCCACGCCGCTGTTGACGTCCTCGATCTTCTGGCCGTCGTCGCCCTCGAACGTGATGGTGAAGTCGACGAAGGACACCGCGTCGGCGAAGTCGTGGCGAGTGAACACCGGCACGATCGGCGTGTTGTGCACGAACTTGAAATGCGCGAAGTCCACACCGTTTTCGAGCACATACTGCGGGTGCAGCTCCAGCGCCTGGCGATACAGCCGCTGCTGCGGGTAGTAATCGTCGGCGCTGCGGCCGTCGTCGAACGAGGCGAACACGTCGGGCGCGTCGAAGAAGGGTTCGCGACGCTCGACGTCGTGCCAGATGTAGACGGACTGGTTGCGCTCCACCACGGGATAGGTGCGAATTCGCCTGCCGCGGTTGGGCCGATCCTGATACGGGATGCAGACGTTGCGCCCCTCGGCGCTCCACTGCCAGCCATGGAACGGACACTGCAGCACCTCGCCGACGACCTTGCCGCCGTAGCCGAGGTGCGCGCCGAGGTGCTCGCAGTAGGCGTTCATCACGGTGAGGGCGCCGGATTCGGCGCGCCAGGCGACCATCTCCTGGTCGAAGTACTTCATCTTGTGCACGTCGCCGACGCCGATCTCGTCGGACCAGGCGACCTGGAACCATCCGGTCGGCTTCATCGACAGCGGCGGCTTGGCCATGCGGGCATCCCTCCTCGCCGAATCAGAGTACCTTCTATGAAAATGTTAGGCTAGCCGGGTGACCGAAACCAAGGTCGCCGGGCGGCGCCCCAACCGGCGCGGCAATGCGACGCGCGAGAGCATGCTCGAGGCCGCGCTGAAGTCGCTGGCCTCGGGCGAGCCGGGGTCGGTGTCGGCCAACCGCATCGCCAAGGACATCGGCGCGACCTGGGGCGCGGTGCAATACCAGTTCGGCGACACCGACGGCTTTTGGGCCGCCGTGCTGCACCGCACCGCCGAGCGGCGCGCCGCCACGTTCTCTGTGCTGTCGGAGCCGGTACACCCCGACGCCCCGCTGCGCGAGCGCGTCGGCGCCATCATCGACACGCTCTACCGCGGCCTGGCGTCGGCGGATTCCCGCGCCATCGAAAACCTGCGGGCGGCACTCCCCCGCGACCCCCGCGAGCTCGAGCGCCTCTACCCGCGCACGGCGGCCGAGCTGTTCTCCTGGGGCAAGAGCTGGCTCGAGACGTGCCAGAACGCCTTTGCCGGCCTGGACGTCGACCCGGACCGGGTGCGTGAGGTGGCCGCGCTCATCCCCGGGGCGATGCGCGGGCTGGTCTCGGAGCGCCAGCTCGGCTCGTACGCCGACCTGGACATGGCCCGGCGCGGTCTGACCAACGCCCTGGCCGCCTATTTGGAGCGACGACCCCAGCGTTGACCCTTAGCCTTGACGTGTGGAGGCCCTCGACATCCGGATCCGCGAAGCCACGCCGGACGATTTCGCCGCCGTGGCGGAGATGCACTATCCGGTTTGGCGGCGGTCCTGGGACGGAATACTCACGCCGCCGCTGCTCGACATCCTGGGTCCGCCGAAGCGCTGGGTCGCCGAGATCTATCCGCACACGCTGAACCGCGACGGCTGGCGGATGTGGGTCGCCGAGTCCGGTGGCCGGACGCTGGGCGTCGCCATCTTCGGGCCGGACCCCGACGAACGGGGCGCCGTCCAGATCGACGCGCTGTACATCGCGGACGAAAGCCAGCGGCACGGCATCGGCCGCCGCCTGCTCGACGAAATCCTGAGCGCGCACCCGTCCGGCGACGTCATCCTGTGGGCCGCGGTGCGAAACGACAAGGCGCGCCGCTTCTACGAGAAGAACAACTTCCGCGTCGACGGCCGCACCCTCGACTGGGAACCGCTGCCCGGCATCAAGGTGGCCCACGTGGGCTACCGGCTTACGCGTCGATGACCAGCCGATCGCCGCTGGCCCGCGACACGCAGACCACCATTTCGTCATCGCCGACGGCCACCCGGCCGCGGTGATCGACCTGCCCGCCAAGCACTTTGACCTTGCATGTCCCGCAGAACCCCTGCTGGCACGAGTACGGGGTGGTCGGATCCAGATCACGCATGACGTCAAGCGCCGAACGATTCGCCGGCACGCTGAGCACTCGCCGCGAGCGCGCCAGCTCCAGCTCGAACGGCATCCCGTCGACCACCGGCGGCGGGCTGAACCGCTCGTAATGCAAAGGCGCGTCAGCGAATTCGTTTCGCGCCACACGCACCGCCTCCAGCATGGGCGTCGGCCCGCAGACGTACACCGCCGTCGTCGGACCGGCGCCGGCCAGCAGGTCGTCGACACCTGCGAAGCGGCCGTGCTCGTCGTCGGCCCAGACCGTCAGCCGATCCCCGGCCAGCGAGGAGACCTCGTCGAGGAACGGCATGTACTCGCGGCTGCTTCCGGCATAGATTGCGCGCCAATCGATTCCGCGCGGTGACGCCGCCTGCATCATCGGCAGGATGGGCGTCACCCCGATGCCGCCGATGACGAACAGCACGTCGCGCTCGGCGGTGCCGAGGTAGAAGGCGTTGCGCGGGCCCTCGAACACCAACGTGTCCCCCACCGCGAACGCGTCGTGCATCTCGATGGAACCGCCTCCGCCGTCGGCGATCCGGCGCACGGCGATGCGGTAGTCGGTGCGCCGCCCGGGCGGGCCGCACAGCGAGTACTGCCGGCGCCGGCCCGAGGGCAACTGCACGTCGATGTGCCCGCCCGGTGTCCACGACGGAAGCAATCCGCCGTCCGGGTCGGCCAACGTCAGCGCCACCACGTCGGGGGCGACGAGTTCGCGCTTGGTGATCACCGCGCGCAGGGCCCGCGGCACCGGCTTCACCCGCGACGGCTGCCACCGCGAGACCGCGGCGAATCCGCCGAACCACAGGCGCACGCCCCACAGCATCGTGCCGAGGCGGTCGCGGTCGCGCCGACCGTACAGGTCGACCGGCCTGCTTCCCCAAACGCTCTCGGGCACGGCGGAATCCCTAACTCTGCCGAATGTCGTAGCGAGCGAACAGGCGGAGCGCCGACGGGCTGATGCGGCGCAGCGCGTAGCCAATCCGGGATTCGGCGGCGATCGGCAGCACGGCGGGGCCGGTCTCGACGGCCCGGACGATCGCCTTGGCCACGGCCTCCGGCGTGTAGTTGCGGCGCCGATACGCCGCGTCGGCCTTCTCCCGGGCCCGCTCCTGTTGTTCGGCGGTCATGCCGGCGTAGACGGTGCTCTTGGCGATGTTGGTGTTGACGAATCCCGGGCATACGGCCGTGACGGAGATGCCCTCGTCGGCGAGGTCGGCCCGTAGCGATTCGCTGAACGCCAGCACGGCCGCCTTGGTGGTGCCGTAGGCGACCATGGATTTCGACGGGATGAACGCCGCCGCCGACGCCACGTTGATGATCGTGCCGCCCTCGCCGCGCTCGACCATCTGCGCGGCGAACGCCCTGCTGCCGGAGATGACGCCGCGGACATTGACGCCCAGGATGTCGTCCCAGTTCGCCGAGCTGGTCTCCAGGAACCGGCCCGCCATCCCGATGCCGGCGTTGTTCACCAGGATGTCGACCACGCCGTGCTCGTTAAACACCTGCGCGGCAAGGTCGTTCATCGCGGACTCGTCGCTGACATCGACCTGGTACACCGCCGCCTCGGCGCACGCCGCGCGCACGGCGTCCGCGCTGCCGTTGGCGGCGGCCAGGTCGCGGTCGACGATCAGCACCTTGCGGGCGCCGTGCCGGGCCAGCTCCACCGCGGTGGCCCGGCCGATGCCCGCGCCCGCCCCGGTGACCAGCGCCAGCTTGCCGCCGACCTCGCGCGGTCCGCCGCGCACCACCGAACCGGTGGCGGCGCCGCTGACGGTGTGGTCGACCCACTCGGCGGTCAGGCGGGCGATCACCTCGGGGCGCGACGTCACCACCCAGTGGCCGCCCTCGATCGGAATCACCCGTCCCTCTTCGGGAATGGCGCCGGTGAACCGTTGCACCGCAGGCGTCACGAAGATGTCCTTGCGCGGCACCAGGGTCTGCACGGCGACGGTGGTCTTGGGCAGCTCCGGGCCGGGCCGCAGCATCGGCCCGGGCATGTTGGCGCGGTACAGGCCCAGCCCGTTGACGTAGTCGGCGATGGACCGCGGCGGCCGCTCGCGCCGGCTGCGCGTGCTCGTCCGGCCGATGCGCTCAAGGGCCTCATGGACTTTCACACCCAGCCGCGAGCGGAATGCCAGCTCCGGCACGCCGGGACACAGGAAGAACGCGATGTACAGCGATCCCAGCAACTGCCTGGCGACCTGGCCGACGGCCCGCGGGGTTCGCGCCGAGCGCAGGAACCTGCCCGCGTAGCGCAGGTGCGGACCCGAAATCGACGTGAACGACGCGACTTTGGCCATCACCGAGTCGTCGGTGATCCCCGCCCAGGCCTGGATCGAACCCCAGTCGTGGGCCAGCAGGTGCACCGGCCCGACACCCAAGCTGTCGATCACCGCGCCGATGTCGGACACCAGCTGGGGAAAGGCGTAGCCGGATCGCTTTGCGGGACGCGATGATTCGCCGGCGCCGCGGACGTCGTAGGCCACCACGTTGTAGCGGCCGGCGTAGCGCTCATCGAACTCGTGCGCCACGCCGTCCCAGAGGTGGTGGTTGTCGGGCCAGCCGTGTATCGCGAGGATGGTCGGGCGCGCCGCGTCGATCTCGGTGTAGCGGTGCACTGCCAAGGTGACGCCGTCGGAGGCGGTGACGCTCGAGGTCTCGGCCATAGGTCAGTGCGACGCCCGCGCAGCGGGCGAGAGCGCCAGGTAGTCGACGGCCGCCTCCAGCCCGCCCAGCTGGGACGGGTGGAAACCCGGCCGGTAGTAGTCGGCGACCACCCGCACGAAGCGCAGCGGCCCGGGCACCAAACCCCGGCGCGCCGCGCGGAGGTACTCCCACCAGTGCGGCTTGGTTCCCGGCGGCAGGTGCGGGTCCACCGAGTACAGGAAGCGGACCCCGCGGACCCAGAACAACAGCATGGCCGGCGTCACGACCAGTTGGGCGCGCACCCGTCGCAGATAGCCGGCGCGCAGGTGCTTCATCGTGTCGAAGGCGACGGCCTTGTGCTCGACCTCCTCGGCGCCGTGCCAGCGCAGCATGTCCAGCATCACCGGATCGGTGCCGATGGCGTCGTGGGCGGGCGCGCCGAGCACCCACTCGCCCAGGATGGCGGTGTAGTGCTCGACCGCCGACACGATCGAAACCTGCTCCAGCAGCCAGCTGTGCCGGCGTCGCCGGCCCCACCCCGGCTTGGGGCCGAGCAACTTCTCGAACAGCCACCTGATCTGGTCGGTGTACGGGGTGAGGTCGACGCCCTGCGCGGCGAAGTGGGCGAGCACCTTCGAGTGCGCCTGCGAGTGCATGGCCTCCTGGCCGATGAATCCCTGCACGTCAAGGCGCAGCTGGTCGTCCTTGATCAGCGGCAACGCCTGCTTGAACACGTCGACGAAGAACTCCTCGCCGGCCGGCAGCAGCAGGTGCAGGACGTTGAGGACGTGGGTCGCGAACGGCTCGCCGGGCACGTAGTGGAACGGCAGCTTGGCCCAGTCGAACTCCACGTCGCGCGCCTCGAGGACCAGGCGTTCGTGGTCGAGTGACGCGTCATGCGGACCCGCGGCCTGGTCGTCGACGGTGAACATCGCAGGCAAGTATAGTGACGCGGTCCAGCTATGCGAAACCGCCGGTACCGGGTTTATAGTGCCGCGACGCGGCGGCGCAGGTCGTACTGTGCGGGATCGGCGTTTGCCAGCATGGCGCGGTGCTTGGCGGGCGTGAACGGCCACACCTCGGGCACCCCGTCCTTGTTCAGGTACCAGCTGTTGCAGCCGGTGGTCCACACGGTGTCGGGCATCGCGGCGCGCAGCTGCGCGTTGTAGCGCTCGGTCGCCGCGGCCGTCGGCTCGATGGTGTCGAATTCGCCTCGGCGCCAACGCTCGATCCAGCCCAGGATGTGATCGGCCTGGTGTTCGGCGACGGCGGTCAGCGAGTGATTACCCACCGGGCTGTGCGGGCCGAGCATCATGAAGAAGTTGGGGAAACCGGGCATCGCGACCGTTTGATAGGCCCGCGGGCCGTCGCGCCAGACGTCGTCGGCGGCGATGCCGTCCCGCCCGGTCAGGCACATCGGCCGGAAGAACGCGTGCGTGTCGAACCCGGTGCACAGCACGATGATGTCCACCTCGTGCAGCTCGCCGTCCTCGGTCACGATGCCCCGCCGCTCCACGTGGTCAATGCCGGCGGTGACCAGCTCGACATCGTCGCGCTGCATCGCGCGGTAAAACCCGCCCGACACCACCAGCCGCTTGCACATCGGCTGGTAATCGGGCGTCAGCGCCGCGCGCAACTCGGGATCGCGCACCTGGCGCAGGCTCACACGGCACAGCGCCCCCATCGCCTTTCGCCGCAGTCCCGGCTTGGTCAGCGCGACGGCGAAGGTGTCGAAGATGAGGCCGTAGGCCCGATACGCGAACCGGTCGAGCCAGGGAACGGCCCGGTGGGTGAGGCTGGCGAACCTGGAGTATTGCGGGTTGGGCATCGGGACGATCCACTGCGCGGTGCGCTGGAACAGCAACACCCGGCCCGCCACGCCGGCCAGCCCGCAGACCAGTTGCACGCCGGTGGATCCGTTGCCGATCACCGCGATTCGCCGCCCCGACAGCTCCACCGAATGGTCCCAGCGCGCCGAGTGAAAGGCGTGGCCGCCGAAGTTGTCCAGCCCGGCGATCGACGGCATCCGTGGATGGTGCAGCACGCCGGTCGCCGAGATCAGGAAGTCGACACTCGATTCCTCGCCGGCGTCCGTGCGCAGCACCCAGCGGTCGTTTTCGAACCGGGCGCCGACGATTTCGGTGCCGAACCGGATCCGGTCGCGCAGGCCGAACTGGTCGGCCACGCCCCGGAAGTAGGACTGGATCTCGCCGCCGGGCGAGAACATGTGCGACCAGTCGGGCTTGGTGGCGAAGGTGTACTGGTACACCCGCGACGGCACGTCACAGGTCAGGCCGGGATAGGTGTTTTCCCGCCAGGTGCCACCCACCTCGTCGGCCTTCTCGTAGATGGTGACGTCGCGAATGCCGCTGCGCAGCAACGCGATTGCGACGCACAGGCCCGACATGCCGGCCCCCACGATCGCTACCGCGGGATCGCGCTTCATCCGCCGATCATAAGGCTAAATCGGTGCCGCACCACGAAGATGTTCGAAAATCAGCGACGTCTGGGTGCCCGCGACGTCGGCGTCGGCGTTGAGGTTCTCGACGACGAACGAGCGGAGGTCCTCGGTGTCGCGGGCGGCGACGTGCAGGATGAAATCGTCTGCGCCGGCGAGGAAATAGACGTCCATGACCTGCCGCCGGGTGCGGATCTGCTGGATGAAGCTGCGGATCTTGCCGCGCGCATTGGACTGCAGGGTGACCGAGATCATCGCCTGCAGCGGCAGCCCCACGGCGACCGGATCCACGTCGGCGTAGAAGCCGCGGATGACGCCGAGGTCCACCAGCCGCCGAACCCGGCCGTGGCATGTCGACGGCGCGATTCCGGCCGCCTCGGCGAGCGCGTTGTTGGTGATGCGCGCATCGGCGTGCAGCAAGGTCAGGATTTTGCGGTCGACCGCATCGAGCGGGGCGGGTCGAACATCCTTCGGCGGGTCGGCGGCCCTGCCCTTCTGTTCGGGAGATGGATCGGGCACGACACGAGTCTACAGAATTATCATCAGCATGTTTGCTGCGCTCTCGAACTTTCTTCACACTTGACGCATGCGCGTCGGGATCCCCACCGAGACCAAGACCAACGAATTCAGGGTGGCCATCACTCCGGCCGGTGTCGCGGAATTGACCCGCCGCGGCCACGAAGTCCTCGTCCAGTCCGGCGCCGGGGAAGGCTCGGCGATCCCCGACGCGGAGTTCAAGGCCGCTGGCGCCGACGTGGCCGGCGCCGCCGAACAGGTGTGGGCCGACGCCGAGCTGCTGCTCAAGGTCAAGGAGCCGATACCGGCCGAATACGGGCTGCTGCGCCGCGGCCAGGTGCTTTTCACGTACCTGCATCTGGCGGCCTCGCGCGCGTGCACCGACGCCTTGTTGGCCGCCGGCGCGACCTCGATCGCCTACGAGACGGTCCAGACCGCCGACGGCGCGCTGCCCCTGCTGGCCCCGATGAGCGAGGTCGCCGGGCGGCTCTCCGCTCAGGTCGGCGCCTATCACCTGATGCGCACCAAGGGCGGGCGCGGCGTGCTGATGGGCGGGGTGCCGGGCGTCAAGCCCGCCGACGTCGTGGTGATCGGGGCCGGCACGGCCGGCTACAATGCCGCCCGGGTCGCGAGCGGCATGGGCGCGACCGTCATGGTGTTCGACGTCAACATCGGCAAGCTCCGGCTCCTCGACGCGGAGTTCGCGGGCCGCGTCGGCACCCGATACTCGTCGGCCTACGAGCTCGAGGGTGCCGTCAAGCGGGCCGACCTGGTGATCGGCGCCGTCCTGGTGCCCGGCGCCAAGGCCCCCACGCTGATCTCGAATTCCCTTGTCGCGCAGATGAAGCCGGGGGCGGTGCTGGTGGACATCTCCATCGACCAGGGCGGCTGCTTCGAGGATTCCCGACCTACCACGCACGACGATCCGACGTTCGCCGTGCACGACACCCTGTTCTACTGCGTGGCGAACATGCCCAGCGCGGTGCCCAAGACGTCGACGGTCGCGCTGACCAATGCGACGATGCCGTACGTGCTCAGGCTGGCCGACGCCGGCTGGCGGGCGGCGTGCCGGTCGGATCCCGCTCTGGCCAAGGGCCTTTCGACGCACGACGGGATGCTGCTGTCCGAGCGGGTGGCCACCGACCTCGGCCTGCCCCACACCGACCCGGCCACCCTAAACGTCGAGGCCGGCGACGATGTCGGCGACCGGCCCCGGTCGGGCATCACCGAATGACGTTCCGGCCCAAAGGGTCATCCCGTCCGGGTCCTCCCGTTCGGCGGCGGCTTCCCGGATCGGCAAGGTCATCTGGTTGACCTCGGGATAACCGAGCGGGGCGACCGTGTCCAGGCGCCGGATGAAATCGTTTTCCAGGCTGCGCGCGTACCGGCCCGAGAACGCGCGCGAGACGATGGTCTTGCCGAAAAGCTGGTTCTTCATGGCGGTGCGATGGGCCTGGCTGGTGCCGGCCTCGTTGGACAGCAGCAGCGCGGTGCCGACCTGTGCCGCCACCGCTCCCCGGCGCAGCACGCCCGCGACGTCTTCGGCGGTGCCCAGCCCGCCCGCCGCGATGATCGGGATGTCGCGGTGCGCCCGGTGGATCCGATCGATCAGCTCGTGCAGCGACTCGGTGCCCGGTTCCATGTCCGGCGCGAAGGTGCCGCGGTGCCCGCCCGCGTCGGGCCCCTGGACCACCAGGCTGTCCGCGCCCGCGGCGACGGCGATCCCCGCCTCGTAGGGCGACGTCACCGTGACCATCACCAGCAATCCCTGCGCGCTGAGCCGCCGGATCACGTCCGGCGGCGGGACACCGAAGGTGAAGGAGACCAGCTCGGGATGGACGTCGGACACCACCTCGAGCTTGCGCTCCCAGTCGTCGTCGTCACCGAACTCGGGCCGGCCGACCTCGCACTGGTAGTGGTCGGCGATGTTTTCGAGTTCCTCGGCGTAGTAGTCCAGCGCGATCCAGTCGGCGACGCTGGGCTGGGGCACCAACAGGTTCACGCCGAGCGGGCCCGTGGTCATCGCGCGCGCGGCGGCGATGTCCTCGGCCAGCTGCTCGGCGCTGATGTACGCGGCGGGGATGAAGCCGAGCCCGCCCGCGTTGGACACCGCCGCGGCCAGCTCCGGGGTGCCGGGACCACCGGCCATCGGCGCACCCACGATGGGCACCGCGATATCCCAAAAGCCGAGGACCATGCGGCTACTTCGCTGACGGCGAGCGCCGGCACGGCGCGAGCGAGGAGGCGGACATGCGGCTAAGATACCATCGCCCGAAGTTGTTGGGGCAGCGATCGTTTCGACGCGTACGGGCCCAGAACGGCGGCGCCGTAGCGCTTGCCCAGCAGGCGGCGGGCCACCGCGTTGACCTCCTCGACGGTCACCGCGTCGATCTGCTGCAGGGTGTGTTCGATGCTGCGGTGTTTGCCGTAGTTCAGCTCGCTGCGTCCGATGCGGCTCATCCGGGAGCCGGAGTCCTCCAGCCCCAGGACCAGGCCGCCGCGTAGGGACCCCTTGGCGATGCGGCATTCCGCCTCGGTGATGCCGTCGCGCGCGACCGCGTCGAGGACGTCGCAGGTGACCCGCATGACGTCGGTGAAACGCTCGGGCAGGCACGCGGCGTACACGGACAGCGAGCCGCTGTCGGCGAAGATGTCCACCGCCGAGTAGACCGAATAGGCCAGGCCGCGCAGCTCGCGGACCTCCTGGAACAGCCTGGAACTCAGGCCGCCGCCCAGCGCGGTGTGCAGCACCGACAGCGCCCAGCGATGCTCCCAGCTGCGGCCGGGGGTGCGGACGCCCAACGTCACGTGGGTCTGCTCGGCATCCCGGTTGACCAGCGTCAGCCCGGGCTGTCCGGTGACCCGCCCGGCTCCCTTGCGGGGGGCGACCGGCTGCCGCCCGCGGATCAGGTGCGGCCCGAAGTGCTCGCGCACCAGCGCGACCACCTGGTCGTGATCGACGTTGCCGGCGACCGCGACGACCATCCGTTCGGGGGTGTAGCGCCGCACGTGAAACGAGTGCAGTTGGCCCCGCGTCATCGCCGAAACCGAACGCGCGGTGCCGATCACGGGCCGGCCCACGGGGTGGTCACCGAAGAGCGCCGACAGGAAGATGTCGCCCAGCGCGTCCTCGGGGTCGTCGTCGCGCATGGCGATCTCCTCGAGGACGACGTCGCGTTCCAGCTCCACGTCCTCGGCGGCGCAGCGGCCGTTGAGCACCACGTCGGCGACCAGGTCGATCGCCAGCTGCAGGTCGCTGTCGAGCACGTGCGCGTAGTAGCAGGTGTGCTCCCTGGCGGTGAACGCGTTCAGCTCGCCCCCGACGGCGTCCATCGCCTGGGCGATGTCGACGGCCGTGCGGGTGGGGGTCGACTTGAACAGCAGGTGCTCGAGGAAGTGCGCCGCCCCGGCCACGGTGGCGCCCTCGTCGCGCGATCCGACGCCGACCCACACCCCGACCGAGGCCGAGCGCACCGCGGGCAGGTGCTCGGTGACCACGCGCAGGCCGCCCGGCAGTGTGGTGCGGCGGACGGCCTTGTGGTCGGGGTTCACCTCGGCGATCTGCGCGCCGCGACGCAAGGACGCCGCCGGGTCAGCTGCGGGCCTGTTAAACGGAGCTGGTGGCATCGGCCGGTGCGGGCGAGGCGGACGGCGTCTCCGCTGATTCCGCTGTGTCCTCGTCGGCCACCAGGACCAGGGAGATCTTGCCCCGCTTGTCGATGTCGGCGATCTCCACCCGCAGCTTGTCGCCGACGTTCACGACGTCCTCGACCTTCGCGATGCGCTTGCCCTTGCCGAGCTTGGAGATGTGCACCAGGCCGTCGCGGCCGGGCAGCAACGACACGAACGCGCCGAAATCCGTTGTCTTGACCACGGTTCCGAGGAAGCGCTCGCCCACGGTCGGCAACTGCGGGTTGGCGATGGCGTTGATCCGGTCGATCGCGGCCTGCGCCGAGGGCCCGTCGGTGGCGCCGACGAACACGGTGCCGTCGTCCTCGATGGAGATCTGCGCGCCGGTCTCCTCGGTGATGGCGTTGATGACCTTGCCCTTGGGCCCGATGACCTCGCCGATCTTGTCCACCGGGACCTTGATGGTGGTCACCCGCGGCGCGTAGGGGCTCATCTCGTCGGGCGCGTCGATGGCCTCGGCCATCACCTCGAGGATGGTCAGGCGCGCGTCCTTGGCCTGCGCCAGCGCGCCGGCCAGCACCTGCGACGGGATGCCGTCGAGCTTGGTGTCCAGCTGCAGCGCGGTGACGAAGTCCTTGGTGCCGGCGCACTTGAAGTCCATGTCGCCGAACGCGTCCTCGGCGCCGAGGATGTCGGTCAGCGTGACGAAGCGACGCTCGGTGTTGCCGTCAACCTCGACGTCGTCGGAGACCAGGCCCATCGCGATGCCGGCCACCGGCGCCTTGAGCGGCACACCGGCGTTGAGCAGCGCCAGGGTGGACGCGCAGACGGAGCCCATCGAGGTCGAGCCGTTGGAGCCCAGCGCCTCGGAAACCTGGCGGATGGCGTACGGGAATTCCTCGACGCTGGGCAGCACCGGGATCAGGGCCCGCTCGGCGAGCGCGCCGTGCCCGATCTCGCGCCGCTTGGGCGAACCGACCCGGCCGGTCTCGCCGGTGGAGAACGGCGGGAAGTTGTAGTGGTGCATGTAGCGCTTGGACGTTTCCGGTCCCAGCGAGTCGATCTGCTGGGCCATCTTGACCATGTCGAGCGTGGTGACCCCGAGGATCTGGGTCTCGCCGCGCTCGAACAGCGCGCTGCCGTGCGCCCGCGGAACGACGGCGACCTCGGCCGACAGCGCGCGGATGTCGGTGATGCCGCGGCCGTCGATGCGGAAGTGGTCGGTCAGGATGCGCTGGCGGACCAGCTTCTTGGTCAGCGAGCGGAACGCGGCGCTGACCTCTTTTTCGCGGCCCTCGTACGTTTCGGCGAGCCGCTGGGCCACCTCGGCCTTCAGCTCGTCGGTGCGCGCGTCGCGCTCGGCCTTGCCGCCGATGGTCAGCGCGGCGGCCAGCTCGTCGGTGGCCACCGAGGCGACCGAGTAGTACACGTCGTCGCCGTAGTCGGGGAACACCGGGTATTCGCCGGTGGGCTTGGCGGCAGCGTCGGCCAGCTCCTGCTGGGCGGTACACAGCGCGGCGATGAACGGCTTGGCCGCCTCGAGGCCTTGCGCCACAACGGTTTCCGTCGGCGCCTGGGCGCCGCCGTCGACGAGCGCGATGACGTGCTCGGTGGCCTCGGCCTCGACCATCATGATCGCGACGTCACCATCCACCTTGCGGCCGGCGACGACCATGTCGAACACGGCCCGCTCGAGCTGCTCGACGGTGGGGAACGCGACCCAGGTGCCGTCGATCAGCGCGACCCGGACACCGCCGACGGGGCCGGAGAACGGCAGGCCGGCCAGCTGGGTCGAGGCCGACGCGGCGTTGATCGCCAGCACGTCGTACAGGTCGTTGGGGTCCAGGCTCAGGATCGTCACCACGACCTGGATCTCGTTGCGCAGGCCGTTGACGAACGACGGGCGCAGCGGGCGGTCGATGAGCCGGCAGGTCAGGATCGCGTCGGTGGACGGGCGTCCCTCACGGCGGAAGAACGAGCCGGGGATGCGGCCCGCGGCGTACATTCGCTCCTCGACGTCGACGGTGAGCGGGAAGAAGTCGAAGTGCTCCTTGGGGCTCTTGCTGGCGGTGGTCGCCGAGAGCAGCATGTTCTCGTCGTCCAGGTAAGCGACCACGGCGCCGGCGGCCTGCTGGGCCAACCGACCGGTCTCGAAACGTACGGTGCGGGTGCCGAAGCTCCCGTTGTCGATGGTGGCGGTCGCCTCGTACACGCCTTCTTCAATTTCAGCTACAGACATGGGTGTCCGTATGGCCTCTCTGGGTATTGAGCTGTTTCGCGTCGTCACGCGCGAGTAACCCGAGAGCTTCCCTGAAAGGAAGAAGTCTGAATGCGGCTACGGCCATCGATCGAAGCGGCCGACCTGCCCCAGATCCGGAGAGCCCGGCAGCCACTACCGAAGACCGCCCGATGCAGACCGGGCTGCTCCCTTGTGACTTGCTGGAACGGCCTACGCGGATCTGCGCAAACCGCACCGTTTGCTCGGGCCGAACCGGCCCAGAACGCTCCTACTCTACACGGGCGAACTTGGCCGGCCAGCCCCACTGGCGATTTGCCAGCGTCAGCGACGCAGGCCCAGGCGCTCGACGAGCGAGCGGTAACGCTCCACGTCGATCTGGGACACGTACTTCAGCAGCCGGCGTCGCCGGCCCACCAGCAGCAGCAGTCCGCGCCGCGAGTGGTGGTCGTGCTTGTGCACCTTGAGGTGCTCGGTCAAATCGGCGATCCGCCTGGTCAGCAGCGCGACCTGGGCCTCCGGGGACCCGGTGTCGGTCTCGTGCAGGCCGTAGGAGGTCAGGATCTCCTTTTTTTGCTCGGCTGTAAGCGCCACGAAAATATCTCCATCAATTGGTCCGCGATCAGTGGAATTCACGGCGCGGCCACCGCGAACCGCAGCACGCGCCGATGTCGCCAGGCAGTTTAGCAGCGGCGCATCCCCGGGGCACAAACGACGAACCTCCGACGCCGCATCCTTCACTTTTGCCTCATTGGTCCCTGGCCGGGAAAGCACTGCGTGTGCCCGCCTTCCAGCGACAACGGCCACAGACGGCACCGACGACGCGCCGTTGTCGCTCTGAGGTGGGCACACAGGGCGCCGCCGCGCGCAGAGACTGATGTGGCAAATGTGACTACAGAGATCAACCCGCCGACAGCAGGTTGCGGGCCCGCTCGGTGTCGTCACCCATCGCGGCGACGAGGCCCTTCACCGTGTCGAACTTGCGCTGGCCGCGGATGCGCGCGACGAAGTCCAGGGCCACGTGCTGTCCGTACAGGTCGGCCGCGGTGTCCAGGACGAACGCCTCGACGGTGCGGGTGCGCCCCGAGAAGGTGGGATTGGTGCCGATGGACACTGCGGCCTGGTAGCGCTCCCCCGGCACGACGGTGCCCGTCACCGGCCCGTGCCCGAGCACGGTGAACCAGGCCGCGTACACGCCGTCGGCCGGGATGGCCGAGTGCATCGGCGGCGCCACGTTCGCGGTGGGAAAGCCCAGCTCCGCGCCGCGGCCCTCGCCGCGGACGACGACGCCCTCGACGCGGTGCGGGCGGCCCAGCGCCTCCGTCGCCGCCACCATGTCGCCGGCGTCGACGCAGGACCGGATGTAGGTGGACGAGAACGTCACGGTCTCGTTGCTGTGGTGCTCGGACAGCAGCGACATCGACTCCACGGCGAAGCCGAACCGCTCGCCGGCCTTGCGCAGGGTGGCCACGGTGCCGGCGGCCTTCTTGCCGAAGGTGAAGTTCTCCCCGACCACGACCTCGACCACGTGCAGGTTCTCCACCAGCAGCTCGTGGACGTAGCGCTCGGGGGTGAGCTTCATGAAGTCGGTGGTGAACGGCATCACCAGGAAGACGTCGATGCCCAGCTCCTCGACCAGCTCCGCGCGCCGGGTCAGCGTCGTCAGCTGCGCCGGGTGGCTGCCGGGATAGACCACTTCCATGGGATGCGGGTCGAAGGTCATCAGCACCGTCGGCACGTTGCGCGCGCGGCCGGCCTTCACCGCGTGCGCGATCAGCTCGGCGTGGCCGCGGTGCACACCATCGAACACCCCGATGGTGACCACGCATCTGCCCCAGTCCGTGGGAATCTCGTCTTGGCCGCGCCACCGCTGCACGATGGCAAGCCTACGATGCCGGGCGCGAACATGGGGTGACGAGATCCCGCCGCCGCACGCCGAATCAGGTGTGGGTTGCCTAAACTTTCTGGTTGTGAGGGCTGACGACGAGCCAGGCGGCATCACCGCGGTCGGCCAGGACTACCTGAAAGTCATCTGGAATGCCCAGGAGTGGTCGCCGGACGGGGCCCCGCAGAAGGTCAGCACCAAGATGCTGGCCGACCGGATCGGGGTGTCGGCCAGCACGGCCTCGGAGTCGATCCGCAAGCTCGCCGAGCAGGGCCTGGTCGACCACGAGAAGTACGGCGCCGTCACGCTGACCGAGGCGGGGCGCCGCGCGGCCCTCGAGGTGGTGCGCCGGCACCGGTTGTTGGAGACCTTCCTGGTCAACGAGCTCGGCTACCGCTGGGACGAGGTGCACGACGAGGCCGAGGTGCTCGAGCACGCGGTGTCGGACCGCCTGGTGGCCCGCATCGACGCCAAGCTGGGCTACCCGCAACGCGACCCCCACGGCGACCCGATCCCGGCCTCCGACGGTCAGGTCCCCACCCCGCCGGCCCGCCAGCTGTGGGCGTGCCGCGACGGGGACAGCGGGACGGTGGCCCGCATCTCCGACGCCGACCCGGAGATGCTGCGGTATTTCACCGGCGTCGGGATACAGCTCGACTCGCGGCTTCGGGTGCTGACCCGCCGGGAATTCGCCGGCATGATCTCGGTGGCGATCGAGTCCGCCGACGGCGCCGAGAGCACGGTCGACCTTGGCAGCCCCGCGGCCCGCGCGATCTGGGTGGTGGCCTAGTTGGCCAGCAGGCCCTTGGCGATGTGGGTGACCTGCACCTCGTTGCTGCCGGCGTAGATCATCAGCGACTTCGCGTCGCGGGCCAGCTGTTCCACGCGGTACTCGGCCATGTAGCCGTTGCCGCCGAACAGCTGCACGGCCTCCATCGCGACGTCGGTGGCCGCCTCCGACGAGTACAGCTTGATCGCCGACGCCTCGGCCAGTGAGAGCGGTTTGCCCGCCTGCTGTCGCTCGATGGTGTGAAACACCATGTTCTGCACGTTCATTCGGGCGATCTCCATCTTGGCCAGCTTGAGCTGGATCAGCTGGAACTGCCCGATGTTCTTGCCCCACAGCGTGCGGGTCTTGGCGTAATCCACGCACAGCCGGTGGCATTCGTTGATGATGCCGAGCGCCATCATCGCGATCCCGATCCGCTCGGCGGCGAAATTGTCGCGGGCGCTGTCGCGGCCGTCGCCGTCGCCCTCGCGCTGGTTCTCGCCGAGCAGGCGATCGGGGGTCAGCCGCACGTTGTCGAAGAACAATTCGCCCGTCGGCGAGGACATCATGCCCATCTTCTTGAACGGCTTGCCCTGCGTCATGCCCGGCATGCCCGCGTCGAGCACGAAGACGAGCACCGGGCGGTTGCGCTTGTCGACCGATGAGCCGTCATCGAGTTTGGCGTAGACCACCAGCACGTCGGCGCACGGCCCGTTGGTGATGAACGTCTTCTGGCCGTTGAGGATGTAATCCTCGCCGTCGCGCTTGACATACGTCTTCATGCCGCCGAACGCGTCGGAGCCGGAGTCCGGCTCGGTGATGGCCCACGCCGCAATCTTTTTCAGCGTCATCAGGTCGGGCAGCCAGCGTTCCTTCTGGGCCAGCGTGCCGCGGCTCATGATGGTCGCCGCGCCCAGGCCGAGGCTGACCGACGCCGTGCTCAGCAATCCGATGCTGACCCTGGCGATTTCGGACACCAGCACCGCCACCATCGACGCCTGGGCACCCATTCCACCGGAATCGCCCGCGCTGCCCTGCTTTTCGTTCTTTCCCGCGCGCTCGCGCTCCAGCATCTTCTTGACCGACTCGGCCGCCATGACGTCGAGGCCGAACTGGCTGAACAGCTTTCGCGCGATCGGGTAGGGCGACAGCTCACCGCTTTCCAGTTCATCCAGATGCGGGCGGATCTCCTTGTCGACGAACTGGCGTACCGCATCCCGAACCATCAGGTCGGTGTCGGACCATTCGAACATGGCGCCCTTAGCGTTCGGCGCGCTGATAGGCGGTGACGACGGCGGCGCCGCCCAGCCCGATGTTGTGCTGCAGCGCGGCGTTGACATTGTCGACCTGACGCTTGTCGGCGGTGCCGCGCAGCTGCCAGGTCAGCTCGGCGCACTGCGCCAGACCGGTCGCGCCCAGCGGGTGTCCCTTCGAGATCAGCCCGCCGGACGGGTTGACCACCCAGCGCCCGCCGTAGGTGGTGTCGCCGTTGTCGACCAGCTTGGGCGCCTCGCCGGGGCCGCACAGGCCGAGGGCCTCGTAGAGCAACAGTTCGTTGGCCGAGAAGCAGTCGTGCAGCTCGATCACCTGGAAGTCCTCCGGGCCCAGCCCCGACTGGTCGTAAACCTGTTGCGCGGCTTGCACGTTCATGTCGTAGCCGATGAGGTTCTTGGCGCTGCCGTCGAACGTCGACGCGAAGTCAGTGGTCATCGCCTGGCCGACGATCTCGACCGCCTGGCTCGCCAGCCCGTGCTGGTCGACGTAGCTCTCCGAGGCCAGAATGGCCGCGCCCGAACCGTCCGAGGTCGGCGAGCACTGCAGCTTGGTCAGCGGGTCGGAGATCATTCGCGCCGCCAGGATGTCGTCGAGCGTGTAGGACTCCTGGAACTGCGCGTAGGGGTTGTTGACGGAGTGCTTGTGGTTCTTGTAGCCGATCTTGGCGAAGTGCTCGGCGGTGGTGCCGTACTGGCGCATGTGCTCACGGCCGGCGGCGCCAAACATCCACGGCGCGACGGGCATCGCGAACTCGTCGATCTCGGCCATCGCCTTGACGTGCTTGCCCATCGGCGATTCGCGGTCCTGGGCGCCGCCGCTGAGCGAGCCCGGTTGCATCTTCTCGAATCCGAGCGCGATCGCGCAGTCGACGATCCCGCCGCGGATGGCCTGCGCCGCGAGGAAAAGCGCGGTCGAGCCGGTCGAGCAGTTGTTGTTGACGTTGACGATCGGGATGCCGGTCATGCCCAGCTCGTAGAGCGCCCGCTGGCCCGACGTCGAGTCGCCGGCGACATAGCCGACGTAGCCCTGCTGCACGTCGCGGTAGTCGACACCGGCGTCGGCGAGCGCGTTGGTGCCCGACTCCCGCGCCATGTCCGGGTAGTCCCAGCCCTCACGGCGGCCCGGCTTCTCGAATTTCGTCATGCCGACGCCGACGACGTAAACCTTGTTGGACATAGCTCGCGCCTTCCGAATGGTGGGCATTTTGACACCCGTCTAGGCGGCAGCTTAGCTCTGCGGGTTGGTCACCCGGAACCCCGCCTGCGACGCCGTCATCCCGTGCTCATTGCCACCCGTTTTGCGTAGGCTCGAACCAGTACCGACGACGAAAGATTCACGACTATGAAGGCAACGGTCACCCCCGAGGCCGCCGACGCGATTGCCGAGATCGCCAAGCGCCATGGGCTCTCCCAAGAAGCGGTGCTTTCGATGCTGGTCGCGCTGCGCATCGGTGGCGGGACGATGGCCCAGTTCTCCATCCCCGAGCTCGGGGGCAACGGGCAGTGGATGCGGGGCGGCATGACGATGGTCGGCAACATGTTCGACAACGCGCTCAAGGCCCGCGTCGACGCGCTGTGCAACGAGCTGGCCCAGCTGCTCGCCACCACCGCGGTATTTCCCGCCCCGCCCCCGGGCTCCCCGGCCGCGTTCGCCTCGAACAACTGGTGGCCGGCCGACCTGGGGGTACCGAGCTCGGTCGGCGGACAGAACGACGTGCGCTACGCGTTCTTCCCGAGCACACGGCGCCTGGCCATCCAGATCAACGGCGTCACAAGAATTTTCGATACCGGCGACCACCAAATCGGCGGTGTGCAACAGCAGCAGGGCGCCGGCTACAGCTCGGTGAGCTTCACCAGCCAGTTCGGCACCTTCGGCGTGTCGAGTCTGAGTGAGGTCGGTAGCCACCAAGCGGCGCAGTCCCCCGCGGCGCCCGCCGCCGGCTACCAGGCGCAGTACCAGTCCGGCCCGACGCCACAGTTCGCGCCCGAGGTGCGATTCCCCCCCGAGGCACCGGCGGCCAAACAACCTGCCGGCCCACCGGAGGACTCCCAGGCCATCGTCGCGGCCATCGAATCGCTGGCCGGCTTGCACGAGCGCGGCATCCTGTCCGACGAGGAGTTCGCCGCGAAGAAGACCGAACTCCTCGGCCGGCTCTGACGCTTGACGTCCTCCGCGCAGTGAACTGCGGGGATTCCTCGTGCGGACCGGCTGTCTCGATAGGCGCTCATGCGGCTATCGCCGTGGGCTGGTCGGCAGTGGAGGTTCGCGTCGAGCGGCTCTGTCGCTTCTTCAAGGCCCTGCGGGCCTTGATACGCGCCGCTGACCTCCGCGAAGGCGGATGCCTGCGGCCTCGCCGCTTGGATACTGCCACGGCCGGACTTCGACGCCCATCAACGTCGTGACGGTGGAGCAACCAACCGTCGTTGGCTGCCTCCAAGTCCAGCCGGTCGAGACCATCAGCCCCCGGGTGGACATGCAGTCCCAGGTAGGCCGAAAACAGGTCCCGGTCCTCTTTGATGCCGCACTCACAACGGTGGACCCGTTGGGAGAGCGGCTTTTTCTTCTTGATCCCGCACAGACAGGTTTGTGACAGGGCTGTGGTTGTGGTGTTGAACTCGTAGAGACGCTCACCGCCGGCGCTTTCAGCCTTGCGGCGCATCATCGCCACGAGCAACCCCGGTGCCCGGTCGCGCACACTGCGCGGGAAGTTTTTCTGCCACGCGACGTAATCCAGCTTCTCGCACGCAAGATCAGCGCCGTGGCTCAACAACCTATTAGCCAACCCACCGTGCAACGTCTTACGGTGCTCAGCGAGCCGGCGGTGCTCCTCGGCCACACCCGTGCTCGCACGCTTGGCTGCGTGGGATCGCTGCCGCCAACGGCAGCCCCCGGTCTTGTGGGTGCCGTCGGAGTGAAAACAATCCGGCGACCCGGCACGATGCTGGCGATCTAAGTGCCGCTGGCGGCGGCGCAACCGCATCGTGTTCAGTCGGAGCCGATCCGCGAGTGGCTCAATCCATCCCGTCCACGTTCCGTCGCTTCGCGCCACGCTGACCGCGATCTGGCTGGGACCCAGATCGAACGACACGCGTCCCTCGCCGACCGAATGCCGCCGTGTCGGGTGCCCATCGCAGACAAGTTGCATGCGGTAGGTGTCGCGCCCGGCGATGACGGTGCGCACGATCCGGGTGAACAACACTTTCCCAGCCGCGATCAGCGCCTCAATCTCGGCCAGCTCAGCCTGTTGTTCCTTGCCGCGCCGGCCCGTCGAAGCAGGAGCGGCGATCCCAATCACGAAACCGGCGCCCCATTGCAGACCCACCAGTCGCCCTGCCGCGTCGGTCTTTGGCCGCAGCGCACCGTTGCCGTCCTTGGTCGCCAACGAACGCAATCCACGCTTGGTCGACTTGAACCTCGGCTTGCCCTTTTTGCCAAGATGCCATTGATTGACCGCATCGAACGCCCGCGCACCCACACTCTGAGTCTCCTGGGCCGGCAGGTGCTCACGCACCCAAGACTTGCGCAACCCAGATCCGAACGACTGCGCCGCATCGGCGGCGAAACCGTGAGCCTGCGCCACCGCGTTGAACGCCGCGCGCCGGGCCGATCGCTGCGCCGGTGTGCGGCTCGGCAACTGCCGAGCCGCCTGCCATGCCAGGTCGGACTTCACCGCACGGCTGCGGGCGATGAACTCACCCAGCACGGCGTTGTACACCCGCACCCCGGTGAAAAACCGGGTCCTCATCTCGCGGCACTGCCCGGGATTGGGGCGCAGCGGCCACGACCGCACATGGGTGGGTGCGCCCTTCGGGCGCTTGCGGGCACGCAGCTTACCCACCACCGGCTGCGCGGCCGGTGTCGGTTCGATGCGGTAGCCATCACCCATCTGCACCACCGCAACATAAGGCCCACCCCTGACATCCCAGACCTACCGACGTGCCCGACACAGCGTGTCGTTGCTGCACGCACATTTGGTGTTGTGTCCAAGTACCGCCGGCGGTGTTCACCGGCGAGATGCTGACCTACTGCGAGCACATGATGCGTGCGGTGTGCGCCGAACTCCGAATTGGTCGAGTTCAACGGCGAAGCCGACCACGTGCACCTGCTCGTCGACTACCCGCCGACCTTGGCGACCTTGGCGACCTTGGCGACCTTGGCGACCTCGACGCTGGCGCAAAGATTGAAAGGCCGCGCGGCTTACACCGTGCGGCGTGAATACACCGGGCGCTGTGTCCGCGCCCGCGTGCGCGGACACCTGTGGTCGCCAACCTACTTCGCCGTCTCCTGCCCCGGCGCACCGCTGTCCATCATCAAGCAACACATCGACGGCCAAGCCCGACGCTTTGAACGCCGGGCTACGCCCGCCGAACAACGCGATAGGCTTACCCCGGACTGAAGTCCGGGGCTTGCGCCCAAGAAAAGTCCGGTCAGAGCGTGGCCGGGCGGAGCACCACGACGGACCTGGTCCGCGGCCCCTCGTCGCGCAGCAGCGCGATCACTCGGCCGTCCGCGTCTGTGGCGGCGTAGACGCCGTCGATGCCGGCCGGCGCCAGGGCCCTGCCGTTGCCCGCCGCCAAGGCCTCCTCGGCGGACAGGTCGCGGCGCGGAAACATCAGCAGGCACGCCTCGTCGAGGGTCAAGGTCAGCCGCGGCGCCTCGGCGAGATCGTCGAGAGTGTGCGCCTGGGCCAGCGCGAAGCGCCCGACGCGGGTGCGCCGCAACGCCGTCAGGTGCCCCCCCACGCCCAGCGCGGCGCCCAGATCGCGGGCCAGCGCGCGGATGTAGGTCCCCGACGAGCAGTCGACCTCGACGTCGACGTCGACCAGCTCATCGTGGCGCCGGACGCGCAACACCTCGAACCGGTCGATCCGCACCGGGCGGGCCGCCAGCTCGACCGTTTGGCCCTCGCGGACCAGCCGATAGGCGCGGCGGCCCTCCACCTTGATCGCGCTGACGGCCGACGGGACCTGCTCGATGTCCCCGCGCAGCCCGGCGACTGCGGCGGCAATCTCCTCATCGGTCACGTGTGCGGCCGAAACCGATTGCAGCACTTCGCCTTCGGCGTCCTCGGTGGAGGTGGTCTGACCCAACCGGATGGTGGCGGCGTACGACTTCGACGCCCCGGTGAGCAGGCCGAGGATCTTGGTAGCCCGCTCGACGCCGATCACCAGCACGCCGGTGGCCATCGGGTCCAGCGTCCCCGCGTGCCCCACCCGGCGGGTGGCAAAGATGCGGCGGCAGCGGCCCACGACGTCGTGACTGGTCATGCCGGCCGGCTTGTCGACGACGACTATGCCCGGTCCGGTCATAGGACGATGCCGGTGAGCACCAGTCCCCGCTCGACCGACCAGCGGCCCCGCAGCGCGGTCAGCGGCGGACCCGACAGCGCGGCGCCGTCGATCAGGATCTTGGAGACGAACGTCCCGGTGCTTCCCCGGCCGGTCGGATCGGGGTCGAACACGATGTGGGCGTCCTCGAAACCCAGCCACCGCTCGGTCAGGGGGAACCACGCCTTGTAGGTTGCTTCCTTGGCGCAGAACAGGATCCGGTCCCAGTGCAGGCCGGCGGGCAGCGCGGCGATCTCCTGGCGTTCGTCGTCGAGGGCGATCGCGCCCAGCACGCCCTCGGGCAGCACGTCGTGCGGTTCGGCGTCGATGCCCACCGAGCGCACCGCGCCGGCGCGCCCCACCACCGCGCCGCGGTAGCCCGTGCAGTGGGTGAGGCTGCCCACCACGCCGTCGGGCCAGCAGGGTTGGCCCTTCTCGCCCTTGAGGATCGGCACCGGCGGCACACCGAGCTCGCGCATCGCGATGCGGGCGCAGTGCCGCACGGTGATGAACTCGTTGCGCCGCTTGGCGACCGACTTGGCGATCAGCGGCTCCTCTTCGGGCAACGGGGTCAGGCCCGGCGGGTCGGAATACACCTCCGCGTACGCGAGATCCTGCGATGCGGTGTCGGGCAACACCGCCGACACCAGCGTGCGGGCCGTCATCGAGACTGCCGCTGCCGCACTCGTTCCCGGAATTGCTGGGCCTGGCGGCGCATCTCGGGGGTGATCACGAAGTGACCACCGAAGTCGTTGAGGTAGCCCGGCGCGTACTGGGGATCCGGCAGCACCTGGCGCAGCCAGCTGTACGGCTTGCGGCGGCGCCACTCCCGCGGGTAACCCACCGACACCTCCTCGAAGCGCACGTCGTCGTACCACGTGGTGCGCGGAATGTGCAGGTGCCCGTACACCGAACAGATCGCGTTGTAGCGGGTGTGCCAGTCGGCGGTCTTGGTGGTACCGCACCACAGCGAGAACTCCGGGTAGAACAACGCGTCGCAGGGGTCGCGCACCAACGGAAAGTGGTTCACCAGCACGGTGGGCGTCATCCAGTCCAGCTGTTCGAGGCGGGCGCGCGTGGCGGCCAACCGCTCGCGACACCAGGCCTCGCGGGTGGCGTACGGCTCGGACGAGAGCAGGAACTCGTCGGTGGCCACCACGTTGCGCTGCCGCGCGATCGCCAGGCCCTCGGCTTTGCTCGTCGCCCCCTCGGGCAAGAAGGTGTAGTCGTAGAGCAGGAACATCGGCACGATCGTGGCCGGGCCGCCGCGCTCGGTCCACACCGGAAACGGATGCTCGGGCGTGACCACGCCCATCTCGTCGCACATGTTGACCAGGTAGTCGTAGCGCGCCTTGCCGAAGATCTGCATGGGATCCCGGGTGGTGGTCCACAGCTCGTGGTTGCCGGGCACCCAGATCACCTTGGCGAACCGGCGACGCAGCAC
This sequence comes from Mycobacterium sp. NGS64, assembly GCF_059812245.1. Lineage (NCBI taxonomy): Bacteria > Bacillati > Actinomycetota > Actinomycetes > Mycobacteriales > Mycobacteriaceae > Mycobacterium > Mycobacterium sp. NGS64. Next base: position 1,083,626 of record NZ_JCALCI010000001.1, on the reverse strand, counting down.
GTCAAGCGCCCAGCGGATGTCGTCGGTGCGTTCGGCGACGTCGCCGGCGACGATCAGCCAGTCGTCCGGCGACGACGGGTACAGCGATTCGGTGACCGGCTTGTTGCCCAGGTGACCGGTGTGCAGGTCGGAAACCGCCCACAGCGTCGGCTGTGCACCATTAGTCGATTCCCGGCTCGCCACGACTAACCAGCCTAACGACCCGCGGCGAGGAGCCGGTTTCCGCCGGGCGCTTGCCCGCGGGATTAGAACGTGTTCTCTTTTCACTGCGGGGGCTCTACACTCCCGGCAAGGGAGGGCAGGAAATGTCGGTAATCGCCAAACTGCGGCTGGTTTCGGCGCTGGGTGCGCTGGCCACGGCGCTGGTCGCGGGCTGGCACAGCGCCCCGCCGGGGCCAAGCGGCGGTGGTCCGGTCGAGCTGCGGTCGACGGCCGAGCCGATGGAGACCACCATGAAGAGCCCCATCGTGGCCACCACCGACCCGCGTCCCTTCGACGCGTGCGAGGACATCCCGTTCGACGTCGTGCAGCGGCTCGGGTTGGGTTTCACGCCGCCCGAACACGAGGACGGGCTGCGCTGCCACTTCGACGCGGGCAACTACCAGCTGGCCGTCGAGCCCATCATCTGGCGCACCTACGAGCAATCCCTACCCGCCGACGCGATCGAGACCACGATTGCGGGGCACCGCGCCGCGCAGTACTGGGTGATGAAGCCGACCTATCACAACAGCTTCTGGTTCTTCTCCTGCATGGTCGCGTTCAAGACCAGCTACGGGGTGCTGCAGCAGGCGCTGTACTACTCCGCCGTCTACTCCAACCCGGAGGTGGACTGCATGTCCACCAATCTGCAGCGCGCCAACGACCTGGCGCCGTACTACAAGTTCTGATTACGCCGCCCGGCGTCCTGGAAAAACCCTAGTGTGGGGTCGGTGAGTACCACCTCGACGCGCCCGGCGCAGCCCACTCCCCGCACGCTGGGACGGGTGGGCGACGCCGCGCTCGGCCGGCTGTTGGGCCTGCCCCGGGCCACCACCGAGTACACCGTGGAGCGCGTCGACGTGCCGATGCGCGACGGGGTCACCCTGGCGGCCAACCACTACGCGCCGGTCACCTCCAGCCCCGCGGGCACCCTGCTCGTCCGTGGACCCTATGGGCGGGGGTTTCCGTTTTCGCACGCCTACGCCCGGGTGCACGCCGCCCGCGGCTATCACGTCGTGCTGCAGAGCGTGCGCGGGACGTACGGGTCGGGCGGGGATTTCGACCCGATGGTCAACGAGGCCGCCGACGGCGCCGACACGGTCGTCTGGCTGCGCGAGCAGCCCTGGTTCACCGGCCGATTCGGCACCGTCGGGGTGTCCTACCTGGGCTTCACCCAGTGGGCGCTGCTGGGAGACCCGCCACCGGAGCTGGCCGCGGCCGTGATCACCGCGGGCCCACACGATTTCAATGCCTCAGTGTGGGGCACCGGCTCGTTCGCCGTCAACGACTTCCTGGGCTGGAGCGATCTGGTCGCTCACCAGGAGGACCCGCGACGGGTCAAGATGGCGTTGCGCCAGCTGCAGGCCCGGCGCAAGGTGGCCGAGGCGGCCGGTGCGCTGCCCCTGGGCGCCGCGGCCCGGGCGATGCTCGGCGAGGGCGCGCCGTGGTTCGAATCGTGGATCGAACACCACGAGCAGGACGACGTGTTCTGGGACGCCCGGCGGTTCACCGACGCGCTGGACCGGGCGCGGGTGCCGGTGCTGCTCATCGGCGGCTGGCAGGACATCTTCATCCGGCAGACGCTGCAGCAGTATGCCCAGCTGCGCGGCCGCGGCGTCGAGGTCGCGCTCACCGTCGGCCCGTGGACGCACACCCAGCTGCTCGGGAAGGCGCTCCCGATCAGCGCGCGCGAGACGCTGGACTGGCTGGACGCCCACCTGCGCGGCGAGCCCCAGCGCCGGCCGGGCAGCGTGCACGTCTGCGTCACCGGCGCGGACAAGGGCCAAGCCTGGCGCCACCTGCCCGACTGGCCGCCCGCCACCACCGAACGGGCGTTGTACCTGCGGCCCGGCGGGCACCTGGGCGAGACGGCGCCGACCCCGGACGGGTTGGCCCCGGCGACATTTCGCTCCGATCCCGCCGACCCGACGCCCACCACCGGCGGCCCGCTGCTGTCCACGAACGGCGGCTACCGCGACGACACCCGCCTCGCCTCGCGCGACGACGTCCTGGCGTTCACCAGCCTGACGCTCACCCACGACCTCTACGTGTACGGGACCCCCGTGGTCGAGCTGGCCCACAGCTCCGACAACCCCCACGTCGATCTGTTCGTTCGGGTGAGCGAGGTGGACGCCAAGGGCCACTCCCGCAATGTCAGCGACGGCTACCGGCGCTTGGGCGGCACTGACGGCTCCGACGCCGCCGCCGGGACCGAGATCGTGCGGGTGGAGCTCGACGGGATCGCCCACCGCTTCCGCGCCGGCTCACGCATCCGCGTCCTGATCGCGGGCAGCTGGTTTCCGCGCTTTGCGCGCAACCTCGGCTCCGGCGAACCGTTGTTGACGGCCGGGCAGGCCACACCGGCCACCCACTCTGTGCACTACGGGCTTTCCCGGCTGCTGCTTCCCGAGGGCCCCGCCGATCCGTGAGCCGCGCGTGCGATCGCCGCTAACCGACCGCGTCGCGGACCCGCAGCGCCACCCGGTGTAGCGCGGCCTCGTCGTGCACCGGCGCGACCAAGCGAACGTCGGCCAGCGGCAGCTGCGTCCAGCTGGTGCAGCCGCCGTACTCGGGGGCCCGCGGGATCCGCACCGGCTCGGCCAGTGGGATCACCGACACCACCAGCACGGCCAGCTTGTGCTTGGGCCGGAAGTCCAGGCGATCCTCGCGCACCGACTCGGCGGTCCAGATGTGCAGGTCCTCGATCGCCGGGAGGCCATCCGGCCGGTTGACCTCTTGCGCCGCAACGACTTTCGCTGCGGCGCGCAGCACCAGGTGGTCGTCGGCGCTGTCGGCGGCCCCGGCGTCCAGCAGGTCGCGGTGCTCGGGCCGGACGCGCTGGGCGTGGCTGTGGGCGACGGTCGGGAACAACAAGAACTCCCGGGCCGCGAGCTCGAACCGCTTTTCGCCGATGCCGCCCTTGCGCAGCAGCACCCGTTGGCGGCCGTCGAGCAGCGCGTGCACGACCGCACCCCACTCCTTGAGCGCGGGTGTCATTTCGCTCCTGCGAGGCGGGCTCGCACCTCCGGGCGGCGCAACGGCGGCACGGTCTTCGGTGGCTGGCGCCGCGGCGGCAGGGCCGCCAGCAATCGCGCCGTCGTCTCGGTGACCTCGGCGACGGCGGCCTCGAACGCGTCGACGTTGGCGGCCGAGGGGCGGGTGATGCCGCTGACCTTGCGCACATACTGGCGCGCCGCCGCCGCGACCTCCTCCGGGGTGGCCTCCGGCTGCAGGCCGCGCAGTTCGGTGATGTTCCGGCACATGATCTCAACGATAAGCGTCGGGAACGACCCTCTACGGTGAACACATGACAGACGTCCTGCTGATCGAGACCGACGAGCGGGTGCGCACCCTGACCCTGAACCGTCCCGAGGCGCGCAACGCGCTGTCCTCGGCGTTGCGGGACCGCTTCTTCGGCGCCCTGGCCGACGCCGAGACCGACGACAGCGTCGACGTCGTCATCGTCACCGGCGCCGAACCGGTGTTCTGCGCGGGGCTGGACCTCAAGGAGCTGGGCAGCGAAACGGCGCTCCCCGACATCTCGCCGCGCTGGCCGGCGCTGACCAAGCCGGTGATCGGCGCGATCAACGGCGCCGCGGTCACCGGCGGGCTGGAGCTGGCCCTGTACTGCGACCTCCTGATCGCCTCCGAGCAGGCCCGCTTCGCCGACACGCATGCCCGGGTGGGCCTGCTGCCGACCTGGGGACTGACCGTGCGGCTTCCCCAGAAGGTGGGTGTCGGCCTGGCCCGGCGGATGAGCCTGACCGGGGACTACCTGTCCGCCGCCGACGCGCTGCGCGCCGGCCTGGTGACCGAGGTGGTGCCGCACGACCGGCTGCTGCCCACCGCCCGCCAGGTGGCGGCGTCGATCGTCGGCAACAACCAGAACGCGGTGCGGGCCTTGCTGGCGTCCTATCACCGCATCGACGACACCCACACCAGCACCGGGCTCTGGCTGGAGGCGACGGCCGCCCGGCAGTTCCGCACCAGCGGCGAGGACATCGCCGCCAACCGCGACGCCGTGCTGCAGCGCGGGCGGGCCCAGGTGCGTTAGGAGGAAGCGATGCGTGCTCACCGCTACGCGCTGCGTGCCCTCGGCGGCCTGACCTTGGCGGCGGCCGTGATCCCGGTGCCGCAGGCCGGCGCGGCTCCGCCCCCGGGCTTCCCCAACCTCGACGGCTTCACCTCCGTCGCCGCGGACGGCTACGCCACCACGCCCCAGGGCAGCGCGACCCGGATCAGCTTTGCGCCCACGCCGACGCTGGTGTGCGACTTCTACGGCGGAACGGCGCCCCCGCCGCAACCCTCACAGGACATCAAGTGCAGCGGCGACATGCCCGGCATGGACGACGTGCCGTTCCCCGGCGGCGGGCACACGAAGCCGGGTGACTGCGTCGTCGGCGCGGTGAATTTCAAGGGGCCGGGCTACGAGCTGAGCCGCATGACCTACAGCGGGTGCGAAGGCAACCCGCCCCCGTTGACATCCGGCGGTAAACCGTTGGCGGCGGGACAGAAGGTGTCGTATTTGAACGTGACGTGCGCCGTGGGCGCCGACAGCCTGGTGGCCTGCCTGGACACCACCAGCGGCGACCATGGTTTCGTGCTGCAGCGCTCGGGAAGCTGGGCGTTCTAGCCGAGCGCCGCGCGCAGCGACGCGACCGCGTCCTCGATCGAACCGACGGTCGAATAGCCGGCGGCCAGCCGGTGGCCCCCGCCGCCGAACTCCGACGCGACCGCCGCCAGATCCACCTGCGCCTTGGCCCGCATCGACACCGACCAGTGCTGCGGGTCGACCTCCTTGAACACCGCCGCCACCTCCGCCTGCTGCGTGGTGCGCACGATGTCGACGATGCTCTCGACTTCCTCGGCGCGCGAGCTGATCCAGTCCCGGTGCTCGACGACCGCGTACACAAGCCCGCGGCCGCCGGCCGCGTCCGGCACCAGTTGCGCCGAGCCCAGCACCCGCGACAGCAGCGGCAGCCACCCGAACGGGTGGGTGTCCATCAGCGTCCGGCTGACCGCGGCGTTGTCGACGCCGAGGTCGACCAGCCGGGCCGCCAGCCGAAGCGCCCGGGCGCTGGCCCAGCGGAACGATCCGGTGTCGGTGGTCAGGCCGGCGTAGATGCAGTGCGCGACGTCGCGGTCGATCGGCTCGCCCCACGCGTCGAGGATGTCCGCGATCATCATCGTCGTGGAGTCCGCCGACACGTCGATGAAGTTGGCGCTGCCGAACAGATCGTTGGAGGCGTGGTGGTCGATGACCAGCGAATGGCGGTCCGGGCCGGCCAGATCGCTCAGCTCCCCGAGCCGCTTGACGCTCGGAACGTCAACGGTCACAACCAGATCGACGTCGCGGCGCAGCTCGTCCGGGCGCACCAGCAGATGACAGCCGGGCAACGAGGCCAGCGACTCGGGCAGCGACGCCGGTGCGGCGAAGCTGACCTCGACGCGCTTGCCGCACCGGTCCAGCACCAGCGCCAGCGCCAGCCCCGCGCCGATGGTGTCGGCGTCGGGGTGGACGTGGGCGATCACCGCGATCGACTCGGCGCGCGACAGCAATTCGACGGCGCCGCCGGCGTCGACACGTGCCCCGATCCGCGGGGCACTGGCCAGGTCAGTCTTCGGGTCGATCGTCGTCACCGACGTTCCCGTCGCTCGCGTCCCCAGCCCCGCTTACCCGGTATGGATCGGCCTCCCCGGCCGGCTTGGCACCCGAGCGAACCCGCGCCAGATCGGCGTCCGCGGCGCGGGCACGCTCCAGCAATTCGTCCATCCGCTGCACGCTGTCGGCCGTCGTGTCGCGGGTGAACGTCAGCGTCGGCGTGAAGCGCACGCCGGTGCCGGCCCCGACCTTGGTGCGCAGCGCGCCCTTGGCCCGCTCCAGCGCGGCCGCCGCGGCGGCGTAGTCGGGCTCGTCGTCCAGCGTGCGGCCCATCACCGTGTAGAACACGGTCGCGTCGTGCAGGTCGGCGGTCACCTTCGCGTCGACGATGGTCACCCCGTCCAGGCCCGGATCCTTGATCTCGAACTCGATCGCCGAGGCGACGATGGTGAAGATCCGTTTGGCCAACCGGCGCGCCCTTGCGGGGTCAGGCACGATTCACCGCCTCTCCCCCGCAAGCGGGAGGTACCCCCACCTCATCACACAATCCCTTCTGCATCGTCAGCGGTGGCAATCAGGCGCGTTCCTTCTGCACCAGCTCGTAGGACTCGATGATGTCGCCTTCCTTGATGTCGTTGTAGCCCAACGTCATACCGCATTCGAAGCCCTCGCGCACCTCGGTCACGTCGTCCTTCTCGCGGCGCAACGAGGTGATCGTGAGGTTGTCGGCGACCACGATGTTGTCCCGCAGCAGCCGGGCCTTCGCGTTGCGGCGCACCACCCCCGAGCTGATCATGCAGCCGGCGATGAGGCCGACCTTCGAGGAGCGGAACAGCGCCCGGATCTCGGCGCGGCCCAGCTGGTTCTCCTCGTAGATCGGCTTGAGCATGCCGCGCAGGGCCTTCTCGATCTCGTCGATCGCCTGGTAGATCACCGAGTAGTAGCGGATCTCCACGCCCTCGCGATTGGCCAGCTCCGTCGCCTTGCCCTCGGCGCGCACGTTGAACCCGATGATGATCGCGTCCGACGCCGACGCCAGGTTGACGTTGGTCTCGGTGATGCCGCCGACGCCGCGGTCGATGACGCGCAGCGCCACCTCGTCGTCGACCTGGATGCCCATCAGGGCCTCCTCCAGCGCCTCGACCGTACCGGCGTTGTCCCCCTTGAGGATCAGGTTCAGCTGGCTGGTTTCCTTCAGCGCCGAGTCCAGGTCCTCCAGGCTGATCCGCTTGCGCGAGCGGGCCGCCAGGGCGTTGCGCTTGCGGGCGCTGCGCCGGTCGGCGATCTGCCGCGCGATGCGGTCCTCGTCGACGACCAGGAAGTTGTCGCCGGCGCCGGGCACCGACGTGAACCCGATGACCTGCACCGGCCGCGACGGCAGCGCCTCCTCGACGTCCTCGCCGTGCTCGTCGACCATGCGGCGGACGCGGCCGTAGGCGTCGCCGGCCACCACCGAGTCGCCGACCCGCAGCGTGCCGCGCTGCACCAGCACCGTGGCGACCGGCCCGCGGCCGCGGTCCAGGTGCGCCTCGATCGCCACACCCTGCGCCTCCATGTCGGGGTTGGCGCGCAGGTCCAGGGCGGCGTCCGCGGTCAGCAGCACCGCCTCCTCCAGGGCCTCGATGTTGGTGCCCACCTTCGCCGAGATGTCCACGAACATCGTGTCACCGCCGAATTCCTCTGGCACCAAACCGAATTCGGTGAGCTGCCCGCGAATCTTCTGCGGGTCGGCGCCCTCCTTGTCGATCTTGTTCACCGCCACCACGATCGGCACGTCCGCGGCCTGCGCGTGGTTGATGGCCTCCACCGTCTGCGGCATCACGCCGTCGTCGGCGGCGACCACCAGGATCGCGATGTCGGTCGCCTTGGCGCCGCGGGCACGCATGGCGGTGAACGCCTCGTGGCCCGGGGTGTCGATGAAGGTGATCAGCCGCTCGGTGCCGTCCAGGTCGACGGCGACCTGGTAGGCGCCGATGTGCTGGGTGATGCCGCCGGCCTCGCCCTCGCGGACGTTGGCCTTACGAATCGTGTCCAGCAGCCGGGTTTTACCGTGGTCGACGTGACCCATGACGGTCACCACCGGCGGGCGGGTCTGCAGGTCCTCCTCGCCGCCCTCGTCCTCGCCATACGTCAGGTCGAAGGACTCCAGCAGCTCGCGGTCCTCGTCCTCGGGGCTGACGACCTGCACGACGTAGTTCATCTCGCTGCCGAGCAGCTCGAGCGTCTCGTCGCCGACCGACTGGGTGGCCGTCACCATCTCGCCGAGGTTGAACAGCGCCTGCACCAGCGAGGCCGGATTTGCGTCGATCTTCTCGGCGAAGTCGGACAGGGACGCCCCGCGCGCCAACCGGATGGTCTCGCCGTTGCCGTGCGGCAGCCGCACGCCGCCGACGACCGGCGCCTGCATCGAGTCGTATTCCTGGCGCTTCTGCCGCTTGGACTTGCGGCCGCGCCGGGGCGCGCCGCCGGGGCGGCCGAACGCGCCGGCCGCGCCGCCGCGCTGTCCCGGGCGGCCACCGCCGCCACCGCCGGGGCCGCCGGGACGGCCCCTGAAGCCACCCCCGGGCGGGGCGCCGACGCCGCCGCCACCGCCGCGGTAGTTGCCGCCACCGCCGTCGGAGCGGCCGCCGGGCCCACCGGGCCGACCGCCACCGGGTCGCGGGGCGCCGGGCCGGGCCGGGCGGCCCTGCCCCGCGGCACCGCCGGGCCGGGGCGGCATGCTGCCGGGCGAGGCGCCCGGCCGCGGCGCGCCGGGCCGGGGCGCCCCGGGACGGGGGGCCGGCGGGCGCGGGATGGGTCGGTCGACGGGTTGCGCCGACGAGAACGGGTTGTTGCCGACGCGCGGGGCGCGCGGCTTGGGTATCGGGCCGGGCCGCGGGCCCGGTGTCATGCCGGGCTGCGGGGCCGGGTGGGCCGGCTGTCCAGGCGTCGGCGCCGCCGGTTGCCCGGGCTGGGGCCGCGGGGGCGCTGGCGCCGCCGGGGGCGCTTCGGCCGTCGCGGCCGGGGCGCTCTGCGCGGCGGCGGGCTTGGCGGGCGTCGCGGTCGCTTCGCCGTTTCCGGCGGGCTTGCTAATCGCCTTGTCGAGGGCTCGATCAAGGGATTTGTCGAGCGACTTGGCGGGCGCCTTGGTGGCGGCCGGCTTGCCGCCGCCGAAGGACTCGCGCAGCCGGCGGGCGACCGGCGCCTCTACCGTCGACGATGCGGATTTGACGAATTCGCCCTGTTCATTCAGTCGGGCGAGCACTTCCTTGCTGCTGACACCGAGTTCCTTGGCCAACTCGTGTACGCGGGCCTTACCTGCCACTACATCTCCTGTCTATGAGGCGACAGCAGTGGGCCGCGCCTCGGGTTTAGCTATGACGCATGGTCATCGGGACTTCACGGTGTGCTCATGTTCTTCGCTGCCTCTTCTGTTGCCGGGCGAATCGTGCACTGCCAAGTGCTCGACCACCGCGGATGTGTCCAGTGGACCGGTGATGCGCAACGCTTTGGTAAAAGCCCGCCGCCGAATCGCCTGTTGTACGCACTGTGGCGCGGGATGCAGCCATGCACCCCGCCCCGGCAGGCTACTCCTGTCGTCAACGATCGCGGCATATTCGCCGTTCCCCGTCGACACAGCCACCACGCGAAGCAGTTCGGCGGCCAGCTCTCGCTTTCGGCACCCCACACACGTTCGCACGGGGCCCGGAAGTTCGCGCTGGATCACGGCTCAGTCTAGCGTCACTTGACCGGAGGTCAGAACCGCCCGCGCGGGCCGGTTAGGTGAGGTCAGTGATCGTGTGCCACCGGGTGACCGGCGCCGTGGTCGGCGTGGCTCTCGGCGTGCCCCGGTGCATCCCCGCGAATGTCGATGCGCCACCCGGTGAGTCGCGCGGCCAGCCGGGCGTTCTGGCCCTCCTTGCCGATGGCCAGCGACAACTGGAAGTCGGGCACCACCACGCGGGCGGCCCGGGCCGTCTGGTCGATGACCGACACGGAGACCACCTTCGCCGGCGACAGCGCGTTGGCGACGAAACGGGCCGGGTCCTCGTCGTAGTCGATGATGTCGATCTTCTCGCCGGACAGCTCGCTCATCACGTTGCGGACCCGCTGGCCCATCGGGCCGATGCAGGCGCCCTTCGCGTTGAGGCCGGGAACGTTCGAGCGCACCGCGATCTTGGAGCGGTGCCCGGCCTCCCGGGCCACCGCCACGATCTCCACCGACCCGTCGGCGATTTCCGGGACTTCCAGCGAAAACAGCTTGCGGACCAGGTTGGGGTGGGTGCGTGACAGCGTGATCACCGGCTCGCGGGACCCGCGCGTCACGCCCACGACGTAGCAGCGAATCCGGTTGCCGTGCTCGTAGCTTTCGCCGGGGACCTGTTCGGCCGCCGGGATCACGCCCTCGGAGGCCTTGGTCTCGCTGCCCATCCGCACCACGACCAGCCCGCGGGCGTTGGCCCGGCTGTCGCGCTGGATCACCCCCGCGACGATCTCCCCCTCGCGGGTGGAGAACTCCCCGTAGGTGCGCTCGTTTTCGGCGTCGCGGAAACGCTGCAGCATCACCTGGCGCGCGGTCGTCGCGGCGATGCGTCCGAAACCCTCCGGGGTGTCGTCCCATTCGCTGATGACGTTGCCGTCCTCGTCGGTCTCCCGGGCCATCACGCGAACGACGCCGGTTTTGCGGTCGATCTCGATGGTCGCGTCCATCTGATGGCCCTGGGTGTGCCGGTAGGCGGTGAGCAGCGCGGATTTGATCGTCTCGAGCAGCTCGTTGACCGAGATGCCCCGATCCACCTCGATCGCGTGTAATGCGGCCATGTCGATGTTCATGCCTCGGCCTCCGTCCTGTCCGGCCGCCCCGCCTCAGCCAATCCAGCCAGTTCCAGCTCCGCCCGGGCTGGCGGTGAAAACTCAACCTGCACAACGGCTTTCACGATTTCTGCGCGGGGGATCTCGCGTACGGTCCAGTCCCGGCCGGCGCGAACCACCAGCGCGACCGTGCCGTCGCGGGTCTCCCCGACCCGGCCGGTGAGCTGCGATCCGTCCGACAACGCGACCTCGACCTTGCGGCCACGGGCGCGGCGGAAGTGTTTCTCGCTGGTCAGCGGGCGGTCCACGCCCGGCGAACTGACCTCCAGCACGTAGCTGTCGCGGAAGGCGCCGACGATCTCGGAGCCGTCCAGCAAAGCCGATGCCGAACGGGACAGGGTGGCGATCGTGTCGAGGTCGAGGGGCTCGTCGCCGTCGGCGATCACGGTGATCCGCGGCGGACGCGCGCGGCCGTCGATGACCACGTCTTCGATTTCGTAACCGGCGCGCGCGAATTCTCCGTCGAGTAGCTCGATCACCTGCGTCTGCGAAGGTAGCCCGGTGGTCACGGCGAGCTCCTCATCTTGAGTTGTCCGGTCATCTGGCGGATGTCGCCACCCAGGTTGTTTCCGGGTGGTTTCCGGTGTCAGTCAGCTACCCACGATACGCCAGGAAACGCCCATAACGGCGCGATCGTGCGTGGTCACGGTCCTTGGACCGGCCCCCCGTCGCGCAATGGCAGGATGTTGCTGTGCCTAGCGCAGTACCGGTTACCAACCGGCGGGGTGTGCTCGCCGGCGCCGCAGCCCTTGCTGCGCTCGGGGTGGTCGCGTCCGCCTGCGGCGAACCGCAGCCGAAGCCGCCCGCCGTCGAAAACCTGTTGGGACCGTTGGACCAGGCCCGCAAAGACAGCGCGCTGGCCGGGGCCGCGGCCACCGCTGTGGGTCTCGCGCCCCAGGTCGCGGCCGCGTTGACCGTCGTCGCGACCCAGCGCGCCGCACACGCCCGCGCGCTGTCCACGGAGATCTCCCGGGCGGCGGGCAAGCTCACCGCGTCGTCGAGCGAGACGACCAGCCCCAGCCCCACCCCCGCCCCGCCGCCGGGCCCGCCGCCGCCACCGCCGCCGGTGCCCGACGTGATCAACTCGCTGCGCGCGTCCGCGGAGAACGCCAGCCGGCTGGTGACGACGGAGTCCGGCTACCGGTCCGGGCTGCTCGCGTCGATCGCCGCGTCGTGCACGGCGTCCGCGACCGTGGCGCTGGTGCCCGGGGGGCCGTCGATATGAGTTCCGGCAAGGACGCCGACAACGCGGCCCTGTGCGACGCGCTGGCCATCGAGCACTCGACGATCTACGGCTACGGCATCGTGTCCGCGCTGTCGCCGCCCAGCGTCAACGACATGGTGGTGGAGGCCCTGGGCCAGCACCGCCAACGCCGCGACGACGTGATCGCGATGCTGGCAGCCCGAAAGGTCAACGCGCCGGTCGCCGCCGCGGGCTACCAGTTGCCGATGCTGGTGGGCAGCCCGGCCGACGCGGCGCGGCTGGCGGCCCGCATGGAGAACGACTGCTCGACGGCGTGGCGCGCCGTCATCGAGCACGCGGAGACGGCGGATGACCGCGCGTTCGCAGCCAACGCCCTGATGCAGAGCACGGTCATGGCCGCCAGGTGGAACCGCGTGCTGGGCGCCTGGCCCATCACGACCAGCTTCCCGGGCGGCAACGAGTAGCCCGCGCTAGGAGTCCAGGGCCGCCACGATGTCGGTGGCCAGCGATTCGCTCACCGCGAGCTCGCGGGTCTGCCCGCCGAAGCGATCCCGCAGCTCGACCACCCCGTCGGCCCAGCCCCGCCCCACCACGACGATCCGCGGCACGCCCAGCAGCTCGGCGTCCTTGAACTTCACCCCGGGCGACGCCTGGCGGTCGTCGAGCAGCACCTCGAGACCCAGCCGATCCAGGTCGTCGGCCAGCGCGATCGCCCCGGCGCGGGCTTGGTCGTCCTTATTGGCGATGACCAGGTGGACGTCGAACGGCGCCACGGCCGACGGCCAGCGCAGGCCCAGCTCGTCGTGGTGCTGCTCGGCGATGACGGCCACCATCCGGGAGACGCCCAGGCCGTAGGAGCCCATGGTCAGGCGCACCGGCTTGCCGTCCTCGCCGAGGACGTCGACGGTGAAGGCGTCGGTGTATTTGCGGCCGAGCTGGAAGATGTGCCCGATCTCGATGCCGCGCGCGGACACCAGTGGGCCCGCCCCGTCCGGGGACGGGTCGCCGTCGCGCACCTCGGCGGCCTCGATGGTGCCGTCGGCCGTGAAGTCCCGGCCCGCCACCAGCCCGACGACATGCCGGCCGGGCTCGTCGGCCCCGGTGATCCAGCTGGTGCCGTCCACCACCCGCGGGTCGACGAGGTAGCGAACGCCGTTCTCCCGCAACGCTTTCGGCCCGATGTAGCCCTTCACCAGGAATGGGTACTTGGCGAAGTCGGCGTCGTCGAGCAGGGCGTAGTCGGCCGGTTCCAGCGCCGCGCCCAGCCGCTTGTCGTCCACCTCGCGGTCGCCGGGCACCCCGACGGCCAGCAGCTCCCACTCCCCGCCGGGCTGGCGGACCTTCAGCAGGACGTTCTTCAAGGTGTCGGCCGCGGTGATCTCGCGGCCCAGGTCGGCGCCGTTGGCCCAGGCGACCAGGGTGGCGATCGTCGGGGTGTCGCCGGTGTCGTGGACCACCGCCTCGGGCAGCCCGTCGACCGGGCGCGCCTCGGGGCGGGCGGTGACGACCGCCTCGACGTTGGCCGCGTACCCGGACTCCAGGCAGCGCACGAAGGTGTCCTCGCCGACTTCGCTTTCGGCCAGGAATTCCTCGGACGCGCTGCCGCCCATCGCGCCCGACACCGCCGACACGATGACGTAGCGCACCTGCAGCCGCTCGAAGATGCGCTGATACGCCTCACGGTGCGCGTGATAGGCGGCCTTCAGCCCCGCGTCGTCGATGTCGAACGAGTAGGAGTCCTTCATCAAGAACTCCCGGACCCGCAGGATGCCGGCCCGCGGCCGCGCCTCGTCGCGGTACTTGTTCTGGATCTGGAACAGCAGCAGCGGAAAGTCCTTGTAGGAGCTGTACTCGCCCTTGACGGTCAGGGCGAAGAGCTCCTCGTGCGTGGGGCCGAGCAGGTAGTCGTTGCCGCGGCGGTCCTGCAGGCGGAAAACGCCGTCGCCGTATTCGGTCCACCGGTTCGTCGTCTCGTACGGCGCGCGCGGCAGCAGGGCCGGGAACAGGATCTCCTGCCCGCCGATCGCGTTCATCTCGTCGCGGACGATCCGTTCGATCTTGCGCAGCACCCGCAGCCCGAGGGGCAGCCAGCTGTACAGCCCGGGCGCGACGGGCCGGACGTAGCCGGCGCGAATGAGCAGCTTGTGGCTGGGCACTTCGGCGTCGGCGGGGTCGTCGCGCAGGGTGCGCAGGAACAGCTCGGACATCCGGGTGATCACAGCGGGCCAGCCTAACGTGCCTCAGGTGGTGGGACGGCAGCCGCCTGACACCGCGAAAGTGCAACTACCGACGCGTTTCCCGAGTGCGACCGTCGCCGGTGGCACTCTCGCGGAACTTACAGTTCCCCCGCGTCGAGCGCGTCCTTGACCTCTTGCGCGTGGGCGACCTGCTCGGGGGTGTAGCCGATGAGCAGCGCCGCACCGCCCACGATGACGGCCACGCCGGCCACCCACAGCAACCCGTAGGTATAGCCGTGGTCGAGGGCCTGCAACTGCGCGGCGTTCATGAACTTCACCGGGCCGTTGGTGCCGCCCAGGTACAGCGTGCGCGAGGTGATCACGGCCTGGATGACGGCCAGCACCAGCGGGCCGCCCAGGCTCTGCAGCATCAGCGCGATCGCCGACACCGGGCCGATCTGGTCGAAGCCGACACCCGCGATCGCCGACAGGGTCAGCGGGACCACGCAAATGCCGATCCCGATCCCGCCCACGATGATCGGCAGCACCAGGTTGGGGAAGTACGGCACGCCGCGGTGCATGAAAAGCGAGCCGTAGATCATCGCCCAGAAGAGCAGCAGCCCGCCGCCGATCGTCAGCACCCGCGGTGAGAACCGCGACACCAGCTGCGACGACAGACCGAGTCCGATGCCCATCGCGATGACGAACGGGATGAAGCCGACACCCGCCCGCAGCGCGCTGTAGCCGAGGATGTCCTGCACGTACAGGCCGATGCACACAGTCAGGCTGAACATGAGTCCGCCGGCCAGGAAGATCGCGGCGAACGTGACCAGCCGGTTGCGGTCGCGGAACAGCTCGAACGGGACGACGGGGTTCGCGGCGGTGCGCTCGACGACGATGAAGGCCAGGGCCGCCGCCAGGGCCACCGCGGCCGAGCCGATGGTGGTGACCGATACCCAGCCCTTCTCCGGACCCATCGAGAAGGCGAAGACGGCGGCGGTGCAGGCCAGCGTGGCCAGCATGGCGCCGGTCGCGTCCAGCTTCATCCGCTCCCGGTTGGTTTCGCGCAGCGCGGTGCGGGCCAGGTAGATCATCACCAGCCCGATCGGCACGTTCACCAGGAAGGCCAGCCTCCAGGACAGCTCGGTCAGTGCGCCGCCGACGACGAGGCCCATCACGGAGCCGATCGCGGTCATCGCGGCAAACACGGCCGTCGCGGCGTTACGAGCCGGCCCCTTCGGGAAGGTGGTCGCCACCAGCGCCAGACCGGTAGGCGACGCGATGGCCGAGCCGATGCCCTGCAGCAGCCGGGCGATGACCATGGTCGCCTCGTCCCAGGCGACCGCGCACAGCACGGAGGAGATGGTGAACAGCGCGACGCCGACGATGAACGTGCGCTTGCGCCCGATGGTGTCGCCGAGGCGACCACCCAGCAGCATCAGCCCGCCGAACGTCAGCACGTATGCGGTGATCACCCAGCTGCGGCCGGCGTCGGAGAGGCTCAGGTCGTTCTGGATCCTGGGCAGCGCCACGATGGCGATGGTGCTGTCCATGGTCGCCAGCAGCTGCATGCCACCGATCGCGATCACGGCCGCGATGAACCGCCACGAAGGCAGCCACGTAGGCGCATACCTGCCGATACGTGAGGCGGTCTCCGCCGGCGGCGTAGCGCGCACCGGGGCCGGACGATCGGGGCGTGCGGAGGTCCAGTTTTGGGCCGCGCGCTCTGCGTCGTTGAGAGCCGTCATAATGGGTTACCTTACAGTAATCTTAAGAATCTTTTAAACGCCGAACGCAGCTACGGCCCCGATCACGATGATCGCCGGAGGTCGGATCCCCTCGGCGCGGATCTTTTCCGGCGTGTCGGCCAGGGTGGCCCGCAACGTGTGCTGAGCTGCGGTTGTCCCGTGCTGGACCACCAACACCGGCGTATCCGCAGGTCGGCCGCCCTTCAGCAGCACGTCGACGAATTGCTCGATGCGTTCGACGGCCATCAGCAAAACGATGGTGCCCCGCATCGCGGCCAATGCATCCCAATTCACTAACGATTCGGGGTGGCCCGGCGCAACGTGCCCGCTGACCACCACGAACTCGTGATTTATCGCCCGGTGCGTGACCGGAACGCCCGCCAGCGCGGGCACGCCTATGGCACTTGTCACACCGGGCACCACGGTCACCGGAATTCCGGCCTCGGCGCATGCCAACACCTCCTCATACCCGCGCGCGAAGACGAAGGGGTCCCCGCCCTTGAGGCGGACGACAAAGCGGCCGGACCGGGCCCGCTCGATCATGACGTGGTTGATCGCGTCCTGGGCCATGGCGCGCCCGTACGGGATCTTGGCCGCGTCGATGACCTCCACGTGCGGCGGCAGCTCCGCGAGCAGTTCCGGCGGCGCGAGCCGGTCGGCGACCACCACGTCGGCCTGGGCGAGCAGCCGCCGCCCGCGCACCGTGATCAGTTCGGGGTCGCCGGGGCCGCCGCCGACCAGCGCCACCCCGCCGCGCACCACATCGGAGCTCTCGGCGGTGATGACCCCCTGCTGCAGGGCCTCCCGGATGGCCGACCGGATGGCCGCGGACCGGCGGTGCTCGCCGCCGGCCAGCACCCCGACCGACAGGCCCGCGTAGCTGAAGGTCGCCGGGGTGACCGCGGTTCCCTCGACGGCGATGTCCGCGCGGACGCAGAAGATCTGGTTGCGTTCGGCTTCGGCGACGACGGCGGCGTTCACCCGGGCGTCGTCGGTGGCCGCGATCGCGTACCAGGCCCCGTCGAGGTCGCCGTCGCGGTATTCGCGCACCGACAGGACGATTCCGCTCATCGCCTCGACGGCCGGGGTGGCGGTGCGCGTGATGACGTGCACGTCGGCGCCGCTGGCGATGAGCAGGGGCAACCGGCGCTGGGCGACGGTCCCGCCGCCGACCACGACGACCTTCTTGCCGGCCAGCCGCAGCCCGGCCAGGTAGGCGTTGTCGGTCACGCGGCAAGCCTAAGGGTTGCGCGCCGGCCGGCCGGCGCGCGCGACGAAGCGCGCCACGGCGCCCGGCGCGGCGGCCGGGTGGGTGTGCAGGTACGACGCGTGCACGCCGGCGTGCACGGCGCCGTCGGAGACCGCCTGGACCTGATCACCCTGGTACACCCACGCCGGCTGGTAGCTCTGGGCGAAAGTCACTGCGGTCCGGTGGAATTCGTGCCCGACCACCCGCTCGCCGACGGAATACAGCGGCGAATCCACCACCGCGACGGCCTCACGGTAGGCCAGCGTGAGGTGCGGCGTGAAATGCGCCGACCCGGCCAGCACGCCACACATCGGTTGCCCGTCAAGTTCTGAGGCCAGGTAGATCAGCCCGGCGCATTCGGCGTGCACGGGCCCGCCGGCGGCGGCCAGCTCCTTGATTTGGCGCCGGACAACCTCGTTGGCGGACAGTTCCGCGGTGAACTGCTCGGGAAAGCCGCCGGGCAACAGGACCGCGTCGGTGCCGTCGGGCAACGCGTCGACGAGCGGGTCGAACTCGGCGACGTCGGCGCCGGCGGCGCGCAGCAGCTCCGCGTGCTCGGCGTAGCCGAAGCTGAACGCCTTTCCGGCCGCCACGGCGACGATCGCGCGCGCGGCCGGCACCTCGCCCACCGCCACGGCGGGGTCCCACGGCGCATCGGCGCTGCCGCAGCGGGCGGCCGCCACCACGGCGGCCAGATCGACGTGGCGGGCGACCAGGGCGGTCATCGCCTGCACCGCGTCGTGCGCGCGGCGCCCGTACTCAACGGCCGTGACGAGCCCGAGATACCTTGTGGGCAGCTCCAATTCGGCGGTGCGCGGGATGGCGCCCAACACCGGGACGCCGGCCTGCTCGCAGGCCTGTCGCAGCACCTGCTCGTGCCGGGGCGACCCGACCCGGTTGAGGATCACGCCGCAGATCCGGGTGGCGGCGTCGAAGGTCGAAAACCCGTGCAGCAGCGCCGCGACGCTGTGACTCTGGCCGCGCGCGTCGACCACCAGGATCACCGGGGTGCCCAGCAGGCCGGCGACGTGGGCGGTGGAGCCCGCCGCGGGCGCGGTCGTTCCGATGCGCCCGTCGAAGAGCCCCATCACGCCCTCGATGACGGCGATGTCCGCGCCGGCGGTCCCGTGCGCATACAGCGGGCCGATGAGCCGCTCCCCCACCAACACCGGATCGAGGTTGCGGCCGGGGCGCCCGGCGGCCAGGCCGTGGTAGCCGGGGTCGATGAAGTCGGGGCCGACCTTGAACGGCGCGACGGCATGGCCCGCCTCGCGCAGGGCGCCGATCAAACCCGTTGCGACGGTGGTCTTTCCGCTTCCCGACGCGGGCGCGGCGATGACCACCGCGGGGACCGGCGTCATCGCCCCACCCGGTGCCGCGAGCGCGCGCAAAATGACACCGAACACGGCGTGTCGCCGTGCAGACACGCGCCCTCGCGGCGGCTCGCGGGGACGCTCACCACTCGATGCCCTTCTGCCCCTTGCGGCCCGCGTCCATCGGGTGTTTGACCTTGGTCATCTCGGTGACCAGATCGGCGGCGTCGACCAGCCGCTGCGGGGCGTCGCGACCGGTGATCACCACGTGCTGGTGGCCGGGCCTGGCCAGCAGGGTGTCGACCACGTCGTCGACGTCGACCCAGCCCCACTTGAGCGGATAGGTGAATTCGTCCAGCACGTAGAAGTCGTGCCGCTGCGCGGCCAGCCGGCGCGCGATCTCGGCCCAACCGTCGGCCGCGGCCGCCGCGTGGTCGATTTCGCTGCCGGCCTTGCGCGTCCAGGACCAGCCGGCCCCCATCTTGTGCCATTCGACCGCTCCCCCGGCGCCGTCGCGGTCGTGCAGCTCGCCGAGCCGGGCGAACGCCGCCTCCTCGCCCACCTTCCACTTCGCGCTCTTGACGAATTGGAACACGGCCACGCGCAGCCCGGCGTTCCACGCCCGCAACGCCATGCCGAATGCCGCCGTCGACTTTCCCTTGCCCGCGCCGGTGTGCACCGCCAGCACGGGCGTGTTGCGCCGCGCCCGGGTGGTCAGGCCGTCGTCGGGCACCTCGAGCGGTTTCCCCTGTGGCATGGAGGCTTATCCTCGCTCAGGCCGCGCCGCGCACGGCGCGCGTCAGGTGATCGGCGCGCAACTGCTCGAGCCGCACCGCCGGCGCGCCGAGCTGATCCGCGAGCTGACGGGCCAGCCCCAGCCGCACGTACGACGTCTCGCAGTCCACGACCACCGCGGCGGCGCCTTCGGCGCGCAGCCGGGCCGCCGCGATTCGGCTGCGCCGCAACGGGTCCGGCCCGGCGGTGGCCCGGCCGTCGGTGAGCACGACCACCAGTGGGCGTCGCGCGCGGTCGCGCGCCTTTTCCCGGATGATCAGCTCTCGTGCGGCCAGCAGGCCCTCGGCCAGCGGGGTCTTGCCGCCGGTGTCGAAGCGGGCGAGCCGTCGCCCGGCGATGTGCGCCGAGGATGTCGGCGGCAGCAACAGCCGGGCTTGTTGTTGGCGGAAGGTGATCACCGCGACCTTGTCCCGGCGCTGGTAGGCGTCGCGCAGCAGCGACAGGGTGGCGCCGCTCACGGCGGCCATGCGGTCCCGGGCGGCCATCGAGCCCGACGCGTCGACGACGAAGATCACCAGGTTGCCTTCGCGCCCTTCGCGGATGGCGCGGCGCACGTCCTGCGGGTCCGGACGCAGCGGCCCCGTCCCGGCGCGCTCCGCGGCCGCCAGCAGCGTGGCGAAAAGATGCAGCCCGTACGCGCCGGAGGCGGTGTCACCGCCGTCGGTGGCGGACACCACCATGCCGGAAGTATTGCGCGCCCGCGACCGCCGTCCCGGCGCGCCCTCGCCGACCCCTGGGACGGTCAACGCCCGGGTGCGAAACGTCGCCGACGGCGGCGCGCTGGGTTTCGTCGACTGCGACGAAGCCGGTGTCGAATTTGCTTGCGGCGCGGGCGCATCGGTCACCTGCCCGCCCCCGGGCGGGTCGGGATCGGGCTCGGGGTCTTCGGAACCGGCTTGCGCCAGGGCCTCGTCCAGCTGGTCGCGGTCGATGCCGGGCTCGTCGAACGGGTCGCGGCGGCGCCGGTGCGGCAACGCCAGCTCGGCCGCCACCCGGATGTCCTGCTCCTCGACGGCGCTGGCGCCGCGCCACGCGGCGTGCGCGACCGCGGTGCGGGCCACGACCAGGTCCGCCCGCATGCCGTCGACGTCGAACGCCGCGCACAGGGCGGCAATGCGCCGTAATTCGTTGTCCGGCAAGGACACCTGGTCGACGAGGGCCCGGGCCGCGGCGATCCGGCGGGCCAGTTCCGCGTCGGCGTCGGCGTAGCGGGCCGCGAACGCGTCCGGGTCCGCTTCGTAGGCCATCCGCTGCCGGATCACCTGCATCCGCACCTCGACGTCGCGCGACGCGTGCACGTCGACGGTGAGCCCGAACCGGTCCAGCAACTGGGGACGCAGCTCGCCCTCCTCCGGGTTCATGGTGCCGATCAACACGAAGCGCGACTCGTGCGAGTGGGAGATGCCGTCGCGCTCGATATGCACCCGGCCCATCGCGGCGGCGTCGAGCAACACGTCGACCAGGTGGTCGTGCAGCAGGTTGACCTCGTCGACGTAGAGCACGCCGCCGTGGGCGCGCGCCAGCAGCCCGGGGGAGAACGCGTGCTCGCCGTCGCGCAGCACCCGCTGCAGGTCCAGGGAACCGATGACGCGGTCTTCGGTTGCGCCGAGCGGCATTTCGACCAGCCCAGCGTCGGAGCTTCCGGTCGCGGCGGACAGCAGCGCCGCCAGGCCGCGCACGGCCGTCGACTTGGCGGTGCCCTTCTCGCCGCGGATGAGCGCGCCGCCGATCTCCGGGCGCACGGCGCACAGCAGCAGGGCCAGCCGCAGTTGGTCGTGCCCGACGATCGCGCTGAACGGATACGGCTTCACGGCGCCTCCGCCAGACCGGAGCCGGGACGCACCATCGGAACGTGCGGGATGCCGTCGTCAACGAAATCGTCACCGGCCCGGACGAATCCGTGCTGGGCGTACATGTCGGCCAGGTATGCCTGGGCGTCGATCCGGCACGGATAGTCGCCGACCTCGGCGAGCGCGGCGCGCAGCAGCCGGGTGGTGTGGCCCTGGCCGCGGGCGCTGCGTTTGGTGCACAGCCGCCCTAGGCGAAAGGCCTTCTCGCCGCCGGCGTGCTCCTCCATCAACCGCAGCGTGCAGATCACCTCGCCGTCGGGCGTTTCCAGCCAAAAGTGCCGGGTTTCGGCGAGCAGGTCGCGCCCGTCCAGCTCCGGATAAGGGCAGGCCTGCTCGACGACGAACACTTCCACCCGCAGCTTGAGCAGCTCGTAAAGGGTCGCGGCGTCAAGGTCTTTGGACCAGGCGCGGCGCAGCGCTTCACTCACGATGCCTCCAGCCCCAGCGCCTTGGTCCCCCACGACCAGACGTCCTCGAACAGCGCCGGCTCCCGGGACAGCTCCGTCCCCAGCGACGGCACCATCTCCTTGAGCGCCGGTAACCACGAGGCATACCGGTCGGCGAAGCAGTGCTGCAACACGTCGAGCATGGCCGGCACCGCGGTCGACGCCCCCGGGGAGCCGCCCAGCAGGCCGGCGATGCTGCCGTCGTCGGCGCTGAGCACGGTGGTGTTGAAGTCGAGCGCCCCGCCGCGGCGCCTGTCGCGGCGGATCACCTGAACCCGCTGGCCGGCGACGGTGAGCTCCCAGTCCGAATCGGTTGCGCTGGGCGCGAATTCGCGTAGCGCGCGCACCCGGTCGGGCTCGGAGAGCCGCAGCTGGCCGATCAGGTAGTTGAGCAGCGTCAGCTGGGTGGCCCCGACCCCGAGCATCGACACGACGTTATCGGGCTTGACCGAGCGGGGCAGGTCGGTGAAATGGCCGTGCTTCAAGAACTTCGGCGACCAGCCGGCGAACGGCCCGAACACCAGCCACGACTTGCCGTTGACGAAGCGAAGGTCCAGATGCAGCGCACCCAGCGGCGGCGCGCCCGGCGCCGGGGCGCCGTACACCTTGGCGCGGTGTGCGGCGGTGAGCGCGGGGTTGTCGGCGCGCAGGAACCGGCCGCCGATCGGGAAGCCGGCGTACCCCCTGACCTCCTTGATACCCGACTTCTGCAGCAGCGGCAGCGCGTCTCCCCCGGCGCCGACGAACACGAATTTGGCGTTCAGCCGGCGCCTTTCGCCCGTGCGGCGGTTGCGGACCAGCAGCGTCCAGCTGCCGTCGGATTGGCGGGTCAGGTTGCGGACCTCGTGACCGAACAGCGCCGTCGCACCGCCCCGCACGCAGTAGCCGACGAGTTGTCTTGCCAGCGAACCGAAGTCGACGTCGGTGCCGTCGGCGGCCCAGTTGAGCGCGGTCGGCTCGGAGAAGTCACGTTTGGCCGCCATGAACGGCAGGCGGCGGGCGAACTCGTCCGGGTCGTCGATCAATTCGGTGCGCGCGAACAGCGGGTTACCGGCCAGCGCGCGCTGCCGCCGCCGCAGGTAGTCCACGCGCTGCGCCCCGCGCACGAAGCTGGCGTGTGGGACCGGGTTGAGGAAGCTGCGGTCGGTCAGGATGCCGTTCTCGACGGCGTACGCCCAGAACTGGCGCGTCACCTGGAACTGCTCGTTGATGCGCACGGCTTTGGTGATGTCGATCGAACCGTCGGGGTTCTCCGGCGTGTAGTTCAGCTCGCACAGCGCGGAGTGCCCGGTGCCGGCGTTGTTCCAGGGGCTGCTGCTCTCGGCGGCGACGGCGTCCAGCCGCTCGATCAGCGTGATCGACCAGTCGGGTTCCAGCCGACGCAGCAATGCGCCCAGCGTGGCGCTCATGATGCCCGCACCGACCAGCACCACGTCGGTGCGTGCGGTTCTGGCTGGGCCTGACACCGTCCCAGGTTATCCCGGGCCTATCAGGAGCTAACGACGTGCGGCCCACCCGTACCGGCAAAACATTTAAGCTGGCCTCGTGACTGGCGGGGCGACTGGCTGGGTGCCCGACGTGCTGCCCGGCTATTGGCAGCGCACGATCCCGCTCGGGCTCGACCCCGTCGGCGAGGGCGAGATCGTGGCGACGCTGGTCCGCCGCGGCGAGCCGTCGGACGCGCGGCACGCCGCCCTGGCCGTGCACGGCTACACCGACTACTTCTTCCACACCGAGTTGGCGGATCGCTTCGCCGAGCGTGGCTTCGCCTTCTACGCGCTGGACCTGCAGAAGTGCGGCCGATCGCGCCGCGACGGCCAGACCCCGCATTTCATCACCGACCTGGCCCACTATGACGCCGAACTCGAGCACGCCTTGGCGGCCATCCGCGAACCCGGCCCCTCCGGCCGGCGAGCCAAGGTCCTGGTCTACGGCCATTCCTCCGGCGGGCTCATCGTGCCCCTGTGGCTGGACCGGCTGCGCCGGCACAATCCCGCGGCGCACGCCGGGGTCGGCGGCCTGGTCCTCAACAGCCCGTTCCTCGACCTGCACGGCCCCGCGGTGCTGCGCCACTCGGTGACCTCGGCGGTGATCGCCGGCCTGTCCCGGGTGAAGTCGAAGGGCGTGGTCCGCGGATCCACCGAAGGTGGCTACGGCACCACCCTGCACCGTGACTACCACGGCGAGTTCGACTACAACCTGCAGTGGAAGCCGCTGGGCGGCTTCCCGATCACCCTCGGCTGGTTGCACGCCATCCGCCGCGGCCAGGCCCGCCTGCACCGCGGGCTCGACGTCGGAGTGCCCAACCTGATCCTGCGTTCCGACCGCACCGTGCGCGAAACCAACGACCCTGCGTCCATGCAAACCGGCGACGCGGTCCTCGACGTCACCCAGATCGCCAAGTGGGCGGGCTGCATCGGCAATCGCACCACCATCGTCCCGGTGCCCGACGCCAAACACGACGTGTTCCTGTCGCTGGCCCAACCGCGGCGCACCGCTTATCGAGAACTGGACCTGTGGCTGGACCACTACCTCGGCAGCCAAAACAGCCCCGCGCCGGCGTCCCCGGGGAAGGGGTGACGGCCCGAGCATGGAAACGTACGACCTCGCGATCATCGGAACCGGTTCGGGCAACACCATTCTGGACGACAGGTACGCCGGCAAGCGCGTCGCCATCTGCGAGCAGGGCACCTTCGGCGGCACCTGCCTTAACGTCGGGTGCATCCCGACGAAGATGTTCGTCTACGCCGCCGAGGTCGCGGCCACCGTGCGCGAGGCGGGCCGCTACGGCGTCGACGCGCACATCGACGGGGTGCGCTGGGACGACATCGTCTCGCGTGTCTTCGGGCGCATCGACCCCATCTCGATGAGCGGCGAAGAGTACCGGCGCTCGTTGCCCAATGTCGATCTGTACGAACGGCACACCCGGTTCAGACCGGTCCAATCCGACGGGCGATTCCTGTTGCGCACCGACGCGGGCGAAGAATTCACCGCCGATCAGGTGGTGATCGCGGCGGGCTCGCGACCGGTGATCCCCTCGACCATTCTTGCGTCTGACGTGCACTACCACACCAGCGACACCATCATGCGCATCCCCGAACTGCCCGAGCACCTCGTGATCATCGGAAGTGGTTTCGTGGCAACGGAATTCGCGCACGTGTTTTCCGCACTTGGCGTCCGGGTCACCCTGGTGGTCCGGGGCTCCACGCTGCTGCGCCACTTCGACGACACGATCTGCAAACGGTTTACCCGCATCGCCTCGCGCAAATGGGAGCTGCGCACCCACCGGATGGTCGCTCGCGCCGCCAACCGCGGCTCCGGCGTCGCCCTCGAGCTCGACGACGGCTCCACCCTGAACGCCGACGTGCTGCTGGTGGCGACAGGCCGGTTGCCCAACGGCGACCTGCTGGACGCCGAGCAGGCCGGTATCGACGTCCAGAACGGCCAGGTGGTGGTCGACGAATACCAACGCACCTCGACGCGCGGCGCTTTCGCGCTCGGCGACGTCTCGTCGCCGTACCAGCTCAAGCACGTCGCCAACCACGAGGCGCGCGTCGTGCAGCACAACCTGCTGTGCGATTGGGACGACACCGAGTCGATGGCGGTGACCGACCACCGATTCGTGCCGTCGGCGGTGTTCACCGATCCCCAGCTGGCGACCGTCGGCCTCACCGAAAACCAGGCCATCGCACGCGGATTCGACATCTCGGTCGCCGTCCAGGACTACGGCGACGTCGCCTACGGCTGGGCGATGGAGGACACCACCGGCATCGTCAAACTCATCGCCGAGCGCAACACCGGGTGCCTGTTGGGCGCGCACATCATGGGCCACCAGGCGTCGTCGATCATCCAGCCGCTGATCCAGGCGATGAGCTTCGGTCTGACCGCGCCGGAGATGGCGCGCGGCCAGTACTGGATTCATCCGGCGCTGCCCGAGGCGGTCGAGAACGCCCTACTGGGCCTGCGCCCCCCTCAGCCGCGCTGACACTGCGGGCACAGCCCGTGCAGCGTCAAGCCGGCCGCCTCCGACAGCGCGAACGCGCTGCCCGCCATCGCGTGCTCGAGCGCCGAGCTCAGCTGCCGCGCGGGCACTTCGATGATCGAGCCGCAGCGGGTGCACACCGCGTGGTGGTGGGGGGCGGTGGCCAGGCCGTAGGTGGTCAGGCCGCCCTCGAGGGTCAGCGCGTGCAGCACGCCCTGGTCGACCAGCGTCGTCACGGTGCGATAGATCGTCGCGACGTCGGGCGGCGGGGTGCCGGGCGGCAGGGACGCACGCACCCGCTGGTGAATCTCGGCCACCGGCAGGTGGCCGTTGACCGGCTCGAGCACGGCCAACACCTGGATCCGCGACGCCATCCGCCGCAGCCCGTGGGCCCGAAGGAGACCACCGATCCGTTCGGTGACGGCGGGGTCCAGCGCGGTGGCCTGTTTGGAGGCCTTGGGCGTCATCTTCTCAGTGTCGCGGCCGACACCCCGGATTGCCAGTTTTCCCCTGGCTACTCCTGCAATCCGCTTGCAATTGGCTCGCGACGCTCCCTAATGTCGTGATCGTGGCCGGTAACGTGCGAAGCGCCTTGGCGCCGGCGGAGTGGTGGCGGCTCGGCTCGATGCTGGCGGTGATCGCCGCGCTGCATGTGATCGGCTGGGGCACCCTGGTCCTGCTCGTCGATCCGGCGCGACTTGACTTGGGCGGCAAGGCTTTTGGCATTGGCGTCGGGCTGACGGCCTACACCCTGGGCATGCGCCACGCCTTCGACGCCGACCACATCGCCGCCATCGACAACACCACCCGCAAGCTGATGGGCGACGGGCAGCGCCCCCTGGCCGTCGGCTTCTTCTTCTCGCTGGGCCACTCCACGGTGGTCTTCGCGCTGGCGGTGCTGCTGGCGACCGGGGTCAAAGCGGTAGTCGGGCCGGTCGAGGACGACTCGTCGACGCTGCATCACTACACCGGCCTGATCGGCACCAGCGTCTCGGGCGTGTTCCTCTACCTGATCGCGATCCTCAACATCGTCGTGCTGGTGGGCATCCTGCGCGTGCTCGCGCGCCTGCGCCGCGGTCATTACGACGAATCCGAGCTCGAACGGCGACTACAGAACCGCGGGCTGATCAACCGGTTCGTCGGCCGCCTCACGCGATCGATCACCAAGTCCTGGCACCTCTATCCGGTGGGGCTGTTGTTCGGGTTGGGTTTCGACACCGCCACCGAGGTGGCGCTGCTGGTGCTGGCCGGCACCAGCGCGGCGGCCGGCCTGCCGTGGTACGCCATCCTGTGTCTGCCGGTGCTGTTCGCCGCGGGCATGTGCCTGTTGGACACCATCGACGGCTCGTTCATGAACTTCGCCTACGGCTGGGCCTTCGCCAGCCCGCTGCGCAAGATCTACTACAACATCACCATCACCGGGCTGTCGGTGGTGATCGCGTTACTGATCGGGACCGTCGAGCTGCTCGGCCTGTTCGCCGGCCAGCTGGGGTGGCACGGTCCCTTCTGGCGGTGGCTGGCCGGCCTGGACCTCAACGCCGTCGGCTTCGCCGTCGTGGGCATGTTCGTCCTCACGTGGGCGGTCGCGCTGCTGGTCTGGCGCTACGGGCGCATCGAGGAAAAGTGGACGTTCTCCTCGCCGGAGCCAGAGTCCGCGACTTAGCCGGCTGCAAACCAGGATGAGATCGTGCAGCCCAGGTTGACCGCGCGGGTGGAACAAAGTCGGTCGATCCCCGTGCTTCTCTGGCAATTCGCCGAGCCTCGACTGTGTATCTCGTCGGGCCCGCTCGGCGGCGGCATCGGCGCCCGGGACTGGGTGGTCAACGCAACGGTCCCTCTCGATTACAACCGGACCGACCCCGACCGCCACCTGACTGAGATCGGTACCGCGCTCAAGCTGGTCGGCGCCGGCTGCGGGCTACTCACCGCGGTCGACGTGACCCGGCACCACAGCGCCGACGACAGCGGCGTGCATGCCGCCGCGACGGTTGGGCTCTCCAGCCCGGCCTGGGCGGCCGCGCCCGACCGGCACTTCCGCCGCGAGATGCGGCCCGGCGTCCAAACGACCGCGTTCGCTGACTACCAGACTGTGGAGCAACGACCGCCGACCGACGGTGACGAGCACCGGGTGGGGACGATCAACATCGTGGTTGCGGTGCCGGTGCGGCTGTCTCATGCCGCCCTCGTCAACGCCGTAGCCACCGCAACGGAGGCGAAAGTGCAAGCGTTGTACGACGCCGGGGTGCCGGCCACCGGAACCGCCTCGGACGCGGTTGTTGTGCACTGCCCGACGGACGGGACCCCGGAGACGTACGGCGGGCCGCGCTCGGCGTTCGGCGCCCGCATCGCACGAGCGGTGCACGCGGCCGTGCTCGCCGGTGCCCGGTCCTGGATTTCAGGATCGCCCGAGCGGTGCTACGACCCGTGGACGCACAAACACGCGTAAGCGCCAACGGTGTCGAACCGCCGGCCGCTGGCTGCGTTTCACACGGTGCCATTTCCTCCATCGGATGGCTCTTCCTGCGTTGGTGAGTCGCCGCTCCACGTGCTCGGAATCATCGGCATGCGCGGGCTGCCGTCGAACGCACCGTCGGCCAGGATGGTCAGCCCTGCCGGTCCAGCGCCGGTTTTGGTGGCGATTCCGGCGAACCCCTGCGGCCCGGCGCCAGTTGCCGATGCCGCCGCCGCGTCAACCGGGTCTTCGCCCGGATCGATTGCGTCGTCCAAATCCATGTATTCGTAACCGCGCCCGAGCATCTGCGTCCTTGTGCGCCGGCGCCGCTGCGTTCTGTTCTTTTCTATGGGTGTCGCCGCGGTCGCGGGCGCGGCGACGTTGTCGAGTTGCGGCGCCTTCTTTCGGGCCTTGCCGGCCGCCGCCGCGCCGGCAACCGCGCTCAGGTCGCCCACCAGATAGGCGAAGCCTTCCATGCCCACACCGGTACCCGCCCCGGTCATCGTCGGTGGGGTGGCCGACGGCGGGGGCGCTGCGGGTGTAGCGGCCGGCGCGGTGGCCTCCACCGGAGCCGGCGTCGGAGAAGAGGCGGGGGTCGGGATGCTGGGCGACAGTGCAACGACCGGCGGCATGATGGACGGCGCGACGGGAGGTACCGGCGGCAGGGCGGCCAGTCCCGCCAAGCCGGCGAGGCCAATCGGCGCCACCGCGCCGGCGGCCACCGCCACTATGGGAGCGGTTATCAGGGGCACGAAAACCGTCAGGACCACGGCAGTCTGCTCGAGCAGCGTCTTGAGCAACGCGATGGTGTCGGTGATGATCGTGCCGACGGCTTCGACGGTGGTGAACAGGATGGTGAAACCGATCGTCGCGGGATCGCCGCTAGCGAGCGCCGCCGTCAGATCCAGTCCGATAAAGAAGAACGTTTCCGACAGATACGCGACATAGGAGCCGATATCCATCGGGTAGCCCAGGGCGAACGCGATGTTGGACGGGCTGAGGAAGATCAGTGGGTTACCCAGCAGGGGCAGGTAGGGATCAAACCCCGAAAACATCGCCGCGAAGAAGGGATTGTCGTACAGCGCGTTGCTCAGCGGTTCTAGGACGTTGTTCCAGTAGTCGACGAAACCAATTTTCGTCAGCCAGGCCATGACCTGGTTCTCCGTGTCGGGAGGCAACGGGAAGGCCTGGTAGAACGTTTCCACCAACGCATGAAGATTCACGATCTTCGGCGCCGCCGGCACCTGCGGGGACGAGGCCACGGCGGTGGTCGAGACCGCCTGGTAGACGCTCATCACGGTCGCGGCCTGGATCCACATCCGTGCATAGTCAGCTTCATTCAGTGCGATGGGGATGGTGTTGATGCCGAAGAAATTTGTCCCCAGCAACGCCGCGTGGGTGGCGTGGTTGGCGGCCAGCTCGGCCAGGGTGGGCATCGCAGCGAGGGCGGTGGTGTAGGCGGTGGCCGCAGCTTGATGTCGGACGGCCGTCGCCGCGCTGTCGGCGGCGGCTAGCGCGAGCCAGGCGATATGGGGGGCGTGGCTGGCCACATACGCCGCCGCGCTCGGGCCCTCCCATGCCCCGGCCTGCACCCCCGCCATCAGCGCGGTCAGCTCCTCGGCCGTCTCGGTGTACGCGATGCTCAACGAGGTCCACGACTCTGCCGCGGCCAGTAGCGGACGGGGCCCCGGCCCGCTGCTCAGCAGAGCCGAATGGACCTCTGGCGGTGAAGCCATCCAGATTGGGCCGGTCATCGGAGACGACCGAATTCGAAAGTGATGGTTCGACAACGAGGTTTCGGCGCCATGACAGGCCAGCTCTCTCGGGGTACTCCGCCCCGGGTAGCAGGACACGATGACGCGAGTCTCCTGGCTCTCGGATCGCTGCTCGCCTCGCCTTCCGACCGGTGGCCGTGGCTTCGTGAGGGTCGCTCCCCGATGACAGTGGCGGGACCGCGCCGGATTCGCACCGGCTTCCTGCGTCGTCATCGCCTTACGCGGAATATTGTCGCACCCCGACATCGTCCCGGGCCTGAACTTGCCAGAATCGGGCAAACCCAGACCAGACGATCCCCGATCAGCGCTGAGATCGAGTTGCGCTTGAGTTCAGGCGACCACCGGTTCGGGTGTAGAAAAGTGCCATGCACGAGCTGTCGCTGTGCGAGGCCATCGCCGGTCTGGTCAAGACCCACGCCGAGGGCCGGCACGTCGACGTGGTGCGGGTGCGGATCGGGGCCCTGCGCCAGGTGGTGCCGGAATCGCTGTCGTTCTGCTGGACACTGGTCCGGGATTCCGAGGACATGCCGGACGCCGAGCTGGAACTCGAGTGTGTCGGCGCCGAGGTGCGATGCCGTTCGTGTGGCCGCGAATCGGAGATCACCTCGGCCTGGTCGATCTGGTGCCCGCAGTGCGACAGCCCCGACGTCGAGGTGCTGCACGGCAACGAGTTCCTGGTGACGTCCTTGGACGTCTCGTGAAAAACGCTCCCCCCGAACGGATTTGACCATGGGCAGATTTCACCGGCACGACGACGGAACCGTGCACACCCACGATCACGACCATCCCGATCACGAGCACGGGGACCACAGTCAATACCAGACGGGCAAGCAGCGCATCGACGTGCTGGAGGCGATCTTCGCCGAGAACGACGTCCTCGCCGCGGCCAACCGGGCGGCGTTCGAGGGCCACGGGATCCGCACGCTGAACCTGATGAGCTCCCCGGGGTCGGGCAAGACCACCATCCTGCAGTCGACGCTGGACGAGCTCGCCGGCGAATTCGCGATCGGCGTCATCGAGGGCGACATCGCCACCGATCTGGACGCGGCCAAGCTCAGCGGGCGCGGGGCCCAGGTGTCACTGCTCAACACCAGCAATGGGTTTGGCGGGGAATGCCACCTCGACGCGCCGATGGTCAATCGCGCCCTGCCCGGCCTCGACCTCCCCCGCCTGGACCTGGTGATCATCGAGAACGTCGGCAACCTGGTCTGCCCGGCGGAGTTCGACGTCGGCGAGCACGCCAAGGCCATGGTGTACTCCGTCACCGAGGGCGAGGACAAGCCGCTGAAGTACCCGGTGATGTTCCGCTCGGTGGACGTGGTGCTGCTCAACAAGATTGACCTGGTGCCCTACCTGGATGTCGACGTCGACGCGTACATCTCGCACGTCCGCGAAGTCAACGCCACGGCCGAGATCCTGCCGGTCAGCGCGCGCACCGGCGCCGGCATGGGCGCCTGGTTCGGATGGCTGCGGCGATTCGCGACGAACTCCGAGGACTGAGGTCGGCCGTACTGCGATTGGCTCGCATGACGGACCTGCCAATCACTTGCAACACGATGAGGATTCTCCGGTGCTTCGTTAGGCTTGCTCATGGGTTGGCCGACCGCGCGGCCGACGGCGGAAATCCCTTGTCCCGCAACGTCAATGCGGGCAAACAGAGGCTAATAGCACATCTGTATATTTGCCGGCAACCGGTGGACCGTTGACAACCGACTGAGGCGGGAGTAGACCCAAAATCAGCGCTGCGCAAGTGGGCCGACGGTCGACTCCGGCGGCGCAGGAGCTTCCAGCCCGGCTCCGGAAAGCTGCAGCATGCCAACAGAAGCAGCAGTCAAAGCAGAACAAACATTGATCCATGTTCTATGGATTAACGCGGGCCTCAGTTGCGACGGCGATTCGGTGGCGTTGACTGCCGCCACCCAGCCCAGCGTCGAGGAAATAGCACTCGGTGCGCTTCCTGGCTTGCCTCAGGTTGCCGTGCACTGGCCCCTGATCGATTTCGAATGCGGCCCGAACGGCGGGGCCGACGACTTCCTCGAGTGGTTCTTCAAAGCCGATCGCGGCGAGCTCGAGCCCTTCGTGCTCGTCGTCGAGGGATCCATCCCGAACGAGAAGATCAAGGATGAGGGGTACTGGTGCGGGTTCGGCAATGACCCGGCCACCGGCCAGCCGATGACCACCAGCGAGTGGCTCGACCGGCTGGCGCCCAAGGCCACCGCGATCGTCGCGGTCGGGACGTGCGCCACCTACGGCGGCATCCACGCGATGGCCGGCAACCCGACCGGCGCGATGGGCGTGCCCGACTACCTCGGCTGGGACTGGAAGAGCAAGGCCGGCATCCCGATCGTCTGCGTTCCGGGCTGCCCGATCCAACCGGACAACCTGTCCGAGACGCTGACCTACCTGCTCTACATGGCGACCGGTCAGGCGCCGATGATCCCGCTCGACGACGCGCTGCGCCCGAAGTGGTTGTTCGGCAACACCGTGCACGAGGGGTGTGACCGCGCCGGCTACTACGAGCAGGGTGATTTCGCCTCCGAATACGGCTCACCGAAATGCATTGTGAAGCTTGGCTGTTGGGGCCCGGTTGTCAAATGCAACGTGCCCAAGCGCGGGTGGATCAACGGTGTGGGCGGCTGCCCGAACGTCGGCGGCATCTGCATCGGATGCACCATGCCCGGCTTCCCGGACAAGTTCATGCCGTTCATGGACGAGCCGCCCGGCGGCAAGCTGTCCAGCACCGCGGTCGGGTTGTACGGCAGCGTGATCCGCAGCCTGCGCGGCGTCACGGGCCGCACCGTCGACAAAGAGCCGAAGTGGCGCCACAACGGCGACCAACTCACCACCGGGGCCCGCCGCACCTGGTAGGTCGCGGCACGCTTCGTTCAATTTCGCATCACCCGGAGGGACTTCGATGACAACTATCGTCCCCGAGCCGACCACCGCCAAGCGGGAGCCCGGCCAGCTCGTCGACATGGCCTGGGATCCGATCACCCGGATCGTGGGCAGCCTCGGCATCTACACCAAGATCGACTTCGAGAACAAGGAGGTCGTCGAGTGCCACAGCACCTCGTCGATCTTCCGCGGCTACTCGATCTTCATGAAGGGCAAGGATCCTCGCGACGCCCACTTCATCACCAGCCGCATCTGCGGCATCTGCGGTGACAACCATGCCACCTGTTCCTGCTACACGCAGAACATGGCGTACGGGGTCAAGCCGCCGCACCTGGGCGAGTGGCTGATCAACCTCGGCGAGGCCGCCGAGTACATGTTCGACCACAACATCTTCCAGGAGAACCTGGTCGGAGTGGACTTCTGCGAGAAGATGGTCTCCGAGACCAACCCGAGCGTGCTCTCGCTGGCGGAGAAGACCGAGGCGCCGCACGCCGACGCGCACGGGTACCGCACGATCGCCGACATCATGCGCTCGCTCAACCCGTTCAGCGGAGAGTTCTACCGGGAGGCGCTCCAGGTGAGCCGCTGGACGCGAGAAATGTTCTGCCTCATGGAGGGCCGCCACGTCCACCCGTCCACGCTGTACCCCGGCGGCATCGGCACCGTCGCGACCGTTCAGCTGATGACGGACTACATGGCGCGGCTGATGCGCTACGTCGAGTTCATGAAGAAGGTCGTGCCGATGCACGACGACCTGTTCGACTTCTTCTACACCGCACTGCCCGGTTACGAGAAGGTCGGGCTGCGGCGCACGCTGCTCGGCTGCTGGGGCTCGTTCCAGGACCCCGAGGTGTGCAACTTCGCATACAAGGACATGGAGCGTTGGGGCAACGCGATGTTCGTCACCCCAGGCGTGGTGGTCGACGGCAAGCTGGTCACCCACTCGCTGGTCGACATCAACCTCGGCATCCGGATCCTTTTGGGCAGTTCGTATTACGACGACTGGACCGACCAGGAGATGTTCGTCAAGACGGACCCGCTGGGCAACGCGGTGGACCGACGCCACCCGTGGAACCAGCACACCAACCCCCACCCCCAGAAGCGGGACATGGAGGGCGGCAAGTACAGCTGGGTGATGTCCCCGCGCTGGTTCGACGGCACGGACCACCTGGCGCTGGACACCGGCGGCGGGCCGCTGGCCCGGCTGTGGGCGACGGCGCTCGCCGGCCTGGTCGACATCGGCTACGTCAAGGCGACCGGCAACAGCGTCAAGATCAACCTGCCCAAGACCGCGCTGAAGGGCCCCGTCGAGCTCGAGTGGAAGGTCCCCCAGTACGGCAGCAACACCATCGAACGCGACCGGGCCCGCACCTACTTCCAGGCCTACGCGGCGGCGTGCGCGCTGCACTTCGCCGAGAAGGCGCTGGAGGAGATCCGCGCGGGGCGCACCAAGACTTGGGAAAAGTTCGAGGTGCCCGACGAGGCCATCGGTTGCGGGTTCACCGAGGCGGTCCGCGGCGTGCTGAGCCACCACATGGTGATCCGGGACGGCAAGATCGCCAACTACCACCCGTACCCGCCCACCCCGTGGAACGCGAACCCGCGCGACAGCTACGGCACGCCGGGACCATACGAGGACGCGGTGCAGGGTCAGCCGATCTTCGAGGAGAACGGCCGGGACAACTTCAAGGGCATCGACGTCATGCGCACGGTGCGCAGCTTCGACCCGTGCCTGCCGTGCGGCGTGCACATGTACCTCGGAAAGGGCAAGACCCTGGAGAGACTGCACACGCCGACGCAATCGCCTGTAACGGAGTGACGATCGCAAGCGCGGCGAAGCCGGGCGCAGCGGGTCGTCACAACATTGGAGGACGCATGGCGGATCGCCCGGAGACGCCCGAGAACGACACGCAGTGGCGCGCAGCGGGCGATCGGATCCAGACACTCCTGGATTCCTGCGCGGCGAGCGGGGCGGCCGCGCACGAGCGCGCCCAGCAGTTGGTCCGCGAGGTGGTCGGCCTCTACGGGGCCGCCCTCGAACGGATCGTGCGAGCCGGCGACGCCGGTTTCGCCGAGCGGCTGGCCACCGACGACCTGGTGGCCAGCCTGCTGCTGGTCCACGGGCTGCACCCGCACGACGTGCGCCGGCGGGTGTCCGACGCGCTGGACCGGGTGCGGCCCTACCTCGGGTCGCACGGCGGCGATGTCGACCTGATCGAAATCGTCGGCGGTGACACCGTGCGGCTCGCTTTCAAAGGCAGCTGCAAGAGCTGCCCGTCGTCGGCGGTGACCCTGGAGCTGGCCGTCGAGGACGCAGTCCGGGCGGCCGCGCCGGAGGTCACCTCGATCGAGGTGGTGACGGCGGAGCCAGCGGCCAACGAGACCGTGATCCCGACGGAATCGCTGATGGCACACGTCCGTTCGAACGGCCACGGCCCGAACGGGGCCGGCACCTGGCATCCGCTGCCCGAATTGGCGGAATTGGAGCCCGGCGACGTCGCGGGATTCCGGGTTGCCGGCACCGCGCTGCTGGTGTGCCGGGTCGGCGACCTGCCACTGGCCTACCGCGACCACTGCCCGGTGTGTGACGACTCGTTGGCGGCCGCACGACTGAACGAGACCCTGCTGGGCTGCCCGCGCTGTGGCACGCAGTTCGACGTCGTGCATGCGGGCGCCGGCCCCGACGGAACTCACCTCGAGCCGCTTCCCTTGCTGCCCCGCGACGGGGTCCCCTCGGTGGCACTGCCGGAACCGATGGGAGCCGGCGCATGACGACCCCGTATGACGTTCTCGCCCGCATCCGAAGCGACCGGGCGGCCCCCGAGCCGGCCGCCGAGCGGTGCGAAATGTGCTCGGACATCATCCCCGATGAGCATCAGCACGTGGTGAACGTCGGCGCCCGGCAGCTGATGTGCGTCTGCCGCGCCTGCTATCTGCTGTTCACGGATACCGATGCCGAACTGCGCTACCGGTCGGTGCCCGACCGCTACCTGGCGTTTCCCGACTTCGCGCTGGACCGCCGCGCGTGGGAGGCGCTCCAGATCCCGGTCGGCGTCGCCTTCTTCTTCACCAACTCCGCCCTCGGGCGCACCGTCGCCTTCTATCCCGGCCCGGCCGGGGCGACCGAGTCCGAACTCGACCTGGAGGCCTGGAACGCGATCGGCGGCGCTGACCCGCGGGTGGCCCTGTTGACCGACGACGTCGAGGCGCTGCTGGTCCGGGTCCCGGAGGCCAGCACCGACGAATCCGAAAGTGCCGACCCGCAAAGCTATCTCGTGCCCATCGACGCCTGCTACGAGTTCGTCGGGCGGTTGCGCATGCTGTGGCGGGGGTTCGACGGCGGCCAGGAGGCCCGCGCGTTCATCGACGAGTTCTTTGCCCGGGTCGCCGCCCGGGCGGTGGAGACGCGGCCATGACGACAGAGCACATGGACGTGAACTTCGCCGTCCTCGACGTGGCACCCGAACCGTATGCGGTGACCCCGGTGCTGACCGCGCGGGTCAGCGTCGCCGCCAACGGGGACGACCCCGTGCACGCGATCGCCCTGCGCTGCCAGGTCCGGATCGAACCGCTGCGCCGGTCCTACTCGGAGGCGGAGGCGGCCGGGCTGCTCGACTTGTTCGGTCCCCGCGAACGCTGGGCCGCCACCCAGCGCACCTTCCTCTGGCAGCACGTCACCGCGATGGTGCCGGGGTTCGCCGGCAACACGACGGTCGCGCTCCCGCTGGACTGCACCTACGACTTCGAGGTCGCCGCCGCCAAGTACCTGCACGCGCTGCGCGACGGCGCGCTCCCGCTCCAGTTCCTTTTCAGCGGAACCATTTTCGTCAAGTCCGAACGCGGGTTCTCGGTCCAGCAGGTGTCGTGGGACTGCGAGTACCGCTACGGCATGCCGGTCTCGGTCTGGCGGGACCTGATCGCGCAGCACTATCCGAACACCGGCTGGGTCCGGCTGAGCCACGAAACCATCGCGGCGCTGGCGGCCTACAAGTCGGCGCAGGGGCTGCTCGACCTCGACCACGCGGTCACCTCGCTGCTGGACACCGAACGGGAGGCGGCCACATGACCTCCGATTGGGATCGGGCCCGCGCGGTCGCCGACGCGGTGTTGTACGAGGGCTACCTGCTCTACCCGTATCGCGGCACGTCGAGCAAGAACCAATCACGCTGGCAGTTCGGCGTTTTGGGCCCGCCCGGCGCCGCGGAAGCGGGCCTGGGCGAGGACGACACCCTGGCGGCGGAGTTCCTGGTCGACGGGTCGGCGGCGCTGACCCTGGTGGTCCGGTTCCTGCAGCTGCAGCACCGCGGCGCGGAGCGCGAATTCGCCCACGGCGCATTCGAACCGGTCGACGAGCTGAGGACCGCGGCCGGGTCGTGGCTCACCTGGGACGAGGCGGTCGAGTGCGAGCTGTCCTTCGGCCCTTTGGCGTTGGACGGTCGGCCGCGCACGCTGCCGGTGGTGGCGGACGCCGCCAGCGACATCGAGCTGCTAGCCGGTGGTCGGCTGGTCCGCGAGCGGCGCGAGGTGCGCGGCGAGCTGACGGTCACCAGCGAGCCGGACGGCGACCTGCGCCGGGTGGCGGTGCGGGTCGCCAACGTCGGCGCGGCCTCGGAAAGCAAGGCCGATTCGATCGCGCGGTCCATGATCGGGACGCACCTCATCGCCGAAGTGGTTGGCGGGGAGTTCGTTTCGCTGCTCGAGCCGCCGCCGAGCGCCGTCGAGGCGGCGTCGCGGTGTCGCCAGCACCGGTGTTTCCCCGTGCTGGCGGGCCCCGCCGGCACCCGCGACATCCTGCTGATCTCGCCGATCATCCTCTACGACCACCCCGAGGTCGCCGAACAGAGCAACACGGCGCTGTATGACTGCACGGAGATCGACGAGATCCTCACCCTGCGCGTGATGACGATGACGGACGACGAGAAGGCCGAGGCCCGGGCCACCGACCCGCGGGCCGCGCAAATCATCGACCAGTGTGACGCCATGTCGCCCGACGCGATGGCGCGCCTGCACGGGGTGCTGCGCGACCCGCACACCCTCGACGTTCCGGCCGGGCTGGTCCCGGAGATTCCGGAGGGGGTCGACTGGTGGGATCCGCTGGCCGACAACGCTGTTCGCCCCGAAATCGACGCGGTGCTGGTGAATGGGGTGCGGGTCGCGCGCGGCAGCCGGGTGCGGTTGCACCCGATGCGCAACGCCGACGCGCAGGACATCTTCGTCGCCGGCAAGACCGCCCGCGTGACGTCGGTGCACGAGGACGTGGAGGGCAACAAGCATGTCGCGGTCGTCGTCGACGACGACCCCGCCGCCGAGCTGCACGACTGGTACGGCCGCTACCTCTACTTCTCCCCCGACGAGGTCGAGCCACTCGAAGTCGGACAACCCGCAAAACCCTGAAAGGAGTCCCAATGGAAGTCTTAGGCTGGATATTCGTCGCCATCATCGCGTTGGTGGCCGCGATCGCAGTCATGCTCGGACTGATATCGCTGCCCGACGCGCGCCGCTACCTGAAGTTGAGGCGTATGTAGCCGACCGGGGGAATCGATGACAGCGCGCATCCTGGTAGCCGGGATCGGCAATATTTTCCTGGGGGATGACGGATTCGGCTCGGAGGTTGTCCGCAACGCCGAAATCCCGCGGGATGACGCGGGCGTCCGGGTCATCGACTACGGCATCCGCGGCATGCACCTGGCCTACGACCTGCTCGAAGAGTGGGACTCGTTGGTCCTCGTCGACGCCGTGCCCAGCCGCGGCAGCCCGGGCACGTTGCACGTGTTCCAGGCCGACTGCGAGCAAGACTCGGACGCAACGGGTTTGGACGGCCACAGCATGGATCCGGCCGCGGTGTTCGCCAGTCTGCGGGCCTTGGGCGGCAACCCGCCGTACACCGTGGTCGTGGGCTGCGAGGCGGGCAGCGTCGAGGAAGGCATCGGTCTGAGCGAGCCGGTGGCCAAGGCCGTCCCCCGCGCCGCGCGGGCCGTCGAGGAAATCGTCGCGGCGCTGCAGACGTCCACCGTACGAGAGGACCGCTGAGCCATGTGTCTGGGGATCCCCGGTCAAGTGATCCGGATGTTGGACGGATACGAGGGACAGCTCGCGCTGGTCGACGTCGCCGGCGAGAAACGCCGAGTCAACGTCGGCATGCTGCCGGAGGAGACGTTCGCGCCCGGCGACTGGATAATCATCCACATGGGCTTCGCCGTGGAGAAGACGGACCGCGCCGGCGCGGAGGAAGCGATGGCCGGCCTCGAGCTGATGGGCAGGGGCCGCCCCGACCCGACGGTTAGCCCGGGGGGCGGTTGAAATGACCCAGTCCCCCCTAATGCTCGCCTTGTCTTCGGACCTCGAAGAAGACGTCCGGCAGCGCTTCACCGTGACCGGTGTCGTTCAGGGGGTTGGCTTCCGTCCGTTCGTCCACCGCATCGCCAGCGAGCTCGGCCTGGCCGGATTCGTCGGCAACGATTCCGGGGCGGTGTTCCTCGAGGTGCAGGGCGACCGCGGGCGCGTCGAGGAATTCGGTCGCCGGCTGCGCGCCGAGGCGCCGCCGCTGGCGCGTATCGGCAGCGTGACCGTCACCGACCTCGCCGTCGAGGCCGTCGGCGCCCGCGCGTTCCGGATCGTGGAGAGTCGGACGATCGCCGGCGAGCACATTTTGAAGACGCCGATCCCGCCCGACATCGCGGTGTGCGACGACTGCGTCCGGGAGTTGTTCGACCCGCGCGACCGCCGCTACCGGCACCCCTTCGTGACCTGCACCAACTGCGGGCCGCGGTTTACCATCATCCGCGAGTTGCCCTACGACCGCCCGGCGACCACCATGTCGGGATTCGCCATGTGCGACCGGTGCGCGGCCGAATACCACGACCCGGCGGACCGCCGCTTCCACGCGCAGCCGATCGCGTGCCCGGATTGCGGCCCGTCGCTGCGGTTTTCGTCGGACGCCGGTGAGGTCACCGGGTCGGATGCCGCGCTGGCGGCCACCCAGCGCGCGCTGGCCGCCGGTGCCGTCGTCGCCGTCAAGGGGATCGGCGGCTACCACCTGGCCTGCCCGGTCGACGACGACGCGGCGGTCGGCGCCCTTCGGGCCCGAAAGGCGCGGGGCGCCAAGCCGTTCGCCATGCTCGTCCGCGACCTCGAGGTCGCGCGGCGCTACGCGCACGTCGACGCCGGCGAGGCCGCGGTGCTGTCGAGCCCCGCCCGCCCGATCGTGCTGCTGCGCCGCCGCTCCCCAAACAGCGCAGCGCCCGTCGCCGGCGCCGTCGCGCCGGGCAGCCCGCTGCTCGGGCTGATGCTGCCGTACTCCCCCCTCCATCACCTGCTGCTGGCGCCCGTGCCCGGCGCCGCCGAGCGGGTCCCAGACGCGCTGGTAATGACGAGTGCCAACCGCTCCGACGAGCCCATCTGCTTCACCGATGGCGATGCCGCCGAACGCCTTCCGGTGCTGTGCGACGCGGTCCTCGACCATAACCGGCCGATCCACGTGCCGTGCGACGACTCGGTGGTGCGAGTGATCAGGGACGAAAAAGGGGCTGGGGAGCTGCCGATCCGCCGGTCCCGGGGCTATGCGCCGCTGCCTGTCGATCTCGGCCGCACGGGCCCGGCGGTGCTCGCGGCGGGCGGGGAGTTGAAGAACACCTTCTGCCTCACCGACGGCTCGCGGGCGTACCTGTCCGGCCACATCGGCGACATGGCCACCTGGGAGACGCTGCGGGCGTTCGAGCGCGCAGTCGGTCAGCTCTCCGGGATGCGCGGCGAGCCGGCACGAATGGCCGCGGACCTGCACCCGGGGTATCACACCCGCGGTTGGGCGGAGCGCCACGCCGGCGAGCGGCCGCTGGATCTCGTCCAGCACCACCACGCGCACGTCGTCTCGCTGCTGGCCGAGCACGGCCGGCTTGGGCAACCCATCGTCGGGGTGTCGTTCGACGGGACCGGCTATGGCTGCGACCAAACCATCTGGGGCGGTGAGGTTCTGGCCCTCGGGACCGACAGCCACCGGTTCGTTCGGGCCGGCCATCTGCTGCCGGTGCCGCTGCCGGGCGGTGACGCCGCGGTGCGCAACCCGTGGCGGATGGCGCTGTCCCAATTGTGGATGGCCGGCATCGACTGGACCCCCGATCTCCCGCCGGTCGCCGCCGCGACCGAGGACGAATTGCGGCTCACTCGTTCGCAATTGGAGAGTGGAGTTGGGTGTG
Organism: Mycobacterium sp. NGS64; assembly: GCF_059812245.1. Lineage (NCBI taxonomy): Bacteria > Bacillati > Actinomycetota > Actinomycetes > Mycobacteriales > Mycobacteriaceae > Mycobacterium > Mycobacterium sp. NGS64. Next base: position 1,042,897 of record NZ_JCALCI010000001.1, on the reverse strand, counting down.
TGCCGTGTTCGAGCGTCGGGCGGCTGTTCGACGCGGTCGCCTCGCTGCTCGGGGTGCGGCACCGGATCGACTACGAGGGCCAGGCCGCCATCGAGCTCGAGGCGCTCGCGGAGACGGCCTCGGACGACCAGGGGCCGTCGCTGCCGCTGACGGTGCGGGCCGACGGGGTGATCGATCCCACGACCATGGTGCAAACGATGGTGGCGGCGCACTACGCCGGCACCGCACCCGCGCTGCTGGCCGCCGCATTCCACGAGGCGCTCGCGGACGCCGTCGCCAAGGTGGTCCGTCGCGTGGCGGGCGATGTCCGCCTGGTGGGGCTTACGGGCGGCGTTTTCCAGAACGTGCTGCTGCTGCGAGCTTGCCGCACGCGCTTGCGGCGCAACGGATTCGAGGTGTTGACCCACCACATCGTCCCGCCCAACGACGGCGGGCTGGCGCTGGGTCAGGCCGCCATCTCGATGCTGACGGGTTTGGAAGAGGATGACTGAGGTGACTACTACTGCCATTGATCGCGGGCTGGGCGCCGAGTTGGCCGAAGACCTCGCCGCCTGCGCGTTCACGCTGGCCAAGCGTTTCGCCGCGGGGGCCACCATGTGGTCCATCGCGCCGTCGTGGGAACCGCACGCGCTGCACATCGCGGTCGAGTTCGTGCACCCGGTGATCGTGGGCAAGCGGGCGCTGCCCGCGGTCGCGCTGACCGGGCCGGAGCTGGTGGACCTGGTGCGGGTGTCGGTGCGGCCGGGCGACATCGTGGTCGCGGTCGCCGGGGCCGACGACCCACAGGTGGGCTCGGTGATGCGGCGCGCCCCGGCGTGGGGGGCGACCACGATCTGGATCGGCAGCGGCGAGCGGCCCCCGGCCGGGATGGCCGATCACGTGCTGTGGCTGGACGACCCGGATCCGCGGGTGCCGGCGACGGGCGGCTTCGTGCTCTTCTATCACCTGCTGTGGGAGCTGACCCACGTGTGTTTCGAGCACCCGGGGTTGCTGAAAGACGAGTGCGGAGAAGAAGTTTGCGTGACGTGCAGCGACGAGGGTCGCCTGGGCGAAGTCGTCAGCCCGTCGGCCAACGGGCAGGCGTCGGTGCGCACCGCGCGGGGCGTCGAGGACGTGATCACCACGCTCGTCGACCCGGTCGACGCCGGCGACCTGGTGCTGGTGCATGCCGGCGCGGCGATCGGCCGGCTGGAGGACTGCTGATGAGTCAAGACGAGCCCACCGACTTCCTGTATCCGTTCATCGAAGCGCAGGAGGATGACGCGAAGTCGCTGCTGGCCGACCTGGCCGCGTCGGCGCAGGCGAAGGCGACCGAGAGCCTGGCGCTGCGGCGCTCCACCCTGGAGGCCAACGCCGACCTGGTGGAGGCGGCCGCCGCCGAGCTGGCGCGCCGTTTCGCGGCGGGCGGGCGGCTGTTCACCTTCGGAAACGGCGGAAGCTGCACCGATTCCACGACGCTGGCGAGGCTGTTCGCCCGGCCACCCATCGGCAGGCCGCTGCCCGCGTGGCCGCTGACGGCCGACCAGGCGGTCATGACCGCACTGGGCAACGACGTCGGATTCGAGTTGGTGTTCGCCCGCCAGTTGATCGCGCGGGCGAAAGCCGGCGACATCGCGATCGCCATGTCGACGAGCGGCGGGTCGCCCAACCTGCTCGCCGCGCTGGCCGAGGCGCACCAACGTGGCCTGTACACAATCGGTTTCGCCGGCTACGACGGCGGCGCCTTCGCCAAGAACCCGAACGTGGACGCCTGCTTCGTCGTTCGCTCGCAAAGCGTGCACCGGATTCAGGAGTCCCAGGCGCTGCTCGGCTACCAGCTGTGGCTGAGCGTGCATCACCACCTTGGCGAAAAGGGTCTGGGGGCGGCATGAACAAGCCTGCGGGCGAGTACCTTTCGTCAGGCCCACGGTTCGGCGAGGGCGAGGTGATCGAGCGGATCGAGTCGTTCCGCAGGCGTCGCCCCCGGTTGCTCGACGACCACGTGACGCTGGCCCACGGGGCGGGCGGCAAGGCATCGGCCGCGCTGGTGGACGCGGTGTTCCTGGAGGCCTTCCGCAACCCGCTGCTGGAGTCCCTCGGCGACGGTGCGGTTGTGGCGCTGCCCGGCGGCGAACGCCTGGCGATGTCGACGGACTCGTTCGTCGTGCAGCCCAGGCGTTTTCCCGGCGGGTCGATCGGTGAGCTCGCCGTCCACGGCACCTGCAACGACCTCGCGATGGCCGGCGCCGTGCCGTCCTGGATCTCCGCGGCATTCGTGATCGAAGAGGGCTTTCCGATCGCGGAGTTGAAGGAGATCGTCGCCGATATGGCGGCCGCCGCCGCGGTCGCGGGCGTGCAGATCGTCACCGGAGACACCAAGGTGGTCCCCAAGGGCGCGGCCGACGGGCTCTTCGTCACCACCACCGGCGCGGGCGTCATCCCCAACGGGCGGGCGCTGTCGGCGCAGTCGGTGCGCACCGGGGACAAGGTGCTGCTGTCGGGGCCGATGGGCGATCACGGCATGGCCGTAATGCTCGCCCGCGGGGACCTGGCCATCGAGGCCGACATCGCCTCCGACACCGCATCGGTCAGCCCGCTGGTGGAGCTGCTCTTGGCGGCCGCCCCGTCCACCCGGTGGATGCGCGACGCGACCCGCGGCGGGGTCGGCACCGTGTGCAACGAACTCGCCCAGGCCTGCGGCCTCGGGGTGCTGCTCGAAGAGGAGCGACTCCCCGTGCGGCCCATGGTCAATGGCGCCTGCGAGTTGCTCGGCATCGATCCGTTGTACGTCGCCAACGAGGGCAAATTCGTCGCCGTCGTCGCCCCGGAGGAGGCCGACGCCGGGCTGGCCGCGTTGCGGTCCCATCCCCTGGGCGCCGACGCGGCCGAGGTCGGGGAGATCGTTGCCGAACCCGCCGAAACCGTGGTGCTGCGCACCGGGTTCGGCGGAACGCGGATCGTCGACATGCTCGTCGGGGACCCGCTGCCGAGGATTTGTTGACGTGGCGATCGCAAGCGCGGCGAAGCCGGGCGCAGCGGGTCGCCACTAGGGAGGAGCACTGAAGATGTGTCTTGGGATTCCGGGCCGGATCGTCGAAATCACCGATCCCGCCAACTATCTGGCGAAGGTGGACGTCAGCGGCGTGCAGCGCACCATCAGCGTGCGGCTGCTGGAGGACGACATGCCCGAACCCGACGACTGGGTGCTGGTGCACGTCGGCTTCGCCATGGCCAAGATCGACGAGAGCGAGGCGCTGCTCACGCTGGCCGCGATCCAGAAACTCGGTGAGGCCTATCAAACCGAAATGGAAGCCTTCGACTCGTCGGCCATCATCTAAGGGGAACGCTATGAAATTCGTTGACGAGTTTCGTGATCCGGCCGCGGCGCGCAAGCTGCTGGGCGCCATCGAGCGCTTGGCTGGCGACGGTGGCGAACAGTTCAAGTTCATGGAGGTGTGCGGCGGGCACACGCACACCATCTACCGGCACGGCATCGAACACCTGCTGCCCGACAGCGTGGAGCTGGTGCACGGCCCGGGCTGCCCGGTCTGCGTGATCCCAATGGGCCGCATCGACGACGCGATGTGGCTGGCCGGCCAGCCCGACGTCATCTTCACCTGCTTCGGCGACATGATGCGGGTGCCCGGGTCCAACGGCAGCCTGCTGGACGCCAAAGCGCGCGGCGCCGACGTGCGGTTCGTCTACTCACCGCTCGACGCGCTGAAGATCGCCATCGACAACCCCGACAAGCAAATCGTGTTCTTCGCCATCGGCTTCGAGACCACCGCGCCCTCGACCGCGGTGACGCTGGTGCGCGCCCGCGACTTGGGCCTGCCCAATTTCAGCGTCTTCTGCAACCACGTCACCATCGTCCCGCCGATCAAGGCCATCCTGGAATCCCCCGATTTGCGGCTGTCCGGGTTCATCGGACCCGGGCACGTGTCGACGGTGGTGGGCAACCGCCCCTACCGGTTCGTGCCCGAGGTATACCGAAAGCCGTTGGTAGTGGCGGGTTTCGAGCCGCTGGACATCCTGGCGGCGGTCGCGATGCTGCTGGCCCAGATCCGCGAGGGCCGCTGCGAGGTGGAGAACCAGTACAAGCGTGTGGTGCCCGAGCGCGGCAACCCCGCGGCGCTGGCGCTGATGGGCAAGGTGTTCGCGCTGCGCCCGCACTTCGAATGGCGCGGGCTGGGCTTCATCTCGCAGAGCGCGCTGCGGCTGCACGACGACTTCGCGGAATTTGACGCCGAGCTGCGGTTCGCGATGCCCGGCGTTCGCGTCGCCGACCCCAAGGCGTGCCAATGCGGCGAGGTGCTCAAGGGCGTCCTCAAGCCCTGGGAGTGCAAGGTTTTCGGCACCGCATGCACCCCCGAGACGCCGATCGGCACGTGCATGGTGTCGCCCGAGGGAGCGTGCGCGGCCTACTACAACTTCGGCCGCATGCACCGCGACGCGGTCAAGCTGGTGGGGCGCACTTGACACCGGAGCCGCGGGGTCCGGAAAAGGGCGCAGCGATGTTCGCCCGGTACGCGTACGCCCCCAACGCCCTGGGCTACTGCGGGCCCCCGCTCGGGGCCACCCTGCGCGACGGGTCCGTCGACGAGGTGCGCCGCGCGGCGACGCGATTTTCCGGGGCCTGGCCCTACCTGCAGGTCCTGTCCCGGCTGACCGGCATCGCCGACCCGCTGGATTACCGGCTCGTCGAATCCTATTGGCTCGGCGGCGGTCTCGGGGCCGACCTGGATCCGGGCGACTTCTTCGACGCGCTGCTGGACATCATCGGCCCGCAGGCCGGCCGGTACTGGTCGCACCTCACTCCCGAGCTGGGCCACGAGGCCGCCGCCAACCACTGCTTTCACGTGTTCGGGGTGTATCCGTGGACTCGGTTTTTAGGACGTGGCATGGACGAACACCCGCTGAGCGTGCTGGACAACTGCCGGATCACCTGGGGCACAGTCGTTTCCCGCGACAACGACGACGTCGAGGTGTCGTGCCGGAAACTGCTCTGGGACGGCCGGGCCCTGACCCTGTCCGAGCCCGCCGTCCGACCGCTCGACGTCTGGGCCGACGGGTACAGCGCCGTGCCCGACGTCGCCGTCGGCGACGAGGTCGCGGTGCACTGGGGCCGGCTGTGCGGCCGGCTGACACCGGAGCAGGTTCGCGCGCTCGCCGACAGCACCGACCGTCAGCTGCGGGTGACCAGCCAACGGCTGGCGCACGTTTAGGCAAGAATCGCGCAAGGATTAGGCAAGGCGCCCGCAGGACGCTGTGCACATGAGCACAACTTCGTACCGTCAGCGGGCCATCACCAAGCTTGCGCTGATCGCCGCGGCGACCGTGGTGGCGGCGTGCGCGCACACGACAGCGCCCGCAACGGTGATGCCCAAGACCAGTCCGACGACCACGTCGCGCGCGCCCGGCAAGGGCGCGGTCACCTTCGAATACTTGCAGCGCGCGCCCGTCCCAGGGCTGTGCGAGCACGATCCGGGCCAACTGAGAGGCGGTGAATTGCCGCCACAAGAGGGGCATCCCGGACACGTCGGCATCGCGTTGAACTACAACACCGGCGCCTACAAGGTCGCGTTTGGCGACCTGACCGGGCGCGGAGGCGACGCCGCCATGGTCATCCACTGCAATGCCGGTGGGGTCTGGTGGCCGGAGATCGTGCAGCTCTACACCGCGGGCCCGCAGCTCTCAAAAACCGGGCCCACGCGGCTGGGTGGAATCGACCTCGACGACCTCACCCACGGCGGCAGGGAAGTCGTGACCGATCTGTCCATCTCGGACCATGTCGTGCATGTGACGTGGATGACCGCCGGTCCGAATGAGGCAATGTGTTGCGGGACCGTGGAGATGAAGGCCGACCTCCGTTGGGACGGTTCCACGGTGGTTGCCCAGAACGTGCGCCGAGTCAACTGAGACCGTCTGGCGTGCCAGACTGGCCCGATGGCCGGTTCGATCTGCGACGTGCTGCCGGCCGCGGCCGCCCTGCTCGGCGCCCCCGACGGGGCCGACCGGTTGGGCCTCGCGGAATCCGTCGGCGACGTCGACCGCGTCGCGGTCGTGCTGGTCGACGGGATGGGATGGCACCTGCTACCCACGCTGAGCGGCGACGCGCCGCTGCTGGCCGCCGTGCTGGCCGGCGGCACCGCGAACCTGACCGAACTCACCTGCACCTTTCCGTCGACGACGCCGACCAGCCTGGTGTCCCTGGGCACCGGCGCTTGGCCCGGTGAGCACGGCATCCTCGGTTTCACCCTCAACGTGCCCGGCACCGAGCGGGTGCTCACCCACATCGTGTGGCGCGACGACCCGCCCCACGCCGAATGGCAGCCGCTGCCGAGTTGGTTCGGCCGGCTCGAGCAAGCAGGCATCGCCGCGCGCGCGGTCCTGCCCGCGGCGTTCATCGGCAGCGGGCTGACCGACGCCGCGTACCGCGGCGCGCGCTTCCGCCCGACACAGCCGACCGACGACTACGCCCAGCTGATGGTCGACGAGATGCACGCGGGGCCGGGCCTGGTCTTCGGCTACATCGCCGACCTGGACACCGCGGCCCACCTGTTCGGCATCGGCTCCGACCAGTGGCACGAGGCGGCGGTTCGGGTCGACGCGCTGCTGACCCGGCTGGTCGACACGCTGCCGCCGAACGCCTCGCTGCTGGTGACCGCCGACCACGGCGGCCTCAACGTCCCGCCGGACGCCCGCGTCGACCTCGACACCGACCCGGGGCTGGGCGACGGGGTGCGCGTGGTCGCCGGCGAACCGCGGGTGCGCTACCTGCACACCGAGCCGGGCGCCGCCGCCGACGTGCAGGCCGCCTGGGCCGAGACGCTCGACGGCCGGGCGCACGTCTACGACCGCGAGCAGGCGGTGGCCTCCGGCATGTTCGGGCCCGTCGACCCCGCGCACCTGGCGCGGATCGGCGACGTCGTCGTCGTCTGCACCGGCGACACCGCCGTGCTGGCGACCGCCCACGAGCCCCCGGAATCCGCCCGCCTCATCGGCTTTCACGGCGGGGCGACCCCGGCCGAGATGGCGATTCCATTGATCGTTTTTCGCCGCTGACGGTCGGCAAAAGCTCAACGCCTTGCATCACGGGTTCGTCGAGAACCGCCGGCCGAGTTCAATGTTGCGGCCCGCACGATTGAGAACGAACGCCATGGCGCGCGGTAGTACCGGCTTGGCGAGTTTGAAAGCCAGCCGAGGTTTACAGCCGATTGCAAAGTGCAACAGCGTGCCGTTTTTGGCAGACGGCTCAAAGCGGTACTCCTCGGCCCAGGCATAGAACGCCGGCGCGCTGGTGCCGTCGACACGGAACGCAAAGCGTGCACCTTCCTCCCAAGCGAGCACCGTCTCTTCTACCTTGATCCCGATCACTCGTTTGGTACACCGCGTGCCGGCACCGTGTGGCCTCGGCGTGTGATAGCGGCCCGTCTTGTCGAAACCGGGGAAAAACTCGCCCCAGTTCGCCGGGTCGTGTGCAAACGCCGCGAAGACCTCGCTGGGTGGCCGGGCCACATGGGCGGAGGCGGTTAGGCGGATAGGCGCTGTGGTCAGGAATTCGAGGTCGACCGGTTCGCAGGCGAACATGTGAATCTCCTCGGAGTGTCAGGTGCCCTCACCTGTCGAACTGCTGCGTCCATCTCCGGAAGAACTGTATAGCTGATTCGTCGCGGCGTGGCGGGCGAAACCGAGTCACCACCAGGCCATGCGGAGCCGCGCCAGGTCCTTCAGCCGAACGAGGGCACGCCCAACGCGCATCCGGACGGCCTCAGGGACACGCGGCCGCCGGATGCGTCGGCGCTTGGAGTCGCTGTCCACACCCGCGCTGGCGCGCACGCGGGAAGTATCCGGGGACAGCCAGTGGGGCGCGCCCGCCAGGTCGGAAGGCATGGGTTCGTGCAGCATCCGGGGGCGGCGCAAGCCCGCCGAGACCGGGCAATAGATGCCATTGGGATCGCTTTTCATGGAGCCATCCCGGGGGATCCACACGCCCGAAGGGTGCTGGATAATTTCCCTGCCGCAGTGGCGGCAGGTGGCCGCGTACAACTTTCGTCCCCCGTGATATTCGCTTGCAGGTCAGCGCCGCCCCCGACTGCACCGCTGGTTATGTCAACCTTACTTCGCAGTCACGCAAAAATGAAAGCACCTGTTTTCAAAGTTGGCGCCGAGCGTTTTCACAGCTCACTCCCCGTTATGAGAGCGAACAGGCTGTAACCCTGGCACGTATATCAGGGAAGATTCCGTGCGTTTGGGTGCATTCGGCTGGAGAGGTGGTAATGGATTTCGCGACGCTTCCGCCGGAAATCAACTCCGGGCTGATGCATTCGGGACCCGGCGCGGGGTCGATGGCCGAGGCCGCCACGGCCTGGGACCGGCTTGCCGCGGGGCTGTATGCGGCGGCGGCGCAGACGCCAATGCTGGAGGGCGCGGCACCTTACGTGAATTGGCTGAACGCTGCCGCGGCGCGCGCCGAGCAGGCGGGCGCCCAGGCCGCGGCGGCGGCGAGAGCCCACGATTCGGCGCTGGCGGCGACGGTTCCCCCAACGGCGATCACCGCCAACCGCGCGCAGCTGAGGTCGCTGGGCCGCCGGAACTGCCTTGCGCAAAGCGGCCCGGCCATCGCGGACGTCGAGGCCGAGTACGAGCAGATGTGGGCCCGCAATGCCGACGCCATGTATGCCTACGCCGTCGCCGCGGCCGACGCGGCGACGCTGGTCCCGTTCGGCTCGCCGCCGGGATATTCGGGCGCGACGGCGGGTCCCTGGGCCCTGCGCTCGGCGCCGGACGTCGTGTCTGCCGGCGGTCGGGTGATGTCGGCCATTCCCGAAGCGCTGCAGGCATTTTCGGTGTCGCCGCTGACGCCCCTGGAGGCGTCGCTGTCGCCGGTGACCGCGGCGTTGTCCAGGCTGAGTTCCCTGTGCGCACCGTCGGGCCCCGCGATCGGATACCTCAGCGCCCTCAACAAATGGGCGGCGCTGCGCTCGCTCGTCCGGAAGCCGGCCCCCGTCGGCCCGTTGGCCAGTCTCGGACGCGGGGCGTCGATCGGGGGGCTCTCGGTGCCACGCGCGTGGGCTATGGCGATGGCGCGGCTACGCCACCCGGCCGTCAGAGCGGGGTGACGTAGGCGGAGCTGATGCCCCCGTCGACCAAGAACGTCGACGCGGTGATGAACGATGCGTCGTCGCTGGCCAAAAACGCCACCGCGGCCGCGATTTCGTCGGGCTCGGCGAATCGGCCCAGCGGCACGTGCACCAGCCGGCGCGCCGCGCGTTCTGGGTCCTTGGCGAAAAGCTCTTGCAGGAGTGGGGTGTTGACCGGTCCGGGGCACAGCGCGTTGACGCGGATGCCCTGCCGGGCGAACTGCACGCCCAGCTCCCGTGACATGGCCAGCACCCCGCCCTTGGACGCGGTGTAGGAGATCTGCGACGTGGCCGACCCCAGCACCGCGACGAACGACGCCGTGTTGATGATCGACCCCTTCTGCGCGGGCACCATGTGCCGCAGCGCGGCCCGGCAGCACAGGTAGACCGATTTGAGGTTGACGTCCTGGACTCGTTGCCACGCCGGAAGTTCGGTGTTCTCGATCAGGTCGTCCTCGGGCGGTGAGATGCCGGCGTTGTTGAATGCGATGTCGACCCAGCCGTAGGCCTCGGCGGCGGTGTCGAACAGCGCGTTGACCGCGTCCTCGTCCGAAACATCCGTCGGCACAAACAAACCCGAGAGTTCCTCGGCGGCGGCCGCGCCGGCGTCGCGGTCGACGTCGCCCACGACGATGCTCGCGCCTTCGGCGCGCATCCGCCGCGCCGCGGCCAACCCGATGCCGCCGGCACCGCCGGTGATCACCGCGACCCGGCCCGCCAGCCGCTGCGACAGGTCCATTACGAGCCCTCCTTGACGGCGATGAACACGTTCTTGGTCTCGGTGAAATGCAATGGCGCGTCGGGGCCCAGCTCGCGGCCCAGCCCGGACTGCTTGAACCCGCCGAACGGCGTGTTATAGCGGACCGAGGAGTGCGAGTTGACCGACAGGTTGCCGGACTCGACCGCCCGCGACACCCGCAGGGCCCGGGACAGGTCGTCGGTCCAGATGGATCCCGACAGCCCGTAGGCGGTGTCGTTGGCGAGCGCGACGGCGTCGTCCTCGTCGTCGAACGCCAACACGGTGACGACGGGACCGAAGATCTCCTCGGTGACGGCGCGGTCGTCGCGCTGCGGTGTGAGAACCGTTGGTGGAAACCAAAATCCGCGACCGGACGGCGCGGTGCCCCGGAAGGCGACCGGGGCGTCGTCGGGCACGTAGGAGGCAACCTTGTCGCGGTGCGCGCCCGACACCAGGGGCCCCATCTCGGTGTCCCGGGAGGCGGGGTCGCCGACGGCGACGGCCTTGACCGCCGGCTCGAGCAACTCCATGAACCGGTCATACACGCTGCGCTGCACCAGGATCCGGCTGCGCGCACAGCAGTCCTGCCCGGCGTTGTCGAACACCCCGGCGGGAGCGGTCGCCGCCGCGCGTTCCAGGTCGCAGTCGGCGAAGACGATGTTGGCGCTCTTGCCGCCGAGTTCCAGCGTCACCCGCTTGACCTGCGCCGCCGCGCCGGCCATCACGCTCTTGCCCACCTCCGTGGAGCCGGTGAACACCACCTTGCGCACTCCCGGGTGGGTGACGAGCCGCTCCCCCACCACGGCGCCCTTGCCGGGCAGCACCTGCAGCAGGTCCGCGTCGAGCCCCGCCTGCACCGCCAGCTCGCCCAGCCGCATCGTGGTCAGGGGCGTCCACTCGGCGGGCTTGACCAGCACGGCGTTGCCCGCGGCCAGCGCGGGGGCGATGCTCCAGGACGCGATCGGCATCGGGAAGTTCCACGGCGTGATCACGCCGATGACGCCCAGCGGTTCGTTGAAGGTGACGTCGATGCCGTCGGCGACGGGAATCTGCTTGCCGGACAAGCGCTCCGGGCTGCCCGAGTAGAACGTCAGCACGTCGCGGACGTGGCCGGCCTCCCATTCCGCCGGCGCGATCGGGTGCCCCGAGTTGGCCACCTCGAGGGCGGCCAGCTCGTCGACGTGGGCGTCGACGACGGCGGCGAACGCCCGCAGGGCCGCCGCGCGCCCGGCCGGCGCCAACCGCGCCCAGCGCCGCTGGGCCGCCCGCGCGCGCGCCACGGCGTCGTCGACGGCGGGGGCGTCGAAGAGCTCGACGGAGCGCAGCTCTTCCTCGGTCGCGGGGTTGACCAGTCGGGTTTGGGTCATCGGGTGACCCGCGCGGCTTCGACCACCGCCTTGAACAGCCGCAGGTCGTCGAGAGATTTCTCCGGATGCCATTGCACCGCAAGGGCGAACGCCTCGCCAGGCACCTCGACGGCCTCGACCACGCCGTCGGCATCCATCGCGCTCACCACCAGCCCGTCGCCGACCTTGTCGATTGCCTGGTGGTGATAGCAGGGCGCGTCGGCGCACTCGCCGATCAGCGCGGCCAGGCGCGTGCCCGCCACGGTGCGCACCGGCAACCGGTTGAACACCCCGTTGCCGGCGCGGTGGCCGTTGTGGCCGAGGACGTCGGGCAGGTGCTGGTGCAGGGTGCCGCCGAACGCGACGTTGAGCAGTTGCGCGCCGCGGCAGATGCCCAGCACCGGCAGCCCGCGGTCCAGGGCGGCGCGCAGCAACGCGAACTCCCAGGCGTCGCGGTCAGTGCGCGGCGAGTCGGTGGCCGGGTGCGGGTCCTGGTCGTAGCGCGCCGGGTCGAGGTCGTAGCCGCCGGTGATCACCAGCGCGTCCAGGCTGTCGAGCAGGCGATCGACGACCTCGGGGCCCGCCGGCTGCGGCGGCAGCAGCACCGCGATGCCGCCGGCCATGACGACGCCCTCGAAGTAGTCGGCGGGCAGGTAACCGGCGGGGATATCCCAGATCCCGGTCCGCACCTGCTCGAGATAACTGGTCAGGCCGACGACGGGGCGTCCCAGTGGCGATCGCAAGCGCGGCGTAGCCGGGCGCGGCGGGTCGCCACCATCGGACTCAGAGCCGTTCAAAACCTCGCATCCTCTCCCAGTCGGTGACCGCCGCGTTGAAAGCCGCCAACTCCACGCGGGCGTTGTTCAAATAGTGCGCGACGACGTCGTCGCCGAAGGCCTCCCGCGCGAGCGCCGAGCCTTCGAACAACGCCGCCGCCTCGGCGAGCGTGCCGGGCAGCCGCTCGACGTCGGTTGCCTCGTAGGCGTTCCCGGTGTAAGGCGCGGGCGGCTCGAGGCCCCGTTCGATACCGTACAGCCCCCCGGCGATCAGCGCCGCCGCGGCGAGGTAGGGGTTGACGTCGCCGCCGGGCACCCGGCATTCGACCCGCAGGTTGCGCCCGTGGCCGACCACCCGCAGCGCGCAGGTGCGGTTGTCCAGGCCCCACGCAATCGCGGTGGGCGCGAAGCTGCCGTCGGCGAATCGCTTGTAGGAGTTGATGTTTGGCGCATAGAACAGCGTCATTTCGCGCAGCGTGGCCAGCAGGCCGGCGAGGAAACCGCAAAACGTCGCCGACATGCCGTGCGGGCGGGCGCCGTCGTCGAACACGGAGCTTTTCTCGGCACCGCCCACCCGGCGCAGCGACAGATGGATGTGGCAGCTATTGCCTTCCCGCTCATCGTATTTCGCCATGAACGTCAGGCTCTTGCCGTGCTGGTCGGCGATCTCCTTGGCGCCGTTCTTGTAGATTGTGTGGTTGTCGCAGGTGACCAGCGCCTCGTCGTAGCGGAACCCGATCTCCTGCTGGCCCCGGTTGCATTCGCCCTTGACGGCCTCGAACCGCAGGCCCGCGCCCTCCATCCCCAGCCGGATGTCGCGCAGCAGCGGCTCCATCCGCGACGACGCCAGCATCGCGTAGTCGATATTGTAGTCGCTGGCCGGCGTCAGCCCGCGGTAGCCGCTCGCCCACGCCTCGCGGTACGGCTCGTCGAACACGATGAACTCCAGCTCGGTGGCGATGTCGGCGGCCAGGCCCCGCTCGCCCAGCCGGGCGAGCTGATGGCGCAGGATCGCCCGGGGCGCGACGGCCACCTCACCGCCGTCGGCCCAGCAGAGGTCGGCGATCACCAGCGCGGTGTTTGGCAGCCACGGAACCAGGCGCAGGGTGGCCAGGTCCGGCGTCATCACCATGTCGCCGTAGCCGGTTTCCCAGCTCGACATCGTGTAGCCGGACACCGTGTTCATGTCGACGTCGACGGCGAGCAGATAGCTGCAACACTCGGCGCCGTGCGCGGCGACCTCGTCGACGAAGAGTCGGGCCGACATGCGTTTGCCGACCAGCCGGCCCTGCATGTCGGCGAACGCCACGATGACGGTGTCCACCGCGCCGCCGCCAACCAGCTCGTCTAGCGCGGCCAACGTGAGCATGGCGGAAGGCGCTACCACGTGCTGGTGCGCAGGACGATCTCGGCGGCCAGCTGTGCCGTCGACTCCTGCACGGTGCGCCGGCCCAGGTCGACCACGCGGTATTCGGCATAGACGTACCGCTGGCTCGCGTCCGCCACGGCCTTGGCGGCCGGCGAGCTGACCAGCACGGTGGTGCCGATCTCCACCGGCGGGCAATGCTCGTCGAGCACCACGCCCTTGGGGTCGGCCACCCGCGGATGCCCGCGGTCGATCACGACCAGGCCGACGAACCGGCCCAACCGGGTGGCCGCCAGTTCCCAGGCGAGCTCACCGCCGGCGCGGTCGCCGAAGACCACGGCCCAGCGGATGCCCAGCGAGTCGAGGATGCCGACCACCGATTTCGCGGTCAGGCGCGGGTCGAGGCCGACGACGACCGTACGAAGCGAGGCGGTATGCAGGCGCTCGCACACCGCGTCGTAGGCGACCGGCGAACGCTGCTGGTCTCCGAGGATGACGACGACGACGCCCTTCTCCGGCCCGGCTACGGACACCGGAACGGGAAATCCGTCGAGCGTGGTCATCATCGAGTGCACTCACGCACGTTACCTGCCAAAGGCCAGCGTGCGCGAGGTTTCCTCCTCACCTACTGGCGTAACGCACTGGCAATGAACGGTCGCGGCGGCGGCCCGTCGAGCAGCCCGAGGACCGCGTCGACGTCGAGATGGGCGGCCAGCAGGTCGGCGATCGCGTCCAGTTGGGCGTCGCGGCGCGCGGCGACGTCGGTGTCGGCGACGACGAAACCATCGCGGCCGGCCGCGTCGGCGACCCGGGTAAGCCAGCCCCGGCGGAAGTCGTCGTTGTCGAGCAGGCCGTGCCAGTGGGTGCCGAAGACGGCGCCGCGCACGACGCCCTGGGGTTCGGCATCCTGGGTAAACCAGGTGTCCTCGGGGCAGCGGGAGAGGCGCCCGTGGTGGATTTCGTATCCGGAGAGCGGCCGCTGCCAGCGCCGCAGGACCTTGGCCTCGCCGAAGGCGATGTCGGCGTCGAGCAGGCCCAGCCCGGCGACCTCCCCCGCGCCGGATTCGACCGTGTCCTCGATGCGCCGGCACAGCATCTGGAAGCCGCCGCAGATGCCCAGCAGGGGCTTGCCGGCCCGGGCGTGGTCGACGATCGCGCCGGCCAGGCCGCGCTCGCGCAGCCACGACAGGTCGGCGACGGTCGCCTTGCTGCCCGGGACCACGATCAGGTCGGTGTCGGCCAGGTCGGCGGGATCGGTGATCCAGCGCACCAGCACGCCGGGCTCGCAGGCCAGCGCCTCGACGTCGGTGGAGTTGGAGATGCGGGGCAGCCGGATCGCTGCTACCCGCAGCCACTGATCGCCGCGGGGCGGCGCGGGCGTGCCGAGGACGCGGCCCGCGACCACCGACAGCGAGTCCTCGGCGTCCAACCAGAGCTCCTCGGCGTAGGGCAGCACCCCGTAGGTCGGGCGGCCGGTCATGGTGTGCAGCTGGCGCAGACCGGGTTCCAGCAGCGCGGGGTCGCCGCGGAACTTGTTGACGACGAAGCCGGCGATCAGCGCCTGGTCCTCGGGCTCGAGCACCGCGACCGTCCCGAACAGGTGCGCCAACAGGCCGCCGCGATCGATGTCACCGACGAGGATCACCGGTAGGTTCGCGGCCCGGGCCAGCCCCATGTTGGCCAAATCCGTGGCCCGCAGGTTGATCTCGGCCGGCGAGCCGGCCCCCTCGCAGATCACAGCGTCGAATTCGGCTCGCAGGCAGGACAATTCGTGTGCGACGATGCCGGCGAGCCGGTCGCGATGTTCGATATAGCCGGCCGCGGTGACCGACTCGGCGACCTGGCCGCGGATCACCAGCTGCGAGGTGCGGTCGCCGCCCGGTTTGAGCAGGATCGGGTTGAACCGCACGCTGGGCTCCAGCCCCGCCGCGCGCGCCTGGATCGCCTGGGCGCGGCCGATCTCGCCGCCCTCGACGGTGACCACCGAGTTGTTGGACATGTTCTGCGCCTTGAACGGCGCCACCCGAATCCCCTTGCGCGCCAACAACCGGCACAGGCCCGCCGCCACCACCGATTTACCGGCGTCGGAGCTGGTGCCCGCGACCAGCAGAGCCCCGCTCACCTTTCGGTGTCTGCTCGCGTTAGAGACAAGTGAGGATCTCGGCGCCGGTGTCGGTGACCAGCAGCGTGTGCTCGAACTGGGCGGTCCACTTGCGGTCCTTGGTGACCACCGTCCAGCCGTCGTCCCAGATCTCGTAATCCAGCGCGCCGAGGTTGATCATCGGTTCGATGGTGAACGTCATTCCGGGCTGGATGACCGTCGCCACCGAGGGCTGGTCGTAGTGCAGGACCACCAGCCCGTTGTGAAAGGTGGTGCCGATGCCGTGGCCGGTGAAGTCACGAACGACGTTGTAGCCGAACCGGTTTGCGTACGACTCGATGACGCGGCCGACCACCGAGAGCGCGCGGCCCGGCTTCACGGCATTGATCGCGCGCATCGTGGCCTCGTGGGTGCGCTCCACGAGCAGCCGGTGCTCTTGCGCGACGTCGCCGGCCAGGAAAGTCGCGTTGGTGTCGCCGTGCACCCCGTCGATGTAGGCGGTGACGTCGATGTTGACGATGTCGCCGTCCTCGATCACCGTCGAGTCGGGGATGCCGTGGCAGATGACCTCGTTGAGCGACGTGCAGCACGACTTCGGGAAGCCCTTGTAGCCCAGCGTCGACGGGTAGGCGCCGTTGTCGATCATGTATTCGTGGGCGATCCGGTCGAGCTCGTCGGTCGTCACCCCGGGCGCGACCGCCTTGCCCGCCTCGGCCAGGGCGCCGGCCGCGATCCGTCCGGCGACCCGCATCTTCTCGATCACCTCGGGCGTCTGCACCCACGGCTCGCTGCCCTCCCGGGCGGTCGGCTTGCCGACGTACTCGGGGCGGGGGATGCGCCCGGGCACCGGCAGAGTCGGCGATATCACCCCGGGAGAAAGCGCGGTGCGAGCTGGCATGCAGGCCAGCTTAATAGGCGCTCGCCCGGCGCGGCGCGTGTGCGTCAGCGGCTTCGAGTGTGAGCGTGCGGCGCCACAGGGGCACAATCGCCGCCGTCAGTGCACACGCAACGCCCGATCAACCAGAGCGGCGGCGCAACAGCGAGCGCCGCGGCCCGCGGATGATCAGCGACCCGCACACCACCCGGCCCGTCAACACGACATGCGGCGTCCCCTCGCCGGGCGCCCCCTTGCGGCGGTCGCTGGCGCTGCCCACGTAGACCTCGACGTCGTCGATCGACGCGCTGGCGCCGTCGGGCAACCGGACGTCCACCGAGCCGAACCGCATGTCGAGCTCGATGATCACCACCGGCCCCGCGAACCGGGCCCTGGTGAGGTCGAGGTGCACCGACCCGAGCCGGCGCACCAGCGCCAGCCGCGTCGGCACGGTCCACTCGCCGTGGCGCTTCAGCGAACCGGCCCAGCCGCGCAGCTCCACCCGGTCGGCCGCCGACGAGACGAACGCGCCGGGCCCGGGCAGGTCACCGACCAGCCCGTCCAGCTCGCTTCGGGTGCGCGCGTAGGACACCTGGGTCGAGCGCTGCTCGAACTCGTCGATGTCGATCAGGCCGAGCGCGACGGCGTTGTGCAGCCGCCGCATCGTGCCGTTCCGGTCGGCGTCGGAGACCCGTAACGCCAGCATGTCCCCGCCGGTATCGGTCATGATCGCAAATTTACCGCTGTTGGAGCCCCCGGGACCGGGGCACTTCAGGCCAGGTAGCCCGGCGGCATCGCCTCGAACATGAACTTCGTCATCCGCACCGCCCACTCCGAGCTGCCACCCCCGACGATCAGCGCGGCGAACGCCAGGTCGCCGCGGTACCCGGCGAACCAGGAGTGCGAACCGCCCGGGAACTCGGCCTCGCCGGTCTTCCCGTAGATCTCGCCGCAGCCGGCGATCTCCTTGGCGGTCCCGTTGGTGACCACCAGCCGCATCATCGGCCGCAGCGCCTCGACCATCTTCGGGCTGATCGGCGTGTCGTCACCCTCGACCGTCGTCGGCCGACCGGCGATCAGCTGCGGCACCGGGGTCTTGCCGGCCGCGACCGTCGCCGCCACCAGGGCCATGCCGAACGGGCTCGCCAGCACCTTGCCCTGGCCGAAGCCGTCCTCGGTGCGCTCGGCGAGGTCCACCGTCGGGGGCACCGACCCAGTCACGGTGGTGAGGCCGTCAACGGTGTAGTCGAGCCCGATGCCGTAGCGGGTGGCCGTTTGGGTCAGGCCGCGGGGCGGCATCCTGCTGCTCAGCTCGGCGAACGTGGTGTTGCACGAACTGGCGAACGCGCGCGACATGGGCACCACGCCCAGGTCGAAGCCGCCGTAGTTCGGGATGGTGCGATGCCCGATGTCGATGTGGCCGGGGCACCCCAGCATCGAGTTGGGGGTGGCCATGTCGCGGTCGATGGCGGCGCCCGCCGTGATCATCTTGAAGGTCGACCCGGGCGGGAACAGGCCGTTGGTGGCCGGCAGGCCGTCGGCGTCGGCGCCCTTGTTCTGCGCAATCGCGAGGATCTCCCCCGTCGACGGCTTGATCACGACGATCATCGCCTTGCCGCCCTTGTTGTCCACGGCGCGCTGGGCGGCGTTCTGCACGACCCGGTCCAGCGTGATCGACACCGACGGCGCCGGCGACCCCTCGACCTCGTGCAGCACGGCGACGTCGACGTTGTTCTGGTTGACGCTGACCACCCGCCAGCCCGCCTGGCCGTCGAGCTGGTCCATCACGGCCTTCTTCACCTCGCCGATGACGGCCGGCGCGAAATGCGGGTCAGTGGGTAGCATTTCGGCCTGCGGCGTGACCACGATGCCGGGCAGCCGGCCGATCGCCGGGAACACCTTGTCGTTGTCGTCGGGGTGCAGCGTGACGCCCAGGTCCAGCGGGTGGGTCGCCGCGCTGGCCTGCTCGGCGAGCACCTGCGGGTCGGTGAGCGTGTTGTTGAAGGGTCGCAGCACATCGACGATCGAGTGGGTGGTGAAGCTCAGCGACTCCGACGGGCCGGCCTGGGTGGCGTCCAGCGTGTAGTGATACAGGTAGCCCGGCGCCAGCACGTCGCTGCCGCCGAGTTCGTTCACCGAGGCGCGCCGCGGCCGATCGGCCCGCAGCGCGAACGTCTGGTGCTCGCCAAGCTTGGGATGCAGGTCGGTGGTGGCCCACCGAACCTCCCAGCGCCCCTCGTCGCGGGCCATCTTCAGCTGGCCGTCATAGCTCCAGGTCCGGTTCTTCGGCAGGTGCCAGGTGAAGCGGTAGTCGACCGTGCCCGTGTCCTCGGCGTACTTCGAGCTGAGAACCTGCGCATCCAGGTGGGTGGCCTGCAGCCCGGCCCAGGCGGCATTGAGCGCTTCACGGGCCTCGTTGGGGTTGTCGCTGAGCTGCGCGGCCGTCGCGGTGTCCCCGATTGCCAAGGCGCCGAAGAACTTCTCGGCGGCCGGCGCGGGGCCGTCGGGCCGCGGCGTGCAGCCGGACAGGCTTATCGCCGCGACGAGCAGCACGCTCGCGCCGGCTGAGGCTGCTGTTGCTTTTGTGACCATCGGTGCAAATGTTATGAACTGCGGCGCCCACACCTGCCTCGACACACCGAGACCCGACCGTTATGCACGCATTGGGGCCGCCGCTCACATGCCGACTGTGCGGCTGGCCGCACGTTCGATGCCGAGTGTGCGGCTGGCCGCACGCTCGCTCGACGAGCTAGTCCAGCAGGACCGTCGCGAAGGTGCCCACCTCGGCGAAGCCGACCCGCGCGTACGCGGCGCGGGCGACGGTGTTGAAGCTGTTCACGTACAGGCTGGCGACCCGGCCGGTGGCGACGATCACGGCGGCCACGGTCGCGGTGCCCGCGGTGCCGAGGCCGAGGCCGCGCCACTCGGGGTGCACCCAAACCCCTTGGATCTGGCCGACGCCCGGCGACTGCGACCCGACTTCGGCCTTGAAGATCACCTGGCCGTGCTCGAAGCGGGCCCAGGCCCGGCCGGCAGCGATCAGGCTGGCCACCCGTCGGCGGTAGCCGCGACCGCCGTCGCCGAGCCGCGGGTCGACGCCGACTTCGCCGATGAACATGTCGACGGCGGCCACCAGGTAGGCGTCCAGCTCGTCGGGCCGCACCTGCCGCACGCCGGGGTCGATGTCACAGTTCGGGTGGCTGGTCAGCGCCATCAGCGGCTGGTGGTCGCGCACGTCGCGCGCCGGGCCCCAGGCCGGCTCGAGGCGCTCCCACATCGGCATCACCAGGTTGGCCCTGCCGACCAGGGAGGAGCAGCGCCGCGTGGCGCTCATCGCCTCGTCGGCGAAGGCGTTCAGGTCGGCCGGTCCGCCGCGCAGCGGGATGAGGTTGGCGCCGGCGAAGCACAGCGACTCGTCGGGGCCGCGCCGCGTCCACAGCTCCCCGCCGATCGAATTGGGTTCGATGCCGTGGTCGGCCACCCGGGCCGCGACCATGCACGAGCCGACCGGGTCGTCGTTGAGCACCCGCCACACCGCGGCGGCGTCGCGCACCACGGAAACCCGCCGCTCGCCGACAAGGCGAAAGATGGGCGGAGCCGACATCGGGGGAACTCTCTGTGGTGCGAACTGACGATCTTAAAAACAGAGCGGGGCGCGGGCCCCTATTAGCTTACGGTCACAATCGGCGAACCGCTCGGTTCTGTTCCCGGATCGGTACCCATTTCTGACGCGAGTCGCATGGCCTCCTCGATCAGCGTCTCGACGATCTGGGCCTCGGGCACGGTCTTGATCACCTCGCCGCGAACGAAGATCTGCCCCTTGCCATTTCCCGACGCGACGCCCAGGTCGGCCTCGCGGGCCTCGCCCGGACCGTTGACGACGCAGCCCATCACGGCCACCCGCAGCGGGACGTCGAGCCCGTCCAGGCCGGCGGTGACCGCGTTGGCCAGGGTGTAGACGTCGACCTGGGCGCGACCACACGACGGGCACGACACGATCTCGAGGCCGCGGGGCCGCAGGTTCAGCGACTCCAGGATCTGGATGCCGACCTTGACCTCCTCGACGGGCGGCGCCGAGAGCGACACCCGGATGGTGTCGCCGATCCCCCGCGACAGCAGCGCGCCGAAGGCGACCGCCGACTTGATGGTGCCCTGGAACGCCGGACCGGCCTCGGTGACGCCGAGGTGCAGCGGGTAATCGCATTGGGCGGCCAGCTGCTCGTAGGCGGCGACCATCACGACGGGGTCGTTGTGCTTGACGCTGATCTTGATGTCGCCGAAGCCGTGCTCCTCGAACAGCGACGCCTCCCACAGCGCGGACTCGACCAGCGCCTCGGGGGTGGCCTTGCCGTACTTCTCCATGAACCGCTTGTCCAGCGAGCCGGCGTTGACGCCGATGCGGATCGGGATGCCGGCCGCCGCCGCGGCCTTGGCGACCTCGCCGACCCGGCCGTCGAACTCCTTGATGTTGCCGGGGTTCACCCGCACCGCGGCGCACCCGGCGTCGATGGCGGCGAAGATGTACTTCGGCTGGAAGTGGATGTCGGCGATCACCGGGATCTGGCTGTGCCGCGCGATCTCGGCGAGCGCGTCGGCGTCCTCCTGGCGCGGGCAGGCGACACGCACGATGTCGCAGCCCGCGGCGGTCAGCTCCGCGATCTGCTGCAGCGTCGTGTTGACGTCGTGCGTCTTGGTGGTGCACATCGACTGCACCGAGATCGGGTAGTCGCTGCCGACCCCGACGTCGCGCACCATCAGTTGGCGTGTCTTGCGCCGGGGCGCCAGCGTGGGCGGCGGGGCGTCCGGCATTCCCAGGCTGGTCACTGGAACAGCCTGATCGGGTTGACGAGGTCGGCGGTCACGGTCAGCAGCATGTAGCCGACCACGAACACCAGCACCACGTACGTGGCGGGCATCAGCTTGAGGTAGTTCACCGGCGCCGCCGCGACCATGCCGCGCGCCGACCGGATCAGGTTGCGGATCTTCTCGAACACCGCGATGGCGATGTGGCCGCCGTCGAATGGCAGCAGCGGCACCAGGTTGACGGCGCCCAGGATGAGGTTCAGCTGCGCCAGGAAGAACCAGAACGCCACCCACAGCCCGTGGTCGACGGTGTCGCCGCCGATGATGCTGGCGCCGACGACGCTCATCGGCGTTCCCGGGTCGCGCTGCCCGCCGCCGATCGCGTGCACCAGCGCCCCGACCTTCGTCGGGATCGTCACCAGCGCCTTGCCCACCTCGACGGTCAGGTCACCGGCGAACGCGAAGGTGGCCGGTATCGCCGACAGGACGTTGTAGTGCGTCGGCGGGGTCTTGACGGTGCCGACGCCGATGGCGCCAACCGTGGCGGCCTCCGGCTGGCCCTTGGCGCCCTTGGTCAAGTAGCGCTGGGTCGGCGTCACGTCGACGTACGTCGTGATCGTGGTGCCGTCGCGCTCGACGACGACGGGAACGGTGCCGTGCAGCTTGCGCACCGCGGCGGCCATGTCCTCGAACGTGGACACCGGGGTGTCGCCGACCTTGACGACGACGTCGCCGGGGCGGATCCCGGCGGCGGCCGCCGGGCCGGGCCCGGTGCAGTTGCCCAGCTTGCCAGGGGCGGTTTCCGGTGCGACGCAAGCGGTTTCGCCGACGATGGCCTTGGTGGGCGGGTGCAGGTTGGGCAGCCCCCAGACCAGGGCGATGCCGTAGATCAGGACCAGGCAGATGACGAAGTTCATGCCCGGGCCGGCGAACAGCGTCGCGACCCGCTTCCAGGTCGCCTGCTTGTACATGGCGCGATCGGCCTCGTCGGGCTCGAGATCCTCGACCGGGGTCATCCCGGCGATGTCGCAGAAGCCGCCCAGCGGGACGGCCTTGATGCCGTACTCGATCTCGCCGCGCCGGGTCGACCACAGCGTGGGCCCGAAGCCGACAAAATAGCGCCGCACCTTCATGCCGGTGCCGCGCGCGACCCACATGTGGCCGCACTCGTGCAGGGCCACCGAGATCAAGATGGCGAGCGCGAACAGCACGATGCCGATTGCGAACATCATCGGGTTGCTAGGACCTTTCTGACAGCGCGCTGCGCTCGCTCACGTGCCCAGCGCTGCGCGTCCAGTACCTCATCCACGGTAGCGGGTGAAACGGACCATTGGTCGGCGGCGTGCAGCACGTCGGCGACGGTTTTGACGATCGCGGGGAATCCGATTCGGCCGTTCAGGAACGCGTCGGCCGCCTCCTCGTTGGCCGCGTTGTACACGGCGGTCATGCAGCCACCGGTCTGGCCGGCGTGCCGGGCCAGCGCGACGGCGGGGAAAACGTCATTGTCCAGGGGCTCGAATTCCCAGCTAGAGGCCGTGGTGAAGTCGCATGCC
Organism: Mycobacterium sp. NGS64; assembly: GCF_059812245.1. NCBI lineage: Bacteria > Bacillati > Actinomycetota > Actinomycetes > Mycobacteriales > Mycobacteriaceae > Mycobacterium > Mycobacterium sp. NGS64. Next base: position 1,020,217 of record NZ_JCALCI010000001.1, on the reverse strand, counting down.
GGGGCGGCGCCGGGCACCCGGTCGGGCCAGCCGAGCGCCAGCGAAATGGGGAGCTTCATGTCCGGCGGGCTGGCCTGGGCGATCGTCGAGCCGTCCACGAAGGTGACCATCGAATGAACAATCGACTGGGGGTGCACGACGACGTCGATGCGGTCGTAGGGAATGCCGAACAGCAGGTGGGTCTCGATGAGCTCGAGCCCCTTGTTGACCAGCGACGCCGAGTTCAGCGTGTTCATCGGGCCCATCGACCAGGTGGGGTGGGCGCCCGCCTGCTCGGGCGTGACGGCCTCGAGGTCGGCGGCGGACCAACCGCGGAACGGCCCGCCCGAGGCGGTCAGCACCAACTTGGCGACCTCATTTTTGTCGGGGTCGGGGTTCCCACAGCGCAGGCACTGGGCCAGCGCGGAGTGCTCGGAGTCGACGGGCACGATCTGTCCGGGCCGCGCCGCCCGCAGCACCAGCGGCCCCCCGGCGATCAGCGATTCCTTGTTGGCCAGCGCGAGCCGGGCCCCGGAGTCCAGCGCGGCCAGGGTCGGGCGCAGGCCCAGCGCCCCGACCAGCGCGTTGAGGACGACGTCGGCATCGGTCTCCTGGACCAGCCGGGTCACCGCTTCCGGGCCGCTGTAGGGGACGTCCCCGACCTGCTGCGCGGCGCGCTCGTCGGCGACGGCGATGTTGGTGACGCCGGTCTCGGCGCGCTGGCGCGCCAGCGCGTCGGGGTTGGCCCCACCGGCCGCCAGCCCGACCACCTCGAAACGATCGGGGTTGGCCGCGATGACCTCCAGCGCCTGGGTGCCGATCGAGCCGGTGCTGCCCAGCACCAGCACCCGCAGGCGCCCGCCGGCAGTCGCGTTAGTCACTCACTCATTGTGCCCGCTCGGTCGCGCGGGCGGGTGTGCCAGAATCTCTGCTACCAGCCGATCACGAAGGGGATTCGCCGTGGCCAGTACCGAGGTGGAGCACTACAACGGCGTCGACGTCGCCGAGGTGCCGTCGGCAGCCTGGGGGTGGAGCAAGATCAACGTCCGCACCTGGCACGCGATCGGGCTGTTCATCGTCATATTCCTGCTGGCCATGATGTGGGGCAACCACGTCGGCCACGTCGAGAACTGGTTCCTGGTCGGGTTCGCCATCCTGACGCTCGTCGTGCTGGTGCGCGACCTGTGGGGCCGCCGCCGCGGCTGGATCCGGTAGCGCTCGGCGGAGCCGCTGCGCCCGTCGTCGCCAGGCGGCGCCGACCAGCAACACGAACAGGGCCACCGCCCACGGCAGCACGCCGTGTTGGTGCACCCAGCCGGCCAGCGCCCCCTGCAGGCGGGCGGCGGACATGATCACAGCGTCGTCGGGACTGGCGTTCGCGTTGAACAGGCGCAGTTCGTAGACGCCGTAATAGCCGACGTACAGCCCGACCAGCACCAGCAGCGCCCCACCGATCCGGTTGACCAGCGGCAGGACGCGCCGCAGCCGGTCGGCCAGGGCCGAGCTCGCCGTCGCCGCCGCGACGGCCAGGACGCCCACCACCAACGTCAGCCCCGCGACGTAGGCGAGGTAGACCGAGGCCCCCGTGGCGACCGACCCGCCCCGCAGGCCGGCGGCGGTGACGGCCAGGAAGGGCCCGACGGTGCACGACAGCGACGCGATCGCATAGCTGACGCCATAGGAGTACATGGAGCCCAGCCGCACGGTCGGCGCCCACCGCGGGCCCAGCCGCCGTGGCGTCAGCGCCGTCAACTCCCGGCCCGACAGGAGCCAAAGCCCAAGCGCGACAAGAACAATCCCGATGACCACCGTCGCGTAGGGCAGGTATCGCTGCACGGTCGAGGCCGCCGAGATGGTCAACGCGCCGAACAACCCGAACACCGTCAGGAAGCCGAGCGCCATCCCGACCGTCGCCGCGATCGCCCGGCCGACCAGCGCCAGGCCGCGCCGTTCGGCGTCTTGCCCGCGCACCACGAGGAGCAGGTACGCGGGCAGCATGGCGAACCCGCACGGGTTCAGCGCCGCGACCAATCCGGCCGCGAACGCCAGACCGACCAGACCGCGGTCCACCGGTCTAGCGCAGCGCGGCGACCCGCCCGGCCAGCTCGTCCTGGGGCATGGCCGCGGTGGGGTTGTTCACGAACGTCGAGCTGCCGTCGGCGCGGTAGAACACCCAGGCCGGCTGCCAGGGGACGTTGTAGCGGGCCCAGATCGAGCCGTTGGCGTCGTTGAGGTTGGTGAAATTCAGGTTGTACTTGGAGACGAAGTTCTGCATCGCCCCCACGTCCGAATGCGCCGCGACGCCGACGAACGTGACGCCCGGATTGGCGGCGGCCACCTGGCTGAGGCCGGGGGCCTCGGCGTTGCAGAACGGGCACCACGGCGTCCAGAACCACAGCACCGCCGGTTTGCCCTGCAGGCTGGCGCCGTTGAACGGCGCACCGCTGAGCGTCGTGCCGCTGAATTGCAGCCGGTCGTCGGCGGCAGCCGAGCGCGGCGCGTCGGCGAGCCCGAATATCAGGGCGGCGGCGAAAAGCGCGGCGGCAAGGAGCTTGAGCGGAGTCAAGAGCCGAAACATCATGGCATCACCTCGTTTGCTGGTTATGCCTAAATGACGCGGCGCGGGCCCTCTCGGTTCACCCTTCGGCGGCCAGCTGTCCGCAGGCTGGGTCCGATCGCCTGCGCTCCAGCTACCCGCCTTCGGCGGCCAGCTGTCCGCAGGCTGGGTCCGATCGCCTGCGCTCCAGCTACCCGCCTTCGGCGGCCAGCTGTCCGCAGGCGGCGCTGATCTCACGCCCCCGCGTGTCGCGCACCGTGCAGGAGACGCCCCTCGACCGCACCCGCCGGACGAACTCGCGCTCCACCGCCTTCGGGCTGGCGTCCCAGTCACTGCCGGGGGTGGGGTTGAGCGGGATCAGGTTCACGTGCACCAGCGGGCCGAGCGCGCCGTGCAGCCGCTTGCCCAGCAGGTCGGCCCGCCAGGGCTGGTCGTTGACGTCGCGGATCAATGCGTACTCCACCGACACCCGCCGGCCGGTCACGTCGGCGTAGTAGCGGGCCGCGTCGAGGGCCTCAGCGATCTTCCATCGGTTGTTGACCGGGACGAGCGTGTCGCGCAGTTCGTCGTCGGGCGCGTGCAACGACAGCGCCAGGGTGACGCCGAGGCGCTCGTCGGCGAGTTTGCGAATGGCGGGAACCAGGCCGACGGTAGACACCGTCACCGAGCGCGCCGAAATCCCGAAGCCCTGCGGCGGCGCCTCGGTGATGCGCCGGACCGCGGCCAGCACCCGGTTGTAGTTCGCCAGCGGCTCCCCCATGCCCATGAAGACCACGTTCGACAGCCGGTCGCCGAACTCGTCGCGCAACTCCGCCGCGCCGGCGCGCACCTGCTCGAGGATCTCGGCGGTGGACAGGTTCCTGGTCAGGCCGCCCTGGCCGGTGGCGCAGAACGGGCACGCCATCCCGCAGCCGGCTTGCGACGAGATGCACACCGTGTTGCGGTCGGGGTAGCGCATCAGCACCGACTCGACGGTGGCGCCATCGAGGGCCCGCCACAACGTCTTTCGCGTCTGCCCGGCATCGCAGGTGACCTCGGCGGCCGCGGTGAGCAGGGTGGGGAACATCGCCTCGGCGATCGCGTCGCGCACGGCCGCCGGAAGGTCGGTCATCTCCCGAGGGTCGGCGATCAGCCGGCCGTAATACTGATGCGCGAGCTGCTTGGCGCGAAAGGCCGGCAGGCCCAGCTCCGCGACGGCCGACGCGCGGCCGGCGGCGTCGAGGTCGGCCAGGTGCCGCGGCGGCTTGCTCGGGCGCGGCTCGGTGAACACCAATTGTTGGACCATGACGTGTCCAGTATCGCGATCGCCACGCCTAGGGAACTAGGGTCAGCACGATCCACGCCGCGACGGCGGACGGGAGGACCCCGTCGAGGCGATCCATCAGACCGCCGTGGCCGGGCAGCAGCCGGCCCATGTCTTTGATGCCGAGGTCGCGCTTGACCTGTGACTCCACCAGGTCGCCCAGCGTGCAGGTCATCACGAGGACGACGCCCAGCAGCGCCCCGATCCACAGCGGCTTCTCGGCCAGGAAGGTCGCGGTCAGGATCGCGGCGGTGATGCCAAACACCAGCGATCCGACCAACCCCTCCCAGGACTTCTTCGGGCTGATCGCCGGGACCATCGGATGCTTGCCCAGCAGCACGCCCACGGCGTAGCCGCCCACGTCGGACGCGACGACGGTGATCATCAGGCAGAACACCCGTCCGGCGCCATCCTTCGGGTAGACCAGCAGCGCGGCGAAGGAGGCGAACAGCGGGACCCAGGCGGCCAGGAAGACGGTGGCGGACGCGTCACGCAGGTAGTTCGCCGACGGCGATCCGGCAAACGGCTCGGGTCGGTGGCTGTTGTCCTGCATGAACAGCCGCCAAACATTGCACGCCACCACGGTCGCCGCGAAACCGGCCAGCGCGCCGGCAGCGTGGTATGGCCACGTCAGCCACACCGTGACCTGCCCACCGAGCAGCAGCGGGATGAGCGGGATGACGTATCCGGCTTCGCGCAGCCGCCGCACCACCTCGTGGCTGGCCACCAGGATGGCCCCGGCGCAGTAGAGCACCCAGACGTGGGGGGCGAAGATCAGCGTCACGACGAGAACGGCGCCGATGCTGACGCCCACCGCGATCGCGGCGCGCAGGTCGCGTCCCGCCCGCGACGTCTTCGTGACCGGCTGCTGTGTGGGGTTTTTCGGCGGACGCGGGGGCTCGTCGGGCGGAGTGCCTGCGCCGGTGGTTGCCACGGACATGATTGCTGAGCGGCCGCTAGACCTCCAGCAGCTCGCCTTCTTTGTGCTTGACCAACTCATCGATCTGGGTGACGTACTGATGGGTGGTCTTGTCCAGGTCCTTCTCGGCCCGGCTGACCTCGTCCTCGCCGGCCTCGCCGTCCTTGCGGATCCGGTGCAGCTCCTCCATCGCCTTGCGACGGATGTTGCGCACCGACACGCGGGCCTCTTCCCCCTTGTGCTTGGCCTGCTTGACCAGCTCGCGGCGGCGCTCCTCGGTGAGCTGCGGCACCGCCACCCGGATCAGGGTGCCGTCGTTGGTGGGATTGACCCCCAGGTCGGAGTTGCGGATCGCCGTCTCGATGGCGTGCAGCTGGCTGGTCTCGTAGGGCTTGATGACGACGAGGCGCGCCTCGGGGACGTTGATGCTGGCCAGCTGCGTGATCGGCGTGTTGGTGCCGTAGTAGTCGATGACGATCCGGTTGAACATGCCCGGGTTGGCGCGGCCGGTTCGGATGGTGGACAGGTCGTCGCGGGCTACGGATACCGCCTTCTCCATCTTCTCTTCCGCGTCGAAGAGAGCTTCGTCGATCATTTTCCGCGTCTTCCCCTCAGGTCGTAACCAGCGTTCCGATCTTCTCACCAGCGACCGCACGAGCGATATTCCCATTGGTCAGCAGGTTGAACACCAGGATCGGCATGCCATTGTCCATGCACAGGCTGAACGCCGTGGCATCGGCCACGCGCAGCCCGCGGTCGATGACCTCGCGATGGCTGATCGCGGTGATCAGCTCGGCCTCGGGGTTGTGCCGCGGATCGGCGGAAAACACGCCGTCCACCGCCTTGGCCATCAAGACCACCTCGGCGCCGATCTCCAGCGCCCGCTGCGCGGCCGTGGTGTCCGTGGAGAAGTACGGCAGGCCCATGCCGGCCCCGAAGATCACCACCCGGCCCTTCTCCAGGTGCCGGACGGCGCGCAGCGGCAGGTACGGCTCGGCGACCTGGCCCATGGTGATCGCCGTCTGGACCCGCGTGACGATGCCCTCCTTTTCCAGGAAGTCCTGCAGGGCGAGGCTGTTCATGACCGTGCCGAGCATGCCCATGTAGTCCGACCGGGTGCGCTCCATGCCCCGCTGCTGAAGCTGCGCGCCGCGGAAGAAGTTCCCGCCGCCGATCACCACCGCGACCTGGACGCCGCCGCGGACCACCTCGGCGATCTGGCGGGCGACCTGCGCCACCACGTCGGGATCCAGCCCGACCTGGCCGCCGCCAAACATTTCACCGCCGAGCTTGAGCAATACTCTCGAATACTTGGATCGGCTCTCCGGCTGGCCGGAAGCCCCGTTCGTCGGCTCCGTCATCAGACTCCTCGCATGAGAGTGCCATCCCGGGGCGAACTCATCCGGAACGGCATTTCACATCCTGCCTCATCGCAGCACAATGTTGCGCCGGCGGGGTGCATTATCTGCGCAGTTGGCGATTTCCTTCCGGTGTCGGATGTTTGAGCGAGCGGCGCGTCGGGGAATCCGCACCAACGCGGGGGGCGAACCTAAGGCCTTGAGAATAAGGGCCAAGCCTCGCCGTGTGACGGGGCCGATCGCTTGGGCGGTCGGCGTTGAGCGGGAATCGCTCAGCCACGCACGCCAATGAGGAGGAACAGATCCATGGCGGACAACAAATCGGGACCTGCCGAAGCCGTTAAGGGCGTCGTCGAGGACGTCAAAGGCAAGGCCAAGGAAGCAGTCGGCGCGGTGACCGGTCGGGACGACCTGACGCGCGAGGGCGAGGCCCAGCAGGACAAGGCGGAAGCCCAGCGCGACGCGGCCAAGAAGGAAGCGCAAGCGGAGGCCGCTCGCGGCGGCGCCGAGGCGGCCGAAGAGCGTCAGAAGGCCAACCAGTAGCTTGTCGCTGCAATGGGTCCGGTCCGTGAAAACGGGCCGGACCCATTGACTTTCCCGGGGCAGAGTCTTGATCCTGTGCACACGCGCAATAAACTTTGCATAGTTGACTCTGAATCGGGTACTCAGCGCTGCGCTGGCAGACATCTCGCCGTGAGGTGCCTACGGGTGGGGGGCGATGACAAACTCACGAGTTTGGAGATGTCTTTGGAAGTTCTACTGCTCACCGACGCAGACGATTTCGAATCGGCCCTACCCACGCTGAGGTCGTTCACCCAAACCGTGCGGCGCGCCCCGCTTATGGGCCATATCGACGGGCACCGCGGCAGCGCCGACGTCGCGATCATCGACGCGCGCACCGACCTCGACGCGGCGAGGGCGGCCTGCCGGCGCCTGACGGCCGATGCACCGTCCATCGCGGTGGTGGCCGTGGTGACATCGGCGGACTTTGTGGCGGTGGACGTGGATTGGCATTTCGACGACGTGCTGCTGCCCGCCGCCGGGGCCGACGAACTGCAGGCCCGGCTGCGGCTGGCGATTTCGCGGCGGCGCAGCGCGATGGACGGCAGCCTGAAATTCGGCGACCTGGTGCTGCACCCGGCCAGCTTCACGGGCGCGCTGAACGGCCAGGACTTGGGCCTCACGCTCACCGAGTTCAAGTTGTTGAATTTCCTTGTGCAGCATGCCGGCCGGGCGTTCACCCGCACCCGGCTGATGCACGAGGTGTGGGGTTATGACTGCAACGGCCGCGTCCGCACGGTCGATGTCCACGTGCGGCGGCTGCGCGCAAAGCTCGGTCCCGAACACGAATCGATGATCGACACCGTCCGCGGCGTCGGCTATATGGCGCCGACCCCGCCGCAACCGCAATGGGTTATCAGTGGCTCGACGTTGACCCCGGTCTGGACGTCGACGGCGCGGCCCACGACGGATCCCGTCGCTCAATAGCGTTGCCGCGCCGCGGCTTTCGCGGACCAATCAGGCAAATAGCGGTAACGCCCGCTTGCGCGCCAGCGCGTCCATGCCCTCCTGGATGGCGTCTTCGACCTCGTGGTACTTGCGGTCGATGTACTCATCGTCTTCGGCGCGCGCGGGATCGTGGTCCAGCTCGACGGCGGGCATGAAGCGGGTCCGGATCTTGGCCGGAAGCGGCAATTGGGGCAGCGCCGCCGGGGCGATCCCCCACGGCAGCGAGACCGCCAGCGGGAAGACCTTGAGCCGCAGCACGCGGTCGAGTTTGAGCGCCTTGGACAGCCGGTCGCCGCGGATCAGCACCGGCATCGCGTCGGCGCCGCCGACGGTCGCGATCGGCACGATGGGCACCCCGGCGCGAATCGCCATTTTCACGAAGCCCTTTCGGCCCGCCAGGTTGGCGCAATCCCGTTCACGCCACGGGCGCAGCGAGTCCACTTCCCCGCCAGGCCACAGCGCCACGTCGCGCCCCTCCGCCAACGCCGTGGCGATCGCGTCCGGCGCGGCCGGGAGCACGCCCATGCACCGGAAGTACCGCCCGAAGAGCGGGATGGCCATCAACGCGTCGTGCGCCGTGCCGTGCAGGGGGCGGTCCTGACCGAAGCGCCGCCACCATTGCAGGCCGACGGTCCAGGCGTCCCAGACGAACGGGGCACCCGAGTGGATGCCCACCAACAGGGCAGGCGGCTCGGGGATGTTCTCCCAGCCGTCGATCTCCATGCGGAACCAGTAGTCCACCAGTACATTCCAGAAAAACTTCTGGCGCTGCAACGTGGCTTCGTCCTGGCCGCTGAGATCCCATTGCCCGGCGCGCTTGGCCAGCCAGCCGCTGATGCCGCCGTCCTGCCGGCTGCGCCGCTCGTCCATGCTCACCCGCGCCCGCCGGGCGTGGAGCTTCGCTTGCGCACGTACTTCCGCTGGTCTGTGATCGGGGTTACTCATGGGTTTCGCATACCCGATTCCGGCGCGCGGGATTCGCGTGTACGCAAATCTCCCCGCGCTATCGGGGTAGCGCGGGGAGATGCTTGCAACCGGATCAGGTGTGCGGCGCCGGGGCGGGCGGTTGGCCCGGAGCCGGACTCGCGTTCGGCGGGACACCGGGAGCCGCGCCGCCAGGCACGTTCGACGTCCACATCAGGATGTCCTGCAATCCGTCGTTGTAGACGACGCCGTTCGGGGGCGCGCCGGTCACGTCGAAGTACAGCGTGCCGGTCGACTCTTGGCCCTGCGGAATCGGCGCCGGGTTCAGGCTGCCTGGGGCGCCAGGCTTGTCGATCAGCTTGTAAGTCTGACCGTTGGGCCCGCGGGCGCTGAAGTCCTTGACCATTGGGGTAACGATCCCGGCGTCCGACCTGGCCGTGATGTCGGCCTGGTACAGCGTCCCCTTCGGGGTGTAGCCCGGAATCGAAACGTTGCTCGGCTGCAGGTTGCTCACCGTGTAGTTGGTGATCATGGGCCCGTCGACGAGTTGTTCGCTGGTGCCGAACCCCTGGATGTTGGGCGCAGCGGAAGCGGTTCCCGCCGCCAATAGGGCTGCGGCCGCTATGCCGCCGGCGGCAATGCCACTCTTTAGGGCCGTTGTGGTGACCTTCATGGTTTTCCTTTCGTGTCGAACACCCACGCAGGGCGATATCCACTGGGCTTCTCATAACCCTTTGCTTCCGGCGCTAAACACAAATGAATCGCGCCGCAGCGCTTTTCGAGCCACAGAATTCACAGGGGCATCATTGGTTGCCGATTGCCCGGTGATTATTTGTGCCGCGAGAGGGTAGCCGCAGCCTATAACTCACCTGCCTACCCGAGGGGGCCGCCGATGGAACGCGGGAACGCCAAGCACAGTCCACGCGAAGACGACGAACTGAAGCACGAGCTCAGCGGGACGATGCAGGGCAATCGGTCCAGCCGGGCGGAGGAATGGCGCGAACCCGAGCCGCCCGCCGACGACGATCCCGACATTCCCACGGCCGGGCCAGCAACCCGCGAATCGTAAAACTCACCCGAATCACGAAAGGGGAAGTGGCCATGAGCTTTCCGGCTCAGCAACAAACCGCTCCCGGCATTCAGGCACAAATGCAGCCCATTCCGGACTGCGGCGAAAACAGCTACCGGGGCTCGGGAAAGCTCACCGGCAAAAAGGCGATCATCACCGGCGGCGATAGCGGCATCGGCCGCGCGGTCGCGATTGCATTTGCCCGCGAAGGCGCCGACGTGCTGATCTCCTACCTCAACGAGGACGACGACGCCCACGACGTCGCCCGCTACGTCGAAGACGCGGGCCGCAAGTGCGTGCTGGTCCCCGGCGACCTGTCCGACCCGGCCCACTGCCGCGCCGTCGTAGACCGGGCGGTAAACGGACTCGGCGGCGTCGACATCCTCGTCAACAACGCCGCCTACCAGATGATGCACAAGGACCTCGAGGAGATCAGCGACGAGGAATGGGACTACACCTTCCGGCTCAACGTCGGCGCGTACTTCTACCTCGTCAAGGCGGCGCTGCCGCACATGCGCCCCGGCTCGTCGATCATCGGGAGTTCCTCGGTCAACTCCGATACGCCCAATCCGACCCTGGCGCCCTACGCGGCCACCAAGGCGGCCATTGCCAACTTTTCGGCTAGCCTGGCACAGCTGTTGGGCGACAAGGGAATCCGTGTCAACAGCGTGGCCCCGGGCCCGATCTGGACGCCGCTGATTCCGTCGACGATGCCCCCGGACAGCGTGGAATCCTTCGGGGAGAACGTGCCGTTGGGGCGCGCCGGCCAGCCGGCCGAGCTGGCGCCCGTCTACGTGCTGCTGGCCTCCGACGATGCGAGTTACATCTCCGGGGCACGGGTGGCGGTGACGGGCGGGCGGCCGATTCTATAGCGCGAAAGGCGTTCAGGAGCCGCGGTTTTCGCCCAGCTCCTCGACGATCGGGCTTTCGGCGCCGGGCTTCCCGGCGCCATTGCTGTCCCCTTCGTCGGCGATGGTCACCGAAGACGCGACCTGGGCCACATTGTTGTAGGTCTCCGGCGGGATCCCGCGCAGGACGCGGACGGTGTCGTCGTCGCAGCCGTTGCGGTCTGCGGCGTCGAGCAAGTCTTGCTTGTTGGCCGGAAAGTCCACGTCGTTGAGGCACTTTCGGAGTTGACTGCGGGTAGTAGACGCGACCATGGCTCTCGGGATGCCCAGCGAATGCCGGACTAAACGCGCCGAATTCAGCGGCCGCGCACCCGCCGGTTCTCTTTCTTGATCGCCTCGACGAGCTCCGATTTGCTCATCGTGGAGCGGCCGCGCACGTCGAGCCGGCGCGCGACGTCGAGCAGGTGCTTCTTGCTGGCGTTGGCGTCGACGCCCTCGGCCGAGCGGCCGGTGTTACGCGGGCCGCCGCCCTCGGCCAGCTCGTCCGACGGGCCCTTCTCCTCTTTGGGCTCCCAGTGGTCGCCGACCTTTTCGAAGCTGTGCTTGAGCGCCGAGTACGCCACCCGGTGGGCCCGCTCCTCGTCGCCGTATTCGTCGGCCGCCGAGTCGTGGGTTTTCGCGAACGTGCGTTGCGCTTTGGCGTTGGAACGGCGCAGGGTGCTGGGCAATTCGCTCTTCTTCGGCGCGCCGCCCTTCGTGGTCTTGGGCATCGGTCCTCCTCGTGTCAGCCCTCGGTGATCTGCTGTGCCTTGGCGTAGGCGAGCTGCAGGAAGTCCGCGCCCGCCAGGGCGGTGAAGGTTCCCGCGATCAGGCGGGTCAACCTGGGCGCGAAGATCAGCCCGATGACGAACGCGGTGGCCACCCACATGTCGAGGCAGAAGGGGCAGGTCAACAGCTCGCCGAGGCTGTGGCGCAGCGCGCTGCCATGCCGGGTTTCCTCCATCACCTCGGCCGGGCCGCCCGTACCCGCGTAGTGCGCGAGGGGCGCCCGCAACGGGCTGGTCACCGCGTCCTTGGAGATCGTGCGCGACAACTTGTGGGTGCCGATTGTGACAGTGACGAGGTCCTGCAGGCTCCAGCGCTGCGGCAGCCTGCGTCCGGTGGCCGCGGCTAAAACGCCCGTGAGCGCGACCAGCAGGCCGTAAATGCCCAGGACCACCGAGTAACCCTCGAGTGGTCGGGGGTTGTCCCCGCGGTACGCGTCAGCCTCGCGCCGCGCGCGTTCGGCCATGCGTTCGGTAACTTCGGTTGCTTCGCCCATGGGCGTGGGTTACCCCTTTGCGGCGGGGAAAATCACTAGGGGGCCGCACCGGCCGACGTGCGAGGCGGCGTGCCCGGGATATGTCAAGATCGCTGACATGGGTGGTCAGGTTGAAGACGCTCCGCTCGGTTACCTGCTGTACCGGGTGGGAGCCGTGTTGCGGCCGGAGGTTTCCGCGGTGCTCGGTCCGTTGGGCCTGACGCTGCCCGAATTCGTTTGCATGCGCATCCTTTCGATGAATCCGGGCATGTCCAGCGCGGAATTGTCCCGGCACACCAACGTCACACCGCAGGCGATGAACACCGTGCTGCGGGGCCTGCAGGACGTTGGCGCGGTGGAACGGCCGGCTTCGGTTTCCTCGGGGCGGGCGTTACCCGCGACCCTGACGGTTCAGGGCCGCGCGCTGCTGAAGCGCGCGGAAGCCGCGGTCCGGACCGCCGACGCCCGGGTGCTGAGCAAGCTGACGGAGGCGCAGCGGCGCGAGTTCAAGCGCACGCTGGAAAAGCTCGGATCCGACTGACCAGCGGCGATCGCGAGGGCGGCGAAGCCGGGCGAAGCGGGTCGCCGCCATTGAGCTAGCCCGCCGCTTCGATGCGGGCCCACGGGCGGGCCTCTTCGAGCTCGTAGGCCAGCTCCAGCAGCAGCGATTCCTGGCCGACGTCGGCCGAGAGCATCATGCCCACCGGCATACCGTCGGCGGATTGCGCCAGCGGCAGCGAGATCGCCGGCTCGCCGGTGACGTTCTGCAGCGGGGTGAACGAGACCCAGTCGATCAGCCGCTCGATGACCTGGTGGTAGTCGGTGGGTGCCAGGTGCCCGATGCGGGGCGTCTCGTCGGCGAGGGTGGGCGTGAGCACCGCGTCGTGGGTGCCGAAGAACCGTGCGGTACGCCGCCGGGCCCGGCGCAGGCGCATGATCGCCAGCGGCAGCCGGTGCAGGTTGCGGGCGCAGTGCCGTTCCAGGCCCAGGGTCAGGCTGTCCAGCCGCGTGCGGTCGAACGTCTTGCCGAACATCCGCGGCCCGCCGCGCACCTGCGCCAGCGCTAGGAAGCCCCAATACAGTACGAAGTCGTCGACGAAGCTGGCCGCCACCGGCGGCTCGTCGATGTGTTCGACGCGGTGGCCCAGCTCCTCGAGCAGCGCCGCCGACTTGAGCGTCAGCTCCCGCACCTGGGCACTGCTCTCCCGTTGCACCGATCGGGTCAGCACGGCAATCCGCAGCCGCTGCCGGCCGGGTCCGGTCACGTCGCCGACCGGCGCCAGCTTGTGGTTGCGCCAGGCGCGCTCGGCCTCGCGGTAGAACGCCGCCGTGTCGCGGACCGACCGCGTCACCACGCCGTTGGCGACGACGCCCACGGGCATCCGGCGCAGGTGCGCGTCCAGCGGCAACCGGCCGCGTGACGGCTTCAGCCCGACCAGGCCGTTGCAGGCCGCGGGGATGCGGATCGAGCCGCCGCCGTCGTTGGCGTGCGCGATCGGCACGACCCCCGCGGCGACGAACGCGCCGGATCCCGACGACGAGGCGCCCGCGCTGTAGTCGGTGTCCCACGGGTTGCGGACCGGGCCCAGGCGGGGGTGTTCGGCGGACGCGCTGAAGCCGAACTCCGACAACTGCGTCTTTCCGACGGGCGTCAGCCCGGTGTCGAGGAACACCCGGGTGAACTCGCCGTCGGAGGTGGCGTTCCACGGCCGCCACGCGTCGGTACCGTGCATCGTCGGCTGGCCCGCGATGTCGATGTTGTCCTTGATGAACGTCGGGACGCCACTAAAGAAACCGTCCGGCGGGTCGGCCGATGCCGCGGCGCGCGCCTGGTCGAACGCCGCGAACGCCAGCCCGTTGAGCGCCGGGTCGACGGCCTCGGTGCGGGCGATGGCGGCCTCGATGACCTCGGCTCTGCCGACCGAGCCGGCCCTTATGGCGTCGGCCAGGCCGACCGCGTCGAGATCACCGAGGGCATCGTCGCCGAAAGCGTGCACGCGTCGCATGACACGACGCTAGCCGCTCGAGCTGTGCGGTTAAGCCTGGCCCACCTCGAAGCGAACGAACCGCGTCACCGTGACGCCGGCCTCGTCGAGCAGGGCCTTGACGGTCTTCTTGTTGTCGGACACCGACGGCTGCTCGAGCAGCACCGCGTCCTTGAAGAAGCCGTTGAGCCGGCCCTCGACGATCTTGGGCAGCGCCTGCTCCGGCTTGCCCTCGGCCTTGGCGGTCTCCTCGGCGATGCGGCGCTCGCTGGCCACGACGTCCTCGGGCACGTCGTCGCGGGACAGGTAGCGCGCCTTGAGCGCGGCGATCTGCAGCGCGACGGCGTGCGCGGCCTCCTGGCCGCCGCCGCCCTCGTACTCGACCAGCACGCCGACCGCGGGCGGCAGGTCCGCCGCGCGCTTGTGCAGGTAGGTCTCGACAGTGCCGTCGAAGAACGCCACGCGCCGCAGCTCGAGCTTCTCGCCGATCTTGGCCGACAGGTCGGCGATGGCCTGCTCGACCGTCGTGGCCCCGGTGCTGGCCCCCTTCAGGGCGTCGACGTCGGTGGCCTTGGACTCGGCCGCCGCCGCGACGATCTCGTCCGCGAGCTTCTGGAACTCGGCGTTCTTGGCGACGAAGTCGGTCTCGGAGTTGAGCTCGATGAGCGCCCCGCCCTTGGCCGCGACCAGGCCTTCGGCCGTGGCCCGCTCGGCGCGCTTGCCGACGTCCTTGGCGCCCTTGATCCGCAGCGCCTCGACGGCCTTGTCGAAGTCGCCGTCGGTCTCGGCCAGCGCGTTCTTGCAGTCCAACATGCCGGCGCCGGTGAGCTCGCGAAGCCGCTTGACGTCGGCGGCGGTGAAGTTCGCCATATCAACCTTCCTATGAGGTTTCAGGGGTTGTTTCGGGTGCGCCCCCAGCGGCGTCGGTGGTGGCTGTAGTGGCGGCCGTCGTAGTCGCCGAGGCCAACAGCTCCTGCTCCCATTCCGCCAGCGGCTCGGCCGACTCCGCCTCGGGCTTGCCGTCGCCGCGGCCCAGCCCGGCGCGGGCCTGCAGCCCCTCGGCGACCGCGGAGGCGATCACCTTGGTCAGCAGCGCGGCCGAGCGGATCGCGTCGTCGTTGCCCGGGATCGGGTAGTCGACCTCGTCCGGGTCGCAGTTGGTGTCCAGGATCGCGATGACCGGGATGCCCAGCTTGCGGGCCTCGCCGACGGCGATGTGCTCCTTGTTGGTGTCGACGACCCAGATCGCCGACGGCACCTTGTTCATGTCGCGGATACCGCCGAGGCTGCGCTCCAGCTTGTTCTTCTCCCGGGTCAGGCCCAGGATCTCCTTCTTGGTGCGGCCCTCGAAGCCGCCGGTCTGCTCCATCGCCTCGAGCTCCTTGAGGCGCTGCAGCCGCTTGTGCACCGTGGAGAAGTTGGTGAGCATGCCGCCCAGCCAGCGCTGGTTGACGTAGGGCATGCCGACGCGGGTCGCCTCGGCCGCGACCGATTCCTGCGCCTGCTTCTTGGTGCCGACGAACAGCACCGACCCACCGTGGGCGACGGTCTCCTTGACGAACTCGTACGCCTTGTCGATGAAGGTCAGCGTCTGCTGCAGGTCGATGATGTAGATGCCGTTGCGGTCGGTGAAGATGAACCGCTTCATCTTGGGATTCCAGCGACGGGTCTGATGCCCGAAGTGGGTGCCGCTGTCAAGCAGCTGCTTCATGGTTACGACAGCCATTGCCGCCATTCCTTTGTTGTCGGTTGTCGCCCGGCATCGGGTGAGGCCGGGCCCTGGCGCCTGCTGAGATGTCGAACCCTTACTCGGGACCGCTCGACATCCGGTTGTTGCGCAGACACGCGAAGTCAGCCCGTTTACACGGACCGCGGAAAGGAGTTTACACCGTTCAGCAGGTGCTTTTGTCCACAGCGCTGGCTGGCCCGGTCAGCGACGCGGCGCTGAACTGATCCCGTGCGGTGGGTGGCGCTGGTGCTGATGCTGGCGCTGGTCAGCGCGGTGCCCGCGGTCGCCGACGACGTACGGCTGGATTGGCCGCTGCGGCCGCCCCCGGCGGTCGCCCGCGGATTCGACGCGCCCACGCCCGACTGGCATCCCGGTCACCGCGGCGTCGACCTGCCCGGGAGTCCAGGTCAGCCGGTGTATGCCGCCGGCGCGGCGACCGTGGTGTTCGCCGGCGAGCTGGCCGGCCGGCCCGTCGTGTCGCTGGCCCATCCCGGCGGCCTGCGCACCAGCTACGAGCCGGTCCGGGCGGCCGTGCGGGTGGGCCAGGCGGTGACGGCCGAGACCGTGATCGGCTCGCTGGTGGCCGGGCACGCCGGCTGCCCGGCCGCGGCGTGCCTGCACTGGGGGGCGATGTGGGGTGCGGCGTCGCGCGCCGAGTATGTCGACCCGCTCGGGCTGCTGAAGTCCACGCCGATCCGGCTGAAGCCTCTCGACGGGGCAGCGGCGCATCATCCGTAACAGGCGCCACGGGAGTCTCCGCGGGAAGGCGGCACGCTTCCTGCCCGCCTCATAGCGACTGTGAACGTCGGCCCGCGCAGCGGAACTGTCGCTGTGAGGCGGGCACGTCGAGTGCCGCCAGCTTAGGAGACTTCTGCGACGCATGTGACCTGCGGGGCCTCAGGCGCGTGGGTGGGCCTGGTCGTGCACCGCCCGCAGCCGCGAGACCGCCACATGGGTGTAGAGCTGGGTGGTCGCCAGGCTGGAATGGCCGAGCAACTCCTGGACGACGCGCAGGTCGGCCCCGCCCTCGAGCAGGTGGGTGGCCGCGCTGTGGCGCAGGCCGTGCGGTCCCATGTCGGGCGCGCCGTCGACCGCGGCGACGGTCTGGTGCACGACGGTGCGCGCCTGGCGTACGTCGAGCCGCCGGCCGCGCGCGCCCAGCAGCAGCGCCGGCCCGGACTCCGCGGTCACCAGGGCGGGACGCCCGTCGGCCAGCCACGCGTCCAGCGCCTCGGCGGCCGGCGCGCCGAACGGCGCGCTGCGCTGCTTGTTGCCCTTACCGAGGACCCGAACCAGCCGATGCCGGGTGTCCACGTCGTCGACGTCCAGGCCGCACAGCTCGCTCACCCGAATGCCGGTGGCGTACAGCATCTCGACGATCAGCCGGTCCCGCAGGGCCAGCGGATCCCCTTGCTCCGCACCGGATTTCGCGGCCGCCATGGCCTGCAGGGCCTGGTCCTGGCGCAGCACCGACGGCAGGGTGCGATGCGCCTTGGGCACCTGCAGCCGGACCGCGGGGTCCGCGGTGAGCAGGCCGCGGCGCACCGCCCAGGCGGTGAACGCCTTGACCGCCGAGGTGCGGCGGGCCAGCGTGGTGCGGGCCGCGCCGGCGCCGGCGGCCGAGGCCAGCCAGGCCCGCAGGACGGTCAGGCTCAGACTGTCGACGCCCTCCCCGTTTTGAGGCCCGTCCAGGAACGCGAACAGCGAGCGCAGGTCGCCCAGGTACGCCCGGCGGGTGTGCGCCGAGCGGTTGCATTGCAGCTTCAGGTACTCGTCGAACTCGTCGAGGATCGCCTCCACGCCCATACGGTCGCAGGCGCCGGGGGCTGGGCTCAGGTGACGCGCCGGAGCGTTTCCGGGGTGAGATCTTTGAGCGTGGGATAGCCATCGACGGCCATGATCAGGTCGGCCTCGGCGAGCATGGTGCGCAGTACATGCACGATGCCGTCGACGCCGCCCAAGGCCAGGCCGTAGGCGTACGGGCGGCCGATGCCGACCGCGGTGGCCCCCAGCGCGAGGGCCTTGATGATGTCGGCGCCGCTGCGGATGCCCGAGTCGAACAGCACGGGCAGCCCGCCGGCCGCCTCGACCACCCCGGGAAGGCAGTCGATCGCGGGCAGGCCGCCGTTGGCCTGCCGGCCGCCGTGGTTGGAGCAGTAGATGCCGTCGACGCCGCCGTCCCGGGCGCGGCGGGCGTCGTCGGGATGGCAAATCCCCTTCACCAGCAGCGGCAGGTCGGTCAGTGAGCGCAGCCAGGGCAGGTCGTCCCACGTCAAAGCGTTTCCGAATAGCTGTATCCAGCGCAGCACCGCGCCCTGCGGGTCCTCCTCCGGCGGCCGCGCCAGGCCGGCGCGGAACACCGGGTCGCTGGTGTAGTTGGCCAGGCAGTGCCCGCGCAGTTGGGGAAAGTTCGACGTGCTCAGGTCGCGCGGGCGCCATCCGGTGACCCAGGTGTCGAGGGTGACGACGATTCCCTTGAAGCCGGCCGCCTCCGCGCGGTGCACCAGGCTGGCGGCCACCTCCCGGTCGGTCGGTGTGTAGAGCTGGAAGAAACCGGGCGTGTCGCCGAGGGCCGCGGCGACGTCTTCCATCGGGTCGACCGTCAGCGTCGAGGCCACCATCGGCACGCCGGTGGCCGCTGCCGCGCGGGCCGTGGCCAGGTCGCCGTGGCCGTCCTGGGCGCAGATGCCGATAACGCCGATCGGCGCCATGAAGACCGGCGACGGCAAAGTCATGCCGAACAGCTCGACGGACAGGTCGCGCTGGGCGGCGCCGACGAACATGCGCGGGATGAGGCCCCAGCCCTCGAAGGCCGTGCAGTTGGCCCGCTGCGTGCGCTCGTCGCCGGCGCCGCCGGCGACGTAGGACCAGACCGACGGTGGCAGCGCGGTGGCGGCCTTGGCCTCCAACTCGGAGAACACCATCGGAAACTGCGGCACCACCCCGGCCAGGCCCTGCAGGTAGATCTCGTTCTGGTAGTCCCCGAAATGAGCCCCAAAATTAGTCATAGCGCTAGGCCCCGGCCTCGGCCTCGGCCAGTTCCTTCTTCCACTGCCGGAACGTCTCCTCGGTGCGCCCGCGCCGCCAGTAACCCGAGATCGACGACGCCCACTTCGCGTCGACGCCGCGCTCCTTGCGGATGTAGGGCCGCAGGTTGTGCATGACGGTTTGCGCCTCGCCGTGGATGAACACGTGCACCTGCCCGGGGAGCCACTGCGCGGTGGTGACCGCCTCGATCAGCGGCGCGAAATCACCGGCGCGATCCTCGGGCACCAGGTCGGCGCGCCCGCCGCGGTAGACCCAGCTCACCTCGACGTTTTCCGGTGCCCTCAGCGGCATCTCGTCCTCCTGGCCGGCGACCTCGATGAAGGCCTTGCCAACGGCGTTGGGGGGCAAGGCTTCCAGCGCCGTGGCGATGGCCGGGAGCGCCGACTCGTCGCCGGCCAACAGGTGCCAATCGGCGGCGGGGTCGGGGGTGTAGGCGCCGCCGGGGCCCATCAGATAGATGGGCTGGCCGGGTTGGGCCGAGGCCGCCCAGGTGCCCGCGACCCCGTGCTCTCCGTGCACGACGATGTCGATCGTGAGTTCGCCGGCGGCGACGTCGACGTCGCGCACGGTCATGGTCCGCACCGACGGCTTCTTCTCCGGGGGCAGGTCGGCGAAGCTGTCCAGGGTCAACGGCCGCGGCAACGCCGCCATGTCGACGTCCTCGGGGACGAAGGCCAACTTGACGTACGAGTCGGTGAATTTGCTGGGCGCGAAGGTGTCGAAGTGACTGCTGCCGAGCACGACCCGGACCATGTGCCGGGTGAGCTGCTCGGTGCGGGTTACTTCGAAGCTTTGTAGAGGTCGACCTGCCACATATCCTCCTGTCGGGGACCCGACCCCCCGTCGACTATACGAGCCCGGCCGTCGGACGCCGGGCCGCGCCGGCGCGGACTATTCGCCACCGCCCGTCATCGCGGCGCGCCAAGCCGGCCATCTCGAGCATCGCCAGCGGCCCGAGCACCTGCTCGGGCGCCAGCGCCGACGCGACCGCGATCTCGTCGACCGTGGCGGCGCCGCGGCCGGGCAACGCCTCGTACACCTGCCGCTCGGCGTCGCTCAGCCCGTCGAGCGCCGTGGTGGGGTGCGGCTGTTCGGGCGCCAGCTCGCCGATGTGACCGACGAGCTCGACGACGTCGTCGGCGCGGGTGACCAGCTGGGCGCCGTTGCGCAGCAGCACGTGACAACCCGCCGACGCCGACGAGGTCACCGGCCCGGGCACCGCGCCCACCACCCGGCCCAGCGCCCGCGCCCAAGCCGCGGTGTTCGCCGCGCCGCTGCGCAGGCCCGCTTCGACCACAACCACCGCCCCGGCGACGGCGGCGACCAGGCGGTTGCGGGTGAGGAAACGGTGCCGGGCCGGGCGGACACCCGGCGGGTATTCGGTGAACAACAGCCCGCTCGAACCGATGCGATGCAGCAGACCGGAATTGCCTGCGGGATAGGGGATGTCGAGCCCGCCCGCGAGCGCGGCGACCGTGATCCCGTCGCAGTTCAGCGCCGCGCGGTGCGCCGCGCCGTCGATGCCGTAGGCACCGCCGGAGACCACGGCCACCTCGCGTTCGACCAACCCGGCGGCCAGGTCCGCGGCGACCTGCTCGCCGTATACCGTCGACGCCCTTGTTCCGACCACGGCCGCCGCGCGTTCTGCCACCTCGTCGAGGCGGGCCGGACCCATCGCCCACAACACCATCGGCGGGCCGCCGCGGGCCCTGACCTCGGCATTGCCGAAGGCGGCGAACGCGAGCAGCGGCCACTCGTCGCAGTCGGGTGTGATCAACCGGCCGCCGCGCGCCGCGATGAGCTCGAGATCGGCTGCGGCCCGGTCTATTTCGCGCCGGGCCTCGGTGTGGCGGGCCAGGTCGGCGTCGACCGACCCGCGCCGGACCCGGTCCGCGGCCTCCACCGGGCCCACGCGTCGCACCAGCTCGGCGAGCGGCGCGCAGGGTGGTTCGGCCACCCGGGACAGGTAGGCCCAGGCCCGCGACACGTGATCGGTCATCGCCGCACCCCCGGTTGCCGGAAGCTGAGTGCGGTGGCGACTTCCTCGACGCCCGGCATGGGCCGGCCGGCCAGGTCGGCCAGGCTCCAGGCGACCCGCAGCGTGCGGTCCACGCCGCGGATGCTGAGCAGCCCACGGTCCAGCGCCTTGCGCAGCGGTTCCATCGCGGCGTTGCTGGGACGAAACTTTCGGCGCAACAGGGTCCCGCTGACTTCGGCGTTGGTGCGGAATCCGTGTGGCCGCCAACGCTCGGCGGCCGCGTCACGCGCCGCCGCAACGCGCCGGCGAACCTGCGCGGTCGATTCGCCATCGGTGACCGAGATCGCCCCGGCGCGCACCGGATTCATCTGTACCCGCAGGTCGACGCGGTCCATCAGCGGCCCGGACAGCTTGCCCAGGTAGCGGCGTTTGGCCGCGGCGGCGCAGACGCAGTCCTGCGGATCGGCCGGGGCGCACGGACACGGGTTGGCGGCCAGCACCAGCTGGAAGCGGGCGGGGTAGCAGGCCACCCCGTCGCGGCGGGCGAGGCGAATCTCGCCGTCCTCCAACGGCGTTCGCAGCGCTTCGAGCGCGCTGACGCTGATCTCGGCGCATTCGTCGAGGAACAATACCCCGCGATGCGCGCGGCTGACGGCGCCCGGGCGGGCCATCCCCGATCCCCCACCGACGAGCGCCGCGACGCTGGAGCTGTGATGCGGCGCCACGAATGGCGGCCGGGTGATCAACGGCGTATCCGTCGACAGCAGCCCGGCCACGGAGTGAATCGCGGTGACCTCCAGCGCCTCGCCGTCGGAAAGCGACGGAAGCAGGCCCGGAAGGCGTTGCGCCAGCATCGTTTTGCCCACTCCCGGCGGACCAGTCAACATGAGGTGATGCGCCCCCGCGGCCGCGACCTCCACCGCGAACCGCGCCTGCGCCTGTCCGACGACGTCGGCCAGATCCGCCGTCGGCTCCGGGTCCGTGGCGCCCGCGCTGATCCTGCGGTCCAGGCCACCGGAGCCGCCGAGCCAGCCCTTCAGTTGCCGCAGCGTGCGCACACCCCAGACGTCGATCCCGTCGATCAGGCTTGCCTCGGCCAGGTTGTCCACCGGTACGACGACGGCCGGCCAGCCGTCGCGTTTGGCGGCCAGCACGGCGGGCAGCACCCCGCGCACCGGCCGCACCCGGCCGTCCAGCGACAGCTCACCCAGCAGCACCGTCTTCTCCAGGCGCTCCCACGGGTGCTTGCGCTGCGCGCAAAGCACCGCGGCCGCCAGCGCGATGTCGTAGACCGATCCCATCTTGGGCAGCGTCGCCGGCGACAGCGCCAGCGTGAGCCGGGCCTGGGGCCAGTCGTCGCCGCAATTGGTGACCGCCGCGCGGACCCGGTCGCGCGACTCCTGCAGGGCGGCGTCCGGCAGGCCGACCAGGTGCACGCCCGGCAGGCCGGAGGTGATGAAGGCCTCGATTTCCACTGTGGCGCCGTCCAATCCGCGCACCGCGACCGAGAACGCCCGCCCCAGCGCCATCAGCCGATTCCCTGCAGGTGGGTGATCTCCGGGGTGCGCTGGCGCCCGACCCGCACGCCGATCATGTCGATGCGCAGCGCCGCCCAGCGCTCGTCCTGGCCGGCCAGCCAGAGCCCGGCCAGCCGGCGCAGCCGCCAGACCTTCCGCGGGGTCACCGCGTAGGCCAGCCCGCCGTAGCCGTCCCCGCTGCGGGTCTTCACCTCGACGAACACCGCGGTGCGGGTGGCGTCGTCGGCGGCGATCACGTCCAGCTCGCCGTAGCGGCAGCGCCAGTTGCGGCCCAGGATCCGCAGGCCCATCCGCGTCAGATAGTCCACGGCGAGCGCCTCGCCCATCGCGCCCAGCTGCACCCGGGTCATTGTCTGTTCGGTCGTCATGGGAGCCACCGTTCCCGGCGGCGCTGACACGCGCGGTTCCCGGCGGCAGCCTGGAGCTCAGTGCAGCGGCGGGCTATCCCCAGTCAGGCGTCCATCCACAGGCCGCGGACCGCCGGCTAGCTCCAGTGCGGGGGCACGTCGGTGCCCGGGCAGTCGGCGGACCGGCAGTGCACGTCGCGCACCCGCCTGCCGGTGACGTTGCCGTCGCTGTCGTAGGTGTACTCGACCGTGGCTTCGGCCTCGCGCCGGCAGGCGGGGCAGGTCGCCATTTCCGTCTTGAACCGCGCCACGGCCCTACCCGATCCGATCCGCCCGGGTGTAGACGTTCATCGAATCCTCCCGCAGGAACGCCACCAGCGTGATGCCGGACTCCTCGGCCAGCGACACCGCCAGCGACGACGGCGCCGACACCGCGGCCAGCACGGGAATGCCCGCCAGCACCGCCTTTTGCGTCAACTCGAACGAGGCCCGGCCGCTGACCAGCAGCACGCAGCCCTGCAGCGGAACGCGCCGGCGTTCCAGCGCCCAGCCCACGACCTTGTCGACCGCGTTGTGCCGACCGATGTCCTCGCGCACCACCAGCGGCGTCCCGTCGGCCCGGAACAACGCCGCCGCGTGCAGCCCGCCGGTGCTGTCGAAAACCTTTTGCGCGGAACGCAATTGGCCCGGCATCGCCTTGAGCGTCGCCGCTTCGACGGTCGCGGGATCCGAGCCGGGCGAGAAGCGGCCGATCAACCGCACCGCGTCCAGCGACGCCTTGCCGCAGACCCCGCACGACGAGGTCGTGTAGAAGTTGCGGGTGACGTCGAGGTCCGGCGGCGCGACCCCGGCGGCCAGCGTGACGTCCAGGACGTTGTAGGTGTTCGGTTCGGTGCGCCCGTCGCAGTAGCGGATGGTCCGGACGTCCTCGCGCCCGCCGATGACCCCCTCGGTGAGCAGAAAGCCTTGCGCCAGTTCGAAATCCGAGCCGGGCGTGCGCATCGTCACCGTGACCGGCGCGCCGTTCACGCGAATCTCCAACGGCTCCTCGACGGCCAGGGTCTCGGGTCGGGTGACGGCGCGGTCGGCGCTGAGATGCCGCGCGCGTCGGCGCGCCGTTACCTGGCCCACGCGCTCAAAACTACCCTGGCGCCCCTCACACCGCCTCGGCCAGCGCCGCCAGCGTTTCCGCCGACGAGTGGACCGGCCGCCACCCGAGCAGGGTCCGGGCCTTGTCGGTGTCCATCACCACCGACGTCCGCGCGGAGTGCAGCCATTCCAGCATCGACGGGACGAACGGCACCTTGGAAATCGCCGCCGACGCCGCCGAGGCGGCAATCGCGGGAACCCGCACGGGCCGGCCACCGAGCGCCTTGGCCACGTCGGACACCGTCACCACGCCGTCACCCGCGATGTTGTATGCCCCCGGCGGCGCCGGGGCGGTCGCGGCCAGCGCGATCGCCTCCGCGACGTCGTCGTGGTGCACCAGCTGCAGCGGAATGCCCGGATCCGGCACGACGGGCTTCAGGATCGGCGCCACCTTGCTGACCGCGCGCACCGGCGCGGGCAGCTGGTTCCAGGGCATCGCGTCGGCCAAAGCCGTCGCCCGGGGCCCCGCGACGATGCACGGCCGCAGCACGAACACCTCCAGCGACGAGCCCTCGGTGATGTCGGCGAGCAGCGCCTCGCACTCGGCCTTCTGCGCCGAGTAGTAATGCTCGGCGGTCCCCCGCGTCGGCACGTCCTCGGTCAGCGGGACGGGGTTGTCCGAGTGGTACCCGTAGGCCGCCACCGACGAGGTGTAGACCAGCCGTCGCGGTCGCTGGGCGGCGACCGTCGCCTCGAACACGTTGCGGGTGCCTTCCAGGTTGACGCGTTGGCTCTCGTCGCGCGAGCCCATGATGATGAACGCCAGGTGGACCACCACGTCGGCGCCGGCCACCAGGGCGTCGACGGCCTCCCGGTCGGTGATGTCGCCCTGCTGGTAGGTGGTTTTCTGCCAGCCGCACGACACCGGGTCGAACGGGCGGCGCGCCATCCCGATGATCTTCTCCACCGCGGGCTCGCGCTCGAGCGCCGTCACCGCCGAGACGCCGATCTCCCCGGTTGGCCCGGTCACCGCCACTGTCAGTCCCACCCGGGTGAGCTTCCCTTCGGAACCGCCGACCAAACCGCGCTCGCGAAAGTCGCATGCCGATACTCTCGACGAAAGATCACGAGCGGGAACGGGGCAAAGCGTGGCAGACGACTCGAGTTCGGCACCGGGCGGGGAGAAGGCCGACCCGGCGACCGTCTTCGCCGCCCTGGCCGAAATCATCTACCAAGGCTCGGACGCCAAGCAGATGTACGCGGCCATCTGCATCGCCGCGACGCTGACCGTGCGCGGCTGTGACCACGCCAGCCTGCTGGTCCGCGACGGCGACCGCTACGTCACGGTCGGCGCCAGCGACCACATCGCGCAGCACATCGACGAGATGGAACGGCGCTCCGGCGACGGCCCCTGCATCGACGCGATCGAGGAGGAGACTCCCCAGATCGACCCCGACCTGACCACGCCGTCGCTGTGGCCCAAGCTGGCCGCCGTCCTCGTCGAGGAGACACCGGTGCGCGGGGCCATGGGCTTTCGGCTCCTGGTCGACAAGCGCAAGGGGGCGGCGCTCAACCTGTTCAGCGACACCCCCAACGTGTTCGACGCCGAATCCGCGGGCCGGGCGGCGGTGCTGGCGTCGTTCGCCAGCGTGGCCATCAACGCGGTCGCCAAGGGCGAAGACGCCGCGAGCCTGCGCCGTGGGCTGATCAGCAACCGGGAGACCGGCAAGGCGGTCGGCATGTTGATGCTGCTGCACGACATGACCGAGGACCAGGCGTTCGACCTGCTGCGCCGGCATTCCCAGGCGCTGAACATCAAGCTGGCCGACGTGGCGCGCGCCGTCATCGACAACCGCGGCCAATTGCCGGTCAACGGCGAAACGAGCTAGCCGCGGGCTACTCCGGCAGCCGCAACTCGGGCTTCTCGACCTCTTCGATGTTGACGTCCTTGAAGGTGACCACGCGGACCTGCTTGACGAAGCGGGCCGGTCGGTACATGTCCCACACCCACGCGTCGGACAATCGCAGCTCGAAGTAGACCTCGCCGTCGGCGTTGCGCGGCGTCATCTCCACGCTGTTGGCCAGGTAGAAACGCCGCTCGGTTTCCACGACGTAGCTGAACTGGCCGACGATGTCCTTGTATTCGCGGTACAGCGAGAGCTCCATCTCGGTTTCGTACTTTTCGAGATCTTCTGCACTCATCTGCTCAAACGTCCTTCTCCCTGACGTGGGAACCTGGTCCCATCTTTCCTCACCGGTATTCGCCAGGCTCGGCCGGAGGGTCCGGTTTGCACTCCGCCACTACGCGCGCACCGGATCCGGTCGCAACGCGCCGGACGTTGATGAACGAATAGCGGTGCTGGGCGCAGGGGCCGAGCTCGGTCAGCGCCGTCGAATGGGCCGGGGTGCTGTAGCCCTTGTGGTCGGCGAAGCCGTAGCCGGGGTGATCGGCGTCCATCGCGACCATCAGCCGGTCACGGCTGACTTTGGCCAGCACGCTGGCCGCGGCGATGCACGCCGCCACGGCGTCGCCGCCGACCACCGGCAGCGACGGCATCGGCAGGCCGGGCACGCGAAAGCCGTCGCTCAGCACGTAACCGGGGCGCACCGACAGGCCGGCCACCGCGCGGCGCATGCCCTCGATGTTGGCCACGTGCACGCCGCGCCGGTCGACCTCCTCCGACGGGATGAAGACGACGTGATACGCCAGCGCATAACGGCGGATCAAGGGGAACAGCTTCTCCCGCGCCTTCTCGGTGAGCTTCTTCGAGTCATCCAGGGCCGCAAGGCTTTCCAGTCGGCTCGGGCCGAGCACGCAGGCTGCCACCACCAGCGGGCCGGCGCAGGCGCCGCGGCCCACCTCGTCGACCCCGGCGACCGGGCCGAGGCCGCTGCGATACAGCGCGGACTCCAGCGTGCGCAATCCAGACGATTTGCGGATGACGGTCCGCGGCGGCCACGTGGTGGCCATCGCTACTGACTCTGCTGGGGGTTCACCGACCCGACGCCGCCCCACCGCGACGGCGGCCACACGATGAATTGGGCCTTGCCGATGACGTTGGCTACCGGCACGGTTCCCGAATTCGGGTCACCGGTGCACAGGATGCCCTTGAGGGCTTCGATCGGGACGCTGGTGCAGTGGGCGCGGGAATCCGCCGAGTGGGTCCGGTTGTCCCCCATCACCCACAGCCGCCCCGCCGGGACGGCGACGGGCCCGAACTCGCTGCCCAGGCACGGGTACTTCGACGGGTCGGCCATCATCGTGGTCGGATCCAGATACGGCTCCTTGAGCGGCTTGCCGTCGACGGTCAACCCCGTCTCGGCCCGGCACTGCACGGTCTGCCCTCCCACCGCGATGACCCGCTTGACGAGGTCGTTCTCGTCGGGCGGCACGAAGCCGATGAACGACAGCGCGTTCTGCGCCCAGCGCAGCGCGGTGTTGTTCGAACGGATCGATTTGTAGCCGGCGTTCCACGACGGCGGGCCCTTGAAGACGATCACGTCGCCGGGCCGCGGCTGGCCGAACCGGTAACTCAGCTTGTCGACCATGATCCGGTCGCCGACGCAGCCCGTACACCCGTGCAGCGTGGGCTCCATGGATTCCGACGGAATCAGGTAGGGGCGGGCGATGAACGTCAGCATGACGTAGTAGAGGACCACGGCGATCACCGCGAGCAGCGCGAGCTCGCGGAACGTGGACTTCTTCTTGCGCCCCGACTCGGCCGCTTCGGGTTCCGAGGCTTCGGGGGGCGTGTCGGGTTCGGCGGTGGAGACCATCGGCTCTGGCTGACCAGCGTCGGACTGGCGCTCGGGTGAGTCCGGGGTATCGGTCACGAGATCAGCGTAGCCAGCACGGGTTGTGGCCGCAGACCTGCTCCGAACCGGGCCCGGTCAGCGCTTTTCCTTGATCTTGGCCTTCTTGCCGCGGAGTTCGCGCAGGTAGTACAACTTGGCGCGGCGGACGTCGCCACGGGTCACCACCTCGATGTGGTCGATGTTCGGCGAATGCACCGGGAAGGTCCGCTCGACGCCGACGCCGTAGCTCTCCTTGCGCACGGTGAACGTCTCGCGGATGCCTCCGCCCTGTCGGCGGATCACCACGCCCTTGAACACCTGGATACGCTCCTTGGCGCCCTCGATGACCTTGACGTGCACGTTGATGGTGTCGCCCGGGCTAAAGGCCGGGATGTCGTCGCGCAGCGACGTCTGGTCGACGAAGTCCAGCCGGTTCATCCTACGAACACTCTTCCTTGCGGTCGCGGCCTGCGACGGCTGCCCACACGCGGGCGTGGGGCGGTCATCAAGCCGATGGTTTTCGGGCTTTTAGTGCGCATCTCGCAGCCGCCGGGAAACGCCCGGCGCGCTAGTGGGTTCGAGACAACTGAACAATTGTGCCAGACGGCCCGCGTGCATTGAAAATCACAGGTAAACCCTGCGGTTCAAAACACGCCAAAGGCGCTGGTGAATGGTACACATGACTCGGGTCGAAACGGCCCGGCCACGTGCAGGTTTAACGTCCCAGGACGCCAAGGAGACCGACACATGCGTACCCGCCCGCTCGCCGTGCTCTCCGCCGTGGCGGCGGTGACGCTGGTGCTGGCCGGGTGCGACGAGGCGTTGGTGGAGCCGCAAAGCCTGGGAAAGCCGTCCGCCGGAGCCGCGCACAGCGAGCCGGTTCGGCAGTCCCAGGTGCAGCCCGAGACGGTTCAGCTGCTGCTGGACACCGTCCCGATGCACGGGCCGCCGCAGGCGCTGTCCGGCACGGTGTTCGGCGGGCTGCCGGCGCGGATACAGCAGGCCATCGACGAGGCCGCCGGCGCCGGGGCCACGCTGTCGGTCGCCGTCCTGGATCGCAAGACGCATGAGCTGGTCTCCAACGGCAACAGCCAGATCATCGGCACCGCGTCGGTGGCCAAGCTCTTCATCGCCGACGACCTGTTGCTGGCGGAGTCCCAGGGCAGGGCCGCCCTGTCCCCCGAGGACCGCCAGGCCTTGGACGTCATGTTGCAGTCGTCCGATGACGGCGCCGCCGAGAAGTTCTGGGGCCAGGGCGGCGGCGACAACATCATCACCCAGGTCGCGAGCCGGTACGGCCTGTCGTCCACCACCCCGCCCAGTGACGGGCGCTGGTGGAACACGATGAGCTCGCTGACCGACCTGATCCACTACTACGACGCGCTGCTCGACGGCACGGGCGGGCTGCCGAAGTCGCGGGCCAGCGTCATCGTCAACGATCTGGCCCGGTCCACCCCGACCGGCGCCGACGGCTACCCGCAGCGGTTCGGCATCCCCGACGGCCTGTTCGCCGAACCGGTGGCGGTCAAGCAGGGCTGGATGTGCTGCATCGGCGCCGACTGGGTGCACCTGTCGACGGGGGTGATAGGCGCCGACCACCGCTACGTGATGGTGGTCCAGTCGCTGCAGCCGTCCGACGACGCCACTGCGCGGCAGACGATCACCCAGGCCGTCAAGACGATATTTCCCAACGGCCGCATCTAGCGGACTGCGCTACCTGCCTGCGCCACCAGACGCAAAAGCCCCCGATCTTCGGCGTGTCGCGGGGCTTTTATGTCTGCTCGCGCTCCTGGTCGC
Organism: Mycobacterium sp. NGS64; assembly: GCF_059812245.1. Classification (NCBI taxonomy): domain Bacteria; kingdom Bacillati; phylum Actinomycetota; class Actinomycetes; order Mycobacteriales; family Mycobacteriaceae; genus Mycobacterium; species Mycobacterium sp. NGS64. The sequence continues at coordinate 991,145 of NZ_JCALCI010000001.1, read as the reverse complement.
CCAATAGGTCCGGGCGGCGCTCGCGGGTGCGCCGCAGGGAAACCTCGCGGCGCCACGCCGCGATCCGCGCATGATCGCCGGACAGCAGGACCTCGGGGACGTCCAGCCCGCGCCAGCTCGGCGGCCTCGTATAGCTGGGCCCCTCCAGCAGCCGGTCCAGGGCGGGCGAGTGCGAATCATCCTGCAGCGACGCGGGATTGCCCAGCACCCCGGTGAGCAGCCTGAGCACCGCTTCGATCATCACCACGGCCGCCGATTCCCCGCCCGGCAGCACATAGTCCCCGATCGAGACCTCCTCGACCCGCATCCGCCGCGCGGCGTCGTCGATGACCCGCTGGTCGATGCCCTCGTAACGTCCGCACGCGAACACCAGGTGCTTCTCGGTGCTCCAGCGCTGGGCGGTCGCCTGCGTAAACAGTGCGCCCGCCGGGGTCGGAACCACCAATAGCGTTTCGGCCGAACAAGTCTCGTCGAGTGCCTCGCCCCAGACCGGGGCCTTCATCACCATCCCGGGTCCGCCGCCGTACGGCGCGTCGTCCACCGAGTGGTGGACGTCATAGGTCCACCGGCGCAGGTCGTGCACGTGCAGGTCGACCAGGCCGGACGCAATCGCCTTGCCCGGCAACGACTGTCGCAGCGGATCCAGATAGGCCGGGAAGATCGTGATGACATCTATTCGCATCGGGCGCACCTGCTCCTACAGTTCCAGCAGGCCCTCGGGCGGATCGATCTCAATCAGACTGTCGTCCAACGAGACCGACGTGACGATCGCGCTGACGAACGGCACCAGGAGTTCGCCGGAATCCCGGCGCACCGCCAGCAGCTCACCCGCCGCGGTGTGCAACACCTCGGCGACGACGCCGACCTCCTGCCCTGAAATCGTCCGGACGACAAGGCCTTCGAGCTGATGGTCGTAGTAGGTGTCCGGCTCGTCGATCGGCGGCAGCTCGTCGGAGTCCACGACGAACAGGCTGCCCCGCAGCGCTTCGGCGGCGTCGCGATCGTGCACGCCGGCCAATCGCACCAGCAGCCGCCCACCGTGCTCGCGGGCCTGGTCGACGACGACGCTGCGCTCCTCGCCGCTACGGGAGTTCTTGGCGCGCAACGCATTACCCGGAGCGAACCGTGCCGCGGGATCGTCCGTGCGGACTTCCACCACCACCTCGCCGCCGATGCCGTGCGCCTTGACCACGCGCCCGACCGTTAACTCCAAGGGAGCGCTCCGCTACTGGTCGGTGTCCACCACGTCGACGCGGATGCCGCGGCCACCGATGCCGGCGACCAGCGTGCGCAACGCGGTCGCGGTGCGTCCGCCGCGACCGATCACCTTGCCCAGGTCGTCGGGGTGGACGTGCACCTCCACGGTGCGGCCACGCCGACTGGTGACCATGTCCACCCGGACGTCGTCGGGATTGTCGACGATCCCGCGGACCAGGTGCTCGACAGCGTCAACGACGACGGTGCTCACCTCGGTCAGCCTTCGGTCGGTGCGTCGGCCGGCGCGGCTTCAGCGGCCGGCTCGGCAGCGGCGTCGGCGGGGGTCTCGGCGGCCGGCTCGGCCTCGGCGGCGGGCTCGGCAGCCCCTTCAGCGGCTTCGGGGGCCTCGGCCGCCTTGGCGGCCTTCTTGGCCCCTGAAGTTGAAGCCTTCTTCTTCGGCTTGGCGGCCTCGGTGGTGGGCGCGCCGTCGGCCTCGGCCAGCGCGGCGTTGAACAGCTCCAGCTTGGACGGCTTGGGCGGCGCGGCCTGCAGGCTGCCCTCGGCGCCGGGCAGCCCCTTGAACTTCTGCCAGTCGCCGGTGATCTTCAACAGCTTGAGGACCGGCTCGGTCGGCTGGGCGCCCACCGAAAGCCAGTACTGGGCGCGCTCGGAGTTGATCTCGATCAGGCTCGGGTCTTCCTTCGGGTGATACCGGCCGATGACCTCGATCGAGCGGCCGTCGCGGCGAGTCCGAGCGTCGGCGACGGCGATGCGGTATTGCGGATTGCGGATCTTGCCAAGCCGGGTCAGCTTGATCTTCACAGCCATGGTTAAGCGACTTCTCCTAGATGTGTCACGCTGCAATTCAGCGACCCGGGCGGGATGCCGGGGTCCGGTTTTGCCTCGCGTGTGTGACCACCGGGCGGCCGTAATCGCGCGGCGGACAGCCGCCTATTGTGCCAGAACAGGGCCGCGCGCCAGAAATCCAGCTACATCACCTTCTGGAAGACTTTCGTCTCCACCCGGCGCGTCATCCGCCAGCCCTCGGCGGTCCGCACGAACTCGTCGTCGTACCAGAGCCCGCAAAATAGCGCCTGGTCGCTCTCGCCCGGCAGCACCATCGGGTTGAAGCAGATCACCCGAGACGAGGCGGTGTCGCCATCGATGCGCACCGAGAAGTTCCCGAGCATGTGCGCGTACACCGGGAAGGTCGGCAACACCTCGGATAACCACTTCTTCACCTCGGGGAAATGGCCGTCGATGCCCCCCAGCGCCCGATAGTCGATGTAGGCGTCGGGCGTGAAGACCTCGTCCAGGTCGTCGAAGCGGCGGTTGTCGATGGCGGTGGAGTAGTCCACCAGCAGCTGCTGGATCTCTAAGCGGTCGGAAATCTCTTCCAGGCTCAACATGGCTTGATTGAACACGACGGAACTGCAACGTGTTCAGCGACATCAGCCATCCTCCGCGCCAGTGCTTCCGCCCGCCGACGATGGATACTCAAAGTTCGGCTAATCCTTGTTGAACGATGCCAAATAGATGGAATACTCCGAGGCCACGGACTATCGGTAGCCGGCGTTTGGGCGGAGGCTCGCTATGTCGTACGTCATCGCAGCGACGGACGTGTTGACGGCGGCCGCAGCGGATGTGGCGGGCATCGGCTCGTCGCTGACCGCGGCCAGTTCGGCGGCCGCGGCCCCGACCTCCGCGGTGCTGGCCGCCGCCGGCGATGAGGTGTCGTCGGCGATCGCGTCGTTGTTTTCCGGCCACGGTCAGCTGTTTCAGGCGCTGAGTGCCCAAGCGGCGGCGTTTCACGAGCAGTTCGTCCAGGCGTTGGCCGCGGGTTCGGGGTCCTATGCCAGCGCGGAGGCCGCCAACGTTGCGGCGTTTGCGGCCAGTCCCGCGCAGACGATCGGGCAGGACGTGCTCAACGTGGTCAACGCGCCCTTCCTGGCGCTCACCGACCGCCCGCTGATCGGCAACGGCGCCAACGGCACCCCGGGGACGGGTCAAAACGGTCAGGGTGGCGGGTGGCTGTTGGGCAACGGCGGCGCCGGTGGCTCCGGCGGGCCCGGCCAGGCCGGCGGTAACGGCGGCCCGTCGGGGCTGCTGGGCTACGGCGGGGCCGGCGGGGCGGGCGGCCCGGGCACAGCGACCATGGCCGCCGGGGCCGGTGGGGCCGGCGGCAATTCCGGCGACCCGCTGTTGGGCCGCGGTGGTGCCGGCGGCGCGGGCGGATTCAACGCGTTCGGGGCCGGCGGGGCCGGCGGACCCGGCGGCAACGGCGGCCTGCTGTTCAGCGCCGGCGGGGACGGCGGGGCCGGCGGCAGCGGCACGACTACCGGCGGGGCCGGCGGGGCCGGCGGGAGCGGCGGGCTCATCAGCGGGGTGTTCGGTGCGGGCGGCGGCAACGGCGGGGCGGGCGGGTTCGGCTCCTCGGTGGCCGGCGGTGCCGGCGGACACGGCGGCGACGCCGGCCTGCTCGGCGGCCCTGGAGGCGCGGGCGGCACGGGCGGGGGCAGCACCGCCAGGGGCGGGCCGGGCGGGACGGGAGGCAACGCCGGCCTGATGTTCGGCGCCCCCGGCGCGGGCGGCGCCGGCGGCTACGGCCACACGGTCGCCGGCGGGGCCGGCGGAAACGGCGGCAATGCCGGCCTGCTCTCCTTCGTCAGCGGCGGCGCCGGCGGGGCCGGCGGTTTCAGCGACCTCGTCGGCGGGGCCGGCGGAAACGGCGGCAACGCCGGCACCTTGTTCGGCTACGGCGGCATCGGCGGGATCGGCGGAGCCAGCGTCGGCACCGGCGGGGCCGGGGGGCACGGCGGCCAGGCCGGCCTGCTCGTGGGCGACGGCGGAGCCGGCGGCGCCGGCGGAACCGGCCTGACGACCGGCGGCGCGGGCGGTGTCGGCGGCACCGCGGCGCTGATCGGCACCGCCGGCAACGGCGGTGACGGCGGGTTTGGCGCCACCCTCGGCGGCAGCGGCGCCAACGGCGTCCCGTCACCCCTGCAGCCGGTGTACAACGCGGTGAATCTCCCCGCCGAGGCGCTCACTGGACGCCCGCTGATCGGCAACGGCGCCAACGCGGCCACAGGATCTGGGCTCGACGGCAAGCCCGGCGGCTGGTTGATGGGTGACGGCGGCGCCGGCGGCTCGGGCGGCGCCACGACGGGCGGGCACGGCGGGGCGGGCGGGGCCGCCGGGCTGATGGGCACCGGCGGCGCCGGTGGGGCGGGCGGCTCGGACACGAGTGCGATCAACGGCGGAGCCGGCGGTGCCGGCGGGTCCGGCGGGCTGCTGACCGGCAATGGTGGCGTCGGCGGCACCGGCGGGTTCTCGACCGCCGCCGGAGGGGCTGGCGGAACCGGCGGAGCCGGCGGCCTGCTGGGGGCCGGCGGGGTCGGCGGTGGCGGCGGGGTCGGCGACGGGCCCGGTGGGGCCGGAGGGGCCGGCGGGGCCGGCGGGCTGCTCAGCGGGCTGGCCGGCGCGGGCGGCGGTGGCGGCGGGGTGGGCGGGGCCAGCAGCTCCACCGGCGGCGCCGGGGGGGCCGGCGGCAACGGCGGGCTGCTCGCGGGCGACGGCGGCTCCGGCGGGGACGGCGGGGTCAGCATCGGAGGCACCGGCGGAGCCGGTGGGGCCGGCGGTAGCGCCGGTCTGCTGCAAGGCGCCGGCGGCGACGGCGGGGCCGGCGCGTTCGGGGTCCTCGCCGGCGGCCACGGCGGGTCCGGCGGCACGGCGGTACTCCTCGGCAACGGCGGCGGCGCCGGCGGAACCGGCGGATATAGCAACATCACCGGCGGGGCGGGCGGGACCGGCGGCAACGCCGGCCTGCTTTGGGGCGACGCCGGGTCCGGCGGGACCGGCGGAGCGGCCGGCACGACCGGCGGGCCGGGCGGGACCGGCGGCCAGGCGGGCCAGCTCCTCCTGGGCACCGGCGGTGCCGGCGGCGCCGGCGGCGGAGGCGCAACGACCGGCGGCAACGGCGGCAACGGCGGCAACGCCGTATTGTTCGGCACCGGCGGCAACGGCGGCAATGCGGGGTTTGGCGCGACCGTTGGCGCCAGCGGCACCGGCGGCGCCGGCGGGCTGCTGCTCGGTCCGCCCGGAAACAACGGGATGACATAGCCGGCGGCGTCGCCGCGCGACCCGACCCGCCGAGCTCAGCCGATCCGGACGACGAGCTTGCCGATGTGCTTGCCGTCGCGTAACCGCTCGAACGCCGCTTTCGCCTCATCGAATTCGAAGACGTCGTCGATCACCGGTGCCAGCCCGGTAGCGCCGACGGCTCGCACAAGATCTTGCAGATCGGCCCGGCTCCCGACGGTGATGGACCGGGTCGTCGCGCCGGCGCCCTTGAGCAGGAAATAGTCGATGCCTGGGTTGTCTTCGCTGAGAAAGCCGATCAGCGTGACCTCGCCACCTTCGGCGACGGCACGCAACGACTGCTCGATGGTGGCCGGGCCGCCGACTTCCACGACCCGGTCCGCGCCTCGGCCACCGGTCAGTTCGCGCACCTGCTCACCCCAGTTCGGATTGCGGCGGTAGTCGATGACGTCGTCGGCGCCCAGCGCTTTGAGCGTCTGCGCCTTTTCAGGACTCGACGTCGTCGCGACGACACGCCCACCGACCAGCTTGGCCAGTTGCAGCGCGAACAGCGAAACCCCGCCGGTCCCGAGCGTCAACACGGTTTGGCCCGCGCGAATCGGCGCGGGACCGCCGAGCGCGTTCCAGGCCGTGACCCCGGCGCACGGCAGCGTCGCGGCGTGATCGTCGGGTATGGAGTCGGGAATGCGCACGACCGCCTCCCGGGAGGCCACCTTGTACTCGGCCAGCCAGCCATCCTGCCCGCTGCCGTAGCTGTCGGAACCCGCCGTCGCCGGCATCGGGCCGCCGAACCACCTCGAATGGAATGCGCCGACCACCCGCTCGCCGGGACGGAAGTCGTCGACGCCCTCGCCGACCTCGGCGACTTCAGCGACGGCATCGCTGCACGGCACCAGCCCGGGTGTGCTGTCGCGCACGTACCTGCCGAGGGGAATCGCCACGTCCCGATAGTTCAGCGAGACCGCTCGGATGCGGAGCAGCAATTCTCCTCGCTGGGGCGACGGGACCGGTTCTTCGTGCATCCGCAATCCATCCAGCCCGGTGAGCTCGTCGAACCGGTACACGCGCATGAAGACGCTCCTTCCGATGTCGGGCTGCCAATCTCAACCCGAGCGATGGATTCCCTTGTTCCGCTTCAGGAAACGCGTGTGATGTTTCACGACCGCGCAATCGGATACCCGGCATTTCGTGAGCGAGGGCAACGATTTCAACGAGCGCAATATCACCGAGTTCCGCGCCAACCACGGTCGCGTCGGTGGCCAGTTCGACGGCGCACCGCTGGTCATCCTGCACACCGTCGGAGCGCGCAGCGGGAAGCCGAGGACCAACATCATGATGTATCTGGCCGACGGCGACCGGTACCTCGTGTTCGCCTCGAAGGCCGGCGCGGACGACAACCCCGCGTGGTATTGGAACCTCAAGGCCAACCCGGACGCTCGGATCGAAGTCGGCGACGACATAGTCGACGTGCATGCCACCGAGCTGCAAGGGGCCGAGCGGGACGAGAAGTATGCGCTGCAGGCCGAGCGCTACCCCGGGTTCGCCGAATACCAGCGCAAAACGTCGCGAACCATCCCGGTGGTCGCCCTCACGCCGGTTGGGCCGAGGGAGCCCCGCGTATGAGGGTCCTGGCGACCGGCGCGACGGGCCAGTACGCCCACCACGTCGTCGCCGCCCTCGCCGCTCAGGGAATCGACGTCCGCGGCGTCGTCCACGACCCGGCGAAGGCCGACGAGGCCCGCCGGGCCGGTGCGACCGAGACGGTGCAGCTGGACCTGGCCGACGCCGACGGGGTCGCCAAGGCGCTGGACGGCGTGGACGCAGTCTTCCTGATCACCCCGGCGTTTCACCCGGATGCCACGTCGATGGCGCTCAACGTGGTCGGTGCGGCCGTCGAGGCGGGCGTCGGGAAGCTGGTCTACAACGGTGTGTACCACCCGTCGCTGAGCCTGCCGAATCACGCGGGAACGCGCCCGGTCGAGGAGGCGCTGTATGCGTCCGAGCTGGAGTTCACCGTGCTGCAGCCGGCGATGTACGTCCAAGCGCTGGAGGCGGCCTACCGGAGCGCGTTGGAAACCGGCGCCGTCGTCGCGCCGTGGTCGAAGCACTCGAAGATGACCTACGTCGACTACCGCGACGTCGCGGAGGCGGCCGCGTTGTCCTTCGTCGAGCCGCGCCTGTCGCGCGGCACGTTCGAGCTCGCCGCCGGCGGCATGGTCGATCGGGTCGAGGTCGCCGAGATGATGAGTCGGGTGGCGGGGCGCACGCTGCGGGCCGAGGACACCGACGACGTCCCCTCAGGTCCCGAGGGCCTGGCCACGATGTTCGAAGACTACGACCGGCACGGCTTTCACGGCGGGAATTCGCTTGTGCTGCAAGCCATTCTGCGCCGCGAACCCCGTTCGGTCGCCGACTTCATCGCGGGGCTCGCGGCGTAAGAGTTGGGATCGGTATCGGCAAGGGCCGGTGTCCACTTGTTGCAGCGGCCCATCCGGGCCTCCAGCAACGAAGGAGCCCGACATGAACCCGACGGGGCGTTTCTCCCGTTTTCGCAGGACACCGGCGCCCACCACGCGGAATAATCCCGTGGGTATGAAGGCCATCATCGCAGGATTAGCAACGGCGCTGTCGATGCTCGGCGGCGCGGGACTGGCGGCGCCCGTCGCCCAGGCCGCCCCGTGCCCGGCCGGAAAATCCTGCCAGCACTGGTGCCCGGGCGACGTCCTTCCGGCGGGCCGGCCCGTCCCATGGGACGGCAACGTCTGCCACGACTACTACTGGGACTACTACGGCGTGCACGACATCGGCGACGGGGCGAACTACTCCTGGCGCGACATGCCCTGGCGCTAGGCCGGAAGTTAGCCGGGCTGGCCCGGCTGGCCGCTTGTGCCGTTGCCGGCAGGGCCGGTGCCGCCCACACCGCCGGGGCCGCCCGGACCGGCGGGTCCGATCAGCCCGGGCCCGCCGCCGTCGCCACCGTCAGCGCCGTCTCCGCCGTGGCCGGTTGCGGAGTTGCCACCGGCGCCGCCCGTCCCGCCGTCGCCACCGATGCCGATGCCGATCACCTGACCGCCGGCGCCGCCCGCCCCGCCCGCTCCGCCCGTGTCCCCGGTGCCGGGTTCGCTGCCGGTGACGGCCCCGGAGATTCCGCCGGCGCCGCCGGCGCCGCCGTGCCCGCCGATGCCGAACTCGCTGGTCCCGCCGGTAGCACCGGAGCCACCGGCACCACCGACGTCGCCCGTGGCGATCGTGCTGTTGGTGACGGCCCCAGCGGTCCCGCCGGCGCCGCCGGCCCCACCGGCCCCGCCGTTGCCGAACACGGGGCCGACGCCGCCGGTCCCGCCGGCCCCACCTGCTCCACCGATGTCGCCGAAGGAGATGGCGCTGTCGGTGACGGCCCCGGCAGCACCCCCGGCGCCGCCGTTGCCGCCGTTCCCGCCGTTTCCGACGTCCCCGGCAACCTTGCCGGCGCCGCCGGCCCCGCCGAGCCCGCCGATGTCGCCGGTGGTGACGGTGCTGGACCCGCTCGCGGCCCCACCTGCTCCACCTGCCCCACCCGCGCCGCCGTTGCCGCCGTTCCCGCCAAACCCGGCATGGTTCGCGGCGCCACCCGCCCCGCCGGCACCGCCGTCGTCGCCGCTGATGACGGTGCTGGACCCGCTCACGGCTCCGCCCGCTCCACCTGCCCCACCCGGGCCGCCGTTGCCGCCGTTGCCGACGTACCCGGCTATGTTGCCGCGGCCGCCCGCCCCGCCGGCACCGCCGTCGTCGCCGGTGGTGACCATGCTGGATGCGCTCACGGACCCGGCGTCGCCGCCATGACCGCCGGCGCCACCGTTACCACCCGGACCGAAATTCCCGCCAATGTTGCCGGCGCCGCCGGCCCCGCCGGCCCCGCCGTCGTCACCGACGGTGACGCTGCTGTTGCTAATGGCCCCGCCATTACCGCCGGCCCCGCCATTACCGCCGTCACCGCCGTGGCCAGCCAAGATGTCCCCGCCGAGGCCGCCGGCGCCGCCGTTGTCGCCGGAGTGGACGGTGCTGTCGGTGACGGTCCCGGCGGAGCCGCCCGCCCCGCCGTTACCGCCGTGGCTCGCGAAGAACTCGGTGCCGACGACCGGGCCGCCGGCGGCGGTCCCGCCGGCACCGCCGGCACCGCCGTTGTCCCCGGTGGAGACGGTGCTGGATGCACTCACGGCCCCGCCGTCACCGCCATGACCGCCGGCACCGCCGTTACCGCCGGCACCGAAATACCCCATACGGCTGCCGGCACCGCCGGCACCGCCGGCCCCGCCCACGTCGCCCGTGGTGACATCGGAGCCGGTGACGGCCCCGGCGCCACCGCCGTTTCCGCCGTTACCGCCGGCACCGCCGTTACCAACAAACCCAGATATGGCTCCAGCGCCGCCGGTACCGCCGGCCCCGCCCACGTCGCCCGTGGTGATGTGGGAGCCGCCGGTGACGGCTCCGGCGCTACCGCCGTTGCCGCCGTCACCGCCGGCACCGCCGTTGTTGAAAAAGCCGGCAAGCTCGGCGGCACCGCCGGCGCCGCCCGCCCCGCCGGTATCGCCCGATGCGACAGTGCTGTTGGTGACGGTCGCGCCGGCACCTCCGTCACCGCCGACACCGCCGGCACCACCGGCACCGAATATCGCGGCGAGGCCACCAGCGCCGCCGGCGCCACCGGCTCCGCCGGTGTCGCCGGAGTAGACGGTGCTGTTGGTGACGTTCCCGGCGGCACCACCGGTCGCGCCGGCACCGCCGTTACCGCCGTGACCGCCGAAGGCGAGACCACCGACGCCGCCGGCGCCACCCGCCCCACCCGTGTCGCCGGAGTAGACGGTGGCGCTGGTGACGGCCCCCGCGGCGCCACCTGTCCCGCCGGCACCACCGTCACCCGCTCTGCCGATCAGCCCGGCGCCCGCCCCGCCGACACCGCCGTCACCGCCGGCCCCGCCGAAGTCGCCGGATAAGACGGTGCCGCCGCTGATGGCACCGCCGTCCCCGCCCACGCCACCGTTACCGCCGCGCCCGCCCTCCCCCACGAGATATCCGCCGCGACCGCCGGCCCCGCCACCTCCACCGGCCCCGCCGTTACCGGCGGCGACGGTCGCACTGCCGCCGGCACCGCCGTTGCCACCGGCGCCCCCGTTGCCCAGAAAGCCCGCGGACCCACCGGCGCCACCGCCCCCGCCGGCGGCGCCGTCGGTGCTGGCACCACCAGCCCCGCCCATGCCGCCGTTGCCCATCAGCAATCCGCCGGCCCCGCCGTTGCCACCGGCACCGCCGTTGGCCCCCGCGCCGCCGGCACCCCCGCTACCGATCAGCCCGCCAGCCCCGCCGGTGCCGCCCTGTCCAGCCGCGTCGGTCGCGCCGGCCCCACCATTGCCGAAAAGGATCCCGCCGGGACTGCCATTGGCTTGCGCCAGTGTGCCGCCGGCTATTCCGTTGGCGCCATCACCGATCAACGGGCGCCCCAACAACGCGTTGGTCGGCGCATTGATCGCCCCGACTGCGTCTTGCTCCAGGGTCTGCAACGGATTGGCGTTGGCCGCTTCGGCGGCCGCATACGAATGGCCCGCGTCGGTCAACGCCGCCACGAACCGGGTATGAAACGTCGCCGCCTGAGCGGTGAGCGCCTGAAACTGTTGGCCCTGACCAGAAAACAGCGATGCGATGGCCGCCGACACCTCGTCGTCGGCCGCCGCGACCACATCCGTGATCGAGGCCGCCGCCGCGGAATTGGCCGCGCTGATCGACGCGCCGATGCCGGCCAGATCCGAGGCCGCCGAGGACACCGTCTCCGGGATCGCCGCCAAGTACGACATCGTCGCCCTCCAACCCGGTAGTCAACGAATCACCACACGGAAGCGTCGAACGCTGACGCTAGCGAGATTGGGCGGTCCGCGAGGACTTTCGACACCCTGATTACTGGCAGCGGGCCCGTCGCACGGACCCGGAAGGTTAAACTGTGCGGCCATGCGCAAGCTCATGGCCGCCGTCGCCGCCCTGCTGGCGGCCGGTGCCATCGCGGGAGCGACGCCTTCCCGGGCCGACAGCACGCAGCCGATCGGCTCGGTGCCGATCCCGGACGGGCCGGCCCAGACCTGGATCGTGGCCGATCTGGACAACGGTCAGGTGCTGGCCGCCCGCGACGCGAACGTCCCCCACCCGCCGGCGAGCACCATCAAGGTGTTGTTGGCACTGGTGGCGCTGGACCAGGTGAGCCTGGACTCCACCGTCGTCGCCGATGTCGCCGACACCGAGGTTGAGTGCAACTGCGTCGGCATCAGGCCGGGCCGCACCTACACCGCGCGCCAATTGCTGGACGCGTTGTTGCTGGTTTCCGGCAACGACGCGGCCAACACCTTGGCGCACCTGCTCGGCGGCGCGGACGCCGCCGTGGCCAAGATGAATGCCAAGGCCGCGTCCCTGGGCGCGACGAGCACCTTCGCGGCGACCCCGTCCGGCCTCGACGGCCCCCGCGGCTCCGGAGCGTCGACGGCACACGACCTGGCCGTCATCTTCCGCGCCGCGATGGCCAACCCGGTGTTCGCGCAGATCACCGCCGAGCCGTCGGCGATGTTCCCCGGCGACCACGGCGACGAACCGATCACCAACCAGGACGAACTGCTACAGCGCTACCCCGGCGCCATCGGCGGCAAGACCGGCTTCACCGACGCGGCGCGCAAGACCTTCGTCGGCGCGGCCGCCCGCGGTGGTCGCCGGCTGGTGATCGCGATGATGTACGGGCTGGTGAAACAGGGCGGACCCACGTACTGGGATCAGGCCGGCAGCCTGTTCGACTGGGGCTTCGCGCTCAACCCCGAGACCGGTGTGGGCTCGCTGTAACCGGTTCTCACAAGCCAACATTCGGCAGCGCCGCGCGCATAAGCCCCGTCAGCACCGGTATCCGCCGCTCCGCGATCGCCGGCTGCGGCAGCACCCCCTCCACCACGGCGGCGCCGTCGAACACGTTCGTCATCAGCGCGACGACCACCGGGAACGTCTCCTCGTCGATTCCCTCGGCGCCGGGCATCGCCCGCGCGGCGTCGTGGATCTTCGCCGAGTACTGCCCCAGCTCGTGTTGCAAAGTGTCCCTGAGCTTTTCGTCGGTGCGCGCGGCCACCAGCAGCTCGTAGAGCACGGCGTTGGTGGGGGCGCTGGTGATATCCCGCAGAATCGCCAAGGCGGCCTCGAAGGCGGCCTGGTCGGCCGGAATCTCGGCAACCCGCTTGGTGAACGACTCCAGCTGACGGCGCAACACCTCGGACGCGGTCGCCGCCATGAAATCGCCCATGGTCTCGAAGTGGCGGAACAGGGCGCCGACGGAAACCCCCGCGCGCTTGGTGATCACCGCGGCCGACGCCCGTGCGTAGCCGACCTCGATGATGGTGTCGATGCACGCCTCGAGGAGCCGGGCGACGGTTTCCTCCCGGCGCTGCTGCTGGGTCCTGGCCATGTCAGGCCCCGACTTTCTCCACGCTGCGGCCCAGGCTGCGCTGGTCCGCCCGCAGGTAGCGGCCCGACTTCACGGTCTGGCCGTAGCCCTCCCGGAATTGGCCCGCGCGGAAGACGACCTCGCCACCCACACCGGTCGCGACGACTGCGTCGTCGTTGCGATTGACCATGCGCCGCAGGCCGCCGTAGAACGGCACCGCCTCCTCGTGGTAGCCGTCCACCGATTCGTTGAGGCCGGCCGGGTCGATCACGACGAAGTCCGCGCGGTCGCCCTCGCGCAGCGTGCCGGCGTCGATGCCGAACCACTGCGCCAGTTCGCCGGTCAGCCGGTGCACCGCGTGTTCGGTGGACATGAACGGCGCGCCGGCCCGGTGCGCGTCGCGAACGCGCTTGAGCATCTTGAGCGGGAAGTTGTAGAACGCCATGTTGCGCAGGTGCGCCCCGGCGTCGGAGAAGCCCATGTGGATGCTGGGCTCGGCGGCGAGCTTGTTGAGCTGCCGGGGCCGGTGGTTGGCGACGACGGTCGTCCACCGGACGTTGCGCTCACCGTTTTCGACGAGCACATCGAGGAACGCGTCCAGCGGGTGCAGCCCGCGCTCGTCGGCGATCGCGCCAAAGCTCTTGCCGATCAACGACTTATCGGGGCACTCGACGATGACCGCATCGTGGAAGTCGCGGTGCCACAGCGATGGCCCGAGCTTGATCCGGTCGAACTCGCGCCGAAACTTGCGGCGGTAGTCCTTGTCGGCCAGCAGCTCGTTGCGCTGCAGTTGGTCGCGCAGGTGCAGGGCGGCCGTCCCGGCGCCGAACTCCTCGAAGACCGGCAGGTCGATGCCGTCGGAGTAGAGCTCGAACGGGACCGGCAGGTGCTGGAAGCGCACCCGCGAACCCAGGAACTTGTTCAGCAGGCGGGTGCCGAGCCCGAAGGTGTGCACGGCCAGCGGCATGGACTTCGCATCCGCCGACACCAGCAGGCTCATCCGAACTGCCTTGCGCCACCCCAACATTGGGCTGCTGGCCAGAAAGAACAGCAGTGCGGATTTCGAGTCCTCGACGTCGGGCGCGCTCTGCAGGATGCGGCCGCGCTTGCGCAACACCTTGATCAGCCGGCGCCGCTCCCGCCACGTCGCGAACGTCGACGGCAACGCGCGCGACCGGAAGCGGTCGCCGTCGAGTTTGTCGATGGCCGCGTCCATGCCGGACATGCCGAGCATCCCGGCGTCGAGGGCCTCATCGAGCAGCGCCGCCATCTTGTCCAGCTCGGCCTCGGTGGGCTTGACCGTCTCGTCGGTGGCGCGATCGAGACCCAGCACCGCGGTCCGCAGGTCCGAATGGCCAAGCAGCGAACCGACATTCGGCCCGAGCGGCAGGGCGTCGAGCGCCCGGATGTAGTCCGCGGCCGTCGACCACGTCTTGTGGGAATCCAAAGCGCCGTAGACGTATTCGCGCGGCACCGCCTCGACCCGGCTGAACAGGTCGGCCGCATCCTCGGAATCGGCGTACACCGTCGACAGCGAGCAGTTGCCCAGCAGCACCGTCGTGACGCCGTGGCGCACCGACTCCCGCAGCCCCGGGTCCAGCAGCACCTCGGCGTCGTAGTGGGTGTGCACGTCGATGAAGCCCGGCACGATCCACTTGCCGGCCGCGTCGATCACCTCCGGGCAGCCGGTCTCGTCCAGCGGCGTGCGGGACACGGTGGCCACCACGCCGTCGCGAATTCCAAGGGTGCGCGTCTGCGGCGCACGGCCAGTGCCGTCGAACCACAGTCCGTCGCGAATGATCACGTCGTAGGCCACCGTTGCCTCCAAGCTGGTCGGGTGCCAGGAACCGTAACATAGATAGCAAGTACTCGCAATCTTTTCGCCAGGCGTGTCCGGCCGCGAGAAAATGCCTGGTCAAGTCAGCGAGGGGGATCGGGCACCGTGACACCGGGCGGCACGTCGCCGCTGCGGGTGGCCTGCGCGGGAGCCCGGAGCACCGCGCCCTGCTGGTCGCATTCGTTGCTGCGCACGGTGACGGTCATTTCCCCGGCGAGCCCGCCTTGCGGGCGCGGCCGCAGCGACAGCACCTGCGTCGTGGCCTGCGTCCGCTCGGCGCCATCGGGCGCGATGCAGGGGAACGTTCCCTCTTCCGCCCGCGACACCCAACGACCATCGCGGAATTGCAGCACGACCGGCTGCGCGACTGTCGGCTTCGCCTGCGTGTGGTCGTTGTCGTCCAGCGGCGCGCCGACGGCGGTGCAGGGGCCGGGCGCGCACGACGAGCGAAAGGCCCACCAGGTGGTCACGTCGGGCGGCTGGGGCTCGGGCGTGAAGTTGAACGTCTGCCGGCTGCGCTGCACCTCGAGGCGGTAGGTGCCGTCGAGCGGGATCGGGGCGGCCGGCGCGCTCACCGTCGGATGGGCGGCGGGGGCGGCGGTCGCGTCGGTCTTGCGCTCGCCGACGAAGCCCGCGACGAGCAGCCCACCGACGACCACCAGCGCCGCGGCGCCCAGCGCGATCCTGCGGCGGCGGTGCGTCCTCGGTGCGGCCGCCGGAGCCTTGGCCGCATCGGGTGCGGGCGCCCCGGAACGATCCGCGACGAAGTCGTCGGGGCGGTCGGCCAACGGGGCCGCCGCGGGCGGGACGGGGCAGGAGTAGGCCGGGTAATCGGCCACGAGGACGGCCTCGGGGCTGCGGTCGCGGCTACGGGCGCCCGCCTGGTCGTTCAACGCCTCGGCGAATTCGCCGCAGGTCTCGAACCGGTCGCCGGCGCTGGTCGCGAGCGCGCGGGTGAACACGACGTCCAGGCCCGCTAATTCCGGGCGCAGGTCGCTGAGCGCGGTGCCTGGTGGCGGCGGCGCGCCGGCCAACAGGTGGAACGCGGTGGCGGCCAGCGCGTACTGGTCGGCGCGCCCGTCGGCGCCGTCGCCCGCCAGTTCGGGCGCGGCGTAGCCGGCCGTGCCGAGCCGGCCGCCTATGCCGAAGTCGGTCAACAGGGTCCGTTGCTCACCCTCCCCGCGGCCCGTCAGCAAGACGTTGGCGGGCTTGACGTCGCGGTGCAGCAGTCCTCGTTTGTGCGCATAGTCGAGCGCGTCGGCGACGGCGGTCACGATGGACAGCACCTCGCCTACTGGCGAGACGGCCGGGAATCGATCGGAGATCAGCCGCGCGGCGTTGATGCCCTCGACGTACTCCATCGCGACGTACAACTCGTCGTCGAACTCGCCGCGGTCGCGGACCTCGACGATGTTCGGGTGATAGAGGTTCGTGGCGATCGGGTTCTCCGCCCAAAACCTCCGGCGGAACTCGCCGTCCGCCGACAGCGCCGGCGTCAGGACCTTCAACGCCTGCCAGCGCGACGAACGGGGGTTCTGGACAAGATAGACCGCACCAGTCGCTCCAGAACCCAGCCTCCGCGCGACCAGGTAACCGGCGAAGGTCGCGCCGCTGGCCAACGCCATCACGCGATCCTAACCACGATCGCGGCGCCGCGCGCGCCTAGCCATGTGGCCGAAAGGCCTTGCCGCGCAATATCACCAGGTCCGGCCGGTTCAGCAGGCCGGGGCCTTGTCTGGGGTCCTCGGAGTAACACAGCAGGTCGGCCGACGCCCCGTGATCCAGGCCGGGCCGGCCCAGCCAGCGACGGGCGTCCCAGGACGCCGCGCCCAGCGCCTCGGTGGGGCTCATCCCGATGCCCTTGAGGGCCTCGACCTCGTCGGCGATCCGCCCGTGCGCGATCATGGTGCCCGCGTCGCTGCCGGCGTAGATCGGCACGCCCGCCTCGCGCGCCGCGGCCGTGCGCGCCGGGCACCGCGCGAGCAGGTCGCGCATGTGCGCGGCATAGGCCGGGTAGCGCGCCGCGGAGTCCGCGATGCCTTGGAAGTTCTCCAGGGTGTTGATCAGCGTGGGCACCAGTGCGGTTCCGTGCTCGAGCATCAGGGCGATGGTGTCGTCGGTGAGCCCGGTGCCGTGTTCGATGCAGTCGATGCCGGCGTTGAGCAGGCCGGGCAGCGCGTCCTCGCTGAAGACGTGCGCGGTGACGCGAGCGCCGTGCGCGTGCGCGGCGTCGATCGCGGCCTTGAGCACGTCGTCGGACCACAGCGGGGCGAGGTCGCCGACGCCGCGGTCGATCCAGTCGCCGACGAGCTTGACCCAGCCGTCGCCGCGCTTGGCCTCCCGGGCCACCGCGTCCGGCAGCTGGGATTCGTCCTCGAGTTCGTCCGCGAAGCCGCGCGAGTAGCGCTTGGGCCGGGCCAGGTGCCTGCCGGCCCGGATGATGCGGGGCAGGTCGTCGCGCTCGTCGAGGCTGCGGGTGTCGGTCGGTGAGCCGGCGTCCCGCAACAGGAGCGCGCCGACGTCGCGCTCGGTCTCGGCCTGGCCGATGGCCTCCTCGAGCGGGATCTCGCCGTCGTCGCCGAGACCGACGTGACAGTGCGCGTCCACCAGGCCGGGCACGATCCAGCCGCCCTCGAAGACGGTGTCGGCGCCCGCAACCGGTTCGGCGCTGATGCGGCCGTCGACCACCCACAGCTCGATCTCGGTCTCGCCGGGCAGCTCCAGGCCCCGCAGGCGCATCCGCACGGCGCGGCTAGTTCTTGCCGGGGTTGCCGGGGAACTTGAGCTTGGACAGGTCGAAGTCGGCCAGGCCGGGTGGCAGCTCGTCGAGGCCCTTGGGCATCTGCGACAGGTCGGGGAAGCCGGCGGGCATGCCCTGCATGAGCGGGTTCCTGGCCTTGGGCGGCGTCGGGCCCCGTCCCCCCTTCTTGCCCTTCTTTCCCTTCGCGCCCTTGGCCTTTCGGGTTGACGACTTGCGACCCAGACCCGGGATGCCCATGCCGCCGAGCATGGACGACATCATCTTGCGGGCCTCGAAGAAGCGGTCGACCAGCTGATTGACCTCCGACACCGTCACCCCGGAGCCGTTGGCGATGCGCAGCCGCCGCGACGCGTTGATGATCTTCGGGTCGGCGCGCTCCTGCGGCGTCATCCCGCGGATGATGGCCTGCAGCCGGTCGAGTTGCTTGTCGTCGACCTCGGCCAGCGCGTCCTTCATCTGGCCGGCGCCGGGCAGCATGCCCAACAGGTTGCCGATCGGACCCATCTTGCGGATGGCCAGCATCTGTTCGAGGAAGTCCTCCAGCGTCAGCTCGCCGGTGCCGATCTTGGCGGCCGCCTCCTCGGCGCGTTGCGCGTCGAAGACCTGCTCGGCCTGCTCGATCAGCGTCAGCACGTCGCCCATGCCCAGGATGCGGCTGGCCATCCGGTCCGGGTGGAAGATGTCGAAGTCCTCGAGCTTCTCGCCGCTGGACGCGAAAAGGATTGGGACGCCGGTGACCTCGCGGACCGACAGCGCGGCGCCACCGCGGGCGTCACCGTCGAGCTTGGTCAGCACCACGCCGGTGAAGCCGACGCCCGCACCGAACGCCTCGGCGGTGGCGACGGCGTCCTGGCCGACCATTGCGTCGAGGACGAACAGCACCTCGTCGGGGTTGACGGCGTCGCGGATGGCCGCGGCCTGCGCCATCAGCTCGTCGTCGATGCCCAGCCGCCCCGCGGTGTCGACGATGACGACGTCGAAATGCTTGGCGCGGGCCTCGGCGAGGCCGGCCGCGGCGACGGCGACGGGGTCGCCGGGTCCGGACTCCGGGGACGCGCCGGGATGCGGCGCGAACACCGGAACCCCGGCCCGCTCGCCGACGACCTGCAGCTGGTTCACGGCGGCCGGCCGCTGCAGGTCGCACGCCACCAGCAGCGGCGTGTGTCCCTGGCCGCGCAGCCAGGCCGCCAGCTTGCCGGCCAGCGTCGTCTTACCGGAGCCCTGCAGACCGGCGAGCATGATCACCGTCGGCGGCGTCTTCGCAAACGCCAGCTGGCGCGTCTCCCCGCCCAGGATGCCGATCAGTTCCTCGTTGACGATCTTGACGACCTGCTGCGCCGGGTTCAGCGCGCCGGAGACCTCGGCGCCCTTGGCGCGCTCCTTGATCCGGCCCACGAACGCCCGCACCACGGGCAGCGACACATCCGCTTCCAGCAGCGCCAGCCGGATCTCGCGGGTGGTGGCCTCGATATCGGCGTCGGTCAGACGACCCTTGCCCCGCAGCCCCTGTAGGGCACCGGTCAATCGGTCGGACAGCGATTCAAACACCCCGCCAGCCTAGTGGTTGGAGCGATTGCCGAGCGTGCGGCACCGCAGGGGCTTGACGTCGCGACGCCAGCGAAGAAAAGTCGGCTCATGCTCGAGGTGATCGACAAGGGTGCGTGCACCGATGCCCACCCGGTGCCGCTGCTGTTCGTGCACGGCGGCTGGCACGGCGCGTGGTGCTGGGACGACGGCTTCCTGGACTTCTTCGCCGACACGGGGTATCGCGCGGTCGCGATGAGCCTGCGCGGGCACGGCACCAGCCCCACCGACAAGCCGCTGCCGAAGGTTTGCATCGAGGACTACATCGACGACGTCCGTTCGGTGGCCGACGACCTGGGCGGCGCACCGGTGCTGATCGGGCATTCCCTGGGCGGCTACACGATCCAGCGCTACCTCGAAGACCGAACGGCGCCGGCGGCGGTGCTGGTGGGCTCGCTGCCGCCGTCGGGCGTGCTCGGGGCGGCGCTGCGCGTCTGGCGCCGGCGGCCCTGGATGACCGTGCACTCGTTCAACGACCCCACGCTGGTCAAGTTCCTGCGCACGTCGGGCCTCGCCCGCGCGTACCTCTTCTGCAAGGACACGCCCGAGGACATCGTCTTATCTTGCTGGCACCGCGCCGGGCCCGAGAGCATCCGCGCGGCGATGACCGACCCGATGTTCCGCCGGGTCAGAACCGACCGCGTCACCACCCCGATGCTAGTGCTCGGCGCCGTGCACGACGGCTTCGTCAGCGTTGGCGCGGTGCGCGCCACTGCGCGCGCCTACCGGACCGAGCCGGAGTTCTTCCCGATGGGTCACAACATGATGCTCGAACCGGGATGGGTCGACGTCGCCAAGCGAATCCACACCTGGCTCGACGCTCGCGACCTGGCGAGCCACGCCGGCTAGCTAGCTCGCGTCGCTGCTGCGCCGAAAAGCGTTGGCATGCTACATTTCACACCCGCCATGGGCCGCGTCGACGCTGTCGGGACACGACCGGGACACGACAAGGCCATGCGCGCGAACCACGTCTGAGGGGAGCGGTGTCGATGCTGTTGGGCAGCGACACGGGCTCGCCGTTGCGCGGCTGGCAGCGCAGGGCGCTGGTGAAATATCTGGCCGCCCAGCCGCGCGATTTCCTGGCCGTCGCCACGCCGGGCTCCGGCAAGACGACGTTCGCGCTTCGGGTGGCGGCCGAGCTGCTCGGTCAACGCGCCGTCGACCAGGTCACCGTCGTGGTGCCCACCGAGCACCTCAAGGTGCAGTGGGCGCTGGCGGCGCAGCGACACGGCCTCGCCCTGGACCCGAGGTTCTCCAACACCAGCCCGCAGACCTCGCCGGAGTATCACGGCGTGATGGTCACCTACGCGCAGGTCGCCGCGCACCCGACGCTGCACCGCGTGCGGACCGAGCAGCGCAAGACCCTGGTCATCTTCGACGAGATCCATCACGGCGGTGACGCCAAGACCTGGGGCGAGGCCATCCGCGAGGCCTTCAGCGACGCGACGCGCCGGCTCGCTTTGACGGGCACGCCTTTTCGCAGCGACGACAGCCCCATCCCGTTCGTCACGTACACCTCCGGCACCGACGGGGTGCTACGGTCGCAGGCCGACCACACCTACGGCTACACCGAGGCCCTCGCCGACGGCGTGGTCCGGCCGGTGGTGTTTCTCGCCTATTCCGGGCAGGCCCGCTGGCGGGACAGCGCCGGCGAGGAGCACGCCGCGCGACTGGGCGAGCCGCTGTCCGCCGAGCAGACCGCACGCGCGTGGCGCACCGCGCTCGACCCCGCGGGCGAATGGATGCCCGCGGTGATCGCGGCCGCCGACGAGCGGCTGCGCCAGAAGCGGGCCCACGTGCCCGACGCCGGCGGCATGATCATCGCCTCCGATCGCACGGCGGCCCGCGCGTACGCCGCCCTGCTGAAACGGCTCACCTCCGAGGCGCCGACGGTCGTGCTGTCCGACGATCCCGGATCATCGGCGCGGATCACCGAATTCGCCGAGAGCACCAGCCGGTGGCTGGTCGCGGTGCGCATGGTCTCCGAGGGTGTCGACGTCCCCCGCCTGTCGGTCGGGATCTACGCCACCAGCGCCTCCACGCCGCTGTTCTTCGCCCAGGCCATCGGCCGGTTCGTGCGCTCGCGCCGGGCCGGCGAAACCGCGAGCATCTTCGTGCCGTCGGTGCCAAGCCTGCTGCAGCTGGCGAGCGAGCTGGAGGCACAGCGCAACCACGTCCTCGGCCAGCCGCACCGCGAGGACGCCGACCCCCTCGACGGCGACCCCGCCGTGCGCGCGCAGACCGAAAAGACGGAAACGGAAAAGGGTTTCACCTCGTTGGGCGCCGACGCCGAGCTGGACCAGGTGATCTTCGACGGGTCCTCGTTCGGCACCGCCGCCCCGGCCGGCAGCGAGGAGGAGGCCGACTACCTCGGCATCCCGGGGTTACTCGACGCCGAGCAGATGCGCGCCCTGCTGCACCGGCGCCAGGACGAGCAGCTGGCCAAGCGCGCCGCCAACGCTGGTGCACCGGCTCCGGTTCCGTCGATGCACGGCCAGCTGCGCGAGCTGCGCCGCGAGCTCAACACGCTCGTCTCGGCGACGCACCACCGCACCGGCAAGCCGCACGGCTGGATCCACAACGAGCTGCGCCGCCGCTGCGGGGGCCCGCCGATCGCCGCCGCGACGCGGGAGCAGATTCAGGCCCGCATCCAAGCCCTGAGGCAGTTGAACTCAGAGCACTCCTAGTCCTGGGTCAGCCGCACTTGTCCACAGTTGCGGTTTTATCCACAGATTGGTGTTCGACCGGCCTGATTCGCACGTTTGTTCGATAGGTTGGGGGTGTGGGATTCATCAGCGCCGAGGCAGCAGCAGAGCGGATCAGCGCCGCGCTGGACGCGATCGACGCCGCCCACGACGTGTTGCGGGAGACTTCGTCGGATCTGGTGGTCAACGACGTTCGCGTCGCGGTGGCCGAGCGGCTCGAAACCCAGCAGCGGACCAACCGGGGATTGATGTATCGGTTCTTCGGTGAGATCGCCGAGCCCCCCGACGGTGCGGAGTCCACCCCGGGGCTGCGGGGTCGGGTGTGCGCGCGGCTGCGTATCACTCCTGGGGAGCTGACGCGTCGATTTCGGCTGGCGGCCCGGATTCGGCCGCGGCGCTCGCTGACCGGCCCGCCCCTGCCGCCCGAACTGGAGATGGTGGCCGGCGCGGTCGAAGCCGGCGCACTGGGCGAGGACCACATCCGGGTGATCTGTCACGCCCTGGATGTGCTGCCCGCCGCGGTGGCACCGGCCGACGTGGCCGAGGCCGAACGCGTCCTGGTCGAACACGCCTCCAAACTGGACTCCGGAGTGGTGACCCGGCTGGGGCAGCGCATCGCCGACTACCTCAACCCCGACGGCACCTTCACCGACGAAGACCGGGCCCGCCGCCGCAGCCTGCGGCTCGGCCCGCAAGGCCCCGATGGCATGTCCCGACTCACGGCGCTGCTCGACCCCGAGGCCCGCGCCTACTTCGAAGCCATCGCGGCCGCGGTGCGCCCCGGCCGCCACCAACCCGACGGCACGCCGCCCGAGCAGCGTGACACCCGCAGCCAAGCTCAACGCGACCACGACGCCCTCACACTCGCCCTCAAGACGGCGATCGGCTCCGGCGAGCTCGGCACCCACCGCGGGCATCCGGTCACCGTGGTGATCACCACCACCCTGGGCGAACTCGACCAAGCCGCCCACGCCGCCGTCAACCCCGCCATCGCGATGCCCGCCCCGGCGCGCACCGGCGGCGGCTCCCGGTTACCCATGTCGGATCTGATCCGCATGGCCACCCACGCCATCCACTACCTGGCGGTGTTCGACGACCACACCAGCCGCCCGCTATACCTGGGCCGGCAAAAACGCCTCGCCACCGCCGACCAACGCCTCATCTGCCACGCCCGCGACCACGGCTGCACTCGGCCCCACTGTCTCGTCCCCGGCTACCACTCCGAAGTCCACCACGCCCCCGACTGGGCCAACGGCGGACAAACCGACGCCGACAAACTCTTCTTCGCCTGCGGACCCGACCACGCCGGCGCCACCAACGGCGACTACCACACCGAAGTCACCAACACCGGACGCCTCGCCTGGACCGACGGCACCGGACCACCCGAAATCAACCACGCCCACCACCCCGACGAACTCCTCCAAGCAGACCCCGACCCACCCGACGAAGACGAACCGTGAGCGACTACGCCTCCAGGCCGCCGAGCACCGCCATCAGCTGCTTCTCCACCGCCGCCTGTGCGTCGGGCTCGTCGGGCAGCTCCACGCAGAACACGTCGGCGGCGGTCGACCCGAACGTGTGGACCTTGGCCCATGCGATGTCGGCGCCCGCGCGCTCCAGCGCCCGGGCCAGCAGCGCGAGCAATCCCAATCGGTCCATGGCGCGGACCTCGACGAGGGACTGGCCGGACGCGGCGGGGTCGAGCCACTGGACGTGCGGCGGGGCGGTCGACCGCGTGACGGGCACCCCGACCTGGACCTCGCCGGCCCGCTCGGTCGCCGCGCTGGCGGCATCGGTGTCGCGTTTCTCCAGCGTGCCGAGGACGTCGACGTCGCCGTTGAGCGCATTGGTGAACTGCTGGCGCAGCAGGCCGGCTTCGGGTGGCGAACCGAACAGCGGTGACACCACGAATTCGATGATCGCCGCGCCTTCGTGCGTGTTGACCGACGCCGAATGGATGCGCAACGAGTTCAGGGCGAGCACCGCTGCGGCGTTCGACACCAACCCGCGCTGGTCCGGCGCGATCATCACCAGGTTCAAGCGCTCGCCACCGGCAGCCTCGATCTGCACATGCACGCCGTGGTCGGCGGCCAGCGAAAGATATTGCGGCGCAGTCGGTTCCGCCCGCGGCAGCGGCTCGCCCGCCATCACCAGCCGGCAGCGGCGCACCAGGTCCTCGATCAGGGACGCCTTCCAGTCGCTCCACACCCCGGGGCCGGTCGCCTTCGAGTCGGCCTCGGTCAGCGCGTGCAACACCTCCAGCAGCATCAGATCCCCGTCCAGCGCCTCGGATACGGCCTCGATCGTCTTGGGGTCGTTGAGGTCGTTTCGGGTCGCCGCCACCGGCAGCAGCAGGTGGTGGCGAACCAGCTTCGACAGGAACTCGGCATCCTTGGCCGCGACCCCGAGCCGCGGCGCGATTTCGAGGGCCATTTCGGCGCCGAGCACGCTGTGGTCGACTCCCCTGCCCTTGCCGATGTCGTGCAGCAGCGCGCCGAGCGCGAGGAGGTCGGGCCGCGCCACGCGGGTGGCCAGCGGCGCCGCGCTGACGGCAACCTCGACGAGGTGTCGGTCGACGGTCCACTTGTGCGCGACGTCACGGGGCGGAAGGTCCCGGATCGCAGCCCATTCCGGCAACAACCGCTCCCACAGACCGGTCCGGTCCAGCGCCTCGATCGTCGCCACCGTGGTGGGCCCGGCAGACAGCACGACCAGCAGGTCGTCCAAAGCCGCTCTGGGCCAAGGGATTGGCATCTCCGGTGCGACGGCGGCCAGGCGGCTCAGCGTCGCGGCGCCGATCGGCAACCCGGTGTCAGCCGACGCGGCGGCCAACCGCAACACCAGCCCGGCGTCGGTTTCCGGTGCGGCGTCGCGGGCGAGCACGATCTCCCCCGCATACTCGACGACGCCCTCGTCCAGCGGGCGACGCCTGGGCCGGCGCACCAGGGCCGACACGCCACGGCGTGGCAGCGCGTTTTCCGCGGTGCGCAGCCCCGTCTCGGCGTGGTAGGCGATGGTCCGGCCCGCGTCGGACAGCTTGCGGGACAAGTCGAATCGGTCACCGATGTGCAGGGCGGCGCTGATCTCGTCGGCGTACTGGGCCAGCAGCTGATCACGCCCGCGCCCCGAGACGCGGTGCAGCTCGGTGCGCACGTCGAGGAGCGTCAGGTAGGCCTCGTCGAGCGAGCCGCCCGGCGTTTCCGGACGGGCCATGCCGTGGCGGTCGATGAGCTGGGCCACCCCGAGGGCGTCCAGCAGTTGCACGTCGCGAAGGCCGCCGCGACCCGATTTGAGGTCCGGCTCGGCGCGCTGCGAAATCCGGCCACAGCGCTGCCAACGCGCCTGGGTGATTTCGACCAGCTCGCCCATTCGGGAGCGAATTGCGCTGCGCCACTGCCTTCTTGCGCCCGCGATCAACTCCTCCGACAGCCGCGCGTCGCCGGCGATGTGGCGGGCATCGAGCATGCCCAGGGCCGCAATCATGTCGGTGTTGGCGACGCCGAGCGCCCCGGAAACCGTTCGCACGCTGTGGTCGAGCCGAACGTTGGCGTCCCACAACGGATACCACAGCTTGTCCGCGACCTGTTGCAGCACCTCAGCTGCCTTGTCGTCGTGCAACAACATCAGGTCCAGATCCGAATACGGCAGTAGCTCGTGGCGTCCCAGCCCGCCGATCCCGACGATCGCGAAGCCACTGCCGTCGGTGATGCCAATCTCGTCCGCCTTGGCGGTCAGCCACGACTCGTGCAGATCCTGCCACGCGTGCCGCAGCTCGGCGGCCCCCAACGCACGACCATCCGACAGCAAACGGCGCCGCGCGGCAACCAAATCGCTTGCCCCACGGCCGTTTTCCGTGCCCGGTCCAGATGACCCGGACGGGCCGGGTGGGTCCTCTTTCATACCCTCCCGGCCCGTCCGGCCTGAATCAGCAACCTACGGTCAAGGTCAGAGGGCATCGGTCCCGCGTTCACCCGTGCGCACCCGCACGATGGTTTCCACGGGGCTCACCCAGACTTTGCCGTCCCCGATCTTGCCGGTGCGGGCCGCCCGGACGATGCTGTCCACGACCTTGTCGACGATGGAATCGTCGATGACGACCTCGATCCGCACCTTCGGCACGAAGTCGACCGAGTACTCGGCACCCCGGTAGACCTCCGTGTGGCCCTTCTGCCGTCCGTAGCCCTGGATTTCGCTGACCGTCATCCCCAGGACGCCCGCCTCCTCGAGGGCGGTCTTGACGTCGTCGAGGGTGAACGGCTTTACGATCGCGGTGACCAGCTTCATGAAGTCTCTGCCTCCACTTTCTTGACTGCGTCGTCCTGTCCGTTAAGGCTTTCCTCCGCGCCGCCGATCCGGTGCGGAATGGACGAGGCCCCGATAACTGCGAACTCGTAAGCGGTTTCTGCGTGCTCCGACTCGTCGATGCCGCCGGCCTCGGCTTCCGGACTCAGCCTAATCCCGATGGTGTATTTCAGGATAAGCGCCAGGACAAGCGTCACGAGGAACGAGTAGAAGAGGACGCTGAACGCGCCGACCGCCTGCCGCTCGAGCTGAGACCAGCCACCGCCGTAGAAGAGGCCCTTCGAAACCCCGGTCACGCCGTTGATAGCCGTGCTCTCCGGTGCCGCGACCAGGCCGACCAGCAGCGTGCCCGTCAAACCGCCGATCATGTGGACACCGACCACGTCCAGCGAGTCGTCGAAGCCGAACCGGAACTTCAGCCCCACCGCCAGCGCGCACACCGCACCGCCGACGAAGCCGATCACCAGGGCACCGAGCACGTTGACCGACGAGCAGGACGGCGTGATGGCCACCAACCCGGCGACGATGCCCGAGGCCGCGCCCAGCGTGGTGGGATGCCCGTCCCGGATGCGCTCGACCAGGAGCCAGGCCAGCATGGCCGTCGCGGTTGCGATCGTCGTCGTCATGAAGGTCGACCCGGCGGAGCCGTTGGAGCTGGTCGCCGATCCGGCGTTGAACCCGAACCAGCCGAACCACAGCAACCCGGCGCCCAGCATGACGAACGGCAGGTTGTGCGGGCGGAACAGCGTCGTGGGCCAGCCCTTGCGCTTACCCAAGACGATCGCCAGCGCCAAGCCCGCCGCGCCGGAGTTGATATGGACCGCCGTTCCACCTGCGAAGTCGATCGCATGCAGCTTGTTGTTGATCCAGCCGCCGTGCTCGGAGGCGAAGCCGTCGGCCGCGAACACCCAGTGCGCGACCGGGAAGTAGACCAGCGTCGCCCACAGCCCGGCGAACACCAGCCACGCGGTGAACTTCAGCCGGTCCGCCACCGCGCCCGAGATCAGGGCGACGGTGATGATCGCGAACATCAGCTGGAAGGCCACGAAGACGGTGGCCGGCATGGTGCCGGCCAGCGGGATGTCGACTTGGGAGACGCCCTTGGTCGCATCGGCCTTGACGGCGTTACCGCCGATCAGCTTCGCCAGCCCCCAGTAGTCGGACGGGTTGCCTACGACGCCGCCCTTGCTGTTGCCGAACGACATCGAGTAGCCGTAAAGCACCCACAGCACGGTCACCACGCCCATCGCGCTGATGCTCATCATGATCATGTTGAGCACGCTTCGGGTTCGGACCATGCCCCCATAGAAGAAGGCAAGGCCCGGCGTCATTAACAGCACCAGAGCGGAACTCGCCAACATCCAGGCGGTATCGCCCGTATCGGGTTGGCCCAATTGCGGGAATGCCACGCGCTATCACCTCCGGTTGCACAGGAAAGGCCGTCAGACGTCCGTCTGTGGCCTGCGAGAACCATGCGCAATTGTTGTTTCGGCGATGGTGCCGCCGTGTTTCGGCGGTATTAACGTCGCGCTTGACGTGTAAGCGGTCTCAGCCGAGCAGGGCGTCCACGAAAGCGGCGGGTTCGAACGGCGCCAAGTCGTCGGGGCCTTCGCCCAGCCCGACCAGCTTCACCGGCACCCCGAGTTCTTGTTGAACGCGGAAAACGATGCCGCCCTTGGCCGTTCCGTCCAGCTTGGTCAGCACCGCGCCGGTGATGTCGACGACGTCGGCGAAGACGCGCGCCTGGGCGAGCCCGTTCTGCCCGATGGTGGCGTCGAGCACCAGCAGCACCTCGTCGACCGCGGCCCGCCGGGTCACCACGCGCTTGACCTTGTCGAGCTCGTCCATCAGCCCGACCTTGGTGTGCAGCCGCCCGGCGGTGTCGATGACGACGACGTCGGCGCCGGCCGCGATGCCCTTGTCGACCGCGTCGTAAGCCACCGACGCCGGATCGGCGCCCTCGGCGCCGCGCACCACGTCCGCGCCCACCCGCGAGGCCCAGGTTTGCAGCTGATCGGCGGCCGCCGCCCGGAACGTGTCGGCCGCGCCCAGCACGACGCGCCGCCCGTCGGCCACCAGCACCCGCGCCAGCTTGCCGACGGTGGTGGTTTTGCCCGTGCCGTTGACCCCGACGACCAGCAGCACCGAGGGATGATCGGCGTGCGGCAGCGCGCGAATCGAGCGGTCCATGTCGGGCTGCAGCTCGTTGATCAGCACGTCACGCAGCACCGCCTTCGCGTCGGCCTCGGTGCGCACGCTGCCGCTGGCCAGCCGGCTGCGCAGCTGCGTGATCACCGACTCGGTGACGACGGGTCCCAGGTCGGCGACCAGCAACGTGTCCTCGACGTCCTGCCACGATTCCTCGTCCAGGTCGCCGCCGCCGATGAGGCCGAGCACGCTGCGACCGAGCGCGGTCTGTGAGCGGGCCAGCCTTCCGCGGAGTCGCTCCAGCCGGCCTTCGGGTGGGGCGATGGCCTCGATCTCGGCGGCCTCGGACCCCGGCTCAGGCGACGGCGCGGCCTCCGGGACCGGCGGGGCCGCCGGCGGCGGAGGGGCCAGCGGGGCGGGCGGCGGCGCGAGCGTCTCGGGCTCCGGCAGCTCGACGTCGGAGATCGTGCGCCGCGGCGCGTCGCGGGGAACGGTCGCGTCGTCGCCTACCGCGGGCAGGCCGGTGGTGTCGACCGTCGGGGTGCGGCTGAAGGTGATGCCCGACGACGCGGTGTAGCCGCCTGAGCGGTCGAGTGCTTCGGGTTCGGGCCGCGCGAGGCTGATCCTTCGGCGGCGGTACCGCACCAGGCCCAGGACCAGCACGGCGATGACGACCAGGGTAGCGACGACCGCGATCGCGATCCAAAGACCTTGGGACACGGTGGCAATCCTTCCAGCCGCGGTTACCCGGCGCTCAGGCGCATTCGGTGTGTGTCCGGGGCACGGGGTGTGCGTCCTGGCCTTCGGGTGTTGCACCTGGGCGGGAAAATCGCCGGAATCGCGCCATCAGTTCACAACGAAAGCCGTCGGTTCACACTCACGTGCTCCCCGAGGTCTAAGAAGAGCTCGAGACCAGCTGCTCCACCTGCTGGCCACGCATCCGCTGAGAAATCACCGCGGTGATGCCGTCGCCCTGCATGGTGACGCCGTACAGCGCGTCGGCGACCTCCATCGTGGGCTTCTGGTGGGTGATGATGATGATCTGCGACTTGGCCCGCAGCAGCTCGAACAGGCTGATCAGCCGGCGCAGGTTGGTGTCGTCGAGCGCCGCCTCGACCTCGTCCATGATGTAGAACGGCGACGGGCGGGCCCGGAAGATCGCCACGAGCATGGCGACCGCCGTCAGCGCCTTCTCGCCGCCCGACAGCAAAGACAGCCGGGTGATCTTCTTGCCGGGCGGACGCGCCTCCACCTCGATGCCGGTGGTCAGCATGTCGTTGGGGTCGGTCAACCGCAGCCGGCCCTCGCCGCCGGGGAACAGCACGGCGAAGACTTCCCGGAATTCGCGTTCGACGTCGATGAACGCGTCGTTGAACACCTGCAGGATGCGCGCGTCGACGTCGGCGATGACGTCGAGCAGGTCCTTGCGGGCGGCCTTGACGTCCTCGAGCTGGGTCGACAGGAAGTTATAGCGCTCCTCCAGCGCAGCGAACTCCTCCAGCGCCAGCGGGTTGACCCTGCCCAGTTCGGCGAGTTCCTTCTCCGCCCGCTTGGCCCGACGCTCCTGGGTGGCCCGGTCGTACGGGATCGGAGCGGGCGCGAAAACCTGCTCGCCGCGCTCCTTGGCCTGCTCGTATTCGGCCATCTCGAGGTCCGTGGGCGGCAGCTGATTCTCCGGCCCGTACTCGGCGATCAGGTCGTCCGGCGACATGCCGAACTGCTCGAGCACCATCTGCTCGAGCTGCTCGATACGCATCGCCGCCTGGGCGTTGGCCACCTCGTCACGGTGCAGCGAGTCGGTCAGCTTGGCCAACCGCGCGCCCAGCGCGTTCACCTCGTCGCGCACCGTCGCCATCGCGGCAGTGCGCTGCTGGCGCTCGGCGACCAGCGCGTCGCGCATCGTCGACGCCGCGCCGACCACCCGGTCCAGCCGCGACGCCAGCAGCCGCCCCGCGTCGGCGACGGCCCCCGCCACCGCGGCCGCGTGCAGCCGCGCCGCCCGCGCCTGCTGGGCCCGCAGCCGCGCCTCGCGTTCGGCCGCGGCCGCTCGCCGCAGGGAGTCCGCCCGCCCGCGCACCGCGTTGGCGCGCTCCTCGGCGGTCCGCACCGCCAGCCGGGCCTCCACTTCCACGCCGCGGGCGCTTTCCGCGGCGGCGGCGATCTGCAGGCGGTTCGCGGGCTCGGCCGCCTGCACGTGCTGGGTCTCCTGGGCGTTGCGCAGCCGGGTTTCCAGCGCGGTGACCTCTTCGACGGTCTGCGCGCGCCCGGCCTCGGCCTCTTCGCGCTGGCGCAGCAGCCGGCTCCACTCCTCCTCGGCGGCCCGGGCTTCCTGCCCGAGCCGGCCCAGCTGCTCGTACATCGCCGAGATGGCGGTGTCGGATTCGTTGAGCGCCGCCAGCGCCTGCTCGGCGGAGTCCTGCCGCGCGATCTGCTCGGTCAGCGCGCCGGACAAGGCCGCGCTGAGCTGGGCCACCTGCGCTTCCGCAGCGGTCAGCTCGGCGCCGGCCTTGTCGATCTCCGAGGTGAGCTCCAGCGTGGACAGCTTGCGGTCGGAGCCGCCGCTCACCCAGCCGGCACCCACCAGGTCACCGTCGAGCGTGACCGCGCGCAGCTGCGGGCGCGCCGCAACCAGGTCCAGCGCCTCGCCGAGGTCGTTGACCACCGCGACACCGGAAAGCATGGCCGTCATCGCCCCGCGCAGCCGTTGCGGCGCCTCGACCAGATCGAGCGCCCAAAGGGCGCCGCCGGGCAGCGCGCCCGCGGGCGGGGGCTGATCGGCCGGCCAGTCGCCCAACACCAGGGCCGCGCGGCCGCCGTCGGCCTGCTTGAGGGCGGCGACGGCGGAACGCGCCGCGCCGAAGCTCTCGGCGGCCAGCGCGTCGGCCGCCGAACCGAGCACCGCGGCCAGCGCCGTCTCGTAGCCGGACCGCACCTTGACCAGCTTGGCGATCGGACCGAAAAGCCCTGTGCCGGCGTGGTTTTGCGCGAGCCACGCCGCGCCGTCCTTGCGCTCCAGCCCGACCGAGAGCGCGTCGATGCGGGCACGCAGCGACGCCACTTCCCGTTCGGCGCCGCGCTCGGCGGCCTGCAGCTCGGCGACGCGTTCGTCGGCCAGCCGCAACGCGGCCACGGTCCGCTCGTGGTGCTCGTCGAGGCCCACCTCGCCCTGGTCCAGTTCGCCGACGCGCGCCTGCACGGTCTCGAACTCCGCGCGGGTCTGTTGCGCGCGGGTGGCGGCCTCTTCGATGCGCTCGGAGAGCTTCGCGACGCTGTCGTCGATCGACTCGACGCGGGCCCGCATGGTCTCCACCTGCCCAGCCAACCGCGCCAGGCCCTCGCGCCGGTCGGCCTCGGCGCGCACCGCCGCCAGGTGGGCGCGGTCGGCCTCGGCGGCCTCGGCCTCACGCTCGGCCAATTCGGCGCGCGCGGCGTCCAGGCGGGTGCGCGCGGCGGCCAGCTCACCCAGCAGCCGCTGCTCGGTCAGCTCCACCTGCTGGGCCTCGGCCTCCAGCGCGTCCGGGTCGGTGTCGCTCGGCGTCACCGGCTCGACGTCGAGATGCTGCGCGCGTTCGCTGGCGATGCGCACCGTGGCGGCGACGCGCTCGGCCAGCGCGGACAGCCCGAACCAGGTGTGCTGGACCGATTCGGCCCGGCCCGAGAGCTCGGCCAGCGCCGTCTCGTGCGCGGCCAGCTCCTGCGAGGCCACCTCCAGGCGGGCGGCGGCCTCGTCGTGCTCGCGGCGCATCAGGGCCTCGGCCTCGAAGATCGCGTCGCGCTCCACCTGGCGGCTGACCAGGTCGTCAGCGGCCAGGCGCAGCTTCGCGTCGCGCAGGTCGGCCTGGATGGTCTGCGCGCGACGGGCCACCTCGGCCTGGCGGCCCAGCGGTTTGAGCTGGCGGCGCAGCTCGGTGGTCAGGTCGGACAGGCGGGCCAGGTTGGCCTGCATCGCGTCGAGCTTGCGGAGGGCCTTTTCCTTGCGCTTGCGGTGCTTGAGCACGCCCGCGGCCTCCTCGATGAAGGCGCGGCGATCCTCAGGTCGCGACTGCAGGATCTCGTCGAGCTTCCCCTGCCCGACGATGACGTGCATCTCACGCCCAATGCCCGAGTCGCTCAGCAGCTCCTGGACGTCCATCAAACGGCAACTGCTGCCGTTGATTTCGTATTCGCTGGCGCCGTCGCGGAACATCCGCCGCGTGATCGACACCTCGGAGTACTCGATGGGCAGCGCATTGTCGGAGTTGTCGATGGTGACGGTGACCTCGGCGCGGCCCAGCGGGGCCCGCGACGAGGTGCCGGCGAAGATGACGTCCTCCATCTTCCCGCCGCGCAGCGTCTTCGCGCCCTGCTCCCCCATCACCCACGCCAGGGCGTCGACGACGTTGGACTTGCCCGAGCCGTTGGGCCCGACGACGGCGGTGATGCCCGGTTCGAAGCGCAGAGTCGTCGGCGAAGCGAAGGACTTGAAGCCCTTCAGCGTCAGACTCTTGAGGTACACAGCGCGCCAGACTACCGCTCAAATCGCGCGGGTCAGCCCTCCCGACGGGGTGTCGGCGGGCTCGAAATTCACCTGTCGTTCACAGACGGACACACCGGTCACAGGCGCCACATCAGTCACGTCAGCGCTCGACGAATCCGGTGAACCGCTCCGTCGGTTCCGACCAGTCCGCGACCACTTTGTCAACGTGACCCGGCCTGGAAGGCCACCCGCCGCCGCCTTCCAGCAGCCGCAGCAATTTTTCGCCCGCCTCGCGCGGCCCCTGGGCCACCACCAGCACCCGGCCGTCGGCCTGATTGGCCGCGTAGCCGGTGAGGCCGAGCTCCAGCGCGCGGCAGCGGGTCCACCAGCGAAAGCCGACCCCCTGGACCCGGCCGTGCACCCAGGCGGTGAGCCGGACGTCAGGCTGGGGCATCTGAGACATCGGCGATCTCGAAGTTGACTTCCGTGCCGGACTTCAGCGTGCGCCCGACGGTGCAGACCAGGTCGACGGCCCGGTTGGCGACGACGAGCACGCGTTGTTTTTCCTCGTCGGAGAGCCCGGACAGGTCGAGCTCGAGCGTCTCCTCGAGCAGCGGATAGCGTTCCTGCTCGCGGTCGGCGGGCCCGGACACCTTGACGACGGCCTTGTAGTCGTCGCCGAGACGCCGGGCCAGCGGCTCGTCGGTGGACATGCCGCTGCAGGCGGCCAGCGCGATCTTGAGCAGCTCGCCCGGGGTGAACACCCCCTCGACATCCTCCGAACCGACCAGCACCTGCGCGCCGCGCGAGCTGTAACCGGTGTAGCGGCGCGATCCGGTCCGTTCGACCCACAGTTCCGTCATGGCTTCTTTTCTACCGGGCCGCCGTTGCGCCCCCGCGGGCATACTGCGTTGCATGGCCACAGTCGTCGCATTCCACGCCCACCCCGACGACGAGGTGATCCTGACCGGCGGGACCCTCGCGCGGGCGGCGGACACCGGACATCGCGTCGTTCTCGTCACCGCCACCGACGGCCGCGTGCACGACGACGACGACGATTTACGATTGGACGAATTGCGTTGCAGCGCGGACATTCTCGGGGTGCACCGGGTCGAGTGCCTCGGCTACGCCGACAGCGGCTACGGCCCCGAGTTTTACCCTGACCCACCCGGACGCGTCAGGTTCGGACGAGCCGACGTCGACCAGGCTGCAGAGCGGCTGTCGGCGATCCTTCGCGAGGAAGACGCGGATCTCCTGCTCAGCTACGAAGCCAACGGCGGCTACGGCCATCGCGACCACATCCAGGTGCATCACGTGGGCAAGCGGGCCGCCGAGCTCGCAGCGACTCCCCGTGTGCTGGAGGCGACGATGCCGCGCGAATTGCTGGTGCGAATCGGCAATCTCGCGCGCCTGCTGCGGCTACCGGCGCCCTACGAGCCGGAAATCGCCCGCACTGCGTACGCGCCAAAGGCGCGGATTACCCACCGGATCAACGTGTTCGGCTTCGCGCGGCACAAGCGCGACGCGATGGCCGCCCACCGCTCCCAAATCGGCAACTCGGCCGCGGCCGCGCGCGCATTCGACGTGCTGCTCGCGCTGCCGCCCCAGGCTTTTGGCCTGTTATTCCCGCGCGAATGGTTCGTCGATCCCGCGCTACCGGCGGGGCCGACGCGCCACGACATCTTCGACTGACTCGACACTCGAAACGCGCGGCCGCGGTTGGCAACTCGGGCAGTAGAACGAGGAACGGTTCATGAACTTCTCCCGGCGTATGAGCGCGCCGCAGCGCCGGCAGGGTTCACCTTCGCGGCCGTACGCATCGAGGGATCGGTCGAAGTACCCCGACTCGCCGTTGACGTTGACGTAGAGCGAGTCGAACGAGGTCCCGCCCTTGGCCAGCGCATCGCGCATCACGGCGCCGGCGGCGTCCAGCACAGCGGTCAGCTGCCGGCGGCTCAGCGTGTCGGCGATCCGCGCGCCGTTCACCTTGGCCCGCCACAACGCCTCGTCGGCGTAGATGTTGCCGATGCCCGACACCACCTGCTGATCGAGAAGCTGCCGCTTGATCTCGGAATGCTTGCGCCGCAAGACCTTTACCACCGCGGCGGCGTCGAAGCGGGGATCCAGGGGGTCGCGCGCCAGGTGGGCGACCGGCTGGGGAACCACGCTGCCGTCGACGCTGACCAGGTCGGCGAGCATCCACCCCCCGAACGTCCGCTGGTCGGCGAAGCTCAGCACGGTCCCGTCGTCGAGCAGCGCGGAGATCCGCACGTGGTCGGCGCGCGGCACCTTCCCCAACAGCATCTGCCCGCTCATGCCGAGGTGGACGACGAGCGCCGCGTCCGGGTCGTCGAGCAGCAGCCACAGGTACTTGCCGCGCCGGTCGGTCCCGGTGATCTTCGCGTCGAGCAGCCGGGCGGTGAGGTCGGCGGGGCCGGCCTCGTGGCGGCGCACCGCGCGGGGATGATGCACCCGGACCGCGGTGATCCTCTTGCCCACGACGTGGGCCGCCAAGCCTCGGCGCACCACCTCGACCTCGGGCAGTTCGGGCATTCAGCGGGCCATCGATTTAGGCAGAGGTTTTTCCCGCGGTGTCCAGCGCTTCGAGCGCTTTCCAGGTCGCGGCGGCGGCCTTTTGTTCGGCCTCCTTCTTGGAGCGGCCCACACCCGACCCGTATTCGGTCTCCATCACGACGACCACCGCGGTGAACTCCTTGTCGTGGTCCGGCCCGGTGGAGGTGACCACGTACGACGGTGCCCCCATGCCTCGCGCCGCGGTGAGCTCCTGCAGGCTGGTCTTCCAGTCCAGCCCGGCCCCCAACGTCGGCGCGGCGTCCAGCAGCGCGCCGAACAGCCGCAGGATGACCTCGCGCGCGGTTTCGATGCCGTGCTGCAGGTAGATCGCGCCCAGCAGCGACTCCATGCCGTCGGCCAGGATGCTCGACTTGTCGGCTCCGCCGGTGTTCGCCTCGCCCCGGCCGAGAAACAAGTGGACGCCGAGGCCCTCCTCGGACAGGTTCCGCGCGACGTCGGCCAGTGCCTGGGTGTTGACCACGCTGGCCCGCAGCTTCGCCAGGTCACCTTCGGACCGGTCGGGATGGCGGTGGTAGAGCTCGTCGGTGATGGTCAGGCCCAACACGGCGTCGCCCAGGAATTCCAGGCGCTCGTTGGTGGGCAGGCCGCCGTGCTCGTAGGCGTAGCTGCGATGCGTCAGGGCCAGCGACAGCAGCTCGTCGGGCAGCTCGACCCCGAGCGCCTCGAGCAGGTCTTGCCGCGACGTCACCGCTGGCCCCCCGGCGTGTCGTCCGGTTCGGGCGGCTCGCGCAACATGTCGGCCAGCTTGGACCATCGCGGGTCGATGCGATCGTGGTGATGGCCGGGCTCAGCCGCGAGCGCAACACCGCATTCGGGGCACAGCCCCGGGCAATCCGGCTCGCACACCGGTGCGAACGGCAGCTCCAGCCCGACGGCGTCGATGATGGGCTGCTCGAGGTCGATGGTGTCGTCGACGATGTGGCCGACCTCATCGTCCCTGTCTTCCCCCAAAGTCGCCTCGGTCGTGCTGTCCGGGTAGGCGAACAGTTCGGTCAACCGGACCTCCACCCGCCCGGTGACCGGCGTCAGGCAGCGGGAGCATTCGCCGACGGTGGGCGCGGCCACCGTCCCGGTGACCAGCACGCCTTCCGACACCGACTGCACCTGCAGGTCCAGTTCCAACGGGGCGGCCCGATCGATCGCGATCATGTCCAGTCCGATGCGCGACGGGCTGGGCAGGGTCTCGCGCAGGGTGACCATCGCGCCCGGACGCCGCCCCAGCCGGGTGATGTCGATGGTCATCGGCGCGGCCGACCGTGGCGCTACCCCACCGGTCCTAGTGCTGCTGTGCTGCCGCGTCATAGAAGAAATCCTACGGCGCCGCGCGCGTAATGAAAGTGCGCGATGAGCCGCGGTGCTGACGGCGGCGACCCGTCCCCCAGCTGCGCGGGGGTACCCCCAGCGCCCGGCTGGGACGCGCTCGCGATCGCCGTTAGCGGGTCGCGTAGTCGTGGGTGCCGGCGGCCGTGCGCAGCTGGTGGCGGCCGCGCCCCACCGACCGCAACGTGCCGTTGAGGAACTCCTCGAACTCGGCGAGCTTGTTGTCGACGTAGATGTCGCACTCACCCCGCAGCCGGTCGGCCTCGGCGTGCGCGGTGTCGATGAGGCGGGTGGCCTCGGCGTTCGCCGCCTCCACCACGCTGTTCTGCGAGACCAGGCGCTGCTGCTCCTTGATGCCCTCTTGCACGGCCTTCTCGTAGGAGATGTTGCCGTTCTCGATCAGCCGGTCGGCCTCGGCCTGGGCGCGGCTGACGCTGGCCTCGTACTCGCGTTTGGCCGCCGTGGCGATGCGCATCGCCTCCTCGCGAGCCTCCCCGACCATCCGCTCGCTGTGCTGGCGCGCCTCGCTGACCATCCGGTCGGCCTGCGCCTTCGCGTCGGACAGGAGCCGGTCCGCCTCGGCGCGGGCGTGGTTGAGCATCGACTCCGATTCGGTGGTCGCCGAGGAAACCATGGATTCCGCGTGCGACTTGGCGTCCTGCAGCATCGAGTCGCGCGCGTCGAGCACGTCCTGGGCGTCGTCCAGCTCGCCCGGGATCGCGTCCTTGATGTCGTCGATCAGTTCCAGCACGTCACCGCGGGGCACGACGCAGCCGGACGTCATGGGCACGCCACGCGCCTCTTCGACGATGGCGCCCAATTCGTCCAGCGCTTCAAAAACTCGGTACACGGCCATACCCTCCTGGCGTCTTGCCGAAAAAACTCGTTGTTACCAGTGTGCCTGTTGTTACGTCTGTGACACCGGTGGCGCGGCCGGTGTGTCGGGCATTTGCCCTCCGGGCCCGTTCGCCACCAGTGAATTCCATAGAAAATGCCCGTTCACGCCGTTTCCGCGGGCCCGACAGCCGCGCGAGGTTGTTCCGTCCATATTCTTTGCCGGCCCCCGCACCGATTTGCCGCCATTCTAGGGACCGCGGCCGGTCCCGCGCTTAACTGGCCTTCACCGCGATTGACATATACCCCCTAGGGGTATAGAGTCCGGACAGAAATCCCTCAAATCACGCAACCGAAGCGGAGGCCTCGATGAGAGCGCTGGCAGCGGTGGGTCACGCCCTGGGCTTGGCGGGGTCAATGACGTGGGAAATCCTGTGGGCATTGATCCTGGGCTTCGCGCTGTCCGCGGTGGTGCAGGCCGTGGTGCGCCGTTCGACGATCGTGAGCCTGATGGGCGACGACCGGCCGCGCACGCTGGCGGTGGCGGCGGGGCTGGGGGCCGCTTCGTCGTCGTGCTCCTACGCCGCGGTGGCGCTGGCCCGCTCGCTGTTCCGCAAGGGTGCCAACTTCACCGCCGCGATGGCGTTCGAGATCGGCTCGACGAACCTCGTGGTCGAGCTGGGCATCATCCTGGCGCTGCTGATGGGCTGGCAATTCACCGCCGCGGAATTCGTCGGCGGCCCGGTGATGATCGTGGCGCTCGCCGTGCTGTTCCGGCTGTTCGTGCGGTCCCGGCTCGTCGATGCCGCCCGGCAGCAGGCTGAGCGCGGAATCGCCGGCTCGATGGAAGGCCATGCCGCCATGGACATGTCGATACAAAAGGAGGGCTCGTTTACCCAACGGCTCTTCTCCCGGGAGGGCTTCACCGCGGTCTCGCATGTGTTCGTGATGGAGTGGTTGGCGATTCTGCGCGACCTCGTCCTGGGCCTGCTGATCGCGGGTGCCATCGCGGCATGGGTGCCCGAAAGCTTTTGGCGGCTCTTCTTTTTGAGCGACCACCCCGGCTGGTCGGCGGTGTGGGGGCCGATCGTGGGGCCGATCGTCGCGATCGTGTCGTTCGTCTGCTCGATCGGTAACGTACCGCTGGCCGCAGTGCTGTGGAACGGCGGCATCAGCTTCGGCGGCGTCATCGCGTTCATCTACGCCGACCTGCTGATCCTGCCGATCCTGAACATCTACCGCAAGTACTACGGCACCAGGATGATGCTCACGCTGCTCGGCACCTTCTACGCCGCCATGGTCGCCGCCGGATACCTGGTCGAATTGCTGTTCGGCACAACGGGTCTCATCCCCAGGCAGCGCAACGCCACGGTGATGGAGGCGTCGATCTCGTGGAACTACACCACCTGGCTCAATATCGCCTTCCTCGTCATCGCGGCCGTCCTGATCGTGCGGTTCGTCACCTCGGGCGGGCTCCCGATGCTACGGATGATGGGCGGATCCCCCGCGGCGGCGGAGGGCCACCACGATCACAGCCGTCAGTGCGACTGAGTGCGCCGGGTTGCCCGGGTCACGGCCGGGCCGAAAGCTTTTCGCGCAGACGGCGATTCACCGGTTCGGGTAGCAGCTCCGACACGTTTCCGCCCAGCATCGCGACCTCTTTGGCCAACGACGAGGACACGAACGAATAGCGCGGCGTGGTGGCCACGAAAAACGTGTCCACACCGGCGATGTGCTTGTTCATCTGTGCCATCTGCAGTTCGTATTCGAAGTCGGTGCCGGTGCGCAGGCCCTTGACGATCGCGGTCATGCCGCGCGCCCTGACGAAGTCGACCACCAGACCCTGCCCGGCCTCCACCCGCAGGTTGGGCAGGTGCGTCGTCGACTCCTCGATCATGGCGATCCGCTCGTCGAGATCGAACATGCCCTTCTTGGCTGGGTTGACCAGGATCGCCACGACCACCTCGTCGAATTGGGCCGACGCGCGTTCGAAGACGTCGATGTGGCCCAATGTCACCGGGTCAAAAGAACCGGGGCATACCGCGCCGCTCATAGCGCGCGCCGGCGACGATGCAGTGGGGGCACCTCCCGCTTGCGGGGGACGGAGCGATGAGGAGAAGCGGCGCCCATGTCGACTGACGCTACACGCCGGGCTCACCCAAATTCGGCCAGCTCCAGGCGGGTGTCGCCGTAGACGCGCTCGGGCCACGCCGACCAGCCCGCGGGCCACGTCAGCGCCGCGCCGCCGGCCGCACGCTCGACCGCGGCAACGGTTCCGTCGCGCACCCAGCCGTGCGCGGTCAGCGCGGCCAGCACGGCGTTCACCTCCGCGGCGGCGACGTCGTAGGGCGGGTCGGCCAGGACCAGGTCCACCGGGGACGCGGCCCCGGCCGCCACGACGGCCGCTACCGCGCCCCGGCGCAGGGTCGCACCGGGCAGCCCCAGCGCCTCGATGTTGCGCGCGATCACCGTCGCGGTGCGCTGGTCGGACTCCACGAAGAGCGCGGATGCGGCCCCGCGCGACAGGGCCTCCAGCCCCAGCGCGCCCGACCCGGCATATAGGTCGAGCACCGCCAGCCCGGTCAGGTCGCGGCGCGCGGTGACGATGTTGAAGAGTGATTCGCGCACCCGGTCGGTGGTCGGCCGGGTTCCCCGCGGCGGGACGGCGATGCGCCGGCCCCCGGCGATGCCGCCGATGATCCGGGTCACGCGTTCACAACAGCGTCGACCAGTAGTCCCAGAACCGCACCATGATCAGCAGAAACACCGCCGTGTACCACAGCGCGGCGATCGACCACCGCCACTGGTAGAGCACCCGCAGGCCACCGGTCTGCAGCGCCGGACGAAACGCGATCGACGCGGTCACCACCAGCAGCGCGATGGTGACCACCCAGACCACCATGCAGTACGGGCACAACGCCCCGATGCGATACAGGCTCTGAAAGATCAGCCAGTGCACGAACACCGAACCGAGCAGCACCCCGGCCGTCAGCCCGACCCAATACCATTGCGGCAGACGGACTTTCGCGACGGCCAGGACGCCAGTGACGATCACCACCGTGAAACCCACCAGCCCGAGCAGCGGGTTGGGAAATCCCAGCACCGACGCCTGCGGCGTCACCATCACCGAGCCGCACGACACGACCGGGTTGATGTTGCACGACGGCACGTACGACGGGTTGAGCAGGAGGTCGATCTTCTCCACCGTCAGGGTCATCGACGCGGCCAGGCCGATCACCCCCGCGATCAGCACCCACCACGCGCTGGGCGCGGGCACCCGGCTCGGCGAATCCGGCGTCGCCTCGCCGCCATCCTCGGCGGGTTGCGCGGACACCGGGGCGGTCGTCACG
The DNA here is from genome assembly GCF_059812245.1 of Mycobacterium sp. NGS64. Classification (NCBI taxonomy): domain Bacteria; kingdom Bacillati; phylum Actinomycetota; class Actinomycetes; order Mycobacteriales; family Mycobacteriaceae; genus Mycobacterium; species Mycobacterium sp. NGS64. Next base: position 950,517 of record NZ_JCALCI010000001.1, on the reverse strand, counting down.
CCGCGGGAGCGACGGCGGTGTCCAGGCCCGGCACGTCGCCGACTATCGACTTGATCTTGCCGACCAGCGCGTCGGGCGTCGACGGCTCGTAATCGGCGCCGTTGATCTTGATGGTCGGGGTGGCGTTGATCTTGGCGGCCGCCGCCTCGCCCGTGACCTTGGAAAGGTACTTGCCGCTGTTGATGCAGTCCGGGACCTTGCCGGCGGCGCCGGCTTCGCGGGCGAGTTCAATGAGCCGCGCGTTGTCGGGGAAGCTGGTGCCGCGCTCGTTGGGCTGGATGTCGGTGCTGTACAGCGCGCTGTGGAAACGGCGGAACGCGTCCATGGATTCGTCGGCGACGCACATGGCCGCCGCGCCCGCCCGCGACGAGTAATTCTGGTTCCGCTGGCTGTCGAGGATCGCCACCATGGAGTAATCGGCGGCGATGGCGCCGACGTCGATCAGCCGGGAGACGGTCGGCCCGAAAGTGCGCTCGAAGTTACCGCACGCCGGGCACAGGAAGTCTTCGTAGAACGTCACCACGGCCTTCGGGTTGCTGGTCCCCGGCTGGGTGACCAGCTTGCTCGACGTCACCCGCACCGTGTCGCCCTCGCCGGTGGCGCCGGGCTTCTTCTTGTGGCTGACGGCCCAGTAGACGACGCCGACCAGCAGGAGTACGACGATCGCGGTGCCCGCGACCTGGAGGAGCCGCCCGGATTTCCCGGTGCCGGACTTCAGGTCGTAGCGCGGGGGGCGTTTGGGTTTGTCGGCCACGGGTTCGCTGATCCTTTGTCACGGTGATGCACGCTTGAGAGGCGCCTCTAGCGTACCGGCGTGACGCCCGGTGACTCAGGCGCGGCTCAGGTGGGCGCGCAACGCCGAAATCAGTTCGCTGGTCCCGACGGCGCTGTCGCCGCCCAGCTGGAAAAGGTTCACGAAGCCGTGGGTCAGCGAGCCCATGTAGCGCAGGTCCACCGCGGTCCCGGCGGCCCGCAGGGCCGCGGCGTAGGCCTCGCCCTCGTCGCGCAGCGGGTCGAAGCCGCCGACGGCGATCAGCGCGGGCGCCAGGCCCGACAGCGACTCGGCCAGCAGGGGCGACAGCCGCGGATCCGCCGGGTCGATCCCCGAGCCCCGCAGGTACTGCGCCTGGAACCAGTCCATGTCGCGGCGGGTCAGCAGGAAGCCGCGGGCGAACAGGCCCATGGACCGGGTTTGCGCCGTGAAGTCGGTCCGCGGGTAGATCAGCCACTGCAGCACCGGGGCGGGGCCGCCCTCGTTTCGCGCCAGCTGGGCGACGACGGCGGCCAGGTTGCCGCCGGCGCTGTCGCCGCCGACGGCGACACGCCCGGGGGCCGCGCCGAGTTCGGCGGCGTGCTCGTGCGCCCATTGGAAGGCCGCGTACGCGTCCTCGACCGCTGCCGGCGCCGGGTGCTCGGGAGCCAGCCGGTAGTCGACCGACAACACGTGGATGCCGGCGTCCCGACACGTCAGCCGGCACAGCGGGTCGTAGGTGTCCAGGTCGCCGATCACCCATCCCCCGCCGTGGTAGAAGACGAGCAGGGGTGCCTCCGTCCCGTCAGCCGGGCGGTAGTGGCGCGCGCGGATCTGGCCGGCCGGCCCCGGCAGCGAGATCTCGTCCACCTCGACGTGAACCTGCGGCCCGGGCAGGGCCGCCGTCGTCTCGCGCAGCTGGGCGCGGGATGCAGCCGCGTCGTCGTCGACCACCAGGCCGTCGATGCCGACGGCGTGCAACCCGGACAGCATCAGCTGCAGCGTCGGGTCCAGCGTGTTGCCGTCGATGATCACCGAGCGGCCGCCGAACAGCGCCCGCTTGGCCGGGGTCGGGATCCAGGGAATGACCTTGACGCCGATCGTGGAGACGGCACCCTGCACGCGGCTCGTCCACCGCATCGATGCGCGTTTGGCTCCGAGGTCGAGGTCCACCGCGAGACTCTTGGCCATGACTTTCTCCTGCTCCCCTCGTCACACCCGACGACGGTTGTCCGATACCCGTCTATACCCGGCGCGCCGTCCGACCAACTCTACGGACGCCGGCGAGACGAGCGGGGAACAGGGCATGCCCGCGCGGGCGTCGCTCACGTCGCTTTTGCGGCTGGGTAATATCGTGATCCCCAAGTCGGTGAACCCAAACGGATTGTGAGAGATTTCGGCGGCGGATCCGAATCCACGGACCATCAATTTCACAGGTAGGTGAATGACGTTGACTCGGGAGTCGGGCGCCGCCATACCGTCGATAGCTCTCAATGACGAAAACACCATCCCGGTGCTCGGCCTCGGCGTCGCCGAGTTGTCGGAGGACGAGACGGAGCGCGCGGTGTCGGCCGCGCTCGAATTCGGCTGCCGGCTCATCGACACGGCCGCCGCCTACGGCAACGAAGCCGCCGTGGGCCGCGCGATCGCGGCCTCCGGGATTCCGCGCGCGGAGCTGTTCGTCACCACCAAGCTGGCCACCCCGGACCACGGTTTCAGCAAGGCCCCGTCGGCCTGCATTGCCAGCCTGGAGCGTCTCGGCCTGGACTACGTCGACCTCTACCTGATTCATTGGCCGGCCCCGGCGCAGGGGCTGTTCGTCGACGCCTTCGGCGGCATGATCCAGTCCCGCGGGAACGGGCATGCCCGCTCGATCGGCGTCTCCAACTTCACCGAGGACCAGCTGTCCACGGTGATCGACCTGACCTTCGTCACCCCGGCGGTCAACCAGATCGAGTTGCACCCGCTGCTCAACCAGGACGGGATGCGCAAGGCCAACGCGCAGCACAACGTCGTCACCCAGTCCTACACGCCGCTCGCGCTGGGCAAGCTGATCGACAACCCGACGGTGACCTCGGTGGCCGCCGAGTACGGGAAGACGCCGGCCCAGGTGCTGCTCCGGTGGAACGTGCAACTCGGCAATTCGGTGATTTTCCGCTCGAGCAACCCCGAGCGCATCGCCAGCAATTTGGACATCTTCGATTTCGAATTGGCCGGCGAACACATGGATACGATCAACGGCCTCAACGACGGCACCCGGCTGCGCCCGGACCCGGACACCTACGACGGCTCTTAGCCGGGCTACCCCGCCGGGCAGGTGGCCGCGGCCTGCCGCAGCACCCCCGCCGACGGCTGGTCGATCGGCAACTGGTAACCGCGCAGCACGGCGATGAACTGCATCGCGTACTGGCACGCGAACGCGGCGTTCGGCGGCATCCACTGGGCCGGCGGCGAATCGCCCTTATCCTGGTTGGCCTGGCCCTCGACGGCCAGCAGGTTGGCCGGATCGTTCGCGAAGCGCAGCCGCTCGGGAAGCGGCCAGCCGTACGCCCCCATGTCCCAGGCGTAGGCCAGCGGGACGATGTGGTCGATCTGCACCGCCTCGCCGACCTTGGCGCCGCGCTGAAATATCACGGTGGTGTTGGTGTACGGGTCGTGCAGGGTGCCGGTCGCCACCGCGTTCGGGCACCGCTTGATCGAGACGTAGGTCTTGTCGACGAGGTCGCGGTCCAGGATGTCGTCGCGGGTGTCACACCCGTTGTGCCCGAGCGGGGCGTCGTTGTTGTCGTCCCAGGCGTCGCCGAACGCCGCGCGGCGGTAGTCATAGCGGTGGGCCCGCTCCGGCAGCACCGCGACGCCCGCGAGCACATCGGTGCCGGGTTGCACCGTGGGGACGTCGGCGCGGGCGGCGACCTCCGCATGCTTGGCCGAGAGCGACCCCAGCGTCTGGTAGGCAACCAGCACCGCGAGCACCGCGGCCGCCGACAACCACAGCAGCAGCTTCCGGTTCACGCCTTGTCCAAGTATTCAATCCGGTCGGTGTCGGTGAAACGCGCCGCCAGCAGGGCCAATTCGGGGTTGGCCGGATCCCGCTCGTAGGTCCGCACGCAGTAGTCGCGGGCGGCCTCGATGTACGTTCCGTGATCGGCCAGCGACAGCAGCCGCAACGTCACGGCCCTGCCGGATTGGTTGCGGCCCAGCACATCTCCCTCGCGGCGTTCCTTGAGATCCAGGTCGGCGAGGGCGAAGCCGTCCATGGTCTCGGCCACGGCACGCAGCCGCCGGCCGGCCTGCGAATCCGCCGCGACCCAGCTGGCCAGCAGGCACAGGCTCGGATGCTCGCCCCGCCCGATGCGGCCGCGCAGCTGATGCAGCTGGCTGATGCCGAACCGGTCGGCGTCCATCACCAGCATGATCGTGGCGTTGGGGACGTCGACACCGACCTCAATGACGGTGGTGCACACGAGGACATCGACGTCACCCGCCCGGAAGGCGGCCATCGCGGCGTCCTTCTCGTCGGCCGACAACCGCCCGTGCATCAGGGCCAGCCGCAGGTCCGCCAGCTCCCCGGAGCGCAATCGGTCGAACAGCCCCACCGCGGTCGCCGACGGACGACGGCCCTCCTCCTTTTCCTTTTCCTTTTCCGGGTCGTCGGTCTCGTCGATTCGCGGCGCCACCACATAGACCTGGCGGCCCGCGGAGACCTCCTCGATGATGCGATGCCAGGCACGCTCGAGCCAGGTGGGCTTGTCGCCAATGAAGATGACGTTGGTGGCGATCGGCCGGCGCCCGCGCGGGAGCTCGCGCAGCGTCGAGGTCTCCAGATCGCCGTACACCGTGAGCGCGACGGTCCGCGGTATCGGCGTCGCGGTCATCACCAGCAGGTGCGGCGTGATCCCCGCGGGAGCCTTGGCGCGCAACTGATCCCGCTGCTCGACACCGAACCGGTGCTGCTCGTCGACCACCACCATGCCCAGGTTGTGGAAGTTCACCGCGTCCTGCAGCAACGCGTGGGTGCCGATGACGATGCCGACCTGACCGCTCGCGACCTCATCGCGGACCTGCTTCTTCTGCGCCGCGGTCATCGAGCCGGTCAGCAGCGCCACCCGCGTCGCGTTGTCCGCCCCGCCCAGCTGGCCCGCCATCGCCAACTCGCCGAGGACATCGCGGATCGACCGGAGGTGTTGCGCGGCAAGGACTTCCGTGGGCGCCAGCAGCGCACACTGGTAGCCCGCGTCGACCATCTGCAGCATCGCCAGCACCGACACGATCGTCTTGCCCGAGCCGACCTCGCCCTGCAGCAGGCGGTTCATCGGGCGGGTCGCCGCCAGCCCGTCGGACAGCACGGCGAGCACCTCGCGCTGCCCCGCCGTCAGCTCGAAGGGCAACCGCCGCAACAACTCCGCGGCCAGGCCGTCCTCGCGTCGCGGTGCCGGGGGGCCGGATTGCGACAGCTCGCCGTGCCGGCGGGCGACCAGCGCCCACTGCAGGCCGACGGCCTCGTCGAAGGTCAATCGCTCACGCGCCCTTTGTCGTTCGCGCTCGTCCTCGGAGAGATGGATTGCCCGCAGCGCCTCGTCCTCGGAGATCAAACCGAGTTGCTCTCGCAGGTCTTCAGGCAGCGGATCGGGCACCGGATCGAGGACGTCGAGCACCTGGCGGACGGTCGCGAAGATGTCCCAACTCTGCAATTTCGCGCTGGCGGGATAGATCGCGAAGAAGCGACGTTCGTACGCATCTACGACCTCTTCGGCCGTGCTGGCTCGTGACGCGCCTGCGATTTTCGCCAGCGACTTGGTGCCGTGCGCCTTGCCGTCCGGCGAATCGAGGATGAGGAAGGCGGGATGCGTGAACTGCATCGTGCCCTTGTAGTAACCGACTTCCCCGGACAACATCACCTTGGTGTGCTTGGTCAGCTCCTTGCTGATCCAGCCGGCGTTGAAAAACGTCGCCGTCACCTTGTTGCGGCCGCTGCCAACGGTGATGCGGCAGTACTTCTTCTTCGGGTCCTTGTTCATCGACTTCGTGAAGGCATCCGTGATGACGTCGACGATGGTGATGTGCTCGCCCTCCTCGGGCCGCTCGTCGCCGAAGCCCCACAGGCTCGCGCCTTCGGAGTAGCCACGCGGATAGTGGCGCAGGAGATCGTCAACGGTCCGGATGCCGAATATCTCGTCGAGCAGCTTGACCACCTTGCCGCCTACGACGAAGGTCAGCCGGTCGGAAAGCGACGCCACGGCTACTCGACCCCGATCAGCAGGACGTCGCCGCGGTGGCCGGTGCGGTAGGTCATCAGCTCGGTCCCCGGATGGTGGTCGTGCACGTGGTCCTGCAGGACGTCGCCTACCGCGGCGGCGGCCTGATCGTCGATGCCGGAGCCGATCAGCACCGTCACCAGGTCGCCCCCGGATGCCAGCAGCAGGTCGAGCAGGCCGATCGCCGCCCCGGCCACGTCGGCGGCCACGATGAGCACCTCGTCGCCCGCGATGCCCAGGCCGTCGCCCGGCTGGCAGCGACCGGCCCAGGTCAACGCGCTCTCGGTGGCGACCCGCACCGACGCGTGCCGGGCCGCGCCGGCGGCGCGGGCCATGGTGAAGCCGTCGTCGACCGCCTGCCGGTCCGCATCGTGCACGGCCAGTGCGGCCAGCCCCTGCACCATCGAGCCCGTCGGGATAGGCACCACGTCGATCCCCCACCCGATAGCCGCCGTGCAGCCGGCCACCAACTCCTCGGCGGCCACATACCCGTTGGGCAGCACCATCACCTGGGCGGCGCCGGTGTCGACGACGGCCCGCACCAGCTGGTGGGCGCTGATGTCGCCGATGTCCGGATCGGGCCGCAGCACGCAGGCGCCCTCGCCGGAGAACAGCTCGGCGGCGCCGTCGCCGTCCACGACCGCCAGCACCGCGCGTTCGCGCGTCCAGCCGCCGGCGGGAATCCCGGTGGCACCGGAGGTCAGCGCCGAGATGACGATGCGGCTGAGGCGCCCGGCGGCCAGTCCCGCCTCGACGGCGGCGCCGGCGTCGTCGGTGTGCACGTGCACGGAGTAGCTGTCGGTGGATTCCTGCGCGGCCGCCGCGGCGATGGCCACGGATTCCCCGAGGCTCTCGAGGCGATTGCGCAGCGCGTCCGCGGCCGCGGAATCGCAGCCGTCCAGCCGGTACATCACCTCGAACTGCGGCGCCGGTTGTTCGGCGGCCGCTTCCGGCCGGTGCGCCCGCGGCGACGGCGCGTACACCGCGCGGCGGGGCGCCTGACCGCTGACGGCGCAGCGCAGCGCGTCCAGCAGCACGAGCAGGCCACGCCCGCCGGCGTCCACGGCACCGGCGTGGGCAAGGACGTCGAGCTGCTCGGGGGTCTTTTCCAGCGCGATAACCGCCGCATCGCCCGCGGCGGTGATCGCGGCGGACAGTCCCTCGTCGGCGCAACCCTCGACGGCCTCGGCGGCAGCCCGCAACACCGAGACGATGGTTCCCGGGACTTCGGCGCCGCCCATCGACGCGATGACCAGCTCCACGCCGCGCCGCAACGCGGCCCCGAGCATGGCGGCGTCCATGTGGGGCAGCTCGCCGCCGGCGTCGGCCGCCGCGGCCGCGGTGACATCGGCGATGCCGCGCAGGATTTGCGACAATATCACCCCGGAATTGCCGCGCGCGCCGTTCAATGCACCGGCCGACAGGGCCGCCGCCACCCGCGCCACACACCCGTCCCCGCCGTCCGCACCCGCTCCTACCGAAGCCTCCGCCAGCGCGGAACGCATGGTGAACAGCATGTTCGCACCCGTGTCGGAGTCGGCGACCGGGAAGACGTTGAGCCGGTTGATCTCGTCGATGTGGGTGATCAGGTCGCTGACGGCGGTGTGGGCCCAGTTCCGCAGGGCAGGGGCGTCCAGCAGCGCCTCTGACGTGCCCAAGCGACCCACCTCCCTCGGAGCCTCCCAGCGGCCGGCCACGGCGGCGCGCCCTCTGCCTGAACGCGCCGACCCATCGAGCCTAGCCAGAGCGGGCGACAATGCCGGGGCCGCGTCGCCGGCCAGGTGTTGATCGTTTTGGTGGTTGCCCATGTCAGTCGGTATCCTGGGCTGGCCCGAGTCATTCCGGGCTGCCCCGGCCCTAGCCAGACCGCCGAGCCGGACCCCGATCATTTGAGGAGCTTGAACGATGGCCGCTGTGTGCGATATCTGCGGGAAAGGCCCCGGCTTCGGCAAGTCGGTGTCGCACTCCCACCGCCGCACCAGCCGCCGGTGGGACCCCAACGTTCAGACCGTGCACGTCGTGACCCGCCCGGGTGGCAACAAGAAGCGGCTGAACGTCTGCACGTCCTGCATCAAGGCCGGCAAGGTCGTCCGCGGCTAGCTGAGCGAGGCCGTATCGTCAGTCGCGAACGACGATGACGGTCTTGCCCGCGCGCCGGCCGGGCATACGCCCGCTTTCGAACGCCTCCCGTCCCTTCGCCAGGGGAAACGTCCCGGCGATTTCGAGGTGCAGCCGCCCGCTGTCAACGAGCGCGGCAAGTTCGGCAAGCTGATCCCCATTGGGCGTGACGATGAAGAACGTTGCGGTGATGCCATATTCGTCGGCCTTGCCGTCGGGCGGGGGCGCCGACAAGGTGACCAACCGTCCACCGCGACGCAGCACGCCGAAGGATCGGTCCAAGGTCTCGCCGCCGACGGTGTCGATGACGACGTCGTAGGCGGCGGCGCCTTCGTCGAAAGCTTCTGAGCGAACGTCGATTACGCGTGCGGCACCCACACCGCGCAGGAGCTCGCCGGCATCGCTGCGCACGGTCGCGGTGACCCGCGCCCCGAGGATCGCGGCCAGTTGGACCGTCAGCAGCCCCACCCCGCCCGCCCCGCCGTGCACCAGGACCTCCTCCCCAGGCTGCACCGCGGCGTGGTCAACCAGGGCCTGCAGGGCGGTCAGCCCGCCCATCGGCAGCGCGGCCGCACTAGCATGCGACACCGTCGACGGCTTGGCGGCCAGGTCGGCGGCCGGCACCGCGACGTATTCGGCCGCCGCGCCGTCGCGATCGAATCCGACCAATCCGTACACTTCGTCGCCGGGCTTGAAATCTGTTACGCCCGAGGCGATCTCGGACACCACGCCGGACACCTCGTGCGACGGGATGACCGGGATCCGGCTGACGCCGTCGGTAGTCCACGTCTCGTCCCAGGTCAGCTCGTCGAACGTGATCGCCGCCGCGTGCACCGCGACCAAGACCTCGCCGGCAGCGGGGACCGGGACGGGCGCGCGCTCGACGACCAGCACCTCCGGGCCGCCCCGGCGGTGCGCGCGCAAAGCGGTCATCTCGGTCACGGCAGCCGCCAATCGATCGGGTCGGCGCCCATTTGCGTCAGCAGTTCGTTGGCGCGGCTGAACGGGCGCGAGCCGAAAAAGCCGCGGGACGCCGACAGCGGCGACGGGTGCGGCGACTCGATCGCCACGCAATTGCCCTCCGCCAGAATGGGTTTCAGCGTCGACGCGTCGCGGCCCCACAGGATGGCGACCAGCGGCAGCGACCGCTCGGCCAGCGCGCGAATCGCGCACTCGGTCACCGCCTCCCAACCCTTGCCGCGGTGCGACGCCGGGTTGTTGGGCCGCACCGTGAGCACCCTGTTCAGCAGCATCACACCGCGCTCGGCCCAGGGCGTCAGGTCTCCGCACACCGGCTGGGGGTGGCCCAGGTCGGCGGCGTACTCGTCGAAGATGTTGGCCAGGCTACGTGGCAGCGGCCGCACGTCGGGCGCCACCGAGAAGCTGAGGCCCACGGCGTGCCCGGGCGTCGGGTAGGGATCCTGCCCGACGATCAGCACCCTGACGCCATCGAACGGATAGGTGAAGGCGCGCAACACGTTTGGTCCCGCCGGCAGGTACCGGCGACCCGCGGCGATCTCGTCGCGCAGGAACTGCCCCATCCGGGCGACCTGGTCGCTGACGGGCTTGAGCGCGGTGGCCCAGCCCGGCTCGACGAGCTCGCTCAACGGGCGCGCGGTCATTGCAGCCCTTGCACGAGCAGCACCACCGTGTCGGCCCCCGCCCGCCGGTCCTTCGCGATCTCCTCGTATTCGGGAGATTGCACGAACGTGTAAAAGGCCGCCTCGTCGGGAAAGCGCATCAACACCAGCTTCTCGCGGTCCCACTGGCCCTCGGCGACCTTCGGCGACTCATCGGCGGCGAGCAGCGCTCCCGGGTGCCGACGGAAGACCTCCATGAACCTCGCCTGGTAACGGTCGTAGGCCGCCCGGTCGGTGAACTTCAGCTGGGCGATGGCGTAGACGGTCACCGCGTCACCCTAATACGACTGCCACCCCGCGTAACCGCTCCACTCCGCGCCGTCGACGAGCATCCGGGCCGGCCCGTCGAGCACGCGGCCGATGACGCGCCACCCCGCCGGCACCCGGCCGGCGAAACACGCGGCCAGGGCGTGGTCCTCGCCGCCGCCCAGCACCCACGCCAGGGGGTCCTCGCCTGCCACGTGCCCGGCGGCGGCCAGTGCGTCGCGGTCCGAGGCCAGCGGCGCGGTGGACAGGTCGATTCCCACCCCGGACGCCTCCGCGACGTGGCGCAGGTCGGCGATCAGGCCGTCGGAGACGTCGATCATCGCCTGCGCGCCCGCCGCCGCGGCCACCGCGCCCTGCCCATAGGGCGGCTCCGGCACCAGGTGGCGGCGCCGCAGCCCCTCGAAACCCTCAATGCCTTTCTCCCACAACGAATATCCCGCCGCGGAGCGGCCCAGCTCACCGGCGACCGCGACCGCCGAGCCGGGCTTCGCGCCGGACCGCAATACGGCGGTGCGGCCCTCGAGGTCGCCCAGCACCGTCACCGACAGCACCCACTGCGGGGCACTGACCAGGTCGCCGCCGGCGATGCCGGCGCCGATCCGGCCCGCCTCGTCCCACATCCCGTCGACCAGCGCGTCGACCTGCGCGGCCGGCGTGTCGCCGGGCGCCGCGAAGCCGACGACGAAGGCCGTGGCCCGCCCGCCCATCGCCTCGATGTCGGCGGCGTTCTGGGCGATTGCTTTGCGGCCGACGTCGCGGGGCGTCGACCAGTCCAGCCGAAAGTGCCGGTCCTGCACCAGGACATCGGTCGAAACCAGGGTGCGACCGTCGCCCGCCGTCACCAACGCCGCGTCATCGCCGGGCCCGAGCAGCACCGCGTCGGGTTGTTGGCGGCCGCGCACCAGCCGATCGATGACCGCGAATTCTCCGAGCCGCGCCAGCGTGGGGAACTCCCCCGATGTGTCGTCGCGCACGCCACCTCCTCGCCCGTCCCGCGCCACCGTACGCCGCCCGACCTGCGGTAAGTTAGATCCCTGCCCGCGCGAGCGGACCGCGCCAGTGTAAGAGAAGCAAGGAGGTGCGCGGGCGGTGACGACCGACCCCGCAAGCGGCCCAGCTACCGATACCGGACCACCGCGCGCCGTGATGATCGCGGCGGTGGCGCTGGCCGTCGTGGCGATCGGCGTGATCCTGGCCATCGCGGCCACCCGCCAGGCGCCGCCCCAACCGGTGACCGTCGCGGCCTTCCCCGCGCCCCAGGCGAACAGCGCCGCGTGCCGGGCGCTGGCGGATGCGCTACCGCAGCGGCTCGGGGACTATCAACGCGCGCAGCTGGCGCAGCCGGCGCCCGACGGCGCGGCGGCCTGGCGGACCTCGCCCGACAGCCAGCCGGTGGTGTTGCGCTGCGGGCTCGACCGCCCCGCCGAGTTCGTGGTGGGGTCACCGATCCAGGTCGTCGATCGGGTGCAGTGGTTCGAGGTGGCAGCCGGCCCGCAATCCGCGGGTGAGGCCGGGCGGGCCACCTGGTACACGGTCGACCGGCCGGTATACGTGGCGCTCACGCTGCCCGCGGGATCGGGACCGACGCCCATCCAGCAGCTCTCCGAAGCGATCGACCACGCCATGGCCGCCGTGCCGATCGACCCGGGCCCCGCGCGCTGACCCAATGGTGGCGACCCGCCGCGCCCGGCTACGCCGCGCTTGCGATCGCCACGAGTCAGCGCAGACCCACGCCCCGCGCCAACGCCGTCTCGACCATGATCGCGAGCAGGGTGGGATAGTCGACCCCGCTGGCCGCCCACATCCGCGGGTACATCGAGGTGGTCGTGAAACCCGGCATCGTGTTGATTTCGTTGATGATCGGTCCGTTTTCGGTGAGGAAGAAGTCGACCCGGGCCAGGCCCTGGCAGTCGATGGCCTTGAACGCCCGGATCGCCAATTGGCGCACGGCGTCGGCGATGTCGTCCTCGACCTTCGCGGGCACGTCCAATTCGGCTGCGTCCTCGAGGTATTTCGTCGCGAAGTCGTAGAACGAGTCCTCGCGGCCCCGCACCCCGGCCACCCGGATCTCGCCGACCGTGCTGGCTTGCACTGTGCCGTCGGGCATTTCGAGGACGCCGCACTCCAGCTCGCGACCGTTGATCGCCGCCTCGACGATCACCTTCGGATCGTGCCGGCGGGCGTTCGCGACCGCGGCGGGCAGCTCGTCCCAACTCGGGACCCGGCCGACGCCGATCGAGGAGCCGCCGCGCGCGGGCTTGACGAACACCGGCAGGCCCAGGCGCTCGCGCTCGTCGAGGTTCAGCGCCGCCCGCGGCGCGCGCAGCACCGCGTGCGGACCGACCGGAAGTCCCTCGGCTACAAGGAGCTTCTTCATGAACTCCTTGTCCATGCCCGCGGCGCTGGCCAACACCCCGGCGCCGACATAGGGCACCCCGGCGAGTTCGAGCAGCCCCTGGATCGTGCCGTCCTCGCCGTAGGGGCCGTGCAACACCGGAAACACCACGTCGACCGCCGTCAAAACCTCGCCGGCGCCCGGCGAAAGCGAAACCAGCTCACCGCCGCGCCCAGGATCCGCCGGCAGGGCCAGCTCGGTGCCCGACTCGGCGGTCACCTCCGGCAACCGCCGATCGGTGATCGCCAGCGCGTCCGGGTCACCGTCGGTGAGCACCCACGAACCCTGCGGGGTGATGCCGATCGCGATCACCTCGAAGCGCTGCGGGTCGAGGTTGCGCAGAATGCTGCCCGCCGACACGCACGAGATGGCGTGCTCGTTGCTGCGCCCGCCGAACACGACGGCCACGCGCACGCGCTCGCTGGCATTCACAACCTGGAGAGGCTACCGGTACCGACGCGCCTGGGCCGGGCACCGCACCGCCACCTGGGCTTTCGCCCGCCGGGGCGTCTCATTCGGGCTTGGTGCTGCGGCCCAGCAGCAGCGCCATCGCCTCCTCCACCGACAATCCCTTGTGACACACCCGGTGCACGGCTTCGGTGAGCGGCATCTCGACGTCGTAGCTGGACGCCAGCGCCAGCACCGCCTCGCAGGACGTCACGCCCTCGACGACGTGCCCCTCCCCCGCCTGCGTGGCCGACTCCAGGGTCCCGCCGCGGCCCAGGCATTCGCCGAACGACCGGTTGCGCGAGTGCGGCGAGGTGCAGGTGGCCACCAGGTCTCCGACGCCGGCCAGCCCGGCCAGCGTCGCCCCCTTGGCGCCGAGCGCTATCCCCAACCGCATGATCTCCGCCAGGCCGCGGGTGATGATCGCCGCGGCGGTGTTTTCGCCGAGGCCGACGCCGGCCGCCATCCCGCAGGCGAGCGCGATGACGTTCTTGCACGCCCCGCCGATCTCGGTGCCGACCACGTCGCTGTTGGTATAGGGACGGAAGTAGCCGCTGTTGAGCATGCGCTGCACCGCGACCGCGCGGCCGGAATCGCTGCATGCGACGACCGTGGCGGTGGGCTGGCACTGGGCGATCTCACTGGCCAGGTTCGGGCCCGAGATGACCGCGACCTGTGCGGCATCCACGCCGGTCACCGAAACGATCACCTGGCTCATCCGCATGAGGGTGCCCAGCTCGATGCCCTTGGCCAGGCTGACCAGGGTCGCGCCGTCGGCCACCAACGGCGCCCACCGTTCGAGGTTGCCGCGCATCGTCTGCGCCGGCACGCCGAGCAGCACCGTCGTCGCGCCGGCCAGGGCCTCGCTCGCGTCGGTGGTGGCGCGGATGCCGGGCGGCAACAGCGTGCCGGGCAGATAGGCGGGGTTATATCGGGTGTCGTTGATCTCGTCGGCGACGTCGGAGCGCCGCGCCCACAGCACGACTTCTCCACCGGCGTCAGCGAGCACCTTGGCCAGCGCCGTGCCCCAGGCACCGGCGCCCATCACCGCAACGGCGCCGTCTGTGCCCGCCATCTGTCACCCCTGTCCGAACGGTTGCGTCGTCAACGCGGATCACGCTACCGCGACGCCGGGTCGCCGCGGTCGCGCTGGCAGGATGGCGGGATGAGCGGCACACGGGCCGAGGGGGCGGACGACGGCGCGGGTGACGTCGCGTTGATCATCGCCGTCAAGCGGCTGGCCGCCGCCAAGACCCGCCTGGCCCCGGTGTTCTCGGCGCCGCGGCGGGAAAAGGTAGTGCTGGCCATGCTGGTCGACACCTTGACCGCCGCGTCGGGTGTCGAGGCGCTGGGCTCGATCACCGTCGTCACGCCCGACGACGCCGCGGCGGCCGCGGCGGCCGAACTCGGGGCCGCCGTGCTGGCCGACCCGACGCCCGAGGGCGACCGCGACCCGCTGAACAGCGCGATCGTCGCGGCCGAACGAGCGGTGGCCCGGGCCTTCACCAATGTCGTTGTGCTGCAAGGTGATCTGCCGGCGCTGCAGACCCAGGAGTTGGCCGAGGCGATCGCCGCCGCGCGCCAGCACCGGCGCAGCTTCGTCGCCGACCGGCTGGCCACCGGAACCGCCGCCCTCTGCGCGTTCGGCGCCGCGCTGGATCCGCAGTTCGGCCCGGATTCGTGCGCGCGGCACCGGCGTTCGGGCGCGATCGAGCTGACGGGCGCGTGGCCCGGCCTGCGCTGCGATGTCGATACCCCCGCCGACCTGGTGGCCGCGCGTCGTCTCGGAGTCGGCGCGGCGACCGCCCGCGCCATCAAATAGTGCGAGCGCAGCAGTAACGAAAACCCGTCACAGCAAATCTGTACGAGCGATGAACGGCGCGCCAACTGCGAATGGATGTCCGCCGAGCGCTAGCAGCACCAGCGGGTGATGAGCAATGATCGCATGGTGACCGAAACCGAAGCCGAGGCACGGCCCGACGAGACCACATGGCACTCCGGCGAGGCCGACGTGGCCGCACCGCCGGCCGCGACCCCCGCCGCGATCTCCGACGAGCTGCCCGAGGACCGCTACCTCAACCGCGAACTGAGCTGGCTGGACTTCAACGCGCGCGTGCTCGCGCTGGCCGACGACAACTCGCTGCCGCTGCTGGAGCGCGCGAAGTTCCTGGCGATCTTCGCGTCCAATCTCGACGAGTTCTACATGGTGCGGGTCGCCGGCCTCAAGCGCCGCGACGAGATGGGCCTGTCCGTCCGGTCGGCCGACGGGCTGACACCGCGTGAACAACTGGCCGTCATCGGCGAACAGACCCAGCGAATCGCCACCAGGCACGCGCGGGTGTTCCTCGATTCGGTGCGACCGGCGCTCGCCGAGGAAGGCATCCACATCGTCACGTGGGCCGATCTGGATCAGGCGGAGCGCGACGAATTGTCGACTTATTTCAGCGAACAAGTCTTTCCCGTCCTGACCCCGCTGGCCGTCGACCCCGCTCACCCATTCCCGTTCGTCAGCGGGTTGAGCCTGAACCTGGCGGTCATGGTGCGCCAGCCCGAGGACGGGGGCCAGCACTTCGCCCGGGTCAAGGTGCCGAACAACGTCGATCGCTTCGTCGAGCTCGACATCCGCGGCGCCGACGGTGAGGGACCGGAGATCGTCCGCTATCTCCCGATGGAAGAACTGATCGCGGCGTTTTTGCCCGAACTGTTCCCGGGTATGGAAATCGTTGAGCATCACGCGTTCCGCATCACCCGCAACGCGGACTACGAGGTTGAAGAGGACCGCGACGAGGACCTGCTGCAGGCACTGGAGCGGGAGCTGGCGCGCAGGCGTTTTGGTTCGCCGGTGCGGCTCGAGATCGCCGACGACATGACCGAAAGCATGCTCGAACTGCTGCTGCGCGAACTCGACGTGCACCCCGGTGACGTCATCGAAGTGCCCGGCCTGCTCGACCTTTCGTCGTTGTGGCAGATCTACGGGATCGAGCGGCCGGCGCTCAAGGATCCGACATTCGTTCCCGACACCCACCCCGCCTTCGCCGACCGCGAAACACCGCGGAGCATTTTCGCGACGCTGCGCGAAGGCGATGTGCTGCTTCATCATCCGTATGACTCGTTCTCCACCAGCGTGCAGCGATTCATCGAGCAGGCCGCCGCCGACCCCAACGTGCTGGCGATCAAGCAGACGTTGTACCGCACCTCCGGTGATTCGCCGATCGTTCGGGCACTGATCGCCGCGGCCGAGGCCGGAAAGCAAGTGGTGGCCATGGTGGAGATCAAGGCACGCTTCGACGAACAGGCCAACATCCGCTGGGCGCGCACACTTGAGCAGGCGGGCGTGCACGTGGTCTACGGCTACGTCGGACTGAAGACGCACTGCAAGACCTGCCTGGTGGTGCGCCGCGAAGGCTCGGCGATCCGTCGGTACTGCCATATCGGGACCGGCAACTACAACGGAAAGACGGCGCGGCTGTACGAGGACGTCGGTCTGCTCACGGCGTCCCCCGAAATCGGGGCCGATCTGACCGATTTGTTCAATTCGCTAACCGGCTACTCGCGCAAGGTTTCCTACCGCAATCTTCTGGTCGCCCCGCACAGCATTCGCACGGGCATCATCGAACGCGTCGAGCGCGAGATCGCCGCCCACCGCGAACACGGCGGCGGCCGGATCCGGATGAAGATGAACGCTCTGGTCGACGAGCAGGTGATCGACGCGTTGTATCGCGCGTCGCGGGCGGGGGTGCGGGTCGAGGTGGTGGTGCGCGGCATCTGCGCGCTGCGCCCCGGAGCAGAAGGCTTCTCGGAGAACATCTCGGTCCGATCGATCCTCGGCCGCTTCCTGGAGCACTCGCGGATCATGCATTTCAACCGCATCAATGAGTTCTGGATCGGCAGCGCCGACATGATGCACCGCAACCTAGACCGGCGCGTCGAGGCGCTGGTTCAGGTCAAGGATCCGCGGCTCACGGCCTATCTGGACGATTTGTTCGAGTCCGCGCTGGACCCCTCGACCCGGTGCTGGGAACTGGGTCCCGACGGGCAGTGGACCGCGTCGCCCCAGGAGGGTCACACCGTGCGCGACCATCAGGAATCGCTGATGGAGCGGCACCGCAGCCCCTGACGCCGTGTGGTAGCTTCCAGGTCGCATCCACGACCGCGAGCGAATTGACCTGCAGGAGTTTAGGTGTCGAACCAGACCTCATCGGCGGGTCGGCGGTCGGGAAGCAAGATCGTGTACGCGGCGGGCGCGGTGCTGTGGCGCAGGGCCGGCGACGACCCGGCTGACCCGAGCCTCGAGGTGGCCGTGATCCACCGCCCCCGCTACGACGACTGGTCGCTGCCGAAGGGCAAGGTGGACCCCGGCGAGACGGCCCCGGTGGCGGCGGTCCGCGAGGTGTTCGAGGAGACGGGCCACCGCGCCATCCTCGGACGGCGGCTCGACATGGTGAGCTATCCGATCGAGCAGGGCGTCAAGAAAGTCTATTACTGGGCGGCGCGCGACACCGGCGGCGAATTTACGCCGGGACGCGAGGTCGATGAGTTGGTGTGGCTGCCAGTCGCCGAGGCGAAGGACAGACTCACCTACCCGCACGATCGAAAGATGTTGCGCCACTTCGCAAAACAGCCCGAAGACACGCGCACCGTGCTCGTGGTCCGGCATGGCACCGCCGGCCGGAAATCACGATTCAAAGGCGACGACACCAAACGCCCGCTCGACAAGCGGGGACGCGCGCAGGCCGAGGCACTGGTTCCCCAGCTGCTGGCCTTCGGCGCCACCGACGTGTATGCGGCGGACCGGCTGCGCTGTCACCAGACGGTCGAACCACTCGCCGAGGAACTCGGTGTGACGGTCCACAACGAGCCCGCCCTCACCGAGGAGTCGTACGCGAAGAGCCCCAAGCGCGCGCGCCACCGGATGCTCCGCATCGCCGAGGAGGCAGACACCCCGGTGATTTGCACGCAGGGCAAGGTGATTCCGGACCTCATCGCCTGGTGGTGCGAACGCGACGGGGTGCGCGCCGATAAATCGCGCAACCACAAGGGCAGCACGTGGGTGCTGTCCCTGTCAGGCGGCCGCCTGGTGGCGGCCGACCACATCGGCGGCGCGCTGGCCGCCAACGTGCGGGCCTGACACACAAATACCCTCCGGGTGGGGCAGTTGCCGCCACCCCGAAGGGTATCCGCGTCTGGAGCTTCCTACCGGCGACCGCGCCGAGCGGCGGCCTTCTTGGCAGGAGCCTTCCTGGCCGGAGCCTTGCTCGCTGCCTTCTTGGCCGGAGCCCGCTTCGTTGCGGCCTTCTTGGCGGGAGCCTTCTTCACCGCGGCCTTCTTGGCGGGAGCCTTCTTCACCGCGGCCTTCTTGGCCGGAGCCTTGGTCGCGGCCTTCTTGGCCGGAGCCTTCTTCACCGCGGCCTTCTTGGCCGGAGCCTTCTTGGCCGCGGCCTTCTTGGCCGGAGCCTTGCTCGCCGCCTTCTTCGCCGGAGCCTTCTTCGCCGCCTTCTTGGCTGCGCCGGCCGCTACCACACCACGTTTCACTGCAGGTCCTTCCGCCGGGAGGCGCTGTGCGCCAGACACAACCGCTTTGAATTGGGCACCGGGCCGGAACGCCGGGACCGATGTCGGCTTCACCTTTACCGTCTCGCCCGTACGCGGATTGCGGGCCACCCGCGCCGCGCGCTTCCGCTGTTCGAAGACACCGAACCCGGTAATGGTCACACTGTCGCCCTTGTGCACCGCGCGCACAATGGTGTCGACAACATTCTCGACGGCGGCGGTCGCCTGCCGACGGTCCGAGCCCAATTTCTGTGTGAGCACATCTATGAGCTCTGCTTTGTTCATCCAAACCCTCCGAAGCCAGTGGTCCCATTTTTGGGAACCGACTGCGAACACGGTAAACCCTCACCCAGCAAATTTCCAAGAGCCACGCGCAATTTCAGGACGGAACGAACGAATTTTTCGCAATCCGGTTGCCGCCCTTGACCGGTGGCGCGGGGCCAAAATAAGACGGGCTACCTAAACGGTCGGAGGTGAAATCACCGTCCCGATCGACCCTTCAGGAGGCGGGCAGAGTGCGCGGTTTCCACTCCGGGCGCGCCGACTCGAATGCCTCGATCTGGTCGAGTTTCCGCAGCGTAAGGCCTATATCGTCGAGACCCTCGAGCAATCGCCACGCGGTGTGGTCGTCAATCTTGAACGGCAGCACCGTCGTTCCGGCGGTGATATTTCGATCTTGAAGATTGGCAGTGATTTCCAAGCCCGGGCTGCCCTCGATGAGCTTCCAAAGCAGTTCCACGCCGTCCTGAGAAACTTCCGCCGCCAACAGGCCCGCCTTGCCGGCGTTGCCCCGGAAAATGTCACCAAACCGAGACGAGATGACCACCCGGAACCCGTAGTCCATCAGCGCCCACACCGCGTGCTCGCGCGACGAGCCGGTGCCGAAATCGGGTCCGGCCACCAGAACCGAGCCGCGGTCAAAGGGGCTGAGATTGAGCACGAATGAGGGATCCGAGCGCCACGTGGCGAACAACCCGTCCTCGAAACCGGTTCGGGTTACCCGCTTCAAGAACACCGCCGGAATGATCTGGTCGGTGTCGACATTGGACCGCCGCAGCGGCACTCCGATGCCGGTGTGGGTGCGAAAGGCTTCCATTTCGTCCTCGATTCAAATCAGTTGGAGTTCAAGTCGGCCGGCGAGGACAGCGTGCCCCGCACCGCGGTGGCCGCGGCGACGGCCGGCGATACCAGGTGGGTGCGGCCCCCTTTGCCCTGCCGCCCTTCGAAGTTGCGGTTGGACGTGGCGGCGCACCGCTCGCCCGGCGACAGCTGATCGGGGTTCATGCCCAGGCACATCGAGCATCCCGCCTGGCGCCACTCGGCGCCCGCGGCGGTGAAAACTTCGCCCAGCCCTTCGGCTTCGGCCTGCGCGCGCACCCGCATCGAGCCCGGCACGACGAGCATCCGCACCCCCGGGGCGACCTTGCGCCCCCGCAACACGTCGGCCACCACGCGCAGGTCTTCGATACGACCATTGGTACAAGAGCCGACGAACACGGCGTCCACGCCGATCTCGCGCATCGGCATGCCCGGTCGAAGGTCCATGTACGCCAAGGCTTTCTCGGCGGCCTGCCGCTCGCCGTCGTCGGCCATCAGTTCGGGGTCGGGCACCGCCGCCCCCAGCGGCACCCCCTGGCCGGGGTTGGTTCCCCACGTGACGAACGGGCTCAACGAGGCCGCGTCGAGGTAAACCTCGGTGTCGAAGACGGCGCCGGGGTCGGTGCGCAACTGCCGCCAGTACTGCACCGCGGCGTCCCACTGCGCGCCGGTCGGGGCGTGCGGGCGGCCGCGCAAGAATTCGTACGTGGTCTCGTCGGGCGCCACCATGCCCGCCCGGGCGCCGGCTTCGATGCTCATGTTGCAGACCGTCATCCGGCCTTCCATCGACAGCGATTCGATGGCGCTGCCCCGGTATTCGATGACGTGACCCTGCCCACCGCCGGTGCCGATCTTCGCGATCAGCGCGAGGATGATGTCCTTGGCGGTCACGCCGGCGGGCAACTGCCCGTCGACGTTGACCGCCATCGTCTTGAACGGCCGCAGCGGCAGCGTCTGGGTGGCCAGCACGTGCTCCACCTCCGAGGTGCCAATCCCCATGGCCAGCGCGCCAAATGCGCCGTGCGTGGACGTGTGACTATCGCCACAGACGATCGTCATCCCCGGCTGCGTGAGCCCCAATTGCGGACCGACGACGTGCACGATGCCCTGTTCGATGTCGCCCATCGGATAGAGCCGGACGCCGAATTCCGCGCAGTTGCGCCGCAACGTCTCGACCTGGGTGCGCGACACCGGATCGGCGATCGGCTTGTCGATGTCGATCGTCGGCACGTTGTGGTCCTCGGTGGCCAGCGTCAGGTCGGGGCGCCGCACCGGCCGCCCGGCCAGGCGCAGGCCGTCGAACGCCTGCGGGCTGGTGACCTCGTGCACCAGATGCAGGTCGATGTAGATCAAGTCAGGGGCCCCCGCTTGTTCGGCGCCGCCGCCGGACGCCACAACGTGGTCGTCCCAAATCTTTTCGGCCAGGGTGCGCGGCTTGGCTTCGGATCCCATATCGAATTCGCCCCTATCCGGTCTTTCGGCTGTCATCTCAGAATGCGAGACGTTAGTATCTCCTTGTGAGACAGCATAGCGGCATCGGCGTCCTCGACAAAGCGGTGGGCGTGCTGCATACGGTCGCGGAATCCCCGTGCGGGCTGGCCGAACTGTGCGAGCGGACCGGGTTGCCCCGGGCCACCGCCTATCGGCTGGCGGCCGCGCTGGAAGTTCATCGGCTGTTGGCGCGCGACGACGAAGGGCGTTGGCGACTCGGTCCGGCCGTCACCGAATTGGCCGGCCGCGTCAACGATCCGCTGCTGGCCGCGAGCGCGGCGGTGCTGCCCGGCCTGCGCGAGACCACCGGCGAGAGCGTGCAGTTGTATCGCCGCGAGGGCACGTCGCGGGTGTGCGTGGCCGCCCTGGAACCGGCTGCGGGTCTTCGCGATACGGTTCCGGTCGGGGCGCGCCTGCCGATGACGGCGGGCTCGGGGGCCAAAGTCCTACTCGCCTACGCCGACGCCACCGTCCAGAAGGCCGTGCTGCCGACCGCGAAGTTCACCGACCGGGCCCTGGCCGAAGTGCGCCGGCGCGGTTGGGCGCAAAGCGTCGCCGAGCGCGAGCCCGGGGTGGCGAGCGTGTCGGCGCCGGTGCGTGACGGCCGCGGTGTCGTCATCGCCGCGATATCGGTGTCGGGGCCCGTCGATCGCATCGGGCGCCGGCCCGGGGCCCGCTGGGCCGCCGATCTGCTGTCCGCCGCCGAGGCGCTCACCCGCCGGCTCTAGTCCCGCGGCGCGTGTGCATCCAGGGCGCCAACGTTGCACATTCCCCGCCCTCAGCGCACACCGAAAGCCACCACCGCACACTCACCCGCAACCCGCCTGACAAACTGACGGCCATGGGAACCAATCAGCGCGCGAGCATCGTCATGTCGGAGGACGAGATCGCCGATTTCGTCGTCACGAGCCGCACCGGAACACTCGCCACCGTCGGGCCCGACGGCCAGCCGCACCTGACCGCCATGTGGTACGCCGTCGTCGACGGCGAGGTCTGGCTCGAGACCAAGGCCAAGTCGCAGAAGGCGGTGAACCTCACCCGCGATCCACGGGTGAGCTTTCTGATCGAGGACGGCGACACCTACGACACGCTGCGCGGGGTGTCGTTCGAGGGCGTCGCGGAGATCGTCGACGATCCCGACGTTGCGCACCGGGTGGGCGTCAGCGTGTTCGAGCGCTACACCGGCCCCTACACCGACGAGATGAAACCCTTCGTCGAGCAGATGATGAACAAGCGGGTGTGCGTGCGCATCGTGGCCCGCCGCGCGCGCTCGTGGGATCACCGCAAGCTCGGATTGCCACCCATGCCGGTAGGCGGGTCGACCGCCCCGGCCGTGCTGGGGACCGGCCAGTAATTATGTGTAGCCCCGATGGGATTCGAACCCACGCTACCGCCGTGAGAGGGCGGCGTCCTAGGCCGCTAGACGACGGGGCCTGAACCGATCCGAGCTGCCAGCATAGCTCACCCGAGAAGGGCGACCTAATCGCAAGCCGTGCCGCGATCTTGCTGGGGTACCAGGACTCGAACCTAGAATGGCTGAACCAGAATCAGCTGTGTTGCCAATTACACCATACCCCATTGGCTGCCTAAAACCGCTGGTCACAACGGTCCTGCGGTGTCCCGCGCCGTCGTGGCCGGCCGTCGTCGGCCTTTGTAAACCGCTGTGCAGACTACCAAAAACTCAGACCGCCCCGTCGCGCGCGCCCCGCAACCGCGCCATGCTGCGCTCGCGGCCCAGTAGTTCGAGTGATTCGAACAGCGGCGGGCTGATCGTTGTTCCCGTCGCGGCGACGCGGATCGGGCCGAACGCCTTGCGCGGTTTGAGCGCCAGGCCGTCGATGAGCGCGGCCTTGAGCGCGGCCTCGATGCGCTCGGTAGTCCAGTCGGTCACGCGGTCCAGCGCCGTCAGCGCGGCGTCCAAAACCGCGGCGCCGTCCGGGCCGAGCTCCTTGGCGGCGGCCTTCTCCTCGATCGCGTACTCGTCGTCGTTGAGGAACTTCAGCAGGTCCCACGCGTCGCTCAGGACGACGATGCGCGTCTGCACCAGCTCGGCGGCCTCGGCGAATCCGGCGTCATCCAGCCCGGTGTCGTGGCCGTGCGCGTCGAAGTAGTCGCGCAGCCTGGCGGTGAAGTCGGCGACGTCGAGCATCCGGATGTGCTCGGCGTTGAGCGCGTCGGCCTTCTTCTGGTCGAACCGGGCCGGATTGGAGTTGACGTCGACGACGTCGAAGGCGGCCACCATTTCGTCCAGGCTGAACAGGTCGTGGTCGTCGGCGATCGCCCAGCCCAGCAGCGCAAGGTAATTCAGCAGGCCCTCGGGGATGAAGCCCCGGTCGCGGTGCGCGAACAGGTTCGACTGCGGGTCGCGCTTGGACAGCTTCTTGGTTCCCTCGCCCAACACGATTGGCAGGTGCGCGAATTGCGGTGTGCGCTCGGCCACACCGATCCGCGTCAGCGCCCCATACAGCGCCAGCTGGCGCGGGGTGGACGACAGCAGGTCCTCGCCGCGCAGCACGTGGGTGATCTTCATCAGCGCGTCGTCGAGCGGGTTGACCAACGTATACAAGGGATCTCCGCTCGCGCGGGTCAGCGCGAAGTCGGGCACGCTGCCCGCCGCGAAGGTGGTGGTGCCGTGCACCAGGTCGTCCCACCCGATGTCTTCGTCGGGCATGCGCAGCCGTACCACCGGCTTACGGCCCTCGGCGAGGAACGCCGCGCGCTGCGAATCGGTCAGCTGCCGGTCGAAGTTGTCGTAGCCCAGCTTGGGGTTTCGGCCCGCGGCGATGTGCCGCGCCTCGACCTCCTCCGGCGTGGAGAAGGCGTAGTAGGCCTCGCCGGCCTCGAGCAGCTGCGCCACCACGTCGCGGTAGATCTCGCCGCGCTGCGACTGCCGGTACGGCCCGTAGGGCCCGCCCACCTCCGGCCCCTCGTCCCAGTCGAGGCCGAGCCAGCGCAGCGCGTCGAGCAGCGCCAGGTAGCTTTCCTCGGTGTCGCGCGCCGCGTCGGTGTCCTCGATGCGAAAGACGAAGGTGCCGCCGGTGTGTCGCGCGTAGGCCCAGTTGAACAGCGCGGTGCGCACCATCCCGACGTGCGGGGTGCCGGTGGGCGAGGGGCAGAACCGGACTCGAACTGTCACGACTTTCCTTTTCGGACAACGGGATTGGTGAGGGTGCCGATTCCCTCGACGCTGATGGAGACCGTGTCGCCGTCCTCGATGGGCCCGACGCCGGCCGGCGTGCCGGTGAGGATGAGATCGCCGGGCAGCAGCGTCATCACGGCCGAGATCCATTCCACGATGGCGCCCACGTCGTGGATCATCAGCGAGGTGCGGCTGTGTTGCTTCACCTCGCCGTTGACCTCGGTGCGCAGTTCGAGGTCCGCCGGGTCGACATCGGTGACGATCCATGGCCCGACGGGGCAGAAGCTGTCATGGCCCTTGGCGCGGGTCCATTGGCCGTCGGCCTTTTGTTGGTCGCGCGCCGACACGTCATTGGCGATGGTGTAGCCAAGGATGTTCTCGGCTGCATGGGCGGCCGTCACGTCCTTGCAGGGCCGGCCGATGACGGCCGCCAGCTCGCCCTCGAAGTGCACCGGTGATGCGTTGGCGGGCAGTCGAATCGGCACGTTGGGCCCGATGATCGCGGTGTTGGGCTTGAGGAAAATGATCGGGTCCGCGGCCGCTGGGCCCGTCGCGAAGCTGCTCATCTCCGCGATGTGATCGGCGTAATTCTTGCCGATGCAGACCACCTTGCCGGCCAGCATCGGCGCCAGCAGCCGGACGTCGGCCAACGGCCACGATCGTCCGGTGAAGGTCGGGGTGCCGAACGGGTGCTCGGCGATCTCCTGGGCGGTCAGTGCGGCGGGATCGTCGAGTTCGCCCTCGATGCTGACGAAGGCGACACCGTCCGGGCTGGCGATTCGACCGAGGCGCATTCGCAGAAGCCTAGTGATGGCCGCGAGCGGCTCCCACAACCGGTGCCGGCCGTGTGTAAGCATGGACTGATGCCCAAGGGGCACCCTGGCGCTGTCGGCGCCGGCAAGCGATGGTCGATCATGATCGTCTCGCTGTTCGTGACGACCAGCTCCTTCCTATTCATCAACGGCGTCGCCTTCCTGATCCCGTCGCTGGAAGCCACGCGTGGCACCCCGCTGGCCGAGGCCGGCCTGCTTGCGTCGATGCCGAGCTGGGGCATGGTGGTCACGCTCATCGCGTGGGGCTATGTGCTGGACCGCGTCGGCGAGCGGCTGGTGCTGACGCTGGGCTCGGGTCTCACCGCGGCCGCCGCCTACGCCGCGGCGTCGGTGCACTCGATGGTGTGGGTCGCCGTCTATCTGTTCCTGGGCGGCATGGCCGCCGCGAGTTGCAACACCGCCGGCGGCAGGCTGGTGTCCGCGTGGTTCCCCCCGCAGCAGCGCGGCCTCGCGATGGGCATCCGGCAGACCGCGCAGCCGCTGGGCATCGCGGCGGGCGCGCTGGTCATGCCCGAACTGGCGGAGCGCGGCGTGCATGCCGGGCTGATGTTTCCGGCGCTGATGTGCACGGCGTCGGCGCTGGCGAGCGTGGTCGGCATCGTCGACCCGGTGCGCAAGCCCCGGGAGACGGCGACCAAGGCGGAGCTGGCCAGCCCGTACCGCGGGTCGTCGGTGCTGTGGCGAATCCACGCCGTCGCGGGCCTGCTGATGATGCCGCAAACGGTCACCGTCACGTTCATGCTGGTCTGGCTGATGAACCACCACCACTGGTCGGTCGCCGCCGCCGGCGGGCTGGTCACCCTGTCGCAGCTGCTCGGCGCGGTCGGCCGCATTGCGGTGGGCCGCTGGTCGGATCGCATCGGCTCACGCATGCAACCGGTCGCCGTCATCGCGGCCGTCGCCGCGTTGACCCTGTTTCTGTTGGCACTTTCCGACCAGCTCGACTCGCGGTTCGACATCCCACTGATGGTCGCCATCTCGGTGTTCGCCGTGCTCGACAACGGCCTGGAGGCGACCGCCATCACCGAGTTCGCCGGGCCGTTTTGGAGCGGGCGCGCCCTGGGCATCCAGAACACCACCCAGCGCGTGATGGCGGCCGTCGGTCCCCCGCTGTTCGGTGTGCTGATCGGCGCGGCGAGATACCCGTCGGCGTGGCTGCTCTGCGGGTTGTTCCCGCTGGCGGCGGTGCCCTTGGTGCCGATTCGGCTGCTGCCGCCCGGCCTGGAAACTAGAGCGCGGCTGCGATCCGTTCGCCGACTTCGGTGGTGGCGCGCGGTTCGCTCCCACGAGTTGCCAGATAGGTCTCGACGGCCCCATCCACCCGGGCGGCCGCAGCGTCCTCGCCCAGATGGGAAAGCAGCAGCGCCACCGACATGATCGCCGCGGTCGGGTCCGCGATGCCCTGACCGGCGATGTCGGGGGCGCTGCCGTGCACCGGCTCGAACATCGACGGATTGGCCCGGGTGGCGTCGATATTTCCGCTGGCGGCCAAGCCGATTCCGCCGCACACCGCCGCGGACAGGTCGGTGATGATGTCGCCGAACAGGTTGTCGGTGACGATCACGTCGAACCGCCCGGGGTCGGTGACCATGAAGATGGTGGCGGCGTCGACATGTTGGTAGGCGACCTCGACGTCGGGATATTCCGCGCCGACCTCGGCGACGACCCGCGTCCACAGCTTCCCCGCGAACGTCAGCACGTTGTTCTTGTGCACCAGCGTCAGGTGGTTGCGGCGCAGCCGGGCCTTCTCGAACGCGTAGCGCACCACGCGGCGCACGCCGAACGCGGTGTTGACGCTGACCTCGGTGGCGACTTCGTTGGGCGTCCCGGCGCGGACCGCGCCGCCGTTGCCGGTGTAGGGGCCCTCGGTGCCCTCGCGCACCACCACGAAGTCGATCTCGGGGTTTCCCGCGAGCGGACTGCTCACCCCCTTGTACAGCCGGCCCGGTCGCAGGTTGACGTGGTGGTCGAGCTCAAAGCGCAGGCGCAGCAACAGACCTCGCTCCAGGACGCCGCTGGGCACCGACGGGTCGCCGACCGCCCCGAGCAGGATGGCGTCGTGCTGGCGCAACTCGGCGAGCACCGAGTCCGGCAGCAGCTCGCCGGTGGCGTGGAAACGACGGGCGCCCAAGTCGTAGCTGGTCTTTTCGACGTTCGGCACGACGGCGTCGAGGACTTTGACGGCCTCGGCGACCACCTCCGGCCCGATCCCGTCGCCACCGATCACAGCGAGTTTCACGATAGGTCAACCACTTCCAGCTTGTTGGCGCCGACGGCCGCCGAGATCGCCGACCGGACGTCCTTGGGCACGTCCTGGTCCAGCCGCAGCAGGACCGTCGCGCTGGGCCCCTCGGCGTCCTCGGACAGCTGCGCCGCCTGGATGTTCACGCCGGCAGAGCCCAGCAGCGTACCGATCTTGCCCAACGCCCCGGGTTGGTCGGCGTAGTTGATCACCAGGTTGGTGCCCTGGGCCCGCAGGTCGAAGTTGCGGCCGTTGATCTGGACGATCTTCTCCACCAGCTGCGGCCCGGACAGCGTGCCCGCGACGTTCACGCACGAGCCGTCGTGGGCGACGGCCCGCACGTCGACGACGCTGCGGTGGTTGGGGCTTTCGGATGCGGTGGTGATCTCGGCGGAGACGCCCCGCTCGGCGGCCAGCGCCGGCGCGTTGACGAACGTCACCGGTTCGTCGATGACCGCCGAGAACAGCCCGCGCAGCGCCGAAAGCTTAAGCACCTCAACATCTTCCGAGGCGAGCTCGCCGCGCACCTGCACCGACAACGACACCGGAACCTCGCCGGACAGTGCGGCCGCCAGCACCCCGAGCTTGCGTACCAGGTCCAGCCAGGGCGACACCTCCTCGCTGACCACGCCGCCGCCGACGTTGACGGCGTCGGGAACGAACTCCCCCGCCAGCGCCAACCGCACGCTTTCGGCGACGTCGGTGCCGGCCCGGTCCTGCGCCTCGGCGGTGGAGGCCCCCAGATGCGGCGTCACCACCACCTGCGGCAGCTCGAAAAGCGGGCTGTCCGTGCACGGTTCGGTGGCGAACACGTCGAGGCCGGCGGCGCGGACGTGCCCGCTGTTGATCGCGTCGGCCAGCGCCGCCTCGTCGACCAGGCCGCCGCGCGCGGCGTTGACGATGATGACGCCGGGCTTGGTCTTCGCCAGCGCCTCCTTGTCGATCAGGCCCGCCGTCTCCGGTGTCTTCGGCAGGTGCACCGAGATGAAGTCGGCGCGGGCCAGCAGGTCGTCCAGGGACAGCAGCTCGATGCCGAGCTGCGCGGCGCGGGCCGGCGCCAGGTACGGGTCGTAGGCGACGACGTGGGTGCCGAAGGCCGCGATCCGTTGCGCGAACAGCTGGCCGATGCGGCCCAGCCCGACGACGCCGACGGTCTTGCCGAAGATTTCGGTGCCGGAGAACTTCGACCGCTTCCAGGTGTGCTCCCGCAGCGTAGCGTCGGCCGCCGCGATCTGGCGGGCCGCGGCCAGCAGCAGCGCCATCGCGTGCTCGGCGGCGCTGTGGATGTTCGACGTGGGGGCGTTCACCACCAGCACCCCGCGCGCGGTCGCGGCGTCGACGTCGACGTTGTCCAGGCCGACCCCGGCGCGGGCCACGATCTTCAGCTTGGGGGCGGCCGCCAGCACCTCGGCGTCGACGGTGGTGGCCGACCGCACCAGCAGCGCGTCCGCCTCGGGGACGGCGGCCAGCAGCTTGGGCCGGTCCGGGCCATCCACCCAACGCACCTCGACCTGGTCCCCCAGCGCGGCGACGGTTGATTCGGCGAGTTTGTCGGCAATAAGTACAACAGGCAGATTCACCCGGACAGCCTATCGGCTGTAATTGACGGGTGGACGTCACCGTCGTCGGCAGCGGACCCAACGGGCTCACCACGGCCGTCATCTGCGCCCGTGCGGGGCTGAAAGTCCAGGTCATCGAGGCCCAACCGACCTTCGGCGGCGGCGCGCGCACCGCGCCCGACCCAGATTCTCCGGGAGTCTTACACGACGTGTGCTCGGCGGTTCACCCGCTGGCGCTGGCGTCGCCGTTTTTCGCGGCGTTCGACCTGCCCGCGCGCGGCGTGCAACTGGCGGTCCCGGAGATTTCCTACGCCAACCCGCTGCCGGGCCGCCCGGCCGTCATCGCCTACCGGGATCTCGAGCGCACCTGCGCGGAACTGGAGGACGGCGCGTCGTGGCGGCGCCTGCTCGGCCCGCTGGTCGAGCATTCCGGCGCCGTCGTGGGGTTGCTGCTCGGCGACAAACGATCGGTGCCGGGGTCGCTGCCGTCTGCGGTGCAACTCGGCGTTCGGATGTTGGCGCAGGGCACGCCCGCCTGGGGGTCGCTGCTCGGCTTCCTATCCGGAGAGGACGCACGTGCCCTGTTCACCGGCGTTGCCGCGCATGTGATTTCGCGGATGCCGTCGTTGACGGCCGCCGGGGCCGGGTTGATGCTGGCCACCCTCGCGCATTCGGTCGGGTGGCCGATCCCGGTGGGGGGCAGCCAGGCGATCACCGACGCGCTGATCGCCGACCTGCGCGCGCACGGCGGCGAGCTCACGGCCGGCACCGAGGTCACGCGGGCGCCCGGCGGGGTCGTCGCGTTCGACACCGCGCCGACGGCGCTGCTGCGCATCTACGGGGACGCGCTTCCCGAGCGCTATGCGAAGGCGTTGCGCCGCTACACCTTTGGCCCCGGCGTCACCAAGGTCGACTTCGTGCTCAGCGAGGACATCCCCTGGGCCGACGCGCGGCTGGGGCGGGCGCCGACGCTTCACCTGGGCGGCACCCGCGAGCAGATGGCGCGGGCCGAGGCCGACATCGCCGCCGGGCGTCACGCGCAGTGGCCGATGGTGCTGGCCGCGTCGCCGCACATCGCGGACCCCGGCCGCATCGACATCGTGGGCCGCCGCCCGTTCTGGACCTACGCCCACGTGTCGTCGGGTTCCACCGTCGACGCGACCGAGGCCGTCACCGAGATCGTCGAGCGGTTCGCGCCCGGCTTCCGCGACATCGTGGTGGCGGCCCGCGCCGTGCCTGCCGCCCGGATGGCCGACCACAACGCCAACTACGTCGGCGGCGACATCGGGATGGGCGGAAATTCCGCCTGGCGCGCGATCGCCGGTCCCACACCGCGGCTAAACCCTTGGAGCACACCGATTCCCAAGGTGTACCTGTGCTCGGCGGCCACCCCGCCCGGCGGCGGCGTGCATGGCATGTCCGGCTATTACGCCGCGCGCACCTTGTTGCGCCGCGAGTTTGGCCTGGGCCTGCCTAACCTGGCCCCTGGGATTTGATTCGTCCGGTTGTGAGCGCATAGAAAATCGGCATGACGGCGAAAACGACCAGTGCTGCCGCCGGGAGCCACAACGCCCCGATCAGACCTGCAGTCACATAAGCCGCGATCCCCGCCACCGCACGGATCCGATTGGCCGCGAAGGCTCGCTGGTCGATTCCGGCTTCGACGAGCGCGCCACGACGGCGGTGAACCTGATCATAAAGAAGTAGCCAACTAGCGCACATTGCGGTAGCTATGCCCGCGTACAGCGCCACCGCGGTCCGCGCGTCCGCGCTGTCGACCCCGGTGATCAACGCCCGGGAGAGCACCGCGGTGGGAAACGGAATCAAAGCAGTGGTGAACAGCAGCGCGAGGTTCGCCAAATTCACGCCCATGTCCACACGCTGGATCGCAACGAATGCTTGATGGTGATTGAGCCAGATCACCCCGACGAAGGTGAAGGACGCGAAGTAGCCAAGGTACGCGGGCCACTGTCGGGCGAGGCCGTCGAGCAGTTCGCCCGGAGCATGTTCGGGCTCCTTCAGATCCAGCACGAGCAAGGTGACGACGATCGCGAACACACCGTCGCTGAAGGCCTCGACACGTCCGGTGTCGTTCAGCCCCATCGGGTTACCGGACCCGTCGGCCATGACGCCCCCATCTGGTTGGTCGGAAGGTGCAGTGCGCCCAGACGCGAATCAACTCCCGATCATCCAACTTAAACCGGCTGCCCTTGGGTTTCCAGCAAGTTGGGCGTGCCTAAGCTGACACCGTGACCAAACTCGCGATCATCTACTACTCGGCCACCGGTCACGGCACCGCGATGGCCAAACGCGTCGCCGCGGCGGCCGAGTCGGCGGGCGCCGAGGTGCGCCTGCGGCACGTCGCCGAGACCCACGACCCGGAATCGTTCGCGCACAACCCGGCGTGGACCGCGAATTACCAAGCGACCAAGGACCTTCCGGCCGCCACCGGCGACGACATCGTCTGGGCCGACGCGGTGATCTTCGGCTCGCCGACCCGGTTCGGTTCGCCCGCCGCGCAATTGCGCGCCTTCCTGGACTCGCTGGGCGGGCTGTGGGCCGAAGGCAAGCTTGCCGACAAGGTCTACGCCGCTTTCACGTCGTCCAACACGCTGCACGGCGGCCAGGAGACCACGCTCGTCGCGCTCTACTACACGCTGATGCATTTCGGGGGCATCATCGTGCCGCCGGGTTACACCGATCCGGTCAAGTTCGTCGACGGCAACCCGTACGGGGTGAGCCTGGTGTCCACCCACGACAACATCAACGAATTCGACGAGCCCACGAATAACGCCCTGGACCACCTGGCCCGCCGGGTGGTCGCCGTCGCCGACCGGCTGGGTTCCTGAGCGGCGCCCCGCGCCGAGCGTAAAACTGTTGCGAGAATCGGCCAAGAGACGCCCTCTCGCTGATCACATTCACCCGGTTGTCAGGCGGGAGAAGGTGGCCCGGTACAAGCTGGGAGGCAC
This sequence comes from Mycobacterium sp. NGS64, assembly GCF_059812245.1. Lineage (NCBI taxonomy): Bacteria > Bacillati > Actinomycetota > Actinomycetes > Mycobacteriales > Mycobacteriaceae > Mycobacterium > Mycobacterium sp. NGS64. The sequence goes on along the minus strand of NZ_JCALCI010000001.1, from coordinate 918,763 downwards.
ACCCAGCCGGCGGACCATGTGCTTGCGCAGCGAATCCGCGGTCCCCAGGCCGGATCGCGCGGCCACCTGACCGACCGGCAGCGCCGTCGACTCGAGCAGCTCGCGCGCCCGATCGATTCGTTGGTAAAGCAGCCATTGCAGCGGGCTCTGCCCCGTTTCGGCCTTGAAGCGCCGGCTTAGGTTGCGCACGCTCATGCCGGCGTGGTCGGCAACGTCCTCCAGCGACAGTGGCCGGTCCAACTGTCGGAGAGCCCATGCGCGGGTTCGTGCCAACGAGTCACGGGCACCGTCGGCTACAGCCGTCTCGACAAATTGCGCTTGCCCGCCCGGTCGGATCGGGGCCACCACGGCGCGCCGCGCAACCGCATTGGCGACGCGCGCGCCGAAATCACGACGAATGAGGTGAAGGCACAGATCGATTCCCGCCGCCAGGCCGGCGGAGGTCAGGATCATGCCATCATCGACGTAGAGGACGTCAGCCCGAAGTTGTACCCGCGGATACCGACGTCGGAACTCGTCGGAATAGGGCCTAATACGTGGTGGCGGTTCTCCCATCGAGCAGGCCAGCCTCCGCGAGCACGAACGCGCCCGTGCAGATCGAAGCGATGCGCTTGTCGCGCGTGGCGGCGCGGCGCAGCGCGTCGAGCACGCGGCCGTCCACCCGTTCGCGGTTGCCCGTTCCGGTGACAATCACCGTGTCAGCGGAACGGATGGCCTCCAATCCGTGATCCACGCTCACACCCAGGCTGCCCGTCGTTGCGACCAGGCCGGGTTCGGCCGTGCACATGGTGACCTTGTAAGCGGATCGGTTGTCGACCTCCGCATTGCCCAAGATCAAGTCGGGAATCGACAAATCAAAGGGCGTCACGGGCGGGACAGCGATTACCGCAACTCGATGCATGGCCAGAATCTCCTGATACCTGTCGTTTAGGACACTACCCAAAAGCCATTGCAAGCGTCAGTGTTCAAGAGCCCGCCCAATGAGACGCCCGTGATGACAAGGAGAACTGCGATGCCCACGCTTCGGGACCGGCTGATCAATCGATCCCAGAGATGGTTTTTCAACCCGCTCATGCGACGGGTTCCGACCATGAGCTTGTTGGAGACCACGGGACGGAACACGGGTCGACCCCGTCGGACACCGGTCGGGGGCCGAATGGTGAACGGCCAATTCTGGATGGTGTCGGAGTTCGGCGAACGCTCTCAGTATGTGCGCAACATCAAGGCGAATCCGCAAGTCCGGGTGCGTGTTCGGGGCCGGTGGTACTCCGGCACCGCCGTCCTGATGTACGACGACGATGCCAAAGCCCGGCTGCGCACGTTGCCACGTGTCAACAGCATGGCCGTCGCCGCGGTCGGTGCCCAGTTTCTCACCGTGCGAGTCGACGTCGCGGGACTAGACCGCAACCCTCGCGACACTTAACCTACGTACACGACACGCCAAAACGGCCGCAGCCGTTTACGTTTCGGCGAAGCCACACAGAACGCTTGACCACCTGGGCCGCCGGGTGGTGGCCGTCGCTGGCGGCGGGGCGCTCGAGCGGCGCCCCGCGCCGCCAGAAGTTACGCCGTCTCGGTGATCGGGCGGTCGACCCAGCTCATCAGGTCGCGCAGCTTCTTGCCGGTGACCTCGATGGGGTGCTCGGCGTTCTCCTTGCGCAGCTGCTCGAGTTGCTTGTTGCCGCCCTCGACGTTGGCGACCAGCTTCTTGACGAACTCGCCATTCTGGATGTCGCGCAGGATATCCCGCATCCGGTCCCGGGTACCGGCGTCGATGACGCGCGGGCCGGACAGGTAGCCGCCGAACTCCGCGGTGTCGGACACCGAGTAGTTCATCCGGGCGATGCCGCCCTCGTACATCAGGTCGACGATCAGCTTGAGCTCGTGCAGCACCTCGAAGTACGCCATCTCCGGTGGGTAGCCCGCCTCGACCATCACGTCGAAACCGGCCTTCACCAATTCCTCTGTGCCACCGCACAACACGGCCTGCTCACCGAACAGGTCGGTCTCGGTCTCGTCCTTGAAGGTCGTCTTGATGACGCCGGCCCGGGTGCCGCCGATGGCCTTGGCGTACGACAGGGCCAGCGCCTCGCCCTGGCCGGTCGGGTCCTGGTCGACGGCGATCAGGCAGGGCACGCCCTTGCCGTCGACGAACTGGCGCCGCACCAGGTGGCCGGGCCCCTTGGGGGCGACCATCGCGACGGTGACGTCGGCGGGCGGCTTGATCAAGTCGAAGTGGATGTTGAGCCCGTGCCCGAAAAACAAAGCGTCCCCGGCCTTCAGGTTCGGCTCGATGTCGTTCTTGAAGATGTCGGCCTGCGCGGTGTCGGGGGCCAGCAGCATGATGACGTCGGCCCACTTGGCGACCTCGGCGGGGGTGTCGACGTCCAGGCCCTGCTCTTCAACCTTGGCCCGGGACTTCGAACCCTCCTTGAGCCCGACGCGCACCTGCACGCCCGAGTCGCGCAGGCTCAGCGAGTGCGCGTGCCCCTGGCTGCCGTACCCGATGACGCCGACCTTGCGGCCCTGGACGATCGTGAGGTCTGCGTCGTCGTCGTAGAACATCTCTAATGCCACGGTGAACTTTCTCCTTGTTTTGCTATTTGGCCGTGCCGATACCGCGCGGACCGCGGGATAGCGACACCATTCCGGATTGGGCGATTTCGCGGATCCCGAAGGGCTCCAGCACGCGCAGGAACGCCTCGATCTTGCCGCGGTCACCGGTGGCCTCGATGGTCAGCGATTCCGGTGACACGTCAATCACCTTGGCGCGGAACAGGTTCACCGCCTCGATGACCTGGCTACGGGTGCCGGCGTCGGCCCGCACCTTGATCAGCGACAACTCCCGGGACACCGAGTTGTCGTCGTCCTGCTCGATGATCTTGATCACGTTGATCAGCTTGTTGAGCTGCTTGGTGATCTGCTCGAGCGGGGTCTCCTCGGCGGAGACCACGATGGTCATCCGCGACATGTCCTTCTGCTCGGTCGCGCCGACGGCCAGCGACTCGATGTTGAAGCCGCGCCGCGAGAACAGCGCCGCCACGCGGGCGAGCACACCGGGCTTGTCCTCCACCAACACCGACAGCGTGTGCGTGTTCATCAGGCGTGCCCTTCGCTTTCGTCGTCGAACAACGGGCGGATGCCGCGGGCGGCCTGGATCTCGTCGTTGCTGGTGCCGGCGGCGACCATCGGCCACACCTGCGCGTCGGCGCCGACGATGAAGTCGATCACCACCGGGCGGTCGTTGATCGCCCTCGCCTGGTTGATCACGTCGACGACGTCTTCCTCACGCTCGCAACGCAATCCGACGCAGCCCAGCGCCTCGGCCAGCTTCACGAAGTCCGGGATCCGGTGTGAGTGCGTGGCCAGGTCGGTCTGCGAGTAGCGCTCCTGGTAGAACAGCGTCTGCCATTGGCGCACCATGCCGAGGTTGCCGTTGTTGATCAGCGCCACCTTGATCGGCGCGCCCTCGATGGCGCAGGTGGCCAGCTCCTGGTTGGTCATCTGGAAGCAGCCGTCGCCGTCGATCGCCCAGACCTCGGCGTCCGGGCGGGCGATCTTGGCGCCCATGGCCGCCGGGATGGCGAAGCCCATCGTGCCCAGCCCGCCGGAATTGAGCCAGGTGCGCGGGTTTTCATACGAGATGAACTGCGCGGCCCACATCTGGTGCTGGCCGACGCCGGCGACGTACACCGCGTCCGGGCCGGCGATCTCGCCCAGCTTCTCGATCACGTACTCCGGGCTCAGGCTGCCGTCACTCTGCGGGCCGTAGCTCAGCGGGTAGGTGGACTGGACGCTGTGCAGATACGCCCACCAATCCGTCATCTCGATGTGACCCGGGACGTCATGGTGCTGCAGCATCGCGATGAGGTCGGTGATGACGGCCTTCACGTCGCCGACGATCGGCACGTCGGCGTGCCGGTTCTTGCCGATCTCGGCGGGGTCGATGTCGGCGTGGATGACCTTGGCCTCGGGGGCGAAGGAGTCCAGCTTGCCGGTCACCCGGTCGTCGAACCGGGTGCCCAGCGCGATCAGCAGGTCGCTGCGTTGTAGCGCCGCCACCGCGGCCACGGTGCCGTGCATGCCGGGCATGCCCAGGTTCTGCGGATGGCTGTCGGGGAAGGCGCCGCGCGCCATCAGGGTGGTGACCAGCGGGATGCCGGTCAGCTCGGCCAGCTCGCGCAGTTGCTCGGTCGCCTCGCCGCGGATGACCCCGCCGCCCACGTACAGCACCGGTTTGCGCGCGGCCGCGATCAGCTTGGCGGCCTCCCGGACCTGCCGGTTGTGCGGCTTGGTGTTCGGCTTGTAGCCGGGCAGGTCCATCCGTGGGGGCCAGCTGAACGTGCACTGTCCCTGCAGCACGTCCTTGGGGATGTCGACGAGCACCGCGCCCGGACGTCCCGAGCGGGCGATGTGGAAGGCCTCGGCCAGCACCCGGGGGATCTCGTCGCCGGAGCGGACCAGGAAGTTGTGCTTGGTGATCGGCATCGTGATGCCCGAGATGTCGGCCTCCTGGAAGGCGTCGGTGCCGATCAATCCACGCCCGACCTGCCCGGTGATGGCGACGACGGGGATCGAGTCCATCTGGGCGTCGGCCAGCGGGGTGACCAGGTTGGTGGCGCCGGGACCCGAGGTCGCCATCATGACGCCGACCTTGCCGGTGGCGTGCGCGTAGCCGCTGGCGGCGTGGCCGGCGCCCTGCTCGTGCCGAACCAGCACGTGGCGCAGCTTTTTCGAGTCGAACAGCGGGTCGTAGACCGGCAGCACGGCGCCGCCGGGTATCCCGAAGATGACCTCGACGTCGAGCTCCTCCAGCGACCGGATCACCGACTGGGCACCGGTAAGTTGTTCCGGGCCAACGCGTTTCGGCTGAGCGGCCGGGGTCTTTGCGGTGGGTTTCACGGCGTCCGTGGCGACGCTGGCCGGATCCTGCGCCTGCGTGGCGGGTGGCCTGGTGGGAGCGCTCACTGTCTTTGGGTCCTATTCACTCTTCGAAGTTTCGTTGCTGCGCAAGAAAAAACCCCCGACAGCTCATCGGCTGAACGAGGGTTGCGCGTTGGTGCTGGATCGCTTCAAATGCTGAAGACCTAGTCAGCCACCAACGCGCTGACTAATTACTACGAGCATCCCCGGCTTTCCGGCGGTATCCATAGCGTCCGACGGTAGCCTTCGCACAGCTCAACAGTCAAATCCGGGTCGGGTGTGCAGCCACGGCTTTCCGCGTGCGCCCAGGGCGGCGACACGCCGGGGACCGTCGCCGCCGGTTCACACTCGGCAGCGGGCGGCCGGAAAAGCGGTCGGTGAAATGATGTTCCAGTGGCTACCGAATCCCCCGTGGTGATCAAGGTGTCGCCGATGGCGCACTTCGCCGTCGGGTTCTTCACCCTCGGCTTGCTGATACCGGTGCTGGCGTGGCCGGTATCCGCGCCGCTGTTGCTCATCCCGGTGGTGTTGTCCGCGTTGATCATCCGGCTGCGCACGGTTGCCGACGAGCGGGGCCTGACCGTTCGGACCCTGCTGACGAGCAGGACGGTGCGCTGGGAAGAGATCGAGGGGCTGCGCTTCCACCGCGGTTCCTGGGCGCGCGCCCGCCTGAAAAGCGGTGCGGAGCTGCGCCTGCCCGCGGTTACCTTCGCCACGCTGCCGCAGCTGACCGAGGTCAGCGCGGGAAGGGTGCCCAACCCCTACCGATGAGGGTCAGCCGATCGGGTTGACCCCGTTGAGCGTGACCCAGACCGCGACGCCGGCGGCGATGCCGGCCAGCAGGGCGACGAACGACCCGATGAAGGGGCGGTGGGCCCAACCCCGGCCGGCGTCCAGGCCGTAGCGGCCCGGTCCGCACAGGATCACCGCAACGGCCAGGACGATCAGGGTGATCTGGTATTCGTGCCCCTGCGGCAGGAAGTAGGCGAAGGCGTGCGAGCGCGCGCCGCCCGACACGGTGGCCAGCAGTTCGTTGATCAGGAACGCCAGCGCGCCCGCCGCGGCCACCGGGGTGAACAGGCCCAAGATCAGCAGCACCGCCGCGACGATCTCGCCGCCCGCGCTGGCGTAGGCGAGGATGTCGGCGTGGTGGTAGCCGACGTCGGACAGCGAATTCTTCAGGCCGGTCAGCCCGCCGCCGCCCCACCAGCCGAACAGCTTCTGCAGCCCGTGGGCCCCTAACACCACGCCAAGCCCGACCCGCAGCACCAGCAAACCCAGGTTCTGGGTGCCGCGCTTGCCGATCTCGCGGTGACGCTCGTCGTCGTCCTTGCCCCCGTCGATCTGGGCCGGCTCGGTCGCGGAGATCGGCATCGGCTGCGCCGTCGACGCCGGCTGCACGTACGGCAGGGGCTCCTGCTGGTCGAGGAGGTGGTAGCCGCCGGCCCCGGGGGCACCCGCCGCGGCGGGGTCGACGTAGGGGATGACGGTGGTGTTTCCGAAGTCGCCCGGGTACCCGACCGGCGTCAGGTCATCCTCGGGGTCGACCAAGCGCGCCGAGGCCGGGCGCCCCGCGATCGGCTCCGAGGATTCGCCGGGACGGCTCCAATGTGCGTCATTCGATTGACTGGTCACGGGTGTCAGGGTAAGGGCAAACGCGCCTGAATCGGGGATTTGAGCGGCGCTTTCGCCGGTTAGTCCGCCAAAACGCCCCGGATTGGCCCCAAATCGCCTTTTCCACCCCTCCACGGGGCCGAAAAAGCGGGAAATCGGCGCCCCACCGGCGCACCTTCCGTCGCCGGACCCGGGCAGGCCTGTGGCGGCGGGGCCCGCCCAGTCCGTAGCCTGTCGATCATGCGGATACGGGGCTCGGTTCGCGGCGGTCTGGCCGCGCTGTCCGCGGTGGTGCTGGTCGCGAGCGGGTGCGCGCGGTTCAACGACGCCCAATCCCAGCCCTTCACGACCGCCCCCGAACTCAAGCCCCAGCCCAGCTCGACGCCTCCCCCGCCGCCGCCGCTGCCGCCGACGCCCTTCCCGAAGGTGTGCCCGGCGCCGGGGGTCATGCAGGGCTGCCTGGAGAGCACCAGTGGCTTGATCATGGGCCCCGACAGCAAAACCGCGCTGGTCGCCGAGCGCACCACCGGCGCCGTCAAGGACATCTCGGTCAACGCCGAGCCGAAGGTGAAGGTGGTCATTCCCGTCGACCCGTCCGGTGACGGCGGGCTGATGGACATCGTGCTGTCGCCCACCTATCAGCAGGACCGCCTGATGTACGCCTACATCAGCACGCCCACCGACAACCGGGTCATCCGCGTGGCCGACGGCGACATCCCGAAGGACATCCTGACCGGGATCCCCAAGGGCGCCACCGGCAACACCGGCGCGTTGATCTTCACCAGCCCGACCACGCTCGTCGTGATGACCGGCGACGCGGGCAACCCGGCGATGGCCGCCGACCCCAAGTCGCTGGCCGGCAAGGTGCTGCGCATCGAGCAGCCGACCACCATCGGCCAGGCCCCGCCGACGACCGCGCTGTCCGGCGTGGGCTCCGGCGGCGGCATGTGCATCGACCCCGTCGACGGCTCGCTGTACGTCGCCGACCGCACCCCGACCGCCGACCGCCTGCAACGCATCACCAAAACCTCCGAGGTCTCCACCGTGTGGACGTGGCCGGACAAGCCCGGCGTCGCCGGCTGCGCGGCGATGGACGGGACCGTGCTGGTGAACCTGATCAACACCAAGCTGACGGTGGCGGTGCGGCTCGCGCCGAAGACCGGCGCGGTCACCGGCGAACCGGACGTCGTCCGCAAGGACACCCACGCGCACGCGTGGGCGCTACGGATGTCGCCGGACGGAAACGTCTGGGGCGCAACGGTTAACAAGACCGCTGGGGACGCCGAGAAGCTCGATGACGTGGTGTTCCCGCTGTTCCCGCAGGGCGGCGGCTTCCCGCGCAACAACGACGACAAGACCTAAACGGGCCCCTCCAGGGTGAACCTCAGGCCGTATTTGCGCGGCTCGGCGGCCGGTTTGTGCAGGACGAACCGCTCCGGCGCGACCTGGCCCGGTTCCAGCTCGTCGAGATCGGAAAGGTAGAGCACGTCGTCGTAGGAATCGGGAACCCATCCGGCGACGGGTTCCACGATGAAGGCGACGTGATCCCCGATATCGATCCAATGCGCGGTTCTCCCGACGAACCAGGCGATCGCCTCGTCGAGGATGGGCATCCCGTGCGGCCCGACGCGCCACGAGCAGCGACCGAATCTGTCGGCCTGGTCGTCGGTTTCGCCGTCGAACAGCTCCGCCAGGGCGACCTGGTGCTGCGCCAGCACGTGCACCACCAGGTGCTCGGATTGGCGGGCCGCGTCGGAGGTGGGGCTGCTGCGGGGAATCACGACCATGAAGCTCGGCGGCTGCACGCTGGTTTGGGTGGCGAAACTGATCAGGCAGCCCGACGGTTGAGTGTCAGCCTGGGTGGTCACGACGAACACCGGGCTGTCCAGCATGGCCATCAGGTCGTCGAACATTGGCGAGGCCCCTCGCGGTCAGCCCTGACCGCAGGCGGCCAGCACGAGCTCGCGGACCCGGGCCGGGTCGGCCTGTCCGCGAGTGGCCTTCATCACCGCGCCGACGATCGCGCCGGCCGCGGCCACCTTGCCGCCGCGAATCTTCTCGGCGACATCCGGATTGGCGGCCAGCGCCTCGTCGACGGCGGCCTGCGTCACCGAGTCGTCGCGCACCAGCGCCAGGCCGCGGGCGGTCATCACCTGCTCCGGTTCGCCCTCCCCGGCCAGCACGCCCTCGACGACCTGGCGGGCCAGCTTGTTGGACAGCTTGCCCTCGTCGACCAGCGCGATCACCGCGGCGACCTGCGCAGGCGTGATGGCCAACTCGTCCAATTCGATATTGGCCTCATTGGCCTTCTGCACCAGGAAGTTTCCCCACCAGGCGCGCGCCTGCTCGCTCGACGCGCCGTGCTTGACGGTCTCGGTGACCAGTTCGACCGCGCCGGCGTTGACCAGATCCCGCATGACCTCGTCCGAAACGCCCCACTCCTGCTGAATTCGCTTGCGGCTCAACCACGGTAGCTCGGGGATGGTCTGCCGCAGCTGCTCGACCAACTCCCGGCTGGGCGCGACCGGCTCGAGGTCGGGTTCCGGGAAGTAGCGGTAGTCCTCGGCGGTTTCCTTGGTGCGACCAGGGCTGGTGTACCCGGACTCGTGAAAGTGCCTGGTTTCCTGGGTGATTTGCCCGCCGGACACGAGGACGGCGGCCTGGCGCTGCATTTCGTACCGCACGGCAACCTCGACGCTGCGCAGCGAGTTGACGTTCTTCGTCTCGGTCCGGGTCCCGAACTCGGTCGCCCCCGTCGGTTTCAGCGACACGTTGGCGTCACAACGCATCGAACCCTGATCCATCCGCACGTCGGATACGCCCAAGGCACGCAACAGGTCTCGCAGCGCTGTGACGTAGGACCGGGCGATCTGCGGGGCCTGAGCGCCCGCCCCCACGATCGGCTTGGTGACGATTTCGATCAGCGGCACGCCGGCCCGGTTGTAGTCGATCAGCGACGTCGTCGCGCCGTGGATGCGACCGGTCTCGCTACCGATGTGGGTGAGCTTGCCGGTGTCTTCCTCCATGTGGGCGCGCTCGATCTCCACCCGCCAGGTGGAGCCGTCTTCCAGCGGCGCCTCCAGGTAGCCGTTGATCGCGATCGGCTCGTCGTACTGCGAAATCTGGTAGTTCTTGGGCATGTCCGGGTAGAAGTAGTTCTTCCGGGCGAAGCGACACCAGGGCACGATCTCGCAATTCAGCGCCAGCCCGATCCGGATCGCCGACTCCACCGCGGCCTGGTTGAGCACCGGCAGCGAACCGGGCAACCCGAGGCACACCGGGCACACCTGGGTGTTGGGTTCGGCGCCGAATGTGGTCGAGCAGCCGCAGAACATCTTCGTCGCGGTCGACAGCTCGACGTGCACCTCGAGGCCGAGCACGGGGTCGAAACGGGCGACGACCTCGTCGTAGTCCAGGAGCTCGGGACCGGCGGCAACACTCATGCCGTCGATCCTAACTAGGGCCCGGGCGGCCTTCGGCTTGCCCCGAGCCGGAGCCCTTGCTCCATGCCTGCGCCGGGAAACATGTCGGCCAACGCGGCGGCCGTCTCCAGGTAGCTGCGCCGGCTTTCCCTGCTCAGCCGATCCAGGCCGATCTCCTTGCCGTCATGCACGTGCCGATCGAACGGCAGCACGACGGTCGCGGCCACGCGGGCGGACAACGCGTCGAGCTCCTTGGCGGCGACGACGGCGACCTTGCCCGCCTCGACGTGGTTGATCGCCAGCACAGTCCGCGCCATCAAGCGCTGATATCCCTTGTTGCGCAACAGGTCCAGGGTTGTCCTGGTCTTGCGTATCGCATCGATGGAGGTGCTGGTGACCACCACCAGGGCGCACGACTCCGGCAGCACGGCGTCCATCACGGCCGAGTTGACCGCCTTGACACAGTCCACCAGCACCACCGAATAGTGCTTGCGCAGAATCGAAAAAGTCCTGACGACGTCGTGGCGCTCCAGCCGCCAATCGGTGCGCGCGTAGTCCGGCAGCCCGAGCACCTCCAGCCCGAAGCTGTTCATGTAGGTGTGCGCCCGCACATCCGAATAGTGGGTGGCCGCGCCGTCCCGCAACAGATCGGCCATGCTCAGCGGATTGCGGCGGCCGTGGCGCTCGGCCAAGTCGCCGGCGTCGATGTCCACGGCGATCACCTTGTCGTCGCGGACGGCGGCGAAGGTGGAGCCCAGTGCCTCGACGACGACGGTCTTGCCGACGCCACCCTTGAGGTTGAGCACCGCGATGGGGAAGGCGCCGCCCAGCGGAGCGCGGATGCGCTCCCGTAGCTCCTGCTCGTATGCCGAACCTTTGCCCCGGCCAAGGTCGATTCCGGTCAGGCGCCGGACCAGGTCTCGCCAGTCAAAACCGGCGGGGTCCTCGGTGTCCTGCGGCTCGAGGCTGTCGAGGGCCGTCCCGCCGATGGTCAGCTCCGGGCGCGACCGCGGCGGGACCCGACGCGCCGGTGGCGGCGCGGTGGGCGGGGGCTGTGGCGGCCGGGGCACCGTGGCAGACGTCCAGTTGGGGTCGTCGCGGCCGCGCGGCGGCGGCCGCTGACGGTCACGCGGGCCCGACCCCGGCTGGTGAACGGCTCCGCGAATCGAACCGCGGTTGCTCATAGGGATCGGTATAACCGCTTCGAGCTGGCAGAAAACCACGAAAATCCCGGCGAGCGGGCGTGAGTTGCCGGGTTCGGCGGCAAATTCAGCCGGCCGTCAATTCGGCGCCACCGGCCGTTCGCCACCGCTTAGCCGAAGAAGGCGGCCGCGTCGTCGTAGCGGCTCTCGGGCACCAGCTTGAGTTGGCGGGTGGCGTCGGCCAGCGACACCCGGCCGATGTCCTGGCCGCGCAGCGAGACCATCTGGCCGTACTCGCCCGCGTGCGCGGCGTCGGCGGCGTTGACGCCGAAGCGCGTCGCCAGCACCCGGTCGTACGCGGTCGGGGTGCCGCCGCGCTGGACGTGGCCCAGCACCGTCACCCGGACCTCCTTGTTGATCCGCTTCTCCACCTCGGCGCCGAGTTGCGCGGCGACGCCGGTGAACCGCTCGTGGCCGAACTCGTCAATCCCGCCCTCGCGCAACGTGATTGAGTCGGCGATCGGCTTGGCGCCCTCCGCGACCACGCAGATGAAGTGCGAATCCCCGCGCTGGAACCGGCGTTTGACGAGCCGGCACACGTCCTCGACGTCGAAGGGCTGCTCGGGGATCAGCGTCATGTGCGCGCCGGACGCAAGCCCGGCGTTCAACGCGATCCAACCCGCGTGCCGGCCCATCACCTCCACCAGCATCACCCGCTGGTGGGATTCGGCCGTGGAATGCAGCCGGTCGATGGCGTCGGTGGCCACCGTCAACGCGGTGTCGTGCCCGAAAGTCACGTCGGTGCAATCGATGTCGTTGTCGATCGTCTTCGGCACGCCGACCACGGGAACGTTCTCCTCGGACAGCCAGTGCGCGGCGGTCAGGGTGCCCTCGCCGCCGATCGGGATCAGCACGTCGATGCCGTTGTCGTCGAGGGTCTGCTTGATCTGGTTCAGCCCGGCCCGAAGTTTGTCGGGGTGCACGCGCGCGGTGCCCAGCATTGTTCCGCCCTTGGCGAGCAGGCGGTCGTTGCGGTCGTCGTTTTGCAGCTGGATGCGCCGGTTCTCCAGCAACCCGCGCCACCCGTCCTGGAATCCGACCACCGACGACCCGTATCGCGAGTCGCAGGTGCGCACCACCGCCCGGATGACGGCGTTGAGCCCGGGACAGTCGCCGCCCCCGGTGAGAATTCCGATCCGCATCTGTTCATCTTGCCCGCATGGGCCCCGGATGGCGCGACCTGGCGCAAATTGCCGCTAGACGGTGGCCGCGCTCGGCAGCGCCCCGCGGGCCGCCTCGTAGGCGGCGCCCACCCGGTACAGGCGGTCGTCGGCCAACGCCGGGGCCATGATCTGCAGCCCGACCGGCAGGCCGTCGTCCGGGGACAGCCCCGACGGCACCGACATGCCGCAGTGGCCGGCTAGGTTCAGCGGCAGCGTGCACAGGTCGAACAGGTACATCGCCAGCGGGTCGTCGACCTTCTCCCCCAGCGGGAACGCCGTGGTCGGGGTCGCCGGCGAGACGACCACGTCGACGGTTTCGTAGGCCCGGTCCAGGTCGCGCGCGATCAGCGTGCGGACCTTCTGCGCCTGGTTGTAGTACGCGTCGTAATAGCCGGCGGACAGCGCGTAGGTGCCGATCATGATGCGCCGCTTGACCTCCGGGCCGAAGCCGGCCGCGCGGGTCAGCGCCATCACCTCCTCGGCGGAATGCGTGCCGTCGTCGCCCACCCGCAGGCCGTAGCGCATCGCGTCGAAGCGGGCCAGGTTGCTGGACACCTCGGACGGCAGGATCAGGTAGTAGGCGGCAAGCGCGTGATCGAAGTGCGGGCAGTCGACTTCGCTCACCTCCGCGCCCAGCTCGGTCAGCTGCTCGACGGCGGCCTCGAACGACGTCAGCACGCCGGCCTGGTAGCCCTCGCCGCGCAGCTGCCGAACGACGCCGACGCGCACGCCGCGCAAATCACCGCCCGCGCCGGCCCTGGCGGCGGCGACGACGTCGGGCACCTCGGCGTCGACGGACGTCGAGTCGCGGACGTCGTGCCCGGCGATCACCTGGTGCAGCAGGGCGGTGTCCAGCACCGTGCGGGCGCACGGGCCGCCCTGATCCAGCGACGACGCGCAGGCGATCAGCCCGTAGCGCGACACCGTGCCGTAGGTGGGCTTGACGCCGACGGTTGCGGTCAGCGCGGCCGGCTGGCGGATCGAACCGCCGGTGTCGGACCCGATGGCCAGCGGGGCCTGGAACGCGGCCAGCGCGGCCGCGCTGCCGCCGCCGGAACCTCCGGGCACCCGGTCGGTGTCCCACGGGTTGCGGGTGGGGCCGTAGGCGGAGTTCTCCGTCGACGAGCCCATCGCGAACTCGTCCATGTTGGTCTTGCCCAGGATCGGGATGCCGGCCGCGCGCAACCGCGCGGTGACGGTCGCGTCGTAGGGGGAACGCCAGCCCTCCAGGATCTTGGAGCCACAGGTGGTGGGCATGTCGACCGTGGTGAACACGTCCTTGAGCGCCAGCGGCACCCCGGCCAGCGCCGACGGCAGCGGCACGCCGGCGGCCACCGCGTCGTCCACCGCGGCCGCGGCGGCCAGCGCCTCGTCGGCCGCGACGTGCAAAAACGCGTGGTACCGGTCGTCGGTCGCCTCGATCTGGTCCAGGCAGGCCCGGGTGATTTCGGTGGACGACAGCTCCCCGGCGGCGACCTGGGCGGCCAGCGTCGCGGCGTCGGAGCGGACGATATCGGTCACTCGGCGTCCCCCAGGATCTGCGGCACGGCGAAGCGGCCGTCGACGGCTTCGGGCGCCTCGGCCAGCGCCTCGGCCTGGGTCAGGCACGGCGTCCGCTCGTCCGGGCGGGTGACGTTGACGTCCTTGAGCGGGTTGTCGGTCGCTTCGACGCCGGTGACGTCGACCGATTGGACCTGGCTGACGTGGGTGAGGATGGCGTCGAGTTGGCCGGCGAAGCTGTCCAGCTCGGCGTCGGTCAGGGCCAGCCGGGCCAGCCGCGCAAGGTGCGCCACGTCGTCGCGGGAGATCTGGGACACGACCGGAAAGCCTAGCCCGGCGACGATGCGCGCCGCAGAGCGGCGGGAGGAGGAAGCGGGCTTCACGCCGCCGTCCCAGCCGAAATGCCGCGGATACATTGCTGTGCCAAAGTGTTGGCCGTGCCGTCGTATCTGTTGCGCATCGAGCTAGCCGACCGCCCGGGCAGCCTGGGTTCGCTGGCCGTCGCGCTCGGTTCGGCGGGCGCCGACATCCTGTCGCTCGACGTGGTGGAGCGCAGCTCGGGTTATGCGATCGACGACCTGGTCATCGAGCTGCCGCCGGGGGCGATGCCGGACCGGCTGATCACCGCCGCGGAATCACTGCCCAACGTCCGCGTGGACAGCGTCCGCCCACACACCGGGCTGCTGGAGGCGCACCGCGAGCTGGAGCTTCTCGACCATGTCGCCGCCGCCGGCGACGACGCGTCGCGGCTTAAGGTCCTGGTCAACGAGGCGCCCAAGGTGCTGCGAGTCAGCTGGTGCACGGTGTTGCGCAGTTCACACGGGGAACTGGAACGGCTCGCCGCCAGCCCCGGGTGCCCGGAAACCGAGGCCGATTCCGCCCCCTGGCTGCCGATCGAACGCGCGGCGGCGCTGGACCATACCGCCGAGTGGGTGCCGCAGGCGTGGCGCGACATGGACACCACGATGGTCGCGGCGCCGCTGGGCGACCCGCACACGGCGGTGGTGCTGGGCCGTCCGGGCCCGGAATTCCGGCCCTCGGAGGTCGCCCGGCTGGGCTATCTGGCCGGCATCGTGGCGACGATGCTGCGCTGAGGCGTTCAGGTCAGCCCGGTCAGCAACAGCCGGGAACCCATCCCCACCGTGCGGGCCAGCCCCGCGGCATAAGCGTCGAACAACCCGCTGACCCGTCGCAGCTCCCACATCGTCTGCGCGGTCAGCCACGCGAAATCGCGCGCCTTCGCGATGTCCCACGAGGTGATCAGGTGCGCGACCGGCTCGAGGTGATCGTCGATCGACCTTTCCACGTCGTCAAGGAAGGACCGCCGGATCTCGGCCTCGACGCTGGCGAGGACGTCGTTGATCTTCTCGTAGTCCGCGTGCACGCCCGCGCTGTCCGGCGTGCACCGGCGCGCGGCACACGTGCCGATCACGGCGAGCGGCAGGTCGTGCTCGATGTGCGCGTTCATGCCGGCAAGCGCGAACTGAATCGGCAGGATTGCCTTGCTTTCTCGGGCCGCGAACAGCGGCGCCCACGCCTTGGGCTTGGCGCCGGCGGCGTCGTATGCGTCGAACCAGTAACCGGCGAAGCGGACGTCGAGATCGGTGACGAACGCCTCGTCGTGGAACACGCCCTTCGTCGCGAGCCGGTCCGCCATCATCTCGGTCACGCGCAGGTAGACGCCGTTGAACACCTCGGCGCCGTCATCGGGCGGCAGTTGTGCCGCGATGGCCCGCATGCGCGCGACCACGTCGGCAACGGAGGTCGGGCTCATCCGCCCATCACAGCAGATGCGGCGAGCGACCGCTCGATGTCGGCAACCAGGTCGTCGGTGTCTTCGATGCCCAGCGAGAGGCGCACGAATCCGTCGGCGACGCGATCACCCCACCGTCCCCGGCGATCCGCCGAGGTGTGGATGCCACCGAAGCTGGTGGACGCGATCAGCAGCTCGGACCCGTCCACCAGTGCCTGCACCGCGGCCGCGTCGGCCAACTCGAATGAGACCAGGGTCCCGAACCGGCGCATCTGTGCGACGGCCACGGGGTGCGCCGGGTCCTCGGCCAGACCCGGGTAGCGCACGGCTCGTGCCGCCGGATGGCCGGCCAGCATCGTCGCGACCGCTTGCGCATTGCGGCACTGGCGGTCGAATCGCAGCCCGGCGCTGCCCAGGCTGCGCAGCAGCAGCCACGTCTCGAAGCCGCCGAGGATCGCACCGGCGAGCAGCCGATGGCGTTCGACGGCGGCGAGCAACTCGGGCCGGTTGGTCGCCACGTAACCGGCCAGCAGGTCACTGTGCCCCGAG
The DNA here is from genome assembly GCF_059812245.1 of Mycobacterium sp. NGS64. Classification (NCBI taxonomy): domain Bacteria; kingdom Bacillati; phylum Actinomycetota; class Actinomycetes; order Mycobacteriales; family Mycobacteriaceae; genus Mycobacterium; species Mycobacterium sp. NGS64. The sequence continues at coordinate 902,637 of NZ_JCALCI010000001.1, read as the reverse complement.
AGCCCCTTGGTGGCGCTGGCCACCACCAGGTCGGCGCCCAGCGCCAGGGGGCACTGACCGAACGGGGTAGCCGCGGTGTTGTCGACGATCAACCGCGCGCCGCGAGAATGGCACACGGTGGCCAACCGCCGCAGGTCGATCACATCCAGCGCGGGATTGGTGGGCGTTTCGGCCAGTACCACGTCCGCGCCGGCCGCCGCGTCGTAGATTTGCGAACTCGACGCCTCGATCACCGAAACACCTGCGGGCGCAAGGTGTTCCGCCGCATACTGGCGCACCTGATAGTAGCCGTCGGACGGCACCACCAAGGCCGACCCGGGACGGGCCAGTGCGCACAGTGCGGCACTGATGGCCGCCATGCCCGAGCTGAAGACCACCGCGCCGCTCGCTCCCTCCAACGCGGCGAGGGCCGATTCCACTTGCCGCCAGGTCGCATTGGAGCTGCGGCCGTAGGTATCGAGATCGGAGGCTTCGTCGGCCGACAGGTGATAGGTGGAGGCCAGCACCGCCGGCGGCGCCACCGGCTGGCCGTCGACGGCCGGGGAGCTTACGGCCTTGACGCTGCGCGTCGAATCACCGTACGAACTGCTCACTCGTCAGCCCCGGAAGGCCCGTCGGCCAACAACTTTCGGAACCCGTCTTCGTCGAGGATCGGCACCCCCAACTCCATCGCCTTGTCGTACTTGGAGCCCGGCGAGTCGCCGGCGACGACGTAGTCGGTCTTCTTCGACACCGATCCCGCGGCCTTGCCGCCGCGCGACACGATCGCCTCTTTGGCGTCGTCGCGCGAAAAACCCGCCAGCGAACCGGTGACCACTATCGTCAGGCCCTCGAGGGTGCGCGGCACGCTCTCGTCGCGTTCGTCGGCCATCCGCACCCCGGCCGCCCGCCATTTGCCGATGATCGCCCGGTGCCAATCGACCGTGAACCATTCGGTGACCGCGGCGGCGATCGTCGGGCCGACGCCCTCGACCGCGGCCAGCCGCTCGGTGGACGCGTCCTCGATCGCCTGCAGGTCGCCGAATTCGGTGGCCAGCGCGCGGGCCGCCGTCGGCCCGACGTGCCGGATCGACAACGCCACCAACACCCGCCACAGCGGCTTCGCTTTGGCCACATCGAGATTCGCCAGCAGCCGCGCGCCGTTGGCCGACAACCCGCCGGCCTTCGTCCGGAACAGCTCGGTTTGCAACAGGTCGTCCTCGGACAGCGAAAACAGGTCGCCCTCGTCGGCGATCACGCCGGCGTGCAGCAGCGCGGTGGCGGCCTCGTAACCCAGTCCCTCGATGTCGAGCGCGCCGCGGCCCGCGACGTGAAAAACCCTCTCCCGCAACTGCGCCGGGCACGACCGCGCGTTGGGGCAGCGGATGTCGGCGTCGCCCTCCTTGGCCGGGGCAAGCGGGGTGCCGCATTCGGGACACGTTGTGGGCATGACGAATTCGCGTTCCGAGCCGTCGCGCAGGTCGACGATCGGGCCGAGCACCTCGGGGATGACGTCGCCGGCCTTGCGAATCACCACGGTGTCGCCGATCAACACGCCCTTGCGCTTGACCTCGGCGGCGTTGTGCAGCGTGGCCAGCCCCACCGTCGACCCGGCCACCTTGACCGGCGTCATGAACGCGAACGGCGTGACGCGCCCGGTCCGCCCGACGTTGACGCGGATGTCCAGGAGCTTGGTCTGCACCTCCTGGGGCGGGTACTTGTACGCGATCGCCCACCGCGGCGCCCGCGAGGTCGAGCCCAGCCTGCGCTGCAGCGCCACATCGTCGACTTTGACCACCACACCGTCGATTTCGTGATCCACGTCGTGGCGGTGTTCGCCCCAGTAGGTGATGCGCTCCAGCGCGCCCGCCACGTTTTCCACCCGGGTGGTGTGCTCGGAGACGGGCAGGCCCCACGCGCCCAGCGCCAGGTAGGCGTCGTGCAGCGTGGCCGGGCGGAAGCCCTCGGTGTGTCCCACCCCGTGACAGATCATCCGCAGCCTGCGCCGCGCGGTGACCGCGGGGTCCTTCTGGCGAAGGGAGCCCGCCGCGCTGTTGCGCGGGTTGGCGAAGGGCGTCTTGCCGTCCTCGACCAGCGCGGCGTTGAGCGCCTCGAAGTCGTCCAGCCGGAAGAACACCTCGCCGCGAACCTCGAGAACCTTCGGCACCGGGTAGTCCTTGCCGGCCGTGAGCCGTTCCGGGACGTCGTCGATGGTTCTGGCGTTCAGCGTGACGTCCTCGCCGGTGCGCCCGTCGCCCCGCGTCGCCGCCCGGACCAGGCGACCGTCGCGATACACCAGCGACAGCGCGACGCCGTCGATCTTGAGCTCACACAGGTAGGGCACGTCGTCACCGACCTCGGCGCGCACGCGCGCGGCCCACACCTCGAACTCCTCGGCGCTGAACACATTGTCCAGGGACAGCATTCGTTCCAGGTGCTCGGCCTCGGTGAAATCGGTGGCGAAGCCGGCCCCGCCGACGAGCTGGGTCGGCGAATCGGGCGTGCGCAGTTCGGGATGCTGCTCCTCGAGCGCTTGAAGCCGTCGCAGCAGCATGTCGAACTCCGCGTCGGAGATGATCGGGGCGTCGCGCACGTAGTAACGAAACTGGTGTTCGCGCACCTCGTCGGCCAGTTCTTGCCATTGCCGCCGAACGTCCGGCGCTACGGAGTCAGCTTCTGCCGAAGTCACCTTCGCAGGCTATCTAAGGGCGCCGACGGCCGACTGCGACACCTCAGTCACATCCACCACACCCGTCTCTCTTGCGGCCGGCACCCCACGTGCCCGCCTCACAGCGACTATTCGCGGGCCCGACGCCGGCCGAGTCATTAGTCGCTGTGAGGCGGGCACTACGGCACATCCCTCCGAGCTGTGACCAGGAGTGACTCACTCCTCTTCCACGAATGCCCGCAACCGTTCCACCGCGGCGTCCCAGCGCCGCGACAGCTGGTCGAGGTAGTCGCTGGCCTGGGCCAGCGGTTCGGTCCGCACCGTCCAGACGCGCTCGCGACCGCGGCGGCTGCTGCTGACCAGCCCGGCGTTCTCCAGCAGCGCCAGGTGCTTGCTGGCCGCCTGCCGGGTAACCGGAATGACCTCGGTGACTTGCGATGTCGAGCACGGCCCGACGTCGCAGAGCCGCACGACGATGCGCAGCCGATTCGCATCCCCAAGCGCGTCGAACAGCGGCGCGCCGACGGCGCTCATACCCGGGTGCCCTCCAGATACCGGCGCACGAGGTCGGTCTGCATGGCCCACCCCTCGGAGTTGGCCTCGAACGCGGAAGCGCGCCGCGCCGCCGGGATGGCGGCGAAACCCGATTCGGTGATGGTGAGCAGCACGCCGTCGGGCGTCTCGGCGAGGGTGAACTCGACCAGCGTGGTCGGCTCATCGTCCGCATCCGGCTCGCCCGCGCACGGCTGCCAGCGGTAGGCGAATCGCCGCCGCGGCTCGATCGCGACGATCTCCCACGTGGTTGTCACGCCGGTGTGTGGCTCCTGGCGCTTGGCGACCTCATCGTCAACGGTGGTCGGGGTGATGGTCGCGCTGACGGGTTGGCCCGCGACGAACGGCCCGTCGAAGCGGACGCCGAACCAGCGCCCGAACTGCTCGGCGTCCGTGATGGCCCGCCACACCCGGTCCAGCGGCGCGCGCAACACGACTTGTTTCTGAATTTGATCAGTACTCATATGCAACCTCCTGGTTGCCTTTTAGTTCAGCACATCCATTGGGAAAACGCAACCAATTGGTTGCCTATTGGATGGCGTCCGGGTCTTCGGCGAACGCCTCGGCGGCCTTGCGGGCGAGCTCGATCGCGGTTCGGGCCCACTGCGGCGTCGCGCCCGCCAGGCCGCACGCCGGGGTCACGCCGATGCGCTCGCGCAACGCCGAGCGGCCGAATCCGAGGCGATCGGTCACCGCGACGACGGCGGTGGCGACCTCCTCGGCCGACGGCCGCTTTGGCGGCGCCGTCGCCGGGACCACGCCCAGCGCGACGGTGCGGCCCGACTCCACGAATGCCGCGATGCCGTCGAGGTCCTCGGCGCGCAGCGCGCCGGCATCGACAGAAACCCCACCAATACCGCTGCGCCCCAACAGATCCCACGGCAACGAAGGCGCGCAACTGTGCAGCAGCACGTCGGCGCCGACGGTCGCGGCGCACGAGTCGAGCAGTCCCTGGGCGACCGCCTCGTCGAGCGGGGCGACCGGGCTCAGCGCCGTCACCCCGGTCAGCTGTCCGTCCAATGCCTCCGGCAGCGACGGCTCGTCGAACTGCACCACCACCGGCGTATCGAGGCGGCGGGCGAGCGCCGCGCGGTGCGCCGCAACGCCTTCCGCCAGCGAGGCGGCCAGGTCGCGCACGGCGCCGGGGTCGGTGATGGCCCGGTGACCGTTGGCCAGCTCGAGCCCGGCGGCCAGGGTGATCGGCCCGGGGGCCTGCACCTTGACGACGCGCTCACCGCCGCGCAGCCCCGCCGTCTCCCAGGCCTCCTCCAGCGCGTCCATGTCCTCGTCGAGCAGGCTGACGGCGCGGCGCGTCACGGCGCCGGGCCGGGCGACGATGCGATAGCCGCGCGGCACCGTGTCGATCGCGACGTCGACCAGCAGCGCGCCGGCCCGCCCGACCAGGTCGGCACCGACTCCGCGGGCGGGCAGCTCGACGATGTGGGCCAGCGCGCCCGCCAGCTCGCCGACCACCACCGCGGCGGCCTCGCGCGCCGCGGTGCCGGGCCACGATCCGATGCCGCTGCCCGTCGCGAACGGATGCGCGAAAACACTCACCGGCCAACCGTATTCGACGTCGCCTAGCGCGCCGGTCGCGAGGGGTGTTGCGGCGAGGTAGGTTCTAGCCGAGAAGGGTGCAAACGGTGGGGCGTAGAGCGAGATTCACCAGGCCGCTGCTGTTGGTGGGCGCGGTGTTGCTGGCGGCGGCGTGCACCCGGGTGGTGGGCGGCACCCCGCTCGCGGGATTCGGGCCCGCCGCCAAGGGCGTCCAGGGCGTCAACGTCGACACGATCCTCCTGGACCAGTCACGGATGCGGGCCATCACCGGCGCCGGCGAGCACCTGACGATCATCCCCTCGATGGACGGCACCCGCCCGGTCGACATCGACGCGCTCGCCGAGGCGACGCCCGCCGAATGCCGGTTCCTCTATGCCGAGACGGCGACCTTTGGCCCCGACATCGAGGAGTTCCACAAGACCACCTTCCAGGACCCGCCCGACGGGGCGCTGATCTCCGAGGGCGCCGCCGCCTACCAGGACGTCGACACCGCGCGACGGGCGTTCAGCGCCCTGGTCGGCGCCGTCCGCGGCTGTGCGGGCGGCTCGGCGGGCGAGTCGTTGGTCGGCGGGTGGACGGCCGACGCAACATCGCTGCACCTCGGACCCGGCGGGTGCGGCCGCGACTACCGGGTGCTGAAGGTGGCCATGGTGGAGGTCACGTTCTGCGGCTTCGCGCAATCGGTGTCGGACATCGTGATGACGAACATCGCCGCCAACATCCCGGGCTAACTCGTCACCAGTGCGCCGTCGCCATCAGCTCGAAGTTGGGGTGGCCGTACTTGACCCACATCGCCACGTGCAGGGCCGTCATGGCCGCCGAGACCGCCAGGGCCGCGATCGCCAACCCGAAGCCGTTCTGCCCGCGGTGCTTGACCTGGTGCAGCGCGACGACGGCAAAGATGCTGCTCAGCAGTGGGCTGCCGTACATGCCCATGAGGCTCAGCACGAAGGCCGCGATGGCCCAGGCGTTGGTCTGGACGGACGACTCCTCGCGCGCCGCGACTTGCTGGGTGCTCATGTCTGTTGGCTCCTTTCCTGGCTGTCACGGAAAGGATCGGAAACCGCCCTTGGCGGATCCTTGATGAATCCTTGATGCGCTCGGCGCGGGCGCTCAGCGCGACGTGCCGGCGATGGTGGCGCTGCCCAGCACCTCGTCGCCGTCGGGATCCGGGCGGTAGAGCACCAGCGTCTGCCCGGGCGCCACGCCACGCAGCGGGACCCGCAGCCGAACGACGAGCTCGTCGCCGATGAGTTCGGCCACGGCGCCCGCCGTCTCGCCGTGCGCGCGCACCTGGACCACGCACTCGACGGGCCCGTCCAGTGGGGCTCCCCCGGTGAACACCGGCGACCGCCCGACCAGGCCGCGCACGTCGAGGTCGGCCGCGTCCCCGACTTCGACCGTCCCCGTCTCGGCGTCGATCGACGTGACGTAGCGCGGGCGGCCGTCAGGTCCCGGGCCGGCGATGCCCAGCCCCTTGCGTTGCCCGATGGTGAAACCGTGCACCCCGTCATGGGTGGCCAGCACCGCCCCGTCGGCGGTGACGACGGCGCCGCGGCGCACCCCGATGCGCTCCCCCAGGAAGGCCCGGGTGTCCCCGGACGGGATGAAGCAGATGTCGTGGCTGTCCGGCTTGTCGGCGACGGCGAGGCCGCGACGGGCGGCCTCGGCCCGGATTTCAGGCTTGGGGGTATCGCCGATCGGGAAGGCCGCGTGCCGCAACTGCTCGGCGGTCAGCACGGCCAGCACGTAGGACTGGTCCTTGTCCCGGTCGACGGCGCGGCGCAGCCTCCCCCCGGACAGCCGGGCGTAGTGACCGGTGGCCACCGTGTCGAATCCCAGCGCAACGGCCTTCGCCGACAGCGCCGAGAACTTGATCCGCTGATTACACCGCACGCAGGGGTTCGGGGTCTCACCGCGCGCGTACGACTCGACGAAGTCGTCGATCACGTCCGCCTTGAACCTCTCCGCGAAATCCCATACGTAGAACGGGATTCCGAGCACGTCGGCGACGCGGCGCGCGTCGGAGGCGTCTTCCTTCGAACAGCAGCCCCGCGAGCCGGTGCGCAGCGTGCCCGGCGCCGAGGACAGCGCCAGGTGCACACCGATCACGTCGTGCCCGGCGTCGACCATGCGGGCGGCGGCGACCGACGAATCGACGCCGCCGCTCATCGCGGCGAGGACCTTCACTTACGGCGCCCCCGCGGCGGCCAGCGCGGCCCGCCGGGCGCGGTCCACGGCGCCGGGCAGCACCCGCAGCACCGCATCCACGTCGGCGTCAACGCTGGTGTGCCCCAACGACAGTCGCAACGACCCTCGCGCGCTCGCCGGATCGACGCCCATCGCGACCAGCACGTGCGACGGCTGCGCCACACCGGCGGTGCAGGCCGAGCCGGTCGAACACTCGATCCCGTTGGCGTCCAACAGCATCAACAGCGCGTCGCCCTCGCAGCCGCGGAAGGTGAAGTGCGCGTTGCCCGGCAGCCGCAACGGGTCGCGGGCGCCGTTGAGGCTGACGTCGTCGATGCCGGCCAGGACGCCCTCGACCAGCCGATCGCGCAACACCCGCAGCCGCGCGCTGTTCGGCTCGAGGCCGTCCACCGCGATCCGGGCCGCCGCCGCCATGCCGACGGCACCGGCGACATCCGGTGTGCCGGAACGGATGTCGCGCTCCTGGCCACCCCCGTGCGACAGCGGCACGCAGGCGACATCGCGGCGCAGCAGCAGCGCCCCCACGGCGGGCGGACCGCCGAACTTGTGCGCTGTCACGCTCATCGCCGAGAGACCGCTGGCCGCGAAGTCGACGGGCAACTGCCCCACCGCCTGAACGGCGTCGCTGTGCATCGGGACGCCGAATTCGGCGGCGACGGCCGCGAGTTCGGCGACCGGCATCACGGTGCCGACCTCGTTGTTGGCCCACATCACCGACACCAGCGCGACGTCATCGTGGCTCTGCAGCGCCTCGCGCAGCGCGGCCGCCGACACCGACCCATCCGCGGCGGTGGGCAGCCAGGTCACCTCGGCGCCTTCGTGCTCGACGAGCCAGTTCACCGAATCCAGCACGGCGTGGTGTTCCACCTCGCTGGCGATGATGCGCCTCCGCGACGGTTCGGCGCCGCGGCGGGCCCAATAGATGCCCTTGACGGCCAGGTTGTCGCTCTCGGTGCCGCCCGCGGTGAAGATGACCTCAGAGGGGCGCGCGCCCAGTTTGTCGGCGATCAGCTCCCGGGATTCCTCGATGCGCCGCCGCGCCGCCCGCCCGCTGGTGTGCAGCGAGGACGCGTTGCCGACGGTGCCGAGCGCGGCCGTCATCGCCTCGATGGCGGCGGGGTGCATCGGGGTGGTGGCGGCGTGGTCGAGGTAAACCATGACGCGCCCCACGATACCTGCAGGTCTGTATAGCTAACCCACCAGCACGTGGCGGCGCCGGGGGCGCTGCGGCACTCCCACACCGACCGCCGACTCGCAGCGGCGGGCCAGCGCCCGCCGATCGGTGCCCGGCAGCTGCAGGGATTCCACGTGCACGTGCGCCAAGGTGCGGCGCACGGCCAGCAACCGGCACATCGAGCGCCACAGGGTGTCGTCACCCACGAAGGCGGGAGCGGTCGAAACGCTGCCGTCGACGTGGTGGTAGGTCAACCGGAGCGGCTGCACCGGGCGGCCGGCGTCGATCGCGGCCTGGAACATCGCCGGGTAGAACGAGCCACAGGCCACCCCGCACCACGTGGTGCCCTCCGGGAATGCCACCACGGTCTGGCCCGCGCGCAGTCGCCGTGCGGCCGTTTCGACCACCCAGGGCAGCCGCCGCAGGTTGGCCCGCTCGATGGGAATGATTTTGAGCAGGCGCACCGCGAGCTCACCAAACAAATCGGCGCGGGCCACGAACGAGCCGGGCAACACCGAGCCGATCGCGAACACGTCCAGCCAGGACATGTGGGGGCTGACCACGAGGACCCCACGCAGGTTGCGGATCGGACTGCCGGACACGCTGATCCGGACACCGAAGCAGCGCAGCAGCACCCGGCAGCAGAACCGTTGCACCCGCATCTGGCCCGGCAGCGGCACCAGCGCCAGCGGCACCACCGCCGCCAACAGCAGCGCCAGCATGACGCGAAGCGTCACCCGCAGCACCACCCGCCACCGCGACGACGCGGGGCCCACCCGCACACAGCTGCTGTCGCACGTCGCGCGGGGCAGCCAGGCGTGGGCGGCGGGGGCGTTCACTGCGCGCCGCCCACCATTTCGGAAGCCGCCGACACGGATCGAAGCCGCTTGAGATATCGGGTATCGGCGCGTCGCTTGTCCAGCAGGACGCAGAAGTCGCCGACGCCGAAGTCCGGGTCGTGCGCGGGCTCACCGCAGACCTGGGCGCCCAGCCGCAGGTAGCCGCGCATCAGCGGGGGCACCGAGGGCCGCAGCGGCGCGGGGATGTCGTCGAGGGACCGCCCGGCCACCCGCACGGGCCGGTGGGGGCGCACCCGGTACTGCGGCGGCGCGGCGTGGCGGTTCAGGATGAAGTCGCGCACCCCACGCAGTTGGCTGCCGGGAGCGTCCCCGTCCGACTCGTCGCCGATGGGCACCGACACGCAGCCGGTCACGTAGTCGTAGCCGTAGCGATCCAGGTAGGCCAGGATGCCGGCCCACATGAGCAGCACCACGCCACCGTTGCGGTGACCGTCGCGGACCACCGCGCGTCCCATCTCCACCAACGACGGCCGCAGCGGGTCGAAGGCGCGAACGTCGAATTCCGTTGCGGTGTAAAGCCCCCCGGCCGCGATGGCCCCGGTGGGTGCCAGCATCCGGTAGCAACCCACCAGCTCGCCGGTGTCGTCGTCGCGCACCAGGAGGTGGTCGCAGTATTCGTCGAACCTGTCGACGTCGAGGCCCTCGGCGCCGGCGGTCGGCAGGGCGAAACCCGGCGTGCTGGTGAATACGTCGTACCGGAGCCGCTGCGCCGCCTCGATCAAAGTGGGATCGGTGGACAGCAACAGCGAATAGCGCGGCCCGGCCGAGCTGGTCGCCGTGCCGTCCGGCGCGTCGGCGGCTATCAGGACAGAAGCAATGCTCATGGGAAACAACGTGGCGCAACCGATGAGCTAGTCGGCATCGACGCTGTGACGTGTCGGTGCACGTCAGATGACGAAATATCGCGAAATTTCGCCCTAATTGACCGCGCGGTTAACGGACGCAGGACCGCGGGTGCCGCCGCAGCGGCACGAATTACTCGTCACCGCAAGCGAAACGCCGGGCGTCATCCCGGGATCGCTTGCCGCGCTTGGGTTCTCGGCCGGGGATGGACCCGGCCGCGGGCGAAATCAGCCCTTTCGCGCCTTGATCGCGTCCGTCAGCTGCGGGGCGACCTTGAACAGGTCGCCCACCACGCCGTAGTCGGCGATCTCGAAGATCGGTGCCTCTTCGTCTTTGTTGACCGCGACGATGGTCTTCGAGGTCTGCATGCCCGCGCGGTGCTGGATCGCACCGGAGATGCCCAGCGCGATGTAGAGCTGCGGCGACACCGTCTTGCCGGTCTGGCCGACCTGGAACTGGCCCGGGTAGTAGCCGGAGTCGACCGCGGCGCGCGACGCGCCGACGGCGGCACCCAGCGAGTCGGCCAGGGCCTCGACCACGCTGAAGTTCTCCGCGCTGCCGACGCCGCGACCGCCGGAGACGACGATGGTGGCCTCCGTCAGCTCGGGGCGGTCACCGGCAACCGCAGGCTCGCGGGAGGTGACCTTGGTGGCGTTCTCCGCGGGCGCGGGCACCTCGACGGTGACCTCTTCACCGGCGCCGGCCTGCGGCTCGGCGTCCACCGCACCGGCGCGCACCGTGATGATCGGGGTGTCGCCGTTGGCCTGCGCCTCGACGGTGAATGCGCCACCGAAGATGGAGTAGGTGGCCTTGTTGCCTTCCTTGACCTCGACCACGTCGACCAGCAGGCCGGAGCCGAGTCGGGCCGCGAGCCGGCCCGCGATCTCCTTGCCGTCGGCGTTGGCGGCCAGCAGCACGGCCGCGGGCGAACTGGACTCGGCAATCGACGCCAGCACGTCGATAACCGGGGTGAGCAGGTAGGAGTCGACGTCGTCGGATTCGGCGACGTAGATCTTGGCGGCGCCCGCCTCCTTCAGGCCGTCGACCAGCGGCGCCGCCGTGCCCGGCGCACCGACCACGACGGCGGACGGCTCGCCCAGCACGCGGGCGGCGGTGATCAGTTCGGACGTGACCTTCTTCAGCGCGCCTTCGGCGTGCTCGACCAACACCAGTACTTCAGCCATGGGTTATTTCGCTCTTCTCGTCTGTGGTTTTCGTGCTCGTGCTAGATGATCTTCTGGGCGACCAGGTACTGGGCGACCTGGTTGCCGCCCTCGCCCTCGTCGGTGACCTTCTCGCCCGCGGTCTTCGGCGGCTTCGGCGTCGACGACAGCACCGTCGAGCCGGCGTTGGCCAGGCCCACCTCGTCGGCCTCGACGCCGATCTCGGCCAGGGTCAGCACCGTGACCTCTTTCTTCTTGGCGGCCATGATGCCCTTGAAGGACGGGAAGCGCGGCTCGTTGATCTTCTCCGTCACGCTGACCACCGCGGGCAGGGTGGCCTCGAGCGTGAACACGCCGTCGTCGGTCTCCCGTTCGCCGGTGACCTTGCCGCCCTCGATGGACAGCTTGCGCAGGTGGGTCAGCTGCGGCAGGCCGAGGTACTCGGCGATGACGGCCGGCACCGCGCCGCCCGTGCCGTCGGTGGCCTCGTTGCCCGCGATGACGAGCTCGGTGCCCTCGATGGTGCCCAGCGCGCGCGCCAGGGCCCAGGCGGTCTGGATCAAGTCCGAGCCGTGCATGCCGTCGTCCTTGAGGTGGACGGCCTTGTCGGCGCCCATCGACAGGGCCTTGCGGATCGCCTCGGTGGCCCGCTCGGGCCCGGCGGTCAGCACGGTCACGGACCCGTCGACGCCGTCGGCGGTTTCCTTCTCCCTGATCTGCAATGCCTCTTCCACGGCGCGCTCGTTGATCTCGTCCAGCACCGCGTCGGCGGCCTCGCGGTCCAGCGTGTAATCGCCGTCGGTGAGCTTGCGCTCCGACCAGGTGTCTGGGACCTGCTTGATCAGGACCACGATGTTCGTCATGAGTCTGGTTCGTCCTCCTCGAAGGGGTCACGCAGCGCTCGACTGCGGACCTCGGCCACGCACATTAAAGACTGCACGACGTGTTACCGGCGGGTAACTTTGTGCGGTCTGCTCTCACACCATAGCGGGTCGTAGTGCAGGTTCTTTCGGCCCGTCTGTCCCTTCCGGCCGGGGTGCCCACTTCGCCGGTTCGCGAATCGGACACTTCGCGTTAGCCTGCCTATTCAATGAGCGCATTCTCCCCCGACGTCCCCTCGGACGCGCCCGCCCCGCAGGCATCGGCCCCTGCAGCGGTCGACGCGGTGTTGACGCTGACGGGCGAGCGCACCATCCCGGACCTGGACATCGAGAACTACTGGTTTCGCCGGCATCAGGTCGTCTACCAGCGGCTTGCGCCGCGCTGCGCGGGCGCCGACGTGCTCGAGGCGGGCTGCGGCGAGGGTTACGGCGCCGACCTGATCGCGGCCGTCGCGCGCCGAGTCGTCGCGGTGGACTACGACGCGGCCGCGGTGGCCCACGTCCGCAACCGCTACCCCCGCGTCGAGGTCATGCAGGCCAACCTCGCGGAGCTGCCGCTGCCCGACGCCTCGATGGATGTTGTGGTGAACTTCCAAGTCATCGAGCACCTGTGGGATCAGCCACAATTCGTCGCCGAGTGCGCCCGGGTGCTGCGGCCCTCGGGGCTGCTGATGGTGTCCACCCCCAACCGGATCACGTTCTCACCGGGCCGCGACACCCCGGTCAACCCGTTCCACACCCGCGAACTCAACGCCGACGAGCTGACCGAGCTGCTCGTCGACGCGGGCTTCCGCGACGTCGCCGTCTGCGGGCTGTTTCACGGCCCGCGCCTGCGCGAGATGGACGCGCGCCACGGCGGGTCGATCATCGACGCGCAGATCCGGCGGGCGGTCGCAGACGCACCGTGGCCGCCCGAACTGGCCGCCGACGTCGCCGCGGTCACCTGCGACGACTTCGACCTCATCGACGCCGGCGACCGCGACATAGATGAAAGCCTGGATCTGATCGCGATCGCGGTGCGGCCGTGAGCACCCCGCACGTTCCCGGCATGTTCACGCTGGTGCTGCACACCCACCTGCCGTGGCTGGCCCACCACGGCCGCTGGCCGGTCGGCGAGGAATGGCTCTACCAGTCCTGGGCGGCGGCCTACCTGCCGCTGCTGCGGGTGCTGCGCACGCTGGCCGACGAGGATCGGCACGGCCTCGTCACGCTGGGCGTCACGCCGGTGGTCAACGCCCAGCTCGACGACCCGTATTGCCTCGACGGCATGCATCACTGGCTCGCGAACTGGCGGCTGCGGGCAACCGAAGCCGCCAGCGTGCGCACGGCCCGCGGCTCGAAGTCGGCGGAGTACGAATCCTGCACACCGGAAGCGTTGCGGGCCTTCGGAATTCGCGAATGCGCCGAGGCCGACCAGGCGCTGGACGACTACGCCACCCTCTGGCGGCACGGCGCCAGCCCGCTGCTGCGCGCCCTGATCGACGCGGGCACGGTGGAGTTGCTCGGCGGCCCGCTGGCCCACCCGTTCCAGCCGCTGCTGAACCCGCGGCTGCGCGAGTTTGCGCTGCGCGAGGGCCTCGCCGATGCGCAGCAGCGGCTGGCACACCTCCCGACCGGCATCTGGGCGCCCGAATGTGCCTACGCCCCCGGCATGGAACACGACTACGCCGCCGCCGGCGTCACGCACTTCATGGTCGACGGCCCGTCACTGCACGGCGACACCGCCCTGGGCCGGCCCGTCGGCGACACCGACGTGGTCGCGTTCGGGCGCGACCTGCAGGTCAGCTACCGGGTGTGGTCGCCGAAATCCGGCTACCCCGGTCACGCGGCCTACCGCGACTTCCACACCTACGACCACCTGACCGGGCTCAAGCCGGCCCGGGTCACCGGGCGCAACGTGCCGTCGGAAGGCAAGGCGCCCTACGACCCCGAGCGTGCCGACCGCGCGGTCGACGCCCACGTCGCCGATTTCGTCGAGGTGGTCCGCGGCCGGCTGTGCAGCGAGTCCGAGCGCATCGGGCGCCCCGCCCACGTCGTCGCCGCCTTTGACACCGAGCTGTTCGGGCACTGGTGGTACGAGGGCCCGACCTGGCTGGCGCGGGTGCTGCGGGCCCTGCCCGCCGCCGGCGTGCGTGTCGGCACCCTGCGCGACGCGATCGACGGCGGATTCGTCGGCGACGCGGTCGCGCTGCCGCCCAGCTCGTGGGGTTCGGGCAAGGACTGGCAGGTGTGGGCCGGCGAGAAGGTGGCCGACCTGGTGCAGCTCAACAATGAGGTGGTCGACACGGCGCTGAGCACGGTCGACAAGGCCTTGTCACACGCGGGGTCGCAGCCGGCGTCGCTGGACGGGCCACTCCCCCGCGATCACGTCGCCGACCAGATCCTGCGCGAGACCCTGCTCACCGTGTCCAGCGACTGGCCGTTCATGGTCAGCAAGGACTCGGCCGCCGACTACGCCCGCTACCGCGCGCACCTGCATGCGCACGCCACCCGCGAGATCGCCGGCGCGCTGGCGTCGGGCCGACGCGACACCGCGCAGCGGCTGGCCGACGGCTGGAATCGCGCCGACGGCCTGTTCGGTGCCCTGGATGCGCGTAGGCTGCCCCGGTGAAGATCCTGATGGTGTCGTGGGAATACCCGCCGGTGGTGATCGGCGGCCTGGGGCGGCACGTGCATCACCTCTCGACAGCGCTCGCCGCCGCCGGCCACGACGTCGTCGTCCTGTCGCGCCGGCCGACGGGCACCGATCCCAGCACCCACCCGTCCTGCGACGAGATCAGCGAAGGCGTCCGCGTTATCGCTGCCGCACACGATCCGCACGAATTCACGTTCAGCAACGACATGATGGCCTGGACACTGGCGATGGGTCACTCGATGATCCGCGCCGGGCTGTCGCTCAAGAAACACGGCAGCGACCGGTCGTGGCGTCCCGACGTCGTGCACGCGCACGACTGGCTGGTCGCCCACCCGGCCGTCGCCCTTGCCCAGTTCTACGACGCGCCAATAGTTTCCACGATTCACGCGACCGAGGCGGGCCGGCATTCGGGCTGGGTCAGCGGCGCGATCAGCCGACAGGTGCACGCGGTCGAGTCGTGGCTGGTGCGCGAATCCGATTCGCTGATCACGTGTTCGGCGTCGATGGCCGACGAGATCACCGAGCTGTTCGGTCCCGGCCTGGCCGAGATCACGGTGATCCGCAACGGCATTGACGCGGCGCGCTGGCCGTTCGCGCCCCGCCGGCCGCGCACCGGCCCGGCCGAGCTGCTCTACCTCGGGCGCCTGGAGTACGAGAAGGGCGTGCACGATGCCATCGCGGCGCTGCCGCGGATCCGGCGCAGCCACCCGGGCACCACCCTGACCATCGCCGGGGAGGGCACCCAGCAGGACTGGCTGATCGAGCAGGCCCGTAAACACCGGGTGCTCAAGGCCATTCGCTTCGTCGGACACCTCGAGCACGCCGAGCTGCTCGCGCTGCTGCACCGGGCCGACGCGGCCGTGCTGCCCAGCCACTACGAGCCGTTCGGGCTCGTCGCCCTGGAGGCCGCCGCGGCCGGCACTCCGCTGGTGACCTCGAACATCGGCGGCCTCGGCGAGGCCGTGATCAACGGCCAGACCGGGGTGTCGTTCCCGCCCCGCGACGTGGCGGCGCTGGCCACGGCCGTCCGCACCGTGCTCGACGATCCCGACGCCGCGCAGCGGCGGGCCCGCGCGGCCCGTGAACGGCTCACCTCCGACTTCGACTGGCGGACGGTGGCAACGGAGACCGCGCAGGTCTACCTGGCGGCCAAGCGCGGCGAGCGGCAGCCGCAGCCACGCCTGCCCATCGTGGAGCACGCGCTGCCGGACCGCTAACGTTCGAGCGATGGGGCTGCAGTATTCGAGCGTCATCGACGCACCGCGCGACGAGGTGTTCGCCTGGCACGCGAGGCCGGGTGCCTTCAACCGGCTCTCGCCGCCGTGGCAGCCCATGCGCATCCTCACCGAGGCCGACTCGCTCGAGAACGGGCGCGCCACGCTCGCGCTGCCCGGGGGGCTGCGTTGGGTGGCCGAGCACCAAGCCGACTCCTACGATCCGCCAAGACGATTCGTCGACGCCATCGGCGGCGGCGGGCCGGCGGCCATGCCGGCGCGGATCGCGGTGCGGTGGCGACACACCCATGACTTCGAGGATGTCGGCGGCAACCGCACGAGGGTCATCGACCGGGTCGACACGCCGGTGCCGGGGTCGTTGCTGCGTCCGATGTTCGCCTACCGGCACCGCCAGCTGGCCGACGACCTGGCCGCGCACCGACTGGCCCGCGAGGCCGGTCTCGGCGCCGCAACCTTTGCCGTCACGGGGGCGTCGGGGCTGGTCGGTTCGGCACTGACCGCGTTCCTGCGCACCGGCGGCCACCGCGTCATCACGCTGGTCCGCGGGACTGCCGGCGGCGACGACGAGCGTCGGTGGAATCCCGACGACCCGGATCCGAACCTGCTGGACGGGGTCGACGCGGTAATCCATCTCGCCGGCGCCTCGATCGCCGGCCGGTTCACCGACGCCCACCGGAATGCGATCCGCGACAGCAGGATCGGCCCGACCCGGCGATTGGCCGAACTGGTGGCCCGAACCCACCCCGCGCCCGCCGCATTCGTCTCGGCTTCGGCGATCGGGTACTACGGCTACGACCGCGGCGACGAATCCCTGACCGAGGACAGCGATCGCGGGGACGGGTTCTTGGCGGACGTCGTCGCCGAGTGGGAGGACGCGACGGCGCCCGCGGAGGCGGCCGGTGCGCGGGTGGTGCGGGTGCGCACCGGCATCGTGCAATCACCCCGCGGCGGCACCCTGAAGTTGATGCGTCCGCTGTTCGGCGCGGGATTGGGCGGACGGCTTGGCGACGGCCGGCAGTGGTTGTCCTGGATCGCGATCGACGATTTGGTCGACGTCTACCACCGCGCGGTGTGGGACACCGACCTGTCGGGTGCGGTGAATGCCGTTGCGCCGCAACCCGTCCGCAACAGTGAGTACACCCGCACCCTCGCCCACGTCGTGCGCCGGCCGGCATTGCTGCCCGTGCCGTCCCTGGGGCCTCGCCTGCTGTTGGGCGAGCAGGGCGCCCGCGAACTTGCGTGCGCCAGCCAGAAAGTGGTTCCCCACAAGCTCACGGCGGCCGGGCACCGGTTTCGCCAGCCCGACCTCGACACCGCCCTGCGGCACCTGCTCGGGCGCGTCCGGTAGTTCAGCGCCTCACTCGGCGTCCCTGCCGTCGCGGCTGCGCCGGTAGGCGCGGGCCCGCAGATCGGCGAGCCAATCGGGGTAGAGGCTCACCCCGGGAGCGGTGTTGGCGACCGGATCGAACGACACGTCCGGCTCGGGGTCAAGGACGCCGGTCAAGCTCAGCCGGGCCAGTGGCGTGAAATCGCCCCGGCCGCAGGCCTGGTCGATCGCAAAGTCGATGCCGGTATTGCCGATGGCCTGCTCGACGCTGTCCAGCGACAGTCCAAAGCCGTTGACATCACTCATGATTCGGGCCCTCAGCCACCAGACGCTGCCCTGATAGCGAAAGGGCATGAGGCTGGTCAGCGTCTGGCCGGACCATGACGTGGTCGGGCGCAGCGCCACGGCCCGGGCCAGCACACCCGAACCCGCAGAGACCAGCAGGATGTCCCACGGTGACGCCGCCACCTGCTGGGGCGCGACGCGGAGCGCCAGGCCGATGAAGTCGGGCAGCACCCCCGGGGTGCCGGCGGCCTTGGAGATTCGGGCGACGACGTCGGAGGACGGGACGGGCAGCCCGTCCGCCGCAGGGGCGACGCGTTCGAGCGAGCCGTGGGCGAGCACGCCGACCGGGTGGAAAAACCGGCGACCGCGCAGTGCGGATCCCCATTGAAAGGGCTTGGCCAGAAGATCAGAAACGTCCACCGGCGCCGGGTTCCCGTTCTCGCCCGCGAGAAACCCCGGCCGCAAGGGGTCCGAAAGCGAACGGGAGGCGGATGCGTCCCGGCCAGAAAACGAATATTTAAGGGACGTTGCCGCGCCAGGGCCCCGGTCGCGCCTGGTTCGCGGGGCGGCCCCGAAAAATCCGCAGTCCCATTCCGCCACGGTGGGGCGGCGCGGCGGCTAGCATGTAAACAAGGTTGAGTTCACAGCTTCTTTTTCGAGCGCGGTGCACGGCGCACCTGCCGCTCCCCCTCACCAGCCGATTGGCGCACCAGATGACTGCTCACCGTCCCATGGATTTACCCCAGGACAAACAACCCGCCAGCTGCCGCTACATGGCCGACTTCGACGGCGCGCGGCTCTACGTTTATGCGCGCAGCCTGGGCACCGTCCTGCGCGTCGACGGCGAGATCGACGCGTCGAATGCCGACCGGTTCGCCCAGGCGATCCGTCGTTTCTCCCGCCTGAAAACCCCGTTGATCCTCGACCTGAGCCAGCTGGATTTTTTGAGCCTTGACGGTTTTCGGGCGCTGCTGTCGCTCAACCACGAGCATCGCCAGGCGCGGGTGCACTGCAGCGTGGTCGCCGGCCCTGCGATGCGCCCGCTGCTGCACATCATCACCGACCACGGTTTGCAGGTGGTGGGATCGGTGGCCGAAGCCCTGCAGCTCCTCGACGACATCGTCAAGGCCAGGCGCCAGTTGCTCTCGGGCATCGTGGCCGATCGGCGACAGCGGCACGAGCCGGCGCAACCCGCCGCCATCCCCTCCTGAAGCCATAACGGCGTCCGGCGACGCACCTCACCGCACGGGCTAGCGACAGCGCACCGCATGTCCGCCAGCACTGGCGTACCGCTCGATCATTCAGTAAGTTAATGTTTCAATAACTTAACTGAGCGGGCGCCGAATCGTTGGCCGCCCGGTGTTTGTTTCGTCACCAGAGGGGTATCAACGCGTGAATCCGAGCCTTTCGAGCCGGCGGCTGGCGGACGTTTCGTGGGAGGCGGTCGGCCCGATGTGCCTGCCCGACAAAGACCAATTGGACGCCTGGCGTATGAGTCTGCGGCGGGCGGTGCTGGATCACGTCACCGGGTTCGTCGCGGAGCGATGCCACGACGCCTTGGGTGACTGCGGGGTCGACGTGGCCGGCGACATCTTGCTGGAGTTCGTCAACGGCGGCAAGTGCCTGCGGTCGATGTTCATGTATCTGGGCTGGTTGTGCGGCCAACGGCCCAGCGAGGCGGCCCTGTCGGCTACCGCCAGCCTCGAGTTGCTGCATGCGTTTGCGCTGTTGCAAGACGATGTGATGGACAACTCGCCGTCGAGGCGAGGGCGCCCGGCCGCGCACCTGCAATTCGCCACGTGGCATCGCCGCCGCGGGCTGTCCGGCTCCTCGCGGCGGTTCGGCGAATCGGCCGCCATCCTGCTCGGCGATCTGTGTTTGATCTGGGCCGAGCAGATGCTGCGCGACAGCGGCCTCGAGCGCCACCACCTCCTCAAGGCATGGCCACGCTACGACGCCATGCGTACCGAGCTGGCGGTGGGCCAATTCGCCGACCTGGCAACGGATATGCGGGACCTACCGACGATGGATGCCGTGCTGGAGGTGGCGCGGCGCAAGTCCGGGAACTACACCGTGCGCCGACCGCTGGAGATCGGCGCCGCGATGGCCGGGTGCGACGTCCGCGTGCTCGACGCGTTAGGCGACTACGGCACCGCCATCGGGGAAGCCTTCCAGCTGCGCGACGACATCCTGGGCATCTTCGGGTCGCCCGCGGTGACCGGGAAGCCCAACGGCGGGGACCTGATCGAGCGCAAGGCCACCAGCGTCGTGGTGGCCGCGCACGAGCTGGCCGACGCGTCGACCCG
This sequence comes from Mycobacterium sp. NGS64, assembly GCF_059812245.1. Taxonomy (NCBI): domain Bacteria; kingdom Bacillati; phylum Actinomycetota; class Actinomycetes; order Mycobacteriales; family Mycobacteriaceae; genus Mycobacterium; species Mycobacterium sp. NGS64. The sequence goes on along the minus strand of NZ_JCALCI010000001.1, from coordinate 882,961 downwards.
CCGGCAGTTTCGCCAATTCATGAGCGGCGACCGGCTCGATGAGTCCGCGCTGGACCAGTGGCGGAAACTCATCCTGGCCACCGGGGCGGTGCGGCTGATCGAAGAACTGATCGCCGATCGCGTCGAGGCGGCTCTCAAGGCATTGGACGGCGACATCGTCGACGGCGCGCTGACCGCCGCGCTCGTCGACATGGCGGGCCTGTGCACCCGGCGGGCCGCATGAGCATCCGCACGGTATCCGGGCGCACCGACCACGTCGTCGTGGTTGGCGCGGGCTTCGCGGGGCTTGCCGCCGCGCTGCACCTCGCCGGCCGGGGCCGTCAGGTCACCGTGCTGGAGCGCCAACCCTGGCCCGGCGGCCGGGCGGGCCGGCGCGATGTCGACGGCTACCGCATCGACACCGGCCCGACGGTGCTCACCATGCCGGACATCATCGACGAGGCGTTCGCCGCGGTGGGCGAAACCGCCTCGGACAGAGTCGAATTGCTCCCGGTCGACCCGGCCTACCGGGCGCTGTTCGCCGACGGCAGCGCCATCGACGTGCACACCGACGCCGACCGGATGGCCGCCGCGGTGCGCGAGTTCGCCGGACCACAGCAGGCCGACGGCTACCGGCGGCTGCGCGACTGGCTGAACCGGCTGTATCGCACGGAATTCGACGGCTTCATCGCCGCCAACTTCGACTCCCCGCTGTCGCTGCTGACTCCCCAGCTGGCGCGGTTGGCCGCACTCGGCGGGTTCCGCCGGTGGGACACGATGGTCAAGCGTTACATCGGCGATGCCCGGTTGCGCCGGGTGTTCACGTTCCAGTCGCTCTACGCCGGCGTCGCGCCGCAACACGCCTTGGCGGTGTACGCGGTGATCGCCTACATGGACACGGTCGCCGGGGTGTTCTTCCCGCGTGGGGGCGTGCGGGCGCTGCCCGACGCCCTGGCGGCGGCGGCCGCCGACGCCGGGGTGCGGTTCCGCTACGGGTCGACGGTCACCCGGCTGGAGCGCAGCGGGCAGCGGATCACCGCGGTCCACACCGACCGGGATGCGCGCATCGACTGCGACGCCGTGGTACTGACGACCGAGCTGCCGCAGGCGTACCGCCTGTTGGGCCGGCAACCGCGCCGGATCCTTCCGCTGCGCGCGGCGCCCTCGGCGGTGGTGCTGCACCTGGGCTGCCGCGCCGTCGCGTCGCAGAACGCCCACCACAGCATCCTTTTCGGCTCGGCGTGGGAGCAGACGTTCACCGATATCATCCGCGACGGCCGCCTGATGACCGATCCCTCGCTGCTGGTGACCCGGCCGACGGCCGGCGACCCGAGCCTGGCCCCCGCCGGCCGCGATTTGCTCTACGTGCTGGCGCCGGCCCCCAACCTGTCGCGCGGTGAGATCGACTGGTCGGCCATCGGTGGCGCATACGCGGACTCCCTCCTCGACATCGTGCAGGACCGGCTCTTGCCGGACGTGCGCGACGACGCCCGACTGCTGCACGTCGACACCCCGGCCGACTGGGCCGGCCAGGGCATGGCCGCCGGCACACCGTTCGCGTGGGCCCACACATTCGCCCAGACCGGGCCCTTCCGGCCGGCGAACACCGTGCGCGGCATCGAGAACGCGGTGCTGGCCGGGTCGTCGACCTTGCCCGGGGTGGGCGTGCCGACCACGCTGATCTCCGGGCGGTTGGCGGCCGACCGCATCACCGGCGCCCCAGCGCGGACGACGACCCGAACGCTCGACCTGAAAGCGGGATCGCGATGATCCGGACCGAATTGGACGCCGCCGGAATCGACGAAGACCGGCTGCGCGCGGCCTATCGGCGGTGCCGGCGGATCGCCGCCGAGAACGGCCGCACCTACTTCCTCGCCACCCGGTTGCTCGCTCCCGACCAGCGCCCGGCGGTGCACGCGTTGTACGGCTTCGCCCGCCACGCCGACGACATTCTCGACGAGCTCAACCCGGCTCTGGACGTCTCCGAGCGGGCGGACCGGCTGCAGCGGCTGTCGGATCGGTTCTTCGACGGGGGCGACCACCACGACGAGCCCATCCTCGCCGCCGTCGGTGACACCGCGCGTCGCTACGGGATTCCCGCGGACCTGTTCGCGGATTTTCTGGAATCCATGCGCATGGATCTCACCGTCACCGACTATCCGGACCGGGCGGCGCTGAACCGATACATGCGTGGCTCGGCGGAAGTCATTGGCCTGCAGATGCTTCCGGTGCTGGGGACCGCCGGCCCGGCCGTCACCGCCGACGACGCCGCGCCGTACGCGGCGGCGCTGGGGCGCGCGTTTCAGCTCACCAACTTCCTGCGCGACGTCGACGAAGACTTGGCGCGGAACAGGATCTACCTGCCGGCCGACGAACTCGCCGCCTTCGGCGTGGACCGGGAACTGATGATGTGGTGTCACGTTCACCGGCGCACCGATCCCCGCGTCCGGTCCGCCCTCGCGGCTCAGCACCAGATCACCCGCGAGATCTACCGTTTCGCCGCCGACGGGATCACCCTGCTGGCGCCCCGCTCCCGGCCGTGCGTGGCGACCGCGTTGACGCTGTACTCCGAAATCCTGGATCGCATTGAGGCCAGCGATTTCTCGGTGTTCACACACCGGGCCACCGTCGGCACGGCGCGGCGGCTTCGGGTCGCCGGTGGCGCCCTGGTCCGGTCGTGGCGGGCCAGGATGGGGACCGCGTCGTGAGCGACCGGTGGCAGTACCTGATCGTCCTGGGCCTGTGCCTGGCGATCACCGCGCCACTCGAGCTGTTCGGCGCCGGTGTCTACCGCCAACCGCGCCGCCTGGCCCGCGCGGTCATTCCGGTCGCGGCGGTGTTCCTCGCCTGGGACGCGGTGGCCGTCGCCAACGGGGTGTGGACGTACAACTGCGAATACATCACCGGCCTGCACATCCCGTTCGGGGTGCCGATCGAGGAAGCGCTGTTCTTCCTGGTGATTCCGGTGTGCGCCGTGCTGACCTACAACGCGGTGACCGCAATACTCGAAAGGGGCAGGCGCCGATGATCGGGCTCGGCTACACGGTGCCGGCCGTGGCGGCCGTCCTGGTCGTTCTCGCGCTGGAGTTTGCGCTGTTGCGCACCAACCTGTTTCGGCGGCCGGCCTACTGGGTGTCGATGGTGATCGTGCTCGGCTTTCAGGTTCTGGTCGACGGCTGGCTGACGAAACGCAGCGCCCCGATCGTGATCTACAACGAGCGGCACACCGGCGGTGTGCGGTTTCCGTTCGACATTCCCGTCGAGGACTTCCTGTTCGGCTTCGCGCTGGTCACCGCGGTGCTGCTGCTGTGGGAGAGACAACGTGCGCGCCGATAAGGCGGGCCTGCCCCGCCACGAGGTGCCCGGCGCCTTCGACGCCGGCGCCGCGGCGTACGACCGGCTGGTCGGCGCCAACCCGTCCTACCACGCGAACCTGGCGCTGTCGGCGCGCCGCATGCGGCTGCGCGGACGCGGCCGGGGCCTACGTCTGCTCGACGCGGGCTGCGGCACCGGCGCGTCGACGGCCGCGCTGCTGGCGGCGGCGCCCGAGGCGGAGATCGTCGCGGTTGACGCCGCGAACGGAATGCTCGATGTGGCACGGGCGAAGGCGTGGCCGCCGTCGGTGCGGTTCGTGCACGCCCGCGTCGAAGAACTAGAGGAATGCGGCGTCACCGGCCCGTTCGACGCCATCCTGGCCGCCTACCTGCTGCGCAACCTCGCCGACCCGGACGGTCAGCTCTCGGCGTTTCGCACCCTGCTCGCCCCCGGCGGCACCCTGGTGATGCACGAGTATTCGGTGCGCGATTCGGTCGCGGCGACGTTGGTCTGGCACGCGGTGTGTTGGGGCATCATCGTCCCCGCCGGCTGGTGGCATACCCGGGACACGGCGCTCTACCGGCACCTGTGGCGCAGCGTCCTCGCGTTCGACGGGGCGGCGCGGTTGCGGCGCCGGATGCGCGACGCCGGGTTCACCGAGGTGCACAGCGAGACGATGCCCGGGTGGGAGCACAACGTCGTCCACACGTTCGTCGGGGAGGCGCCGCGATGACCGACCGCCGCCGGCGCGTCCACCCCGCCACACCCGGCCTGGCCGACGCCGGCGCGCTGTCGTCGCGGCCGCGCGCCGTCGTCGTGGGCGCCGGGATCGCCGGCCTGACGGCCGCCACCGCGCTCGCCGAACGCGGCGTCTGCGTCGACGTCCTCGAACGCGAGGACTACCTCGGCGGCCGGGTGGGCGGCTGGACCGAACACCACGACGGCGTCGAGTTCGCGATGAACCGCGGATTCCACGCCTTCTTCCGCCAGTACTACAACCTGCGCGCGCTGCTCCGCCGGGTCGATCCGCGGCTGCGCATGCTCGCCCCCGTCAGCGACTACCCACTGATCGACGGCGCCGGACGGCGCGACACCTTCCGCGGACTGCCACGCAACCCGCCCTGGAACGCGCTGGCATTCGCCTTGCGCAGCCCGACCTTTTCGCTCGGCGACCTGGTGCGCATCAACGGCCGGGCCGCCGCACCGCTGGCGGCGGTGTCGGTACCCGACATCTACCGGCGGCTCGACCACATCGACGCGGAAACCTTCCTCAAGAGCATCAACTTTCCCGGGTCCGCGCGCCACCTGGCGTTCGAGGTGTTCTCCCGCAGCTTCTTCGCCGAACCGGCACAATTGTCCGCCGCGGAGCTGGCGACCATGTTCCACATCTATTTCCTCGGTTCCAGCGAGGGCCTGATCTTCGACGTCGCCGCCGCGAACTTCCAAGTGAGCCTGTGGAATCCGCTGCATGACTACCTGCGCGAGCGGGGCGTTCGAGTGCACCTCGGCACGCAAGCGTCCTGTGTCACACCCGGAGCCACGAAAGCCTTTGACGTCCATACCGAGTCGGGCGATCGGTACGACGCGGACGCGGTGGTGCTGGCGCTCGACGTGGGCGGCCTGCAGCGCGTGGTGGCGGCGTCCGCCGGCCTCGGCGACGATCCGTGGCGCGCCCGGATACGCCGGCTGCGCGCCGCGCCGTCCTTCGTGGTGCACCGGCTATGGCTCGAGAAGGCCGTCGATTCGGACCGGCCCGCTTTTCTCGGCACGGCCGGTCATCCGCCCGTCGACAACATCAGCGTGCTGGAGCGCTACGAACGGGAGGCCGCGGTGTGGGCACGCCAACACCGCGGGTCGGTCGTCGAATTGCACTCGTACGCGGCCAGTTCCCAATCCCCCGATCGGGCCGCGATCGGCCGGCTGCACCAGTTGTATCCCGAAACGGCCGGGGCCCGGGTCGCTTACGAACGCGTGCTGCGCCGCGACGACTGCCCCCTGTTCGCACCGGGAACCTTCCCGCACCGGCCGACCGTAACCACGCCGCAGCCCGGGCTGGTGCTGGCCGGCGACGGGATCCGTGTCGACCTGCCGGTCGCGCTGATGGAACGGGCGGCCACCACCGGATGGTCGGCCGCCAACCAGCTGCTGGCGTCGTGGGGCATCGCCGGCCACGCGCTGTGCACCGTCCCCACCCGCGGGCGGTCCGCGTTGCTGCGGTCACTGGCGCGGCCGCGATGAGCGCCGGCGACCGCTTGCGCCGGCGCTGGAAAGACTGGCCGGTCGGCGTAATCCCGCGTGTCTCATGGACACAGCAGCGCCCGACCTACCGCGACGCGCAGCCGGGCATCATCAACGCCGCTTTGGCGCGGTCGGGGCGCCGGGCGACCGGAAACTGGTTCGCGTTCGCCGCGAGCCGCGATGTGCGCACCGGTCACGCCCACGGCGCGCGGGTCGCCGGCATCGACCTGGTGGCCTGGCGCGACGAGCACGGCCGGCTGCGGGTCGGTCCGGCCACCTGCCCGCACCTGGGCGCCGACCTGGCCACCGGCCTGGTGCGCAAGGGCGTCCTGTACTGCCGATGGCACGGGCTGGCGCTTGACGGCAAAACGTGCGAATTGCGTTGGCAGCCGTTGCCCAGCCACGACGACGGCGCGCTGGCGTGGGTGCGACTCGATTCGGTTGGGACAGAGGCCCCGACAAATCGGCCGGTCGTCGTGCCGAGGCCTGCCGTTGACACCCTGACGGCGGTCACCCGAGTGGTCGGTCGCTGCGAACCGTCCGACATCGTCGCCAACCGGCTCGACCCCTGGCACGGCGCGTGGTTCCACCCCTACTCGTTCACCCGGCTGGAGGTGCTCACCACCCCCACCGAGGAGGACGACCGCTTCCTGGTCTCGGTCACCTTCCGGATGGGTCGCCTCGGCGTGCCCGTCATCGCCGAATTCACCGCCCCCGACGCGCGCACGGTCGTCATGCGCATCATCGAGGGCGAGGGGACGGGAAGTGTCGTCGAAACCCACGCAACCCCAATGGGTTTGGGGGGTGACGGCGTGCCGCGCGTTGCCGTCCTGGAGGCCACCGTCGCGACATCGCAACGCCCGGGTTTCAAGACGGCGCGCCGGGCGGGCCCATTGATCACACCGCTGATGCGCTACGCCTCGAACCGGCTGTGGCGCGACGACCTGGCCTACGCCGAACGCCGGTATCGACTTCGCACGGTTGGCTAGCATGGACCTACCCCAGCACGGGCCGCCGGCGGAAGTCCGAACCAACGATGACGAAAGCGCAGTTCGCCTGCTTTAAGTCCCTCGCGATGGTCAGCGTGGGCGCGCACTTCGCCTACCTCTGCTACGTGCCCTGCGGTGGTTTCCTCGCGCTGCGGTGGCCCCGCACCGTCTGGCTGCACCTGGCGAGCGTGTGCTGGGGCCTGGCGGTCGTGACGCTGCCCGTGCCGTGTCCGCTAACTTCGCTGGAAGATTGGGCACGATTACGTGCCGGCATGGCGCCACTGCCCAGCACCGGGTTCGTCGACCATTACGTCGCGGGTGTGGTCTACCCGGCCGGCCGAACCGGTACCGTGCAGACCATCGCCTTTCTCGCCGCCGTGACGTCATGGATCGCCCTGGCGAAAAGGCGCCGGAACTCGAGAAGTGGTCAGGCGACGGCTCCGGTAGGTTCTTTCCCGGCGCGCAGCACGTCGCGCTAGGTCCCCGACAGGGGCACGGATACGCTGGTGGTCTGATGAAGGGTGCGGGTAGGTGAGCAAGCGCCGCGCGCAAGATCCGCCCGGCCGGGATGAGCTGGAACGGCAGTTGTCGGCCGACATGCGAGCGATCACGGCGCAATCCGATCGCATCGGCCGCCATTTCGCGCGCACGAACGAGGTCGGCAGCAGCGATTTTCACGCCCTCCTGCACATCATGGTCAGCGAGACCGCGGGAAAACCGTTGACCCTGGCCGAATTGCGGCAGCGCATGGACGTCTCCCCCGCGGCGATCACCTATCTCGTCGATCGGATGATCGAAGCGGGCCACATTCGGCGCGAGGCGGACCCCGAGGACCGACGAAAGTGGTTGCTGCGCTACGAGGAAAGTGGCATGACGCTGGCGCACGCGTTCTTCCGGCCGCTCGGTCTTCACCTCAGCAAGGCCATGGCGGACTTGAGCGATAAGGATTTGATCGCCGCTCATCGGGTTTTCACGGCGATGATCGCGGCGATGTCGACGTTCGAGGACGAGCTTTCCGAGGGGCCGGCCAGACCGTCAGCGGGCGCCCGGCGGCAAAAGGCCGCGCCGTAGCACCCCGTGCAGTAGGCGCTGCTCGATGAGGTCCGCACCATGGGCCACGCCGCCGGTCGCGGCGAAACCGGCGGCCACCCGGCGCGCGCCCGCCGCCATGGCCGTCGCCTCGCGCACGGCGAGGCGCAGGCGCGCCGCGGTCAGCCTCTTGGCCGGCAGCCGCGTCCCGCAGCGGGCCACCTGTACGCGGCGCGCCACTTCGGCCTGATCGCGGGCGAAGGGCACCGCGCAGACCGGGACACCCCGCCCCAGGGCCTTCACCGTGGTGCCCATCCCGCCGTGGGTGACGGCGCAGACCGCGCGGTCGAGGACCGCGCCGTGGGGCGCAAAGCGGCACACCGTGGCGTTGGAGGTTCGCGGGAGCCCGTCGGGCACACCTGCGGGGAACGTCGCGACGACGTGGACCGGTTCAGCGGCCAACGCCTGCAAGGCGATTCGGCCCAGTTTGGCGTCGGCCTGTGCGATCGAGGAGGTGCTGACCAAAACGATGGGCCGGTCGATGCCGGTGATCCACCCCGGCGCGGCGGCGGGGGCGGGCTCGAACTCACACGCACCGATGAAATGCGCGTGGCCCCAATCGGGATGCGGATACTCGAACGGCTCACCACCGACCGCCAACATCAGCGGCGCCCGGCGCATCAGCCCATCCACCGACTTCACCTGCGGCAGCCCGAGTTCCGCGCGGACGGCGTTGACCCGGGGCACGATCCGGCGGTCGAACAGGTGGCGCACGAATGGGCGCATGGACGCGTCTCGGACCATCCCGACCGGGCCGGGCAGCGGGCGCAGGCCGGGGCCGAACGGCGGCGCCGAGCGAGACCTCAGGTAGGGCGTGAACGGCGAAAACACCAGCCACGGAACGCCGCTCGCCTCGGCCATCGCCATGGCTCCCCAGCAGTTCGCGTCGACCAGCACCGCGTCGGGGCGGACCCGCGCCAGCGCGCGACGAAGATCATCGACCTCGATCACCGCGCGTCGGCACAGCACCTCGATCGTCTCCTTGAGGACCCCTAACGCGTTGGGCGCCAGCCAATCCCGGCCCGCGATGGCCTCGATTCGCGAATCAACGGCATCGGCGTCGATGCCGGCGGCGCGCATGGCGGAAACCCCGCCGGCCAGGGTCAGCAGGTGAACTCGATGGCCCCGCCCGACCAACTCGGTCAGCAGCGCCGCCATGGGGTAGGCGTGACCGAGCGCGGGCGATCCGTACGCCAGTATCACCGCCATCCGCCGCCACCGCTACGAAAGAGGCGTCAGGCCAACGCCTCGCAGCTCGTTCAGGTCGGCCGCGCCGCACCCGTGCAGGCAGATGCGGAACTCGTCGATGAATCGCTGCAGCCAGGCCGTCGCCGCGGCCGGCGACTCGATCGCCGCGGATAAGAGCGGCCGGGCGACGGCCACCACGTCGGCGCCCAGCGCCAGCGCCTTGGCCGCGTCCATGCCGGTCCGGATTCCGCCCGAGGCGACCAGCGGGATGTCCGGCAGCGCCGCCCGCACCTCCCCGATCGCCTGCGCTGTGGGTATGCCCCAGTCCGCCAGGTCCGGGTAGCGCACTTCGCCGTACCGCACCAATTGCTCGACGCGCGACCACGAGGTGCCGCCGGCGCCGGCCACATCGATGGCCGCCACCGGCAGCTCCCCGGACACCCGCAGCAGCTGGCCGATCGCCGCACCGCCAATCCCGTGACCGACCTCCTTCAACAGCACCGGGTAGCCCAGCATGCCGGCCACGTCGTGCAGCCGGTCCAGCGATCCGGCGAAGTTCGTGTCGCCATCGCGCTGGATGGCCTCCTGCAGCGGATTCGTATGCACCGCAAGCGCATTCGCCCCCACCCGGTCCAGGGCTTGAACGATGTCAGGCACCGCGTCCTTAGTGAACTGGGAAAGGCCGATGTTGCCCAGCAACAGCACGTCCGGCGCCACGTCGCGCACCGAGAAACTAGAGGCGGCCCGCTCCCCCAGCGCGCTGTCCAGCATCACCCGCTGCGAGCCCAGCATCATTCCGATGCCGAGCCGTTGCGCGGCCGCGGCCAGGTTGCGGTTGATGGTGCCCGACAGCTTCGCCCCGCCGGTCATGGCGCCGATCAGAATCGGAGCCCGCAACCGCGCGCCGAGAAATTCGGTGCGCAGGTCGATGTCGGCAAGGCTGGTCTGCGTCAGGGCGTTGTAGGGCAGAGCGTAGCGTTCCAGGCCGGTCGTCAGGCCGTGATAACCTACGTCGCCGTCGAGGCACACGTCGATGTGACGGCGCTTGCGGGTGGTCATCTCGCCGCGGTCGGCCGTCATGGCGCGTCGATCCTGCGGCGGCGGTTCAGCAGCCAGATGTGGGCGGACAGGGCGAAGGCGAACAAGCACCAGGCGGGATAGGCCGACAGCCACACCGCGCGCCTCCCGCGCACGGCGATGGCGCGCCGGGTGAGGTCGGCGCTGCTCGCGGTCAGCGCGGCGTTCACCGCCACCGCCGCCCCGAGGTGGCGTCGGTTGAAGAACACCCACGACCAGCCGGCGTTCAGCAGGAGGTTGATCACCAGAGCACCGAGGTAGGAGCGGGCCGCCGGCGCGTTCCCGCCGTCGCGCAGCCGGTCGAGGGTGACCGCGGACACCGCCGCGATGTCGGCGTACAAGGCCGGCCAGATCACGGGAAACGCCGACCGCGGCGGCTGATAGGTGGGTTTGCGCAGTTGGCGGTACCACACCGACTGGGCTGCCGGGCGGGTCGCCAGGCCACCCGCCGTCGCCGTCCCGATCACGGCCGCGGCGGTGCCAATGAGTGTCGATGGGCGCATGGTCAGGCGCTCGGCTCCACCGGCACGGCAATCTCGTTGCGGCGCAGCGCCGGAACGGTCCAGGGCGGATCGTAGAACCAGGCGGTCGGCGTGTCGACGGCCTCGAATCCGGTCTCGCGCAGCGCGGTCATCAATCTGGAGGTGTGCGCAGCGATGGCTCGGCGGCTGCGGCTGCCCGTGAAGCGGTGCACCGCAACCGTTTCCGGCGGCACGGTCGCCAGCCGGACTTCTCCGTCGTCAGGCTCGGGCAGCGAGTCCAGCGTCTTTTCGGCGGGCATGAAAAATCGGATCACCCATCGGCGCTCGCCCGCCGCCTCCTGGGCCACCGGGGCGGTCATCGCGATCTTCTCCTGGACGCGGTTGCCACCGAATATGTAACCGGCGAGTCGGCGAAACCCGGCGTAGCGGGCTGCCTCTTCGTCCGCGACGACGGTCGTCTCCGCGGCGATCCGGGCACCGTAGTGCCGGAGCTCGACGTCCCGGGTCAGCTGCTCCGCGGTGTAGTCCGGCTCCTTGGTGCCGTGGCGGTAGCCGACCACCGACCCCGCCGCATCTATCACCCCGCCGATCATGGCTCCCATCGACCCGAACACACCGCTCACCTCGTTCCTTGCGTATCGGGTAGTACCCAGTCCCGCGCCGGGCAATCCTTCATCCCCGGCCGCCAGCCTAGTGCAACTTCCGAATTTATTTAAGTACTTGAATGGTTAAGAATCTTAACGTAATCTCGAGTAGGAGCGCCGGCCCAGCCCATTTAGCGCGGATCACCACGAGGGCGGTACATGCTAACGCGAATCGCCCGACTCGCCGTCGCCGCGCCGAGACGGATCATCGGCATCACCGTCGTATTCATGATTGCCGCAGCGGTTTTCGGCATACCGGCCGCGTCCAGGCTGTCCGCCGGAGGATTTCTCGACCCGGCATCCGAATCGGCCCGCGCCGCCGCGACGCTGGCCGAGAAGTTCAACCAGGGCGGCATGGATTTGGTTGTGCTGGTGAGTTCGTCGGGCGGCGCCGGAGACGAGGCCGCACAGGCCGTCGGCACCGACATTGTCCAGCAGCTTTCCCAATCGCCCTTCGTCGCACAGGTGACCTCACCCTGGGCCGCGCAGGCCAATCCGGGCTTGTTCAGCGCCGACGGCAAGACGGCGATGATCCTGGCAGCACTCAAGGGCGACGAAAACAGCGCACCCGACCACGCCCGGACGCTGGCGGAGCGTTTCACGCGCGACCATCAAGGCGTCACGGTGCAAGCGGGAGGGTCGGCACTGGTCTACCAACAAGTCAACCAGCAGACCGAAAAAGACCTGCTGCGGATGGAAATGATCGCGATACCGCTGAGCTTCGTCGCGCTGGTGTGGGTCTTCGGCGGAATACTCGCGGCGGCACTGCCCGTGGCCGTGGGCGGAGTCGCGATCCTCGGTTCGCTCGCGGTGTTGCGGGCGATCGCCCTGGTCACCAACGTGTCGATCTTCGCTCTCAACGTGACGGCGGCGTTGGGATTCGCCCTGGCCGTCGACTACACGTTGCTGATCATCAGCCGGTACCGGGACGAACTGGCGCAGGGGGCCGGCCACGACGAGGCGCTGGTGAGGACCGCGACGACCGCCGGCCGTACCGTGCTGTTCTCGGCGATCACGGTGGCCCTGGCACTGGCCGCAACCGCGCTGTTCCCGATGTACTTCCTCAAGTCCTTCGCCTACGCCGGCACCGCGGTGGTGGCGTTCGCCGCCTTGGCGGCGACGGTCCTGGCGCCGGCGACGATCGCGTTGCTCGGCGACCGGCTCGACGCGCTCAACATCTGGACGCTGGGCCGCCGGCTCCTCCGGCGCCCCGCGCCCCCGCCGCAGACCTTGGAACGCAGCGCCTGGTATCGGATCGCCAAAGCCGTGATGCGCCAGGCGATCCCGGTCGGTTTGGCGATCACCGCCGTACTGCTCGCGCTGGGCGCACCGTTCCTGGGCGTCAGGTGGGGTTATCCCGACGATCGGGTACTGCCGACGTCCTCGTCGGCGCGGGCCGTGAGCGACCGAATCCGCAGCGACTTCCGCACCGGTAATGAGATCAAGCTCGTCCTCCCCGACACAGCCGGCCTCACCACCACCGACCTGGACGCCTACGCCATGCGGTTGTCCCTCGTTGCCGATGTCGCGGCGGTATCCGCGCCGACCGGCACCTTCGTCGCCGGGAAGCCGAGCGGCCCGCCGTCGGCCCCAAGCGGAATGGCAACCGGCAGCGCCTATCTGACCATTGACAGCGCCGCGCCCCTCTACACCGCGGCGTCCGAGGCGCAATTGGACCGGCTGCACGCGATCGCGCCGCCGCGACACCACCCGGCGCAGTTCACCGGGATGGCGCAAACGAATCGTGACTGCGTGCTCGGCATTACCACCCGCTTGCCGTTGGTATTCGGATTCATCGGCCTCGTGACACTGGTGCTGCTTTTCCTCCTCACCGGCAGCGTGCTCCTGCCGATCAAGGCGGTACTGCTCAACATGGTCTCGCTCACGGCCGCGTTCGGCGCCCTGGTCTGGATCTTTCAGGACGGGCACCTGGGCGCGGCCGGCACCACGTCGACCGGCACCCTGGCGGCGAACGTCCCGGTGCTGATGTTCTGCATCGCGTTCGGATTGTCGATGGACTACGAAGTCTTCCTGCTTTCCCGGATCCGCGAGTATTGGCTGGACTCACCCCGAACGCGTGCGGACAACGACGAAAGCATCGCGCTGGGGCTGGCGCGCACCGGCAGGGTGATCACCGCCGCGGCGCTGCTGATGTCGATCTCGTTCGCGGCCCTGATTTCCGCCGGGGTTTCCTTCATGCGCATGTTCGGGCTGGGCCTGACCATCGCGGTCCTGGCCGACGCGACGCTGGTGCGAATGGTGCTGGTGCCGGCGTTCATGCACGTGCTCGGCGGCCGGAACTGGTGGGCGCCCGACGCGCTGGCGCGATGGCACCGTCGAACGTTCAGTGACGTCAACTCAATTCGCGCTGGAAGTGGCGCATTGCGGCGATCAGCGCGGTGAAGACACGGTGGGCAGCGGCCAAATCCGCGTCGGGCAGGTCGCCCAGCGCGGTTCGGGTGTGCAGTCCCAGTGGGGTGAAGAACGAGCGGGCGGTGTCCAGCCCGGGATCCGAGTAGCGCAGGATGACCTTTCGGCGGTCCTCGGCGTGCGTGTCGCGCCGGATGTGGCCGGAATTGATCATCCGCTCCACGAGGTAGGTGATCGCCGCCGCCGAGAGGCCCATCTTCTGTCGTAACTCCCCCGACGTGAGCGGCGCCCCCGCCGTTTCGGCGACCAGAATATGCAGCAAGGCGCGAAAGTCGCTGGGGCCCAATTGGTGCGCCGCGGCGAAGACGCGACCCATCTGGTCGGATTCGGCGGTCAGGGCACGCGCGTCGGCCGCGATCAGCGCCTCGAGCCGAACACGGTCGGTGGTGGCTTCCATCAGAATCGCAGCATACCGCGCCGAAGCGGGATTGTTAACTTGATTAATGGTTAAATGACTGAAATACTTGTGGCGTGAGTTGGGACGATCCGCTGACGCGGCTGGGCATTATCGTCGGCCTCGGCATCCTGCTCGACACCTTCGTCGTGCGCACCCCGGTCATCCCCGTGCTGTTGACCCTCGTCGGCGACCGCAGCTGGTGGCCCACCGATCCCGCCCGACCGAAAGGAAGCAGAGCGTGAGACCGTCGATTGTGGCCGCGACCGCCCTCGCCGTCGCCGTTGCCGCCGGCACCGGAAGCATCGCCAGCCCGAACCGCGTGCCCGCCTGGTACTCCCGGCTTCGCAAGCCGCCCTATCAGCCGCCCGGCGCCGCCTTCCCCGTCGTCTGGACCGCGCTCTACACCGATATCGCGGCGACGTCCGCGGTGGCCATCGACCGGTTGCGCGCGGCCGGGCGCCACGACGATGCGCGCCGCTACGCCGCGGCGCTGGGGCTGAACCTGTCGCTGAACGCCGGATGGAGCTGGCTGTTCTTCCGCTATCACAAGCTCGGCGCCTCCGCGCTCGGCGCCGCGGCGCTGGCAGCCAGCAGCGCCGACCTCGCCCGCCGGGCCGCGCAGGCGGACGGCAGGGCGGGAGCGGCGCTGTCCCCCTATCCGCTGTGGTGCGCCTTCGCCACCGTCTTGTCCACCCACATCTGGCGACTCAACCGCTGAATCATGCCGACGCTGTTATGGTTTCGCCGCGACCTGCGGTTGCGCGATCACCCCGCACTCGCCGCCGCCGCCCAAAGCGGCGAGGAAGTGCTCGCCTGCTTCGTCCTCGATCCGAGGCTGGAGGCCTCGTCGGGGCGGCGCCGGCTGCAATTCCTCGGTGACTCGCTGCGCCGCCTGCGCGACGACCTCGACGGTCGGCTGCTGGTGACCCGCGGACGGCCCGAGACGCTAATCCCCCGCATCGCCAAGGAAATCGGCGCGTCGTCGGTGCACATCTCGGAGGATTTCGCGCCGTACGGGAGGCGCCGTGACGAACGTGTCGGCGCCGCACTGGATTCCGTGCCGCTGACGGCGACGGGGTCGCCGTACCTGGTTTCACCCGGCCGTGTCACGAAGCAGGACGGCTCCCCCTATCAGGTGTTCACCCCGTTTCTGCGCCAGTGGCGCGACGTCGGCTGGCGGGCGCCGGCGAAATCGAGCGCCGGCTCCGCGCGCTGGCTCGATCCGGGGCGGCTGGGGATCAAGCAGTGCGAGATCCCCGATCCCGGCGCCGCGCTCGACGTGGTGGCAGGCGAGGCCTCGGCGCGTCGATTCTGGAAGTCGTTCGTGGACAACGGTTTACAGTGCTACGGGCAGGACCGCGACCGGCCGGACCTGGCGAGCACCAGCCGGATGTCGGCGCACCTGAAATTCGGCTCCATCCACCCCCGCACCATGGTCGCCGACCTCGACCTGCGCGGCTCCGGGGCGCAAGCCTTCCTGCGGGAGTTGGCCTTTCGCGACTTCTACGCCGACGTGTTGCACCACCGGCCGACCAGCGCGTGGCACAACTGGAACGGCCGGTTCGACGACATCCCTACCGACGCGGGACCGGAGGCCAAGCGCCGCTTCGAGGCCTGGAAGGCCGGCCAAACCGGGTTTCCCTTTGTCGACGCCGGGATGCGTCAGCTTCGCGAGACCGGCTTCTTGCACAACCGGGCGCGGATGATCACCGCGTCGTTTCTGGTCAAGGACCTCCACCTGCCGTGGCAGTGGGGCGCCGAATGGTTCCTGGATCAGCTCGTCGATGGCGACATGGCCAACAACCAGCACGGCTGGCAGTGGTGCGCCGGATCGGGCACCGACGCGGCGCCGTACTTCCGGGTCTTCAACCCGACCACGCAGGGCGAGAAGTTCGATCCGTCCGGCGACTACATCCGGCGCTGGGTTCCCGAATTGCGCGGAGTCGACGACCCGCACCTGAGGAAAGGCGAACGGCCGCAGGGATACCCGGCACCGATCGTCGACCACGGAGCCGAACGCGCCGAAGCCCTGCGCCGCTATCACAGCATCTGAGCGATTCCTTAGACCCGAAGCTGGTTGGCATGCAATTATCAGCCGACTCACAGTTCTCGTCGATTTCGCCCACGGGAGGCGCCATGGCTCGCTCGATCGTTCGGACGTTGTTGGTGGCGGGCGCGGCCGCCGGGCTCATGGCCGGCGCCGGCGCCTGTTCGTGTTCGGTCTCATCGAAGCACGCGGTCAGCAAGGGCGATGTCGCCAACCAGATCACCGCCAAACTGACCGACGCCGCCGGCAACAAGCCCGAATCGGTCGACTGCCCGAACGACCTGCCGGCCTCGGTCGGGGCGCAGCTGAACTGCACGATGAAGGTCAAAGACCAGACCTTCAACGTCAACGTCACCGTGACCAGCGTCAACGGCAACGACGTCAAGTTCGACATGGTCGAGACGGTGGACAAGAACCAGGTCGCGAAAATCCTCAGCAACAAGCTGACCCAGCAAGTCGGCCGCAAGCCCGACTCGGTGACGTGCCCGGACAACCTGAAGGGCGTCGAGGGCGCGACGCTGCGCTGCGAGCTCACCGACGGCACGCAGAAGTACGGCATTGCCGTCACCGTCACCGGCGTCGACGCGGGCGACGTCAGCTTCGACTACAAGGTCGACGACAAACCCGAATAGGCCCGAATAAAGCGGGCTAGCGCGCCGCTTTCTTGCGTTCGATATCCGCCAGCGCGGCCGCCAGTTCGGCGCGCTGCGCGGCCGAGCTCTCCCAGGACAGCTGGCGGTTCTTGACCACCTTGGCCGGTGCGCCGACCGCGATCGAGTAGTCGGGGACGACGCCGCGCACCACCGCGTGCGATCCCAGCACGCAGCCGCGCCCGATGGAGGTGCCGCGCAGCACGGTGACCTTGACCCCGACCCAGGTGTCCGGCCCGATCCGGACTGGGGACTTGACGATGCCCTGATCCTTTATCGGCAGGTTGATGTCGTCCATGCGGTGATCGAAATCGCAGACGTAGCACCAGTCGGCCATCAACACCGAATCGCCGAGCTCGATGTCGAGGTAGGTGTTGATGACGTTGTCGCGGCCGAGCACCACCTTGTCGCCGAACCGCAGCGAGCCCTCGTGCGCGCGGATGGTGTTCTTGTCGCCGATGTGCACCCAGCGGCCGATCTCCATCTCCGACAGTTCCGGTGTCGCGTGGATCTCCACGCCCTTGCCCAAAAACACCATCCCCCGGGTGATGATGTGCGGGTTGGCCAGCTTGAATTTCAGCAGCCGCCAGTAGCGCACCAGGTACCACGGGGTGTAGGCCCGGTTGGCCAGCACCCACTTCAGCGAGGCCAGCGTGAGGAACTTGGCCTGGCGGGGGTCGCGCAGGTTCGATCCACGCCAGCGGCGGTGAAGCGGAGCATTCCACATGCTCGTCATGGCCGGAAAGCCTATCGGAGCCGTCAGGGGTTACCCTCACCTGTACTCGCTCGCTGCCCCCGCAACGTAGAAGGACTTGGAAACCCGAGGTGCTTGCCCGACATCTCCTGCGTGGGCTTCGGCGTGGCTCGTGCGCCGCCTTGGCGGCCGGGCTCGCGGTCGGGCTCGGCGGCTGCGGCAACACCGACTCGTGGGTGGACGCCTCGCCCGCGCAGGGCTGGCCGGCGCAATACGGCGACGCCGCCAACAGCAGCTACACCGCGACCGGCGGCGCCACCAAGCTGTCGCTGCAGTGGACGCGGTCGGTCAAGGGCAGCCTCGGGTCGGGCGCGGCGCTGAGCGCGCGCAGCTATCTCGCGCTGAACGCGCAGACCCCGGCCGGCTGCTCGCTGATGGAGTGGGAGGCCAATGACAACGGCCGCCAACGCTGGTGTGTGCGGCTGGTGCAGGGCGGCGGCTTCGCCGGCCCGCTGTTCGACGGCTTCGACAACCTGTACGTCGGCCAGCCGGGCACCTTCTTCTCGTTTCCGGTGACCCAGTGGACGCGCTGGCGCCAGCCCGTGATCGGGATGCCCACCACCCCAAGGTTTCTGGGCCACGGCCAGCTGCTCGTCACCACGCACCTGGGACAGGTGCTGGTTTTCGACTCGCACCGCGGCGAGGTGGTGGGCAGCCCACTCGATCTGGTGGAGGGCGTCGACCCCACCGACGCGACGCGCGGGTTGGCCGATTGCGCGCCCGCCCGGCCGGGCTGCCCGGTCGCCGCGGCGCCGGCCTACTCACCGGTCAATGGGACCGCGGTGCTGGGCGTCTGGCAGCCCGGCGCTCCGGCCGCCGGGCTGGTCGGGCTGAAGTACCACCCGGGCCAGACGCCGCTGATCACCCGGGACTGGACCAGCGACGCCGTCGGCGCCGGTGTCATCGCCAGCCCGGTGCTGTCCGCCGACGGCTCGACCGTCTACGTCAACGGCCGCGACCAACGGCTGTGGGCCCTGCACACCGCCGACGGGAAACCGAAATGGTCTGCGCCACTTGGCTTTCTGGCGCAGACGCCGCCCGCGGTCACCCCGCAGGGGCTGATCGTGTCGGGCGGCGGCCCCGACACGCGGTTGGTGGCGTTCAAGGACGCCGGGGATCACGCCGACCCGGTATGGCGCCGCGACGACACGACGCCGCTGTCGTCGTCGAGCCTGGCCGGCGGCGGCGCCGGATATGTGGTCGTCGGCGGCCCCTCCGCGGACGGCGCACCCGGAATGTCGGTGCTGGTGTTCGACCCGGGCAACGGGCACACGCTGGGCAGCTATCCGCTTCCGGCGGCCGGCGGGTATCCCGTCGGGGTGTCGGTGGGCAACGATCGCCGGGTGGTGGCCGCCACCAGCGACGGCCAGGTCTACGGATTCGGGCCGGCATGAGCGCGCGCAGCCGCCCCGCCGACGTCGTCGCGACCGTCGTCCTGCTCATCGTCCACGCATTCCTGCTGGCGGCGACGTATGTGCTGCTGGGCCTGTTCGTGATGGGCACCGACCCGTGCGGCGCCGTCAAGTGCGGCGACCCCGCCTGGATCGACCGCGCCATGATGCTGGGGGTCTGGGGCGGCGCCGCCGTCCTGGTCGCCGACGTCGCCGTCGCGGTGGCCCTGCTCATCCGGCGCCGAACGGCCTTTTTCGTCCCGGTCATCGGTTGTGTGGCGCAGGTCGGGCTGGCGATCGGCGCCGCGGCGATCGAGACGCTGGCCGGGCCCGTCTGAGCCGGCTACGCGTTTGAATGTGAATTCGCGGCTTTGCGTTGTGCGGCTGGGGCGGAGCTCGTCGGCGTGTCGGCGCCCAGGACTCACACGGCGAGCGGCGGGATGGCGCTGCGCGGCACCTGCGCTTGGGTGGGGCCGCCGAACGACGGCAGCATCTCGCCGGGAGCGAAGTAGAAGATCAGCTGGTCGTCGGTGATCGCGAAGTTCTGGTAGTGCGACGGGTCAAGCCCGGTCGACGGCAATATCACTGCGCCCAGCGGGTTTTGCCGGTTCAGGTCGCGCTGGACGATGGGAAAGATGCTGTCGAGCGGCGTCGTGCCCGGCGCGAACAGGTTGTCGAAGGTGATGGGCTGTTTGGTCCCCAGGTTGTAGTTGAACGCCTTGTACCAGGTGGTCGGCCGGGAACCGCCCAGGTCCTGGAAAAACTTCAGCACGACGCTGCGGGTGTTGTGCGGCGGCTGTCCAGCGGTGTGTTGCTCGGTGGTGGCCTCCATCTGGTACGGCTGGTCGCGCGTGCCGGACCCCTGCGCGACGTTGACGAACCCGTCGCGGTTCTGCGTGATGTAGTCGACCAGCGCCTGCTCGTCGGGGTAGTCGGCGGGGAACGTCATGTTCAGCATGTAGGTGGGGCCGGTGGCATGCACTTGACACATCTGGCCGGCTTCCACGGTGCCGCCCAGGCTGGCGCACGACGCCGGTTCCGCGCCCGCCGGCCAGCCCGGCGTGACCATAAAAGCGCCCGCAGCCAGCACCGCGGCCGCAATCAGGTAACGCATCGTGAATTGTCCTCGCGGATTAAGGGCGGGGCGCCTACCAGGTGTGACGCAGCCAGCCTACCGGGACGCCCGGCAGACGAAGGCCGTCGCACGACCGGCGGCCCCGGCGCCGATGCGGGTGATGACGACCGACAGCGGCCGGTCCCCGCGCGGACGCAGCCGGCGCCTCAGCGCGTCGGGGTCGACGCGCACCCCGCGGACCAAGATCTCGAGCGCCCCGCAGCCCAGCGCCGCCAGGGCCTGCCGCAGCCGGCGCTCGTCGAACGCCAGCTGCTCGAGCACCTCGAAGCCCCGGACCCCCGGCGGCAGCCGATCCCCGGACAGGTACGCGATGTCGGGGTCGAGTTGCCATAGCCCGTGCCGGGCGGCGTAGTGGCGCACCAGACCGGCCCGCACCACCGCCCCGTCGGGGTCGACGATCCACCGCCCGGGCGGGCCCACCGGGCAGTCGTCCGGTTCGGTGTCGGTGAGCTGTTCCCCGCGATCGAGGACGCTCGCCCGCCGGCGCACCCCCGCCCGCGACAGCCCGGCCGACCACAGGCACGCTTCCCGCACCGACCCCTGATACGACGTCACCTCGATCTCGCCGCCGAAACCGAGACGGCTAAGTTCGCCGAAATCTATTCCGGGGGCGCACTTTACGACGAGGTCACGGTTCCAGTAGGTGTCCAGCACCCGGCCCAGGGCAGGTGCGTAGTCGTCGACGCGCATCCGCCGCCGTCCCCCGAGGCGGCGCGCCGGGTCGACCAGCACCACCGCGTCGCGGGTCACCGGGTGCAGCGCGTCGGCGCGGCACAGGCCGGTCGCCGCGCCCAGGTTGTGCCGCGCCATCGCGAGGCGCACCGCGTCGATGTCGCTGCCCACCGCGCGCACGCCCGCGGCGCGCAACGCGGCCAGCTCGGTGCCGATCGAACAGGTCGCGTCGTGCACCGTCACGCCCGCCTGGGCCAGCCGCGACGCCCGGTGCAACGCCACCGGAGCGGCGGTGGCCTGCTGCAGCGCCTCGTCGGTGAACAGCCAGCCGGAGACCTGCAGCTGTCCGAGTTTGTCCAAGGCGCGGCGGCGCAGCAGCGTCGTCTCGACCAGCACCGGCGCCCGATCGCCGAACCGGGCGCGCACCGCCGCGATGTCGGCGACCCGCGTCGCGTCGGTCAGCTCGAGTTCGGCGACGGCGGCCAGGGCCGCGGCACCCGATTCCGAGCGCAGGTAGCTGACGTCGTCGGTGCTGATTCTGATTGCCCGACTCCTCCTCACGCCGCTGCGCGGCCTGCATCGTCGCCGGGCGGCGCCCACTCAGGAGGGTTTGACCCCGGTGACCATCACGTTGTAGAACCAGCCCTTCGGCACCACGTGCCGCCACACGTTGGCGTCCACCCAGCTCAGCGTCTTCCAGCCGTTGAAGGCGAATTTCGCCCAGCCCCAGCCCAGCCGCCCCGGCGGGACCGCGCACTCGAACGTGCGAAGCGGCCAGCCCAGCATCGCGGCGGTGAACTCGACGGTGGCGGTTTGGACGTCGACGGCGCCGGCGTTGGCTGCCATCCGCTCCAGGTCTTCCGGCGCGAACGTGTGCAGGTCGACGAGGGCCTCAAGCGCCGCCGCGCGCGACGACTCGTCCAGCTCGGCCTGCGGGCGCCGCCAGCCGCCCAGGCCGGGCAACCGGGTCACGTTGGTGACGACCCGCCAGGTCAGCGTCGAGAGGGCGCGGGCGTAGACCTCGCCGGCATTGCTCGGCTCACCGGCGAAGACGAACCGGCCGCCGGGACGCAGCACCCGGACCACCTCGCGCAGCGACAGCTCGACGTCGGGGATGTGGTGCAGCACCGCGTGGCCGACGACCAGGTCGAAGGTGTTGTCCTCGTACGGGATGCCCTCGGCGTCGGCGACGCGCCCGTCGATGTCCAGGCCCAGCGATTGGCCGTTGCGGGTGGCGACCTTGACCATGCCGGGCGACAGGTCGGTGACCGACCCCCGCCGCGCCACCCCGGACTGGATCAGGTTCAGCAGGAAAAAGCCTGTCCCACAACCTAATTCGAGTGCGCGGTCGTAGGGCAGCTCCCTGAGCACCTGGTCGGGCACGGTGGCGTCGAAGCAGTTCCGGGCGTACTCGACGCAGCGCTGGTCGTAGGAGATCGACCATTTCTCGTCGTAGTTCTCCGCTTCCCAGTCGTGGTAGAGAACCTGGGC
This sequence comes from Mycobacterium sp. NGS64, assembly GCF_059812245.1. NCBI lineage: Bacteria > Bacillati > Actinomycetota > Actinomycetes > Mycobacteriales > Mycobacteriaceae > Mycobacterium > Mycobacterium sp. NGS64. The sequence goes on along the minus strand of NZ_JCALCI010000001.1, from coordinate 860,993 downwards.
CAGCTTGCTGTCGTGTCGCGCCGCCTCCACCTGCTCGGCGGTGGCATGCGGGTTGGGAACGGCGTCGCCTGAGATCCCGGTACTCGTCGTCATGCAGGGCAGCCTAATCGGCGTCGGGTAACCGATCGAAAACGGCGTTGATTCTGGCCTTGGCCACAGCGATCGCCTGCGCCGGCCCGTCGAGGAAGCGGCGCGCCCACGCCGCCGCGGCGTCGTAGACGTCGTCGGGGGCCACCATCTCGTCGATCAGGCCCAGCGCCAGGGCCTCCTCGGCGTCGAAGAAGCGCCCGCTGAACACCAGTTCCTTGGCCCGGCTCGCGCCGGTGACGCGGGCCAGCCGGGTCATCGCCCCGTCGCCGGGGACCAGGCCGGCCAGGATCTCGGTGGCGCCGAACTTGACGTTGTCGCCGCTGACCCGCCAGTCGGCGGCCAGGGCCAGGGCCAGGCCGGCGCCCAGCGCGTAGCCGGTGATCGCGGCCACGGTCGGCTTGGGGATCGCGGCGACGGCGTCCAGGGCTGCCTGCCGCACCCGGGCCGCGGTCTCGGCCTCGCCCGCGGTCAGCGTTTGCAGCTCGGGCGCGTCGTCGCCGGCGGAGAAGATTTCGTGGCCGCCGAACAGGATCACGACGGCGACGTCGTCGCGGCGCCCGAGCTCGTCGGCCGCGGACACGATCTCGCGGTAGACCTGCCGTGTCATCGCGTTGGTGGGCGGCCGCGACAGCAGCAACATGGCCAGGCCGGCGTCGCGCGACCCGTCGCTGACCACGACGCTGACGAATTCCCTCAATGCCGCCACCCCATGCCGCCCGCCTCGCGGGCCTGGTGGTAGCGGTCGGAGTCGAAAAACTCGAAAATCCAGTTGTCGCCCTGGATTTCGAGGCGCGGCTGCACCGTGACGATCTGGCGCTCGACGGCCAGCACGTCGGCGACGGTGCGGCCGGCCAGCGAGTCCAGCTGCGTCCAGGTCGGCGGCAGCAGGAAGCACCGGCCGTGGGCGAAGTCGTCGATGGCGGCCTGCGGCGTCGTCCAGCCCGCGCGGTCGGACTCGGTGTTGCGCCCGTCGGCCCGCTGCCCCTCCGGCAGCGCCCCCACAAAGAAGTAGGTGTCGTAGCGGCGGGTGCGCTCGGCCTCCGGGGTCACCCAGTTGGCCCACGGCCGCAGCAGGTCCGATCGCAGTTCCAGGTTCTCGCGGCGCAGGAAGTCGGCGAAGGACAGCGTGCCGTCGGCCAGCGCGCGGCGCGCGTCGCCGTATGCCGAGGCGTCGCCCACAATGCTTTCCGGCTCCCCAGCCGGCCCCGCGAACAGCACCCCCGATTCCTCGAACGTCTCCCGCGCGGCGGCGCAGACCAGCGCCTCGGCCAGGTCGGGTTCGATGCCGAACCGCTGTGCCCACCACTGCGGCGGCGGCCCCGCCCACGCGATATCGGCGTTGCGGTCGCGGTCGTCGACGCCGCCGCCGGGGAACACCATCGTCCCCGCGGCGAACTCCATCTTGGCGTGCCGGCGCATCAGGAACACCGCGATCCCGTCCGGGTCATCGCGGACCAGCATCACGGTCGCCGCCGGCCGGGGGACGAGGGGTGGCGGATCCTGCGGTGTACTCATAGCTGCCTCCGGTGGGCCGCGCGGGTGCGGACTCGCCGGGCGAAATAGCGCCCGTCGACGAAGTCCAGGGCGATCGACTGGCCGAACGCCGCGGACAGGTTCTCGGCGGTCAGCACGTCGGACAGCAGTCCCGCCGCGACCACCCGGGCCTCCGACAACAGCATGCAGTGGCTGAAGCCGGGCGGCACCTCCTCGACGTGGTGGGTGACCAGCACCAGCGCGGGCGCATCGGGGTCGGCGGCCAGGTCGGCCAGCCGGGCCACCAGCTCCTCCCGGCCGCCCAGGTCCAGGCCGGCGGCGGGCTCGTCGAGCAGCAGCAGCTCCGGGTCGGTCATCAACGCGCGGGCGATCAGCACCCGCTTGCGCTCCCCCTCCGACAGCGTGCCGTAGGTGCGGTCCGCGAGGTGCTCGGCGCCAAGGCTTTCCAGCATGTCGATCGCCCGGCGGTAGTCGACATCCTCGTAGCGCTCGCGCCAACGACCCAACACCGCGTACCCCGCCGAGACGACGAGGTCGCGCACGACTTCGTCGGTGGGGATCCGCTGCGCCAGCGCCGACGAGCTCAGCCCGATCCGCGACCGCAGCTCGGACACGTCGACCCGGCCCAGCCGCTCACCGAGCACGAACGCCACGCCCGACGACGGGTGCTCGCTCGCGGCGGCGATGCGGAGCAACGACGTCTTGCCCGCGCCGTTGGGCCCGATGATCACCCAGCGTTCGTCGAGTTCCACGGCCCAATCCAGCGGTCCGACCAGGGTGCGTCCATCGCGCTGCAGCGACACGTTCCTGAAGTCGATCAGCAGATCGGGGTCCGCTGCCTCGTTAGTTTGGTCGGTTCCACCCTCGGATTCTCTCGAATCCTCGGGCTTCACCTCCGACTTCCGTTTTCGGGCACCCGCCCATCGTGCCGTACCGCGGTCGCCACTAATCCGGCGGGATCTCGACGCGGCGCACCTGGCCGTCGACCGCGTCGGCGGCCTCGATCTCGCTGCGCGTCACCCCGAGCAGAAACAGCACGGTGTCCAGGTAGGGGTGGCTCAACGACGCATCGGCGACCTCGCGCAGCGCCGGTTTGGCGTTGAACGCCACCCCCAGCCCGGCCGCGGCCAGCATGTCGATGTCGTTGGCGCCGTCCCCGACGGCGACGGTCTGCTCCATCGGCACCCCGGCCTGCTGCGCGAATTCCCGCAGGGCCTGCGCCTTGCCGGCCCGATCGATGATCGGGCCGGTGACCCGCCCGGTGAGCGTCCCGTCGACGATCTCCAGCTCGTTGGCGGCGACGTAGTCCAGCGCCAGCTCCTCCGCCAGCGGCTCGATGATCCGCCGGAACCCGCCCGAGACCACGCCGCAGCGAAAACCCAAGCGCCGCAGCGTGCGCAGCGTCGTGCGGGCGCCGGGCATCAGCTCCAACTGGGCGGCGACCTCGTCGATCACCGTGGCGGGCAGGCCTTTCAGGGTCGCCACCCGCTGCTCGAGCGACTGCGCGAAGTCGAGCTCGCCGCGCATGGCGGCCTCGGTGATGGTGGCGACCGCGCCCTGCGCGCCCGCCCGCGCGGCCAGCATCTCGATGACCTCACCCTGAACCAGCGTCGAGTCGACGTCGAACACGATGAGCCGCTTCGCGCGCCGCTCCAGGCTGTAGCCCTCGACGGCGATGTCGACGCGCTCGTCGCCGGCGACGCGCGACAGCGTGTTGCGCAGCGGCCCGTCGGCGCCGGGCGGCACCGACACCCGCAACTCCAGGCCGGTCACCGGGTAATCGGAGACACCGCGAATGAGGTCGATGTTGACGCCCAGCGCCGCCGCCTCCCGCGCCACCGCGCCGAACGCCCGGGCCGTGATCGGGCGGCCGAGCACGAAGATGGTGTGGGTCGACGGATCCCGGATGATCGGGACGTCGTCGCTGGGTTCGATGCTGACGTCGAGACCCTTTGCGCGAATGGCGGATTCGACGTCATGGCGCAGCGCGGGCCCGTCGGCGACCTCGGGCGGGCAACACAGCAGGACCCCGAGCGTCAGGCGCCCGCGGATCACCACCTGTTCGACGTTGAGCAACTCCACCCCGTGCCGCGACAGCACCTCGAACAGCGCCGACGTCACGCCCGGCTGATCCACGCCGGTGACGGTGATCAGTACCGACACCTTGAGTGGTGAGTTCACTCCCGGCAGCCGCCGCTACTGGTCGGCGGTCGAGCGATCGGGTTCGGTCCGCGGACCGAAGCCCTTCGGCGACTCGAGCGCCGTCGCGTGGCGGCCGACGTGCGCCTCGGCGCGCAGCCGCTCCACCATGTGTGGATAGTGCAGCTCGAATGCCGGTCGCTCCGAACGGATTCGGGGCAGCTCGGTGAAGTTGTGCCGCGGCGGCGGGCAGCTGGTCGCCCACTCCAGCGAGTTGCCGTAACCCCACGGGTCGTCGACGGTCACGACTTCGCCGTAGCGCCAGCTCTTGAACACGTTCCACACGAACGGGAACATCGACGCGCCCAGGATGAAGGCGCCGATCGTCGAGATCACGTTGAGCGTGGTGAAGCCGTCGGTGGGCAGGTAGTCGGCGTAGCGGCGCGGCATGCCCTTGTCGCCCAGCCAGTGCTGCACCAGGAACGTGGTGTGAAAGCCGATGAACGTCAGCCAGAAGTGCAGCTTGCCCAGCCGTTCGTCCAGCAGCCGCCCGGTCATTTTCGGGAACCAGAAGTAGATGCCGGCGAAGGTGGAGAACACGATGGTGCCGAACAGCACGTAGTGGAAGTGCGCGACCACGAAGTAGCTGTCGCTGACGTGGAAGTCCAGCGGCGGGCTGGCCAGCAGCACGCCGGTCAGCCCGCCCAGCAGGAAGGTGACCAGGAAGCCGATCGAGAACAGCATCGGCGTCTCAAAGGTCAACTGGCCCTTCCACATCGTGCCGATCCAGTTGAAGAACTTGATCCCGGTCGGCACCGCGATCAGATACGTCATGAACGAAAAGAACGGCAGCAGAACGGCTCCGGTGGCGAACATGTGGTGCGCCCATACCGCGACCGAGAGTGCGGCGATCGACAGCGTCGCGTACACCAGCGTGGTGTAACCGAAGATCGGCTTGCGGGAGAACACTGGGATGATCTCGGACACGATGCCGAAGAACGGCAGCGCGATGATGTACACCTCGGGGTGGCCGAAGAACCAGAACAGGTGCTGCCACAAGAGGACTCCGCCGTTGGCCGGGTCGTAGACGTGCGCGCCCAGGTGGCGGTCGGCGGCCAGGCCGAACAGCGCCGCCGTCAGCAGCGGGAAGGCGATCAGCACCAGGATCGACGTCACCAGGATGTTCCAGGTCATGATCGGCATCCGGAACATCGTCATCCCCGGCGCGCGCATGCAGACCACCGTGGTGATCATGTTCACCGCGCCCAGGATGGTGCCCAGGCCGGCGACCGCGAGGCCCATGATCCACAGGTCACCGCCGGCACCGGGCGAATGGATCGCGTCCGAGAGCGGGGTGTAGGCGGTCCAGCCGAAGTCCGCCGCCCCGCCCGGCGTGATGAAACCGGCGGTGGCGATCAGGGCGCCGAACAGGAACAGCCAGAACGAAAAAGCGTTCAGCCGCGGGAAGGCGACGTCCGGCGCGCCGATCTGCAGCGGCAGCACCAGGTTGGCGAAGCCGAACACGATCGGGGTCGCATAAAACAGCAGCATGATCGTGCCGTGCATGGTGAACAGCTGGTTGAACTGCTCGTTCGAGAAGAACTGCAGGCCCGGCGACGCCAACTCGCTGCGCATCAACAGCGCCAGGAACCCGCCCAGGAAGAAAAAGATGAAGCAGGCGACGCAGTACATGATGCCGATCATCTTGTGATCGGTGGTGGTGATCAGCTTGTAGACGAGGTTCCCTTTGGGACCCGTCCGGGCCGGGAACGGACGGACGGCCTCGAGTTCTCCCAACGGGGGGGCTTCGGCTGTCAACAGCTCCTCCAAACATCCGTATCGGACAGGGCCCGAACCCAGTATTGCTCCGAATCTTAGCCTTCCGACAACTCGCCGTCAGGGGCAGTCCTACAAACTGTCGTAAACGGCTGCGAAGTCGGCGGATGTTAGCGTCGGACCCGTGCCGGCAAGCCGATCGACCGTGGCCGCAGCGGTTCTGGCCGCGGCCGTCCTGGCCTGCGGCGCATGCGGCTCCGGCGGCTCGGGCACCGCGGCGTCGACCCGGTCCCTGATCACGCCCACCACCCAGATCGCGGGCGCCGGCGTGCTGGGAAACGACCGCAAGCCCGACGAGTCGTGCCCGCGCGGCGCCGCCGCAGCCGACCCCGGGCCGCCCACCCGGCAGGCCCGCAACGCCGCCGGCGTCACCCCCGACACCGTCGCCGTTCCCGCGGAGCCGCAGCGCATCGTCGTGCTCTCCGGCGACCAGCTCGACGCCCTGTGCGCGCTCGGCCTGCAATCGCGGGTGGTCGCCGCCGCGCTCCCGGACGGGTCGTCGGGCCAGCCGTCGTACCTGGGCGGTGCGGTGCACGGCCTGCCGGGCGTCGGTACCCGGACCAATCCCGACCTGGGCGGCATCGCCGCGGCCCACCCCGACCTGATCCTGGGATCGCAGGGCCTGACTCCCAAGCTCTACCCGCAGCTCGCCGCGATCGCCCCGACGGTATTCACGGCGGCGCCCGGCGCGGCCTGGGAGGCCAACCTGCGCGGCGTCGGCGCCGCCACGGCGCGCACCGGCGCCGTCGACGCCCTGATCGCCGGGTTCACGCAGCGGGCCACCCAGATCGGCACGGCGCACGACGCGTCCCACTTCCAGGCGTCGATCGTGCAGCTGACCACCACCGCGATCCGGGTCTACGGGGCCAACAACTTCCCGGCCAGCGTGCTCGGGGCCGTCGGGGTGGACCGGCCGGCCGCCCAGCGGTTCACCGACAAGCCCTACATCGAGATCGGCGCCACCGACGCCGACCTCGCCAAAAACCCGGACCTCTCCGCCGCGGACGCCGACGTGGTCTATGTGTCCTGCGCCACCCCGGCCGCCGCGGACCGCGCCGCCACCGTGCTGGACAGCAACCCCTGGCGCAAGCTGTCGGCCAACCACGACAACCGGGTCTACGTCGTCAACGACGAGGTATGGCAAACCGGCGAGGGCCTGATCGCGGCCCGCGGCATCGTCGACGACCTGCGCCTGCTCAACGCCCCGATCAACTAGCTCACCCGCCAATTGGCCCGAGAACATTACCTTAGCTAAACTTCTGTAGGACGCATCGAAACTCGAAGAGGGATATTCATGAGCACTGTTTCGGCGTACGCCGCCACCTCGGCGACCGCACCGCTGACCAAGACCACCATCGAGCGCCGCGACCCCGGCCCGCACGACGTCGCCATCGACATCAAGTTTGCCGGGATCTGCCACTCGGACATCCACACCGCCAAAGGCGAATGGGGCGTGCCGAATTACCCCGTGGTCGTCGGCCACGAGATCGCCGGCGTGGTGACCGAGGTGGGCGCCGAGGTCACGAAGTACAAGGTGGGCGACCACGTCGGCGTGGGCTGCATGGTGAACTCCTGCGGCCAGTGCAGCAGTTGCAAGGCCGGGCTCGAGCAGTACTGCAAGCCCGGCGCGACCTTCACCTACAACGCCATCGACAAGGACGGCACGCCGACGCAGGGCGGCTACAGCCAGGCGATCGTCGTCGACGAGAACTTCGTGCTGCGCATCCCCGACTCGCTGCCGCTGGACAAGGCCGCGCCGCTGCTGTGCGCCGGCATCACGCTGTTCTCGCCGCTGCGGCACTGGAAGGCCGGCAAGGACACCCGCCTGGCGATCATCGGCCTCGGCGGCCTGGGGCACATGGGCGTCAAGCTGGGCGCCGCGATGGGCGCCGAGGTGAGTGTGCTGTCCCAGTCGCTGAAGAAGATGGAGGACGGCCTGCGCCTGGGCGCCAGCCACTACTACGCGACGGCCGACCCCGACACCTTCCGCAACCTGCGCGGCAGCTTCGACCTGATCCTGAACACGGTGTCGGCGAACCTGCCGCTCGACGACTACGTGAACTTGCTCGATGTCGACGGCACGCTCGTCGAGCTCGGCATCCCCGAGCACCCGATGCAGGTGCACGCTTTCCCGTTGGCGCTGGCGCGGCGCAGCCTGTCGGGGTCCAACATCGGCGGGATCGCCGAGACGCAGGAGATGCTGGACTTCTGCGCCGAGCACGACGTGACGCCCGAGATCGAGGTGATCGAGGCGGCCTACGTCAACGAGGCCTACGAGCGGGTGCTCGCCAGCGACGTGCGCTACCGCTTCGTCATCGACATCTCAACCCTGTGAGGCGGCCTCTTCTCGCCGGCAGGCGACCTCCTCGGCGGCCTCCCCGTGCTCGTCGCCGGGGCAAACTTCGCTGACGTCGATGCCGGCCAGCGGCCAGCCGGCGGCGGCGAGCGTGGCGGCCACCCGGATGATGTTCTCCCGGCCGGGGTCGTGGTGGGTGGTCTTGGTGATGAACTCGGAGATCTCGTCCTTGCTGATCGGCCCGTCGCCTTCGGCGCGGTGCTTGGCGATGACGTTTTCCACCACTTCTTCCAGCTGATCCTGGGTCAGCGGTGTGCTCCTGAGCAGGGCGAACAGGGCCACCTGGTCCGGCCCGGGAACGCCCTGCGGGTACCCGACGTCCAGCCAACGGATCACTGACTTGAGAAACTTGGCGTGCTTGTGGTTCGCGTGGGTTGAAGTCACCCAATAAGTCTCACGTTGGCGCGGTTCGGGGGCGTCGCTGCCGACCCACAATTCATGCGCCGTTCACGACGCGAACATCTTGCTCTTTCAGTCCACTTTTTATGGGGCCTCGACGGGGATAGCGTTTTCGCAGTCGAGGTACGAATGGGAGCGCGCGATGATGCAGCCGGGTTCGTGGTATCAAGACCCGACGCGCGCCAGCGACGCCGATCGCGCCGACGTGTGCGCGATCCTCGACAACGCCTATGCGACTGGCGAACTCGATGCCGAGGAGCACCGGCAGCGATGTTTGTCGGCGATGTCGGCAAAGACGCGCGGTCAGCTCGTCCAGATGGTTTCCGACCTTCAGGCGCGGCAGCCCGTGTTTTCGCGGCCGCCGGCGCTCGGGGTCAAGGTCAATCCGAACCGGAAATGGGTCGTTGCGGCGGGCGTCGGCGGCGGCCTCGCCGTCGCCGCGATCCTCGGCTACGTGGTGACCGCTTGGCACAGCGGTCCCGGCCCGGCGCCGACCGCTTCGGTCGCGGCGCCGACCCAGACGCACAGTTCGGACATGACGGGGACTTTCCTTCCGCTGGTCGAGGTGGTCGGCGACGCGACCGGGGCCTTCCAGGACTCGATCGGTCACGCGCCCGAACGCGTCGACTGTCCCGGCGATTTACCGGGCCAGGTAGGGGCGTCCGAGCGATGCTCCATCGCCGACAAGGGCAAGCAATACACCGCCAGCGTGACCGTCACCGCCGTCAGCGGGAACCGGATCACCACCCAGACCTGGATCGACGACGTCGTGTCACCGCCGCCGAGCCGGCCGTGATACTTCGCGCTAGACCTGCCGACGCCGTCGAAGCGTCACCCGACGGCGGCGCGGCCGGAAGGCGTCCTTGACCTTTTCGCCGGCGTCTCGCAGGTGGGCCGCGCGCTGATCGGCCCTGCCCTCGGCTTCCAACGCTGGATCGTTCATCGCACGGCCGATTGCCGCTTTGGCCTTGCCGGTGATCTGGTCGACTTTGTTCCGGGCTTTATTCGCACCGCTCACTGGCGTGTCCTTCTCTTCCAGGTTTTTCGAATCGTGCGCTAAGACGCGGTTACCCCTTTTCGGTCCGGCCCACCCGGGGGCTTACATTCCCGACATCAGCAGAGGACAATGGGGTGTCTGCAGGGGCGGCTTTGAAGAACAGATTGGTCAACTGAATGATGGAGACCGCCCATCCGCGTCCGGCCTGGCCCGCGGATTCCGTTGTCTGGCAAGCGACAGGCATCATCATGAACCGCTTCGATCTCGACACCGAGCAAGCCCTCGACGTGCTCCGCAGAATGTCACAAAGCTGCATGAGGCCCATGTGGCAGGTCGCCGAGGAGGTAGTCCGCCATAACGACCCCGTCCGTGCCTTCCAGCGTCTTGAGGAGGACGGACTGGGCCCCGGTTGACCCCGGACGCTCACTCTCGGTTACGTTGCGCGCCAGCGGATTTGGAAGTCCCAGTCCTCTTCCTGGGTGACGACGGCCCTGCCGATCACGTACGACGGGCTCAACCGATCCGGCGCCTGCTTATCAACTGTTCTCCTCGCGCAGGGCTTGCATCGCCAAGTTGTTGATCAACTGCCGGCCGGCGGCTGTGCGTAGCTGAGGCAGCATCGCGGAGACGACACCGGCGGCGGTGAGCGCGAGGCGTACCAGACCGTCGGGCGCCGCGGCTGCGTCGCGGAGCACCGCATACTCGGCGCTGGGATCCCCCGAATGTTGTGCCATGGACATCCGGGCAACGAGCCGGTTGTCACGGTCGAGACCGATCTCGTCGTCGGTCGACGCCAAGGCCAGGGTTTCGCCGATTTCCGCGACTTCGTCCGGGTCGCAGAGCTGAGCCACCAGTTGCCACAAGATCGACACGGTGGCGCGGATCAGCTGTGGCAGCCGGCCAGCCGGGATGACTTCATCGTCGACGATGACGCGCATGCCCGCTTCGTCGCCGCGCTCGCCGTGCTGGATGAGCGCCAATGCGCGACGGAAGTCTGCCGCGCCCACACTGTCGTCACTGCCCATTCCACACATCCTGCCCGACCGCGACCACGGCCTTGCCGATCACGCACCGCGAGCGGGAGCCGCCGACGAAGGGGCGCTTCGCGTCGGACGGGCCGTGCTCGGCCCGGCTACCCGGCTCGCGTGGCGAACCTGGTTCCCGCCACTGCGTTTGGCGGCATACATCGCGCCGTCGGCGATCGCGATCAGCTCCTCGATGCGGGCGTGACTCTCGCGAACGCTCAACGATGTCAACTCGGCGCTGGCAGTGCCGATGCTCGCCGTCATCTTCGGGGAAAGGCCCGTCAGGGCAGCGCAAATCCGCGCCGCCAGCGGTTCTATCTCGGAGGTCACGCACGTCAGCGCGATGAGAAACTCTTCGCCGCCGGCGCGGCAGACGACGGCGTCGGGTGGGGTGTGCTCGATCAGCAGCCCGCTCACCGCTCGGAGCGCATCGTCACCGACGCAATGACCGTGGGTGTCGTTGATGCGTTTGAAGTTGTCGAGATCGAGCATCACCACAGCCAGATGCGTGTGCGCACGCGAAGGGTTCGCAACCCGATTACCGACCGTCTCGACGAATGCGCGCCGGTTCAGCAGGCCGGTGAGCGCATCCTCTTCCGAGCGCTGCGCGTACCCTCCCATCGCCTGCGACATGCCCCAAGCGCCAAGCACCATAGACACATTGACGAATATGATCAGCCAGAACGCCGCTATCGCCGCGGCGATGCCGACGTCACCGGCCAGGCGCGCCAGCGCCGCCAGCGCGACCGCGCCTGCCACCGCGGAATGGAACACCACCACCTTTTGACGGTGAAATATCGCGCTGTAGGCCCCCGTGACCGTCGTGGCGGTACAGGCCAGGACGGAGAGCGCCGCAGTGGGCTGGACCAAGCTCCATCCACCGACCAACAGCACGCCAGCGGCGGCGGCGGCCTCTGACTGCCGTCGCGTCGGCCAACGCGTCAGCCAGAAAGCCGTCATGCCGATGGTGAACGCGGCGGTGAGCACGCCGATGACCACCGCGGCTGCGCTCGGCCGGTGCTGGCTGATCAACACGGTCAACGGCGGCAACGCCGCCGCCGCGCAGACAACGGCCATGATCCGCTGTGCGGCGCGTAACCGTCCCCGCTGGCATAGCAACGCCTTGATCCGCTCGTACTTGTCAGGCCTATCTGGCCGATACCTCGCCCCGGACATCGGTCGGCAAACCCCCAAATGCGTCGCCGCGCACAGCGCGAGAAGGTCGTAGGAGAAAGTTTGGGCCCGACGTCATGAGTAGACCAGATAAAGAAGGGCAAAAGTTTGTTTTTGGGGAGTTTTAGTTGACTCCAACCCCGTGAACTTTTGGGGCCGCGCGGGCCTCGCAGCGTCGCCGTTTCGCTGACAACCGCAGCTCTAGAAGTCCCAGTCCTCGTCCTCGGTGACGACGGCCTTGCCGATCACGTAGCTCGACCCCGACCCGGAGAAGAAGTCGTGGTTCTCGTCGGCGTTGGGCGAAAGCGCCGACAGGATCGCCGGGTTCACGTCGGTCTCGTCGCGCGGGAACAGCGCCTCGTAGCCGAGGTTCATCAGCGCCTTGTTGGCGTTGTAGCGCAGGAACTTCTTGACGTCCTCGGTCAGCCCGACCTCGTCGTAGAGGTCCTGGGTGTACTCCACCTCGTTGTCATAGAGCTCGAACAGCAGCTCGTAGGTGTAGTCCTTCAGCTCAGCGCGCTTGGCCTCGTCGACCAGCGCCAGGCCGCGCTGGAACTTGTAGCCGATGTAGTAGCCGTGCACGGCCTCGTCGCGGATGATCAGCCGGATCATGTCGGCGGTGTTGGTCAGCTTCGCACGGCTCGACCAGTACATCGGCAAGTAGAACCCGGAGTAGAACAGGAAGCTCTCCAGCAGCGTGGAGGCCACCTTGCGCTTCAGCGGCTCGTCGCCGCGGTAGTACTGCATGACGATCTCGGCCTTGCGCTGCAGGTTGGGGTTCTCCTCCGACCAGCGGAAGGCGTCGTCGATCTCGGCCGTCGAGCACAGCGTCGAGAAGATCGAGCTGTAGCTCTTGGCGTGCACCGACTCCATGAACGCGATGTTGGTGTAGACGGCCTGCTCGTGCGGGGTCAGCGCGTCGGGGATCAGGCTGACCGCCCCGACCGTGCCCTGAATGGTGTCCAGCAGCGTCAGCCCGGTGAACACCCGCATCGTCAGCTGCTTCTCGCCGGCGGTCAGCGTTCCCCAGGACGGGAGGTCGTTGGAGACCGGCACCTTCTCGGGCAACCAGAAATTGCCCGTCAGCCGGTCCCAGACCTCGGCGTCCTTGTCGTCTTGCAGCCGGTTCCAGTTGATCGCCGAAGTCCGATCGATCAGCTTCATGTTTTCGGTCACCAGAACCCCACTTCACCAGCCGGTTTTGACTTCGATGTCTAGGCCACAAACACTACCCCTGGGGTCCGACAACCCGCGGCAACACAACAAGTTGTGTTTGCGTGTCGCGCCGTCAGTCCAAACCGACCTCCCGCAAAGTGTGCGTGAGGCCGTCCTCGAGGGCCCGCAACGCGATGTCGGTGAGGCGACTGAGTTCGTCTTGTTGTAGGTCCGAGCCGTCTCCGCCGTTGCTCATCCAGGCTTCGAGCGACGCGAACACGGCGGTGGCCAGGCTGTGCGCGGCGATGTCGGCGATCATCGCGCCGTCCGTGGTGGGCGCCGATCGTTCGTGGATGAAGCGGGCGATCTCGTCGGCGACCTGATCGCGCATCCGGCGAATGTGCGTGGTGATGATGTCCTGGTCGAGGTCCCGCGACCGGATGGTGGCCGCTTCGCGGACCATCGCGAAATCAAAGGGGAAGGCGTCCACGGCTTTTCGCACCGACGCCGTGATGGGTTCGCCGTGGGGGCGCAACGCCAGCGCGCGGGCGAACCATTCGAAGCCGATGTCGTAGTCGGCGAAGATCACCGCGTGCTTAGACGGGAAGTGCCGATAGAAGGTTCGCTCGGTGACGCCGACGTCGGCGGCGATGTCCGAGACGCTGGTCTGGTGCACGCCATCGGCGACGAAGCGCTTCATGGCCGCCTGTTGCAGCGCCTGGCGTGTGCGCTGGCTCCGAGATTGCACGCTGTAAGCAGACACCAAATGTCACCATTGACGCAAATATGTCACATGTGACATTGTGCCTTCTGTCGACGGATCACCACCGAAGGAGCCGGCATGTCGGACTACGACGCGATCATCATCGGGGCCGGCCACAACGGTCTGGTCGCCGCCAACGTGCTGGCGAAGGGCGGCGCGAAAGTGCTTGTCCTGGAACGGGCACACTTCCTCGGCGGGATGGCCGCCACCCGCGAACTCTTCGACGGATACAAGCACAGCGTCGGCGCCTGGGCCGTGCTGATCTGGCGGCAACAGATGACCGAACGGCTCGAGCTCACCAAGTGGGGCTTCGAGCTGATGGATCAGTGGACGTCGACGTGCACGTTCGGCGATGCGGCGGACACCCCGTTCGTGATGTACAACGACCTCGAGCGCATGGCGCGCCACCTGCTCGACGACCACGGCGCCGACACCGCGGCGGCGCTGGGGTCCCTGTTTGCCCACATCGGCCGGTTCGCACCGTATTTCGTCGACTCGGCGTTCGGCCCGCCGCTGGACATCATCGAGGTGATCGCCTCCCAGCCCACGCCCGAGGACCGCCACGATTTCGCCCAGATGTGGTACGGCAGCACGATGGACACGGTCCGGCGATTCCTGGCGCCCGACCAAGCCCGCTGCATTCAGGGCTCGCTGGCGGCGATGTCGATCGACGCGTTCGACGGCGGACCCTGGACGCCCGGCTCGAACGCATCGACCTTGTACCACTACCTGATTGGCGGCGGCAACGTCGAATACATCATGCCGCGCGGGGGCATCGGCTCGCTGAGCACCGCGCTGTGCCGGCGCGCCGAATCGATGGGCGCCGAGGTGCAGATGAAGCAGCACGTCAAGGACATCCTGGTCACCGACGGACGCGCCACCGGGGTCCAATTACGCGACGGCACAACGATTTCCGCCGACGCGGTGCTCTCGTCGCTCGACCCGTACACCACCTTCGTGAATCTGGCCGGGGCGCAGAACTTTCCGCCCGACTACATCCGCAAGATTAAGGAGATCAACTTCAACCTGGGTTACATCCAGGCGCATCTCACCATCGACCAAGCGCCCCAATGGATCGAGCGGCTGCAGCCCTACATGCACGACAACGGCCAATGGTGTCCCACCGTCGCCTACGCGCCGTCGCCGGAGTACATCAGCGACGCGTGGGAGCAATACCGCAAGGGGCAGCTTCCCGACGCGCCGCCCACCTACCTGTACATCCCGAGCATGGTCGACTCGTCGCTGGCACCGGCGGGCAAGCACAGCGCGACCATCTTCACCCCGTACTTTCCCACCGGGCTGGACGCCGACGAAAACCGAAGCTGGAAGGAGCAATACGCCGACACCTGCGTACGCATCTTCGACAGCTTCGCGCCCGGGTTCGCCGACTCCGTCACCAACCGCGTCGTGTTCTCCAACCGCTACTTCGGCAGCACCTTCAGCGCGCACGCCGGCGACTACTCGCACGGCCTGCTGCAGCCCAACCAGCTGTGGACCGGCCGCGTCGTCGAAGGCGCCGACAAGTTCGCCACCCCGGTCGACGGGCTCTTCCTGTGCGGCCAGTGCACGCACCCGGGACCCGGGGTGACCGGCATCCCCGGCTGGAACGGCGCCGAGGCGGCCCTCAAGCACCTCAACGCCCGCGTCGCAAGGGCATAGGCAAAGCCGGAACTAACATGTACCATTTGGTACATGTTTACCGAAGACAGCATTGAGATCGACGCGCCGCCGCAGGTCGTCTGGGACGTCTTCAGCGACGTCGAACACTGGCCCGAGTGGACCGCGTCGGTCACCTCCCTGACCGGGCGCGACGGTTCTGCCCTGGCCGCGGGCAGGCGGTTCGCGATCAAGCAACCCAGCCTGCAGAAGCTGATCTGGAAGGTCGCCGAGATCGATCCCGGCACCTCCTGGACGTGGGTGACCCGCTCCCCCGGCGTGCAGGTGACCGCGCGCCACTACGTCACCGCCCTGCCCGGCGGACGCACCCTGGTGCGCCAGGAACTCGACCAGCGGGGCTTCCTCGGCGCGCTGGTCGGGCGGTTGACGGCCAAACGGACCCACCGCTTCCTCGAGATGGAGGCCAAGGGCCTCAAGGCCCGGTCTGAACAGGTCAGCCGCGCCAATGGCCCGCACGCCTGACCGACAGCGGCGCCGCGAACTACTGGATGCGCTCTTCGACGAGTTCGCCGCGAACGGCATCGGCGATCGGTCGCTTCGCGATGTCGCCGCCGCGGTCGGCACCAGCCACCGGATGCTGTTGCACCACTTCGGTTCTCGCGAAGACCTGCTGATTGCGATCGTCGAGGAGGCCGAGCGTCGCCAGATGGCCCTCGTCCCCGACCTGCCGGCGAACCCGGCCGAGGGCTTCGCCGCGATGTGGGCCGACCTTCGTCGACCCGAATTGCGCCAACTGGAGCGCCTCTTCTTCGAGTGCTATTCGCGGGCCGCCCAGGGCGAAAAGCCTTTCACGCGAATGGTTCCCGGCGCGGTCGACGGGTGGTTGCGCGAGGTCGAATCGGCCGCCGCCGGCGTTGCCTACGACGGCGCGATGGCAAGGCTCGGGCTGGCCGTCACCCGGGGCCTGCTGCTGGACCTGGTGGCCACCGACGACGAGGCCGGCGTGGACGCGGCCGCGCAAGCGTTCATCGAGCTTTTGGCAACAGCGCGATGAGTGTGTCGACGAGTTCCTCGGCGTTGGTGTGCCACTTGTCCAAATCCATGTGGCCGCTGAGATCCAGGCCCGTGATGCCGTGGGCGCTGGTCAACAGCAGCGCCCCATAACGGCGCGCCTGCTGCGGGCCGACAATGCGACCCATGATGTCGAGAAACAGATCCTGCGCGCGTTCGGCCGCCCGCATCGCCGCGGCCGGATCGCCCGCCGGTGGGGTGAACATCAAGCGATACAGGTGAGGCCGGGTGCGGCCGATGGCGATCAGCGAAAGCAGGCCGGATCGCAACGACTCCTCGGGCGGGTCCCCGCTGTTGACCAACGCCTCCAGCGCATCGCCCAGGTCGGTCAAGGCGTTGGTCGCGACCACCGCGAGCAGAGCCTCCTTGTCGGCGAAGTGGCGGTAGGCCGCCGAACGCGACACGCCGCTGCGCGCCCCCACCTCGCGCAGCGTCACCGCCTCCACTCCACCGAGGTCGAGCAACGTCTCGGCGGCCTCGAGCAGCGAACGACGTGTCGCCGCAGCGCTCTCCGCTCGACTCGTCACCCGCAGAGCATAAGCCCGACGCCCAGTTGACAACGTCAACTCAAACGGCCTAACTTCAGTTGACAACGTCAACTCAGATGCATTCACCGGACGGAGACAGCCATGAATTCCTCGAATCGCGCCGACCGCAACGAGCTGATCGTCGTCACCGGCGCGTCGACGGGGATGGGCGCGGCGACGGCTCGTGAACTGGCGCGCAAGGGTTTTCACGTGCTCGCCGGCGTACGCCGCGAAACCGACGCCGCAGCGCTCGTGGCCGACGGGCTGGAGCCGCGCATCCTGGACATCACCGTCGAGTCGGACGTGGCCGCGATCGCCGAACGCGTCGCGAACGATCCGCTACGCCGTCCGCTGCGCGCCCTGGTCAACAACGCCGGGATAGCGATCAACGCGCCGGTGGAAGCGCTGCCAATGGCCGAGTGGCGCAAGCAGTTTGAGGTCAACCTGTTCGGACACATCGCGATGACCCAGGCGTTGTTGCCGGCGCTGCTGCTCAGCTCGGGCACCGTCGTGAACATCAGTTCCATCGGCGGGAAGGTCGTGTTGCCGACGTACGGCGCATATGCCGGCTCGAAGTTCGCGCTGGAGGCGGTCAGCGATGCCCTGCGCCGCGAGGTCGGCGAGCTCGGTATCAAGGTCGTCGTCGTCGAACCCGGCGCCGTCAAAACCGAGATGGCGGAGCGTGGGATCGCCACCGCGGAGGGGCTGATGGCCAACATGACCGCCGCACAGCTCGCACGCTATGAGGATCTCGCCGCAGCCGTCACCGCCCAAGCCCGATCGTTCGGCGAGGACGGCGTTTCGGTCGAGCACGCCGCCAAAGTGATCGTCAAGGCCGCGACCGCGTCGCGCCCGCGGACTCGCTACACGATCGGCCGGGACGCCGCGGTCCTGCTGCGGATCAGCCGCGTCGTATCGGACCGGGTTCTGGATCGCATTGTGCGCCTGAACCTTCGGTCCTTCGCAAAAAGCTCAGCCCCCAACGGCCGCCGCGCGGCGGTTGGCGCCTGAGCCCGTGTTGACCCCGAAGAACTGGTATTCCTCTGGCTTCACCGCGCGGGTCGCTCGCCAGTACTCCCAGGTGTAGCCGCCCCACAGCACCGTGTTCTTGCCGTGCTCATCGAGGTACCAGCTGCTGCAGCCGCCGCTGTTCCACACCGACTGCGAAAGCCTTTGCTGCAGTTCGTCGTTGAACCGGTCCTGCGCGGCGCGGGTCGGGGCCAGCGCCTGGGCGCCCAGCTTGTCGCATTTCGCGATCGCGTCGGCGACGTAGTGGATCTGGGATTCGATCATGAACACCACGGAGTTGTGGCCGAGCCCCGTGTTCGGCCCCAGCAGGAAGAACAGGTTCGGCACGTCGGCGACGGTGATGCCCCGGTGCGCGCCGATGCCCTCCCGATTCCAGCGGTCGACCAGGTCCTCGCCGTTCCGCCCTTTGATCTGGACGTAGGTGTAGGAGTCGGTGACGTGGAAGCCGGTGCCGTAGACGATCACGTCCACCTTGCGCTCCTTGCCGTCCGCGGTGACGATCCCGTCGCGCGTGATCCGGGTGATGCCGTCGGTGACCAGTTCGGTTTTCGGGTCGGCGACCGCGCCGTAATAGGTGGAGGAGTTCAGGATTCGCTTGCAACCGATGCGGTAGTGCGGGGTCAGCTTGCGGCGCAGCTCGCGGTCCTTGACCGAGCGCCGGATGTTGTATTTCGCGTAGGCCTCGATGATCTTCAGCGCGTTCGGCCGCTTGGTCATGCCGAAGGCCAGCGCCTCCTGGCCCCAGTAGATCGCCAGGCGCACCGCCGCGCGCAGGCCGGGAACGTTCTCCATGGCCCGGCGCAGCGCCACGGGCAGCTCGGGGTTGGACCGCGGCACCACCCACGGCGGGGTGCGTTGGTAAAGCTGAAGTTCGGCGACCTGGCCCACGATCTCGGGCACGATCTGGATCGCGCTGGCGCCGGTGCCGATCACGGCCACCCGCTTGCCGGTCAGGTCGACCGAGTGGTCCCACTCCGCGGAATGGAAAGCGGGACCGGCGAATTCGTCGCGGCCCTCGATGTCGGGGAACGACGGAATGTGCAGCGCGCCGGCCCCGGAGATCAGGAACTGCGCGACGTACTCGCGCCCGTCGGTGGTGAAGACGTGCCAGCGGTTCTCGTCGTCGTCCCAGTGGCCCCGGTCGACCAGCGAGTTGAACACGATGTGGCGGCGCAGCCCGTATTTCTCGGTGACCCCCTTGAGGTAGTCCCAGATCTCGGGCTGATACGAGAACGGGTTCTTCCAGTCGGGCTTGGGCTCGAAGGAGAAGGAGTACAGGTGCGAGGGGATGTCGCAGGCGCAGCCGGGATAGCTGTTGTCGCGCCACGTGCCCCCGACGTCGTCGGCCTTCTCCAGGATGACGAAGTCCACGCCCTGCTGTTGCAGCTTGATGCCCATGCCCAGGCCGGAGAATCCGGTCCCGATGATCAGGGCGCGGGTATGCACCGGCTCCTGCGCCTGTTGTGTCGGATCGGCTTGTGTCATGGCATCGGTCACGGCAGATCGGTCTTCCTGTTGGCTAGCGCAAATACCCAGTACCCAGGGTATCGGATTAGGGCGAGTGTTGACGATCGCCGGGACGATGTCAACGTGCCGAAGGTCCTCAGCTGGCGGCGGGGTTGCTGGGCACCACGCTGTGAATCGGCTGGTCGGGGTCCATCGCGATGCCCAGCGCGTCGGCCGTGCCGACGAGGACGCCCATCATGATCGTCGTCAGGTGGGCGACGAACTGCTCGCGCGGCATGCGCCGCGGGCTGTCGGCGTCGGGGCCCAGCCACCATTCGGTGGCCGACGCGGCCGATCCGAAGGCCGCGTGCCCGGCCAGTTCGATCGCCGCGTGATCCAGCTCCATCTCCCGCAGCTCGTTGTCGAACATGTCGGCCACGGCCAGGGTGATCCCGCGGCCTTCCTCCAGGATCTTGGGGCTCGCGGCGGAACGGCCCTGGATGAAGACCCGCAGCACGTTGGGGTGCTGGTCGACCAGGTTGACGTACTCCTCGACGGCGCGGCGGATCACCTCGCGGGCCGAATCGGTCTTGAGGTCGATCGACGGGAAGATCGCGGCCCATAGCATGTCGCGCAGCCGCTCGCCGATCGCCTGAAACAAATCGGATTTGTCGTGAAAGTGCCGGTAAATCTTGGGCTTGGCGGTGCCGGCCTCCTCGGCGATCTCCCGCACGCTCAGCTCGGGGCCCAGGCGGTCAATGGCACGGAACGCCGCATCCACGATTTCACCGCGCACCTTCTTGCGGTGTTCGCGCCACCGTTCGCTGCGCGCGTCGACCTTCACCCCGGGCTTCACGCTCGGATGGGGGGGTCGAGGAATTCTCACCACATCAAGCACCATACCGCGTGATGCCTGCTGACCTGGGCAGACCGCTGAGTGGGTCACCACTTGTCAGGACAGTGCGCGCAGTGTCTCGCTGGGAGTGCGGCCAAACTCCCGGCGGTAGTCGGCCGCGAAACGGCCGAGGTTGGCGAACCCCCAGCGGTACGCGACGGCTGCCACGGTCGCTCCGTCCTTGGCGGACGCCCGGCACATGTCGGCATGTGCGCGCGCGAGACGGATTGACTTCAGATAGGCCATCGGTGTCGTGTCCAAGTGGTTACGGAACGCCTCCTGGAGGGCGCGGGTGCTCACCCGTGCTGCGGCCGCCACGTCGTGGATCCGGACGTCCTCGGCCGCCCTGTCCTCGAGGTAGGCGATTGCACGACGCACGGCCGGGGGTCTTACGCGGCCGCGGAGTTCATCGTCGGCCGCGCGATGAACCGCAGGGTATGCCTCGACAATGCTTGCTATCAACATGCGACGCATCTGGGCCGACAATAACGGTCCGGACGCCAAGAGGCCGTTCGGACCGGCATTTCGGAGCAGCACGTGCATCGCCTTTGCCACGGCAGCCGCACCCGGCTTGGATGGACGCCAACTCAGCGGGAAGCGAACGGAATTCAGCTGACTCGCGCCGGTGAACTCGGCGACCGTCGTCTCGAGTGCCCTACGAGGGATCCGCGCGTGGAAGATGCTGCAGTTCTCCTCCCAGCGCAGTCGATAGGCGGTGTGGGCATCCAACACAATGTGCTCGCCCGGCACCAGCAACCGTTCGCCGGTGTCCGTGCTGACCAGCAACCGACCACTGACTTGTTGGGACACCAGCACAAAGTCATCGAAGGCAAACGAGTCCAGCACCGTAGTCCCCGCACCGTAAGTCAGCGAGTAGACGCCGAGCCCGCTGGTACCCCCTTCGGCATGCCGGGCACGGAAAGAGGCCTTGCCGCCTTCGAGGGTGAGCCGGTGGGGACAGTAGAGAGCGGCCATGCGGGTGCACGCGTGATCGGGGTCCGACGTGTCGAGACGGATACGCAGCACGTCGATCATGCGACTGTGGCCCGATAGTGGGGCGGCAGCGTACGACTCATTCGATACCTTTCATTGAGTTATGGCGTTCGATAAGGACAACGACGACCCCACGTCGCGTGTGCCGCCTGAAAGCCGAGGCGTCGGTTTCCGTGGAAAAGATGGCGCATTACGAGCGATAGACAGATGTTCGGAGTGTGCCTACTCGGCCATGGCGCATTCTGTGGGAATCAAGGCACTATGTGCAGGCGTCCAGAAAAAGCGGCGGTGTTGCATTCGACATGACTACCGTGATCTCCCCCGACGGAACGCGGATCGGTTATGAATCGGTCGGCGCCGGGCCACCCTTGCTGCTTGTGCACGGCAGCACCGGCACGCGTGCCCGCTGGTCCCCGCTACTACCGGCGCTGGTGAAGCACTACACCGTCCACGCGATGGACCGCCGCGGCCGCGGGCTGAGCACCGCCGAGGTCGAGCCTTACAGCCTGGCCCGCGAAGCCGAGGATGTCGCAGCCGTTGCCGAAGCCCTCGGCGGAAACGTCTACGTGTTCGGCCATTCCTACGGCGCCCTGGCGGTTCTCGAAGCGGCCTTGATCACACCGGCTTTCCGCCGGGTGATGCTGTACGACCCACCGATATCGTCGCCAGGCTTCGACGTCGTCTCGCCGGAGGGCATGGCCCGCATTACCAGGACGTCCGACCCCCGCGACATCCTCGAAGCGTTCTATCGTGTGACGCTCCACCTGTCCCGGTCAGACATCAAGGACCTTGCGGATCGCGAGTTCTCGTATCTCGCCGACTCGATCGGACACACCGCCGGCCGCGAACTCGCGGAAGCCAGCACCTACCGCGCGACAGAGCGGCTCGCCAAGATCACCGTCCCGGTCCGTCTGTTGCTCGGCACCGAGAGCCCCGCGTATTTGCGGGCGGCCACCCAGGCCGTCGCTGCGCGAATAACCGGCGCTACGGTCGTCGCTTTGTGCGGCCAGGGGCACCAGGCGGTCGACTACGACCCTCAACAGATCGTCCGGGCGGTACTGGATTTCGACTCCGATGTTCGCTAGCCAGCGCCGGCGATTGTGACGGGGCCCCGCCCAGTGAACATATCGCTGCGACGACCGGGCACACGCGGCCGTAGCGAGCACCCAGCATGTCGCATCCAGACGACCGTCGGTGCTCAGCCGGCGGGCACCACGTTGTGGTTAAGGCGGAACATGTTGGTCGGGTCGTACGCCTTCTTGACACGCGCCAGGCGCTCGTGGCATTCGGGGCCATAGATCGCTAGGGCGTCCGTTGCTTCTTCGGGGGCGAGATTGTTCACCAGCAGTCGGTCGCCCCGCCATGGCGCCATGCCGTCAAGCAAGGCAGCGATCGACTCCTTGAGCCGCCGTTCCTCCGACAGCGGTCCAACCTCGACACCCAACAGGACATACGGCAGGCCTCGGGTCGCCACGGCGTTGGGCACCAACGGATCTCGGTCCCAGGCTCCGCCAAGGGCCCGCATTTCGGCGATCCACATAGTGGTGTCGGATCCAGGGCCGACTAGTTCGACCAGCTTGTCCTGCGCCTCCACGGGGAACTCCCGCAGCATGATGCTGCGCTCGTAGTACGGCAACGGTTCGGTCGGCTCGTCGTGGATCGATGCGACCGCGGCGTACGGCATGTCCGCCACGGTGTCCAGGATTGGCGGCGCCACTTCCCGCAGCGGTGCGATCATCCGTTCGCCGTCATCAGTCGTGCCGTTGTAGGCGATCCGCACAGCCACCGTGAACACGCCGCGAAGCGGTTCGGGTAATTCGGGCAGCGGCGGCAGCCGCAGCGCCGCGAATGAAGAGACCATGGTTTCCGGCGTGTTCGGGTGCCAGGCAGTCCAGGCTCGCAGCACGTCGGTCATCCGCTCACCGGGGAAGTAGAGGCCACCGCCGTAGAGGCGAGCAACCGGGAACAAGTCGAATTCGAGCGTCGTGACTACCCCGAAGTTGCCCTTGCCGCCGCGTAACGCCCAGAACAGTTCGGGCTCGGATTCCGCGTCGACATGCCGCAATTCGCCGTCCGCTGTCACCACGTCGAGCCAGCGGACGTGGTCGGCGGCGTAACCGTGGGAGCGCCCGAGGGTCGGGCTGAGACCGCCACCCAGGGTGTAACCGGTGACTCCCACCGTGGGGTTCGACCCGTTCAGCGGTGCCAGCCCCGCCTCGGCTGCTTTCTGGACAACGTCGCCCCATACCGCTCCCGCGCCGACTCGGGCAGTGCGGCCGATCGCGTCGATGTCGACGTCATTCATCCGGTGGGTAGTGATCAGCACGGCACCCTGTGCCGTGCCCACGATCTGGTGGCCGGTCGTCTTCACCAGGACCGGTCGGTGCTGTGCCGCCGCGAAGGCAACTGCCGCCTTGACGTCGATTGCGCTCTGCGCCACCACAATCACCGCGGGCATGAGCTCGTGATTGAGGTTGAAGACCGCGCGTTCCTCGTCGTATCCCGCGTCACCCGTCAGCAGAACCGAACCCCCGACCGTCTTTGCCAGGGCTGCGGCATCCTCGGGCCGCACGGGCGGCAGATGCGAATCATCGAAATTCACAGCCAACATCCCCCTTTCTTAGTGCCCTCTATGGGCGTCACCGATCGACACTCGCGCCGACCAGGGCGGCGTGCCGTCTGGTACTCGTACGCAGCGGCCTGGAACGGATCACTCGGGGCCACCAGAAGAACGGCCCGAGCAAGCGCGCGATCGCAGGAGTGATGAACGAACGCACGATCAGCGTGTCGAGCAGAAGTCCGAAGCCGATGGTGGTTCCCATCTGGCCGATGTTGAGCAAGTCACTGGAAAGCATCGCCATCATGGTGACGGCGAATACCAACCCCGCGGTGGTGACGACTTTGCCGGAATTGGCAACCGCTCTGAGCAGACCGGTGTTCAGCCCCGCCTTGCTCTCTTCGAGGTAGCGGGCGATCAGCAACAAGTTGTAGTCCGAACCGACCGCCACCAAGATGATGAAGGTGAGGGGCAGGTTCAGCCAGCTCATGGGGACGCCGACCAAGTGCTGCCAGAACAGGACCGCCAGACCGAACGCCCCGGAATAGGAGAACGCCACCGTCCCGATGATGACCAATGCTGCGACGATGCTCCTGGTGATCAGCAGCATCACCAGGAAGATCAACGCGAAAGCTGCTGTGGCCGCGATGACCAGGTCTGTTCTCGCCGCATCCTGGATGTCCCAGTAAGTGGCCGCGGCGCCGCCCAGATAGACCCGTGCTCCTGCGAGCGTCGTGCCCTTCAGCGCTTCTTTGGCGGCGGGTAGATAGGTCTGGTCTTGCTTGATCCCTTCGGGGGTGAGTGCCTCTCCGTCGTGGAAGATCATGTATCGCGCGGTTCTGCCGTCCGGGGACATGAAGTATCTGAGATCGATCTGAAAAGACGGATTGCTGAACGCATCTGGCGGCAGATAGAAGAATTCGTCGTTCTTCGAACTGTCGAAGGCGTAGCCCAGATCCATCATCTGGCGGCTCAGCTCATCCAGCTGAGTCAACTGAGGTTGAATCGTACTGTGGTCGGTCAGAATGATCTGGTGCAAGTTATCGAGTTGATCAGCGCTCTGACCGATGAGCTCGACGAGTTGCGGCGTCACGGCATCCTGAATCAACGCGGCTTTCAGGTTCCTGTCCAACTGCTCATCCAGCTGGTCGATCTTGTCGGTGGCGTCGAACAGCGATCGCAGCGACCAACACAACGGGATATCGAAACAGTGTTTCTCCCAATAGAAGTAGCTACGAATCGGGCGCCAGAAGTCGTCGAAGTCGGCCACGTTGTCCCGTATCGAGTCGGTGACCTCTTTCATGCCTCGGGCGGCGTCGGCGGCAATATGCGCCGCGCCCGCCTGTTGTGACGTCAACTCCTGCTGGCGACGCAAGAGGCCCGCCATGCGGCCGGTGATGCTCGCCGTGTCCGTGAGCCGGTTGTTCAGGTCGGTGAGGAACGGCAACAGTTCTTTGATCTTCGTCCCCATCGTGCCGATTGTGTAGGTGAACGACGAATGCTCCAGCGGCGTGCCCAGCGGCCTGGTTGTGCTCTGGATCATCCCGACACCAGGAGTGTGAAAAACGTTGCGCGCCACCCGATCCAGCGCAAGTATGTCCGTGCTATTGCGCATGTCGTGATCGGATTCGACCGCCAGCATGTCACTGTTCAGCTTGCTGACCGGGAAGTGCCTGTCGCTCGCGGCATAGCCCTGTTTCGACGGGACGTCATCGGAGACGTAGAGCCGGTCATCGTAATTGGGGTGGTAGCTGGGCAGCGTGATCGACCCCACCAGTACGACCACGCAACTGGCGAACAGGAGCCGTCCCGGCCAGCGCACCACCAGGGCGCCAACTTTACGCCAGATACCCGCTCTCGCAGCGCGTTTCGGTTCGAAGAGACCGAAGCGGATGCTCAGCGCCAGAACGGCCGGACCGAAGGTCAGAGCAGCGGCGACTGCGGTGAGCATGGCCACAGCGCAGGGGATCCCGCATGTATTGAAATAATTCAGCCGGGTGAATGTGAGGCAGAAGGTCGCGCCGGCCACCGCGAGACCAGATCCCAGAATGACGTGGGATACGCCGTTTACTGCGGAATAGTAAGCGGTTTCCCGATCTTCGCCGGCTTGGCGTGCTTCGTGATAGCGGCCGATCAAGAAGATCGCGTAGTCGGTACCCGCACCAAGGATGAGAGAAACAAGAATGTTCGACGCGAATTCGGAGATCTGAATGAACTTGTGGAAAGCGAGGAACGAGACGAAGCCGCGCCCGCAAATCAGTTCCATCATCACCATCAACAGGATGAGAAGCGCAGTCGAGATGGAGCGATACACGGCCAGCAGCATTGCGCTGATGAGTACGATCGTCACGAACATGATCGTGATCAGGCTCTTGTTGCCGATCTCGAGCATGTCCGCCGACAAGGGCGCCGCACCCGAGACGTATACCTTTAGCCCCGGCGGGGTTTTGATCTGCGAGACCAAGTCCCGCACTGCCTTGATCGACTGGTCGGACAGCGACGAACCCAGGTCGCCGGCCACCCGCACCAGCGTGTAGGACGCCATGCCGTCATTGCTCTGCACCCCGGCAGCGGTGGTGCCTTGACCCCACAGGTTCATGACATATTGAACGTGCTTGTCGTGCTGCAGTTTTGCGACCATCCGGTCGTAGAACGAGTGGTCGTTTTCGTCCAGTTTGTGAGAACCCTCCAGAACGACCATCAACAAACTGTTGCTGTCGGATTCTTTGAACACTTCGCCGATATGAATGAGCGCTTGCGACGACGGCGCGTCGACAGGGACCAGTGGGCCCCGGTTTGCCTCGGTAACCGGTTCTAGCTGCGGAGCGATGACGTTGAGCCCAACCATGAGCGCGATCCATGCGAGCACCACGGGCCCGGCGAACTTGCGGATGGTCCGCGCGACGAAGGGTTTGCGCACATTGACGGTGACGCTGTCGTGGTTCATGCGGACAGCACCTGGCACCAGACACCGGCATGCTCGCCCGTTGCCGTATGTTCGGAGCGCACCTGCCCGTCCACGGTGATGCGGCAGCCGATGTTTCCGCCCGCCACCTGCGCGGTGATATCGGCGGTAGCGGTCGTCAACACAGTTACTTCCGTGTGTGTCCAGGGCAACGCCGCGAGGTCGACGGCAATTGCGCGAGAGTTCACGTCCCAATAGCTGGCTCTCCCCCACCCGGCCAAATCGCCGAAGATGTCGTATTGGATGTGTTTGGGATTGAACTGAGCTATCGAGAATTTGTTGCCCGGACTTCGAGTTCGGTCCTGAGAGCCGAAGATCCCGTGCGCGGAGTCTATGACGCATCCCGCCAAGACGGCACCGACGACCACCAGCGTGGGCAGCCAGAGCCTGCTGACCAGTCTCCGACGTAGGGATACAGTCAACAAAATCGCCTTCCTAGGATCAGCTACAAAACGCGCGGGCCCGACGCCGAGCGTGTGATTGGTGTAGGGACGATGGTTAGGTGCGCAACCCGCTGAGCATCCGCGTGAAACTTGCGAGTTCGACGAAGCCGTCCGTCGTGGGAGCGGTTTGTCCGGCTGCGCGGAACACCTCGGCGAGGTCCGCGCTGCGCGTGGTCCAGCCACGCTCGGCCAGATACACCGCAGGATCTGCGTGCTGTCCGGCGAAAGTAATGGTGCGCAAGTCTATTTCAGGGTCTAGTTCGTTCCAGGTCGCGTGATGCTTTCTCAGATTTTCCCCTAGCGCGTCGGCTCTGGGGCTGTCGACGTAGTCAGCCCCGAGTTGACTGCCGGGCGCACTCAAGGTGGTGATCGCGTCGAGTATTTCGTCGTGCGCCTTGGGCGGCAAATACCCGATCAGGAGTCCCTCGACGATCCAGGCGGTCGGCTCAGTCACATCAAAACCCTCTTGCTGCAATACGGTTGGCCAGTCGTGACGCAGATCGATACCCAAGTAGTGGTGACTGTGCGTAGGCGCCCATCCCAAACCGGCCAGGACGCTGCGTTTCCACTCGATCACTTGTGGCTGGTCGACTTCGTAGATGGACATCCCCGGCGGCCAGGTCAAACGGTGGGCGCGGCAGTCCAATCCAGAGGCAAGGATCACTGCTTGACGAACGCCAGAGCGGGACGCGTCGAGGGCGAAGTCATCGAGGCTTCTCGTGCGCATGCCGAAGTACGCGGGCATCCACTCGACTTCGATGTCCGAGAATGTGATTGTGCCGTCGACTATCTGGGTGAACAATTTCAATCCGACCGCTCGGACTAATATTTCGGCGAACGGATCGCAGATCACCGGATCGGCTTGCCTGCTGGCGATGGCTCGTGCCGCGGCCACCATCGTGGCCGTCGCGCCTACGCCGGTCTTCAGGTCCCAACTGTCGTCATCGGTCCGCGGCACGGTCGCCCCCTTGAATCGTCTGGAGCCCGAACGAGTCTCGCTCGTCCGGGCGCTTTCTGCAGCAAAGTTAGGGCTACAGTCGCCGCCGGTCTACCCGAATAACGCGGCCGATGGCCGGAATACGCGGTGGCGAGACCAGCCATGGCGCGCTGGACTTGATGGCCCGCTACTCGCTGTCTTATGGTGCTCGGCGTCGGCGACGAATCATGGGTGACCCGAAAGCCGATATCCGATCGAAATGGGTTGGACCCCAACGCCTGAGAAGAGGCTTCACTTGCCAGGAACTGAGTCATATGACTTCATCGTCATCGGCGCGGGTACCGCCGGGTGCGTGTTGGCGCGCCGGCTGAGCGATGACAGCGACGTCCGGATCTTGCTCCTCGAGGCGGGAAGTGCCACCCTTCCGCCCTCCAGCGCGCAACCGCCGGTGTGGCCGACATTGATCAAAAGTTCGGCCGACTGCGGCGGTCTCACCACGGTGCAGGCGGCAATCGGCCGGGCGGTGCATTTACCCCTCGGGCGCGGAATCGGCGGGTCCTCGGCAATCAACGGCATGATGTTCGTCCGCGGACACCGCGATAGTTATGCCGATTGGCCACCCGGCTGGCGGTTCGACGATCTCTTGCCTTACTTCAAAGCGAGCGAGAGCGCGCGCCGCGGTGATCCTGCCTTGCGGGGCAAAAAAGGCCCGCTGCGGGTAGCTCCGGTGGAGTCACCGAACGAGGTACTTGCTGCCGGGCTGCGCGCCGCGTTGCAGTGTGGGCATCCGCCTGCGCAGGATCTGAGCAGCGGATTTGAGTTGGGTTTTGCAGCGCCGGATGTGACGATTTCCAACGGGCGCCGGCAGAGCGCGGCGGGTGCCTATCTGTGGCCCGTGTTTCCCCGCGAAAATCTGACCGTGGTCGCGGATGCCGTCGTTCATCGGCTACGAATCGCCGAGGGGCGCTGTAGCGGAGTCGAGTACCGCGTCGCCGGGCAGCCTCCGACGGTGGCCGCGGCAGCCGAAGTCGTGCTGTGCGCCGGTGCAATTGGCTCACCGCGACTGCTGATGATTTCGGGTGTCGGACCGCAGAACCATCTCCGCGACCTCGGCATTGACGTTGCGCTTGACCTGCCTGGTGTCGGTTCGAACTTGCAAGACCACCCGTTCACCGGGGTCATATTTCAAGCGACTCAGCCGATTCCGACGCCGCGGCACAATCATGGCGAAATAATGGGCATAATCCGCTCTCCATTCGCCGTCGCGGCGCCTGACTTACAGATTCTGTTCGTGGACACTGGCGCCTTGGCCGGACTCGACATACCGAATATCTACGTGATCGGCGTATCCGCGATGCAGCCGTTCAGCCGCGGCAGCGTGCGTTTGGCGGGACCAGCCGCTGACACGGCACCCGTCGTCGACCCGAACTACCTCGGGGATGCGCGCGACGTGGAGACTTTGCTGGAGGGTCTCTTGATAGCCCGAGAGATCGGGACCGGACCCGCACTGGACGCCTGGCGCGGCGCGGAGCTGGCACCGGGACCCGGAGTCAGCAGCAGAAAAGCATTGCGCGAGTTCATCAAACAGACGGTAGGCCCCTACTTCCACCCGGCAGGGACATGTGCCCTGGGGCACACTCGGCATTCAGTGGTTGATGACGAGCTTCGGGTCCACGGCATCACTGGACTCCGGGTGGCGGACGCGTCTGTTATGCCCTCGCTACCCGCGAGCAACACGCTGGCAACCGTCTATGCGATTGCCGAACGGGCCGCGGCTCTCATCAAGGGGCGCGGCGCCGGTACCTGACCCTGATACCGGGCGCATCAACGGCTTGCGCGTCCTAGAGCATGCAGGAGACGCAGCCCTCGACCTCGGTGCCTTCCAATGCCATCTGCCGCAGCCGGATGTAGTACAGCGTCTTGATTCCCTTGCGCCAGGCGTAGATCTGCGCCTTGTTCACGTCGCGGGTGGTGGCGGTGTCCTTGAAGAACAGCGTCAGCGAGAGACCCTGGTCCACGTGCTGAGTGGCCGCGGCGTAGGTGTCGATGATCTTCTCGTAACCGATCTCGTAGGCGTCCTGGTAGTACTCCAGGTTGTCGTTCGTCATGTAGGGCGCCGGGTAGTAGACGCGCCCGATCTTGCCCTCCTTGCGGATCTCCACCTTCGACACGATCGGGTGGATCGAACTCGTCGAATGGTTGATGTAGGAGATCGACCCGGTCGGCGGCACCGCCTGCAGGTTCTGGTTGTAGATGCCGTGCTCCTGCACGGATTCCTTCAGCCGCTTCCAATCGTCCTGGGTCGGGATGCGGATCTCGGCGTCGGCGAACAGCTGGCGCACCTTGTCCGTCGCCGGCTCCCACACCTGCTCGGTGTACTTGTCGAAGAACTCCCCCGAGGCGTACTTGGACTTCTCGAAACCCTTGAAATGCGTGCCGCGTTCGATCGCGATGCGGTTCGACGCCCGCAGCGCGTGATACAGCACCGTGTAGAAGTAGATGTTGGTGAAGTCGATGCCTTCCTCGGAACCGTAGAAGATGCCCTCGCGGGCCAGGTAGCCGTGCAGGTTCATCTGCCCGAGCCCGATCGCGTGGGAATCGTTGTTGCCCTGCTCGATTGACGGCACCGACGTGATGTGCGTCTGGTCGCTGACCGCGGTGAGCGCGCGGATCGCCACCTCGATCGTCTGGGCGAAGTCCGGCGAGTCCATCGTCTTGGCGATGTTCAGCGACCCCAGGTTGCACGAAATGTCCTTGCCCACCTTGGCATACGACAGGTCATCGTTGAACAACGACGGCGTGGACACCTGCAGGATCTCCGAGCACAGGTTCGAATGCGTGATCTTGCCCTCGATGGGGTTGGCCCGGTTCACTGTGTCCTCGAACATGATGTACGGGTAGCCCGACTCGAACTGCAGCTCGGCCAGTGTCTGGAAGAACTCGCGCGCCTTGATCTTGGTCTTGCGGATGCGCGCGTCGTCGACCATCTCGTAGTACTTCTCTGTCACCGAGATGTCGGCGAACGGCACCCCGTACACGCGCTCAACGTCGTACGGCGAGAACAGGTACATGTCTTCGTTCTTCTTGGCCAGCTCGAAGGTGATGTCGGGGATCACCACGCCGAGGCTCAGCGTCTTGATCCGGATCTTCTCGTCGGCGTTCTCCCGCTTGGTGTCCAGGAAGCGGTAGATGTCGGGGTGATGCGCCTGCAGGTACACCGCGCCGGCGCCCTGGCGCGCACCCAGCTGGTTGGCGTAGGAGAACGAGTCCTCCAGCAGCTTCATGATCGGGATGACGCCCGACGACTGGTTCTCGATGTTCTTGATCGGCGCGCCGTGCTCGCGAATGTTGGAGAGCAGCAACGCAACTCCCCCGCCGCGCTTGGACAGCTGCAGGGCGGAGTTGATCGATCGCCCGATCGACTCCATGTTGTCCTCGATGCGCAAAAGGAAGCACGAGACCGGCTCACCGCGCTGCTTTTTGCCCGAGTTCAAGAACGTCGGGGTGGCCGGCTGGAACCGCCCGTCGATGATCTCGTCGACCAGCTTCTCGGCCAGCCCGGTGTCGCCGGACGCCAACGTCAGCGCGACCATGACCACGCGGTCCTCGAAGCGCTCCAGGTAACGCTTCCCGTCGAACGTCTTCAGCGTGTAGGAGGTGTAGTACTTGAACGCGCCCAGGAACGTCGGGAAGCGGAACTTCTTGGCGTAGGCGCGGTCCAGCAGCGACTTGACGAAGTTGCGCGAGTACTGGTCGAGAACCTCACGCTCGTAATAGTTTTCGCGGATCAGGTAGTCGAGCTTCTCGTCCTGATTGTGGAAGAACACGGTGTTCTGGTTGACGTGCTGCAGGAAGTACTGGCGCGCCGCGAAAACGTCCTTGTCGAACTGAATCTTGCCGTCCGCGTCGTACAGATTCAGCATCGCGTTCAGCGCGTGGTAGTCCGTTTCATCGGGCAACCCATGCGTGGCGGCGGTTACAGGCTCTGCAGTGACGGTTGGTGGCACGTCTGTTCCTTCCAGAAGTCGGCGAGACCGGCGCGGACGGCATCCACGTCGTCCGGGGTCCCCATCAGTTCGAAGCGGTAAAGGTAGGGAACGCCGCACTTGCGGGATATGACGTTGCCCGCGTAGGCGAATTCGGTACCAAAGTTGTTGTTGCCCGCGGCGATGACGCCGCGGATCAGCGACCGGTTGTGCTCGTCGTTCAAAAAGGCGATGACCTGTTTAGGGACATACCCCCCGGCATTGATGTCCGGTGTGGCCCTGCCGCCGCCGTACGTGGGCACTATCAGCACATACGGCTCATCGACCTCGATGCGCCCGTGCAGCGGTATCCGCGTGGCGGGAACACCCAGCTTCTGCACGAAGCGGTGGGTGTTCTCCGACACGGAAGAGAAATACACGAGGTTGGGCCCAGTGATCTCCATGGCACCGCAACCTTCCTTACCTAATGTCTGCCGCTATTGCTCAGGCGCTGAGCGCCGACTCCGCGAGCGCCTTGATGCGGTCGGGGCGGAAACCCGACCAGTGGTCGTTCCCGGCAACCACGACGGGAGCCTGCAGGTAGCCCAACGCCATCACGTAGTCCCGCGACTCAGCGTCCAGCGTGATGTCCACCTTCTGGTAGGCGATGCCCTGCTTGTCCATGGCCTTGAAGGTGGCGCTGCACTGCACGCACGCGGGCTTGGTGTAGACGGTGATGCTCATGGATGCCGCTCCTTTGCGGAAGGGGAGAACCTGTAACGGACTGGCAACTACTCGGGTACTGCAACGAACTGCGTCTTCGCTGTGTTTCAGCGGCCCGCCAGGGCCCCAGATTCCCGTCTTGCGGCGCTCGAAGCCGAAGGCGCTGCTTCGACCTCTTCGAGCCGATTCGGGGAGGTCCCCAAGCCCGGCCAGCGTGGGGATCCTGGGATCTGCCGGTGCCTCGAAACACTACACCTAGTGGCCGACAAGTTGTCTAGATACAAGATGTTCTGAATAACAATTTTGAAATTCCCTGGTCGTAAGGCTCCGCACGACATCCGCTCGGCGTGTCGCAGATCACAGATCGGTCTCGGGAAGCCCACGCCATCCGGTATATCAGCGGCCACCGACAACGATCGCGTGAAGGCGGTACGAGCGGCGGCACGGCCCGCCGCCGCCCGATCACCAGCAAAGCCGCCGGCAAGGGCTGGCGGCTTTGGCTATTCGGTTATCGAAACATCGCTGGTGGCCGGCGAGCGGCTTGTGGGTTCTCGCTAAATTCAGCCGACTTCGGCCGCCAGTTTGCCGACGACGTCGCGCACGTTCGCCGAGAGCTCGACGTGCTCGCCGGGCGCCTTGCCGTCCAGGGTCTTGAACGGCACCGAGAGCTTGAGATCCTCGATCACCCGGGCACCGGCGATCCCGAACGACTTGCGGGTCGCGTCGTGCGCCCACACCCCGCCGTACTGGCCGAAGGACCCCCCGATGACCGCCAGCGGCTTGCCCTTCAGCGCGCCGTCGCCGAAGGGGCGCGACAGCCAGTCGATCGCGTTCTTGACGACCGCCGGGAAGCTGCCGTTGTACTCCGGGGTGACCACCAGCGCCGCATCGGCGTCGGCCGCCGCAGCACGCAGCGCGGCCACCGCGGCCAGCGGCGGGGCGTCAGTGGTCATCGCGTCGTCGATCTCCTCGTTGTAGAACGGCACCTCGGCCAGCCCCTCGAAGATCGTGACGTTGACGCCGTCGGGAGCGACCGCCCCCGCCAGCTCGGCGATCTGGCGGTTGATCGACGCCGCGCGCAAACTGCCCACGAACGCCACGATTTGGATCTCTGCCACCTTTGTTCCCTTCGGCCGTTGGTCTACATCCTTGCACGCCCAAACCGGACCACGGTCCGGTTTATTCCGGCAGCGTTAAAGTGCGGATGTGAGCGGTGTCGAGCGGTCGCGCGAGTTGTCCGTGTCGGTTCCCCAGGAACGGGGCGACGCGGCGCGCAACCGCACGCTCCTGCTTCAGGCCGCGCGCAGGCTGGTCGCCGAGCGCGGCGCGGACGCGGTCACCATGGACGACGTCGCCGCCGCCGCCGGCGTCGGCAAGGGCACGCTGTTCCGCCGCTTCGGCAACCGGGCGGGCCTGATGATGGTGCTGCTCGACGAGGACGAGCGCGCCAGCCAGCAGGCTTTTCTGTTCGGCCCCCCGCCGCTGGGGCCCGATGCCCCGCCGATGGATCGCCTGGTCGCCTTCGGCCGCGAGCGGATGTGCTTCGTGCACACCCACCACGAGCTGCTGTCGGCGGCCAACCGCGATCCGCAGCTGCGCCACGCCGGGGCGGGCGCCGTGCTGCGCACGCACGTGCGGCTGCTGCTGGCTTCGGCGGGAACCACCGGTGACCTCGATATCCAGACCGACGCGCTGCTGGCACTGCTCGACCCGGACTACGTGGAGCACCAACTCAACGGCGGCGGACACACCATGGACACGCTGTGCGATGCGTGGGAAAGCCTGGCGCGCAAGCTCTGTGGGCGGTGAGGGCGCCATGAGCTGGGTCCTGCATGTCGACCTCGACCAGTTTCTGGCGTCGGTCGAGCTGCGCCGCCACCCCGAACTGGCCGGGCTGCCGGTCATCGTCGGTGGCAGCGGTGATCCGACCGAACCCCGCAAGGTGGTCACCTGCGCCTCGTATGAAGCCCGCGAATTCGGTGTGCACGCCGGCATGCCGTTGCGCACCGCCGCCCGCCGCTGCCCTGACGCCACGTTCCTGCCGTCGGACCCGGCCACCTACGACGCCGCCTCCGACCAGGTGATGGGCCTGCTGCGCGACCTGGGGCATCCGGTCGAGGTGTGGGGCTGGGACGAGGCGTACGTGGGCGTCGAGGGCGGGGATCCGACCGAGGTGGCCGAACAGATCCGAACGGTGATCGCGTCGGAGACCGGACTGTCGTGCTCGGTCGGCATCAGCGACAACAAACAGCGGGCCAAGGTCGCCACCGGCTTCGCGAAACCGGCCGGCATCTTCGCGCTCACCGACGCGAACTGGATGACGGTGATGGCGGACCGCCCGGTCGACGCGCTGTGGGGCGTAGGCCCCAAGACGGCGAAAAAGCTTGCGACCCTTGATATCACCACGGTGCGTGACCTTGCGAACGCCGACGCGGAGCTGCTGACGTCCACATTCGGCCCGCGCACCGGCCTGTGGCTGCTGCTGCTGGCCAAGGGTGGCGGCGACGCGGAAGTCAGCGCCGAGCCGTGGATACCGCGCTCGCGCAGCCACGTCGTCACCTTTCCGCGTGACCTCACCGATAGGTCCGAAATGGATTCGGCCATAACGCGACTGGCGCGCCAGGCATTGGACGACGTGCTGGCGGGGGGACGGATCGTCACCCGCGTGGCCGTCACCGTGCGGACCGCGACGTTCTACACCCGCACCAAAATCCGCAAGCTGGCCGCTCCCACCACAGACGCGGACACCATCACGGAAGCGGCGCTGCGCGTCCTGGACCTCTTCGAACTGGACCGGCCTATTCGCCTACTCGGCGTGCGACTCGAGCTGGCCATGCCGGACTAGCGACGCCGGGGCGGGACGCAGCGCGCGCGTGAAGATCACGTTGACCTGACGCATCGCCACGCTGTACGGCCACCAGGCCAGCCGTTTGAACGCGTACAGCGCCCGGATGTCGCCCGACGTGTAGATCAGGTAGCGGTTCTTCGCGACGCCGGCCAGGATCTTCTCGGCCGCCCTTTCCGGCGACACCGCGTGACCGCTGAAGCGGTCCACCCAGCGGGCGACGCGCGGGTCCTCGCGGTCGACCCCGGCGATCTCGACCGTGTCCACCAGCGGGGTCTTCACCGCGCCCGGCACCACGACCGACACCCCGATGCGATGGCGCGCCAGGTCGAAGCGCAACACCTCGGACAGGCCGCGCAACCCGAACTTGCTCGCGCTGTAGGCCGCGTGCCACGGCAGCGCCACCAGCCCCGCCGCCGACGACACGTTGACCACGTGCCCGCCCCGGCCGGCCGCCACCATCGGGGGAACGAACGCCTCGATGACGTGGATCGGACCCATCAGGTTGATCGCGATCATCTTGCTCCACTGCTCGTGGCTCAGCCGGTCGACGGTGCCCCAGGCCGACACGCCGGCGATGTTCAGCACGACGTCCATCGTCGAATGCTCGGCGTGGATGTCGGCGGCGAAGGCCGCCACCTGGTCATGGTCGGCGATGTCGAGGGCGCGGTGGGCGGGCACCGCAGCGCCGAGGGCGCGGGCGTCGGCCACGGTCAGTTCGAGGCCGTCGGCGTTGCGATCGGTCAGGTACAGCTCGGCGCCCTGCGCGGCCAACCGCAGGGCGGTCGCACGCCCGATCCCGCTCGCCGCGCCGGTGACCAGGCACCGCTTCCCCGCGAAATACCGCCCCGACGTCCTCGGAAGCCTCGGCCCCATGGCCGTGACCATACCGCGTTACTTCGGGCCGCCACCCCAGAGCGAATTCAGCCACAGCTGCTCGAGCACCCGCACGCGGCGCTCCAGGTCGTCTTCGTGACCCTGGCGTCCGGCGAGCAGCGGGTCGCCGCTCAGCGTCAGGGAGGTGGTGCCCGCCAGGATGCGCACCAACGCCGGGATGTCGTCGCTGATCGGGTTCGCGGTCCCCGCCTTCATCTCCGCCTCGACGATCGCGGTGATCTGGCCCAGCACCACCTCGAACTGCCGCTCCAGGAGCTCGCGAATCTGAACGTCGGTGTGGCGGGCCACCTCACAAGCCGCCATCACCGGGTCGTTGTGCGCGTAGACCGCGGCGGCGCTGCGGACCATCCGCTTGGCGAACTGCTCCGGCGACTCGCCCGGCTGGCGGGGGGCGAAGTACTGCGTGAGCTCTTCGAGTTCTTCGGCGGCGTCGGCCATGATCTGGGCAAGCACCGCGTACTTGGAGTCGAAGTAGAAGTAGAAGCCCGAGCGGGCCACCCCGGCCCGCAGGCTGATGGTGCTCACCGACAGCTCCGAGAAGGGCTCTTCCTCGAGCAGGTCACGCACCGCCTGCATGATCGCCTGCCGATGCTTGTCACCCCGGCGGCGAATGGCCGGTTCGCCCGGGTCCGAGTCGGCATGGCTGCTCACGTCATCGACCTTGCACCACTCCACAGGAAAAGCAAACTTGACAGCCGTCAAGTTTTTCCCGAAGGTATGAATCAGTGACCGCTGTCACCGCCCCGGGCCCGCAAAGGAGCGCGAAGGAGTTCCATGGCTGCCACTATCAGCACCCCGAACTATCTGCTCGATCAGGCGCGCCGGCGGCTGACCCCGTCGTTCAACAACTTCCCCGGCATGGGCCTGGTCGAACGCAGGCTGTTGAACACGCAGTTCCCGGAGCACAAGCTCGCCGACCCGCCGCCGGGCAGCGGGCTCAAGCCGGTCCTCGGTGACGCGGGGCTCCCGGTCCTCGGGCACATCATCGAGATGCTGCGCGGCGGACCCGACTATCTGTTGTTCCTCTACCAGACCAAGGGCCCGGTCGTGTTCGGAGACTCGCCGGTCCTGCCGGGGGTCGCGGCGCTGGGCCCCGACGCGGCACAGGTCATCTACTCCAACCGCAATAAGGACTACTCCCAGCAGGGCTGGGTGCCGGTGATCGGGCCGTTCTTCCACCGCGGGCTGATGCTGCTCGACTTCGAAGAGCACATGTTCCACCGGCGCATCATGCAGGAGGCGTTCGTCCGGTCCCGGCTGGTCTCCTACGTCGAGCAGATGGACAAGGTCATCACCAAAACGGTCGCGAACGACTGGGTGGTCAACGACGCGCGTTTCCTTCTCTATCCGGCGATGAAGGAGCTGACCCTCGACATCGCCTCGATGGTGTTCATGGGCCACGAGCCGGGCACCGACCGCGAGCTGGTGACCAAGGTGAACAAAGCCTTCACGGTCACCACCCGCGCCGGGAACGCGATCATCCGCACGGGCGTCCCGCCGTTCACCTGGTGGCGCGGCCTGAAGGCGCGCGAACTGCTGGAGAACTACTTCCGCGAGCGCGTCAAGGAACAGCGCGGGAAGGACGGCAACGACCTGCTGTCGGTGTTGTGCCAGACCGAGGACGAGGACGGCAACAAGTTCTCCGACGAGGACATCGTCAACCACATGATCTTCCTGATGATGGCCGCGCACGACACGTCGACGTCGACCGCCACCACGATGGTCTACCAGCTGGCCGCCCACCCGGAGTGGCAGGAGCGCTGCCGCGACGAGTCGGACCGCCTGATCGGCGACGGGCCGCTCGACATCGACTCCCTCGAGAAGCTCGAGTCGCTGGACCTGGTGATGAACGAGTCGATCCGGCTGGTGACGCCGGTGCAGTGGGCGATGCGTCAGACCGTGCGCGACACGGACCTGCTGGGCTACTACATCCCCAAGGGCACCAACGTGATCGCCTATCCGGGGATGAATCACCGGCTGCCGGAACTCTGGACGGACCCGCTGAAATTCGACCCGGACCGGTTCACCGAGCCGCGCAGCGAGCACAAGCGGCATCGCTATGGGTGGACTCCGTTCGGCGGCGGCGCGCACAAGTGCATCGGAATGGTGTTCGGGCAGTTGGAGATCAAGTCGATCCTGCACCGCCTGCTGCGCCGCTACCGGCTCGAGCTGCCCCGCCCGGGCTACCAGGCCGAGTGGGACTACGGCGGCATGCCGGTGCCCAAGGACGGCATGCCTATCGTGCTGCGCCCGCTCTAGTCCCCTCGCCACCAGACGCAAAAGTCCCCATTCGACGCCCGAACTGGGGGCTTTTGCGTCTGCTCGGCACCGTCAGGCGATCAGCCGGTTGGCGCACGCGATCACCGCGCGCAACGCCGACTGGGTCGGATCCTCCGACAGGCCCATCGCCCACTCGGCGCGAATCCCGTTGCTGCCGCGGATAAACGTGGCCGTGCCTGCGCCGCAACGGATCTGGTGAAACCGCAGCATCTCCACCGTGATCCCGCGCTCGTGCAGCATCGCGGTGAGGGCGGCGATCGGACCGCTGGCGGCGGCGGTCGACGTGCTGATGTGGTCGCCGACGGCGATCATCGCCCGAAAGTTGCGGGCCTGGGGGCCGAGTCGCCCGGCGGGCCGCTCGGTGTCGGTGCAGGCCCAGTGCCCCAGTCGCAGCGGGCCGGCCGTGCGACCGTAGGTGGCGACGAAGGCCTCCCACGACATCGCGCCGGCCTCCTCGCGCAGCCCGCGCGGCAGGGCGGCGCCGAAGTGCTCGCTTAAGGAGGGAAGGGATTTGGTAAGAGCCACGGTCTCGGTCTTCTCTGATCAGCAGGAGCGACCGACGGTAGTAGCTTCCGACCCACAGCGGGGGGTCGGTCTGGGATCAGACCCCGCTGCGGGTGCTGGCTACTACGGCACGCTGAAGAAGACGCACGAGCGCCGAGACTAGACGTCGCGGGCCGGCAATGCAAATCCATTTTGCGCGGCCCGGTAACTCACTGCCGGACAAGCGCTTTCGTGATGATGCCCTATCCGTTAGGCCCGGGCGCCGCGTCGAACCGCAGGTAGGCCTGGATCGTCGTCCCGGCCGGCGTGGTGTGCGTGCGGACCAGGTCCGATATGGCGTTGACCAGATACAGACCGCGACTGGCCGGGCCGCTCGGGCCGGGGTCTAGGCGCCCCACCAGCGGGTCGCCCAGCCGCCCGGTGTCGCGCGCCTCACAAACCAGGTGCTCGTCTTCGCGCCAGAACGCCAGCCGGCAGGCTCCGTTGGTGTACATCAGGCTGTTGCTGGCCAGCTCCGTCGCGATCAGTTGCAGATCCTCGATGCCCTCCTGGGACATTCCCACCCAGCCGGCGTAGTCGACGGCGAACGAGCGGGCGGGCCGCAGGTCCGCCGACTTCCTGACCATGTACGTGACGGCGCCCGGCTTGGCGACGAGCGGTTGGTTGCAGCGATCCAAGACCTCGTCGGGCGCGTATTCGGCGCTGCGATGCAGCGCGCCACGGCTCCACAGCAGCGGGTGCGTCGCGCGGGCATCCGCCAGCACCGCGTCACCGAGCTCGCTCGCGTCGTAAAGACACAACACGGTCGCCGGGTATCCGTCGAGGGCCGAGTTCACCAGCGCCTCGTGCTCGGAGCAGGCGACGATTTCCTCGTCGGTGCGTTCGGGCCAGGCGAGCTCGCTCACAATTCGCACCCGCTTGCCCTGGTGTTCGTCGATGAAGGAACCCTCCATGGCCATGAATCGGCTCGGGTTGCGGCCGATCTCGGCAATGTCGACCATCCGCAGTTCCGTCGGGAATCCGCCGCCGGGACCGG
Source organism: Mycobacterium sp. NGS64 (assembly GCF_059812245.1). NCBI lineage: Bacteria > Bacillati > Actinomycetota > Actinomycetes > Mycobacteriales > Mycobacteriaceae > Mycobacterium > Mycobacterium sp. NGS64. The sequence goes on along the minus strand of NZ_JCALCI010000001.1, from coordinate 820,836 downwards.
ACAGCGCGTCCCGCAGCCCGCCCAGCTTGGCGCCGGGCACCGCCACCAAAACGTCCTCGCCCCGCGCCAACCCGTCGACGACGAAGCGAACCACGAAGTCCAGATACTCCGCCTGCGAACTGTAAAGAAGCCCGGAATGAACGAAACCCGAGTGGTCGGTGTACGTCCCCCCGAAGCCTCCCGTCACCGGTGCGCGCTCGCTTTCGATCACAGTGCCAACCCCCTGCTGGACCGGCCGTTCGGTATTTCTTTGCCAGTACCCCAGACGGGCTTTCGCTATGCCGACGAACGCATCACACCCGGCTACAGCCACCACGAGGCCGCGGCGTCGAGGTGGCGACGGATGCGGTAACGCGCGAGGCTGTCGTCGCCGGCTTCGATCGCCTGCAGGATCCGCAGATGCGCATGCTCGACGGCGACGACGTCGGCCCAGTTCGGCTCCGTCTGCGCGGTGCTCGACCAGTGCCGGCGAAACAGCTCGATGATGATGCGAAGGAACAAATCGAGCAGCGCGTTGCCGGCCAGCTGGGCCAATCCGAGGTGGAAGCGGGCCTCCTCGGCGACGGCCCTGCGTACGTCGCCCGCGTGGGTGTCCGGACGGGTCGCCAGAAACGCCGCCACCCCGGACTCGCTGCGCCGCTTGACGATTCTGGCGACGTTGTCGATCTCGATGGCGTCGCGAACGCAGCGCAGGTCTTCCCGCGTCGGCCTGCGGTACTGCAGGTACAGCGCGATGGTGTCGATGCTGGCCTCGGCGTGCGGTGTGGTGACGATCAGGCCGCCGCCCGGCCCGCGCCGCATCCGCGCGACCGAGTGATATTCGAGCAGCCGCACCGCCTCCCGGAACACCGCGCGGCTGACCCGGTAGCGCTCCAGCAGGGCCGTCTCCGTCCCGAACACCGAGCCGACCTGCCAGCCGTCGGCGGCGATGTCATCACCCATGGTGACGGCCAGCATCTCGGCGAGCTTGCCGGTGGGCGCGTCACCTTCGAGGGACAGGCCCGCCCGCAGTCGGCGCGCCCCGCGCGGCGGGGTGCCCTCGTGGGGGTAATGCCGCTGCAGCCAGGAGGTCACCGCTTCGACGTGCCGTTCGGAAAGCGTCTTGGCCCGGGCCGCGTCGCCGGAGGTGACGGCGGCGACAAGCCGCGAGTGATCGCGGTGCATGTGCTCGACCGCCTCGATCGCCTCGGTCGACGAGTCGGCCCGCGACTGCAGGGCGTAGCGCGTGGTGAGCCGCATCAGGATGTCGATGAACAATTGCAGGACCGGGCTTTTCGACTGCTCCGCCAACGCGATGTGGAACTCGTCGCGCGGCGCCGGCAGGCCCGGCCGCCACTGCTCCTCCGCCCGCAACACCGCCCGCAACCGGTCGATGCCGGCCTCGTCGATGCGTTCGGCCGCGAGGGAGGCCGCCAGCGGCTCGAGCACCAGGCGCGCGTTGAGCAGGTCGACCAGCGTCGTGCCCAGATACTCGAGGTAGATCACCACGGCGCGGGTCGCCGGGCCGGCGTCCGGCCGGCAGATCAGCAGCCCGCCGCCCGGTCCGCGGCGCATCCGGGCGACCTGGTGGTGTTCGACCAGGCGGACGGCCTCCCGCAGCACCGATCGGCTCACGCCGTATCGCTGTTGCAGGGCGTGTTCGGAGCCCAGCGATTCGCCGACGGTCCAGCCGCGGCGGACTATGTCCGCCTCGATGCGGCGGGCAATCTGGGCGGCGAGTTTGTCCGCGGGGCCGGAATCGCGCTGTGCCACAAGCTATCTCAACAGGTAAGCAACATGCACCCGGCGACAGGGCCACCGCCCACGGAAACCACGCCGACCTCGGGGCGTTTCGACACCTGGCGCTCCCCCGCGTCGCCGCGCAGCTGCAGGCACCCTTCGTGCAAGGCCCAGTAGCCGTGCATGCGCCCCGCCGACAGCTGGCCGCCGTAGGTGTTCAGCGGCAGCTGGCCGTCGCGGGCGATCCGCGCGCCGCCCTCGACGAACGGCCCGGCCTCGCCGTCGCCGCATACCCCCAGCGCCTCGAGCCACGCGAGGGTGAGAAACGTGAAACCGTCGTACAACTCGGCCAGTTGCAGGTCGGCGGGCGTCAACTGGGTGCGCGACCACATCTGCGCGGTCGCGTCCGACATCGCCATCTTCGGGTAGTCGTCGCGGTGGAACCAACCGCCCGCACCGTCGGATCCGCCGATCGCCTCCACCGCCACCGCGCGGTGCGGACAGTCGCGGGCGTACTCGGCGTGCGACACCACCACCGCGATCGAACCGTCGATGGGGACGTCGCAGTCCAGCAGGCCGAACGGCGTCGAGACCGGCCGCGCCGCAAGGTAATCGGCCATGGTCATCGGTTCGCGGTAGACCGCAAGGGGATTCAGCGCGGCGTTGCGTCTGCCGTTGAGCGCCAGCCAGCCCAGCTGCTCCTTGGTGGTTCCGTACAGCTCCATGTGGCGGCGGCAGTTCAGCGCCAGCCAGTTCGCGGCGGAGTAGGCGTGGGCCGCAACCAGGTCGTTGACGTCGTCCATCGCGCCGACCGCCGGCTTCGGCGCGCCTTCGGGCGTCTCGAACATTCGCGCCAATGCCGGCGCGGGCGCGTTTTCCTCCCGCTTGACCGGGACCGTCCCGCCGAGCATTTGTATCGTCCGGTAGACCACCACGTGGTGCGCGCGTCGTTCGGCGACCGCGCGGCACGCCGACATCACCGGGCTCAGCAGGCCGCCGGTGCCGAAGCCGGCCCCGCAGTCGGCCGCCTCGATCCGCAGTTCGGCGTTGACGTCCGCGGCGGGGGTGTCGCCGAGGGTGGCGATCCCATCGATGTCGGCCGGCGACAGGCCGGCGTCGGCGATGGCGGCGCGCACCGCCTCCATGGTCAGTTCCAGGCCCGGGATCCCGGTGCGACGGCCGATTCGCGAGATGCCGAGGCCGGAGATGATCGCGTCTTTTTCGAAGTAGGTCATGTGCACCATCCGTCCCAGCAACCCGCCGCCCACACCGAACCAATAGAGTGTACTGTATTGGCCGTGTCAGGCGAGTTGCTCATCGAACACTGCGACGCTTGCGCGCGCTGGGTGCACCCGGCGGCCGGCGAATGCCGGGACTGCGGCGGCCCGCTGGTGGCGCGGCCGGTGTCGGGCCGGGGCACCGTGTTCACCTACACCGTGAACCACCACCCGTACAACCCGGAGATCCCGACACCCTACGTGATCGCGATCGTCGAACTCGCCGAGCAGACTGGGCTGCGGGTGGCCGCGAACATCGTTGGCTGCGAACCGGATTCGGTGACGTGCGGCCTGCCCGTCGCCATCCAGCCCGAGAAGGGCAGCGGCGGCGCGCCCCAATTCGCCCCGGCCTGACTCTCCGCGAGCAGAAGCTAGTTGATCAGCGGGTCCCGGGGCATCCCCAGGATCCGCTCGGCGATCTGATTGCGGGTCACCTCGGAGGTGCCGCCGGCGATCGTCATGCCGCGCGAACCCATGATCATCCGGCCGACCACAGCGCCGGGCCCGTCGAGCACCGCGACCTCGGGCCCCAGCAGCGCCGCCGAGATCGCCCCGCCCTCGACCATGTGCTCGGCCAGCTTCAGCTTGGTGACGTTGCCCTCCGGACCGGGGCCCGCCCCCTCGACGCTGCGGGCGGCGCGACGCAGGTTCAGCAGCCGCAGCGCGTGGTCCTCGGCGAGGTAGTACCCAACCCGAACTTCGGCGCCCGCCAACCGATCCGAGTGCCGCTGCGCCAGTTCGACGAGCTTGGCCGCCAGGCCCTCGTAGAACGAGCCGCTGCCGCCGATGCTGACCCGCTCGTTGCCCAGCGTCGCGCGCGCGACGGTCCACCCGGAGTTGGGCGCCCCGACGACGTCCTCGTCGGGGACGAACACGTCGTTGAAGAAGACCTCGTTGAATTCCGAGCCGCCGGTGATCTGGCGCAGGGGCCGCACCTCGACCTCGGGGGCGTTCATGTCGATGATCACGGTGGTGATGCCGGCGTGCTTGGGGGCGTCCGTGTCGGTGCGCACGGTGGCCAGGCCCCGCGCGCAATACTGCGCCCCGCTCGTCCAGACCTTCTGGCCGTTGATCTTCCAGCCGCCCTCGACCCGGGTGGCGCGGGTCTTGACCGATGCCGCGTCCGACCCGGCCTCGGGTTCGGAGAACAGCTGGCACCAGATCTCGTCCTGGCGCAGCGCCTTCTCCACGAACCTTTCGATCTGCCAAGGGGTTCCGTGCTGGATCAGGGTCAGGATCACCCATCCGGTGATCGAGTAGTCGGGGCGCTTGATGCCCGCGGCGCGGAACTCCTCCTCGATCACGAGCTGCTCCACCGCGTCGGCCGCGCGACCCCACGGCTGGGGCCAGTGCGGCATCACGTAGCCCGTCTCGATCAGCTTGTCGAGCTGCGCCTTCTTGTCCAGGGCGGCGATCTCGGCGGCGTCGGCGTGGATCCGGGTGCGCAGCTCCTCGGCCTCGGGCGGCAGGTCGAGGCTGTTGTCCCGGACGGCCCCGGCGGCGGTGCGCTCGAAGACATCCAGCGCCGGTGCGTCCCCGCCGAACAGGGCCGCGGTCACGAGCGCGCGGCGCAGGTGCAGGTGCGCGTCGTGCTCCCAGGTGAAGCCGATGCCGCCGTGCACCTGGATGTTGAGTTCGGCGTTGCGCGTGTAGGCCGGGAACGCCAGCGCCGCCGCCGCGGCGGCGACCAGGCGGAATTGTTCCTCGTCCTCCGATGCGGCGCGCGAGGCGTCCCAGACCGCGGCGGTCGCCGACTCCGCGGCCACCAGCATGTTCGCGCAGTGATGCTTGACCGCCTGAAACGTCGCGATGGTCCGGCCGAATTGCTGACGCACCTTGGCATAGGCGACGGCGGCCTCGACGCAGTCCGCCGACCCGCCGACTGCCTCGGCGGCCAGCAGCGTCCGGGCCCGGGCCAGCGCCGACAGCCGCGCGCCCGGCAGGATGTCGTCGGCGCTGACGCGCACGCCCTGCAGGCGCACGCGACCGGAGCGCCGTGTCGGATCGAGGTTGTCGGGCACGTCCACCGTCACCCCGTCGCGGGCCCGGTCCAGCAGCAGCACGTCGTCGCCGGCGGCGACCACCAGCAGCTCGGCGAGCCCGGCGCCCAGCACGATCCCGGCGTCGCCCTCCGCCACCCCCTCCGTCACCCGCACCTTGCTGTCCAGGCCGATGCCCGCGGTGACGGTTCCGTCGATCAGGCCGGGCAGCAGCCGCGACTTCTGCTCTGCGGTGCCCTCTTTGGCGATCACCGCCGAGGCGATCACGGTCGGCACGAACGGTCCCGGGGCCACCGCGCGGCCGAGTTCCTCGACGACCACGACGAGTTCGGGCAGGCCGTAGCCGGAGCCGCCGTGCTCCTCGTCGACGTGCAGGCCGAGCCAGCCGAGCTCCACCAGGTTCTGCCAGAACGGAGGGCGGGATTCTTCGGCCGCGTCGAGCAGCGACCGCGCCGCCCAGCGCGCCTTCTGTGAGGTCAGGAACGCGCGGGCCACCTCGGCGAGTTCGCGATGGTCGTCGGTCAGTGCGATACCCATGAGGGGCCTCCTCGCTACCGGGCTGACTGCCTGCCCCGCTCCGAGGGGGAGCGGGGCGGCTGCCTAAAGAGTGTACTTATTCCCCGGGAGGCCCCGCGCCGGGGGTGGGTTACTTCGGCGCGAAGCGCTGGCCGGCGTCCAGCCGCAGGCACTGGCCGTTGAGCATCGGGTTGTCCACGATCGCGGCCGCCAATTTGGCGTACTCGATCGGCCGGCCGAGGCGCTTGGGGAAGGCCGCGTCCTTGGTGAGTGCCGCCGCGAACTCGTCCGGTATGCCCTGGGTCAACCCCGTGGCGAACAGGCTGGGCGCGATCGCCAGCACCCGGATGCCCAGCGAACCCAGGTCACGCGCCATGGTCAGGCACATGCCCGCGACACCGGCCTTGGCGGCCGTGTAGGCGACCTGCCCGATCTGGCCCTCGAAGGCCGCGATCGACGCCGTGTTGATGATGACGCCGCGCTCCTCGTCCTCGGGCTCGTTCTTGGCCATGTGGGCTGCCGCCAGCCGGCTGATGTTGAAGGTGGCGATCAGGTTGAGATCGATCACCGACTGGAAGGACTCCAGGTCGTGCGGGCCGGACTTGGTCATGGTCCGCTTGGCGATGCCGCCGCCGGCGGTGGTGATGACGACGTGCAGGCCGCCCAGCTTGTCGACCGCGGTCTGCAGCGTCTCCTCGGTTCCCGCGAAGTCGGTGACGTCGACGGGGTAGAACGCACCGCCGACCGCCTCGGCGACGGTCTTGCCGTCGGAACCCTCACGGTCGAGTATGGCGACGTCCGCGCCCCGTTCGTGCAGCAACTCGGCGCTGGCGCGGCCCATGCCCGACGCGCCGCCGATGACGACGACCTTCTTCCCGCTGATCTCCATCCGGACCTCCTCATAAGGCTTGTCAGAATCCATGAAATTTGTAACGTTTCCTAGGCACGCTAGCGTGTCGGCCCGGCGGCGTTGTCCCCGCCTTGTTCAAGAGCCGTGCCAAGCTCGATTGCGTGCTCCTTTTCGACGTCGCAAGCACGTCGCTTAATGTCGGCGGGACGTCGTCGCGGCTGGCCAAGGTCGCCCACATCGCCGAGCTGCTGCGCCGCGCCGGCGCCGACCCGCAGGCGGTGGCGATCATCGTCTCGTGGCTGTCGGGTGAGCTGCGGCAACGCCAGATCGGGGTCGGCTGGGCGTCGCTGCGGTCCCGGCCGCCGCCGGCGTCAGACCCGACCCTGACCGTCATCGGAGTCGACGCCACCTTCACCGAGATCGGGGCGGTGTCGGGCAAGGGCTCGCAGGCGCGGCGGGCCGAACTCCTCGGTGCGCTGTTCGCCGCCGCGACCGAAACCGAGCAGGCCTTCTTGCTGCGCCTCCTCGGCGGCGAGCTGCGCCAGGGGGCGCTGGCCGGGATCATGGCCGATGCCGTCGCCAAGGCCGCCGAGCTTCCCATCGCGTCGGTCCAACGCGCCGCGATGCTGGGCGGGGACTTGCCGGCGGTGGCCGCGGCAAGCTTGTCCGGGGAAGCCGCGGCCCTGGACGCGTTCACCCTGCGGGTGGGCCGGCCGGTCAGCCCGATGCTGGCGCAGACCGCGACCGGCGTCGCCGATGCGCTCGAACGACACGGCGGCACAAGCATTTTCGAGGCGAAGCTGGACGGCGCGCGAGTGCAGATCCACCGCTCCGGCGACCAGGTCACGGTCTACACCCGCAGCCTCGACGACGTCACCGCCCGGCTGCCGGAGGTGGTCGAGGCGACGCTGGCGCTGCCGGCAACCGACCTGATCGCCGACGGTGAGGCGATCGCGCTGCGGCCCGACAACTCGCCGCATCGCTTCCAGGTCACCGCCTCGCGCTTCGGCCGATCCGTCGACATCGAGGCAGCCCTTGCCGCGCAACGGCTTTCGGTGTTCTTCTTCGACATCCTGCACCGCGACGGTGTGGACTTGCTGGACGCGCCGACCGCCGACCGGTTGGCCGCCCTGGACGCCCTGGTGCCGCCCGCGCAGCGGGTGGACCGGCTGCTGACGTCGGACCCGTCGCGGGCCGCCGCCTTCCTGGACGCCACCCTGGCCGCCGGCCACGAGGGCGTGATGGCCAAGGCGCCCGACGCGCCGTACCTGGCGGGGCGCCGCGGCGCGGGCTGGCTGAAGGTCAAGCCGGTGCACACCCTGGACCTGGTGGTGCTCGCCGTCGAGTGGGGATCGGGGCGCCGCCGCGGCAAGCTCTCCAACATCCACCTGGGCGCCCGCGACCCGGCCACCGGCGAATTCGTGATGGTGGGAAAGACTTTCAAGGGCATGACCGATGCGATGCTGGACTGGCAGACGGCGCGGTTCACCGAGCTCGCCGTCGGTGGCACGGACGGCTACGTGGTCCAGCTGCGGCCCGAGCAGGTGGTCGAGGTGGCCCTGGACGGCGTGCAGAAGTCGTCGCGCTATCCCGGCGGCCTCGCGTTGCGGTTTGCCCGGGTGGTGCGCTACCGCGACGACAAGGGCCCCGCCGACGCCGACACCATCGACGCGGTGCGGGCGCTGTACTAAAACTCCCTTGCAAACACGAATTGTCAACCTTGCGCGCGTAGGGTTTTCGCCGTGGCAGTCAAAGAGCACGACAAAGGCGTCAGCTTCATCCACACTCTCGAAGAGCTACCGCCGGTCGCGATCATCGACCGGTCCCCCATCACCGCCCGGCACAAGGCCGTCTTCGGCGTGATCGCCGTGATCGGCGCCATCGCCTGGGCGATCATCGCCACCGCGCGCGGCGAGACGGTGAACGCTATCTGGTTCGTGGTCGCGGCGATCTGCACCTACATCGTCGGCTACCGGTTCTATGCCCGGTTGGTCGAAATGAAGATCGTGCGTCCGCGCGACGACCACGCCACCCCGGCCGAGGTGCTCGACGACGGCACCGACTACGTGCCCACCGACCGGCGCGTGCTGTTCGGGCATCATTTCGCCGCCATCGCGGGGGCCGGGCCGCTCGTCGGCCCCGTCCTGGCCACCCAGATGGGCTACCTGCCCGGGACCATCTGGATCATCGCCGGCGCGGTGTTCGGCGGCTGCGTGCAGGACTACCTGGTGCTCTGGATATCCACCCGGCGCCGCGGCCGTTCCCTGGGCCAGATGGCCCGCGACGAGCTGGGCGCGGTGGGCGGGGCCGCCGCCCTCCTCGGGGTGCTCGTCATCATGGTGATCCTGATCGCGGTGCTGGCAATGATCGTGGTGCAGGCACTGGCCAAGAGCCCGTGGGGCGTGTTCTCGATCGCCATGACCATCCCCATCGCCCTGTTCATGGGCTGCTATCTGCGGTTCCTGCGGCCAGGGCGGGTGTCGGAAGTGTCCGTGATCGGCTTCGTGCTACTGCTGCTCGCCGTGGCGTCCGGCAACTGGGTCGCCGAAACATCTTGGGGCGCATCCTGGTTCACCCTGTCCCCCGTCGCCCTGTGCTGGTGCCTGATCATCTATGGCCTCGCCGCGTCGGTGCTGCCGGTGTGGTTACTGCTGGCGCCGCGCGACTACCTGTCGACGTTCATGAAGGTCGGCGCCGTCGGGCTCATCGCGGTCGGCATCTGCATCGCCCAGCCGGTGATGCAGGCGTCCGCGGTCTCACAGTTTGCCACCCGGGGCAACGGCCCGGTGTTCGCCGGATCGCTGTTCCCGTTCCTGTTCATCACGATCGCGTGCGGTGCCCTATCCGGATTTCACTCGCTGATCTCGTCCGGGACGACGCCGAAGATGCTGGAGAAGGAAAGCCAGATGCGGCTGATCGGCTACGGCGGCATGCTCACCGAGTCCTTCGTCGCGGTCATGGCGCTGATCACCGCGTCGATCATCAACCAGCACCTGTACTTCACCCTCAACGCGCCCGCCGCGCAGACCGGCGGCACAGCGTCAACCGCCGCGCAATACGTCAACAAGCTCGGCCTGTCCGGCGCCCCGGCCACGGCGGACCAGATCAACCAGGCCGCCGCCAGTGTCGGCGAGAAGTCCATCGTGTCGCGCACCGGCGGCGCGCCGACGCTGGCGTTCGGCATGTCCGAGGTGCTCCAGCGGGTGTTCGGCGGGGCCGCGCTCAAGGCGTTCTGGTATCACTTCGCGATCATGTTCGAGGCGCTGTTCATCCTGACCACCGTCGACGCGGGGACCCGGGTCAACCGCTTCATGCTCTCCGACACGCTCGGCAACTTCGGCGGCCCGCTGGCCAAGCTGCGCAACCCGAGCTGGCGGCCCGGCGTCTGGATGTGCAGCCTGGCCGTCGTCGCCGCCTGGGGTAGCACCCTGCTGATGGGGGTGACCGATCCGCTGGGTGGCATCAACACCCTCTTCCCGCTGTTCGGCATCGCCAACCAGCTGCTCGCGGCGATCGCGCTGACCGTCATCACCGTCGTGGTCATCAAGAAGGGCCTGCTGAGGTGGGCGTGGATCCCGGGGATTCCGCTGCTGTGGGACCTGGCCGTCACGCTGACCGCGTCGTGGCAGAAGATCTTCTCCGGCGATCCCGCCGTCGGCTACTGGACCCAGCACTCCCAGTACCTGGCGGCCAAACACGCCGGCAAGACCGCGTTCGGTGCCGCGAAGAACGCCCGCCAACTCGACGAGGTCATCAGGAACACCGCCATTCAGGGCACCCTGTCGATCCTCTTCGCGTTGGTCGTCGTCATCGTGTTCGTCGCCGGAATCGCCGTCGCGCTGCGGGCACTCGGCGGTGGCGGACGGCCGTTGACCGAGGACGACCCGGTGCCGTCGAAACGGTTCGCACCCGCCGGGCTGATCCCCACCCCCGCCGAGCGGGAGGTGCAACGCCAGTGGGGCGGGAAGTCCGCCGCTGGCGCCGTCGAGGCAAAGGGGTAGTCGACTACTCACGACGAATGCCGCTCGTCGCTCGTACGGTGATTTCACCAGCGCCCGGTTCATCCGGTCACGGGATCACCGCATCGAAAAGAGATAGACGAAATGTCGGCATTACCAACGGGACTCGCGAGAACAACCGATCCCGTCAACGAGCGCACAAGCCCGCCCCCCGCGGTCGAGGTGTCGTCCGCCGAAGTCCTGATCAGCACGCAACAAGTGGTGTTTGGCACCGCCGCGGCCCTGGGGCCGCGCCGCGAAAGCATCCGCGGCCGGTTCATCGCACTCGTCCGGCGAACGGTCATGACCTCGGCGGATGAACCGGGCCCGCCGCGACGGCACTACCCGAGGCACTACGGCTTCCTCGAGAACTCGCTCATGGCACGCGAAATGGAAAGACTATGAACGTCATCGTCACCTTCGCCTCCGCGGTGCTGATGCTGATGATCGCGAAGGGCACCTACAGCCTGCAGTGGTGGCTCGAGCGCAGCGACTACAACCGTCACTTCGAGGATTGATCGCCCACACCAGTCGCGGTTGATGCCTCCGGCCGTGCCGCGGTCCTAATATTGCGCGATGAGGCTCGGTATCGACTTCGGCACCACCCACACCGTCGTTGCGGCCGTCGACCGGGGCAACTATCCGGTCATCTCGTTCGACGGGCTGGACGCGTGGCCGTCGCTCATCGCCGCCCACACCGACGGGAGGCTGCGATTCGGGCTGGACGCCACCGCCGTCCGCCACGAGCCGGGGTGGTCGGTGTTGCGATCGTTCAAACGCCTTCTCAACGAGGCGGGTCCGCAGACCGAGGTACCCCTGGCCGGCCGTGACCATCGGCTGGCCGACCTGCTCAGCGGCTTTCTGGCGCAGCTGAAGAGCGACCTGCAAACCCGGTCCAACGCCACCCTCGCAGCTGGCGAGACCATCGAGGCCGCGATCAGCGTGCCGGCCAACGCCTCCAGCGCCCAGCGCCTGCTGACCCTGGACGCCTTCGTCGCGGCGGGTTTCCACGTCGTCGCGCTGCTGAACGAGCCGTCGGCCGCCAGCCTCGAGTATGCGCACCGGTACCGCTCCACGATCACCGCCAAGCGCGAACACGTCCTCATCTACGACCTCGGCGGCGGCACCTTCGACGCGTCGCTGCTCCGGATGACGGGGCACGAGAACGAGGTCGTGGTCAGCGAGGGCATCCAGCGCCTCGGCGGTGACGACTTCGACGAGGCGATCGTGGACCTCGTCCTCGACCGGCTGAACCTGAACGGGGCGGGCCCCGCCACGCGCGAGCTGCTCAAGGACGAGTGCGCCGCCCGCAAGGAGGCCGTCGGGCCGCAGACGCGCCGTTTCCTGGTGGACCTCACCGGAATCGACGCGGTCGACCGGCCGCCGTTCTCCTGCGGCATCGACGACGTCTACTCCGTGTGTGCGCCGCTCGTCGACCAGACGACCGAACTGCTGCAGCGCGTCCTGCACGGTCCGACCCGGGACGGCAAGGACGTGGACTGGTCGGAGGTGGCGGGCATCTACGTGGTGGGCGGGGCCGGGGGCTTCCCGCTGGTTGCCCGGATGCTGCGCAGCGCCTTCGGCGAGAAGCGGGTCAAGCGCTCCCCGCACCCGTTCGCGGCGACGGCCATCGGCCTGGCGGTCTTCCTCGACAAGGAGGCGGGTTTCGCGCTGTCCGAACGCTTTTCGCGGCACTTCGGGGTCTTCCGCGAGGCGCAGGCCGGCACCGACGTGGTCTTCGACCCGATCGTGCCCAAGGACGCGTCGCTTCCGGCGGACGGGCGCACCCCGCTGGTCGTGAGCCGCACCTACCGCGCGGCGCACAACATCGGACACTTCCGCTTCGTGGAGTGCAGCCGCCTGATCGACGGGCGGCCCGACGGCGACGTCACGCCCTATGACCCGGTGCTCTTCCCGTTCGACCCGGCCCTGCGCGACCGCGACGACCTCGGCCGCCAGCCGGTCGGGCGGTGGAGCGAGGGCCCGGACGTCGAGGAGCGCTACGTCGTTGCCCCGAGCGGAGCGGTCGAGGTGACGCTGACGACGCAGCCGGCCGGCTTCAAGCGCACCTTCCGGCTGGAGCGCTGCGCCGCCGCGGGTTGATGAATCGATGCCACATCGGGAATACCCCGGACTATGGCAGAGATAGATCTGGACGCCCTTTCCACTTGCGAACACGGCTACACCGTCAACGACGAGGACGACGACGACCCGGTGCTGCTGGACCGGGACGGCAACCGCGTCGACACGTGGCGCGAGCGCTACCCGTACGACCACCGGATGCCACGCGACGAATACGAGCGACTGAAGCGCAGGCTGCAGATTGAGCTGCTGAAGCTGCAAAACCACGCCAAGCGCACCGGCGGCCGGCACGTGATCGTGTTCGAGGGCCGCGACGCCGCCGGCAAGGGCGGGACCATTCAGCGGTTCATGGAACATCTCAACCCGCGCAGCGCGCGGGTTGTCGCGCTGGAGAAGCCGAGCGATCGCGAGCAATCGCAGTGGTATTTCCAGCGCTACATCACCCACCTGCCCGCCGGCGGCGAGATCGTGCTGTTCGACCGCTCCTGGTACAACCGCGCCGGCGTCGAACGGGTGATGGGCTTTTGCACGCCCGAGCAATACGCCGAATTCATGGAGCAGGCACCGCTTTTCGAGCGGATGCTGGTCGACAACGGGATCGATCTGACGAAGTTCTGGTGCTCGGTCTCGCCGGCCGAGCAACGCACCCGGTTCGCCATCCGGCTGGTCGACCCGGTGCGGCAATGGAAGTTCTCGCCGATGGACATGGAGTCGGTGACCCGATGGGACGACTACACCGCGGCCAAGGAGGCGATGTTCACCGCGACCGACACCGACGCCGCCCCCTGGATCGTGGTGCGCAGCAACGACAAGAAGCGCGCCCGGATCAACGCGATGCGCTACGTTCTGGCCAAGTCCGACTACGACGACAAGGACCACGACGTGGTGGGCGAGCCGGACCCGCAGATCGTGGGCCGCGCGCTGCTGGACTGAGCTGCGTCCCGACGGAAGGAGACACGTCATGTCCACCTGGCTCATCACCGGCTGCTCGACCGGGCTCGGCCGCGCGCTCGCCGAAGCCGTCATCGCCGCCGGGCACAACGCGGTCGTCACCGCGCGTGACGTCGCGAAGGTGTCCGACCTGGGCCCGACGGAGCGGGTGCTCGCCGTCGCACTCGACGTCACCGATCCCGCGCAGGTCGCTGCCGCGGTGCGGCAGGCCGACGAGCGGTTCGGCGGCGTGGACGTTCTGATCAACAACGCCGGCTACGGCTATCGCGCCGCGGTGGAGGAAGGCGAGGACGCCGCGGTGCGCGAGTTGTTCGAGACGCACTTCTTCGGCAGCGTCGCGATGATCAAGGCCGTCCTGCCGGGGATGCGGGCCCGCCGCAACGGGGCGATCGTGAACATCTCCTCGATCGGCGCGACCGTTACCCCGGTGGGATCCGGCTATTACGCCGCCGCCAAGGCCGCCATCGAGGGGATGAGCGGGGCCCTGCGCGGGGAGCTCGCGCCGCTGGGCATCTCGGTGACGGTCGTCGAGCCCGGCGCGTTCCGCACCGACTTCGCCGGGCGCTCGCTCGCGCAGACGGCCACCGTCATCGACGACTACGCAAGCACCGCCGGGCAGCGCCGCAAGGAAAACGACACGATGCACGGGAACCAGGCCGGCGACCCCGCCAAGGCGGCCGCCGCGATCATCGCCGCGGTCGAGTCGAACGAACCCCCGGGATTCCTGCTGCTGGGCCCGGACGCCCTGGGCCTCTACCGCTACGTCGCGGACGCCCGCGCGGCCGAGATCGCGAAATGGGAACACCTCACCACCGGCACCGACTTCGCCTGAGGCTCAGCCGCGTAGCGCGGGCAGCACGTCGCGCTCCCACGCCGCGAAGAACCCGTCCATGTCGGGGCCGATCTGCTGCACGTAGACCTCGTCGATGTCGGCGTCGAGGTACTTGCGCACCTGCGCGAGGTGCTTGTCCGGATCCGGTCCGCACGCGACGCTCTCGGCGACCTTGTCCGGCGGAACCAACGACATCAGCGCGGCGAAGTCCTTGGGCCGCGGCACAATCTGCGACGTCTGCCCGGGCAGCCCCTCGTTGGCCCACAACCGATGCGCTACCTTCAGCGCGGCGTCGGAATCCTGATCCCAGCTGACCTTGGTGCCTGCCTGCACCGGCTTGTCGCCACCGCCGGACTCGCGAAACACTTTGACCAGCTCCGCCTCGGGCATTGCCAGGGCGAATCCGTCACCGATCCGCCCGGCCAGCTCGGCGCCTTGGGGCCCGAACCCGGAGACGTAGATCGGCACCGGCCGCTCCGGGCGCGTGTAGATGCGCGCCTCCTGCACCTCGTAGTGCTTGCCGTGATGGCTCACCTCGTCGCCCCGGTGCAACTTGCGGATTACTTCGACCGCCTCCTCCAGCATCTCCTGGCGCACGCCGACGGACGGCCAGGGGTCGCCCAGGATGTGCTCGTTGAGCGCCTCCCCGCTGCCCACCCCGAGCACGAAGCGGCCGTCGAGCTGCACGGCCGCGGTGGCCGAGGCGTGCGCGATGATCGCCGGATGCGTCCGCATGGTCGGGCAGGTGACGGCCGTGCTGACCGGCAGCGACGTCGCCTCCGACAGCGCGCCGATCACGCCCCACACGAACGGGCTCTGGCCCTGCTCGTCGTTCCACGGATGAAAGTGGTCGGAGATCCACAGCGCGTCGAAGCCGGCCGCCTCGGCGCGCTTGGCCTGGTCGACCAGTTCCTTAGGGCCGAACTGCTCACTGGACAGGAAGTATCCGATCTTGGTCATGGCGGCGGGCTACCCGCTGCGCGGCGGATTATGCGTCATTATCGGCCACCATCGACCCGTCCCGAATTAGGTTGCGATCCAAGATGTTCCGCTTCATGGCCACATGCGCCACACCAGTCACGCCGCCGGAGGACCATCCGTTGTGCCCGCCTCACAGCGACAACGGCTGCGCACGGCGGCCAACGTGACCTGGCGGCCAACTCGTCACAGTCGCTATGAGGCGGGCAGAAAGCCGATCCCTTCTGCGCTGGGACTGGTGTGACGAGAACAGCTTCGCGATTTCGGAGAAGGTTATTCTCCTAGACCGAGAAACGCTTTACGATCGGTGGGTGCCACAGACGCTCGAACTCGACCGGCCCCGCGATGGCGTCGTCGTCGTGCGGTTGAACCGTCCGGAGCGGCTCAACGCGATCAACGAGGTCATGCAATCCGAATTGCGCGCGACCCTAGGTGATTTGGCATCCGACCCGACCGTCCGCGCCGTCGTGCTCACGGGCGCCGGTCGCGGCTTTTGCGCCGGGATCGACATGCGCGACTTCGGCCCCGACGTGCCGGAGGCGACCGCCCCGGCGCTGGACCGGATGCGCTTCCAGGAGGGCATGGCCGCGCTCGCCGGGGCGGTGCACCGGTTGCCGCAGCCCGTCATCGCCGCCGTCAACGGTCCGTGCGTCGGCGCGGGGTTCGCGCTGTTCCTCGCCGCCGACATCCGGATCTGTTCGGCGCAAGCCTCTTTCGGCAACGCCGCCATCCTGCTCGGGCTGTCCGGGGCCGAGATGGGCATGAGTTATCACCTCCCCCGCATCGTCGGCACCAGCGTCGCGGCCGACTGGATGCTCACCGGGCGCACGGTCTCGGCCGCCGAGGCCGATCGGCGCGGGCTGGTCAGCGAGATCGTCGAACCCGATCGATTGCTCGAGCGTGCAACGGAGTTGGCAATGCTGATCTCCGATCTGGCCCCGCTCGGCGTCCAGCTGACAAAGCGTGCGCTGCAGGTGAATACCGACGCGACGAGCCTGTCGTCGGCCCTGGAGCTGGAGAACCGCAACCAGGTGCTCTCGCACGCGACCGAGGAAGCGGCCGAACGCCGAAAAAAGTGGTCCCGGTGACCGAACCGAGAGGGGACGACGGATGTCGTGGGACTTCTCCACCGACCCGCAGTGGGCCGAACAACTGAAGTGGGTCGAGGAGTTCGTGCGCAGCGAGTGCGAACCGATCGACCTGATCGTCAAGGAGTCGCACGACCTGGGCGATCCGGTCCGCCAAGCGCTCATCCCGCCCCTGCAGGAGGTCGTGAAGGAGCGGGGGCTGTGGGCCACCCACCTCGGCCCGCACCTGGGTGGCCCGGGCTACGGCCAGGTGAAGCTGGCGCTGCTCAACGAGATCCTGGGTCGTTCGGAATGCGCGCCGATCGTCTTCGGTTCGCAGGCCCCCGATTCGGGCAACAGCGAGATCCTCGCGCACTACGGCACCCCCGAGCTCAAAGAGCGCTACCTCGAACCGTTGCTGGACAACCGCATCGTGTCGTGCTTCTCGATGACCGAGCCGCAGGGCGGCGCGGACCCCAAGGTGTTCCGCACCACCGCCGTGCCCGACGGCGACCACTGGATCATCAACGGGGAGAAGTGGTTTTCGTCGTTCGCCTCGATGGCGTCGTTCATCATCGTGATGGCGATGACCGACCCCGAGGCGCCCCCGTATGAGCGTTACTCGATGTTCGTCGTGCCGGGCGGCACGCCGGGCATCAACGTGATGCGCGACGTCGGGCTCGGATACCAACCGCTGGGCGGTGGGCGCGAAGGCTACGTCCGCTACGAGGACGTGCGGGTGCCGGCCGATCACATGCTGGGCCCGCGCGGCGGGGCGTTCGTCGTCGCCCAAACCCGCCTGGGCGGCGGGCGAATTCACCACGCCATGCGCACGGTGGGGCTGGTCCGGCGCATCTTCGACATGATCTGCGAGCGGGCGGTGTCGCGCTACACCCAGGGCGAGGTCCTGGCCAACAAGCAACTGGTCCAGGAAATGGTCGCCGACTCATGGATGGAGATCGAGGCGTTCCGGCTGCTGACCATGCAAACCGCTTGGAAGATCGACCAATTCAACGACTACAAGGCGGTGCGCGCGGACATCTCGGCGGTCAAGGCGATGATGCAGAAGGTGCTACACGACGTGTCGGCGCGGGCGCTTCAGCTGCACGGATCGCTGGGAACCACGCACGAAATGCCCTTCGTGCAGTACCTGGTCGAGTCATTCGTGCTCGGCCTTGCCGACGGCCCGACCGAAGTCCACAAAGCGACGCTGGCCCGCCTGTTGCTGAAGGACCGTCAGCCCGCACCCGACCTGTTCCCCTCCGAGCACCTGCTCCGGCTGCGCGCGGCCGCCGAGGCGAAGTTCGCGGACAAGCTGGCGGGCATCGCAGATAGCTAAACGGCTTTGGTGACGCCGACGTAGGACAGAATCACGTCAGATTGGTCGGTGATCCGTGTCAGCGTCGCATAGGAGCGGATGAACGACTGGCCCACGCATCCGTCGATCTTGACGTGGAAGTTGCTGATCATCACCCACGGACTCGCGCCCTTGAACTCCTTCTTGATCACCGGCACCACGATCACCAGGCCGGGCTTGAGACCGACGCTGAGCACACCGTTAACCGGCGTGGAGATCAACGGCAGAATGCCCGTCGTCACGCCGGGGATCAGGGCCGTCGTCCCGAGCGACGGCGTGACGCCCGCACTACCCGCCATCGTGACGCCGTTGGACGTGCTCATGTCGATGCCGCAGCCGATCTCGTAGCCCACCTCCAGCTCTCCCCGGGGCTGTTCCGGCCCGATCAGCGAACCCACGAAGATTCCGCTCGACAGGTATTCGCGGGACGACGCGGCGGTTGTCAACGGCGCCACCGGAACCTGCGACTCGTCCTTCGCGCCGAGGCCCAGTGTCCAGCCATCGGGGGTTTGGAGGGTTGCTGGCGGGTTCGAGGGGACCAGTCCGTCGGCCGCCGGCGCCGTGGCGGCGGCCGGGTCGACTTCGGGGTCGGCGGTGGCCGGCGTCGCGGTCGTTACGAGCATGGTTAGGGAGACCGCGGCAACCGCGGCGCGGCGGACGACCACGGCGATGGGCCTCACGGACGACACCGTAGGCAGTGCGGAATTCAGCGGGCGGCATTTGCTGGTCGAACCGCCGCAGTTGTTTTGCATTCGTGATTGAAATGCGACTTTGGACCGTAATGCTGGGGGCAACCATTTCCGTCGCCGGAGCGCTACGATCGTCTGCTATGAAGCCCCACCCGCTCGCCGTTGCGCTTTTGGCCGTTGGGATGCCGGCCATGACGCTCGCGGGCGGCGTCGGCATTGCACGCGCAGACCCGGTGGATCCCTTCACGCCGGGACCCGGGGTGATCGATCGAATAATCACGGAGACACCCGATCTGTACGCCTCGCCGCGCGACGAGGTCGGCCCGTCGACGCGTTCGGATCGCACTGGAATGGTTTGCCAAAATCTGTATGCGCGGTGCCGCTGAGCCACGGCTAGTCCAGCAGTGACCGCGCCCGCTCCAGCAGTCTTGGCAACACGGCCGCCATGGCTTCCAATTCGGTTCGCGGGGAGCGCCTTCGGCGATTGTGCTTGGCGATCAACGCCCAGGTGGCGGCCGACTTGAAGCACGCCAGCGCGCTGAACCAGCCCAAATCGGCTACCTCGCAACCCAACTCGCGTTGGTAGATGTCGGCGAGCTCGCCGGTCGGTGGCGCGATGCCGGACGATCGCACGCGTCGGTAGGTGTCCGGGTCGGAGTTGATCAAAAACCAGCCCACGTCGATGCGCGGGTCGCCGATCGCCCAAATCTCCCAATCGATCACCGCGTTGATGCGGGCGCCGTCGGCCAGCAGGTTGCCCAGCCGAAAGTCGCCGTGGACCACTCTGGGTCCCAGGGCCGTCGGCGCGCACGCCAGCAAGGCGTCGCGCACCGCCGGCCAGCCGGGCACCAACGCCGCGTCGACGGTCTGCAGCGTGTCGGACCAACGCCGCACTTCCGCGGCCGGTTCCATGACCGGTTCGCCCGCCAATCCGAGGTTGGCCGGTGACAACCGGTGCAGGGCGGCCATGACGCGGCATGCGTTGCGGTAACGGCCGGCCACGTCGGCGGCCGGCGGCCAACCGTCGAAAAGCGGCTCCACGCAGTCGCCTTCGACGCACGACATCACGAAGAGCGGCGGGGCGCCCGCGTCTTCCCAGAGCACCTCGGGGACCGGAACTTGGCTCCCCGCAAGCGCTTTCATGACGCGCGCCTGGCGCAGCACGTCGCGGTGCGCCACCGGCGCCACCCCGGGTGGGGCAACTTTGATCACCACCGCCCGGCCGTCGCGCTCGCCGGAGAACGTGAGGCTGGACGCGCCACCGGCCAGCGGGGCGAGGCCGGCAACGCCCGCGGTCGCGAGTCGCCCCCGCAGCTCGTCCAGGTCGAGCTCGGTCACCTAGCCGACCGGTTTCGACCAGCCGACTTCCGACAGGAAGGGCTGGGTGTGCGCGATACGCCCGGTCATGGTCTTCGGGTCGCAGGTGCACAGCCGAAAGGCGGTCTCGGTGATCAGTTCGATGTCCTCGGTGTCCGTCTTGGCCAGGTCCAGGGCGCCGGCTCCGGGGGTCGCCACCGGGTTGGACGGGGCGGCGGCGTTGACCGCGATGCCGTCGTCGTACAGCTCGGCGGCGAGGCTCTTGGTGAGCCGGTTCAGCGCTGCCTTGGCCGTTCCGTAGATGCCGAAGCCCGCGGTCCGATCGAACTCGGAGAACGGCGGTCCCGGCGGCAGGTCGCCCCCCACCGACGTCAGGTTGAGGATCCAGCCCCGCCCCCGCTCCCGCATCGCGGGGATCGCCAACTGGCTCAAGTGCAGCGGGCCGAGCACATGCATCTCGATCATCAGCCGGGCCCGCCGCTCGGGGAACCCGGCGAGCGGCCGCAGGAACGTGACCGCGGCGTTGTTGACGAGGATGTCCGGGGCGCCGACCATACCCACCACCTCCGCGAAAAGCCTTTCGCGCTCGTCGGGTTGGGAAAGGTCCGCCTGGACCGCGACGGCGCGGCCACCGGCGGACACGATCTCGTCACGGGTCTGGCTCAGCGATCCCTGGTACTTGGCATCGGGTTCCATCGTGCGGGCGGTGAGCGCCACCGTGGCACCGTGCGCGGCGAGCCGCTCGGCGATCGCCTTGCCCAGGCCCCGGCTGCTTCCCGTCACGAGCGCGACCAGCCCGTCGCATTGTCGGTCTGCGCCCATTCGGATGTCCTCTCCTCCGCCCGCGGAAACGGCTTCTCGAATACAGAGAATGCCATTATCACCGAATGGAATAAATCTGTCGATGACAAGATTCCCTAGTCATCGAAACGGGAATCTGATGGGGCATGGCCACACCCCGCGAGGTCATCGAACTCATCGACGCGCTCGCCGAAGACATCTATGACGCCTACGACAATCCCCGCCTTTACCCCGCGCCGGAGAAAGCCAAGGCGCTGACGGCGTCGCGCTACCTGGCCCGAAAGCTGGTCAGGAAAGGCTGGCGGAAAGGCGGCGGCATCTACCTGCCGCGCTGCCCGTACGGAACCGTCACGTGTTTCGACCCGGAACCGCACCCGCACTGCGCGGTGTAGCGCGTCCGGCGCGCAGGGCGTCGACCGAGTGACGCCCACCGCCGGTGAAGACCAGCAGGAAGAAAGCGAAGCAGAAGAGGATCGCCAGCAGCCCGCCGTTGCCCGCCGGCGGTTCACCGACCGGCCACAGCGCCTTCGGCTGATGCATCCAGAAGTACGCGACCGCCATTTGGCCCGACGCGATGAAAGCCGCGGGGCGGGTGAACAACCCGGCCGCGATCAAGAGCCCCGTGACGAACTCGATCAGGCCGGCATACCAGGTGGGCCAGGTGCCGAACGCGGCGGGAAAGGCCGGACGGACGGGCCAATCGAAGAGGATGATCGAGCCACACGCGGCGAAGAGCAAGCCGTAGACGAACCGAAAAAGGCTGAGCACCGAGGGCGTAAAACGGGCGAGCCGTGCGTCGAGGGTCTGGGTCACGACGCACACCTTACGGCGGCGGCCCAGTCGAGCACGCGCCTCCACAGCAGCTCGCGGCTCGACGCCATGTTGTGGCAGTGCGCGCTTCCGGGAAGCACAACGGTCGTGAGGTCGGGACTGCGGCGATACAGGCCGGCCTCCGCGCGCGGGTCCGGTGAGACGTCGACGACGCCGAAGCCGACGAGCACCGGAACGTCGATCTGTGCGGCGTGCTCGGCGACCACGCCGGGGATCATCGCGGTGCCGAATACCCGCGGCACCACGGATTTTGCGGTGACGCAGTCCGCCGCCACGACATCGGCGGGCACATCGGCCAGATGAAACCAGCTCTGCAGGTACTCGCGCGGGCCCTCGGCATACGGCTCGGGAAGGGCGGCGAGGATCTGCCGGGCCAGTTCGGCGCGGCCCTCGGCGGTGCCCGCCCGATCGATGAAGCCGGCATCCAAGTTCAGCGGCGCGACATACTGGTTGGTGCAGCCGAGGACCGCCAAACCCGCATAGCTGGAAAACAGCGATTGCTGAACGATCGCAAGGTAACCGCCCAGCGAATGCGCCACAGCGAGCACCGGCGCGCCCTCACCCGTCGCCTCCGGCAGCGCGGAGACGGCCCGCGCGAGCGCGGCGGCGATGTCGGTGAAATCGAAATCTCTTGCCGGCTTCGAACTTTCGCCGGTGCCCAGCGGATCGATCGTCACTACGCCGTAACCGTTCTCGGTGGCGAAATCCGCGAAGCTGTAGCCGCTGCGGCCGGGGAACTTCAGGTCCCAGTAGTCGCGGCTGTAGGTGCCGCCCGGCAGGCAGACGAATAGGGCGCCGGCGCCGCGGGGCGCCGGGTAGTAGGTGGCCGCCAGCCACGCCTGTTCGCCGACGACGTCGCTGACGTCGAAGCGCATCGGACGTGGCATCTCAACAAAGTAACGCCGCGCCACTCTGCTCAGATATTCACGGCATGATCGGCACCCGCACTGCGACCGCGGCCCGGGCGGCGGGCGTCGCCATGCTGGCGGCCGCCACCGCGCTGGGCCTGGCGGTGGGAACCGCGCACGCCACGCCCGACCCGCCGCGCGGCGCGGGCACGCTGTACGGCAACCCCGCGGCGGCCGCCCCGTTCTGGCGCTACCAGGGATACGACGACGACTGCGTGGAGATGGCGGTCGCCGACGTGGTCGGTGAATTGACCGGCAAGCCGCCCTCCGAGCAAGCCATCGTCAAGCTGGCCCAGGCCACGCCGAGCACCGTCCACGCCGGACCGATCTACACCAAGCCGAAGAAGCGCAACCCCGGCGCCGGCACCTCGTTCGACGACGAGCCGGCGCTCCTCGCGCACTACGGCATCCGCGCCACCTCCACCGACGAGGAGAGCGCCGCGAAGACCGGTGTCCCGACGGGAATGTCGGCGCTCGAGCAGGATCTGGCCAAGGGCCGCAAGGTGATCGTCGGGGTCAACTCCGAAGTCATCTGGCGCGAGCCCGTCGAGGACAAGACCCCGGACGGCCAACCGGAAGCCAACCACGCCGTCGTGGTCACCGGCGTCGACACCGCGGCCGGCATCGTGCACCTCAACGACAGCGGCAGCGAGGAGGGCCGCGACGAACAGGTGCCGATCGACGTCTTCGCGCGGTCGTGGGCCAGCAGCAACGACCAGATGACGGTCACCGGTTAGGGACGGGCGCCGCATTCAGCAGGGTGACCAGCGCGTCACGGGGCCGGCCCAGTTAGTAGCTGCCGAAAGACCGGGCCGGCCCAGCGGCTGAGTTCTTCGCGGCTGAGGTTGGCTATCGGTGTGCCGAGCACGGATCGCGTCGCAGCTAGCCCAATGACGAACGCATCCGTCAACGCAATCCGCTGCAGGTGATGGTCCGGCGTGGCGCCCCTCAGCGTCGGCGCGACATGCGTGGCCAATGTTTCGTTGAGCGTGTCCGCCGCGACGCGGCTTGTCATCGCCGCCCGCAGCAACGCCAGGAACGACTGGTCGTCTTCCCACACCGCGAAATAGCGCGGCAGCAGCATGTCCGCGATGTCGCCAGGGTCGGCCCTGGTCAGGTCGGGCAGCTGGATGGTGAATTCGGTCGCTGTGGCGAACAAGTCCTGCTTGCTGCCGAAGTAGCGGATCACCAGCGCAGCGTCCACGCCGACATCCGCCGCGATCGCCCGCAAGGTGGTGCGCTCGAAACCTTCCGTCGCGAAACGGCGGCGCGCCGCCGCGAGGATGTCGGCGCGGGTCTGAGCTGCGTTTCTAGGCCTCTTCGCACCCATCCCCAAACTGTATGTCAGCCGCTGTTGACTTGAGGTCGCGACGCGGCGTACGCTTCAAGTCACCCATTGTTGACAAAAGTCACCGACCGTTGAGATCGGAATCTTTTAAAGGGCGGGTGGTCCCCATGGCGGGCGACATCGGACGGTCTGGAGCCGCGACCCGTAGGACGGCGGTCACCGACACCACCCGTGCAGTCCGGGGCGGCCTGCTGCGCCGCATCGCAGAGCTGGCCATCGCCGCCCCGGCGCGGACGATCGCTATCGCAGGGCTCGTGATGGTGGCCGCAGGCATCTTCGGGATTCCGGTCGCCAAGAGCCTGTCAGCCGGCGGACTGCAGGATCCCACGTCCGAATCGGCAAGGGCAGCAAAGCTTCTGACGGACAAGTTCGGCCAGGGCGACGTGCAATTGCTATTCATCGTTTCCGACCCGGACGGCGCCACGAGCACGGCGGCCCGCGCGGTCGGCACCGATATCGCCGATCAGCTGAGCCGGTCCGAGCACGTGACCAGCGTGACCTCGGCATGGACCGCGCCGCCGGCCGCGGCGGCGTCGCTGGTGAGCAAGGACGGAAGGTCCGGGCTGATCGTCGCGGGTATCGGTGGCGGCGAGACCGACTCACAAAAGTACGCCGACGCCCTGTCGCAGCGGTTCGCGCACGACCGCAATGGGCTCGGCGTGCGGTCAGGCGGGGTCGCGATGGTCAACGCGCAGATCACCGAGCAGGCGCAGCGCGACGTGCTGGTGGTGGAGGCGATCGCCATCCCGCTCAGCTTCGTCGTGCTGGTGTGGGTGTTCGGTGGCTTGTTCACCGCCGCCTTGCCCATCGCGATCGGCGGAATGTCGATCCTGGGCACGCTCGCGGTGCTCCGCCTGATCGCGTTCACCACCGATGTGTCGATCTTTGCGCTCAACCTCAGCACCGCGTTGGGCCTGGCCCTGGCGATCGACTACACGTTGCTCATCGTCAGCCGCTTCCGGGACGAGATGGCCGGCGGGGCAAGCCGTGACGACGCGCTCATTCACACCATGGCGACCGCGGGCCGCACGGTGTTGTTCTCGGCCACGACGGTCGCGCTTTCGATGGCCGCAATGATCCTGTTTCCGATGCACTTCCTGAAGTCGTTCGGCTACGCGGGAATCGCGACGGTCGCGTTCACCGCGACGGCGGCGGTGGTGATCACGCCCGCGGCCATCGTCTTACTCGGGGATCGATTGAACGCGCTGGACGTGCGTCGGCTAGTGCGCCGCGTGCGCGGCCGGACGGCGCCGGCCCGCATGCCCGTGGAAGAGGAATTCTGGTATCGATCAACGCGATTCGTCATCCGGCACGCGATTCCCATCGGACTGAGCGTGGTTGGGTTGTTGTTGCTGGTCGGTATGCCGTTCCTTGGGGTGCGGTGGGGATTTCCAGATGACCGGGTGCTGCCGAACTCCGCTTCGGCTCGCCAGGTCGGCGATCAGTTGCGCAGCGATTTCGCCAACGACTCGGCCACCTCGATCAACGTCGTCGTCCCGGACATCGACGGCGTGCCGGATTCCGAAATCGCCAGGTACTCAGCGGATCTGTCGCGGGTGCCCGACGTGTCGGCGGTGTCGGGTCCGGTTGGCACCTTCGTGGCCGGGGCGCCGGTCGCACCCCCCTCGGCGCCGATCGGCCGGGTACAGGGCAGCGCGTTTCTCACCGTCAGGACCACCGCGCCGCTCTTCTCCGACCGGTCCGAGGCCCAGCTGCGCAGCCTGCACGGGATACCCCGCCCCGACGGGAGGACGGTCGAGTTCGGCGGGACCGCGCAGACCAATCGCGACAGCGTCAACGCGATCACGTCACGCCTGCCCCTGGTGCTGGGCCTGATAGCCTCGGTCACGTTCGTATTGCTGTTCCTCCTGACGGGCAGCGTCGTGATGCCGCTCAAAGCTCTTGTCCTCAACGTGCTTTCGCTGACAGCGGCTTTCGGTGCAATGGTGTGGATCTTTCAGGACCACCACCTCGGCGGCCTCGGGACCACATCCACCGGGACACTGGTCGCCAACATGCCGGTGCTGCTGTTCTGCATCGCCTTCGGCCTGTCGATGGACTACGAAGTCTTCGTTGTTTCGCGCATCCGTGAATTCTGGCTCGCCTCGGGGCGCACCCGCGCCGACAACGACGAGAGCGTCGCGCTCGGCGTGGCCCGCACCGGTCGGGTGGTAACGGCGGCGGCGCTGGTGATGTCGATCTCGTTCGCCGCGTTGATCGCCGCGCAGGTGTCGTTCATGCGGATGTTCGGGGTGGGCCTGACGCTCGCCGTGGCCGCGGACGCCACCCTGGTGCGCATGGTGCTGCTGCCGGCGTTCATGCATGTGATGGGACGGTGGAACTGGTGGGCGCCCGAGTGGCTGGCACGGCTGCACGAGCGTTTCGGAATCAGTGAGGGTGGCGCCATCGTGCACGAGAAGACCACGCCGAGAAGCCACGATGTCCCCGAAGCGCTTTCCGCATTCCCAACCTAGGCCGCGTCGTCGGCGAGGCCCGGGCGTCTGGTGGACGGGTCCTGGCAGGCGTGGTTGATGCCAGGCAGCATCTGGTGGGCGTAGTCCCCGCCGGTCCGGACGGTCAGCGCCGCTATCAATGCGCCGAGCACGCATGCGACGGCGGTGATGATCATCGCCACCGAGAAGCCGGGACCGAGCGGCTGTCCTGGCCCGGCGGTGATGCCGGCCGCAGCCGGCAGCACGGCGACGGCAAGCAACCCGGCGAGGCGCGCGACGGCGTTGTTGACGCCGGAGGCGGTGCCCGCGTAGCCGTCGGGAACGGCGGAGAGGACGGCGGCGGTCAACGGCGCCACGGTGATTGCCAGCCCGACGCCGAACACGACGACGGCGGGCAGCACCGCGCGGAGATAAGTCACCCCGGGCACGATCCGGGCCATCAACGCCAAACCCGCCGCGGCGATCAGCGGCCCGACCGTCATCGGCAGCCGCGGCCCGGCCCGCTGCCCGAGGGCGCCGGCCCACGGCGAGCCGATCAGCATGATGATCGTCATCGGCAGCATCGCCAGCCCCGCGGCGAGCGCGGAGTAGTGCAGGCTTTGTTGCAGCTGCAGGGCCAGCAGGAACAGCGCCCCGCCGATGGCGGTGTAGACGGCCAGGGTCGCGAGGTTGGCGCCGGTGAATTGCCGGGATCGCAACAGCCGCAACGGCAGCAGCGGCGATTGCGCGCGTCGTTCGATCGCCGGAAAAGCGAGCAGCGCCGCCACACCGCCGGCGGCGGGCACCGTCGTGACGAAAGTCCAACCGCGCGAAGGCGCCTCGATGAGCGCGTAGATCACCCCGGACAGCCCGACGGTGACGGCGGCGGTCCCCAGGACGTCCGGACCGCCCCGCGCGGTGGGATCGCGCGATTCGGGGATGCGTCGGGCGGCGATCCACAGCACCGCCACGGCCAGCGGAAGGTTCAAGAAGAACACCCAGCGCCACGACGCCGCATCGACCAGCCAGCCGCCGATGAACGGACCCAGCGCAGTCGTCACCCCGGACATGCCCGCCCAGATCCCGACCGCCCGGCCCCGTTCGTCGTCGACGATGCCGGCGTCGATCAACGCCAGGCTGCCCGGAACCAGCGCCGCCGCGCCGACACCCTGCGCCAGCCGCGCGCCGACCAGCCATCCGATCGTCGGCGAAAGACCGCAGACCACAGACGCGGCGGTGAAGGCGACCAGCCCGGCGATGAAAACCCGTCGGCGCCCATAGCGGTCGCCCGCCGCGCCACCGGTGAGCAGCAGCGCACTCAGCGTCAGCAGGTAGCCGTCGAGGACCCACTGTTGGCCGGTCAAACCCCCGCCCAGGTCGCGCCCGATGGCCGGCAGCGCCACGTTGACGACGGTGCCGTCCAGCAGCGCAATGCCCGAACCGAGGACGGCGGCGGCGATGAGCCAGCGTGCACCGGCCGACGCCAATGGCAACTGGCGTGGCCCGACGGGTTCGCCGCCGGTGCGCTGGTCCACGGCTGAGCATTCTGCGCCATGGCCGCATCGCGGTGCATAGCGGGACCTGAACGCCGGGGCTAGCCCGTCGGCATGATCTGCCCCAGACTGGAATCGCCATATCCCAAAACTCGTAGCGCGACGAACATCTCAATGGCAGGGAATTACCAAGGGGCAGGAGAGCACGCGATGACTTCGTTGAACCTAACGAGCAGTGGCACAGCCGATTTCGACGAAGGCGATGTGTATTTTATCGGTAACGCCACCACCTTGATTCGGTTTTGCGGGCTGACGATCCTGACCGATCCCGCCTTCCTCCACAAAGGCGAGCACGTCAATTTGGGCCACGGCATATGGGCCCGCCGCGAAGTCGAGCCCGCCTGCCAGATCGCCGACCTGCCACCTATCGACCTGATCGTCTTGTCGCACTACCACGGCGACCATTTCGACGACGTCGCCGCACAACAGCTCGACAAGAAGCTGCCCATCGTGTCAACGGCTGACGCGGTGGACAAGCTCAGCGCTCTGGGTTTCGAGCACGGCTATGCCCTCGACACCTGGGAGTCGCTCGCGGTGCACAAGGGCGACGCGACGTTGACCATCACCGCCATGCCAGGCAAGCACTCCACGGACGAGGCGGTCAACGAACTGCTGATGCCTGTCAACGGGCACTTGCTCGACTTCAGCCGCAATGACGATAACCTCTACCGGCTCTACATCACCGGGGACACGATGCTCGTCGACAGCCTCGAGGAGATCCCGCGCCGCTACCCCGACATCGACCTTGGCCTGATCCACACCGGTGGCACGACCTTCCTTGTCACGGTCGTGACGATGACCGGTGAGCAAGGCGTGAAGGCCGTCGAGATCACCAAACCTCGCACCGCGATACCGATCCACTACAACGACTTCTCGGTCTTCCTTTCCGGTCTCGACGACTTCAAGCGGGCGGCCCAGGCCTCGACCACGAGCACCAAATTCGTCTACCTCGCTCACGGTGAGACGTACCGCTTCAAGCCCGACAGCTGATGCTTGCGTTGCGGACCTAACGCTTGCTCGTCGCCAGTATGTGGGCTGCCGTTCACTTCACGGACGGCAATTGCGCGCCTGATGTGCAAAAATCGCTGCCACACTGGCCACCTGCCGCCCACCCCTAGGGAGTAGGACCACCCACAATGACCGATGTCGAGCAGACGCCCTCCGACGGAATTTCGCCCGGCCCCACGCGGGCCGATCTGGCCGAGCACTCCCGCACCGGGATGAGCGCGGCGGCGCTGCAGCGGGCGATCACCGACCACCTGCGCTACTCGATCGGTCGCCCGGCCGCCGCGCTGCGACCCGAGCACTACTACCGGGCGCTGGCCCTCGCCGTGCGCGACCGCATGCAGGACCGCCGGGTGGCCTCGACGCAGACCTCGCTGGACCTCGGCCGCAAGGTGACCTGCTACCTGTCGGCCGAATTTTTGATGGGTCCGCAGCTGGGCAACAATCTGCTGAACCTCAACATGGAGCTGGCGGCCAAGACGGCGCTCGCGGCGATGGGACAGAATCTCGAGACGGTCCTGGCTTGCGAGGAGGAACCGGGACTGGGCAACGGTGGCCTCGGTCGGCTCGCGGCGTGCTACCTCGACTCGCTGGCCACGCTCGAGCGGCCCGCGATCGGCTACGGCATCCGCTATGAATTCGGCATCTTCGACCAGGAGATTCGCGACGGCTGGCAGGTCGAGCAGACCGACAACTGGCTGGACCACGGAAACCCTTGGGAGATCCCGAAACCCGACGTCAACTACCTGGTCAAGTGGGGCGGCTACGCCGCGCACTACACCGACGACTCCGGCCACGATCGCGTCCGGTGGGTGCCGGGGCGCGTGCTCAAGGGCGTCGCGTACGACACGCCCATCCAGGGTTACGGCGTCAACACCTGTAACGTGCTGACGCTGTGGAGCGCGCGGGCCGTCAAGTCATTCGCATTGGATGCCTTCAACACCGGCGATTACTACGGGGCGGTCGAGGACGAGGTCATGTCCGAAACCGTCACCAAGGTGCTGTACCCCAACGACGAGCCGGAGGCGGGCAAGCAACTGCGCCTGCTGCAGCAGTACTTCTTCGTGTCCTGCTCGCTGCAGCACGTGCTGCACATCATGGACGATCTCGCCGACGCCGGCGTGCGGGAGCTCCCGCAACGATTCGCCGTGCAGCTCAACGACACTCACCCCTCAATCGGGGTCGCCGAGCTGATGCGGTTGCTGGTCGACGAGCGCCAGCTGGACTGGGACGAGGCGTGGGAGATCACCGTCGCGACGTTCGGCTACACCAACCACACCCTGTTGCCCGAGGCGCTGGAGACCTGGCCGCTGGAGATGTTCTCCGAGGCGCTGCCCCGCCACATCGAGATCATCTACGAGATCAACCGCCGATTCCTCGACGAGGTGCGCGCCCGCTTCCCCGGCGACGAGGACCGGTTGCGACGGATGTCGCTGATCGGCGAGGACGGCGGCAAGAGCGTCCGGATGGCGCACCTCGCCACCGTCGGCAGCCACGCGATCAACGGTGTCGCCGCGCTGCACTCCGAACTGCTGAAAAGCAGTGTCTTGAAAGACTTTTACGAGCTGTGGCCGGAGCGGTTCAGCAACAAGACCAACGGCGTGACACCGCGCCGCTTCCTCGCCCTGGCCAACCCCGGGTTGCGCGAGCTGCTTGACCGCACAGTCGGCGACGGCTGGCTGACCGACCTGAGCCGCCTGCGCGGGCTGGAGCCGTTCGTCGACGATGCGGCCTTCCGTCGGGAATGGCACGACATCAAACGCAACAACAAGGCGCGCCTGGCCAAGTACGTCCGGTCGGTCGCGGGCGTCGAGCTGAACCCGGACTGGATGTTCGACGTCCAGGTCAAGCGCATCCACGAGTACAAGCGTCAGCACCTCAACGTCCTGCACATCGTCGCGTTGTATCACCGGCTCAAGCAGGACCCCGGGTTGTCGATTCCGCAGCGCGCCTTCATCTTCGGCGGCAAGGCCGCCCCGGGCTACTTCATGGCCAAGCGGATCATCAAGCTGATCAATGCCGTCGGTGAGACGGTCAACGCGGACCCGGCTGTGAACCGCTTCCTCAGGGTGGCGTTCGTGCCGAACTTCAATGTGCAGAACGCCCACTTGATCTACCCCGCCGCCGACCTGTCCGAGCAGATCTCCACCGCGGGCAAGGAAGCCTCGGGCACCGGCAACATGAAGTTCATGATCAACGGCGCCCTGACCATCGGCACGCTCGACGGGGCCAACGTCGAGATGCGCGATGAGGTCGGGCCGGAGAACTTCTTCCTGTTCGGCCTGACCGAGCAGGAGGTCGAGGCCGTCAAGGCGAACGGCTACCGCCCGGCCGACTACATCGACGGCGACGACGAGCTGCGCGCGGTGCTGGATCTGATTGGGGGCGGGACGTTCTCGCACGGTGACACCGAGGTCTTCCGGCCGCTGGTGGACAACCTATGGCACGACGACCCCTTCCTGGTCTGCGCCGACTTCGCGTCCTACCTGAAGTGCCAGGAGCAGGTCAGCGAGGCCTGGCGGGACACTGAGGCGTGGACGAAGATGTCCATCCTCAATACCGCTCGAAGCGGCAAGTTCTCGTCTGACCGCGCCATCACCGAATACTGCGACGAGATCTGGAACGTCTGGCCGCTGACCGTGAAGATGTGAGCCGTCAGCGGTAGCCCGGCAGATCCGGCACGCCGCTGGCAGTCAGCCAACCGCCGCCGTCGACGATAAGGACGGCTCCCGTCACGTAGGACGCCGCGTCGCTGGCCAAAAACAGCACGGCTTCGGCCACCTCGGTGGTGGAACCGGGGCGCCGCAGCGGGTTCTGGGTGGTGCGGTGCTGGTTATCGCCGGTGATTCTCTTCACGCCTTCGGTGCCCGACATCGCGCCGGGGGCAACGACATTCACCCGAACCCCGTCCGGTCCCCATTCGATCGCGCAGGCGCGGCTGAACGCGTCGACGCCGGCCTTGGCCGAAACGACATGCGCCTGCAGGGCCATGCCGCGGTACTGGATCGCGGCGCTGATGTTGACCACCGCGCCGCCGTGATCGCGCAGCCAAAGGTCGTACGCCGTCTTCGACACGTTGAAGGTGCCCAGTAGGTCGATGTCGACGACGGCCTTGAATCCCTTTGGGCTCAAGCCGCTTATCGGCACGGGGAAGTTTCCGGCGGCGTTGTTGACGACGATGTCGAGTTGGCCGAACTTTCGCAGCACCTCCTCGACGACGGCCGTCACCTCGTCGTCGCGGCGGACGTCACAGACGCCGTATGTCGCCTCAATCCCCTCTTCCCGCAACGCCGCAACCGCTGCTTCGAGATTGGGTTCCTTGCGGCTGCAGATCGCGACGCGGGCGCCGTGGTTGCCGAGAACTCGCGCGACCTCCAGGCCGAGCCCGGTTGCGCCGCCGGTGACCAAGGCGACTTTGCCCTGCAGAAGATCGGCCCGGAAAGGGCTGCGGCTGTTGGTCATGGCACGTCCGTCAGCTGTCCCAGCTCGGCATCAGACCCAACGCGCGCATCAGCTGGCCCTCGAACCCGGTCAGCAGCGAAACCCCGGTGACCGACGACTGCGGCAGCGGGAAGTTCAGGCCCGGATCGAGCACCGGGTTGAACGGGTAGCCGGTCGGCATCATCGACGGCGGCAGGAACCCCAGATCCACCAGCGCCGCCTGCGGGCCCTGAACCGCGCCATGCACCAGGTCCGGGACGATGGTGAACGGGTTCGGCAGCTCGAACAGGCTGGCGGGAGTGGGGATGTCGGCGTACTCGCCCGACCCGTAGCCCATGTCGACGATCACCCGCAGGTCCGGCTGCAGCAGATCGGCCAGCGCGTTGCCGAACGGCTGCGGCACGTACAAGCGCAGCGGCGCGACAAGCGGCAGGTTCTGCGTCAGCAGCTCGTAGTAGTGGGTGGCCCCGGTGTATCCCGGCGAGGTCGGCAGCTCGATCGCGTTGGCGATCTGCCCGGGTGTCAGGTCGACGTAGTCGTGCGTCCCGTGGTACAGCGCGAAACCCATGAACGCGTTGAGGTCGCTGACCGGGTTGAGCACGTACTGGGGCAGATTCGTCACCATGTCGTACTGATTGGTAAAGATCACCGTTGGATACGGCGAGTTGGGCGGCGTCGCGCCGTTCATCAGCACATCGACCAACGGGATGTACAGGCCGGGGAAGCGTTCGAAGAAGCCCCCATTAGGGTTGCCCGGATCACCCGTCAAAAAGAACGACAGCTTGGTCGGATCCGGCGGGTTCGTCATGGCCATAAGGTTGCGGATCTCGTTGGTCGCAACGAGCGAACTTTGTGAGGTGCCGTAGACGACCACCTTGTTGCCCGCCGCGAGTTCGGTGTTGATAGCGGTGTTCAGCAACTGCACGCCCTGCGCGACCGATTGGCCCAGCGTCAGGTTCCCGAGTTGCGGGGTGAACGGCCAGAACTGCTCCGGCGTGTAAAACGACTGTCCCGACGTCCCGAGGAGCGGCGACAGCGTGGGGTTGTTCAGGAAGTTGGCCATGATCGAGCTGACGTACTTGGCGTCCGGCAGGGGGAACGTGGTGCCACCGACAATCAGCGCCACCGAGCTGTTTTGCGGGACGATCAGCGGCGGGATGCTCGTGGGGGCGGGGTTCTCGGCCGAGGCGGCGAAGGAGGCGAGGGGCGCTTCCAGCTCGCCGACCGTGTCGCGCAGCGCCTGCAGCGCGGCCTGCTCGGTCTGCGCGTAGGCCGCGCCGGCCTCACCCAGCAGTTGCATGAACCGCTGCTCGAACGCCTGGCCCTCCGCGGCCAGTTCCCGATCGATCCTCGATTGATTGATGAACAACGGCGTGACCGCCGCGCTCACCTCGTCGGCGCCGGCGGGCAGGATGCTGCTCGTTCGCAGCGCCGCGAGGGCGTTGGCCTCTTCGAGCGCGGCCCCGATGTTGCCGACGTCCTCCGCCGCCGACACCAGCCCCTCAGGAACGACCTGCACCCGGACCATTCTGGTCAACGACGGCGGTCGCCGAGCGCTCTTCGTTGAATTCCTGCCGACGCCGGGTCTTACACTGGGCCGTCGGAGGCGCGACTGAAGGTGAAGTACCCGTGAGGACCCCCACGACGATTGCTGCCGGCGGGCTGGCTGTCCTGGCCTTGCTGGTGGGCGCGGGCGTCGCCCACGCGGATAGCTTTCAGGACAAAGAAAAACAGGCATGCCAGCTGATGGACGATCCGGCCGGCCCCGAATCGGGTTATGCGCCAGCCGAATATGCGTTCATGACGCTGCGAGCCAAGATGTCGGCGGAGGACGCGCGGAACCTCATGTCGCTGGCGGCCCAGGACGTTTGCCCAAACCACATAATCGACCTGCCGGCGAGCTGGCGGTAATGGCCGAGTAATTCCCACCATTGCCGCTTCGAGCCCGCGGCAATCAAGATCGGCGATCTTATTTTTTCGCAGTTCAGCCCTATCTTTACTCCTTCGGAGTTCATAGGGTTCACCAGAGATAGTCACCGAAACCGCAAAGGTGGCTGGATATGCACAGTTCGCGTGGTCCGCCGAGAACTCAAATAAGCGGAGAGGCCCGGAAACCCGGGCCGCGGCACCAATCTGTCCGACATCACCCGGCGCCTTATCTCGCGCCGTCAAAAAAGGGGGGTTTGCCACCGAAGTCAAGCAAAGGAGATGTGACACAATGGATTTCGCAATACTACCGCCGGAGATCAACTCCGCGCGCATGTACACCGGCCCGGGCTCGGGTTCGCTTTTGGCCGCCGCGGGCAGCTGGGATTCCCTGGCCGCGGAATTGACCACCACGGCCGACACATACCAGTCGGTGGTTTCGGGCCTAACCACGTTGAACTGGCACGGCCCCGCTGCCGAGTCGATGGCCGCCACCGCCATCCCCTACATCGGTTGGCTGAACATGACCGCCGAGCAGACGAAGCAGACCGCGATGCAGGCCAGAGCGGCCGCGGCGGCCTACGAGCAGGCATTCGCGATGACCGTGCCCCCGCCGGTGATCGCGGCCAACCGCGCCCAGCTGGCCTCGCTGATCGCGACGAACTTTTTCGGCCAAAACACCGCGGCCATTGCGGCTACGGAAGCGCAGTACGCCGAGATGTGGGCCCAGGACGCCGCGGCAATGTACGGCTACTCCAGCGCCTCGGCCGCCGCGGCGACGTTGGTGCCGTTCACCCCGCCGAACCAGACTACGAATCCGGCGGGAGCGGACGCACAGTCCGCCGCGGTCGCCCAGGCCACCGCATCGATACCCAATACTCTGCAAGGACTCGCAACCGGACCCATCAGCCAATGGCTCCAGACGCTGTGGCAAGGCATCGAAGGCCTACTTGGGGATACCGGTCCCTACAACGGGCTCTTCAACGACTACGGCCCGGGCTCCCAAATCTGGAGCGACCTGGCTTCGAGTGGAGTCTTCCAACTTCCGGCCACCCTCAATATTGCCGGTTTTGCGGCCGCCGGAGTCGGGGATGAGCAAACAATAAGTACAGCTGTGAAGGCAGCATTGACTCCCGCATCAGCAGGAGCAGTAGGTGCGGGAGCGGGGGCAGTAACAGGTGCCGAGAACGCTGCTATAGGTGGTGGTGGTGCAATCGCAGCGTCGATAAATCCCGTGAGCGCATTCAGTGGCGGGGGCGGCGTTTCCGCGATCCTTACCGGCGCCAAGTCGATCGGGCCGATGTCAGTCCCGGCGAGCTGGTCCACCCCTGCCGTCAGCCACATATCAACCCTGTCGGGCACCGGCCTAACAACACTCCCGGGAACCGAAGAAGCGGTCGGCGCCGGCATGCCGGGTGTACCCGGGATGCCGGCAGGGACACTAACGCGAGCATCAGGCGTCATACCGCGATACGGGACCCGGCTGACGGTGATGCCACGGCCGCCGGCCGCGGGTTGATATCCCTCAGCTCTCCACAAGGTCGGGGATAGGTTCCGCGTCCGTCAGCCAGTGGCGTCCGGCCCGGCGGGCCGCCTCCCACTTGGGGATGCTCACCGCATCGTCTTGGCCCAGGTCCTCGGGAGTCGGGCCAATGCGCTCGGCCAGCGGAGCAAGCGCACCCACATCGAAGTTGTACACCTCGGCCGCGGTGAGCCCGAGGATTTGTCGCGTCTCGTCGATTGGAATGTCCCAGAACGAACGCCGCAGCCAGTCGCGAGTGTGCGGCCATGTTCCTTCCGGGTGAGGATAATCGTTGCCCCACAGCATGTTTGGAACACCGATCTCGTAGCGACGGGCCAGTTCCCGGCGCTCGGTCGTGGTGGCACCGATGAAGCAGTTCCTGTCGAAGTACGCCGAGGGTGGCATCGTCAGATCGCCCTCCAAGAGACGGCTCATCTTCTTGGCCGAGTGCTCACGCATGAACCGGGTGTCCATCAGCCACAGCAGGTCATTAGCCCAGTAGGCACCGCACTCGGTGGCCCCCCAGCGCAGGTTCGGGAAGCGCTCGAACACGCCGGCCCACAACGCGAACCACAGCGGCCGGACTCCCCACCAGCGCACCTCGGTCGTATAGATGCCCAGGTGCGGGCCGTACTGCTCACTGGGCGCGGGACCGACGTGGGTGTGAACCGGCATCTGCAGGTCCTGGCACGCGGCCCACACCTTGTCGTAGCGCCGGTCATGGTACGGCGGGTAGTCACCCCAGAGCACCGGAATCATGATGCCGCCGCGCAACCCAGCTTCGGCCGCTCGAGCGATCTCGGCCACCGCCGCGTCGATGTCCGCCAGTATCGGCACGACCGCGACGCCGGCCCGCCGCTCGGGGCTGTGGCTGCACAACTCGGCCAGCCAGCGGTTGTGGGCCCGCGCCCCGGCCATCGCACGTCCCGGATCCAGGTCGCCGGACTGCCCCAGGCCCGCGCCGAACGGAGCCCCGGCGACACCGGTGACGGCGTCGGCGTCGGGAAAGATGACCTCACCGGCGACGCCGTCGCCGTCGAGCTCGCGGTCGCGCTGGCCGACGTCCCAGCCACCCGCGATGCCGTCTCCGTGTTCGTCGAACCACTGCTCGGCGAACTCCTCGTCGATGAAAGCGCCGGCCTGCGCCGCGGCGGCAGTTTTCTCGGCGAGGAACGTCTCGAAGTCCTCCCGGTATTCCGGGTCGATGTACTCGCGATACTGCTCAGTGGGCAACTCGGCGTGCGTGTCCGCGGAGATGATGAGGTAGGGCGCCGCGTCGTTCATGGATGTCCTCTCGCAATTACCAGGCACGGATCGGGTCGGGCTCGAAGACGGTGCTGCTCGCGTCGGCGGGCGCGGCCGCCAAGGGCTCGGCAACCTCTGCCACGGTCGGGCCGATTCGCTCAACCAGGGGCGCCAACGCGTCGAGGTCGAAGCCGTAGACGGCCGCCGCATTCCCGCCCACGATGGCCGCCACCTCGTCCGCCGGCACACCGCTGAAGGTGTAGCGCAACGCTTCTCGGGTGTAGGGGGCGGTGCCCTCCAGGTGCGGGTAGTCGCTACCCCACATGACCTTCTCGACGCCGATCCGGTGGCGCTCGGCGCACTCGACGGGCCGCATGAAGCTGGCGCCGACGTAACACTGGCGCGACCAGAACTCGCTGGGTCGCAGGCTCAGCGAGCCCGCGGTGGGTCCGGCGAAGCGAGCGATCGCCGAGTTCGCCCGCCCGTATCGGGCCGCCGCCACGTCGAGCGAGTCCAGCGTCGCCGGTATCCACCCCGCACCCTGCTCGGTGAAGACGACGGTGAGCTCCGGGTGGCGATCCAGTGCGCCGCTGAAGATCAGGTGCCACAGCGCCCGGTGCGCAAACCAATGCGTCTCATACACCCATACCGCGAACGAACTGCCCCATCCGTCCGTCGGGTTCGGTCCGGCGTTGCCGCCGTGGTGATTGACCACCAGGCCCGCCTCCGCGCACGCCGCCCACAGCGGCTCCCAGTGCTCGGCGTAGAGCTGGGGAATGCCTGCGCCGGGCGGGATCCCGGGCAGCAGCACACCGCCGCGCAGGCCCAATTTGGCGATCTGAGCTATCTCGGCGACGGCCTCGTCGAGGTCCCCGAGCAAGATCTGACCCACCCCGGCGCGCCGCTCCGGCGACAATGAGCAGAAGTCGGAAAGCCAACGATTGTGCGCACGCAGGCCGGCCCAGCGCAGCTCGAGCTCCCGGGCGTCCACGGGTTGGGGGGCGGCCAGACTCGCCTGGGGAAAGAACGGCGGCACGGTATTCGGGAAGATGACCTCCCCCGCGACGCCTTCGGCATCCAGGTCCGAGTTTCGGCGCGCGCTGTTCCAGTTGCGCTCAGCGTCGGCCTCGGTGAGGTCGCCGAACGGATTGACGTATGTCTTTGCCCAGCCGTCGAATTCGTCCCTGTACTGCGGATCGAGGTATTCCCGATAGTCGAGCAGGTCAGCGCCGGCGTGGCAGTCGGCCGAGATGACCGTGTACCGGTCCATGGTGCGCTACACCCGCGTCGGCTCGGGACGTGGCGCGGCGAGCAGGGCCACGTCGTCGTAGCGCTGGTGCACGTACGGCAGCAGCCATTCCTGCGGAACCTGCGACGCGATCCGCCCCACCTGGATGGTGCGCCGGCGACACCACGTGATCGAGGTGACCTGGCGGATCACGATGTCTGCCACCGGGTCCAGCGGAGACTCGCCCAATTCTACTGTGCCGTCGATGTTCTCGAGCAGCTCGTAGTGGCGGTGGTATTCGCCGTAGACCAGGTGGGGGTCGGTGATGCCGCTGCCGTCGGGGGCACGCAGGAACTTGAAGTAGAACTCGGTGTTCACTTGGTCGGGCGGCAGCTCGGCGGCGCCGGTGATCTGGCCGGTCACCGTGATGAGCTGATAGCCCAGCCGGGCGACGACGGCGGCGACGCGATCGCCGTCGCGCTCCACCTCGATGTGGGCCAGTTTCTTTGGCTCACCGAATGTTTCGCGCCCGCCCGTGACCGACTGTTCGGTCGACTGGGGCATGAAGAGCGGATAGTCGCCCGCGAGGTCGCCGTGCCGCGCTGTCACCGAGAACACCGCAGACCCGAACGGCGCCCTGCCTTCGATTTGGACGCGCTGGAGCTGAACCCGCACCACCGGTTCGGCCGCCGGCTCCAACGGCTTGGGCAGCACGGCCGCGACGATCTCCGGATAGGTGAGGTAGGTGACGGTGATCGCCTCGGTGGCGATGGGCGCCTTGGTGGCATCGATCTCGTGGTCGACTTGCGCCTCGGGTGCGCGAGGACCGTAGCGAATTTCGTTGGCGCTCAACGTGCTCCTCCTTCGGTTTTCTCGGCATGCCGGCCGAGGACGTCAACCAGGTAGTCGGGCTCGCCGCGGGCGAGGATCGACGCCGCCTTCTTGCCGACGACTTGATCGGCCGGTGTGGGCGGCCCCATCATCCAGAAGCGGTCCGCCTGAATTCCGTCCACGACGAGGTCGGCGACGGTCTCGAGCGGGGTGAACTCGACATGTGCACCGGCGGCCTCGAAGCGGGCCACCACCCTTTCCAGGGTTTGGTCGGGTGTGCGGCGTTCCTGCGTCGCGGCATAGCGGTCCGGGCGGTGCCGCCACGACTCCCAGATGCCGGTGTTCAGAAAGCCGCCGGGGAAGAGGACGTGCGCCCGCACCCGCGTCCCGGTCATCTCGAGGTGGGTGTAGAGGCTTTCGGTCAGGCAGAGCACCGCGGCCTTGGTCATCGGGTAGACCGCCGTGGCCGGCCCGCCCATGGCGCCGCGGGCGATCGGTGCGAATCCGCCGTTGCCCGAGCAGGTGTTGACCACGTGCCCGTCGCCCTGCTCGAGCAAGATCGGCACGAAAGCCTTGATGCCATGGATGACGCCGAGCACGTTGACGTCGATCCCCCAGCGCCAGTCGGCCAGGTCGTGCTCCCACATGTAGCCCTCGGAGACCCCGCCGGTACCGGCGTTGTTGCAGACGACGTGCACCGCGCCGAAGCGATCGAGCGCCTCCTTGGCCAGCGACTCGACCGAGGAGTAGTCGGTGACGTCAGTGACCACGCCGACCGCCTCGATGCCCTCGTCCGCGAGCGCCCGGGTTGCCGCGTCCAGCGGTTCGGCGAGGACGTCGGCCAGCACCACGTTCATGCCCTCCCGGCCGAAGCGCCTGCCCATGGCTTGGCCGATGCCACCGGCTCCCCCGGTTACGACGGCGGTCTTGCCTCGAAGGTCAGACATTGTGGTCATGGTCACATGGTCGCGCATGCCACCGCAAGGAGTCGCATTATGCGACCATAGGCTCATGGCTCCGCGCCCCTCCCCCCAGACCGAGCGGGTGGTGAACCTGTTCGAACACCTGGCGGGTGATGGCAGCGGGGGGATGACATTGGCCCAGGTTTCGCGCCAGTTGAGCGTCCACAAGGCCAGCTGCCACTCGATGCTGTCCGAACTACTCCGGGCCGGCTGGCTGCTGCGCGACCCGGTTCGCAAGACCTATCACCTCGGGCCCGCACTGGTGCGCCTCGGCCGAGAGGCCGCGGGCCGCTATCCCGCTCTGGTGTTGGCCCGCTCCGCGATGGCCGAGCTGTCGGCCGCGACGGGCGCGCACTGCGTTGCCTTTTCGGTGAGCGATGACTACTCGACCGTCGTCGATCAAGTCCGGAGCAGCCGCGGCGGCGGTAACCCGATGCCCGTCGGCACCCAGTTCCCGCACCGCCCGCCGTATGGCGCGTCGACCGTCGCCTGGGCCGGGCCGGAAGCTCGCGAACGCTGGCTGGCCACCCTGCCCGACGACGTGCGCGATCGCTACCGGCAGGCCATCGCCGCCGCCAAGCAACGCGGCTACGCGGTCGGCCTGCACATCCTGCCCGACCTGCGCCTGCGCGAACTGGCGCAGATCGTCCGCAGCGCCGAGGTGCGTTCCACCCGGCTGAGCCAGCTGGCGCAGGAATTGACAGACGAGCTGATCCATCAGGAGGAGTGGTTCCCGATCAGCCTGGAGCCGGACCGCACCTACGAGGTGAGCCACATCGACTCTCCCATTCTGGAGGCCGAATCTCGCATCGCCCTGATGCTCAGCCTGGTTCCCAGCGCCGAGCCGATGAGCGGCGCGGCGGTCACCCAGCTCGGCGCGCAGCTCGCCGCTGCGACCAGCCGGCTAAGCGAGGCGTTGACGGCAGAGTCCCAGCGCCGAGCGGGCCAAATAGGTTGGTAGCAACGCTATTCGGCGGTCGTCGGCCGGTCACGATGTGGCTGTCCGTCAGAGAGTGGAGTCGTTGATCAGACTCAGGTAACGCATCACCGGTGGCGGTTCTGTCTCGACCGCAACCGGTTTGGACATGCGACCCTGGGCGAACGCCGCCCGTAGGTTGCTGCGCGCCGTGTCGACGTCGGTGTCGATCTCGTAGAGCGTGACGAACGAGTCACCATCGGTTTGCCAACGTCGGGCCGACACGAATCCATCGATTGTCAGCATCTCGGGCACATGCACCCGATCGTGCCAATGGTGGTATTCCTCAACCAGTTCCGCTGATGCCGGTTTGCTCTCGACGAACAGTAGTGACTTTGTCATTCACGGTTCCCTTTACTGGATCGGCTCGTCGCCGAGGACGGTCGTGCGGAGCATTTCGCGGGCTGAATGGGGGTCGTAGGGAGCCGCGCGATGGAGGACCCCTCGGTTGTCCCAGATGACGGTGTCCCCGACCGACCAGGTGTGGCTGTAGACGTTCGCGGGCGCGGTGGCGCGCTCGAGGAGTTCGGCCAAGAGGGCACGCCCTTCGTCGAGATCCATTCCGACGACGTAGTCGGCCGAGGCGCCCAGCACCAGTGACTTGCGGCCGCTGCGGTGTGTCCACACCAACGGGTGCTCGTGGGTGCGCCGGGATCGCCATCGCGCCAACTGTTCTGGGGTCGGATCGGGGTTGACGCTCCGTTGTGAGGCTTCCAGGGAGTGCACGACACGTAACGTGCCGAGACGGCGCTTTTCTTCGTCGCTCAGCCTGTCGTAGGCGGCGTATGAGTTGGCGAATTCGGTTTCGCCGCCCCATTCGGCGACCTGCACGGCCGAAAGGACGGTGGCTTTTTGCGGATACTCGTCCCCTAGCGGGGTGCATCCGTCGATATGCCAGTCAAACGTGGCCCGAAGATAGTCCGCCGAGGAGTTCTTCGATTTGTCCAGCGTGATCGGGTATATCCCGGGCACGGGGTGGTGCCCGTCGGAGGAATGATCGACCTCTCCGAGGCGGCGGCAGAACGCGACCTGAGTCTCCGGTTGCAGCCGGAGACCCGGAAAGACCAGAACACCGTTGTGCTCCAACGCATCCAGGATGACCTCACCAACCGGGTCGTCGGAACTGAGGTGAGCCGGATCCAGGCCGGTGACTTCGGCGCCGACGGACTCGCCGAGCTTGGTGATGGTGAGCAGACTCATGAAAATCCCTGCCTGGCCTTCCTTGTGGTCACGCGGATGTCACGGGACCGGTTCGTCGGTGCGGATCATGACCGCATCGGCGGCATCGGTCGGAACGGGCTGGTGCATGACCTCGACCGCCATGGCGACCATGATCAGCGAATAGATCAGGTGCAACAGGTTGAGCGCATCCTCGGGTAGATCGTCGAGCGGGAACTTGTCGCAGTAGTCGATGGCCTCTTCCAGGCGCGGGAAGAACGCATCGTAGAACTCGTGCATTTCGGGCATGGTGCTGGCCACCCGCGCGATCCAGCGCTCGGTCTCGGTGGCCAGGCACCAGATTTGGGCATAGCGCTCCAGCTCGGCGAATGCACTGGGCAGCAGGGCGTCCGGCATGATCAGACCCCCGCCGGCGCCGGAGCTTTTTCGCGTTGGTATGCCTCTACCCAGTCGACGATGACCTTGTGCAGGTGGCGCACCAGGATCTCCTGGTCGTTGAGCGGGAACTCGTCGACAACGCCGTACTCCAGTGCGGCCTGCGTTCCGCCGAGCATGCCAGCGTCCTGCAGCGCGAACTCCTTCAGCACCACCGCGGCGACTTCGTGTTCAACGCGTTCCCGGACGGTGCGCGCCGGGTGGAAGTAGGTGTAGGCCTCGAACCGGTGGGTGTTGTACGAAGTCGGCCAGTACCGGTACAGGAGATACCAGCCGCCGTAGATCAATATCTCAGTGTTCGGGAATATCTGGAAGTTGCTGATTCCCCAGGGCTCAATGCCCCCGGGATTGAGGCCGGCCGGGAGCTCGCCGATATCCGGTGTGCGCCACGGGCCGACGAGGCCGCTCTTGGTGGCCCGCTCGATGGGATACATGAACTCCGGCGGCAGCAGCCAACGGCGCCGTCCCGCGGTCGACACCAGCCGGTGCGGGCCGTCGAGTTGGAAATGCCCACAGGTGAATCCGGACTTAGGGTCGCGCACCTCCGCCGGCACCTGTTGTGGGTGCAGCGACGGCACGTGGTAGTACTCCTGGAACGCATCGGCGAAGATTTTCCAGTTGCTGTTGTTGTGCGCCACCCACTCGTAGCGCTCTGTCAACTTGCCGAACGGGTAGTCATCAAGGCCGGTGATCATCGGACCCAAGAACTCGCGCAGGCTTTGACGCGGTTCGGCATCAAAGTTGATGAAGATAAAGCCATTCCACACATCGCAATGCACCGGCCGCAATCCGTGGTCCGCGGCGTCGAGGTCGAAGAACTCTTCCGGCTGCTGCACGAATGTCAGCGCACCGTCGAGGCCGTAGCGCCACCCGTGATACTTGCAGGTGAACTGACGACAGGTCCCGCGTGTCGCTTCACCGGGAAAGTCGTTCCATACCAACTTGTTTCCCCGGTGGCGGCAGACGTTGTAGAAGGCGCGAATGCGATCGTCGCGGCCCCTGACCAGAATCACCGATGTGCGGGCCACCTCGATTTCCTTGGTGACATAGCTGCCTACGCGCGGCAACTCCTCGACGCGGGCAACGTTCAGCCACGCCCGTTTGAACACGGCCTCGCGTTCCAGTTCGAAGAACTCCGGCGATGTCGAGTCTCGAAACGAGATGGGGCCGGTCCCCAGCTCGGGATAGTGCTCCGTCCAGGAGCCCTCCGAGGGCCTTCCGGACCGCGTCATCGTGAACCTCCCTGTGTCACCATGCTTTTAAGACCAACCTCGTCACATCACCGCTCCGCCGTTGACGCCCAGCACCTGACCGGTGATGAAGCCCGCCTCGTCGGAACACAGAAAACCGACCGCCGCGGCGATGTCGGCGCCGGTGCCCAGATGGCCCATCGGGATATTCTTGGCGATCTCCTCGTTGGACTTCACAAATCCCGCCTCCTGCGCCTGGAGCTGCATCGGTGTTTCGATGCCCGACGGCGGGATGTTGTTGACGGTGATTCCGTGCGTTGCGTATTCGCGTGCCAGCGATTTGGTGAGGGTGATGACCGCGCCTTTGGACGCCGCGTAGTGGGCGGCGAACGGCGATCCGCGCTGGGCGCTCGACGACGAGATCATCACGATCCGGCCCCATTTCGCGGCGACCATGTCGGGAACAGCGACTTGGCAGCAGTGAAAGGTGCCCGTCAGGTTGACGTCGATGATCTTGGCCCATGACTCGGCGGTGATCTCGGTGAACGGGGAGTGCCCGAACATGCCCGCACTCGTCACCAGGATCGAGACCGGGCCCAGCTCACTGCGCACCTTGGCGAACGCCTGCTCGACGGCGCCCCGGTCCGTTACGTCGGCGCCGACTCCGATGGCCGTGACACCCGCCGCACGCAAGTCCTCGGTGACGCGTTGCGCGGCTTGCTCATTGATGTCGAGAACTGCGACATGGTGGCCGCGCCGGCCCAGCTCGTGGCACGTCGACTCACCCATGCCGGATGCGCCTCCGGTAACAACGCAGACCTTGTTCACTCGTACACCACCCGCACCGTGGGGCTAGTCGGCAGTGCCTGACAGGTCAGCACCCAGCCCTCCTCCACCTCGTCATCTTCAAGTGCCTCGTTGTTGATCATCCGGGCGCTGCCCTCGACCAAGCGGGCCATACACGTTCCGCAGTTCCCGACTTCGCACGACGACGGTGGGCTTAGACCCGCCATGCGGCCCGTCTGCAGCAACGTGTCGCCAGGACTGTAGGTCACGGTGATAGTGCACCGGTCGAGCTCGATGGTCACCTCTGCTGCGACGACGTCGGCATCGGTCGGGTGCACCGTAGCGCGGGAGTCTTCCATCGTTCGCCACAGTATCAACTACTTGCGATTAATCTCAAGTACTAGAGACATGAATCAGCTCTCGATGTTGTCTTTGAACAACTCGTGGCCGGTGCCCTTTTCGACCACCCTCGCGAGCAGTTCACGCAGGGTTTCCTGCTCCTCGCCGCTGAGTACACCGAAGACCTCCTCGTGCGCGGTCAGGGCGTCCCCCAGCACCCTCGCCACGACGTCGCGTCCTTCGTCGGTGAGATAGGCCTGCAGAATGCGCTTGTGTTGGGGGTCCTGCTTGCGTTCAACCAGGCCGCGGCGCTCGAGCGCGGTGAGAGCCAGTTGAACACCCTGCGGGCTGATCAGCAGACGTCGGGCGAGTTCGGCGCCC
The DNA here is from genome assembly GCF_059812245.1 of Mycobacterium sp. NGS64. Taxonomy (NCBI): domain Bacteria; kingdom Bacillati; phylum Actinomycetota; class Actinomycetes; order Mycobacteriales; family Mycobacteriaceae; genus Mycobacterium; species Mycobacterium sp. NGS64. Next base: position 775,884 of record NZ_JCALCI010000001.1, on the reverse strand, counting down.
GATAGCCCGGGTTCGTTGGAGAGCTGCCGCAGCACACCGATCTGGGCCGTGCTGACACCGTGGCTACTGATCGCGTCGTTCACGCTGGTCAGGGAGAAGTAGAACGCCTGCTTGAGCAACCATAGGAGGTTTTCGGTGAGTTCCATGCCGGTCTCCTTGTCCCGATTCACGCGGCCGGCTCCTTGAAAATCCGGCCATCCTTCATGACGAATGAGACGTCCAGCGTGGTGGCGATGTCCTGAGACGGATCACCGGGTACGGCGATGATGTCGGCGAGGTAACCCGGCGCCAGCCGGCCCAACTCGTGGTCGGCCTCGACGAGTTCGGCCGCCACGACCGTCGCGGCCCGGATCGCTTGCATGGGGGTCATGCCGCGCGCCACCAGCGCGCCCAGCTCCTTGGCGTTCTGGCCGTGCGGGATCGCCGGTGCGTCGGTGCCGCACGCGATCCGCACTCCGGCCGCAATTGCTTTGGGCAGCATCGCCTTTGCGCGGGGAAAGACCTCCTCGGCTTTCTTCCGAAGTTCCGGCGCAATCCGGTCGATCGCCATCGCCTCCGTCAGATAGGTGGTGGAAACCAGGAAGGTGCCGTGGTCGACCATCATCTGGATCGTGTCGTCGGTCGCCAGAAACCCGTGTTCGATGCAGTCGATGCCGGCGCGAATGCACGCTTGGATCGCAGTGTCGCCGACAGCGTGCGCGGCGACCCGCACCCCCGCGCGGTGGGCCTCGTCGGCGATCGCGGCGAACTCCGCATCGGAATACTGCTGGGCGCCCGGAGCGGTGCTGTGCGACATGACGCCCCCCGACGCCGAGACCTTGATCAGCTTGGCGCCGTGGCGAATCTGGTAGCGGACGCAGGCGATGACGTCGGGCACACCGTTGGCGATACCCTCGGCGATGGACAGCGGCATGATCCCGGGCGCCAGCCGCTGAAACACCGTCGGGTCCAGGTGCCCGCCGTAAGGGGTGACGGCATGGCCCGCGGGATAGATGCGGGGGCCGATGTGCCAGCCCTGGTCGATGGCACGCTGCAGCGCGACGTCGAGCAGGTAGCCGCCGGTCTTGACCATGAGCCCGAGGTTGCGCACGGTGGTGAAGCCGGCGTCCAGCGTGGTGCGCGCGTTCACCGCGCCCCGCAGTGTGCGATACGCCGGATCGTCCTGCACGCCGTGCATCGGTGCCGGGAGGCCCTCGGGGCCGCCGGGGCCGCCGATCAGCAGGTTGAGTTCCATGTCCATGAGGCCCGGTAGGAGCGTGACGTCCCCAAGCTCCACCACGGTGGCCGGATCCGGCTGTAACCCTTCGGGATTGACGGCGCTGATGCGCTGCCCGTCGATCACCACAACCGCCGGCGAGCGCACCCGACCGGCGTCGACGTCAGCCCAGCGCGCCGCCCGAAGGACAATCGTCACGGCACCGGCTCGGACACGCAGTCCAGGGTGGAAGCACCGGAATCGGGAACCCGTGGTTGCTTCCAGCACTCCACCGGAAATGACACCATGATCATCGAATACAGCAGGTGCATCAGGTTGAGGACATCGTCCGGCAAGTCATCGAGGGGGAACTTGTCGCAGAAGGCCAGGGCCTCCTCGGCGCGCGGGATGATCGCGTCGTAGAACGTCTTCATCTCGGTCATGGAGCTGGCCAGCCGTTTGGCGTAGCGCTCGGGTTCGGTGGGCAGGCACCACTCCGCAAACGGCTCCAGGTCGGCGAATTCCGTTGGCAGCATGGCGGACACCGCGTTCACACTCCTGCTTTGGTTCGTTGATACTCGTCGATCCAGGCCGCGGTCTCCTTGTGCAGGTGGCGCAACAATATTTCCTGGTCGTTGAGCAGAAACTCGTCGATCGCCCGTGACTCGATCATGCTTTGGGTCGCCTCCAGGGTGTTGGCGTCCTGCAGTCCGTACTCCTTGAACGTCACCGCCGCCAGTTCCTGCGCGACGCGGTCACGCGGGGTGCGTGGCTGCGGGAAATACAACGTCCCCTCGAACACGTGGCTGTTATACGACGTCGGCCAATAGTGGTAGGTCAGATACCAGCCTTGACCCCAGAACAGCATGACGAAGTTGGGAAACAGCTGGAACGAATCCAGGCCCCACGGATCGCATTTCGCGGGATTGAGCCCCGCCGGCATCTCCCCTAGGTCCGGCTTTTCCCAGGGACCGAACAGCCCGCTGCGGCAGATGTCGTCGATGGGCTTGCGCATCTCGTCCGGCATCTCCCAGGCCCGCACCCCCGACGTGCTGACCAGCCTGTGTGGACCTTCCAGGCGGTAGTGCGGGGCCTCGAAGCCGGCCTCGGCGGCCGCCTTGGAGTAGGCGGTCGGCGACTGGTTCGCATGCAGTACGGGCGCGTGGTAGAACTCCTGGAACGCGTCCATGTAGAGCTTCCAGTTCGCCTTCACATGCGATCTGTAGTGCCAACGCGACGTCAGCTTCCCAAACGGGTAGCCCTCTAGGCCCGTCACCATCGGCCCCAGAAACTCGCGCAACGACTGTGCGGGCTCCTGCGCGAAGTTGATGAATATGAAGCCTTCCCAGACGTCGCAGTGCACGGGCACCAGCCCGTAGCGGCTCTTGTCGAGGTTGAAAAACTCCTCCTCCTGTTGCACGAACGTCAGGTTGCCATCCAGGTCGTAGCGCCAGGCGTGGTACTTGCAGGTGAATTGGCGGCACACGCCGCTGGTCTCCTCCAGCGGCATGTCGTTCCAGACCAGCTTGTTGCCGCGGTGCCGGCAGATGTTGTGGAAGGCGTTGACCTCTCCAGAAGCGTTGCGCACCAGAACGACCGACGTGTTGGCTACCTTGAGCTCCTTGGTGAAGTAGCTGCCCTTACGCGGAAGCTGTTCCACCCGGCCGACATTCAGCCACGCGCGTTTGAATATCGCCGCCCGCTCCAATTCGTAGATCTCCGGGCTGATGGAGTCTTCGTAGGACACCGGCTCGGTGCCCAGTTCCGGGTAATGCTGGGTCCAGCTGCCCTCCGGGGGCTTGGGGAAGCGAGCCACAACCTCTCCTATCTGTAGGAGTCCGTCGGGCCGACGGTATATGCTGATCACCCGAATCGCAAGTAGTTGATACTCGGCAGACGAAGGGGCACAAGGTGCGGTCGCAGGCCAAGCTCATCGAAGTCATCTCACCCCACACCGAGCAGACAATCGCCGAAGTCCCTGCCGCGACACCCGCCGACGTCGACGAAGCCGTCAACGCAGCGCGCACCGCCTTTGACACGGGAGCCTGGGCCGCGAGCAGGCCCTCGGATCGCATCGCCGCGGTCCGCCGGCTCGCCGACGTCTACGACCAACGGCGCACCGAGATGGCCGAGACGATCACTGCCGAAATCGGCGCGCCCATCACCTTCGCCCAGCGCGCGCAGGTCGGTTTGCCCGCCATGATGATCCGCGCGTTCTGCGACCTGGCCGAGCGCAATCAATGGCAAGAGAGCCGCGCCGGCTTTTTCGGCGCCGATGTAGTGGTCCAGAAGCAACCGGTCGGCGTAGTCGCAGCGATTGTCCCGTGGAACATGCCGCAATTTCTGATCATTACGAAGCTGGTGCCCGCGCTGCTGGCCGGGTGCGCGGTGGTACTCAAGCCCGCACCCGAATCACCTTTGGATGCACTGCTTTTAGCGGAGATGATCGAACAAGCGGGTCTGCCGCAAGGCTTGGTCAGCGTGGTACCCGGCGACGCCGCGGTTGGTGAACGCCTCGTCGCGCACGCGAAAGTAGACAAGGTGTCGTTCACCGGATCCACGACCGCGGGGCGGGCGGTCGCCGCCGCATGCGCCTCCAACCTCACCAGGGTCAGCCTCGAACTAGGCGGGAAATCCGCCGCCATCGTGCTCGACGACGCCGAACCTCACAAGGTGGCCGCCGGCATCCGGTCGGCCAGCCTGTCCAACAGCGGCCAGATCTGCAACGCGCTGACCCGAGTGCTCGTACCCACACACCGCCACGACGAGTACGTCGACGCGCTCGCAACCGAGATGGCCAACCTGATTGTTGGCGACCCAAACGATCCCGCCACCCAACTCGGCCCCCTGGTCTCGCAACGTCAACAAAGACGTGTCATCGACTACATCCAGGTGGGTGAACGAGAAGGCGCCCGGCTCGTCGTCGGGGGCACCGGCATGCCCAACGGCCTCACACGCGGGTGGTACGTCCAACCCACCCTCTTCGCCGGCGCCGACAACGCGATGCGCATCGCGCGCGAAGAGATATTCGGGCCGGTGATCACCGTCATCCCCTATCGCGATGAGGACGATGCGGTGGCCATCGCCAACGACTCCGATTATGGCCTCGCCGGTTCGGTGTGGACCGCAGATACCGTGCGAGCCTTGGCGATAGCCGGGCGCATCCGCACCGGCACCTTCGGAATCAATGCGGGCTACACCATGGATCCCTTTGCGCCGTTCGGCGGCGTCAAAGCGAGCGGTTACGGTCGCGAACTGGGCCCGGAAGGCCTCGACAGCTACCTGGACACCAAGTCCATCGCGGTCTTGCCGGGCGGATGACCACGTACCAGCGGCTCCTCGACGAGCAACCATCTATGCAGTCCTAGGATCCTTGCCATGCCCGACATCCATGCCCTGGTCACGGGGCGGTCCTTCTTGGAGGGTCCGCGTTGGCACGATGGGGCGCTATACGTCTCGGACATGCACGGTGACGCCGTGCTGCGCGTCGGGGAGGACGGTGAAGTTCGCACCGTGGTCGAGCTGGAGCAGCCGTCGGGGCTGGGCTGGCTCCCTGACGGCTCGATGTTGATCACTTCGATGGCACGTCGCCACGTGATGCGCTTCAACGGTTCGGATCTCGCCGTCCACGCAGACTTGAGCCCATTCGCATCACACGAAATCAACGACATGTGCGTCGACCGCCACGGCCATGCATTCGTTGGCCAGTTCGGTTACAACTACGCGGCAGGCGACGAGCCGGTGGCGGCCGCCCTGTTGCGTGTCGACCCGGACGGCTCGGCTCGCGAAGTGGCCGACGATCTCCAATTCGCCAATGGCATGGTGATCACGGCCGACGGGTCGACGCTGTTGGTGGCGGAGAGTTTCGGACGTCGCATCACCGGATTCGACCTGGCGGACGACGGCTCGCTCGACAACCGCCGAGTGTGGGCCGCGCTCGAGGATTTTCCCGACGGCATCGCCATCGATGAAGACGATGGCGTCTGGGTGGCCAGCCCGGCGTTTGACCGGTTCGTCCGCGTGATTGCCGGTGGCGCAGTGACGGCAACCATCGGCACGCCAGGTCGCCACGCGATCGCTTGCGAATTGGGCGGTGCCGACGGGCGCACGCTGTTCATGCTCACGGCCACCACCCTTGGCCAGCGTGCCGAGTCGCAGGCCGCCATGGGCGCTGCCATCGAGACGGCGCGCGTCTAGAAGGAGCCCTGCCGTCCGACCACGAATCTCCCTGTACGGGAACGGATTAGCACTGGCGTAGTCAGACTGCCGTGGTGCCGCCGTCGACCATCAACTCCATACCATTGACATAGCTCGAGTCGTCTGAGGCGAGAAACAGTGCGACCGATGCAATCTCCTCGGGGCTGCCCATCTTTCCCCGCGGGATCATTGCCTCAAACTGCGCCTTGGTCTCCTCGTCGAACAACTGTTCCTGTATCGGCGTGGCGACCTGGCCCGGCGTCAGCACGTTGACCCGAATCCTTCTGTCTTTCAACTCGTTCAACCAGACGCGGGCGTAGGCATGCAGCACGGCCTTGCTCGCCGCGTACACACTAAAGTGAGGAAAACCCTTCACCGAAGCGATCGAACCGGTCATGAAGATCGAGCCGCCGTCGTTAAAAAGCGGCAATGCCTTCTGCACCGTGAAGAGCGTGCCGCGCGCGTTCAGCCCGAAAGTCGCGTCGAAATGCTGCTCCGTGATCTCGCCGAGCTTGCCCTCCTCGCCCATACCCGCACTCACCCACAACACGTCGACGGCGCCCTTTTCCCGCCTGACCGCGTCGAACAACCGGTCCAGATCGTCCAGGTCGGCCGAATCCGCTTGCACCCCTGTCACATTCCGGCCGATCAGCTCGACGGCTTCATCCAGCGCTTCCTTCCGCCGGCCCGAGATGAAGACGTGAGCTCCTTCTTCAACGAACAACTTGGCACCGGCCAGTGCCATCCCGCTTGATCCGCCCGTGATCACCGCTACCTTGCCGTCAAGCTTTCCCATCATCACCCCATCGATCGATTACCTGGCTGGCGAAGTCGAGCATCTCGCCAAGGGTGGAAAACATTGCGAAGGCATCCACGATTCCCTCATCAGCCCCCGACCGGGCGAGGCGGTCGAGCCTCAGCGCAACCGAGTCAACGGACGTGCCTGGTTCGAGATTGATCCGCATGGCCGTCTTCAGCGCGTCAGGATCGCGGCCGGCGTCCTTCGCCGCACGGCGCGCAATCGACCACAGGTGGTCGGTGACCTCGTCCTGCAGCCCCTCGACCCCGAGCCAGCCGACGCCGCTGCGGCCGACCCGGCGCATCGCGGCCTCGCTGGCACCTCCGACCCAGATGGGCGGACCGCCGGGCTGGACCGGGCGGAGGTCGGCATGGACCGGCGGCAGCGAGAAGAACTCGCTCTCCCAGGACACCGGGGTCGTCGTCCACCACTCGTGCAGGAACGCCAGCACGTCATCGAGCATCCGCCCGCGCCGGCGCCAGTCCGCGCTCCGGGCGATGTCGTGTTCGTCCTTCATCCACCCGATTCCCACGCCAACATCAAGGCGGCCATCGCTGAGCACGTCGAGCGTGGTCAGCAGCCGGGCCAAATGCACCGGCTCGTAGTAGAACGTGCTGAGCGTGCTGGCGTTCAGCCGCACCCGGCTGGTCGCCGTCGCAGCGACGGTCCACAGCAGCACCGGATCGAGGTAACGGGTCATCTGCGGCGGGTATGGCTGTTCCTTGCCCGGATAGGTGCTGTGCATATCGACCGGCGTGACGAATCGATCGCCGACCCACAGCGTGTCGTAGCCAAGGTCCTCGAGCCCGCGGCAGAACGCGCTCAGACCAGTGGCGCTGCTGATAGCGGGCCCGACTATGGGGAGTGCGAAACCGAGCTTCATAGCGAATCCTTTCGGTGATCCATCAACCATTCTTGGGGCGTACGGCGCCCCGGTTGGTTCACGGCTTAGCTAGGAACCGCGGCGCCGAGGGCGAAGTCGAAGTTCCCCACCCCGTGACGCGCGAGACCCATCACGACCAGGCCCGTTCCCTCCAGCCAGTGCGCCATGCCCAATCCGCCGACGTCCAGCGGACGCAGCTCGAGGCTCTCGATGAACTCCGCCACGCTCGCCTTGGCGCGCGCATCGTCGCCGGCCATGAAGACGTCGAGCGGGCGTCCCTGAGCCAGGACCACGCCGAAGACGGTGTTGAATGCCTTCACCACGCTGGCGCTGGCCGGGGCCGCCTTGGCAACTTCCTGCGCGATCGAGGTGTCCTCGGGGATGGCCAGCCCGTCGGCCGCGGCGTTGAACGGGTTGCTGATTTCGACGATGACCTTGCCCGCGAGGGCGTCTCCATATTGGGCCACGACCGGAACGACATTGGCGTACAACAGGGCAACGACGACGATGTCCCCAGTCGGGACGGCGCCGAACTCTCCCGTCGTGGCGCTGCCGCCGAGAGCCTTGGCCAGGTCAGCGGCCTTGGCCGGATCGCGGCCGATGACCTCGACGCTGTTGCCACCCGCTACCGCCAGCGCGCCGATGGCGCGGGCCATGTTCCCGGTGCCGATGATGCTGATGCTGCTCATGAGGTGCCTGTCTCCTAGTTGACGGCCGGAAAGGTTGACGTCTCAACCTTAACAAGCTTTGTTGATGCGTCAACCAATTGGTACGATGGACTCCGATGGAACCGAACTGGCTGACCCCGCGTGAAGACCGCGCCTGGCGGGCCTTCCAGCACGCGCATCACCAGCTCGCCGTGCACCTGAACCGGGGCCTGCAGCAAGCGGGCCTCTCCGCGGCCGACTACCAGATCCTGGCGGTGCTCTCGGAGCACGACGGGGACCGCATGCCCGCGCACGACCTGTGCAACACACTGGGCTGGGAGAAGAGCCGAGTCTCCCACCAGGTGCGGCGCATGCAGGAGGACGGGCTGATCTGCCGCGAGCCCAACCCCGACGACGCCCGCAGCACCATGGTCCGCCTCCTGCCGGCCGGCCGCGCCGCCATCGAGAAAGCGGCGCCCCGGCACGTGGAGGACGTCCGCCGCAAATTCATCGATCTGCTTTCCCCGGCGGAGCTCGACATGCTCGCCGCCCTCAACGAACGCGTCCTCCATCACTTGGCCAACGACGAAGACTCCGCCGAAGACGAGCGCTCACAGCCTTAATCAGCCGTGAGGCCTTGACCTTCACGCCGGCCGTGAGTTACAGCCCTCAGGACGACAACCCTTGGCCCCCAAGCCATAGCGGGGGCTCCTGGTCGTTGTACATGCTCTTGGGCCGCCATCGCTGTCTGCGCAGCAGACGACCGGCGTGGTGCTCGGCAACGTCCTTCAGGTACTCGACGTCGTCGCTGGTCCACGGATGCTGGCCGGTCCCGTCCAACCACCACCTCGGTTGGCCGTCCTGCTCATACCGGGTTATCCGGTAGCGCCAGGCGACGTGCCTACCCTTGGCGTCAATCTCCCAATCCAGCAGTCGCGGGCGGAGGGCCTCGGGCGTCGACTCGAGAGATTCCCAGGGGTGGGTTATGCGGATCTCGACGAACTCGCCACCCATGAATCAACACTAATCGAATTGATCGAGGCCGCATCGGATCAAATTCGACTCGACTGGTGTTGAAGACCTTGACCGTGTCCTGTGACCCGGCGCTGGTGCAACGACGAAGGCGCAGCTAGCAGGTTGCGCTGATGTTTAGGTTGGAATCATGAGCGACCTGCAGTCCCAATTTTCGGCCCTGAAGCGAACCGCCGATCCGGACATCGCAGACGCTGTCGCGCGGCTGATCGAGGACGGCGAAGATCATGAGCTCAATCGAATCAACGCCCTGGACTTTTCCGAGCGCACCGGCTTCGACGAAGAGAAGGTGATTTCCGGCTTCCTACATGCCTCGCGGCTTGGCCTGTTCGATCTCACCTGGAATGTGCTTTGTCCCGGTTGCAGCGGCGTGCTGGACGCGCATGACACGCTGAAATCGCTGCGTGAAGACGACTATCGCTGCGGATTATGCGCGTGCGGCTATGAGCCTTCCGTCGACGAGCAGGTCGAGGTGGCGTTTACGGTCAGCCCCAAGGTCAGGCGGATTGGCGCACACGATCCCAACACGCTCCCGCTATGGGACTACTACAGGCAGGTGTTCTGGAGCTCGGGCATCGATCTCGGCGAGGATTCTTTTGCCTCGCTGTCCGGGGAAGCGACGTTGGATGCGATGGAGCTGGCCGCCGGCGAAAAGGCTGTGCTGTCGTTGGAGCTTCCGCCCCAATTCATCATCGTTTTCGAGCCGGTGACGCATTCCGCACATTTCATCGACGTCCAGGGCGAGCCGACCGAGGAAACTCAGCAGCTCGGGCTGACCTTCAACAAGGCGCATCCGCCGACCGAGTCGATCACCTTGCGACCGGGTCCGTTGCGGCTCGCGCTCGACAATCGGTGCAGCGTGCGGACACTGCCCACCGTCTTTGTCGCGGACGCGCTCCACGATGTGCTGGCCAAGCGCAGGCCGTTCCTCACCGCCAAGCGGATGCTGTCGAACCAGACGTTTCGCGATGTGTTCAAGGCTGACAACCTCACCATCGATCAGCGCCTCAAAATCACCTCGCTGACCTTTTTGTTCACCGACCTCAAGGGTTCGACCGCGCTTTATGAGCGGGTCGGCGACCTCGCCGCTTTTGACTTGGTGCGCGCGCATTTTCACGCGCTTCTGGAAATCATCGCGGCCGAAAAGGGCGCCGTTGTCAAGACCATCGGGGACGCCGTGATGGCGACCTTTATCCAGCCGGACCACGCGCTCGCCGCGGCCTTGCGGATGCGGGCCGCGATGGAAAAGCTCAATGCCGAACGCGGCAGGACCGACCTGATCGTGAAGATCGGCATCCATGAGGGGCCGTGTCTTGCGGTGATGCTGAACGAGCGGCAGGACTATTTCGGCCAGACCGTCAACATCGCGGCGCGGGTGCAGAGCCTGTCGACGGCGCAGGAGATCCACATCACCGGTCCGGTGATCGACGCGCCCGGCGTCGCCGCCATCCTGGAGAAGGAGTCGATCCGACCGGTTCGGAAGGAGGCCGCCCTGCGCGGCATCGCCGACAAGATGGTTGTGTACGAGATTCCGTAGCCCGCGTTCAAGAGCCGCGTCCCTCATCCGCGCTAAGCCATTAACTCGGGCCGGTGAACCGCAAAAACCGATTTGATATCGACTACTGCCGGCTACTTCTGTTCACAAAAGTCGAATACTTAACATCACGCGATGCAGGACTTTTCGGCAAGTGTGTGTCTCCAGCGATCACGCGCTATTCCCCGTCGTGACGTATTGCGCTACGCCGCCGCTATGTCTGTATTGCCAGGGTTGTATGCGGCATCGGCAGTTGTCACCGCCCGTGCGGCGGTTGGCACCACCCCCACATTGATCGACTTCGCCATGCGCCAGATTCCAGCGCAGCAGATTCGAGCCGCCGGCCACTCCGGGGTCATCAACTACGTCTCGCTGTCGCGTCCCGGCTCGTCCATGGGCGCCAAGCCGATCACCCGGTCCTACGCCGAGCAGCTGACCGCTGCTGGGCTGATGATCGTCAGCAATTACCAATACGGAAAGCCAGGCGGGACGGCACCGTCGGACTTCAGGCGCGGGTTCGAGGGCGGCGTCGACGATGCTCGCACCGCCTGGAAGCTGCACACCGCGGCGGGTGGCGGTCAGAGCGCCCCGATCTTCTTCAGCGTCGACGAGGACATAAACCACGACACCTGGAACAACTTGGCACTTAAGTGGTTTCGCGGAATCAATTCCGTACTGGGAGTGCAGCGCACCGGCGTCTACGGCGGTATCGATGTGTGCCGATGGGCCGCCGCCGACGGCGTAATTGGAAATTCGCGCACCCCCGGTCACCGGTGGGCCTGGCAGACCCGGTCCTGGTCCCGCGGCCAGGTCGAGCCGACCGCGGTCCTCTACCAACGCGTGGTGAGTACGGCGTCGAATCCTGGCCCAGTCGTCGGAGGACTCGAAGTCGACGTCAACGACGTCCTTGCCGAAGACTGCGGTCAGTGGAACCTGCATCCCTGAGCTTGGTGCTTTGTAGGCGATCGTCAACGAGCCTTGACTGACGATATGGTCGTATGTGACGATTTCGTCATCCGACGGGTAAAGCCGCCAACGCGCCGTGCAAGCAACCGATTGTCGAAGCGCACCGCGGCGCGGTGGGCGCAGCACCCTCGTGCTGTCCGTGCCCGCGGGCGGGCATCGAACTCAACAATTAAGGCATTCTGTGGCACACCGACCTCGCGACATCCCGTCGTACTGGCCTGACGTCTACAGCACTTCGGCCATCCTCGACCCTTACCCCCACTACCGGACTCTGCGGCGCCTTGGCCCCCTCGTCTGGCTACCCTGCCGCCGCATGGTCGCTCTCCCCCGCTACGCCGAATGCAAAGCCACCCTGCGCGCCGACGACTCGTACCTCTCCGGACACGGTGTCGCCGCCAACGCTGCTGCCAACTGGTTGTCCCGCGGCACCACGCTCAACAGCGATGGGGCCGACCACGACCGGCGTCGCAAGCTCGTTGCCCACCGCCTGATGCCCAGGGCGCTGCGTGGAGTCACTACCTCCTTGGAAGACGCGGCGGGCGCCATCGTCGACGTCGCGCTCACCAGAGGCCGGGTCGACGGTGTCGCCGATCTAGCGACCGCACTGCCGCTGGCAGTGGTTCCGGATCTGGTCGGCTGGCCGCAGGACCAACGCGAGCACCTGATTCCTTGGGCCGCAGCAACCTTCGACTTCCTTGGCCCGCTTAACCATCAGGCGATCCGAGCCATTCCGCGCAGCATGCAGATGCTGCGCTTCGCGCGGGCTGTCGTGCGTGACCGAAACGTCCTGCCCGGCAGCATGGCTCACGAACTCTTGACCGCCGTCGATGAAGGCAATCTGTCGTTCGAAGACGTGCCGCCGCTGATCATTGACTACATTGCGCCGTCCTTGGATACCACCATCAGCGCGATCTCCAGCGCGATCTACCTATTCGCGACCCACCCGGATCAGTGGGAATTGCTCAGAGCAGAACCAGAATTGCTGTCGAACGCGATCAACGAGGTGGTGCGGTACGAATCGCCGGTGCGGGCGTTCACGCGGAAGACCGCCCGCAATACCTCAATAGCCGGAACGAACATCCCTGCCGGATCCCGATTACTTGTGCTCTATGCCTCGGCCAACCGGGACGAACGCGAATGGGAGAACTCGGAAGTGTTCGACATCCGCCGCGACGCCGGACGGCACATCGGGTTCGGCAACGGCGCTCATGCCTGCGCCGGCCAGGGTCTGGCCAGGATGGAGACCGCCGCCATCCTCTCCGCGATGCTCGAACGCGTCAAGCGCATCGAGGTCGACGGCACTCCAAAGTGGGCAGTCAACAACGTGATTCGCCGCCTCGAACGGCTGCCGGTCACGCTGATTCCGGCGTGACCTCCCGGGACTACGCGGTGCTAGATGACGGGATTGCGTGCTACTGAGAACCGTTCGAGCTGCATAGGCGGTCCGCCCGCGGGCGGCGGTGGTACCACGCTGGCCACCCCGTCCACCACAGCCATGACGGTCGAGGTTTGCCGGTTGAAGCTCAGTGTGCCGTGCTGAAAGTTCTGCACGATCCACTCCGGCTCGTGAATCTCGGCGCTGGTCGGCAGGCCCAGCGGGCCGCGCTCGTAGCCCAGCGTGGCCCAGGCCTCGTAGATCCTGCCGGTGAGCGGCTGAGCCCCGGTGGCCGGTGACCAATAGATCGCGCCCTTGGCGAAGACCACGTAGCGGATCGAATCACCGATGGGTGCTTCGGGTGACGTCGGTGCGCCGAGCCCGCCGGTCATGCCGCCCGTCGCCTGCCAACGGTCGTAGATCGCACCGCCGTTCAGCGACTCCGCAACATCTTGCGGGCTGGGCGGTTGCTTGTACCGGGCCGCGATGTCGCGGATCCTTTCCATGAACGCATACCCGGCGTTGCCGGGGCAGGCGGTTTCGCCGACGTCACGATGGGCGAAGATGCTCGGTAAGGTCGCCGTGGCACCTCTCGGGAAGCGCGTGTTAGGGCCGCCGGCGGAAGTCAGGGCGACGGTGTCCTTGGGATCCACCGTGTCCATCGCGAGCCGCCATCCCAGCAGCTGGCCGACCGCCCGCACTTGTTCGGGTGTGGGCGGCGCCTGGCTGAGATCGCCGATCATGCATACCGCCCAGGTGTCGGTGTTGAATCCGCCGGTGTGGACGCCCAGGACGGGTTTGGCGATGCCGCCGAACCGGCCTTCGAAGACCTGGCCGTACTTGTCGACCAACGCGTTGTAGCCGATGTCGCCCCAACCTTCAGTCAACGCGTGGTACTCGTAGATCGAGCGCACGATGGCCGCCGAGTCTGTCGGCGCGTAGTCGTTGCCGGTCGCGGAGTGGTGCACGACCCCGGCACGAATTCCATTGCCCCAGATAGGCCCTCCGCGCCGTAACGACTCATTGGCGCCCCACCCGGCGCGGGTGATGATGTTGATCGGCTGGCCTGGCGCCATTGCCGCTGACGACAAGTAAGGGTCCGCGGGTGCGCGCGCCGGGCCCGCGAGCACGTCCGTGGCGATCCCCAAACCGAGGACAACCGGCGCGGCCGCAGCGCATTTCAGCACATTGCGCCGGGAGGCCCGCGGTTGCGATCCACAGCTGCAGCGATGTTGCACGGCGACACGGTAACCCGCGTCCGGTCGAACAAAGTTTTGCCGCGCCGTTACCGAAACGAATGAATTACGTGCCCATTTCGAGCTGCGAAGCAGCCACACATCCCGTGGAGGCCGCCACCGCGGGACCAAACCGGTATCTCACGCGCTCACCGACCGCCAAGGCCCTCAACGTTTTCGACGGTGACAACGCAAGTTTGCAGTCTTATGCGGACCAGCCTCGTCCATCCATCCGCAGCCGCGGCTCCTGGCCGTTGTACATTCTGCTGTCTGCGCACTCGACGTCGTCGCTGGACCATGGGTGCCGGCCGGTCCCGTCCAGCCACCACCTGGGTCGGCCGTCCTGTTCGTAGCGTGGTTACGCGACCGAGGCGCCGCAAACGGTTCGCCCGACAAAAACCGCTGGCGCGACCCAAAACAAGAACCCGGCCGGTGACCGGGCTCATCTCACCTATGGCTCAATTCATCACATTGGTGGAGCTAAGGGGACTCGAACCCCTGACCCCCACACTGCCAGTGTGGTGCGCTACCAGCTGCGCCATAGCCCCAAGAAGTTGTGCCCATCGAAGCTACACCACTGTCATCCAGCGTTCAAAGTCGCTGGTCAGGCAGGCTCGAGCGCCGTCCGCGTTTCCGGTGCCGGCACCCAGGCAACGGCGGCGACCAAAAGAACAATCCCACTGATGCCGAACGCCCAGCCGTAGCTGAGCCGCTCGGCGACCCAGCCGACCACTATCGAGCCGACGATCGCGCCCAGATCCGACGCCATCTGAACCGCGGCCACCGGAGTGCCCGCACGCGCCTCCCTGCCAAGGATGTCGGCGACGGCGGCCTGCATAGGTGACATGAAGATGCCCGTCGTCACGCCGGACACAAACCCCACGACCATGAACGCGGGCAGCGACGTCGCGACGCCCAGCCCGGCCGTTGCCACACCGGACGCCGCCAGGCCGACGATCAACAACGTGCGCCGTCCCATCCGGTCCGATAAATAGCCGCTGGGAATGACGGCCACCGCGTTGCCGGCCGCGAACGCCGCGAGCACCACACCGATGACACCGACGCTGCGGCCCATGACGTCGGAAATGAACAGCGGGACCAGCGCGACGCGGAGCCCGAACGCCGACCAGCCCATCGCGAAATTGGACAACAGCGCCGACCGATACGCACGGAACCCCAACGCCTCTCGGATCGTCACCGTCGATGGTGTCGGCGGCAGGGGCGCGGCCAGCGCGGAATTGCGCAAGCCGTAAAACAGCACCACGGCCACACCCAGCATCGCGGCGCCGTAGACGATGAACGGAGCCGTCAGCCCCCAGCCCGCCGTCAGGGCGCCGACCGCCGGTCCGCCGACCGCGCCGATCATGAACGAGCTGGTGAAAATGCCCGCGATGCGCCCGCGCACGTCGGGCGGGCTGATGTGGATCATCAGCGCCAAGGCCGAGACGTAGAACAGCGTCGACCCCAAGCCGCTGAGCGCGCGGAAAAACAGGAGTTGCCAGTACGCCTGGGAGAACGCGCACGCGGCGGTGGCCAGCCCCACGATCAGCAAACCACCGATGTAGATCCGCCGTTCACCCAACCGTTGTGCCAACAGTCCGCTTATCGGTGCGAAACACAGTCGGGTCAACGAGAAGACGGTGACCAAGAAGGTCACCGCTTCGATGCTGACCCCGAATGTACGGGCGAAGGCGGGCATCGCCGGCGAGATGACGCCGTAGCCCAGTGCCACCATGATGTTGGCCCAGCTGAGGATCCAAACTTCGCGCGGCAGCCGTGCAGAACGAGGACCACGCCCCCCCGAGCGGGCAAGGCGGAGGGAAAGGGTCACCCGATGACTTTATTCACCACCTCGCGCGCGGCTTCCTGCACCTCCGCCAAATGCTCGGATCCGTTGAACGATTCCGCGTAAATTTTGTAGACGTCTTCGGTTCCCGACGGCCGCGCAGCAAACCATGCATTGGCGGTCGTGACCTTGAGCCCGCCCAGTGGTGCGCCGTTGCCGGGGGCGCTGGTCAGTTTGCCGGTGATCGGCTCCCCGGCCAATTCGGTGGCGGTCACCTGCTCGGGCGAGAGCTTGGAAAGCCGCGCCTTCTGGTCCCGGTCGGCGGGCGCGTCGACGCGCGCGTAGAACGGGGTGCCGTACTCGGCCGTCAGCTCCCGGTAGCGCTGCGAGGGGCTCAAACCGGTCACGGCCAGGATCTCGGAGGCGAGCAGCGCCAGGATGATGCCGTCCTTGTCGGTGGTCCACACCGAGCCGTCGCGCCGCAGGAACGACGCCCCCGCCGACTCCTCGCCGCCGAAGCCGATGGTGCCTCCGATGAGCCCGTCGACGAACCACTTGAACCCGACCGGCACCTCGACGAGCTTGCGCCCGATGCCGGCGACCACCCGGTCGATGATCGACGAGCTGACCGCGGTCTTCCCGACCGCGATGCCGTCCGGCCAGGACGGCCGGTGGGTATAGAGGTAGTCGATGGCCACCGCCAGATAGTGATTCGGATTCAGCAGCCCCTCGTCGGGCGTGACGATCCCGTGGCGGTCGGAGTCGGCGTCGTTACCGGTGGCGATCTGGTAGCGGTCTCGGTTGGCTATCAATGACGCCATCGCGTCCGGCGAGCTGCAGTCCATCCGGATCTTGCCGTCGTGGTCGAGGGTCATGAACCGCCACGTCGCGTCGACCAATGGGTTGACGACGGTCAGGTCCAGGCCGTGCCGCTGCGCGATCTCGCCCCAGTAGTCCACGCTGGCGCCGCCGAGCGGGTCGGCGCCGATGCGCACCCCGGCCTCGCGGATGGCGGCGACGTCGACCACGTTGGGCAGGTCGTCGACGTAGGTGCCCAGGTAGTCGTAGCGCTCGACGCTTTCCAGCGCGCGGGCCAGCGGGACCCGCCGCACGCCCGATCCGGTGCGCAGAATTTCGTTGGCGCGCTTGGCGATTGCGTTGGTCGCGTCGGTGTCGGCGGGGCCCCCGTTGGGCGGGTTGTACTTGAAACCGCCGTCGGGCGGCGGGTTGTGCGACGGCGTGACGACGATCCCGTCGGCCAGGCCTTCGGCGCGGCCGCGGTTGTAGGTCAGGATGGCGTGGCTGACCGCCGGCGTCGGCGTGTAGCGGTCGCGGGAGTCGATCATCGCGACGACGTCGTTGGCGGCCAGCACCTCCAGCGCCGACACCCACGCCGGCTCCGAGAGGCCATGGGTGTCGCGGCCGATGAACAACGGTCCGGTCGTGCCGTGCGCCGCACGGTACTCGACGATGGCCTGGGTGATGGCCAGGATGTGGGCCTCGTTGAACGCCCCATTGAGCGCCGACCCGCGGTGCCCCGACGTCCCGAACACCACCTGTTGGGCCACGTCGTCCGGGTCGGGCTCGATCGAGTAATACGAGGTGACCAGGTGCGGCAGGTCGACGAGGTCTTCGGGCTGGGCCGGCTGACCGGCGCGCGGGTGGGCCATGGTTACCAATTCTGCGCGCTGCCGCGGTCGCATGTCCCTCTATGCTGCGAAGCGTTCACCCGCCGGAAAGGAACCGAACGCGTGGCACGACCCGACTATCGCGAACTGGCCGCGGTTTTCGTCGGCGGAGCGATCGGCGCCCTGGCCCGGGCGGGACTGAGCACCGTCCTCGTCCGCGACACGGATCAGTGGCCGTGGCCGACGTTCATCGTCAACATCGTCGGCGCGGCCCTGGTCGGTTACTTCACCACCCGACTGCTGGAGCGGTTACCGGTGTCGAGTTACCGGCGCCCGCTGCTGGGCACCGGATTCTGCGGCGGCTTAACGACTTTCTCGACGATGCAGGTCGAGACGGTCAGGATGATCGAGCACGGACACTGGGCCATGGCCGCGACCTACACCGTCAGCAGCATCATCTTGGGATTCGTGGCCGTCTACCTGGCGACCGCCCTCGTCCGGCGGGTGAGAGTGCGCCAATGACGACCGTGTTGGTCTGGTCCGGCGTCGCGCTCGTCGGGGGCGTCGGATCGGTGCTGCGGTTCGTGATCGACCGCGCGGTGGCGCGCCGGGTGGCCCGGTCGTTTCCGTTCGGGACGTTGGCGGTCAACGTCAGCGGCGCCTTCCTGTTGGGTTTGCTTGGTGGCCTGGCGCTGAGCAAGGATGCGGCGCTGGTCGTGGGGACCGGGTTCGTCGGCGCCTACACCACCTTTTCCACCTGGATGCTGGAAACGCATCGCCTCGGTGAGGAACGCCAGACGTTAACGGCGCTCGCCAACGTCGTCGTCAGCGTCGCCCTGGGCATCGCCGCGGTGGTACTCGGGCAATGGGTGGCGTCGCGGTTTTGAAGCCGGCGCTCAGGCCTCGCGGAGCTTGGGCACGTCGTCGGGGGTACGGGGCAGCGCATACAGCGCCATTCGCCGGTTCGACATGTCGTGCTCGCCCAGGAACACGCAACCGGCGCGCTCGCAGAATCGCCGCGCGGTCTTGTTCCGGTAATCGGGATCGAACATGATGCGGCGACACCGTGGGTCCTGGCCGAGCACGCTCGCCACGAAGTACGGCAGTATGTAGCCGGCGATACCACGATTCACGAACTCTTCGTCGGCGATGGCGGCGTGTATCCCCAAGTCGTAGGGGTCGGCCTCGTACCGGGTGGCGATGGAATCCTTTGCGGCCCGGTACAACTCGATGTAGGCGTGGTCTTGCCCATCCTGGCTGGCCAAAAACGGTCGGGAATAGCTGCCAGCGAGTTGCGCGCCGAGGTATCGGTGCCAGCGCTGGGGCGGCCAGGCGTATTCCCATGATTCGGCGAGGGCGGGCCGGTTCATCCACTCCGAGATCATCTCGGCGTCGGCGTCCGGGTCGGCAAGCCGGAAAGCATATGGTGCGGGAACGTCGGCGGTGCCGGGCGGCGGCGGCACTCGACGCACCTCTTCGCTGATGTCGGTCAGTTCCCGCGGCAAGATCACTTCGGGTTCGCTCATATCAAACGCGCAGCCTACCCAAGCGCCTCCGCCCACTTGTCGGCCAGCGCGGAAACCCAGCCGGCAGCGGCCTCGGGGCGGTCGGGCGGCGCCGCCACGAGCACCAGTTCGTCGACGCCCGCCTCACCGAGCGCGCCGATGTCGCGGACACTTGGATCCCGCAGCGCCACGGACACCCGCAGCTCGGCGCGGTCGCGGCCCTCGTCGGCACAGAGCCGCTCCAGCCTGTCGATGCGTTCGCGCACCGCGGCCGGCCCGTCGAGGTTGAACCCGTACCAGCCGTCGCCCCAGGCGGCCACCCGCCGCAGCGCGGCATCGCTGTTGCCGCCGAGCACAACTGGGATGCGGCGCTCACGCAACGGCTTTGGGTTGACCCGGATCGCATCGAAGCGGACGAACGTCCCGCCGAAGGAGGCGACGTCGTCGCGCCACAACGTGCGCATCGCCGCCACGTATTCGGCGGTGCGGGCCGCCCGCTGCTCGAAAGGCACACCGAGAGCGGCGAATTCCTCCCTCGCCCATCCGACGCCCACCCCCAGCGTCAGCCGCCCGCCGCTCAGCCGGTCCAGGCTGGCGGTCTGCTTGGCCACCACGACCGGGTTGTGTTCGGGGAGCAGGAGCACGCCCGTCGCCAGGCCGATCCGGGACGACGCAGCGGCGGCGAAGCTCAGTGTGATCATCGGGTCGAGCCAATCCGCTTGCGCGGGAACGGCTATGACGCCGTCGTCGGAATAGGGGTAGCGGGACGCGGGCCGATCCACCATGACGACGTGTTCGCCGGCCCAGAGCGTGGCAAAGCCGCAACTGTCCGCGGCCGATGCGACGGCGTCGATCACCGCGCGATCGGCGCCGGCCCCGATTCCCAGCGCGTGCAATCCCAACCGCATTTCAATTGCCTTTGAGGAGCTTCGCCAGCACCGCCGCGTGACTGCCGTCCACTTCGCGGGCGGCGGTCACCAGGGTCACGACGCCGCGCTTGGCCAGCTTTCGCAGCTCCGCCAGCGCCGGGCTGTCGTGCAACTCGTCGGTGTAGCGCGCCGCGAATTCGTCGAACCGTTCCAGGTCATGGTGGTACCACTCGCGCAGCTCCTTCGACGGCGCGACGTCCTTGCACCAGATGCCCACCCGCGGGTCGTCCTTCCGCATCCCGCGCGGCCAGATGCGGTCGACCAGCACCCGCTGCCCGTCGTTCGGATCGGTTTCGTCATATACGCGCGCCACACGAATGCGGCTTTTGGCGCCCACGGGGTCAGGTTAGCGATCTTGTCGGTGGCCTCGGTATAATCGAACGTATGTTCGAACCAAACGCCGACGAGGCCGCTCTTATCGAGAGGATCGCCGAGTTGGAGCGCGAAAAGTCGGCGGCCGCCGCGGGTCAGGCGCGGTTGGCCGCGGCCCTGGATGCGTTGCGACGCTCGAACGAGGCCGCCGCCGGGGTGCCGGCCGCGCAGCGCGGACGGGGTGTGGCCAGCGAGATTGCGCTGGCGCGACGCGATTCCCCCGCCCGGGGCGGCCGGCATCTGGGATTCGCGAAGGCGCTCGTGTACGAGATGCCGCATACGCTGGCCGCGTTGGAATGCGGGGCGCTGTCGGAGTGGCGGGCCACCCTGATCGTGCGCGAAAGCGCCTGCCTGGACGTCGAGGATCGCCGCACGCTGGACGCCGAGTTGTGCGCCGACCCGGAAAAGCTGAACGGCGTGGGCGACGCGCGGCTGGCCGCGGCCGCCAAGGCGATCGCCTATCGCCTGGACCCGCATGCCGTCGTCGAGCGAGCGGCCAAGGCCGAGAACGAGCGAACGGTCACCATTAGACCGGCGCCGGACACGATGACCTACGTGACCGCGCTGCTGCCGGTGACCCAGGGAGTCTCGGTGTACGCGGCGCTGCGCCGTGAGGCGGACACCCGCTGCGACGGGCGCTCACGCGGCCAAGTCATGGCGGACACCCTGGTGGAACGGGTCACCGGACGCGACGCGGCAATCCCTACCCCGATCGCGGTCAACCTGGTCCTCACGGACGCAACGCTGCTGGGCGGTGACCGTGCGCCGGCCGACCTCGGCGGCTACGGCCCGATTCCGGCGGCGGTTGCCCGGGCCATGGTCGCCGGCGCGCTGGCGGACCGGCGCTCCCGGGCGACGCTGCGCAGGCTCTACGCGCATCCGCGTTCGGGGGCGCTGGTCGCGATGGAGTCGCGGGCGCGCCTGTTCCCGCGCGGCCTGGCAACCTTCGTCGAGATGCGCGATCAACGTTGTCGCACTCCTTATTGCGACGCGCCGATCCGGCACCGCGACCACGCCCGGCCATGGGCCGCGGGCGGCCCCACCACCGCGGACAACGGTCTGGGGTCCTGCGCGCAGTGCAACTACGCCAAGGAGGCCGCGGGCTGGCGAGTCAGCACCAGCACGGACGAAAACCACACGCACACAGCCGAGTTCACCACGCCGACGGGGCAGACGTACCGGTCGACGGCCCCACCTCGGGCTCCCACGATTGAAGTCAGCGACATCGAATTACGAATCGGCGTCGCCATTGCCCGACACGCCGCTTAGTCCCTCGAGGTCGATGACTTCGCCGCGGTTGATGCTGACCCAATCGCGCCCATCGAGATACGGGCGCAGGCTTCGGCCGATGAGATCGAGATCGGCCGGCGCCTTGGGTCGCTGCAGTTCGTAGACATGCGGCAACTCGGCCATCCCGGTGACGACGTTCCACAGGGTCAGCGCGGGAGGCCCGGTCGGTGGATCCACCAACACGGGTCCAAACAGGCACTGGCCCAACAGAAAAAGCGTGGGCACGCCGAACCCGCCCGCGTCGAGGACGCGCTGATGTTCCTCGCGAATCTCGTCGTGGGTGGTGGGGTCGTCCAGCGCCTCGTCCAAAATCGCCGCGTCGACGCCGATGTCGCCCAGCAGTTTTCGCGCCACCGCCGGATCGTGCGGCTTGCCGCCCAGGGTATGCAGCTCGCGCCCGATCGAGCCGTACCACCGGTCCAGCAACGACATGTCCGTCCGCCGCAGCAGCGCCCCGATCCGCATCAGCGACCAGCCGTAGGACCACTCCCGTTCCCACGGGTGCTTTTGGCCCTCCGACCGATTGACCTCCTCGAGGCTGAAGAACCGCCAGTTGACGGTCATGCCGAGCTGCTCACGAACGTCGCGGATCCACAACGACGTCTGGTAGGCGAACGGGCACATGGGGTCGAAGTGAAAGTCCACCGTGGCGCTCATCGGGCCGACTCCTAGTAGTGATACGTGTCCGACGGCGCCGGCGAGTGCACGCGCTCCTCGTCGTCGAACTCCGACACCTCGATGCCGTAAGCGCGGGCCAGATCCAGGATCTTGGTGGCCCTCGCGATACGCGGCAGGTCGGAGCCGTTGCGGATCTCTCCCCCGTCACGTTCGAACTCGGCGAAAAACTCCTTGGCCCAGGAGATTTCGTCCTGGGATGGGGAAAGGCCCTCGTTCACCACGGCGCATTGATCCGGCGTCAGGCAGATCTTGCCGGTCATCCCGAATTCGACGGAAACGGCCGTGGCCTCGATGAGCTTCAAGGCGTTGGAGCCGATCGTCGGCCCGTCGATCGCGCTGGGCAGGTTGGCCGCCTTGGCGGCGATCGTGAAGCGCGAGCGCGCGTACGCCAGGGTGCTCGGATCCTCCCCGAAGCCGGTGTCGCGGCGGAAATCGCCGATCCCGAACGCGAGCCGGAATGTGCCCTTGGCCGCGGCGATCTCGGTGATGCGCTCGAGTCCCCGGGCCGTCTCGACCAACGCCACGATGGGCACGTTGGGCAAGCGTTGCGCGGTCTCGGTGACGTGGTCCACCGATTCGACCATCGCCAGCATCACCCCGCCGACGGGCGTATCAGCCAATGCCGCCAAATCATCGGCCCACCACGGGGTGCCGAACCCGTTGATGCGGACCCAGTCGGTGTTTTCGGCGTTGAGCCAACGCACCACGTTCTCGCGGGCGGCCTGCTTGTCTTTGGGCGCCACCGCATCCTCGATGTCGAGGACGACGATGTCGGCGCGGGAATGCGCCGCGGCCTGGAACCGGTCGGCGTGCGCGCCGTTGACCAGCAGCCAACTGCGGGCGAGAACGGGATCGATGCGCCAGCCGATGTCGGCGGGATCCGGCGCCTGGTCGTCGACCTGTTCGTACATCTGATCTGTCGCCATGTTCATTCCGTGGGGTGAAATTCGTGTTTCTTAGACCGTAGTCGCCTGGCGAACCGACGATCACGCGGGCTTGTGCGAGCGCCGCCAGAGCAAGCCCCCCACAGCCAGGACGGCGAACACCAGGAGCGCGGCGAGCAACGACTGCAGCGCAAAGACCGCGAAGTCGTTGACGTCGTACGAGTCGCCGTCACCGACACACTGGAAGCTCACGCTGGTGCCCGACTGGCCCGGCTTGTAGCTGTAGTGCGAGGTGTTGTACGCCATCGCGTATCCGCTGCGGCACACGATAGGGCCCATCCACAGCGCGCTCGACGGGATGAGCGCGGTCGCCGCCGCCGCGATGCCTACGCAGAGGCCGATCCCCCCGCCGAGCAGCGCAACGATCGGCCCGATCCAACCGGCCCCGGAGAGCTTGCGCTGGGGCGCCGCGAAGCCCTGACCGCCATAGGCTCCCCGCGGGCGCGGCGCCAGGAAAACGGGATCGGATGGGTCGCAACGCTGGTAGACGACTTGTCCCCCGACTTTGATCGTGCCGCCCGCGCGCAGGCCGGCGCGGTCGAGGACGTCTCTGTACTGCTGCTGCGACAGTCCCGCGTCGACGACGGCGCGTGAAAGTGCCTCCCGAAGCGGCGCCGGTCCCCCGAAGGGCTGACCGCGGTCGGCCGCCAGGGCCTGGGCCAGCCGGCGCGCGTGCTCGTCGATCGCGGCCAGCTGCGCGGCGGAGACCTCGGCCGGACGCGCAACGTGATTGGGGGGTTGGCCGTCACCCGCGGCGGCCCTCGCGTCGGCCAGCTGGCGCTCGAGCTCCGCGATGCGCTTCTGCTGCGCGAGCTGCAGCTCCAACTCGGCGATGCGCTGTCGCGGGTCCTGCTGATCCATCAGCAAACGATCGTACTTGGCAAAATCCTCGGGTGTAGTTTCATTCCTCTCACGCCGGGTAGCCATGCCTTGCGACGCATCGGGCCTTGTTTCTCGTGTCGCTTTTCGCGCGGGCTAGAAGCAACTGGTCCCACTCTGATGCTCGGTCTTCAGTCGACCGAGCAGAACCAATTCAGGAGCAAATATGCGTAAGACAATTGCGGTCATTTCTGCAACCGGGGCACTGCTATTCGGTGGGGCGGGCGTCGCCAACGCCACCACTCAAAGTGTGCCGGCGCCGTCATCGACCACAACGACGCTGGCCGACAACAACAATGGCCAAAGCACCGACCAACACAGCGACAACAACGGGCTGTGGGGGCTGCTTGGCCTGCTCGGGTTGGGTGGACTCATCGGCCTCAAGCGCCGCAAGGACACCGACACAATCGCGGCTGTCGGAACACCCACCACACGTGGCAACGTCTAGCTGAATCCGCCGAAGCCCCCGTCGGATGCTGCAAGCGGTCTGACGGGGGCTCGCGTTTACCCGTCCCGGCGCGGGGTATTTCTGGCAAAGCGGTGCACAGCCCATAGCCCGCACCCCCGAATCCCCTATCGATGGAGGTATCGGCGATGGCCGACATGATTGTCCAATCTCCCGAGGAGGTCGTCGCGTTTCTCAAAGCGCAGCACAACCTCATCGAGGACATGTTTGACGAAGTGCTGCACGCATCGGACCCCAAGGCACGCGAGAAGCCGTTCGTGGAGTTGCGCCAACTGCTGGCCGTGCACGAGACGGCCGAGGAGATGGTGGTGCATCCGCGGACTCGCCGCGAGGTCGACGGCGGCGACGCGATCGTCGACGCCCGGCTCAAAGAAGAGCACGAAGCCAAGGAACTGCTGTCGGGGATCGAGAAACTCGACTTCACCTCGCAGGAGTTCGTCGACGAGCTGACCAAGCTGCGCGACGCCGTGCTCGACCACGCCCGGCACGAGGAGGACGAAGAATTCCCCCTGCTGCAGAAGGAAGTCGACGCGAACGACCTCAAGCGGATGGGCTCGGCGGTGCGTGCGGCCGAGGCGATAGCCCCCACCCGTCCGCATCCTGGCGTGGAATCGGCGAAGCTGAATTTCGCCGTCGGGCCGTTTGCCTCGATGCTCGACCGCGCCCGTGACTTGATCGCGCAGGCCATCGGCTAGGGACGGGACTTTCCGTAGTCTCGGTGAAGTGAGCGTTGCGCCGGATACCACCGTTGCTCTGCAGGACCGGTTCTTTCGCCAGCTGCCGGAGATGGCCGTCCGCTGGCAGGCCGAGCCGGCCCCCGACCTGCGGCTCCTCGCGATCAACGAACCGCTGGCCGCCGAGCTCGGTCTCGACGCCGACTGGCTGCGGAGTCCTGACGGGCTGCGTTTCCTGGTGGGCAACCTCGTCCCCGGCGGCGCCGTTCCGGTGGCCCAGGCTTATGCCGGGCACCAGTTTGGCGGGTATGTCCCGCGATTGGGCGACGGCCGCGCACTGCTGTTGGGCGAGCTCGTCGACGACGGCGGGCGCCTGCGCGACATCCACCTGAAGGGGTCCGGCCCGACGCCATTCGCGCGCGGCGGCGACGGCCTGGCGGCGGTGGGCCCGATGCTGCGCGAGTACATCGTCAGCGAGGCGATGCACGCGCTGGGCGTCCCAACGACCCGATCGCTGGCCGTCGTCGCCACCGGGCGGCCCGTACAGCGCGAGACGCAGCTGCCCGGCGCCGTGCTTACCCGTGTCGCCAGCAGTCACCTGCGCGTGGGCAGCTTCCAATACGCGTCGGCCACCGGCGACGTCGATCTGCTGCGCCGCCTCGCCGACCATGCGATCGCGCGGCACCATCCGAATGGGGCCGAGGCCGAGCGGCCGTACCTGGCCCTGTTCGAAGCAGTGGTTGCCGTCCAGGCGTCGCTGATCGCCCGATGGATGCTGATCGGCTTCGTGCACGGGGTGATGAACACCGACAACATGACGATCTCCGGTGAAACCATCGACTACGGGCCGTGCGCCTTCATGGAGGCCTATGACCCGGACACGGTTTTCAGCTCCATCGATTTCTGGGGTCGCTACGCCTACGGCAACCAGCCGGTGGTCGCCGGATGGAATCTCGCCCGGTTCGCCGAATCACTGATTCCGTTGCTGTCCAACGATGTTGACGAGGCGGTGGAGCTCGCCGAGGAAGCGTTCGGGATTTTCCGGCCCAGCTACGACGCCGTGTGGTCGGCCGGCATGCGCGCCAAACTGGGTCTGTCCGACGACGTGGACGCCGGAGTCGTGGCACCGCTGGCCGACGACTTGCTTGCGCTGCTGAACGAGAGCCACGTCGACTACACGTCCTTCTTCCGCCACCTCGGGCGGGCGGCGCGCGGCGAATCGGAAGTAGCGCGCGGGCTGTTCATCAACCTTGCCGGGTTCGACGACTGGTTGGCGCGCTGGCGCGCCCTCGGCCCGGACGCCGAATCGATGGACCGCGCCAACCCCGTCTACATTCCGCGCAATCACCTTGTCGAGGAGGCGCTGGCCGCGGCGACGGCCGGCGATCTCGACCCGCTTGGGCGCCTGCTCGGCGCAGTCACCGCACCGTATGACGAACGCCCGGGCCTCGAGCGCTACGCAAGCCCCGCGCCCGAGGATTTCGGCGCGTACCAAACGTTCTGCGGCACTTGAACTATCGCGCGACGGCGCGGTTCTCGTAGGCCGCCGTCAACCAGAACACGGCGCGCTCGATCCCGGGCACGATCTCGGTGACCTCGATCTCGCCCTGCGCAAAACGCCCCAGGAAGCCGAAGACCACGCCCGTCAGGATGAGCTCGAGATCTTTCGCATAGTCCGAATCCACTTGCGCCGTGATCGATTTGGTGACCGGTACCACCGCGTCCACGCCGCGCTGGATCAGCCGTTCGCCACCCGGCCCCGATCGTGCGCGAAAGTACGATCGCAGCATCGTCGGGTGCTTTTCCCATGGCTCGAAAATCGTCCGCATCACCTGCATTAGGTCGGAGTAAAGCGATTCGCCGCTCGCGCCGGTGGCCGGTGACGGCAGGTTCGCGTAGCGATTGGTGTCCATCCACCATTCGAGGGCGGCGACGATCAGCTCGTCGCGGGTCGCGTACCGCTTGTAGATGGTGGCGAGGGATACCCGCGCGCGCTTGGCCACCTCGCGGAGCTGCACGGCCTCGTAGCCCTGCGTGTCCAGCAGCTCGACCACGATCTCGATGATCGGATCCGGCTGGCGACCCCCTTCTGCAAGCACAGTAACCATGTTACTCTACGGCTCGGGTAACCACGTTACTGAAGGGCAGAATCATGGGCCAACTGGAAGGCAAGGTCGCCTTCATCACCGGGGTCGCTCGCGGCCAGGGCCGCAGCCACGCGATTCGCCTGGCGCGCGACGGGGCCAACATCGTCGGCATCGACATCTGCGAAGACATCGCCGCGAACGGCTACCCGATGGCCAGCCGCTCCGAGCTCGACGAAACGGTGGCCCTCGTCGAGGGCGAGGGCGCCAAGATGCTGGGGCTGGTGGCCGACGTCCGCGACTTCCATCAGGTCAAGTCGGCGGTGGACGCCGGCGTCGAACAGTTCGGTCGCCTCGACATCGTCCTGGCCAACGCGGGGATCGCGCCGGTGGCCTTCCGCGAGCTGACGATCGAGGAGGAGCTGGCGCAGTGGAAGGCGGCCACCGGGGTCAACCTCGACGGCGCCTACCACACCGCGTGGGCGGCGATTCCGCACCTGCTCGCCGGTAATCGCGGCGGGGCGATCATCTTCACCAGCTCCACGGCCGGGCTGAAAGGTTTCGGCGGCCTGCAGGGTGGCGGCCTGGGCTACGCGGCGTCCAAACACGGCATCGTCGGGCTGATGCGGACGCTCGCCAACGCGCTTGCGCCGCTGAACATTCGGGTCAACACCGTGCACCCGACCGCGGTCAACACCATGATGGCGGTCAACCCCGCCATGACCGAATTCCTCGAGAACTACCCCGACGGCGGCCCACACCTGCAAAACCCGATGCCGGTCGGCCTGCTGGAGCCCGAGGACATCAGCGCCGCCATCGCCTACCTGGTCTCCGACGAGGCCAAGTACGTCACCGGGGTGACCTTCCCCGTCGACGCCGGGTTCTGCAACAAGCTATGAGCGCCACTGGGCGAGTCGCCGGCAAGCGGGTGCTGGTAACCGGCGCCGCGCGGGGAATGGGCCGCAGCCATGCCGTGCGCCTGGCCGAGGAAGGGGCCGACCTCATCCTGGTCGACATCTGCGCCTCGCTGCCGGAGATCGAGTATCCCCTCGCCTCGCGCGCGGACCTCGAGGAAACCGCGAGGCTGATCGAAAAGCACGACCGCCGCGCGGTCCTCCATGTGGTCGACATCCGCGACGCGGCGGCCCTGGCCGCGGCGGTCGACGACGGCGTCGCCGAATTGGGCGGCCTGGACGCCGCCGTGGCCAACGCCGGGGTGCTGACCGTCGGCACCTGGGACACGACGACGCCGGAGCAGTGGCGCACCGTCGTCGACGTCAACCTCATCGGCACCTGGAACACCTGCGCCGCCGCCCTCCCCCACCTCGTCGGCCAGGGCGGCAGCCTCATCCTCGTCAGTTCCTCGGCCGGGCTGAAGGGCACCCCGCTGCACCTTCCGTACACGGCGTCTAAGCACGGCGTCGTCGGGTTAAGTCGCGCGCTGGCCAATGAGCTTGCCGCGCAGAGCGTTCGGGTCAACACCGTGCACCCGACGGGGGTGGAGACGGGAATGCGCCCGGAATCCCTGCAGGGCCTCCTGGCCGAGACGCGGCCCGACTTGATCCCCATCTTCCTCAATGCCCTGCCCACCCTCATGGCCGAGGCGATCGACATCAGCAACGCTGTGCTGTTCCTGGTGTCGGACGAGTCCCGATTCGTCACCGGGCTGGAGTTCAAGGTGGACGCCGGCGTCACCCTACGGTGACGGCCGCCAAAACCCAACGCAGAAAGCTGGTTCCATGACAGAGCGCTCAGAACTGGGCAGGCACCGTTTCGCCGAGGTGATGACGGTGTCGCCGCCCGACGATCCGAGCCCCACGACCACCAGCGGCCTGATCGATTTCGTCTTCGCCGAAATCTGGTCGCGCCCGATTCTGAGCCGCAGGGACCGGCGTTTCGTCACGCTGGCCTGCGTCGCGGCCGCCGACGCCGAGGAGCCTCTGCAGGATCACGTGTACGCGGCGTTGAACAGCGGCGACCTGACCATCACCGAGATGCGCGAAACGGTCTTGCATTTCGCGGTATACGCCGGTTGGCCCAAGGCGTCCCGATTCAACATGGCCGTCGACGCGCAATGGGAACGGATCCAGCGCGAGCGCGGCCAGGACGTGCCGCCACCCGAGCCGCTGCTGCCCTTGGTCACCCCGAGCGATCCGGAGAGCCGGTTGGCGGGCGGGGAGGAATGCTTCAGGACGGTCAATTGCATTCCGTTTGTTCCGATCCGCGACAACCCCTACTCCGGCGCGGGGATTTTGAACTTCGTGTTCGGCGAGATGTGGTTGCGGCCGGGGCTGGGAATCAAGGAGCGGCGCCTGGTGACGGTGGCGTGTGTGGCCATCCAGGACGCGCCCATCCCGATCCTCAGCCACGTCTACGCCGCGCTCAAGAGCCGCGACATCTCGTTCGACGAGATGGACGAGCTGGCCCTGCATTTCGCCGCCTACTACGGCTGGCCGAAGGCCTCCCACCTGAGCCAGGTGATCGGCGAGCAGAAGCAGCGGGTGTCGGCGGAATGGCATGCGGAAGCCACGGCAACGTGAACTCGTCGCTGTCCGGAGGACTACTGATCGGCGGCGACCGCGTGACCCGGTCGTCCGGCGGGGTCCACCAGCACATCTACCCGGCCACCGGCCAGCCCAACGCGAGCGTGCAATTGGCCGGCGCCGCCGAGATCGACGAGGCGGTCGCCTCCGCGTGGGCGGCCCATCGAGAATGGATGTCGCTCACCGCCGATCGCCGGCGGGATAAGTTGATCGGCCTGGCCGACGCGGTCCGCGACGATCTGGACGAGCTGGCCCGGCTCAACGTGCACGACTACGCCGTCCCAATCTCGCTCGCCGGCAACGCGATTCTGCTCGAACGATTTCTGCGCCACTTCGCGGGCTACGTCGACAAACCGCACGGCCTCAGCACGCCGGTGGCCGAATCGTTCGACGTCAACCTCGTCGAGCGCGAGCCCTACGGCGTCGTCGGCGTCATCACCCCGTGGAACGGCGCGCTGGTGGTGATCGCCTCCTGCGTAGCCCCGGCGCTGGCGGCGGGCAACGCCGTCGTGCTCAAGCCGTCGGAGGTGGCGCCGTTCGCCGCCTTGCGATTCGGCGAGCTGTGCATGGCGGCGGGCCTACCCGCCGGGCTCGTCAACGTGGTGCCCGCCGGACCCGAAGGCGGTGACGCCCTCGTCCGCCACCCGGGCATCCGCAAGGTGCACTTCACCGGCGGCGCGGCGACGGCCCGCAAGGTCCTTGAGGCGGCGGCGACGAACCTGACACCGGTGGTCGCCGAGCTCGGCGGCAAGTCGGCAATGATCGTCTTCGACGACGCCGACCTCGACGCGGCCGCCATGCTCTCGGCGCACCAGGGCCCGCTGATCCAGTCGGGACAGAGCTGCGCCTGCGCCAGCCGGATTCTGGTGCACGAATCGGTCTATGACGCGTTCGCCGAACGCTTCGTGGGTGTCGTCAAGAGCGCCAAGGTGGGTGACCCGTTCGACCCCGGCGTGGTGTTCGGGCCGGTCATCAGCCAGCCCGCCGCCGATCGCATCATCGCCGAGATCGACGACGCCGTCGGCAACAAAGCGGGTGAATTGCTCACCGGCGGAACCAGATTGGGCGGCGAGCTGGCGGCGGGATACTACATCGAGCCGACCGTGTTCGGCGGCGTGGACAATGCCTCCACGCTGGCCCAAACGGAGACCTTCGGCCCGGTGGTGTCCCTGATGAAGTTCGGCAGCGAAGCCGAAGCGGTGCGCCTCGCCAACGACACGCCATACGGCTTGAACGCCTTTGTGCAGACGCGCGACCTCGCCCGTGCGCACCGGGTGGCGCGCCGGCTCGAGGCGGGCTCGGTGTGGGTCAACACGTTCAGCGACATCTCACCGCAGGGACCGTATGGCGGTTTCAAGCAAAGCGGCTTCGGCCGCACCGGCGGCCTCGACGGCCTCTATGAGTTCCTGCAAGTCAAGAACATTCGAATCGGCATGGGCTGAAGCGTTTAGAGTTCCAGGATGGCTGGAAACGTCGCGGTGATCGGGGCGGGACCGGGCGGTCTCATCGCGGCGCGTTGGCTGGTGTCCCAGGGGTTCGAGCCGGCGATCTTCGAGCGCTCACCCGTGCTCGGCGGGCAATGGGCGGGCCTCGACGGCCGCAGCGGCGTATGGCCCAGCATGCACACGAACAGCAGCCGCGTCCTGACGGCCTTCAGCGACCTCGAGCACGAGACCGGCCTCGTCTATCCGTCCAACCGCGCCATTCTCGACTATTTGCGCCGCTACGCCGAAAGGTTCCGGCTCGTCGAGCGCATCCTGTTCGGGACTCCGGTCGAACTCGTCACGCGAGACGGCGCCCGCTGGCTCGTTCGTTATGCCGGCGGGGAGGAAAGTTTCGAGCGGGTCGTGGTGGCCACCGGAAGGTTCCACGCTGCAGCCATTCCCCCGGTGCCGGGGCTCGAGACATTCGCCGGCTCGGCCGGAGCGACCGCGACATACCACTACCGCGGGCCCGCCCCGTATCAAGGTAAGCGCGTTCTGGTGGCGGGCTGCGCGATCAGCGCGCTCGAGATCGCGACGGAACTCGCCCAACTCGGCGCGGCACGCGTCGTGGTGACCCAGCGGCGCCAGCGGTACGTGCTGCCCAAGTTCGCCGCCGGCGTCCCGTCCGATCACCGGGTCTATACGCGGTACGGAACGCTGGCCGACGAGACGCTGCAGCCGGCCGAGATCGACCGGCAACTCAAGGAGATGGTGGTCGCGGCGGGAGGGAGCCCCGAACAGTACGGCGCGCCGGCGCCGGACCCTTCCGTCTCGGTGGCCGGCCTCACCCTCAACCAGCACTACCTGCCGCTGGTGGCCGAGGGCCGGATCTCGGTGCGCCCGTGGATGGAGTCGGTCGCGGGCACGACGGTGGCGTTCGCCGACGGCCGCACCGAGGAATTCGACGGGATCGTGTTCGGCACCGGGTTCAATCTTTCGATGCCATTCCTCGGGGAAGACATCCGGCGCGTCCTCGATTTGGACTCGGTGCACCTGGACGCCGACCGCTACACCTTCCATCCCGATCTTCCGGGTCTGGCGTTCGTGGGCATGTGGGATCAGTCGGGCGGATACTTTGTGCCGCTTGAACTTCAAGCCAGGTGGATCGCGTACACATGGGGCGGCACCATCTCGTCGCCCACCGAGACCGACCAGCGGTCGGCGATCACGGCCTATCGCTCACGGCGAGGGACGTCCCAAAAGACGCGGATGAACCTGGTCGCCGTGACGTTCGCCCGCGCCGCTGGTGTCGAGCCGAAGCCGGATGACTGGCCGGAGTTACGGCGCGCCTTACTGTTCGGTCCCCTGGCGCCGAGTTGTTTCCGGCTCCAAGGCCCCGACGCGTTGCCCGACGCGCCGACCCGGTTCGCGCGCGACGCCGCCACCTTCGGTGCGATCACATCCAACGAGCTGACCGAGCGGGAACGCAACTATTGGTCGCTGCTGGAAGCGGCCCTGGTCCGTTAGATGCCCTGCCCGGCAGGGGTTTACGCCAATTGCGCGAACTCGGCCTGCAGCTCGTCCAAACGGCGCAGCGTCTCGTCGCGCGGCTCGGTGGGCAGCTCAACCAAAGCCTGCTCCACGCCCAGCGGCAGGTAACCCTCGAGTGCTTGCGCCGTGTGCTTCCCCATGTGCATGTTGATCACCGGGACGTCATGCCCGGCAACGGCGCGCAACTCCTCCAGCTGACCCGACAGGGCGCCCGCCGACCCGCTCATGGCGAGCCAGCCGGCGTTGAGCCGGGCGATGCGCTTGAAGGCCCCCGACCCGCCGCCCACGTACAGCGGCGGATACGGCTTGGTCAGCGGCTTGGGCCAGCTGTAGATCGGATCGAAGTTCACGAATTCGCCGTGGAACTCAGCCTTTTCCCGCGTCCAGATCTCGATCATCGCGTCCAGCCGCTCGTCCGCCGTGCGGCCGCGCACACCGGGATCGACGCCATGGTTCGCAATCTCCTCGCGCAGCCAGCCCACGCCCACACCAAAGCGGAATCGCCCCTGCGATACCAGATCGAGCGAGACCACCTCCTTGGCCGTCAGGATCGGGTCTCGCTGCGGGACCAGCGCGATCCCGGTGCCCAGGACGAGTTGCTCGGTCGCGACAGCCGCCGCGGTCAACGCCACGAACGGATCGAACGTCCGGTAGTACTTCCGCGGAATCGGGCCGCCCATCGGATACGGCGTCTTGGCGTCGACGGGGATGTGCGTGTGCTCGGCCAGGAACAGGGAGGCAAACCCGCGCTCCTCGAGTGCCCGGCCCAACTCGACCGGGCCGATTCCTTCGTCGGTGATGAACGTCAGGACGCCGATTCTCATGGTTGCTCCCCTCGTCGCCCGACGACGTTACGCCGCGTGGCGCCCCAAAGCCCCACGCCGATACCGACGACGGCACCGCCGAGGCCGATGACCCGCTGCGACGTCTTCAACTCGTCGTGCACACTCATCCCGCCGAGCAGGTCGGCCGCGTCGGCACCGCCTGAGGCCAGGAACCAGCCGCGGGTGTCCTTGCCGCGCAGCGCCGCCGCGGCGAGCAGCCCGCCGATCAACGCATCGCGATAGCCCATGGAACGCAGCAACAGTCGCGCCGTCGGCGTCGGTTCCTCCGGGTCGCCCCACAACCGGTTCGCCCGGAGCGGATCGACGAGGAAGGAGATGCCCGACGCGAGTCGGATGCTGCCCGCGACAAGCGCGGCCCGGTCGATTGCCATGGCCGCAGCCTAGAGCCAATCGCTCCGGTGCACGAGCACGACCTTCCGCTCGCTAGTGAACTAGAGTTCACCGAAATGGTCGTTTTCAGTGATGAATTTTGGCCAGTGAGAGCTTTAAGGAAGTTGCGGTACGTTGCTCGACTTCAGCAAACCCGTTCGGGTGAAACGCAATTGCCACGTCGGCGTTTGCGACCCGCAAGCCACGCCACCGAAACGGCCGAGACCAGCCACAAACCCGCGAGAACTAATTCGAGCGAGAACAATTGTGCATTTGTCTAATAGAAGGCTCGGCCAACATTTCCTTCGCTCTCGGTCCTGCGCGACGTCACTCGGCCGACACGGGGTTTCCGAAAGCGGGTGTGTACGACCGATCAGCGGATTATTTTTACAAACTATGACGGGACAGGGGGATCCGCGAGCGCGTCCGCAGCAATATGCCAGCCACACGGTCACGCCACGCCGCAAGAAGCTTGCGCCCGACCCCGACGTGCGCCGCGCGATCGTCGATGCCGCGGCGAAATCGGTTCGCGAGCAGGGTGTTCGGGGACTCAGCGTCGCCACGGTGCTGGAACGCGCGCAGCTGAGCACCCGAGCGTTCTACCGCCATTTCGAGTCGAAGGACCAACTGGTGGCGGCGGTCTTCCTGGAGATGACGCGCAGCGAGGTGACGCGGCTGCGCGACAAGATGTCGCAAGCCACCGACCCGATCGAGGCGGTGGCCGCCTGGATCGACGGGCGGCTCGACCTCGCGTTCGACGAGGACATCAGGGCGGAGCTGCGGCAGGTGTCGCTGGAAGCCCAATCGAAAATGATCTCCACTCCCGAGGCGGTGACACCCGCCTACGGTGCAATCCTCGAGCCGCTCATCGAGCAGCTCCAGCTTGGCCTGGAACTGGGCGTGTTCAAGGACATCGTCCCGGCGGTCGCGGCCAAGTCGATACACGGCGTCGTGTGGGCCGGCACGCAGCGGCAGTGGGCGACGAACCATTGGGACCGAGACGAGGTCCGCGACCGAGCGGTCCGGTTCTGCCTGCGCGGGTTGGGCGTGGCGCCGCACACCATCGAGCAAGTCACCGCCGTGGGCTAGCACAGATTTCGAAAACGTAAATTTTCGATTGGCCGATGTTGGGAGGTTTCCGCTGGCAATGACGCGGGGTACCTACGCACCTATGAAACGCCTCTATAACCGGACGACCCTCTTCTGACCCATGACCACCTCGTTGACGCAGCGACGGAACAAGCTCGCCCCCGACCCGGACGTGCGGTGCGCCATCCTGGACGCCGCCTCTCAGTCGATGCACGACCACGGCGTCCGAGGGCTTAGCGTCGCCGCCGTGCTGGAACGCGCGCAGCTCAGTACCCGCGCCTTCTACCGGCATTTCGACTCGAAGGATCAGTTGGTTGCGGAGGTCTTTCTAGAGCTGGCCCGCATGGAGACCCAACGGTTGAGGGGCCGGATGGCGAACACCACCAACCCGGTCGACGCCGTCGTCGCGTGGGTCGACGGGCGACTCGAACTCGCCTTTGGAGACACCGCCGAATCGGGTTCGCGCCGCCTGTCGTTGGAGGCTCACTCGAAAGCGCTCTCCTCGCCGGAGATGGTGGCCCCCGCCTACGGAGCGATACTCGAGCCGCTCATCGAGCAGCTCGAGCGCGGGCTCGAACTCGGCGTGTTCGAAGACATCGTCCCGTCGACCGCGGCGAAATCGATCCACGGCGTCGTTTGGGCAGGCACCCAGCGGCAGTGGGCGACCCATCGTTGGGACCGCGCCGTCGTCCGCGAACGCGCGCTGCGATTCTGCCTGCGCGGACTCGGCGTCGCGCCCCAGACGATCGAACGGGTTACCGGGGACGCCGCGGCGGGTTAGCCGTTACTTGGCCGGGCACGCATCGGCGATTTGGATCGAAGCCGGCCACAGCGCCGCCGTCAGGCCAAATGCCGCGACGTCGGGGGCCGTCGGGAACACGGTTTCGAGTCGCGCCTGGATTCGCTGCGTCTCGTCGGTGTGCAGGACCGCCCACACGAAGCCGATGCACAGGTACGGGATCGCGAGCCACAGCGCCAGTTCGATCAGCGCCCCGACGCTGACCTCGTATTGCAACACGCGCCGAAGCAAATCCATCGCGCGCTCGGTGCGGCCTCCGGAAACGCCCCGGCCGCCCGGGTCGGCGTGGTGGTCAGGCGAGGCTGACATAGCGCGAGGTTCTCACAATCGCTCGGCGATGGCTACGATGGCCGTCATGGCCGAGCCGTCTCCGGCTGCCGACGAAACGTTCGGGCTCAACCGCGCCGAGACGGTTGCCGTACCCAATCACGCGGCTTCAGATGAAGCCGACCGCACGTCCGCGCGCGCGTACGACGACGTCCGGGATGAACCACCGGAAGACCGCCAATCATGGAGCGCCACTTGGCGAAAGGCCGCCGCGCTGCTGATGGGCGGTCTGGGGTTGGCGGGCGCGATCGTCCTGGTCTTCTGGCTCTTCAGCCCGTCCCCGAAGGGTCCGCAACCGGCCGCGCCAACGGCTGCACCGACCGCACCCGCAGCGCCGCCTTCAGCGGCCGGGCCGTCGTCCATCGTGTCCACGCCGGATCAGGACAACAAGTACGTGCAGGACTTGAACGATCACGGCATCTCGTTCGCCAATCCCGAGGCCGCCGTTCACAACGGGAAGGTGGTGTGCGACGACATCCGTCAGGGGATGACGGTGCCGCAGATAGTCGGGGCGTTCCGGACGAGCAATCCGGGGCTCGACGCCGATACCTACGTGACGATCTCCGTCCACGCGTACTGCCCGCAGAACGCCAACCTGGTCGGCTCGGTGTCCTAGCGCGGTCTGTACGGACCGCCGCCGCCATGACAGACTTCGACATCGGCCATTGACGTGTCGTTGAACTCCGGAGCGTAAACGGTGCGATATTGATTGGACTTGGGGTTGCCTGGGGAGTCCGGGCGAGGGGTCGGCTTGATCCACGAAGCGCGAGCACCCTTGGCGACCATCCGGGAATCAGAGGAGGCCGCGCATGACGGGCAGCCGAACCAGGCAGACGCCGGTTGGGGTGCTCATCGGTGGGGCGGCTCTCGCGGTAGCCGCCCTGGCGGGCCTCATTTCGGTGGGGGTGTACCTGTCACGGGACAAAACGGCGATGTCGCCGGGCCCGCAAACCGTCACGGTCAGCGCCTCGAGCGCCGGCAACGCCCCGGCCGACGGCGCGGACGCACAATTCCTGTCCACGCTAGACAGCTACGGCATCAGTGACAGCGGAAAGGAGGCCATGCGTCAGCGGTTCATGGAGCTTGGCCACCACACCTGCTTCATGATGTTGCCGCCGCGGCCGGAGCCCATCGAGTCCACGGTGAACAACATCCTGGCCGCACAGAACCAGGACAGAGCCGCGGGTAATCCGTGGCCTAAAAAGTTCAGTCATGACGACGCCTTGCGTTTGGCGCAGGCCGCCGTCTTTGCGTACTGCCCGAGTGCGGCGAAGTAGGAGCACTGGCCCATGGTCGACCGCCGTCAGCTGCTGCGGCTGGCGGGCGGCATCGGCTTGTCGGTGATCGGCGCGGGTGCGGCACGGACGGACGTTGCCTCGGCCGCTACGTCGGCGCAATTGCTCTGCCGAGACGCCTGGGGCGCACGGCCGGCCCGCGCCGGCGGGAAGCCCCACACCATCACCCGCATGACCCTGCACCACGAGGCGGTGGTCCTCGGCGAAAACCGCAATGCTCCAAGCCATTTGCGTCAAGACCAGCGGTACCACCAAGACGAGAAGGGCTGGATCGACATCGCGTATCACGTCGGCGTCGACCGCAACGGCAACATCTACGAATTGCGAAGCACCGAATTCGCGGGCGACACAGCGACGGACTACAACACGACCGGCCATTTCCTGGTGCTCTGCGAAGGCGACTTCGATCAAGAGGCCGTGTCCGAGGCCCAGCTGCAGGGAGCCGCGCTCGCGTTCGCTTGGGCCGCGCAGAACTTTCGGGTCGCAAGCAACACATTGGCGGGCCATCGCGACCTGGCCTCGACGTCCTGCCCGGGCGCGAGCCTTTATGCCCATCTCTCGTCGGGTGACCTCAAGCGCCGCATTGACGATCTGCTGGCCGCCGGCCCGGTGGACCTCCAGCGTTTTTGCGGGCCCGACGCGGCCGCAAAAGTCGCGGCCATCGAGGCGGGCAGCTGACCAGCCTCACACGTCGTAATACAGCGCAAATTCGTACGGGGTCACCCGCAGGTTGAACGGCGCTATCTCGTAGTCGCGCTTGTAGTTGATCCACGTCTCGATCAGATCGGGCGTGAAAACGCCGCCCTCCGTGAGGTATTCGCTGTCCTCCTCCAGCCGGTCGATCACGTCGGACAGCTGGGTGGGAGCCTGAACGATTTCCGCAGCCTCCTCGGGCGGCAGCTCGTAGAGGTCCTTGTCGACCGGTGGTGGCGGCTCGATCTTGTTCTTGATGCCGTCCAGGCCGGCCATCAGCATGGCCGAGAACGCCAGGTAGGGGTTGCCCGACGAGTCGGGGCAACGGAACTCCAGCCGCTTGGCCTTCGGGTTGTTGCCGGTGATGGGGATGCGCACGCACGCCGAGCGGTTGCGCTGGCTGTACACCAGGTTGATCGGGGCCTCATAGCCGGGAACCAGCCGCTTGTAGGAGTTGACCGTGGGGTTGGTGAAGGCGAGCAACGACGGGGCGTGATAGAGCAACCCGCCGATGTAGTGCCGCGCGGTGTCCGACAGGCCGGCATAGCCCTCCTCGTCGTACATCAGGGGGACGCCGTCCTTCCACAGCGACTGGTGGCAGTGCATCCCGGAGCCGTTGTCGCCGAACAGCGGCTTGGGCATGAACGTCACGGTCTTGCCGGCCTGCCACGCGGTCTGCTTGACGATGTACTTGTACATCTGATGGTCGTCGGCGGCGTGCAGCAGCGTGTTGAACTTGTAATTGATCTCGGCCTGGCCGCCGCCGCCCACCTCGTGGTGGCCCTTCTCCAGGGAGAAGCCGGCGTTGGTCAGGTTCGTCAGGATCCTGTCGCGGAGGTCGACGTAGTGGTCGGTAGGGGCGACCGGGAAGTATCCGCCCTTGGGCCGGACCTTGTAGCCGCGGTTGGGGCTGCCGTCGGACTCCGTCTCCTCGCCGGTGTTCCACCACCCTGACGTCGCGTCCACTTTGTAGAAGGAGCTGTTGATGTTGGAGTCGAACTTGACCGAATCGAAGATGTAGAACTCCGCCTCCGGGCCGAAGTAGGCGGTGTCCGCGATGCCGGAGCTGATCAGATAATTCTCGGCCTTGCGGGCGACGTTGCGCGGGTCGCGTGAATACAGCTCGAGGGTGAAGGGGTCGTGCACGAAGAAGTTCACGTTCAGCGTCTTGGCCTCGCGGAACGGATCGATCGTCGCGGTCTCCGGGTCGGGGAGCAGCAACATGTCGGACTCGTGGATCGATTGGAAGCCGCGAATCGAGGAGCCGTCGAAGGCCAGGCCTTCCTCGAACACGTTCTCGTCGAACACGTAGATCGGAATCGTGAAGTGCTGCATGGTGCCCGGCAGGTCACAGAAGCGGACGTCGACGTACTCGATTTTCTCGTCTTTGACGAGTTTGAAGATGTCGTCGGGCGTGTGTTCGGACACGGAATGCTCCTTCGCTCGCCACTATCAGACTGTTGACGCGAGTAGCAGTGGCGCCAGGGTTTTGTACACCTCAACTATTTCGTCAGCGTGACGCGCCCGAGTCGAACCTGTTGCACCGCACGACTTTCTGCATCCGTACTCCTCAGGTGGCATGAGGCGCCACGGTGGCCGATAGTCATAGGAACGAAAAGCGAAAGGCCGAACCATGAAGACGATCTCATCGGTTCCCCGGCTTAGGCCACAAATCGACCATCTCGACGGTCGCATGGAGCAACCCGTTTCCCACCCGGCGCGCGAGATCATGCATCGCGAAATCATCGTCGCCGGTGACGACGCCCTGTCGAGAACCATCGCCGAGGAGTTGCGAGGCGCCGGCGCGCGGATCATCAAGATCAACACCGCCGCCGATCTGCTCGGCGCCGGCGTACATCGCGCCCGAGCGGTCGTCTGCGCCGGGCCAAACGACGCGATCAATCTCGAAATCGCATTGCTGGCAAGGCAATACAGCCCGGACGTCCGCGTGGTGGCCCGGCTGGCCAATGACGTGCTGCGCGAAGCGGTGTCGACCGTCAACGGCCCCGGCGCGATCCTGGATGTTGCCGAGCTGGCGACGCCGTCGCTCGTCGAGGCGGTCCTTTCGCGCAACGCGCACCAGTTCGACACGGCCGGTATCGAATTCGTGGTCTGGGGAGCCGAAGCACCGCACGACGGGACGCTGCGCGAGATATACGGCGACCTGGCGCCGGTGGCGGTGGTCCACGGCAAGAAGTCACCCGCCCCCGGCGAGGTGGTGCCATGCCCAGGACGGGATCAGCGCGTCTACGCCGGCGACTGGACGTCGATGATCGGCGTCAAAGACGAGTTGGAAGCCCGCGGGATCA
The DNA here is from genome assembly GCF_059812245.1 of Mycobacterium sp. NGS64. Lineage (NCBI taxonomy): Bacteria > Bacillati > Actinomycetota > Actinomycetes > Mycobacteriales > Mycobacteriaceae > Mycobacterium > Mycobacterium sp. NGS64. Next base: position 735,542 of record NZ_JCALCI010000001.1, on the reverse strand, counting down.
AGGTCCCCCCCGCGACCGCGACGCGCTCTCGCCACTCCCGGGTGCGGCGCATCATCGATGCGACGCGCGCCATGCGCGACGACATCAACCCAATGCTTTATCCCTCGCTGGCATTCGCGCTATTCCTCACGCTCGGTTCGACAGCCGTGGTGCACTTCACCTACCGGAACCCACGGATGTCGTGGATCGACGCCCTGTACTTCACCTCCGAGACGATTACCACCGTGGGCTATGGCGAATTCAACTTCACCCAGCAACCCGTTTGGCTGCGGCTGTTCGCTGTCGGGTTGATGTTCAGCGGCGCGATCGTCACGGCCATTCTCGTCGCGTTCCTGGCGGATCTGCTGCTGTCGCGCCGCTTCGTCCAGTTGGCCGGACTCCGGCGGGCCCGGCAAATGCGCGACCACGTCGTCGTTGTCGGGCTGGGTTCCGTCGGCATCCGCGTCGTGAGCGACCTGGCCGCGGCCGGATACGACGTCCTGGTCATCGAGAGCGACGAAAACAACCGCTTCCTGTCGACCGCTGCGGAACTCGACGTCCCGGTGATCTTCGGAGATCCGGCGATGCGCCAGACGCTGGAGTCGGCGCGCGTCGATCGCGCCCGGGGAGTGGCGGTGGTGACCAGCGACGACATGGAGAACATCGAGACCGGGATCGTGCTGCTGGAGATCCTCGGGTCCGACACCAAGACGCCGATCGTCATGCGCGTCCAGGGCCGGGCGTTGGGCACCGCGGTGAATCAGCGGTTCGGCTTCGAGAACGTGCGGTCGATCGTCGACCTGGCGGCGCCCTGGTTTATCGGCGCCGCGATGGGCCTGCAGGTGCTGGGCACGTTCTGGGTAGGCCAGCGCTCGTTCATGGTGGGCGGGATGCTTGTGGCGGAGGGCAGCGAGCTGGACGGGCTGACGATGGTGCACATGTCCACGCAAACGCGGGTGATCGCGATCATCCGGCCGGAAGGGCCGATCAGGCTGCGCCCCCGCCGCGACGCCCGACTGCAAGCGGGCGACACCGTCTACCTCATCGGCCCGTACCGCGAGCTGATCGCGACGCTGCGCAAGGGCCAGCCGCCGCCGCTCACCGCGATCAACGGCGGGACTGCGGCGACACTGGCCGCGGCCCGTTCGCCGCACAGCCGAGAAACGCGCCGGCCGAGATGGGCGCAGGAGACAGAGGTTTAAAGGCCCCGCACGGTCAAAGGGCCGCTCAGCTGGACTTTTCTTGCTCGTCGCCGTCCTCGGAGTCGTCCGCGGCATCGGCGTCGTCGGACTTGTCGGAGTCGTCGGACTTGTCGGAGTCGTCGGACTTTTCCTTGGACTTTTCCGAGTCGTCGGACTTGTCGGAGTCCTTCGACTTTTCCGAGTCGTCGGATTTGTCCGAGTCCTCCGACTTATCGGAGTCGTCGGATTTGCCCGCGTCCTTGGACTTGTCGAGCTTGTCTGCGTATTTCGTCAATAGCCCGCTTAATTCGCGGGCCTCGTCGGCCGCTAACAAGTCGTCGAATAACCGCTCGTCGCTCTCAGAGACGCGCTCGAGGTAGACCGCGTCGTCCTTGGTGCCGACGTCCCATCGGCCCCCTTCATGACCAGGCATCCGATGCCACCTTCCGATTACTGACGTGATTGGCCAATCTGATGCCGGTTGTTTACCCACTTCTGCTGCGGCACAGGCGACGATTTCCGTCCGCGGTAGCGTTGGCACCGGACTTGTCCGGGAAAACGGTGAGGATTTAACTCCATTGACGCCCTTCCAGCGGCCGGGTGCCGTATTGGCGGAAGTGCTCGCGGCCGGCGTCGTGCTAGTGCAATGCACCGCCGCGCCGCCACCGCATGCGGCCACACCGTCTCCGTCGTGGTCAGCGGCCGTGTCGTCGTCACCCGCCGCGCCGCCGCCGGCGAGCGCGCCGCCAGCACCCGCGGGTGCGACGGTAGAGCCCTTCACCGCCGCAGAACTCGGTACGACCTGGCGGCCGGGTTGTCCCGTCGAACCCGAGCAGCTGCGACGGCTCGACCTCGACTACCTCGGTTTCGACGGCCGGACCCACCGCGGCCAGCTCGTCGTGCATCAGGAGCTGGCGCCGGAGGTCATCGCGATCTTCGAGCAGCTTTACCGGCTGGGCTATCCGATCGAGAAAATGCAGACGGTCGACCACTATTCGGACGCCGACGACGAGCTGTCGATGGAGGACAACAACACGTCGGCGTTCAATTGCCGACTCATCCCCGGAACCAATGAATGGTCACCGCACGCTTACGGGCGGGCTATCGATGTCAACACGCTTCTCAACCCGTGCCTCTACGCCAGCGGTTATTTCGAACCGCGGAACGCGGCGGCCTACCTGGACCGCACCCGCACCGACCCCGGAGTCCTACACGTCGGCGACCCGGCGGTGCGTGCCTTCACCGACCGAGGTTGGCGCTGGGGCGGCGAGTGGACGGCTCCCCTCGACTATCAACATTTCGAGCGGACCTAACGGCCCCTTAGAGACCCAACGCCCGCGCCGCCGCCGTCGCCACTTCGCCGCGCAAATCCGAGATCGGTTCACTGCCCCGCGTGTGGATCGAGTTGGTGAGCAGAACCACGTAGGTATCGGAGCGCGGGTCGAGCCAGAGCGAGGTTCCGGTGAAACCGGTGTGGCCGAAGCTGCCGATCGGAAAGATCATGCCCCGCGCCATCGAAAGGGGCGTATCGATATCCCAGCCAAAGCCGCGCAGGTTTTGGCCCGCGATCGCCGGATAGCGCGCGGCGAGCAGCGGATATGCGGGGCTTCGCCTCATTGCCAGGGCTTGGCGGGCGGCGTCGTTGGCCGCCTGGAGCTGCTGGGCCGTGTGGCCCGGCTGCTGCGGAGTGGTCATCAACTCCAAAGTCGTTTGCGCCAAGGGAAATTCGCTTGGACGGCCCGCAAGCCGATCGAGCAGCGCCTGCGCATAGGTGCCGACATCGTGCGCCGTCGAAAACACGCCGGCATGCCCCGCCACGCCCCCCATGCGCCGCGCCGTCGTGTCCTGCACGGTGCCCCGAATCAGGTAATCGAGATCGGGATTCTTGCCCGGATCGGCCCGGCCATCTTCGTCGCGCGCCGTCGGTGCGATGCGCGGCAAGAGGTCCGTGCTCCACGCGCCCGCCGGACATCCGTTTCCGGTTGACGGGCCGGCCCATCCAATCGCGGCTCCCCGGACCGTGTGCGGGCCACAGGCTTTGTCGGCGGGGAGGTAGCGGGTGTCTTGCGTGCCAAGCGGTGCGAACACGTGTTCGGCGACGTAGTCGTCTTCGGCCTCGCCGGTGATTTTCTCGATCAGCGCACCGAGCAAGATGAAGTTGATGTCGGAGTAGCGAAAGACCCCGCCAGGATCCGACTCCAGCGGCGTCGTGAGGGCGCGATGGATGCCTTCCGCTTTGTCCGCTCCGTCCAGTCCCCATGGATCCTTGAGTTCGACGTCGCCCGTCTCGCCCGAAGTGTGCGTGAGCAACATGCGAACGGTCACCTTTGCGCGCCGCGGGTCGTCCGTCGCGTTGAAGTCAGGCAGGTACTGCTGCACCGGGTCGTCGAATTGAACCTTGCCTTGTTCGTAGAGCTGCATGACGGCAGGCGCGGTTGCGAGGATCTTCGTCAGCGACGCCATGTCGAAGAGCGTGTCCTCGGTCATCGGCTCGGCCGGTGCGGGCGATCCGTCCAGCCCGGGTTCGCCCGCAAGCTTGCGCGAGCCATACGCCTGGTGGAAGACGATCTGTCCGGCGTGCCCGATCACGACCACGGCACCGGGCAGCCTGTTTGCGGCAATCGCGTCGTTGATCAGCTTGGAAACCGATGCGAAATCGGGTGCGGGAGCCGCGTCGGGCGGCTTGGAGAGGGTTGGAAAGCTGGGCGCGGGAGCCGCGGCGGGAGCGGGCGCTGGCCTTGGCGTTGGCTGCGAACTCTCGATCACCGCCGTCTGCGATACATGGCCATGCGAGCAACCCGCCACGAGTACGACGGCTCCGACCGCGATGGCCCTACGCATGCGCTTCATGATTACCCCGCCACGATGCTGGATCCGGCGGCACGGCTTGTCAAGGAAGCGGATTTCATTGCGGCGCACACCCGATGAGCGCGTCCCGCACGCGTCCGCGGGCCCGCTCGAGGCGACGGGCGGCCTCGGCCGCGTCGACGCCGGCGAGCAGCGCGACGATCGCGGTCTTGGCGTGGCCGCCCGCGGCGGCGAGCGCGGCGGCCGCGGCCTGTTCGTCGACCCCGGCCGCGTCGCGGACGATCCGCACGGCGCGGCGACGCAACTTGGCGCTGGTGGTGCGGACATCGACCATGCGCGGCCCGTAGGCTTTGCCGAGCGCGATCATGACGCTGGTCGAAAGCGCGTTGAGCACCACCTTCTGTGCCGTCCCCGCGGTCAGCCGGGTCGAGCCGGCGAGCACCTCCGGTCCGGTCAACAGCTCGATCATGATGTCGGCAGACGCCTCGCTGCCCGGGTTGTTGACGATCGCGACCGTCAGCGCTCCCACTGCGCGCGCATGCTCGAGCGCCCCCAGCACGTAGGGCGTCCGACCCGACGCCGTGATCCCGACCAGCGCGTCGGCGGCGCTGAGATCGGCGAGGTCGGCGGGGTCGAACGCGTCCTCCGCGCCCTCGATCGCCTCGGTCAATGCCGCGCTCCCGCCGGCGATCACGCCACGCACGAGGTCGGTGCCGAACGTCGGCTTGCACTCGGCCGCGTCGAGCACTCCCAGGCGTCCGGGTGTCCCGGCCCCGACATAGATCAGGCGGCCTCCCCGCTCGAGCCGCGCGACGATGGCTTCGGCAGCCGCGGCGATCCGCGGGACCGCCGCCGTAACCGCTCCGTGCGCCTCGCCCTCGGCGGCGACGAGCAGCGCCACGACATCGCCGACCGGCCTCAGGTCCAGGTCGTCGAGGCCGGGTCGGGAACCTTCGGTGGCGAGCGCGTCGAGCCCATGCCGAGCCATGTTTTCCGGGGCCGCCTGCACGCGGATCACGTGCGGCTCGTGAATCGCGGCGAGCCGCAGCGCGCCGTCGAGCGCGTCGCCGGCGGCCGGGATCAAGTCGAGCTGTTTACGCAGCGCTTCCGCCCCCGCCAGGCCGCCGACCATCGCGACCGGCCCATCCCCGGCCGCGCGGGCGGTCGCGGCAAGCGACTCTGCGGCGGCGTTGACAATTGACGATGCGACGGCGTCGTCCTCCGCCGCCAGGACGTCGGGCGCGAACGACGCGATCGCCGCGGCATCGGTGAGCTGCGCCGGCCAGGATTCCGGCGCACCGAATCGGGCGCGGGCCGCGTCCAACAGGGCCGTGGATCGGCCGCGACCGTCATGGGCGCGCAGCGCCGCGCGCAGGCCCGCGGCGCCGATCCACGCGCCGCCCCCCTCGTCGCCCAGCCACGGGCCCCAGCCGTCGGCGGTTCGCAGCGCGCCGTCCGCGCCGATGGAGAGCGCCACGACTCCGGTCCCGGCGACCAGCACGACGCCCGGCTCCCCGTCCAGCGCACCCGCGTGGGCAATCACGCTGTCACCTGTCACGGCGACCCGCTCGGCCCGCAGCGACGGCAGCAGCGACTCGGCCAGCGCCCGCGCCGCGGCCGGCGCATTCAGCGCCCCGGCGGCCCCCACGATCACCTCGTCGACCGGGCCGAAGTCTCGCGCGACGGCGAGGATCGCCGCCTCCGCGGCCCGCACGCCGCCCGGCGTCGCGAGGCCCGGAGCGCCCGCCCCCTCGGCCCTCCGACCGCCCCCGGACGCTCGACACGACGTCTTGCCCAGGTCGATGGCGAGGATCATTGCACCCATATTTTCATCGCGGTCAGCCGCCGACTCTTGGGCTCAGTCGTGTTGCTGACGGAGCAGTTCGGCCCAGTTGCGCGGCACCCGATCGCGGGGACCTGGGGCCGTCTGGTCCCGGGGACGGCATTCCGGCGGGGAGAGTTGGGGACCCTCGTAGTAGTCATTGGCCTCGTAGTCCCAGAACCAATCCTCGCCCGGCTCGAACGATCGGATGATCGGGTGCCCACTCTCTCGCCAGTGCTTCGTCGCATGCCGTGCCAGCGAATCGTCGCAGCAACCGACGTGGCCGCAGGCGGCGCACCGCCGCAGGTGCACCCACCAGCCGCCGGTGGCATCACACTCGGCGCAGCCGGTCCCACTGGGCGGCACCGATGGATCGACAGCAGCAGTCATCGCGCCTCCCGGAACAATGTGCCAATAATCGGGCCCTAGCGAGGGCCGTCGAGCCCGAGAACCAGTTTGCCGGTGTTATGCCCGCGGAACAACGCCAACAGGACCTCGGGAAAGTCGCCGACGTCGCCGTGGATGACCTGCTCACGCGAACTCAACTCACCGCTGCGCAGCCAATTCGCCAGCTGCGCAACGGCTTCGCCGTATCGATCGGCATAGTCGAATACGACGAAGCCGGTCATCGATGCCCGCGCGACCAGCAGCTGCATGTAGTTCGCCGGGCCGCGGCGTTCGCTCGCGGTGTTGTACTGCGAAACAGCCCCGCAGATGACGACACGCGCGCCGCGCGCCAGCCGCGACAGCGCGGCCTCCAGGGCCTCTCCCCCGACGTTGTCGAAAAAGACATCAATGCCCTTGGGGGCGTGCGTCTTCAGCTCCGCACGAAGGTCGCCGGCCTTGTAGTCGATGGCGGCGTCGAATCCCAGCTCGTCCACGAGCCAACGACACTTGTCCGCGCCGCCGGCGATGCCGATGACCCGACAACCGTTGATCCGGGCGATCTGCCCGACGATGTTGCCCACCGAACCGGCGGCCCCGGAGACGACGACGGTCTGGCCCGGCTCCGGGCGACCAACGTCGAGTAGCCCGAAGTAGGCCGTCAGTCCGCTGCCGCCGAGGGCCCCGAGATGCACCGGAGCGGGCGCGAGGGTGGTGTCGACCGGGGTTACGCCATCCCCATCGGAGAGCGCGTAGCGCTGCACCCCGAACATGCCATACACCTCGTCGCCGACCGCGAAATCCCCGTTACGCGAGTCGATCACGCGCCCGACGCCACCGGCGCGCATAACCTCGCCGATCCCGACCGCCGGCACGTACGACCGCCCCGCGTTCATCCACGTCCGCATCGCCGGATCGACCGACAGGTACTCGACGCGCACGAGGAACTCGCCGTCCGCGGGACTTCCGGCGGGCTCGTCGGTGATCTGCCAATCCGACGGCTTGGGCAGGCCGCTCGGACGCGCAGCCAGGCGGCATTGGGTGTTGATGAGCGTCAAAATTCACCTCTTCTGGATAGCGCCGAGGGTTTCCCGGCCGCCCGGGTCTTCGGCGGTGGAGGGCACCACCGCGACGCAGTCGGCGCCGGCTTCGCGGTAGGCGTCGAGCCGTTCGGCGACTCGATCTGCGGTCCCCAGTGCGCCCACCCGGTCGGGCAATTCGACGGGGATGGCGGCGGCGAGTTCGCGGCGGGTGGCACCGGCACGAGCCTTTCCGACGAGGTCGGCAAAGCCCAAGGCGCTGAACATTTCCCCGTAGCCGGGCGGGCCGAGATAAACCGCCAGCTGAGCGGCCAGCTGGGCGTGCGCGGCGGCACCGGGATTGAGCGCGACCGGCACCCACACCGTCAGGCGCGGGGCGGGGCGCCCGGCAGCGGCGGCTGCGACGTCGATCGCCTCTCGAACCTCGGTGACGCGGGCCGTCGAGGCGAGGTTGAGCACGACCTCGTCGGCGCGCCGCGCGGCCAGGCGGATCATGCCAGAGCCAAACGCCCCCAACGCAATTCGCGTATCGGGCCGCGGATCGCGCAGCCGGAACCCATGGCTGCCGACATGCCGGCCGCTGTACTCGACGCGTGTGCCAGTCAATATCGCCCGCAGACATTCGATGGTTTCCCGCATGACAGGGACGTGGTGCGCCCATTCACGGTCATGCCAGCCGGTCACGATCGCCGGACTGGACGCCCCCAACGCGATGTCGACCCGGCTACCGGTGAGGGAGGCGACCGAACGGACACCCAGCGCCAGTCCCACCGGGCCGCGAACACCAACGGCCAGCGGCCCGATCTTCAGGGTCATGCCGGGCGCGCGCAGCCCGACCGCGGTCGCGAGCGCGAACGCGTCATAGGTGGCCATCTCGCCGATCCACACCGCGTCGAAGCCCGCATCGGACGCCGCCCGCGCGACATCCATTGCCTCGTGGTCGGGCCGGTCGAGCCAGAACGGCAGCGCGACTTCGATGCCGGTCACAGCATCGACGCGTCGGACGGCAGGTCGAGCAGGAGCCGGCCGGGCAGCTCGCGCGATGCCTCGTTGACCTGAAAGTGGGCGGTGGCCGTGAACGCGTCGCGGAACCGGCGCTGCAGGGGTGCGCTGTCGTAGATCGCGCTGCCACCCGCCAGGTCATACATGGTGCGCACCACGTCGGCCGACGTCCGCACCGCGTGCGTGGCCGCCAGCCGGAGCCGGTTGCGCATTGCCACCGGCACCGCGTCAGGATTTTGGCTGGCCCGCCAGGCCTCCTCGATTGCCTCGTAGTACAGCGCGCGGGCGGCGCCCAGCGTGGCCTCGGCGGTCGCCACCGCCGCCTGGGTCGCCGCCCGTTCGGCCAGGGTCCGCGTCGCGCCCAGTCCCTTCTTGCCGCCGGCCAGCTCGACGAGATCGTCGATCGCGGCCCGGGCGTTCCCCAACGCGGCCGCTCCGATGCACAACGCGAAGAATCCGAACACCGGGAAGCGATACAGCGGGCGGTCTATCACCGGCCCGTCGAACACCGAGAGCACGCGATCGGTCGGCACGAAGACCTCGTCGGCGACGGTGTCGTGGCTGCCCGTACCGCGCAGGCCCAACGTGTGCCAGGTGTCGAGCACCTGCAGGTCGTCTTTGGGCAGCGCGACGACGGAGGGCACGCGCTGCTCGTCGACAAAGCAACCGGCGAACATCATGTCGGCGTGGTTGATCCCGCTGCAGAAGGGCCAGCGCCCGGACACCACCACCCCGCCGTCGACCGACCGTGCCTTGCCGCGCGGCGCCCACACGCCCGCCGCGACGCCCCGGCCGCCGCCGAACATCTCGCCGCGGCTCGACGCCGGCAGGTAAGCGACCAGCAACGCGCTGGTGATCGCGATCGACACGCACCATCCGGCCGATGCGTTGCCGCGCGCCACCGCTTCGGCGCACCGCAGTGCGGGTCCGGGCGCTAGCTCCAGCGCCTCGACCTCCCGAGGCATGGTGGCGCGCAACAGCCCGGCCTCGCGCAGCTGGGCTACCAGTTCGTCCGGAAGTCGGCGATCGCGGTCGATCTCGGCCGACATCTCCCGGGCCGTCAGCGCGATCTTCTCGGCGAGGCTGTCGGTGTCGCTATGAGTCATTGGGGCTCCCGGTGGCGGTGGTGGTTCAATTACGTTACCACCTATGGTTCAGCAATTGAACCGGGTAAAGTTATTAAACTATGGCCGCCGATCTGTCCCACCGCTTCGAAGGGGAGTCGGTCGGGCGTGCGCTCGAATTGGTGGGCGAGCGGTGGACGCTACTGATCCTGCGCGAGGCGTTCTTCGGGGTGCAGCGCTTCGGTCAGCTCGCGCGCAACCTCAACATTCCGCGTCCCACGCTCTCGTCGCGGCTGCGGATGCTCGTCGATGTGGGCCTTCTCGACCGGGTGCCCTATTCCCGGGATCCCGAGCGCCACGAGTACCGGCTCACCGATTCGGGACGCGAACTCTTCGGGGCGATCGTCGTGCTCATGCGGTGGGGTGACGAGCACTTGCCGAACCCCGACGGGCCACCGATCGTGCTGCGCCACCAAACCTGTGGCGAGTCCATCGAGCCCCGCCTGATCTGCGCGCACTGCGGCGACGAGATCACCGCACGCAATGTGACACCCGAACCCGGGCCGGGCTTCCGCGCCAACCAGGCATCGCGTAGCTGGCCGTGACCGGCTCAGAAATCGAGATCAGCTGGCACGTCAGCGAACTGGATGTAGTCCCACGGACGCCGGCGCGATGACGTTTCCCGTGACCGGATCCGTGCAGTTGGCGCCCTTCACGTTGCCGCCCGCATGCGCGCAGCAGTAGTCGTTGCCCTGGCCAAGGTTCGTGATGCAGAACTCGTAGAACTGCTGATTGAAGTCGGCGCGCGCGACGGCCGGCGCTACGAACGGACTGACGACGAGCGCAAGTGCGGCGCTGAAGAGGGCGGCAGACACGAGCCGACCTCCAGGTGTATGGCGGGCGGTACTCGTCCTCGGGCGGGTGATCATCGAAAGGCTCCTTTCCCTGTCGTCATGCCGCCGGTCTGGGCGGCTCTTCGGGTTCGGCGTCGCTCACCGCCTGCACCGGGGGTTCGGTCGCGGGGATGCTGCCGTCGCCGGGGACTTTCATAGCACTCACCGCGATGCTGCGGCCAACCTCGGTGTACGCGGCGAACTGCCCCTCGGAAAACCATTGGTCAGATGTGTTGTCGTGGGGGAACTCTGCGCCGCCGTTCTCCGCGGCATAGGTCAAGACCCAGTCGGGCAACTCCCGCCACAACACGGCCTTGGCGATGATCAGCCAACCGGTTCTGGCTTCCTCCGACTCGATTCCGGCTGCGTCGGGATACGTGATTTTTCCCCTCGCCACAGCGCATCTGGTGATCCGGGAGTTGAGGCTGCAAAACGCATTACTTTCGGAGAACTGCTCACCGGATCCCGGTGCGAGGTTTTCCACCCCGAACGGTCCGCCGTTCTCCATGGTGATCTCGACGCCGAGCTCGAACCTGGCGAGCCTGATCGCTTCGGACAGACCGGACAGCAACGGCGGACAGTCGCCGCTGCTGTCGATGCAGTAGATCAGCCGGCACCGCCGACGCAGAGCCTCGACGAGGCCGAGATTTTCGTAGTGTCCACCGTCGGTGACCTGAACGAGTCGCGCATCGAACCTGTTGATCCCCAATAGCTCTCGATAGAAATACCCGGCTCCGCGCACCGAGGGCAGCGCCTTGGGGAACGAAGGGTCGGCGGCTTTGAGTTGAGCGTTCCTGACGAAAAGCGGGTTGGGGAGCCAGGTTCCGAGCCGGGCACCGGACAGCGCGAGCAGCGACTGGATGCCTTTGCTCTCCCTTCCCATTGCCGACGCGAACGCCGCTCCGCTCACCGCCATCGCCGCTTCTACGGTGAGGTCGCGTTGGATGCGCGGGGGTGACGCGTGGCGAAGCTCCGCGGTCTTGAGCCAGCCCAGCGCCGGTCCCCCAACGTAATCGGCGGTCATGACGAACGACACGGCATTCAGGCCGGGCGCCGGGCGGATGTCGCCGTCAGATATGGCGGCGGCCGCGGCAAACACGAATTTCGGTCCACCGGTCTGCGCCTTGCCGTACTGGTCGAGCCACGTCGATTCGCTGGGCTCGTATTCCACTGCCTTCCCGCCGAGGCGGCGCACCGCGAATGTGTGTGCCAATCGTTGCCGATAGAACGGATGCAGGCTCAGCGACGTCACGTCGAAGCAACCCAGGAACAGCGCAAGCAGCATGATCCCACCCAGGTATAGCCACTGCGGGTCCGACGTCAAAGGCTGGCGGCTGCGGCCCGGATGGTCGATCGCTTGTTGGATCTCCATGTTGAAGACGTGACTGGCGACGACTCCGAGTAGCAGCAGCCATGCGACCAGCAGCACACCCAACGTCAAAACCACCAAGGCGATGCGCACGACTCCGGAAGGAACCAATTTCAGCCACCGCGATGGATTTACCGGGCTGTCCTTCTTCGACGTCATCGACAAAAGTGTCGTCGCGTACTGCAGGCCAACCACCGCCACAATGCCACCGATCGCGCCAATGGGGCCTTTATCCGGTCGTTGCAAACACAGCCACATCAGTGCGGGCCCGGCGACGCTGAGACCGAATACCAGCAAGGCCAGCAACGCGGCCCTACGACCCAACCAGACGAACCTGTTTTGCCATGCGGTGCTCCCCCGCGACGTGGAGGCCCACTCACAGACCAGACCGCCGATGACGCACAAGATCACTGCCGCAACGGAAATCGCGATGGCCGCAACCGCCGCCACGGGGCGGGCATGAAGCGCTTCGATATCCAACCGCGGGTGCGCAGTCGGGTTGGCCGGCGATACGCCTTCCCTATAGGGGACCACCGCCCGGAACGGGAAATAGTTGACGAATATGCCCAGCAGCCAGCCCAGAATCACGGCCGACGAGGCCAGGATGAGCAGTGACGCCAGGAGGTTCTTGAAAACCTCGGCGAGTGCCCGCAGCAGCGCGAGCGGCGAATCCGCGAGGTAGTCGCAGCGGCGGCGCAAGGAGTCGAATTCGACTGAGCCCGCGCTGAAACGCTCGGACAGCCGCGCGATCGCGCCACCTACCCCGCCGCCGGGCGTTGGCTCAGGTTGAACACCGAGCACCCGCGCCCCGGCGCTGAACCCGCCCCCCGACACCGAGATCACATAGTCGAAATCGTCAAGCGCAGGCGTCGTTGGCCACGCGTCAGCGACCGCTCCTCGCGGGCCGGCGAGCTGCTGCATTGCGCCCATCGCCACACAGGCAGAGCGGATTCCGCCGCCCGACAGACACAGCGCCGTCGGCGTCGGAACGCAGCCGCCACCGTCATGGCCGCCCGGACCTTCGTCGTCAGGCACGTAATAAGCCCGGCGCCAGGCCGCCTCGATGTCACCCTCCTCCGGCTCCGGCGCCGGGTTCGGCAAAGCGTCGTCCCACCAGTTTCGGCCGCCGTGTTGTCGTCGGTACCTGCGCACGCGCCGGTGCGACAGGGCCGCCCTGATTACCGCGAACACGGAAGCGGGTACCGCCGTCACCGCCACGATGAGCGCGCACCATTTCACGGTCGCGACAGCAGCGGGCGCATAAATCCAAAATGCATCGGGCAGTTGACTGAGCAACCCACCGGGCGTCCGGTGCAGTACGCAGTAAATCAACGCGTCCTCGAGCGCGTGTGCGACCGTGGCGACTACCGCCGCAGCCAGGATGTAACAGCTCATCCTCTTGCCCGCTTCGGAGAACGCCAGAGACCTGAACACCACCGCACAGGTAATGAGCGCCAGGCAGTAACCAGGGATCACCCAGTGGTCGAAGTGCAGGGCGTCACTCAGCGCCTGCGCCACAAAGGGCGGTATTCCCTTCCAGAGAAACTCCGGATTCTTCGAAAAGATCACCGTGAACAGGTATTCCGCGTCGGCCCTCCCCCAGTACGCGGCGAACAGATATGCGCCCAAACCAATCAATATCGCGCTGGCAATGCCATGCCACCAACGAAATCGTCTCGGCACGAAGCTGCGTGGGCTTGCCGCGGCGGTCATGATGGTCCCGCCAGTCGGTCAGTGGCGCACTGGGTCTTTGATTCTTGGGCGTCCATGACTACCCCTTCGCAGCGAACGACGGTGTTGCTGTGTGCTGCTGCTGAGGATTCCGCCGCGGACGCCGGGCCGGCTAGAGTAATCGACTACCTGAGTCGCGTCAGTGCACGAGACCGAGTTCCTGATCGATCTGCGCCCAGTACCGGGGGCCGGTCGGGGTCAGCAGAATCCAGTCGTGAACTTGGCCCTGCGCCAGCACGAAGCCGATCGGGGCGTCGTTTTCCAGGGCTATTTGCTGGAGGGCAAGCGTCTCGTTGTAGAGGGAATCGAACGAGCCCGAGTAGACATACGTCGGCGGAAGGCCCGTCAGTGGCCCATACAGCGGACTCACCTCGGGGTCGGTGATGGAAAGACCACCGGCCCACACCCTGCCGATCTGACCCCCGTCACGCGCCAAGTCCAGCCAGGGGGACAACAAGACCATCGACGACGGCTCGGTTTGACCGTTGGCCGCCAGGTATTTGGCAGCCGCCAGGGCGAGGTTGCCGCCCGCGGAGTCACCGGTCACGCTGACGTGCGAGGCACCGTGCAGGGTGATCTCCTGCGAGATGAGGCCGGCGATATTGGGCACCACCGTGCCCGCGGTGCCGCCCTGCTGCAGCAGCGGGTAGATCGGCACCTCGATGGTCGCGCCGGTCTGATAGGCCATCACCGTGTAGTCGATCCAATGGAAGATCGAGGGCGGGAGGATGAACGCGCCACCGTGAATGGCCACCACATAGTCGCCGTCGGGATGCGCCGGGGTGATCTGCACGACGGGCATCCCGTTATAGGTGGTGTGCTGCACCGTTTCTCCGAGCAGCAACGTCAACAACCGCGGCGGGTTGTTGGTCCCGATGATGCCGGTCAGCGGATTGTCGCCGGTAAGCAGCGCCAACAGCGGCGAATGCGGGTCCGCGAACAGAACATCGAATCCCTGGCTGAATCCGTTCCCCAGCGCCGTGGGGATCTGCTGGATCTCCTGCTGCACACCGAGCAACGCCTGCTCAAAGAGCGCCAGAGGCGATGCGTTGGCCGCCTCGGCGGCGGCATACGCGCCGGATGCGTCGTTCAAGGCCTGCACGAACCAGTTGTGGTAGGCCGCCGCCTGCGCGCTGAGGGCCTGGTAGCCCTGGCCGTGCGCGGAGAACACGGCGGCGATCGCCGCGGAGACCTCGTCCTCGGCGGCGGCCAACACCCCGGTGGTGGCGCCTGCCACGCCGCGGTTTGCCGTCGCGACCACCGAACCAATCGAAGCCACGTCCGTGGCCGCGGCGGACATCACGTCTGGCAACGCAACAACATACGACACCGCGCCGCTCCCATTACCGATCGCCGAATAGCCAGAGCTTATGCCCGCGCGGCGGAGTCGGGAACAAGTTTGCGAGGACTGCCGCCCCTGCGACTACCGGGTTTAAGAGTGTCCACGCCCGGCTATGTATGGATGACCAATATCAGCGTCCGTGCGCGTCCGGCCGATGCGGTCGGTGAGCACCGCGGGAGCGAGACGAAGCGATGACCGCCACGCAACCGGTTGCACCTGATCCGCCGACGGCTGACATTCCCCGCTACTGGGCAGAGCCGTATTCGCCCAGAGAAAAGGCGCCCCTCGTTGCCGGTGCCACGATCGCGGGCGGCCGGATTCGGCTAATGATCTTCTACGGCAAATCTCCGCATCTTCAGTTCTGGCAAGCCGCTGACACGGTCACGGGGCAACATCTGGCCGTCACGGTGGTCGACTCCGAGAACTCTCTGCCGACCAGTACTGTCGACGCGATTCTTTCCAACACGTCAAATCTGCGCGGCATCGCGTCGCCAGGCTTGGCGAGGGTGATCGATGTGGGACGCGACTGGTGCGGCGGAGTAATTGTTTCCGACTGGACGCGCGGTGCCACGCTGAAAGAAGTAGCCCGTACGCAGCCGTCGCCCGTCGGGGTCGCAGACGCGGTGTTATCCCTGGCGGAGACCGCCGACGTCGCGCACGGGGCAGGTTTCGCGTTGTCAATCGACCATCCCGAGCGAATCCGGGTCAGCGTCGACCGGCGCCTGGTGTTGGCTTTTCCGGCGACCATGCCAAATACCACGCCGCGGGATGACCTTCGGGGCATCGGTGCGGTCATGTATGGATTGCTTGTCAACCGCTGGCCTTCCAAAGTCGTTGCCCCGGTTGAGGATTGGGAGAGCGTCGAGACCGATGCGGAGGGCCTGATCCCAGCGCCCGCGGTCCTCAACCCGCAAGTTCCGTTCCTGATTTCATCCACTGCCGCGGGGCTGGTGCGTGATGGCGACGGCATCCGCAGTGCCAAGACGATTTCGACGTTGCTGCGCGAGGCCAGCGAGGACGCCAAGAGTTACGCGGCGCCCTCCACCACTCGCGAGCTGCTCCTACCTCCACCGCCCGGCTGCTATGCCAGCTTTCGCAATTTCGGACCGGCCGAAAAGGCTGAACATGCTCGCCGTCAGCTGTTGAAAACACTGCTAGGGACAGCGGCGGCGGTCTTTCTCGTCGTGTTGATGACGTTCGCTAGCGCGATCAGTCGGATAGTGGGCGCCGTCAACACCGACGCAGCGATGCACCCGGATAGGCTGGGACTTCAGACCACGACGCCGAGTCCGGCGACGCCGGCAGCGCCTCCGCCTGCCGCTCGAAGTGGAACGGTAAAGCCGCTCAAAGCCTCAGTCTTTTCACCCGGCGGCGCCCCGGACAGCCCAGACTCGGCCGGGCTGGCGATTGACGGTAACCCCGCCACGGCGTGGTCGACCGACACTTACTTTGACCCCGAACCGTTCCCAAAGTTCAAGGACGGGGTCGGATTACTGTTGCAACTTCCCGAGCCGACATCCCTGAGTGCCGTGACCGTCGACCTGGACAGCACCGGCACGGTGGCACAGATACGGTCATCGGCGGGCGCAGCTCCCGCCAAGCTCAGCGACACCGTCGAACTCAGCCCGCGCACCGGTTTGCGGCCCGGCCACAACGTCATCGCCGTGAACAAGCCCGCCCCGGTGACCGTCGTAGTGCTGTGGATAAGCACCCTCGGCACCACCGGAGGGAAAAGCCACTCCGACATTTCCGAGGTAACACTTCAGCGGGCAGTCAGTCCGAGGTGACGAACAAAGCAGTCCCGATCTGCTTCGACAGCCGTATGACCACAAAGACCGCGAATCCGACGACCAGCCCAACCACCGCAGATATTCCGGTGTCCACCAACCAGCCCAGCACCGCACCAAGAGGCTTGACACTGTGGCGAACCTGATCCTCGGCATGGTGGAGCAGGTCATACGGCAGGTGCCAACCGAGGCGGTCGCTGCCCGTCAGGAGTATGTGGCCGCCGACCCAGAGCATCGCCAGCGTCCCGACGGCTGACAGCGCCGAGAGCACCATGGGCATCCCAGCGACGAGACCTCGGCCGACCCGTTGCCCGATTCGGGATGTGGTCTCCGTGAGGTGCAGGCCGACGTCGTCCATCTTGACGACGACGGCGACGACGCCGTACACGACGACGGTGAGGACCAAGGCGACGACGATGAGGATGATGAGCCGCGGAACCAACGCCTGGTCGGCCACCTCGTTGAGGGCGATCACCATGATCTCGGCGGACAAGATCATGTCGGTCCGGATCGCTCCGCTCACCACTTCGTGCTCGGCGACTGGCGGAGGATCGGCATCATGACCGCGGATGCTCTCCCAGATCTTCTCGGCGCCTTCGTAACACAGGTAGGTGGCGCCGAGCATCAACAGCGGGGTCAGCAGCCGCGGCGCGAACTGACTGAGCAGCATCGCGACCGGCAGGATCACCACGAGCTTGTTACGCAGGGATCCGATCGCGATGCGTTTGATGATCGGCAGCTCGCGTTCGGCGGCGATGCCGTGGACGTATTGGGGCGTCACCGCGGTGTCATCGATGACGACGCCGGCCGCCTTGGCGGTCGCGCGGCCGGAGGCGGCGGCCAGCCGCGCGAGGACCGCGACGTCGTCGAGCAGCCCGAAAAGCCCGGCACTCATCGCGTCTCCCCGATCGCGTGAGAGGTTACTTGGCTGCGGGGTTGGCGAAGACGGGTTGCTCCCCGGACATTCCGGCGACGACGGCAGCGATCTGGTTGGGCGTGCCGATCAACCCCGTTTGCAGAACTGATTCCCGCGCAAGAGCCGTCGCGGGTTCGTTGCTCATCCATGTTTCGTTGTAGAGGCGCTTCGCGGCCCGGACGGCATCCGGTGACTTCAGCGCGATCTCGCCCGCGAGTGCCAGCGCCGCTGACAGCGGATCCGCGGCTGTCCGGGTGACCAAGCCGAGCTCGGAACCCTCGCTGCCGGAAACGATGCGGCCGGTGAACGTCAACTCCTTCGCGACGTCGATCGGTAGAAGTCTCGGCAGTGTCTGCGTGATGCCCATGTCGGGAACGAGGCCCCACTTGATCTCCATGATGCTCAGCCTCGCGTCCGGCGCCGCGATCCGGATGTCCGCGCCGAGCGCGATCTGCAGACCGCCGCCGAAGCAGTTGCCGTGGATCGCGGCGATGACCGGCGCCGGTACCAACGACCAGTCGTAGCTCACGCGCTGAGCGAGGTTGGCGGGCCGGTCCTGGTCTCTGTCCAACAGGACGCCCGTGCCACGTTCGCCACCCATGAAGCTCGCGACGTCCAAACCCGAGCAGAAGCTCTTGCCCTCACCGTGCAGAACGACCGCGCGGACCGAGGTATCACCGGCCAGCTTCTCCGCGGCGTCCACCAAGGCTTCGAACATCGCTTGGTCGAGCGCGTTGTGTTTGTCGGCGCGCACCATCGTCGCCGTGGCCACTCCGTTGTCCGCGATCCGCACACGGACCCTGTCTTCGCTCACGGTTAGCAATGTATCGGGCCGGCACCCGACCAAGTCGGCCGCGGCAACCAAAGGTGGAGCTGCCGGAAATTCCAATAGCTAACCGGGCAGACCCACTCGCAGCGCAAGGTGCTCATCGAGTATCCGGCGCAGCGCAGCGTCCATCGGATGAGCGGATGCGAGGTCGCGGCCGAACCGATTGTCCACCGCAACCGCCGCGCCTTCACGCAGTTCGGCGGTGTCGACCTGATCGACGAAGGGATCGAACAACGCGGGCGGCGTGGCCAGGTAATACAGCGCCCGGCGCGACTCGGTCAACCCGACGGCATACATCAGTCCGTGTTGGGTGATCACGAAGAGTTCGGAGGTGACCCTGGCATTCGGGGTCTCGGTCTCGCCCCATGCCATTGCGGCGCGGCGGGTCTGCGCCAATCGATCCGGAACGTGGTCGGTGAGCGTGAGCAAACTATCGACGAGTGCTCCACCGGTCCGCGGATATGCGCCGATGGCTGGTCCGAAGTACCGCAGGAAGATCTCGCCGAAAAAGTCGTACAGTTGCTCGCTCATCGCGCACCCCCGGGGTTCAGACAGGCACCTCAATTGTGCGCCCAAAATCGTCAGCTGGGCAGCACGGGTTTGGCCTGAACGCCGACCCCGCTGCCCCGCAATCAATGCCGCACCGCCAGGGTCACGCCCGGAGATGAACTTCCCGCTGGGGTAGGGCTGGACTGTACTTGCCAGCTGCATCTTCTGTTGTGGAGCTGCCGGGAATCGAACCCGGGTCCTACGGCATTCCCTCAAGGCTTCTCCGTGCGCAGTTCGCTATGCCTCTACTCGGATCTCCTGGTCACGCGAACCAGCCAGGATGACGATCCCAGTCGCTGTGTATGTCCCGGTGAGTCCCGCGACCGGACTCACCGGTGGATCCCTCTAGCTGACGCCAGGCTCCGGGTCGAGGGCGTTCCCGGTCTGACGGACTAGCTGTCGCTTAGGCAGCGAGAGCGTAGTCGCGCTGATGTGAATCGGCGCTTATATGGTTGCAACGACGCTTACGGTGGTCTCTTGCCTGCACCGGCACGCTTCCCTTGATTCGATGCGCGAAGTCGAAACCTTTCAGCCCCTTGTCTTTGTTGCTTCGAGCATCCCTGCCGATTTTCGGCAGGACAATCAATGGTACGCGGTAACCAACGACGGGCAACGGAATTAACTTCCCACGCCGACCGCCAAAAGCCGAGTACCCCCGGTCGGGCGACTGCAGGGGGGTACTCGGTGCCGAGGCGGCGCTGTTGGGTATCGGCTACTTGATCCCGACGACGTCCTGCGCGATGGCGGCGACGTGGGTCTGCGCGGCGGAAACGATGCGTTGCCGGTTCTTGTGCGCCTCCTCGTAGGCGATGATCGCCCGAACGTCGCTGGGGTCCGTCAGCTTTCTGATCGCGGCCACCGCCTCGTTGACGTTCAGGTCGTCGTACTTGCGGATCGGCAGCTCCTTTGCGTCCAAGACACCGGCGGCCGTCCGGCCCGAGTGCAAGGCGTTGGCGGCCCCGTCGGCCCCCTCGGACCGGGTGACCCGCTCGGCGGCCTTCAGCGCCGCGCTCTGGGAAGCGGACAGCGCCTTCGCCGCGATCTCGCCGGCGTTGCCGCCCCGCTTGACCAGGTCGTTGAACGCCGGACCCGCCGAGCGCAGCGCCTCAACGGTCCGGTCGACCCCCCGCGCCGACCACGCTGCCGGCAGGTTGACCAGCTTCACCGCGGTGCCGGCGGCCGCCTGCAGCGGCGTGCGGCGCAGCGCGGCCGGCCCGCCAAGCGCGTCCTCGGCCAGCACGGTCGTGATCCAGTCCACGGTCGCCGAATGGGCAGTGATCAGGCGCTCGGCCAAGTTCTCGATGTCCTGGCGCTTTGCGGCGACGGCCAGCGCCTTGAGGTACCGAGCGCGGTCCAACAGCTGGTCCTCGAGCGCGAGATCGCCCAGCAGCGCCTCGTCGAACGGTTGCGCCTGCTCGGTCAGCGCCTTGACTGCCGCGGCGGCACGACCCAGGAACGGACCGATGACGTCGGGGTAACCCCCCACCTTGCGGATCGCGGACTCAAGGGACGCGGCGCGCTTGCGGGCATTGGCCGCGTTCTGCGACAGCTCGCGGCGCACGGCGTCGGTGCGCGCCTGGATAACGCGGGTTTCCGCGATCTGGATCTCGGTGTTGGTCAAGTCGAGCAGCGTGCGCAGCTGCGCGAGCAAACGGGTGGTCTCGGGTGCAGTCATTAGTGTCGGCCTCCTGGCGTTGACGATTTCGATGTCGGCGCAAGGTGCGCCTGTAAGTTCCGGCTACCCGATCGCCCCCGGAGAACAAACCCCCGCGCGCGGGGTGTGAGATTTCGCTTTGTTTATCGCGCGTGCGCCAAATATGTTCTCAGATCACGAAATTGAGGTTTTCAGCGACCTGTCTGGCGATGTCGTCGTCGCCGCCGAGCTCGACGTCCTGGGCGCGCGCAGGGCACATGGGGCGGCCGCCCGAAAGCCGGGTGAACTGCAGCCCGTCCAGCCGAATCGTCGCCGTCGGTTCCTGGTCGCCGAAGTCCTCGACCAGCTGGGCGCGACCGTCCACGCTGACGCGGATGACGCGGGCCACCGGGCCGGTCAACTCGAACAGAATGCGCGAACCGTCGGGCGCCTTGCCGCGCTTGCCAACCACGTAACCCATGGTGGCCGCGATCTCGTCGAGCGAAAGCTCCGACGCGGGCCCGACGAGCTCGTTGTCGGACGACGGCCGCGACAGCGCCTCGCGGATGTCCTGCTCGTGCATCCAGCAGTCGAACGTGCGCACCCGCATGAACCGGCCGTACGTTTCCGGGCCCACCGGCGTCGGCATCACCGCGTTCCACTCCTCTTCCGACATGCCGGCCAGCGCCTTGCGTCGATCGGCGGTGATGTCCCTGAACCGCGCGAGCACTTCCGCGCCCGACTCCCCACTGAGGTGGCGCACCCAGCACTCGTTCATCGCGCCGATGTCGTTGCGCACGTGGTCGAGCGCCGACACGTCGATATCGGGCTGTGGGGCCGCGATGCCGGCCAGGAACGACTCGGTGCCGATGATGTGCGACACCACGGCCTTGACGTCCCACCCGGGTAGCGGCGTCGGCGCCAGCCAATCGCCCTCCGGCAGCCCGTCGAGCAGCGCGTCGATCGAGTCCCACACGGCGAAGAGCCCGGACAGGACGTCGGATTTATCCAGCTGCGTGACGGGGCGGTCGGCCATGGTCGGATACTAGGCCGATCGCGAGCCGATCCGTTAGCTTGCGGCGATCATCGCCACGGAACCCATGGCCATCACCATGCCGACGCCCTGGCATCGGCTCACCCGCTCGCGCAGCACCACCATCGCCAAGACGACCGTCGCCGCCGGATAGAGCGAGATCAGGATGCTGGCCAGCGAAAGCAGCCAGGTGTGCAGCGCCAGCAGCATGGTCACGTTCGCGCAGATGTCCAGCACGGCCACGCCCAGCGCCAGCTTCAGCGGCTTGCCGGCGGGCATCTTCAAGTTCTTGCTCATCGCCGACATGGCGAACACCACCGCGGAGGCGGACAGCCGGGCGAACACCAGCGGCCAGAGTTTGGTCTCGTGCGGCGCCTGATGAAGAAACACCAGGTTCAGCCCCATCGCCGAGCCCGCGACCACCGTGAGCCAGGCGACCTTCGGGGTGAATCGATACGGCGTCACTCCCTCGGCCGCGGCTTCGCGGCTGACCAGCATGACGGCGACCAGGGCCAGCACCACGCCCACCGAGGCCGCGCGACCCGGCCGCTCCCCCAGCGCCACACCGACCGCCACCGGTACCGCGGCATTGAGCACGGCGGCCAACGGTGAGACCACCGATATCGGCCCGGCGCCCAACGCGGCGAAAAACGCCCACATGCCGAACGCCATCCCGACGCCGTACAGGCAGCCCCACACGACCGCGCCGGACTGAATCGGGCCGCCCACCACGACGGCCAGCAGACCGAGCAATACTGCCTCGACGGGGTAGGCCACGAGCATCACTCGCAGCGCCGCTACCCGCCGAGCGGCCACACCGCCCACGAAATCGCTGACGCCGTACGTAACGGCTGACAGCTGGGCGTAAGCCGCCCCGATCAGTTCATGCCCTTGGCGCGTCGCCCCAGTTCGCGAAGCACTTCGCGCTGGGCATCGCGCTGGGCCATGTCCTGACGTTTATCGTGAGCCCGCTTGCCTCGTGCCAGCGCGAGCTCAACTTTGACCTTGCCCTCGGAGAAGTAAAGTGACAGTGGCATCAGGGCGAGGTTACCATCTCGTATCTTGCCGACCAGTCTGTCGATTTGTTGCCTATGTAACAACAACTTTCGATTGCGACGCGGGTCATGGTTGGTCCAGCTACCGTGCTGGTACTCCGGAATGTGCAAGTTACGCAACCACACTTCGCCGTCGTCAATGGTTGCGTAGGCATCGGCTAGAGAGGCGTGCCCTTCCCGCAGGCTCTTTACTTCAGTGCCCTGCAAAGCGACTCCCGCCTCGAAAATCTCGAGGATCGAATAGTTGTGCCGCGCTTTGCGATTGGTGGCCACGATCCGTTTGCTGCCGGGCTTGTCGCCGGCCGCCTTGGCCCCGCGGGAGTCCTTGGCCACAGCTATCGCCGTACGTACAGGCGCAACGTCACGTAGGCGGTCAGGGCGGCCATCGACACGCCGAGCAGGAACAGCCAGGGCGAGATGTAGATGATGTCGGCGTAATCGACCCGGGCGATCAGGTTGGCTTGGTAGAACTGGTTCAGCGCGTTGTCCAAAAACGTTGCCCGTACCAGGATTAACCCCGCAACCGAGATCGCGACACCGACCGCCGCGGCGACCATCGCCTCGACCAGGAACGGCAGCTGGGTATACCAGCGGCTCGCGCCGACCAGGCGCATGATCCCGATCTCCGTGCGGCGCGTATACGCCGCCACCTGGACCATGTTGGCAATCAACAGGATCGCGCCGACGGCCTGCACCAGGGCGACGGCGAACGCGGCCTTGCTCAGGCCGTCCAGGACCGCGAACAGGCGGTCAATCAGATCCTTCTGGTTGAGCACCGAAAGCACGCCGGGCTGTCCCTGCATAGCAGAGTCAAAGTCCTTGTGCTGCTCGGGATTGTCCAGCTTGACGATGAACGAGGCTGGGAAGGAATCCTTTCCGGCAACGTCCTTGTACTGCGGGAACTTCCGGATCGCGTCGTCGTAGGCGTCCTGACGGTTGAGGAAGCGCACCGATTTGACGTCTTGCCGTGCTTCGATCTTTTCCCGCAGCGCCTTGCACGGGTTGGTACCGCAGGACGGGTCGTTGGCGGACACGTCCTCGGTGAGGAACACCTGCGTCTCGACGCGGTCCAGGTAGATGGCGCGGGAATGGTCGGCCAACAGGACCACCAGCAGCCCGCCGCCGAACAGGCCGATCGAGATCGCGGTCGTCAGGATCATCGCGGCCGTCATCGTGACGTTGCGACGAAGGCCGGTCAGGACCTCGTTGAGCAGGAAGCCGAAGCGCACTTAGCGATCCATCCCGTAGATGCCGCGCTGTTCGTCGCGAACCAGCCGGCCCAGCGACAGCTCGACGACCCGCTGCCGCATGGAGTCGACGATGTGGTGGTCGTGCGTCGCCATCAGCACCGTGGTGCCCGTGCGGTTGATCCGCTCCAACAAATCCATGATGTCCTTACTGGTGTCCGGGTCGAGGTTGCCGGTCGGCTCGTCGGCCAGCAGCACCAGCGGGCGGTTCACGAACGCCCGGGCGATGGCGACGCGTTGCTGCTCGCCGCCGGACAACTCGCCCGGCAGCCGGTTGGCCTTCCCGGACAGCCCGACCGTCTCCAGCACCTCGGGCACCGTCCGGTTGATCGCCTCGCGGCGCTTGCCAATGACCTCCAGCGCGAAAGCGACATTTTCGTACACGGTCTTTTGCTGCAGCAGCCGGAAATCCTGGAATACGCAGCCGATGACCTGACGCAGCTTCGGCACGTGGCGCCCGGGGAGCTTGTTCACATGAAACTTCGATACCCGGATATCACCGGTGTTCGGGCTCTCCTCGGCCAGCAACAGCCGCATGAACGTCGACTTGCCCGACCCCGAAGGGCCGATCAGGAAGACGAATTCACCCTTGTCGATTTTGACGTTGATGTCGTCCAGCGCCGGACGAGCCGACGCTTTGTACTTCTTGCTGACGTTGTCAAGGGTGATCATCACGGCACGCCAGTGTAGCCGTGAATTTCGCTGGCGAGCCAAGTCAGCTGACCGGTGGCGGGGAACTCGGCACCGGACCAGGCCCGGGCTGGGGTAGCTGCGACGGTGTCGGCGTCGGACTCGTGCTGGGCGGGCAGAAGGGCGGCGGCAGCAGGCACGGCGGCGTGGGCAACTGGAACGGCGGGGGCGCGGTGGTCGTCGTCGTGACGGGCGGCGGCACGCTGGTGCTTGGAGTCGTGGTCGGCGTCGGCGTCGGCGTGAACGTGACGGTGGCCGGCGGCTGCTGCACGCGGCTGCGCGGCACCCAGGTGTAGTTGGGGTCGGGCACGAAACCCGGCGGCACCACCTGCGGGGCCGGCGGTTTGGGGGCCGTTTCCGGACGGTAGGTGTCGTAGACCCACCACACCGCGAAGAACGCGACGATCAATATCAGCGTGGACGTGCGCATCCGGCCGCCGAAGAGGTGGCTCCAGCGTCGTCGTTGCTTGTCCTCGCTGCGCCTCTCGAGGATGCTCACGGTGAACTTCACCGCCGTTGCACCGCGTCTTCGGCTTTGCCGTCGGTCGACTTCTCGGCGGCCTGGGCGGCCGGCACGGAGGGGTCGTCCTCAACCAGGCCTATCGTCGCGTCCGCCGCGGTCACGATGCCCACCCGGGCCAGCGCCCGAATGACCAGGACACGCAGCTGCCGCCCAACCTCGAACTGCTTGCCGGGCAGGGTGCGGGCCACCACACGCAGGGTGACGGTGTCGACCTCGATGCTTTCCACGCCCATCACGGTCGGCGGGTCCAGCAGCAATTCCCCGAGGACCGGGTTCTCCATCGCGCGGTCGCACTCCTGGTGCAAGACCTCGTTGACCCGGTTCAGGTCGGCGCTGGTCGACACTGGGATGTCCACCACCGCGCGCGCCCAATCCTTGGAGAGGTTGACCACCTTGACGATCTGCCCATTGGGGATGGTCAGCACCTCGCCATCCGGTGAACGCAGTCGCGTCACCCTCAATGTCACGTTCTCGACGGTGCCGGTGGCTTCCGTCGAGGAGACGACGGTCAGGGTGACCAGATCACCGAACCCGTACTGCTTCTCCACCAGGATGAAGAAGCCGGAAAGCAGATCCCGCACCAGCTGCTGGGCGCCGAAACCCAGCGCGGCCCCGACCACGGTCGCGGGCGCGACCAGTCCTCCTACGGAAAACTGCAGCACGTTGGCGATCTGCATCATGACCCAGATGCCGATGATGACGACCGACACCCAGGAGATCACCGACGCCAGCGCCTGACGGTGCTTGGATGTCTCCGAGCGCACCAGCGCGTCGCTCTCGGCGAAGCCCTCGGTGAGCTGGCGGGTCACCTGTTGCGCCACCCAGTTGACGAACCGGGCCATCAGGACCGCCGCGATCAGCACCATGACGATGCGCAGGCCGCGGGTGATGATCCATTGGCCGGCCTCGCCGCGCCAGAAGTCGTGCCAGCCCAGCGCCTTTATCGAAGCGGTCGATGCAAGAACAGTGGTGTTAGTCGTCATCTTTTCGGTTGCGCCACCGGATTCCCGCTTCCAGGAACCCGTCGATGTCTCCGTCCAGTACGGCGGCCGGATTGCCCACCTCGTATTCGGTTCGCAAATCCTTGACCATCTGATACGGGTGCAGTACGTAGGAGCGCATCTGGTTACCCCAGGAGCTGCCGCCCTCACCCTTCAACGCGTCCAGCTCAGCGCGCTCTTCTAATCGCTTGCGCTCCAACAACTTTGCCTGAAGCACTCGCATTGCCGAGATCTTGTTCTGCAGTTGCGATTTTTCGTTCTGGCAAGTCACGACGATACCCGTTGGGATGTGGGTTAAACGAACCGCCGAGTCGGTGGTGTTCACCGACTGACCGCCGGGACCGCTGGAACGGTAGACGTCCACCCGCACGTCCCCGTCGGGAATGTCGATGTGATCGGTGGTCTCCACCACCGGAAGCACCTCGACTTCGGCGAAGGAAGTCTGACGCCGGCTCTGGTTGTCGAACGGGCTGATCCGCACCAGCCGGTGCGTGCCCTGTTCCACGGACAGCGTGCCGTAGGCGTACGGCGCGTGCACCGCGAACGTGGCGCTCTTGATCCCGGCCTCTTCGGCGTAGGAGGTGTCGAACACCTCGACGCCGTACTTGTGTTGCTCGGCCCAGCGGATGTACATCCGCATCAGCATCTCGGCCCAGTCGGCCGCGTCCACCCCACCGGCGCCCGAGCGGATGGTGACCAGCGCCTCCCGCTCGTCGTACTCGCCCGACAACAGCGTGCGCACCTCGGCGGCCTCTATATCGGCGCGCAACGCCTTTAGTTCGGCGTCCGCCTCGGCGAGCGCGTCGACGCCGCTGGCGGCATCCCCTTCTTCTGCCGCCAGCTCGTACATCACCGGAAGATCGTCGAGGCGCTGGCGCAGCTCTTCGACGCGGCGCAGCTCGCCCTGCGCGTGGGACAACTCGCTGGTCACCCGCTGCGCGTTGCTCTGGTCGTCCCACAGTTTGGGATCGGAGGCCTCGTGCTCGAGCTTCTCGATGCGGCTGCGCAGACCGTCGACGTCGAGCACCCGCTCCACCGTGGTCAGGGTGGAGTCAAGGGCGGCAATGTCGGCTTGACGGTCGGGTTCCACAGCCGCCCACGTTACCGGCGACGAATGCACAAGCCGTCGTCCGGGCCGCAGCGTTTAGCATCAGGTGACCTGTATGTGCAGCCCGGACCGCGACGCTCAGCCCCCTCACGCGCGGCCCGGCACGAGTAGAAGGCTCGAGGATGCGCTTATATCACGTCGCGATTGTCGGCTCCGGGCCGTCGGGTTTCTTCGCCGCGGCATCGTTGCTCAAGGCGGCCGACGCGTCGGAGGACATCGACGTGGCGATCGACATCCTCGAGATGCTGCCGACGCCCTGGGGGCTGGTCCGCTCCGGCGTCGCGCCCGACCACCCGAAGATCAAGTCGATCAGCAAGCAATTCGAGAAGACCGCCGAAGACCCCCGCCTTCGCTTCTTCGGCAACGTGGTGGTCGGTGAGCACGTGAGCGCCGCCGAACTCGCCGAGCGCTACCACGCGGTGATCTACGCCATCGGGGCGCAATCGGATCGGTCGTTGAAGATTCCCGGCGAGGACCTGCCGGGCAGCATGGCCGCCGTCGAATTCGTCGGCTGGTACAACGCGCACCCGCACTTCGAGGCGTCGACCCCGGATCTGTCGGGCGCCCGGGCGGTGGTGATCGGCAACGGCAACGTCGCGCTGGACGTCGCCCGCATCCTGGTGACCGACCCCGACGAGCTCGCGCGCACCGACATCGCCGACCACGCCCTGGAGTCGCTGCGCCCGTGCGGCGTCGACGAGGTGGTGGTCGTCGGCCGGCGCGGGCCGCTGCAGACGGCGTTCACCACGCTGGAGTTGCGCGAGCTGGCGGATCTCGAGGGGGTCGACGTGATCGTCGACCCGGCGCAGCTCGAGGGCATCAGCGACGAGGACGCGGCCGCGGCGGGCAAGACGACGAAGCAGAACATCAAGGTGTTGCGCGACTACGCCGCGCGGGCGCCGCGCCCCGGCCACCGCCGAATAGTCTTCCGCTTCCTGACTTCGCCGATCGAGATCAAGGGCGACGGCAAGGTCGAGAGCATCGTGTTGGGCCGCAACGAACTGGTCACCGATGAGAGCGGGTGGGTGTCGGCCAAGGACACCGGCGAGCGAGAGGAACTGCCGGCCCAGTTGGTGGTGCGGTCCGTCGGATATCGCGGAATGCCCACGGCCGGGCTGCCTTTCGACGACAAGAGCGCAACCATCCCCAACACCGACGGCCGCGTGCACGGTAGCCGCAACGAGTACGTCGTCGGGTGGATCAAGCGCGGGCCGACCGGAGTGATCGGTACCAATAAGAAGGACTCCCAAGACACCGTCGACACGCTGCTGAACGACCTGGCCGGCTCTGAACTGAAGGGCGCGCTCGCAGAGTTCCCCGACGACCACGCCGACAAGCTGGCCGAGTGGCTGGCGTCCCGGCAGCCGAAAGTCGTGACGTCGGCCCACTGGGAGATGATCGATCGCCACGAGCGCGCGGCCGGCGAGCCGCACGGGCGTCCCCGCGTCAAGCTGCCGAGCGTGGCCGAAATGCTACGAATCAGCCACGGCTGACCCGGCGCCTCAAAACCATTGGCGGTAAGCCCGATTGGGCTGGCGGGACACCCCCAGTTTGACCAGCAGGCGCGACACCAGGTTCTTCACGACGTCCTCGGCAAGCAACATCCGGTCGGCGATTTGGCGGTTGGTCAGGCCGTCGCCGAGCAATCCCAACAACGTTCGCTCCCGCTCGTTGAAGGCCCACAACTCGTCGCTGTTCTCGATAGTCCACCACAGCCTCGCCATCAATGCCGCCGCGGCATGAGTGTCGAGCAGCGACCGGCCGGCGCCCACATCCTTGATGGCGCAGGCCAATTCCATTCCCTTGACGTCTTTGACGACATAGCCGCTGGCACCGGCGAGGATCGCGTTCAGCATCGCCTCGTCGGAGGTGAACGACGTCAGGATCAGGCAGCGCAGCTCCAGCATGCGGGACAACAGTTCTCGGCACAGCTCGATGCCGTTGCCGTCGGGCAACCAGTCGTCGAGCACCGCGACGTCCGGGCCGACCGCGGGAATCTTGTTCATCGCCTCGGCGAAGGAACCGGCCTCGCCGACGCAGTCGAGTTCGGGGTCCGCACAAAGCAAATCGACCAGGCCGCGCCGCACCGCCTCGTGATCGTCGACCAGAAATACTCTTAACGCCGCTCCTCCGGAGCCCAACCGAGTCCCCACCCGATGCCTCTACAAGTTGCTCGAACGCGCGGCGAGAACGGAGGTTCCCGGGTGGTGCGCGCCGCACAGGTCGAAACAGGCGCGCGCGTCGGTGACGAACAGCTGATCCCGGTCCCCGTCGGCGGCCAGGTATTGCTCGGCGGACCCGCGCACGACGGCGGATTCGACGCGCACGTCGGGATACAGGCGGGCCCACCGCGCGATGCGTCGCCTCAGCTGTGCTCCCGCCGAACATTCCGTGTCGGCATCGTCGTCCCCCGCGGCCACCGCGATCGCCAGCACCGGCGCGTGCCGCAGCATCGCCTCCTCGAAGGCATGGCGCAGCGCCACCGCGTTGTCCGCCTGCACGATCACGCGGTCGAGCTTGGCGGTTGCCGGCCTGCCCGCCGGGCGGCGGATGACGGCTACCGGACAGAGGGCCGACGCGGCCAGGCTCGCCGACAGGGACCCGGCCCCACGGGCCGCGTGACTCAGTCCGATGGATCCGACACAGATCATCGCCGCCGACCTCGACTCTTCGGCCAGCTTGGCAAGCGGACTGCCCCAAAGGATTTCAGCTTCGATCTTCACCTGTCGCCCCGTCGCCTCGACCGCCCGACGAGCGTCGTGCAACACGGCGCGGGCCGCGGCCAATCGGCCGTCATGAGCCCAACGTGGTGAATCCGGCGGCGCGACCACATAGACCAACCGCAGCGGTATGTCTCGGCTGACCGCCTCGTCGACCGCCCAGCGCGCCGCATCGGTGGCCGTCTTCGACCCGTCGACACCAACGACGACCGTCGGGGCTGGCTGAAGCATCGCGGTCTCCTGTGCTGATCAGAGGGGACAAATCACGGATTCGTCCCACCCAACGGTATTGAGGCGGGACCGGCGCTACCCAGGGGCATTCGGTCTACAAACGGAGGCCATTAGTCCCTATCGATGGCGGGACAGACGGTCGCCTTCGTCGCAATGCCGCATCACATGGCGGAATGCGCTGCGGACGCCCGACCCCATAAATGAATTCGGTCGTTTTCAGGTATCGCAATCCGGCGGACGTTATCACAATGACCCACTTGCCTTTTCGTCTTAAAACTCCAGTAAAGACACGGATTGGCGCCTACATTTTTATGACCATCGCCGACGAGCCGGCGACGGAAAAGGTGCCGATTCGGGCTCGGCACGGTTCACCCGGCACACCCATAGGAGAGATCTGACAATGGATTACGCCTTTTTTCCGCCCGAATTCAATTCCGCCAGGATGTACAGCGGTCCGGGTTCCGGGTCGCTTTTGGCGGCGGCGGGAAGCTGGGACTCGCTATCCGCCGAACTGGGCACCACGGCCGAGACGTATGGCTCGGTGCTCTCGGCCCTGACCACGCTGCACTGGCATGGCCCGGCGTCGGCGGCGATGACCGCCGCGGCGACTCCCTACGTCGAGTGGCTGACCACAACCGCCCAGCAGACGAAGCAGACCGCGATGCAGGCGCGGGCGGCAGCCGCGGCGTTTGACCAGGCGTTCGCCATGACGGTGCCCCCGCCGGTGATCGCGGTCAACCGCGCGCAGCTACAGGCGTTGATCGCGACGAACTTCTTCGGCCAGAACACCGCGGCGATCGCGGCCACCGAGGCCCAGTACGCCGAGATGTGGGCCCAGGACGCCACCGCGATGAACGGCTACGCGGCGACCTCGGCGGCCGCTTCCCGATTGACATCGTTTGCGTCCCCGCAGCAGACCACCAACGCCGATGGCGTGAACGAGCAGACCGCCGCGGCCAATCAGGCGGCCAGCAACCCGTTTGCCGATTTGTACTCGACGCTGCGGGCGTGGAGCGATCAGATTTACGACAACCTCAACGACTTGCTGAAGCTCAGCCCCATTCCCCTCACCTCCAACGGGCTGGACAGCCTGAACGTGCTCGACGGCATCCTGGCCACAAACACGGCGACCAGTTCACTCGCCAACATCGAGGGCATCCCGGTGTCGCTCATCGGCGCCCAAAGCAATCTGACTTATCTCGCCGGCGCTGCCGCGCCCGCGCCCGCGCTCGGGCCCATCGGGTTGGTGCCCAATTTGACCGGTGCGGCGGGCAGCTCCGGACTCGGCGGCATGCCCAACGCGATCACGGTCAGCATGGGGCGGGCCAACGCGATCGGCCCGATGTCGGTGCCCGCCAGCTGGTCGGCGCCGTCAGCCAGCCGCGTCTCGGCGCTGCAGCCCGCCGGCCTCACCACCCTTCCGGGCACCGACGAGCTGGCCGGTTCCGGCTATCCGGGTGTTCCCGGGATGCCGGCGGGGACGTTGGCTCGTGCATCGGGCGTCCTGCCGCGCTACGGAACCCGGCTCACGGTGATGACGCGCCCGCCCGCGGGCGGGTGACCGCTACGCCGCCGGCGGTTCGGCGGGAGCGAACCGCCAATTGTCGGGGTTCTTGGGCGAATAGACCACCGGGAGCAGCTGGCCCATGGTCGGCCAGTGGTCGACGTCGACCGCCATGCGCTGATACACCTCGTACTCGCTGACCGTGGGTCCGTTGATGACGCCGGCGACGGTGACGTACTGCTCGCCGGTCGCGTCCGGCCGCGGGCTGACGCCCGTCACCAGGAGGGTGCCGTGCGCGAGCTCACCGCGGGGGCCGCGCGAGGCGAACCGCTGCGCAAGGGCCACCCCCAGGACCGCCACGAGCAGAATCAACACACCGTATTCCCACATCCGGCCATGGTAGGACTGCTCCATGAGTCGCGCCGACGACGAGGCAGAACGTAGTGATGAGGTGGGGGCACCTCCCGCTTGCGGGGGAGAGCGGGGCCAAATGAGCGACGATCTGGCGCTGGCGCTCGCGTTGGCCGATCACGCCGACGCGCTGACCTCCGCACGGTTCGGGGCGCTTGACCTGCGCGTCGACACCAAACCCGATCTGACCCCGGTCACCGACGCCGATCGCGCGGTCGAAACCGAACTGCGTGACGTGCTCGGGCGCGAACGGCCGGACGACGGCATCGTCGGCGAGGAGTTCGGTGGAACCGCCACCTTCAGCGGGCGGCAATGGATCATCGATCCGATCGACGGCACCAAGAATTTCGTGCGCGGGGTGCCGGTGTGGGCCAGCCTGATCGCGTTGCTCGAGGACGGCGTTTCGTCGGTCGGCGTCGTGAGCGCACCGGCGCTGCGCCG
This sequence comes from Mycobacterium sp. NGS64, assembly GCF_059812245.1. NCBI lineage: Bacteria > Bacillati > Actinomycetota > Actinomycetes > Mycobacteriales > Mycobacteriaceae > Mycobacterium > Mycobacterium sp. NGS64. The sequence continues at coordinate 703,249 of NZ_JCALCI010000001.1, read as the reverse complement.
CCGGTGGTGGGCGGCGCGTGGGCGCGGCGCGTTCGCCGCGGTCGACGGCGGTCCGCCGCGAGCGCTGTCCGTTTCCTCAGTGGCACAACTGGATTCGGCGAGCCTGTCGTTCTCCAGCCTGTCGGGATGGGCGCAACGCGGCCTGCGCGATCGCTTCGTCGGCCTGACCGATGCGGTGTGGCGGGTGCGGGCGTACGGCGACTTCTTCTCCTACTGCCTGGTCGCCGAGGGGGCGGTCGACATCGCCGCCGAGCCGGAGGTGTCCGTGTGGGACCTGGCGGCGCTCGACATCCTGGTGCGCGAGGCGGGCGGAACGTTCACCGGCCTGGACGGGACCGCGGGCCCGCACGCCGGCAGCGCCGTGGCGACAAACGGACTGCTGCATGAGCAGGTGCTTTCGCGCCTGCGCGCTTAATCTTTGTGAATTAGTTAACAGGCGGTCGCATCTATCTTACTCCGGAGTAAGATAGGTTTTATCCGCAACGCCCATCGATAGAGGCTGAAATGACCGACACCCGTTCCGGTTCAAAACAGACTTCAGAAAACACTCGCTCACGCAGCCGACGGCGCGGCCGTAAGACCGGCGTCGGGCTGCAACCGCACAAGCGCACGGGCATCGACATCACCCTGGCGCTGCTCACCCCGCTGGTCGGCCAGGAGTTTCTGGACAAATACCACCTGCGCGACCCGCTGAACCGGGGCCTGCGCTACGGCACGAAGACCGTCTTCTCCACCGCCGCGGCCACTTCCCGCCAGTTCAAGCGGGTCCAGAACCTGCGCGGCGGACCGACCCGGCTGAAGTCCGGCGGCAAGGACTACTTCGACCTGACGCCCGACGACGAGCAGAAGATGATCGTCGAGACCCTCGACGAGTTCGCCGCGGAGGTGCTGCGTCCCGCGGCGCACGACGCCGACGAGGCCGCGACCTATCCGCCCGACCTGATCGCGAAGGCCGCCGAGTTGGGCATCACCGCGATCAACATCCCCGAGGACTTCGACGGCATCGCCGCGCACCGCTCCAGCGTGACCAACGTGCTGGCGGCCGAGGCGCTGGCCTACGGCGACATGGGCCTGGCGCTGCCCATCCTGGCGCCCGGCGGTGTCGCCGCGGCCTTGACCCATTGGGGCAGCGCCGACCAGCAGGCCACCTACCTGCAGGAGTTCGCCGGGGAGAACGTCCCGCAGGCGTGCGTGGCGATCGCCGAACCGCAACCGCTGTTCGACCCCACCCGGTTGAAGACGACCGCCGTGCGCACCCCGAGCGGCTACCGGCTGGACGGCGTGAAGTCTTTGGTTCCCGCCGCGGCGGACGCCGAGCTGTTCGTCGTCGGCGCCCAGCTGAACGGCAAGCCCGCGCTGTTCATCGTCGAATCATCCGCCAAAGGCCTTACCGTCAAGGCGGATCCGAGCATGGGAATACGCGCCGCGGCCCTGGGCCAGGTCGAGCTGTCCGGCGTATCGGTGCCGCTGAGCGCCCGCCTGGGCGAACCGGATGCCCCCGACGCGGAATATGACGGGGCCTATTCGGAGGCGATCGCGCTGTCCCGGCTCGGCTGGGCGGCGCTCGCGGTCGGCACCTCGCACGCCGTGCTCGACTACGTCGTCCCCTACGTCAAGGAACGCCACGCCTTCGGCGAGCCGATCGCGCATCGTCAGGCCGTGGCCTTCATGTGCGCCAACATCGCCATCGAATTGGACGGGCTGCGGCTGATCACCTGGCGTGGCGCCGCCCGCGCCGAACAGGGCCTGCCGTTCACCCGGGAGGCGGCGCTGGCCAAGCGGCTCGGCGCCGACAAGGGCATGCAGATCGGCCTGGACGGCGTGCAACTGCTCGGCGGTCACGGCTTTACCAAGGAGCACCCTGTCGAGCGCTGGTACCGCGACCTGCGGGCCATCGGCGTCGCCGAGGGCGTTGTCGTTATCTGAGTCACCACCTTCCCCGAGCCGAAAGTTCAACCATGGCAATCAATCTGGAACTGCCCCGCAAGCTGCAGTCGGTGATCGTCAAGACCCACCAGGGCGCCGCCGAGATGATGCGGCCGATCGCCCGCAAGTACGACCTCAAGGAGCACGCCTACCCGGTCGAACTCGACACCCTGATTAGCCTTTTCGAGGGCGCCTCCGAATCGGTCGCATTCGCCGGGGCCGACGCGCTGCGCGACGAGGACGAGGACAGGGACCGAAACCACAACGGCGCCAACATGGCCGCGCTGCTGCAGACGATGGAAGCCTGCTGGGGCGACGTCGCGATGATGCTGTCGGTTCCCTATCAGGGACTCGGTAACGCCGCCATCTCCGCGGTCGCCACCGACGAACAGCTGGAACGCCTGGGCAAGGTATGGGCGGCGATGGCCATCACCGAGCCCGGCTTCGGATCCGACTCGGCGGCGGTGTCCACCACCGCCAAGCTCGACGGTGACGAGTACGTCATCAACGGCGAGAAGATCTTCGTCACCGCGGGCTCGCGCGCCACCCACATCGTGGTGTGGGCCACGCTGGACAAGTCACAGGGCCGCGCGGCGATCAAGTCGTTCATCGTGCCGCGCGAACATCCCGGCGTCACCGTCGAACGCCTCGAGCACAAGCTCGGCATCAAGGGTTCGGACACCGCGGCGATCCGGTTCGATAACGTCCGCATTCCCAAGGACAATCTGCTGGGCAACCCCGAAATCGAGGTCGGCAAGGGCTTTTCGGGGGTGATGGAGACCTTCGACAACACCCGCCCGATCGTCGCCGCCATGGCCATCGGGGTCGGCCGCGCCGCGCTGGAGGAAATCCGCAAGATCCTCACCGAGGCCGGGGTCGAGATCTCCTACGACAGGCCCTCACACGCCCAAAGCGCGGCCGCCGCGGAGTTCCTGCGGATGGAGGCCGACTGGGAGGCCAGCTACCTGCTGTCGCTACGCGCGGCGTGGCAGGCCGACAACAAGATCCCCAACTCCAAAGAGGCCTCGATGAGCAAGGCCAAGGCCGGGCGGATGGCCAGCGACGTCACCCTCAAGTCCGTCGAATTGGCAGGCACCGCAGGGTATTCCGAGCAGTCGATGCTGGAAAAGTGGGCGCGCGACTCCAAGATCCTGGACATCTTCGAGGGCACCCAACAGATCCAGCAGCTGGTGGTCGCGCGGCGGCTGCTGGGGCTGTCGTCCGCGGAGCTCAAGTAGCGATCGGTCGCGGCGGAGCCGCATCCTCGTCGGGGCCGAGCAGGTCGAGCTGCCACCACTCGACGTCGTGCCAGGCGCCAAGCTTCCACCCCACGCGCGGGTAGTAGCCCACCGGACGAAAGCCGAACGCCTTGTGCAGCGCGTTGCTGGCCTCGTTGGGTTGGGCGATGCCGGCGAACGCCCGCCGGAAACCGCGTTCGGCGAGCCGGTGCAGCAGTTCGGTGTAGAGCAGCCGGCCCCCGCCGGAGCGCAGCCGATCCGGGGCGAGGTAGATGCTCGTCTCGACCGACCATCGGTACGCCGCGCGCGGATTGAATTGGTGCGCATAGGCGTAACCGGTCACGACGTCGTCGTCCTCGAGCACCAGCCATTCACGGGCGCCCGCGATGCGGCGCGCCATCTCCTCGACGGTCGGCACCTCCGTCTCGAACGAGATGACGGTGTCCAGCACGTAGGGCCGGTAGATGTCGACGCACGCCGCGGCGTCGGCGGCGGTGGCGGGTCGGACGCGCATCAAGCAGCGACGGCGTTCAGCCGCTCGCGGGTGTCGTCGTCCAGCTCGACGGACGCGACGTCCATGTTCTCCTCGAGGTGCGCCACCGACGAGGTACCCGGGATCAGCAGCACGTTGGGCGCCACGCTCAGCGTCCACGCCAGCGCGACCTGAGCGGGAGTCCGGCCGAGACGCCGGGCGGTGTCGATCACCAGCGGGTTGGTGAGCACCGGGTTCGGCTTGACGAAGGCCGCGCCGAGCGGAAAGAAGGGGACGAACGCAATCCCCCGCCGAGTGCATTCCTCCAGCACCGCGGCCGACTCTCGCTGAACGAGATTGAAAGCGTTTTGCACACAGGCGATCTCTGTCCGTTCGAGCGCGTGCAGCAGGTGTTCACGGTTGATGCTGCTCAGCCCGATCCCACCGATCAATCCCTCGTCACGCGCGTCGATCATCACCGAGAGCTGCTCGTCGAACAGCTCGTCGGGCCCGTCGCTCTCGAAGAGCCTCAGGTTGACCGCGGCCAGTTGGTCGACGCCGAGGGCGCTCAGGTTGGCTTCGATGTCGCGGCGCAAGTCGGCCGGCTCGTCGACCGGCAGCCAGGCTCCGGATTCGTCACGGCGCCCGCCGACCTTGCTCACCAGGGCCAGGTTCTCCGGGTACGGATGCAGCGCCTCGCGGATGAGCTCGTTGGCCACGTCGGGGCCGTAGAACTGGGCGGTGTCGATGTGGTCGACGCCGAGTTCGACCGCCCGGCGCAGCACCGCCAGCGCTTCGTCACGGTCCCGCGGCGGCCCGAAAACGTTAGGGCCGGGCAGCTGCATTGCGCCGAAGCCGATGCGGGCAACGGAAAAGCCACCGAGTGGAAAAAAATCCATGAGGTGAGGTTAGCGCCGTCGATATGGGCACGTTGCGGGCGGATTCAGAGTCGGCGTTAGGCTGTCCGACCATGCGGGCGGCACGGGTGACTCGGCTAGATGGTCCAGACGCGATCGAGGTGGCGGAGGTCGACGAACCCTCCGGGGACGGTGTGGTCGTCGAGGTGCACGCCGCCGGCGCGGCGTTCCCCGACGCGCTGCTGACCCGCGGTCTGTATCAATACCGGCCGGAGCCGCCGTTCGTGCTCGGAGCCGAGATCGCCGGCGTGGTGCGGTCGGCCCCCGACAACATCCACGTCAAGGCCGGCGACCGGGTCGTCGCGCTGACGATGCTGGCGGGCGGAATGGCCGAGGTGGCCATCGTGCAGCCCGACCGGGTGTTCAAGCTGCCGGACAACGTCAGCTTCGAGGCGGGCGCCGGCCTGCTGTTCAACGACCTGACGGTGTACTTCGCGCTGACCGTGCGCGGCCGCCTGGCCGACGGCGAGTCCCTGCTGGTGCACGGCGCGGCGGGCGGGATCGGGACCTCGACGCTGCGGCTGGCCTCGCTGCTGGGGGCGTCGCGCACCATCGCGGTCGTCAGCAGCGAAGACAAGGCCGACGTCGCGACGGCCGCCGGCGCCACCGACGTGGTGCTGGCCGAGGGGTTCAAGGACGCCGTCAAGGAACTCACCGGCGGCCGCGGCGTCGATGTGGTGGTCGACCCGGTCGGCGGCGACCGCTTCACCGATTCGCTGCGCTCGCTCGCGCCCGGCGGTCGGCTGCTCGTCATCGGGTTCACCGGCGGCGAGATTCCGAGCGTCAAAGTGAACCGGCTGCTGCTCAACAACATTGACGTCGTCGGCGTGGGATGGGGAGCCTGGACCGCGACCCACCCGGACGCGCTGGCCGAGCAGTGGGCCGGGCTCGAGCGCCTGCTGAGCTCGGGCCGGCTGGCCGCCCCCACGCCGGAGGTCTACCCGCTGGAGCAGGCGGCCGCGGCGGTCGCATCGCTCGAGAATCGTACGGCCAAGGGCAAAGTCGTGGTGCGGGTCCGGGACTGACGCACTCCGGTCACATCTGCCACACAGGCCGCAGCGGAGAAGGAATTGCCTCTTTGCCCGCCTCGCAGCGACAGCGGCCGCAGTGGTCTTGCACCAAGGAACAGTCGCTGCGAGGCGGGCACAAAGGGTGTCCCTTCCCCCGGGAGACGCTTGGGGCGGATGTGACCAAAGCTACGAAGCCCTCGCCCCTTGTGCGGCGGAAAAACAAAAAGTAATGTCACTTTCAGTTTTGAGGCGCCGGAGCCAGGAGTCGCCCCATGGAATCCTTCGTTCACCTGCGAAAAGGCAAGACGCCGCGGCGGTTGCACGCCGACCTCGATGGGCTCAAGGACGACGAGCTGGGCCGGGGCGGCTTCACCGGGCGGACCGCCAACATGTACCGGCGCAACGACCCCACCGCCTATCGGTCGGTCGGCCCGCTGCGCCCGGTCGACGTGCTCGCCGGAGAGCTGAAACCCAGCGATGCCACCGACGCCGGCGGCGGCCCGCTGCTGATGTTCAGCAACGACGACTGCCGAATCCTGTTGAGCCGCCGCCACGAGCCGATGCCCTTCTACGTCCGTCACGTCGACGGCGACCTGCTGTGCTTCGTGCACCGCGGCGCGGGCCTGCTGGAGACCGAGTTCGGGCCGCTGCGTTACCGGGAGGGCGACTGGCTCTACATCCCGAAGGCGTGCACCTGGCGGCAGCTGCCCGATACCGAGACGACGCTGCTGATGATCGAGGCCAGCGACGAGTTCCGGGTGCCGCCGCCCGGCGCGCTCGGCCGCCACTTCCCGTTCGACCCGTCGCAGGCCACGATCCCCGAACCACAGCCGTTCGAGGATGACGGGCGCGACGAGTACCAGGTCCGGCTCATCCATGAGGGCGGGCCGACAACGCTGTTCTACCAACACAATCCGATCGATGTCGAAGGCTGGCGCGGTGACAACTTCCCGTTCACCTTCAACATCGCCGACTACAACGTGGTCACTTCGGACAGCGTTCACCTGCCGCCGACCGTGCATCTGTTCATGCAGGCCACCGGCGTCTACGTGATGAACTTCCTGCCCAAACCTGCCGAGGGGGTCCCCGGCACCGAACGCACACCCTGGTATCACCGCAACGTCGACTACGACGAGATCGCCTTCTTCCACGGCGGGTCGCTCTACGGCATCCCGATGCCGCCCGGCCTGATCACCCATGCGCCGCAAGGGGTTCACCACGGCGCGCCGGAGAAGGCGCGGGAACGCGCGCGCCGCAAGTTCGACGAGCATTCGCGGGTGGACTGGCAGGTGATCGCCGTCGACGCCCGTCGGCGGCTGACCCCGTCGCCCGAGGTGCTGGCGCACGACCTCGGGCAGCACTGATGAAACACGAATACGACCGCATCCCGTATCTCGTTGCGTTCCAGAACAATTCCGCGGTCCGCGACGTGTATGGCGGGCTGGCCGAGATCACGGTGCTGGAAAGCTATCTGCTCAAGCCCAGGGACAAGCCGTCCGACACCGTGTTGGTGTTCATGCATCCCATCGGCGGCGGCGCCTACCTGCCGATGACGGGTGCGCTGGCCCGCGCGGGCCACCACGTCATCTACTGCAACAGCCGGTTCCGCGGCACGGATTCGGGACTGCTGATGGAGAAGGTGGTCGAGGATCTCGGCGAGTGCATCAAGGACGCCAAGAAGAGGCTGGGCTACGCCAAGGTGGTGCTGGCCGGATGGAGCGGCGGCGGCTCGCTCTCGATGTTCTACCAGCAGCAGGCCCAGCACGCGACCGTCACGTCGAGCCCGTCCGGGGACGGCCCCGACCTGACGCGGCTCGACCTGCCGGCGGCCGACGGCGTCATGCTGCTCGCCGCGCACATCAGCCGGCACGGCACGCTCACCGAGTGGCTGGACGCGTCGATCCTCGACGAATCCGATCCCACCAAGCGCGATCCCGAGCTCGACCTCTACAACCCCGACAACCCCAACCAACCGCCCTACCGCCAAGAATTTCTGGCCCGCTACCGGCAGGCGCAGATCGATCGCAACCGGCGCATCACCGCATGGGTCAAGGAAAAGCTCGCCGAACTGCGGGCCGCCGGCCGCCCCGACGACGAATTCTGCTTCGTCGTGCACGGGACCATGGCCGACCCGCGCTGGCTGGATCCGACCGTCGATCCCAACGAACGCACCCCCGGAACCTGCTACCTGGGCGATCCTCAAGTGGTGAACATGAGCCCGGTCGGGTTGGCCCGGTTTTCGACGCTGCGCGGCTGGCTGTCGCAATGGAGCTACGACGACGCCCGCGGCGACGGGGTGGCGTGCGGGCGCGACCTCGCGGTCCCGGCGCTGGTGATCGGTAACCTGGCCGACGACGCCTGCACGCCCAGCCACACCCGACGGCTTTACGAGGCGATCGGGCACCCGGACAAGGAGATGCACGAAATTCCCGGCGCCACACACTATTACGCGGGCCCCGACCAGCGGGACAAGCTGCGGCACGCCGTCGACGTCGTCACCGACTGGCTGGTCCGCCACGACTTCGCGAGCAGACAGTGACGGGCCCGCTGGACGGCGTCCGGGTGCTGGAACTCGGCACCCTGATCGCCGGGCCGTTCGCCGGCCGGCTGCTCGGCGACATGGGCGCCGACGTCGTCAAGGTGGAACCCCCCGGCGCGCCGGACCCGCTGCGGACCTGGGGCCAGGCCGAAGTGGACGGGCATCACGTGTTCTGGACGGTGCACGCGCGCAACAAGCGCGCCATCACGCTCGACCTGCGAAAGCCACGCGGCCGCGGGCTGTTCGTCGACCTCGTCGCGAAATCCGACATCGTCGTGGAGAACTTCCGCCCGGGCACCCTGGAGAAATGGGAGCTGGGCTACGACGTGCTCTCCGAGCGCAACCCGGGCATCATCCTGGTCCGGGTCTCCGGCTACGGCCAGACGGGGCCCGAGGCGCACAAGGCCGGCTACGCGTCGGTGGCCGAGGCCGCCAGCGGGCTGCGGCACCTCAACGGATTCCCCGGCGGGCCGCCGCCCCGGCTGGCGCTCTCGCTCGGCGACAGCCTGGCCGGCATGTTCGGCGCCCAGGGCGCGCTGGCCGCGCTGTATCGCCGCGGCGTCACCGGGCGCGGGCAAGTGGTCGACGTTGCGTTGACCGAATCCTGTTTGGCGGTCCAGGAATCCACGATCCCCGACTACGACGTCGGCGGCGTGGTGCGCGGGCCGTCGGGAACCCGGCTGGAGGGCATCGCGCCGTCCAACATCTACCGCAGCGCCGACGGCTCGTGGGTGGTGATCGCCGCCAACCAGGACACCGTGTTCGCGCGCCTGTGCAAGGCGATGGGGCGCCCGGAGCTGGCCACCGACGACCGGTTCGCCACACACGGCGGCCGCGGCCGCAATCAGGACGAACTCGACGAGATCATCGGCGCGTGGGCCGCCGACCGCCAGCCCGGCGAAATCATCGAAACCCTTTCCGCCGCAGGCGTGATCGCCGGGCCGATCAACACCGTCGCCGAGGTGGTCGACGACCCGCAGCTGCGGGCCCGCGGCATGCTGGTCGAGCACTACGACGAACGGGTCGGCCGCAACGTGCTCGGACCGGGCGTCGTCCCGGTGCTCTCGGACTCCCCCGGCAGCGTCCGCTACGCCGGCCCGGCGCGCCCGGGACAACACAACGACGACGTCTACATCGGGTTGCTCGGCAAGACCGCCGCGGAGCTCGAAGAGCTAAGGGCTGAGGGGGTTTTATGACACAACACGTCGACATTCGCGAGGTGGCCCTGCGCGACGGCCTGCAGATCGAAAGGCCAATCCCGTTGGCCGCCAAGTTGGAGCTGCTGGCCGCGGTGGCCGCCACCGGGGTGCGCGAGATCGAGGCCACGGCGTTCGTGTCCCCGTCAAAGGTGCCGTCGATGGCCGATGCCGCCGAAGTCGCCGCGCACCTGCACACCTACCCCGACATCGAGTTCTCCGCCCTAGTAGCCAGCCCCAACGGCACCCGGCGCGCGGTCGCCGCGGGGCTGCGCTCCGTCGAATACGTGGTGGCCGCCAGCGACGCGTTCAGCGAGGCCAACGTCGGGCGCGACAGCGCCGAGGCCACCAGGCAGATCGAGGAGATCGTCGCCATCGCGCACGACGCCGGCGCCACCGTCGAAGTCATCGTCGCCACCGCGTGGGACTGCCCGTTCGACGGGCCGACGCCGCCAGGGCGGGTGCTCGAGATCGGCGCGGCCGCCCGGGAACAACATGTCGACCGGTTCTCCATCGCCGACACCATCGGCACCACCACCCCGCGACGGGTGAGTTCGCTCGTCGCCCAACTGCGTCCGGTGATCGGCGACATGCCGCTGGGCGGCCATTTCCACAACACCCGCGGCACCGGGCTGGCCAGCGCCTACGCGGCCGTCGAATCCGGGGTCACCCGGCTGGACGCGTCGATCGGGGGCCTGGGCGGCTGCCCCTTCGCCCCGGGCGCCACCGGCAACATCGCCACCGAGGACCTCGTCTACCTGTTGACCGACAGCGGTGTCGACGTCGACGTGGACCTGCGGGCCGCGATCGCCGCGGCCGAGGCCGCCAAATCCGTTGTCGGCCACGACCTGCCGAGCGCCCTGCTGCGCGCCGGCGACCGAATCCGGAACTGATGCCGACCGACACGTTGACGGCAAAGGGTCGCCAGACCAGGCAGGCCATCGAACAGGCCGCCCGGAAGCTGTTCGCCGAACGCGGTTTTCACGGCACCACCCTGGCCGACATCACCTCGGCCGCGGGCAAGTCACCCGCCGTGTTCTACCGGTATTTCGACGACAAGGAAGACCTGCTGGCCGCCCTGGCGGAGTCGTTTCTGCACGAGGTCGTGGCGCCGCCCGGACTGCGCCTCGAGCTCCCCGAATCCCCCGACGACGACGCGTTCTTCACGTCGGTGGTCACCGGGTACTGGAACATGTTCAAGCAGAACATCGGCATCATGATCGCGGTGGCACAGCTGGCGGCCACCCAGCCGCGCTTCGCGAACGTACAGAACGAATTCCGGCGCTTCGGCATGGACATCGTCGCCGCCTCGGTACGCCGCGCGCAGCAGCAGGGCTACGGAACCGAGCTCAATCCCCAACACACGGCGGCCGCGATCGCGCTGCTGTTCGAGAACTTCACCACCGTCTTCGCGGGCCCGTCGGGCCTGGACCTTCAGATCAGCGACCACGACGCCATCACCACCTTGTCGACGGTCTGGAAGAAAACCCTCTACGGCGCAAAGGAGTAACCGTGGATTTCACTCTGCCAGAACATCTTCCGGGAGTGCTCGCCGAGATGGATGCGTTCATCGAGTCGGAGATCAAGCCGCTGGAACGTGACAACATCCAGTATTTCGACCATCGCCGCGAGCATGCTCGCACCGATTGGGAGAACGACGGCATCCCGTCACGCGAGTGGGAGGATCTGCTCGCCGAGATGCGCAGGCGCGCCGACAAGGCAGGCTGGCTGCGCTACGGCCTGCCGACGTCGCTGGGCGGCCGCGACGGCACCAACCTGGACATGGCGGTCATTCGGGAACACTTGGCGCACAAGGGCCTTGGTTTGCACAACGACCTGCAGAACGAGTCGTCGATCGTCGGGAATTTCCCCCAGGTGATCATGATGGAGCGCTTCGGCACCGACGAGCAGCGCCGCGACTGGTCGGAGGCGTTGATCACCGGGGAACGGTCGATGGCGTTCGGGCTGACCGAGCCGCGGCACGGCTCCGATGCGACCTGGCTGGAAACCCGCGCCGAACGCGACGGTGACGGGTGGGTGCTCAACGGCTCGAAGCGGTTTAACACCGGGGTGCACCGGGCCACCCACGACCTGATCTTCGCGCGCACCTCCGGCGAGCCCGGGGCCGCGCTGGGCATCACCGCGTTTCTCGTCCCGACGGATGCGCCCGGGTTCCGTGTCCCCTACTACTGGTGGACGTTCAACATGCCCACCGACCACGGCGAGGTCGAGTTGACCGACGTGCGGGTCCCCGCCGACGGGGTGCTCGGCGAAGTCGACCGCGGCCTGGAAGTCGCGCAAACGTTCCTGCACGAGAACCGGATCCGGCAGGCGGCGAGCAGCCTGGGCGCCGCCCAATACTGCATCGACCGTGCCGCCGAATACGCCGGCAGCCGCATGGTTTTCGGCAAGCCGCTGTCGGTCAACCAGGCCGTGCAGTGGCCGCTGGCCGAGCTGCAGACCGAGGCCCAGATGGTGCGGCTGCTGGTGCAATACGCGGCCTGGCATCTGGACCGCAACCACCACATGGAGGTCTCGGACAAGGTGTCGATGGCCAATTACCGCGCCAACCGGCTGGTCTGCGACGCGGCCGACCGGGCCATGCAGGTCTTCGGCGGCCTCGGCTACAGCCGCCACGAGCAGTTCGAGCACATCTACCGCCATCACCGCCGCTACCGGATCACCGAGGGCGCCGAGGAGATCCAGATCCGGCGGGTGGCGCAGCGGCTGTTCAAGTTTGGCCACAAGTGACCGACAACGGCGAACTGGCCGGCAAGCTGGCCCGGGTGCTGGCGCCGGCGCTCGGCGCGAGCCCGGTGATCGAGAACCTGCGGGCGCTGACCGGCGGCGCCAGCCGCACCACGTGGGCGTTCGACGCCGTCGCGGGCGAGCAACGCCGTTCGCTGATCCTGCGCACCGGCCCGCCCGACGACGTGCACGCCGGCATGGAGCTCGAAGCACGCGCCCAGGCCGCGGCCGCGGCGGCCGGTGCGCCGGTCCCCCACATCCTGGTCGCCGACGATTCGGTTGCCGCCCTGGGCAATCCGTTCCTGATCTGCGACGCGATCGGCGGCGAGACCATCGTCCGGCGCATCCAGCGCCAGCTCGACGCTACCGACGGCCACGCGGGCCGCACCCGCCTGCTGCAGCAGTGCGCGCGGGCGCTGGCCGCCATCCATCGCGCCGATCCGGACATTCCCGGCCTGGCACACGAGGACCAACTCGCGCAGTGGCGCGAGCGGCTCGACGCCATGGGCGACACCACCGCCACCTTCGAGTGGGCGTTTCGCTGGCTCGAGGCGAACCGGCCGCAAAAATCCGAGCCGTCGAGCCCCGTTCTGGTGCACGGCGACTACCGGATGGGAAACCTCATCGTCGACGGGTCCGACCTGGCCGCCGTCCTGGACTGGGAGCTGGTCCACCTCGGCGAGGCGTACGAGGACCTGGCCTGGTTCTGCATCCGGGCCTGGCGGTTCGGCGCCCCGGCCGGCCTGGCCGCCGGCGGCCTCGGCAGCATCGAGGCCTTTCTCCGCGCCTACGAGGAGGCCGGTGCCGCCGGCGTCGACCGGGTGGCGTTTCACTGGTGGCTGGTGCTGGCCACACTGCGCTGGGGTGTCATCTGCCGCTACCAGGCCGAGCGGCACCTGAGCGGCGAGTTCCGCTCGGTGGAGCTGGCGACGATCGGGCGCCGGGTCTGCGAGACGGAATGGGACCTGCTCGACCTGCTGGAAGGAGCGCCAGCGTGATCGGCGCATACGGCCGCCCGCTGGCGGCCGAGCTCGTCGCCGCGGTGGCCGAGTTCCTCGAAACCGACGTCCGCGAGGCCACCACCGGGCAGGTCAACTTCCACGCCAGGGTCGCCGCGAACGCGCTGCGCATCGTCGAGCGCGAACTGCTTGACGAGAGCGAGGCGGAGGCCGGCGCGGCGCTGGCCGGCCTGGGCTTCGCGGACGAGGAAGAGCTTGCCGCCGCGATCCGGTCCGGCGAGCTGGACGACCGCGCCAACGACGTCACCGCCTGCCTGCGCACCCTGGTCCGGCGTCGCCTGGCCATCGCGCATCCCGGATACGAGCAATCGGACTAATAGGAGCCCCTATGCCCGCAGCCTCCCAGCAGACCGTCGTCGACGTGGCCGACCGCCTGTTCGCGGCGATCGAGAACACCGACGTGCCCGCGGTCGATCGACTGTGGAGCAACGACATCGCCGTCTGGCGCACCGGCGCGCGCCGCGACAACGACAAGGCCCGGGCGATGCGGGTCATCGACTGGTTCATCACCGCCACCACCGAGCGCCATTACGAAATCCTCGACCGGCGGGTCTTCGATGACGGCTCCGTCGCGGGCTTCGTCCAGCAGCACATCCTGCACGCCACCGGCCATGCCGGCCAATCGATCTCCATGCGGGTCTGCATCGTGATCAGGGTGGGCGCCGACGGGCTCATCGATCGGATCGACGAATACTTCGACCCCGTCGAGATCGCGCCGTTGCTCGCCTAACGGCTAGATTTGCCACGAGTCAGAAGGGGGGACGATGACGACACTGGAGACACTGCTGAGCGATCCCGACCTGGCCGGCGTGTGGAGCCTGGATCCCGATCGCTCGACCATCACCTTCAAGGTCAGAAACTTCTGGGGCCTGCTGAACGTCAAGGGCCGCTTCGGCGAGTTCAGCGGCGACGGACAGCTCACCGGCAAGGGCGCCGTTTTCGGCCGCGTCGACATCCGGGCCTCGTCGCTGTCCACCGGCATCGGCCGCCGCGACAAGCACCTGCGCTCGGCCGACTTCTTCGACGTCGAGCGTTTCCCAGAGATCAGCGTCGTCGTCACCGGAGTGCACCCAACCAAGGGCAACGCCGCGGAACTTCGCGCCAGCTTCACCATCAAGGGCGTCACCGCGCCGCTGGCGCTGCCCGTCACGATCACCGAGCTGGAGGACGGTTCGATTCGGATCTCGGGCGAAACGAAGGTCGACCGGTCCCAATTCGACCTGGGCTGGAACAGGTTCGGCATGGTCGCCGCGACGGCAACGGCGGCGGCGCAGGCGGTCTTCGTTCGGGCAACCCGGTAGGGCTTGCGCGCCACCAGTACCATCTGAGCGTGCCCGACTCCAGCAGCGCCCTGCGGATCCTCGTCTACAGCAACAACGTCGAAACCCGCGAACGGGTGATGCGCGCGTTGGGCAAGCACCTGCACCCGGACCTCCCCGAGCTGACCTACGTCGAGGTGGCGACCGGCCCCATGGTGATCCGCACGATGGACGAGGGCGGCATCGACTTGGCCATTCTCGACGGCGAGGCGACGCCCACCGGCGGCATGGGCATCGCCAAACAGCTCAGGGACGAACTCGAGACCTGCCCGCCGATCGTGGTGCTCACCGGCCGCCGCGACGACGCGTGGCTGGCCAGCTGGTCGCGCGCCGACGCCGCCGTACCGCATCCGCTGGACCCCATCGTGCTGGGCCGCACGGTGCTCGGCTTGCTCCGCGCCCCCGCTCACTAGCAATCACCGCTCTCACCTGCGCCGACACGGAACCGTAGACCGTGTGGGCGGGTGCTCAGCACCCCCGCGACGACTCGCCCGAATGCGGGGACGTTAAAACCGGGCAAATAGCACCACCCCGAGCACGTGCGCCGACGCCAACGACGCTATGTTGAAAGTCACTGTGACGGGCCACAGACCCGGTTCGTCACAGCAGCCCGGTCACCGCCCGGCCGCCCGCTCAGTCGAGAAGGCGGCCGCATTACGACGGATCATGGAGCGAGTTGAACGTCTACATACCCATCCTGGTACTCGGCGGGATTGCCGCCGCCTTTGCCGTCGGCTCGGTCGGAATCGCGAGCCTGGCCGGGCCGAGGCGCTACAACAAGTCGAAGCTGGCGGCCTACGAATGCGGGATCGAGCCCACCGAATCCCCGGTGAGCGGCCCGCACGCGACGGCCGGGCAGCGGTTCCCGGTGAAGTATTACCTGACCGCAATGCTGTTTATCGTCTTCGACATCGAAATCGTGTTCTTGTATCCCTGGGCCGTTAGCTACGACGCGCTCGGGACCTTCGCGTTGGTCGAAATGGTGGTGTTCATGCTCACGGTCTTCGTGGCCTACGCGTACGTGTGGCGCCGCGGCGGCCTGACATGGGATTGAGGTAAAGAGTGGGCCTGGAAGAACAGCTGCCCGGTGGCATCCTGCTGTCCACCGTCGAGAAGGTGGCCGGCTACGTCCGCAAGAACTCGCTGTGGCCGGCGACGTTCGGGCTGGCGTGCTGCGCGATCGAGATGATGGCAACCGCCGGACCGAGGTTCGACATCGCGCGGTTCGGCATGGAACGGTTCTCGGCGACGCCTCGGCAGGCCGACCTGATGATCGTGGCCGGCCGGGTCAGCCAGAAGATGGCCCCGGTGCTGCGCCAGATCTACGACCAGATGGGCGAGCCGAAATGGGTGCTGGCCATGGGCGTGTGCGCGTCGTCGGGCGGAATGTTCAACAACTACTCGATCGTGCAGGGCGTCGACCATGTCGTCCCGGTCGACATCTACCTGCCCGGCTGCCCGCCCCGCCCGGAGATGCTGCTGCACGCAATCCTGAAGCTGCACGAGAAGATTCAACAGATGCCGCTGGGCGTCAACCGCGAAGAGGCCATCGCCGAAGCCGAACAGGCCGCGTTGGCGGTCACGCCCACGATCGAGATGCGCGGACTGCTGCGATGAGCTCTCCCGACCACGACCCGACGGTAGCGGCCAGCGAAGTGGGGGGATCCGTCCCGACGGCCGACGAAGAAGTGATCGACGTTCGTCGCGGCATGTTCGGGGTGCGCGGCACCGGCGACACCTCCGGTTACGGGCGGCTGGTGCGCGAGATCACGCTGCCGGGCAGCAGCCCCCGGCCCTACGGCGGTTACTTCGACGACATCGCCGACAAGCTGGCGGAAGCGCTGGGCCGCAACGGCATCGAATTCGACGACGCGATCGAGAAGGTCGTGGTCGACCGCAACGAGCTGACGCTGCACGTCCGCCGCGATCTGCTGCCGCAGGTCGCCCAGCGGCTGCGCGACGAACCCGACCTGCGGTTCGAGATGTGCCTGGGCGTCAACGGGGTGCACTACCCGCACGAGACGGGCCGGGAGCTGCACGCCGTCTACCCGCTGCAGTCGATCACCCACAACCGTCGGCTGCGGCTGGAAGTGGCTGCGCCCGATAGTGATCCGCACATCCCTTCGCTGTACGGGGTCTACCCCACCAACGACTGGCACGAGCGGGAAACCTACGACTTCTTCGGGATCATCTTCGACGGCCACCCGTCGCTCACCAGGATCGAGATGCCCGACGACTGGCACGGGCACCCGCAACGCAAGGACTATCCGCTGGGCGGCATTCCGGTCGAGTACAAGGGCGCACAGATACCGCCGCCCGACGAACGCAGGGGCTACAACTAATGACTCAAGCTGAAACGGTTCTGGTCGCCGGCGGTCAGGACTGGGACCAGATCGTCGACGCCGCCCGCAACGCGGACCCCGGCGAGCGCATCGTCGTCAACATGGGGCCCCAGCACCCGTCCACGCACGGCGTGCTGCGGCTGATCCTGGAGATCGAGGGCGAGACCGTCACGCAGGCCCGGTGCGGAATCGGCTACCTGCACACCGGGATCGAGAAGAACCTCGAATACCGCTACTGGACCCAGGGCGTCACCTTCGTGACCCGAATGGACTACCTGTCACCGTTTTTCAACGAGACCGCCTACTGCCTGGGCGTGGAGAAGCTGCTCGGCATCACCGACGAGATACCGGAGCGGGTCAACGTCATCCGGGTGATGATGATGGAGCTGAACCGGATCTCGTCGCACCTGGTCGCGCTGGCCACCGGCGGCATGGAACTGGGCGCGATGACCCCGATGTTCGTCGGCTTCCGGGGGCGCGAAATCGTCCTGAACCTGTTCGAATCGATCACCGGCCTGCGGATGAACAGCGCCTACATCCGGCCCGGCGGCGTCGCGCAGGACCTGCCGCCCAACGCCGAAACCGAGATCGCCGAGGCCCTCGAGCAGTTGAAGCAGCCGCTGCGCGAAATGGGCGAGCTGCTCAACGAAAACGCCATCTGGAAGGCGCGTACCGAGGGCGTGGGCTACCTGGACCTGACCGGCTGCATGGCGCTGGGCATCACCGGCCCCATTCTGCGCGCCACCGGGCTGCCGCACGACCTCCGTAAGAGCGAACCCTACTGCGGCTACGAGAACTACGAGTTCGACGTGATCACCGACGACGGTTGTGATGCATACGGGCGCTACATCATTCGCGTCAAGGAGATGTGGGAGTCGATCAAGATCGTGGAGCAGTGTCTGGACAAGCTGCGACCGGGCCCGACGATGGTCGAGAACCGCAAGATCGCCTGGCCCGCCGACCTGAAGGTGGGGCCCGACGGCATGGGCAACTCGCCCGAGCACATCGCGAAGATCATGGGCAGCTCGATGGAGGCGCTGATCCACCACTTCAAGCTGGTCACCGAGGGCATTCGCGTTCCGGCCGGCCAGGTTTACGTCGCGGTGGAATCGCCGCGCGGCGAGCTCGGCGTGCACATGGTCAGCGACGGCGGCACCCGACCCTACCGGGTGCACTACCGGGACCCGTCCTTCACCAACCTGCAGTCCGTCGCCGCGATGTGCGAGGGCGGGATGGTCGCGGACCTGATCGCCGCGGTCGCCAGCATCGACCCGGTGATGGGCGGGGTGGACCGATGACCGGGCCGCAGGGCCAGCCGGTGTTCATCCGGCTCGGACCGCCGCCCGGGGAACCCAACGCGTTCGTGACCGAGGGTGCGCCGCAGTCGTATTCGCCCGAGGTGCGGGCGCGCCTCGAGGTCGACGCCAAGGAGATCATCGGCCGCTACCCCGACAAGCGTTCGGCGCTGCTGCCGTTGCTGCACCTGGTGCAGGCGCAAGACTCCTATATAACGCCGGCGGGCCTGGAGTTCTGCGGCGAGCAGGTCGGGCTGACCGGCGCCGAAGTGTCCGCCGTCGCAAGCTTTTACACGATGTATCGCCGCGGCCCCACCGGCGACTACCTGGTCGGCGTCTGCACCAACACGCTGTGCGCCGTTATGGGCGGCGACGCGATATTCGACTCCCTCAAGGAGCATCTGGGCATCGGCAACGACGAGACCACCGACGACGGGTCGGTCACCCTGCAGCACATCGAGTGCAACGCGGCGTGCGACTACGCGCCGGTGGTGATGGTCAACTGGGAGTTCTTCGACAACCAGACGCCGGGCTCGGCGCGCGAACTGGTCGACTCGCTGCGGGCGGGCAAGCCCGCCGCGCCGACCCGCGGCGCTCCGCTGTGCGTGTTCCGCGAGACGTCGCGCATCCTGGCCGGCCTGCCCGACGAGCGCCCCGACGAGGGCCAGGGCGGCGCAGGCGCCGCGACATTGGCCGGGCTGAAGGTGGCCAGGGAACTCGGCATGGAGGCGCCGCCGGCCCCCGGGAAGGAAGACTGATGGCCTCTGCCGGCGCGCAGGCGACGCCGTTGACTCCGGTGATCAGCCGCTATTGGGACGATCCCGAGTCGTGGACCCTTCAGACCTACCGCCGCAACGACGGCTACCAGGCCATGCAGAAGGCGCTGGCGATGGATCCCGACGAGGTGATGGGGGCCGTCAAGGACTCCGGGCTGCGCGGGCGCGGCGGCGCGGGCTTCTCCACGGGGACGAAGTGGTCGTTCATTCCGCAGGGCGACAGCGGCCCGGCCGCCAAGCCGCACTACCTGGTGGTCAACGCCGACGAGTCGGAACCCGGTACGTGCAAAGACATTCCGCTGATGTTCGCGACGCCGCACCTGCTCGTCGAGGGCGTCATCATCGCCTCCTACGCGATCCGGGCGAGCCACGCGTTCATCTACGTGCGCGGGGAAGTGGTGCCGGTGCTGCGCCGGCTGCAGAACGCGGTGGCCGAGGCCTACGCCGCCGGCTACCTGGGCCGCGACATCAACGGCTCCGGCTTCGACCTGGAGCTGGTGGTGCACGCCGGGGCCGGCGCCTACATCTGCGGCGAGGAGACCGCGCTGCTGGACTCGCTGGAGGGCCGCCGCGGCCAGCCGCGGCTGCGCCCGCCGTTCCCCGCGGTGGCCGGCCTCTACGGATCGCCCACGGTGATCAACAACGTCGAGACCATCGCCAGCGTCCCGCCGATCATCCTCAACGGCGTCGAGTGGTTCCGCTCGATGGGCAGCGAGAAGTCGCCCGGCTTCACGCTGTATTCGCTGTCCGGGCACGTGGCCCGGCCCGGCCAGTACGAGGCCCCGCTGGGAATCACGTTGCGCGAGTTGCTCGCATACGCCGGCGGGGTGCGGGCCGGGCACCGGCTGAAGTTCTGGACTCCCGGCGGATCGTCGACGCCGCTGCTGACCGACGAGCACCTCGACGTGCCGCTGGACTACGAGGGCGTGGGCGCCGCCGGTTCGATGCTGGGGACCAAGGCGCTCGAGATCTTCGACGAGACAACGTGTGTGGTGCGCGCGGTACGCCGCTGGACCGAGTTCTACAAGCACGAATCGTGCGGGAAGTGCACGCCGTGCCGCGAGGGCACGTTCTGGCTGGACAAGATCTACGAGCGGCTGGAAACCGGCGGGGGCACGCTCGAGGACATCGACAAGCTGTCGGACATCTCCGACACCATCCTGGGAAAGTCGTTCTGCGCGTTGGGCGATGGCGCCGCCAGCCCGGTGATGTCGTCGATCAAGCTGTTCCGCGACGAGTACGTCGCCCACGTCGAGGGCGGCGGTTGCCCGTTCGACCCCCGGGATTCCATGCTGAGCGCGAACGGAAAGGCCTGACCCGCCGATGACGAGTGCGGCTAAAACCGAATCCGGCGACGGGGTACGTCCGCCGGACATGGTGACATTAACCATCGACGGCGCCGAGATCAGCGTTCCCAAGGGCACTTTGGTGATTCGCGCGGCCGAGCTGATGGGCGTCCAGATCCCCCGGTTCTGCGACCACCCGCTGCTGGACCCGGTGGGAGCGTGCCGCCAGTGCCTGGTCGAGGTCGAGGGACAACGCAAGCCGATGGCGTCGTGCACCACGGTGGCCACCGACGACATGGTGGTGCGCACCCAGCTGACGTCCGAGGCCGCGGACAAGGCGCAGCACGGCGTGATGGAGCTGTTGCTGATCAACCACCCGCTGGACTGCCCGATGTGCGACAAGGGCGGCGAATGCCCGCTGCAGAACCAGGCAATGTCCAACGGCCGCGCCGAATCCCGGTTCACCGACGTCAAGCGCACGTTCGCCAAGCCGATCAACATCTCCTCGCAGGTGCTGCTGGACCGCGAGCGCTGCATCCTGTGCGCCCGCTGCACGCGGTTCTCCGAGCAGATCGCCGGTGACCCCTTCATCGACATGCAGGAGCGCGGGGCCCTGCAGCAGGTCGGCATCTACGCCAATGAGCCGTTCGACTCGTACTTTTCGGGCAACGCGGTGCAGATCTGCCCGGTGGGGGCGCTGACCGGCACCGCGTACCGCTTCCGGGCCCGCCCGTTCGACCTGGTCTCCAGCCCGAGCGTGTGCGAACACTGCGCCTCGGGGTGCGCGCAGCGCACCGACCACCGCCGCGGCAAGGTGCTGCGGCGGCTGGCCGGCGACGACCCCGAAGTCAACGAGGAGTGGAACTGCGACAAGGGCCGGTGGGCGTTCAACTACGCGACCCAGCCGGACGTCATCACCACTCCCCTGATCCGCGACGCCGACGGCACGCTGCAGCCGGCGTCTTGGTCGCACGCGATCGTGGCGGCGGCCGAGGGACTCGAAGCGGCCCGCGGGCGCACCGGCGTGCTGGTCGGCGGCCGGGTGACCTGGGAAGACGCCTACGCGTACAGCAAGTTCGCCCGAATCACGTTGGACAGCAACGACATCGACTTCCGCGCCCGCCCGCACTCCGCCGAGGAGGCCGACTTCCTGGCCGCCCGCGTCGCCGGCCGGCCGGTGACCGTGAGCTACTCGGACCTGGAGTCGGCGCCCGTGGTGGTGCTGGCCGGCTTCGAGCCGGAGGACGAGTCGCCCATCGTGTTCCTGCGGTTGCGCAAGGCCGCCCGCAAGCACGGACTGCCCGTGTACGCGATCGCGCCGTTCGCGACCCGGGCGCTGACGAAGATGAAGGGCCGGTTGGTCAAGACCGTTCCCGGCGCCGAGGCCGCCGCGCTGGACGGGCTCGCCACCGGCGAAGCGGGCGAGCTGCTCTCGAAGCCGGGCGCCGTCATCATGGTCGGCGAGCGCCTGGCCACGGTGCCCGGCGGCCTGTCCGCCGCGGCGCGAGTCGCCGAGGCCACCGGTGCCCGGCTGGCTTGGGTGCCGCGCCGCGCCGGTGAACGCGGCGCGCTGGAAGCCGGCGCGCTGCCCACGCTGCTGCCCGGCGGCCGCCCCGTCGCCGACGACGCCGCCCGCGCGCAGGTCGCCGCCGCGTGGAACGTCGACGAATTGCCTTCTGCCCCTGGGCGGGACGCCGAAGGCATCCTGGCCGCCGCCGCCGACGGGTCCCTCGCGGCGCTGCTGGTCGGCGGCATCGAACCCAACGACTTCCCCGACCCGGAGGCGGTGCTGGCCGCGCTGGACGCTGCCGGATTCATCGTCAGCCTGGAATTGCGGCACAGCCCCGTCACCGAACGCGCCGACGTGGTGTTCCCGGTCGCGCCGACGACCCAGAAGTCCGGCGCCTTCGTCAACTGGGAAGGGCGCTACCGCGCGTTCGCGCCGGCGCTGCGCGGCACCAGCGGCGAGGCCGGCCAGTCGGACCACCGGGTGCTGGACACGCTGGCCGACGAGATGGGTGTCTACCTGGGAACGACCACCGTCGAGGCGGCCCGCGAGGAACTCGCCGCACTCGGCGCCTGGGACGGCGGACATGTCGCCGACCCGCAGGTCGCGGCGTCGGAACCGGCCACTCCCGGGCAAGGTCAGGCCGTGCTGGCGGGATGGCGGTTGCTGCTCGACGAGGGCCGAATGCAGGACGGCGAACCGCATTTGGCGGGTACCGCCCGCAAGCCCGTCGTGCGGCTGTCGGCCGAAACCGCCGCCGAGATCGGCGCGGCCGACGGTGACAACGTCACGGTCAGCACGCCGCGTGGCTCGATCATGTTGCCGCTGGCCATCACCGACATGCCCGACCGGGTGGTGTGGCTTCCGTTGAACTCGCCGGGTTCGGCGGTGCACCGGAAGTTGGGCGTAACCGTCGGGAGCGTCGTCGAGATCGGAGTGGGCACCGCCGGCGACGATGCACTGGGGGTGCCCCCAGCCGCGCAGCGGCGAGGGGGACGGAGCGATGAGGAGGAGCGGCGCAAATGACGGTCCCCTTGTCCGCCTTCGGACACGACCCGTGGTGGTTGGTGCTCGGCAAGGCGCTGGCCATCTTCGTCTTCCTGATGCTGAACGTGCTGCTCGCGATCCTGCTAGAACGCAAGATCCTGGGCTGGATGCAGCTGCGGCCCGGACCGAACCGGGCGGGCCCATGGGGCGCGCTGCAGAGCCTGGCCGACGGGATCAAGTTGGCGCTGAAGGAGAGCATCACTCCGGGCGGCGTCGACAAGTTCGTGTACTTTACGGCGCCGGTCATCTCGACGATTCCGGCGTTCACCGCGTTCGCGTTCGTCCCGTTCGGTCCGGTGGTGTCGGTGTTCGGCCACCGCACGCCGTTGCAGCTGACCGATCTTCCGGTGGCGGTGCTGTTCATCCTCGGCCTGTCGGCAATCGGGGTGTACGGCATCGTGCTGGGCGGCTGGGCGTCGGGGTCCACCTACCCGCTGCTCGGCGGGGTGCGCTCCACCGCGCAGGTCATCTCCTACGAGGTGGCGATGGGGCTGTCGTTCGCCGCGGTGTTCCTCTATGCGGGCTCCATGTCGACGTCGCAGATCGTCGGCGCACAGGACCGCGTCTGGTACGTCTTCCTGCTGTTGCCGTCCTTCGTGATCTACCTCATCTCGATGGTCGGTGAAACCAACAGGGCGCCATTCGATTTGCCCGAGGCCGAGGGTGAGCTCGTCGCCGGATTCCACACCGAGTACTCGTCGCTGAAGTTCGCGATGTTCATGCTGGCCGAGTACGTCAACATGATGACGGTCTCGTCGCTGGCCACGGCCCTGTTCTTCGGTGGCTGGCATGCGCCCTGGCCGCTGAACATGTGGGCGGGCGCCAACACCGGCTGGTGGCCGGTGCTCTGGTTCACCGCCAAGATGTGGACCTTCCTGTTCATCTATATGTGGCTGCGAGCCTCACTGCCCCGCCTGCGCTACGACCAGTTCATGGCGCTGGGCTGGAAGCTGCTGATCCCCGCCTCGCTGGTGTGGGTGCTGATCGCAGCGGTGATCCGCACCGCGCGCAACCAGGGGTACGCGCATTGGACGCCGATCCTGGTGGTCAGCAGCCTGGTCTTCGCCGTGGCGCTCGTGCTGCTGTTGCGAAAACCGTTCAGCACGCCGATGATTCGCGCGATGGAGCGCGAGCTGCGCCGCGAGGGCGGGGAAATCCCAGCCCCCCAGGCCACCGAGCCGGCCTTCCCAACACCGCCGCTGCCGGCGCAGAAAGTCGGCGCGAGCAAGGAGAAAGCACGTGCCTAAATTCTTCGACGCCGTAGCAGGATTCGGCGTGACGTTCGCGTCGATGTTCAAGAAGAGGGTCACCGAGGAGTATCCGGAAAAGCCGGGCCCGGTCGCGCCGCGCTACCACGGGCGCCACCAACTCAACCGGTATCCCGACGGGCTGGAGAAGTGCATCGGGTGCGAGCTGTGCGCCTGGGCGTGTCCCGCCGACGCGATCTACGTCGAGGGCGCCGACAACACCGAGGAGCTGAGGTATTCGCCCGGGGAACGCTACGGCCGGGTCTACCAGATCAACTATCTGCGCTGCATCGGCTGCGGCCTGTGCATCGAGGCCTGCCCGACCAGGGCGCTGACCATGACCAACGACTACGAGATGGCCGACGACAACCGCGCCGACCTGATCTACGAGAAGGACCGGCTGCTCGCCCCCCTGCTCCCCGACATGACCCCGCCGCCGCACCCGAGGGCGCCCGGCGCCACCGACAAGGACTACTACCAGGGCAACGTCACCGCTGAGGGATTGCGGGCGCGCGAGAACGCGGGAGACACCCGATGATCGCAACGCTCGCCTCGGAGACCATCGTTCGCACCTCCACCGGCGAGGCGGTCACGTTCTGGGTGCTGGGCGCCGTGGCGTTGATCGGCGCGCTCGGGGTGGTGCTCGCCGTCAACGCCGTGTACTCGGCGATGTTCCTGGCGATGACCATGATCATCCTGGCGGTGTTCTACATGATCCAGGACGCGCTGTTCCTGGGTGTCGTTCAGGTGGTCGTCTACACCGGCGCGGTGATGATGCTGTTCCTGTTCGTCCTGATGCTGATCGGTGTCGACTCCGCGGAATCGCTGAAGGAGACGCTGCGCGGCCAGCGCGTGGCCGCGGTGATCACCGGCCTCGGGTTCGGGATCCTGCTGCTGGCCGGCATCGGCAACGTGGCGACCGGAGGGTTTCTCGGGCTCACCACCGCCAATTCCGGCGGCAACGTGGAAGGCCTGGCCGCGCTGATCTTTTCGCGTTACCTGTGGGCCTTCGAGCTGACCAGCGCCCTGCTGATCACCGCGGCGGTCGGCGCGATGGTGCTGGCGCACCGGGAACGTTTCGAGCGGCGCAAGACCCAGCGCGAGCTTTCCGAAGAACGCTTCCGGGCCGGCGGCCGCCCCACCCCGCTGCCCAACCCGGGCGTCTACGCGCGCCACAACTCGGTCGACGTCGCCGCGCTGCTGCCCGACGGCTCGTACTCGGAGTTGTCGGTGTCCCCCATCCTGCGGATCCGCGGCGCCGACGGCGGAGACGTCGCAGCGCCGCGCTCCACCGAAGCGGTCAGGGGCGGTGCGTCGTGAATCCGGCCAACTACCTTTACCTTTCGGCGCTGCTGTTCACCATCGGGGCGTCGGGGGTGCTGTTGCGCCGCAACGCCATCGTGATGTTCATGTGCGTGGAGCTGATGCTCAACGCCGTCAACCTGGCGTTCGTCACGTTCGCGCGAATGCACGGCCACCTCGACGGACAGATGATCGCGTTCTTCACGATGGTGGTGGCCGCGTGCGAGGTCGTCGTCGGCCTGGCCATCATCATGACGATTTTCCGTGCCCGCAAATCCGCTTCCGTCGACGACGCGAACCTACTCAAAGGCTAAAAGAACGCCGAGATGACTGACTACACCTGGCTGCTGGTGGCGCTGCCGTTGGCGGGTGCCGCGATCTTGTTGTTCGGGGGCAGGCTCACCGACGCCTGGGGCCACCTGTTGGGTTGCGCCACCGCGCTCGCGGCGTTCGGGGTGGGCGCGACGCTGCTCGCCGACATGCTCGGCCGCGGCGAGGCCGACCGCGCCATCCACCAGAAGCTGTTCACCTGGATCCCCGTCGGGCAACTCCAGGTCGACGTCGGGCTGCAGATCGACCAGCTGTCGATGTGCTTCGTGCTGCTGATCACCGGGGTCGGGTCGCTGATCCACATCTACTCGGTCGGCTACATGGCCGAAGACCCGGATCGCCGAAGGTTTTTCGGCTACCTCAACTTGTTCCTGGCCTCGATGCTGCTGCTGGTGGTCGCCGACAACTACCTGGTGCTCTACGTCGGCTGGGAGGGCGTCGGCCTGGCCTCCTACCTGCTCATCGGTTTCTGGTACCACAAGCCGTCGGCCGCCACCGCGGCCAAGAAGGCGTTCGTCATGAACCGGGTCGGTGACGCCGGGCTGGCGGTGGGAATGTTCTTGATGTTCAGCACCTTCGGCACGCTGTCGTACGGCGGGGTGTTCGCGGGCGCGCCTTCGGCTTCGAGCGGCGCGGTAACCGCGATGGGGTTGCTGTTGCTGCTGGGCGCCTGCGCCAAGTCCGCGCAGGTTCCGCTGCAGGCGTGGCTCGGCGACGCGATGGAAGGCCCGACGCCGGTGTCCGCCCTGATCCACGCGGCCACCATGGTGACCGCCGGCGTGTACCTGATCGTGCGGTCCAATCCGCTCTACAACCTTTCGCCCGGAGCGCAATTGGGCGTCGTCATCGTCGGCGCCGTCACCCTGCTGTTCGGGGCGTTCATCGGCTGCGCCAAGGACGACATCAAGCGCGCCCTGGCGGCGTCGACGATGAGCCAGATCGGCTACATGGTGCTGGCCGCCGGCCTCGGCCCGGCGGGCTACGCCTTCGCGATCATGCACCTGCTCACCCACGGCTTCTTCAAGGCCGGCCTGTTCCTCGGGTCCGGGTCGATCATCCACGCGATGCACGAGGAACAGGACATGCGCCGCTACGGCGGCCTGCGCAAGGCCCTCCCGATCACGTTCGCCACGTTCGGGCTGGGATACCTGGCCATCATCGGCGTGCCGCCGTTCGCGGGCTTCTTCTCCAAGGACAAGATCATCGAGGCGGCGCTATCCACCGGGGACACCCGCGGCTACGTGCTGGGCGGCGCCGCGCTGCTGGGCGCCGGTGTCACCGCGTTCTACATGACCCGGGTCATGCTGATGACCTTCTTCGGTGAAAAGCGTTGGGCCCCCAACGCGCATCCGCACGAGGCGCCGGCCGTGATGGCGTGGCCGATGATCTTGCTCGCCGTCGGCTCCGTGTTCTCCGGCTTCCTGCTGTGGTGGGGCGGCGCCCTGCAGCGCTGGCTCGAGCCCGTCGTCGGGGTGCATGAGGAATCCGCTCACGCCCTGCCGGCCTGGGTCACCACCGTCGTGGCGCTGGGCGTCGTCGCCGTCGGTATCGCGGTGGCCTACCGGATGTACGCCACCGCGCCCGTCCCGCGGGTCGCCCCGGTGCGGGTCTCGGCCCTCACGACCGCCGCGCGCGCCGACCTCTACGGCGACGCGCTCAACGAGGAGGTGTTCATGCGCCCCGGGGCGCAGCTGACCGAGGCACTGGTCGAGGTCGACAACGCCGGCGTCGACGGCTCGGTCAACGCCCTGGCCGCGCTCGTGAGCCGGACGTCAAACGGCCTGCGGCGCTTCCAAACCGGCTTCGCCCGCAACTACGCATTGTCGATGCTCGCGGGCGCCGTGCTGGTGGCCGCACTGATCCTGGCGGTGAGGGTGTGGTGAGCGGAAGTTTTCTTAACCGCGCCGGCGACGATGCAGAGCGAAGCGATGAGGAGGAGCGGCGCTTATGAACGTACCGTGGCTGAGCGTCCTGTGGCTGCTGCCGCTGGCGGGCTCCCTGCTGATCATCCTGCTGCCCCCGGGGCTGCGACAGCTCGCCAAGTGGACCGGCCTGGTCGTCGGCGTGCTGACGCTGGCGGTGGCAATCGTCGTCGCCGTCGGCTTCAAGGCCGGCGGTCCCACCTATCAGTTCGTCGAAAGCCACCGGTGGATACCGGCGTTTGGCGCGGGCTACTCGCTCGGCGTGGACGGCATCGCGGTGGTGCTGGTGCTGCTGACCGCGGTGCTGATCCCGCTGCTGCAGGTGGCCGGGTGGAACGACGGCAACAAGGGCACCCAGGCGAATACCCGTAGCGTGCACGCCTACGTCGCGCTCACGCTGGCCATCGAGGCGATGGTGCTGATCTCGGTGGTCGCGCTGGACGTGCTGCTGTTCTACGTCTTCTTCGAGGCCATGCTGGTGCCGATGTACTTCCTGATCGGCGGCTTCGGGCAGGGTTCCGGCCGGTCGCGCGCAGCGGTGAAGTTCTTGCTTTACAACCTGTTCGGTGGCCTGATCATGCTGGCAGCGGTCATCGGGCTGTACGTGGTCACCGCGCAACACGGCTCGGGCACCTTCGACTTCCGTGACATCGTGGCCGGCGTCGCATCGGGCCGCTACGGCACCGATCCGGCGGTGTTCAAGGCGCTGTTCCTGGGCTTCATGTTCGCGTTCGCGATCAAGGCCCCGCTGTGGCCGCTGCACCGCTGGCTGCCCGATGCCTGCGTCGAGGCCACCCCGGCGACGGCGGTGCTGATTACGGCCGTGATGGATAAGGTCGGCACCTTCGGCATGCTGCGCTACTGCCTACAGCTGTTCCCCGACGCCTCAACGTATTTCCGTCCGGCGATCGTGACGCTGGCCATCATCGGCGTGATCTACGGCGCAATCGTGGCGATCGGCCAGACCGACATGATGCGCCTGATCGCCTACACGTCGATCTCGCACTTCGGGTTCATCATCGCCGGCATCTTCGTCATGACCAGCCAGGGGCAGAGCGGGTCGACGCTCTACATGCTCAACCACGGAATCTCCACCGCCGCGGTGTTCCTGATCGCGGGATTCCTGGTGACGCGGCGCGGCAGCCGGGCGATCGCCGACTACGGCGGCGTCCAGAAGGTCGCACCGATCCTGGCCGGCACGTTCCTCGTCTCGGCCATGGCCACCCTGTCGCTGCCCGGGCTGGCGCCGTTCGTCAGCGAATTCCTCGTCCTGCTGGGCACTTTCAACCGGTACTGGCTGGCCGGCGCCTTCGGGGTGACCGCCCTGGTGCTCGCGGCCATCTACATGCTGTGGCTCTACCAGCGGATGATGACGGGACCGGTGGCCGAGGGCAACGACCGGATCACCGACCTGCGGGCGCGCGAATTGGTCGTCGTGGCACCGTTGCTCGCGCTGCTGTTCGTGCTGGGCGTCTATCCCAAGCCGGTGCTCGACATCATCAACCCCGCCGTCGAGAACACCATGACCACCATCGGCCAGCATGACCCAGCGCCGAGCGTGCCGCCCCGGACCGCCGAAGGACCGCACCGATGACCCTGCCCACCCCAAGCGTCGAGTACTTCCTGCTGTGCCCGATGCTGATCGTCTTCTCCGTCGCGGTCGTCGGCATCCTCGTCGAGGCCTTCCTGCCCAGGCGGATTCGCTACTACGCCCAGATGACGCTGGCCCTCGGCGGCCTGATCGCGGCGCTGGTGGCGGACGTGGAAGTCGCCGAGTCGATTCCCGCGTCCGGTCGCACCGCCGTGCTGGGCGCGGTGGCCATCGACCGGCCGACGCTGTACCTGCAGGGCACGGTGCTGCTGGTCGCGGTGCTGGCGGTCATCTTCATCGGCGAGCGGACCCAAGCCAAGGCCGAGAGCAAGGCCGCCGCGAAGGTGGGCTCGGGCGGGTTGGATTCCTTTACGCCGCAGGCGTCCGCGGTTCCCGGCGGTGAGGCCGAGCGCGAGGCCGAGCGGGCCGGGGCCGCGCAGACCGAGCTTTTCCCGCTGGTGATGCTGTCGGTCGGCGGCATGATGGTGTTCCCCGCGTCCAACGACCTGTTGACGATGTTCGTCGCGCTGGAAGTCTTGTCGCTGCCCCTGTACCTGATGTGCGGGCTGGCCCGGCATCGCCGCCTGCTGTCCCAGGAAGCGTCGATGAAGTACTTCCTGCTGGGCGCGTTCTCCTCGGCGTTCTTCCTCTACGGCGTCGCGCTGCTCTACGGCGCGACGGGCACGCTGCTGCTGCCCGGGATCCGGGATGCCCTTGCCGCCCATGGCGATAGCTCGATGGCGCTGATCGGCGTCGCGCTGCTGTCGGTCGGCCTGCTGTTCAAGGTGGGCGCCGTCCCGTTCCACTCCTGGATTCCCGACGTCTACCAGGGCGCGCCCACCCCGATCACGGGGTTCATGGCGGCGGCCACCAAGGTGGCGGCGTTCGGCGCGCTGCTGCGCGTGGTCTACGTAGCGCTGCCCCCGCTGCACCACGAGTGGCGCCCGGTGCTGTGGGCGATTGCGATCCTGACCATGGCCGTGGGCACCGTGACGGCGGTGAACCAGGCCGACGTCAAGCGGATGCTGGCCTATTCCTCGGTCGCGCACGTGGGCTTCATCCTCACCGGCGTGATCGCCGACAACACGGCCGGCCTGTCCGCCACGCTGTTCTATCTGGTCGCCTACAGCTTCAGCACCGTGGGCGCGTTCGCCATCGTGAGCCTGATCCGCAACGCCGACGGCGTCGAAGACGCGAAGATCTCACACTGGGCCGGGCTCGGGCAGCGCTCTCCCATTGTGGGCGTGATGTTTTCGATGTTCCTGTTGGCCTTCGCCGGCATCCCGTTGACAAGCGGATTCGTCAGCAAGCTCGCGGTGTTCAAGGCCGCCGCCCAGGGCGGCGCCGTGCCACTGGTCATCATCGGCGTCATCGCCAGCGGTGTGGCCGCGTACTTCTACGTGCGCGTCATCGTGTCGATGTTCTTCACCGAAGCGACCGACGACACCCCGCACGTGGTGGAGCCCGGCATCCTGAGCAAGATCGCGATCGCGGTATGCGCCGCCGTCACAGTGCTTTTGGGGATCTTCCCGCAACAGCTGCTGGATCTGGCCGACCAGGCGGCCCAGCTGCTGCACTAGAAATCCCCCGCGTCAGCTCACGAACGGGCGGGTGGCCAGCACGTAGATCGCCAGTACCCCGACCGGCGCGGCCAGCGGCAACCACGGCAGCTGCAGCGGGAAGGCCGTCGCGACCAGGCCCGCGAACATAAAGCCCACGGCGGCAACGGCGGTCGGCCAGCTCCACATGACGCCGCCGGCGGCCGTCCCGACCGCGTGCCGGCACACCAGATAGGCGACCGCGCACAGGCCGGACCAGGCGGCGAAGACGAGCGAGGGGTCCGACGCCAGGATGGTCGCCACCGACAGCAGCACGGCGACCGTCGCCGCCGGTCGGAAAACCACCGAGACACCCACCGCGACGGCGGCCGCCACGCCCGCGACGACCGCGGGCCCGTGCGACCCGAAGGACGCCAGCCCCACCATGAGTGCGCCGAAAACCGTTGAGATGCCCAGTGTTGCGGGACGCGCGATCGGGCTCATGCCCGCAGCCGTCCCCGGACGCGATGGCGGCGGTCGGGCAGGACGGCCATCGACTGGTCGAGCGTGCTGTCACCTCGCCACGCCACGATGTCGACACCGACCGTCGCCATGTCGCGATACATGGCCGAGCGCTGCAGCGCCCACATCCGGTCGATCAGCGGATCCTGCTGGCTTTCGAAGGGCGAGCTGTCGAGGATGTCGACGGCGATCACGACGTGGCCCCGCTTGCGCAGGTCGATCAGGGCCAGCGCGAATTCCGTGTCGAGCAGCGTGGAGAACGCGATGACGATCGCACCCACGGGAACCGCGGCGCGCGGCGCCAGTGTGCCGGTGGTGTTTTCGAATCGGTCGCCGGCGCCCAGGACGGTGTCGAGCACCCGGTAGAACTGGCGCTGTCCGATGTCGGCGCCCAGCCAGCGCGGGCGGTTGCCGCCCAGGGCGACGATCCCCGCGCGATCGCCGTGCCGCAGCGCGGTCTGCACCACCTGCGCGGCGCCGCGCACGACGCGTTCGGTGGCTTCGGTTGCCGGGCCCGCGGGTTGGCGATACGTGTCGATCAGCACCACCACGTCGGCGGCGCGGTCGGTCAATCGCTGGGTCACGTGCAGCTGACGCCGGCGCGCGCTCACCGCCCAGTTCACCGCCCGCAGCTGATCACCGGGCACGTAGGGGCGGATGTCGGCGTACTCCACACCGGGGCCGATGTGGCGGGTCAGGTGCGCACCCAGCCGGTCGAGCAACTCGATCTGCGGGATCGGTGTCGACTGCGGGGGCGTCAGCGGGAACACGATCACATCGGCGGCGTCGACGGTGCCCGTCCCCGTCAGCAGCCCGCCCCGCGCCAGCACCTCGACCCGGGCCCGCACGGGGTAGCGGCCCCAGCGCTGTGCCGTTGCCGCAACGGTTTTCGCGTGCGGGGAATCGGCGTCGAGCGCTTCGAGCTGCATGCCCGCGACGGGCGGCACGGTCAGCTCCACCGCCGCGGGCCCGTTGCCGTCGTCCCGGGTCAGCCAGATGCGCACCCGCGCCTGTTCGTTTTCGAAGCATCGCTGCGAATCGGGCGCTCCGTGCACGCGGATCTTCGGCACCGCGGGTTGCCAGCTGATCGAACACAGCACACCCAGCAGCGGCGCGGCGAACGCGAGCAGCTGCCAGCGTGCGCCGATCACCGCGGCGGCCAGCGCAACCCCGGCGCAGGTCGCGATCGAGAGGGTCAACGGCGATGCGCGCCAACGGAACTCGACTTCGGTGCCCATCGGGGTCAACCGTGTCCCCCGCTCGTTCGGGGCACCGGCAAGCGTCGTAGCAATTCCCCGACCACGTCGGCCCCCTGGATCTTGCGGACCCACATCTCTGGCCGCAGGGTGATGCGATGCGCGACGGCCGCGACGGCGAGCGCCTTGACGTCCTCGGGGATCACATAGTCGCGTCCGAGCAACAACGCCCGCGCGCGGGCGAGTTGAACCAGGTCGAGTTCGGCGCGCGGGCTGGCGCCGACGGCGACCTGCGGGTGGTGCCGGGTGGCGGTGGCCAGCGACACGACGTAGTGCAGGACGTCCTCGTGCACGGTCACCTGCTCGACCGATTCGCGCATCGCCAGCAGGTCGTGCCCGTCCACCACTTGGTTGACCGTCGGCTCGGCCGAGCCACGTTCGAGCCGGCGGCGCAGCATCGAGGTCTCGTCGCGCTCGGAGAGGTATCGCAGTTCCAGCCGAATCGCGAACCGGTCAAGCTGCGCCTCCGGCAACGGATACGTGCCCTCGTACTCGATCGGGTTGTCGGTCGCCAGGACGATGAACGGCGTTGGCAGCTTGTGGGTTTCGCCGTCGATGCTCACCTGGCCTTCGGCCATCGCCTCCAGCAGGGCCGCCTGGGTCTTCGGCGGCGTGCGGTTGATCTCGTCGGCGAGCAACAGGTTGGTGAAGATCGGTCCGGACCGGAACGCGAAGTTGCCGGACTGCATGTCGTAGATCGTCGAGCCGAGCAGGTCCGCGGGCAGTAGGTCCGGGGTGAACTGCACCCGGGTGAATCGAAGCCCCAGCGCGGCGGCGAAGGACCGCGCGATCAGCGTCTTGCCGAGGCCGGGCAGGTCCTCGATGAGCACGTGGCCGCGCGCGAGCACCGCGGTCAGGATGAGCGTCAGCGCCGAGCGCTTCCCCACCACCACCCGTTCGATTTCGTCTAGGACAGCCTCGCAGCGTGCGGTGGTGGTCGCGACCGGCAGCGTCATATTTGCTCCAACTTTCGCAGAATCTCCTCCAGCACCCCGCGGCCGGGCCCGGGTTCACGGTCACCGGTGCGCGCGACGTTGTTCGGATTGACCCATTCCCACAGTTCCGGGCCGAAAAGCATTCGGCCGCTGGCGTGATACGTCGCGGGGTCCTTGGATTGCTTGTGCCCCGTGGTCATTTCGTAGCGCCGGGCGAGCATGGGGCGCAGATGCCGGTCCCAGTCCGCCCGGGTGGAATCCGACCGCCGGATCGTCGTCTCAGTGGTGGAAAGCCAGCGGCGCAACGAATCCCCCAGTTCGTCGTAGTCCGGCTCGGCCGCGGGTTCGTTGCCGCGCCCCACGTAACGGCGAACGTTGAGCAGCACCAGGGCCAGGCCGACACCGGAGGCGGCCAACAGGAAGCGGTGGCCGTGCAGCGTCAACGCCAGCAGCTCGATCCCCACGACGAGGCAAACACCCAGGACGATAAGCCTTTTCATACCGGGCTCCGCAACTCGGCCAGGACCAGCCGCAGGACATCGACCGCCACCTCGCGATGCCCCTCGTTCATCACGTGCGGGGAAAAACGCGCCTCCTCGAACAGGTTGACCAGCCGCTCCGCGTTCTCGGCGTGCAGCGCATGGTGTTCGACGGCCCGAACCAGTACCTCGGTCGGCGTATCGAAGTCCTGCGGGGCAGCGCCGGGCACGCGGGCGAGCTCGCGTTCCATCGCCGCGTAGCACGCGATGATCGCCTCACGGGGTTCGCGGTTGAGGTCCCCGATCTCGGCCAGCCCGACTTCGGCCGCACGGGCCAGCGACTCCGACGGCGGCTCCGGTGCCGGCGATTCGATGCGATCGTCGGCCGCAATGACGGGTCGGGGCGCCCGCCACCGCCGCCGGGCCATGATCAGCGTCCCGGCGACGATCACCAGCATCATCGGGATCGTGCCGGCCAGCAGGACACCGAACATGTCCCCCGAACCATGGCCCGGCGGCCGCTGGGTGGTCCCCGGGCCGTTGGGGGGCGCCGACGGCTGCGCGGCAGGGACTTGGGTGGGGGCCGACGGATTGGCGTGGTGCGGCACCAGGTAGCGGACCAGCAGGGTCACGATCAGCAGCCAGGCCACGATCAGCACCAGTCCGATCAGCAGCACGCGCCAGCTCGGCCGGCCCTTGCCGGTGCCGAGCAGGTCGGACAGGTCCGCCTGAGCGGGCGCCGGCGCGCGCGGATCCCGCAGCCGCGCGATGACCGCGATCGCCAGCAGCGCGAGCG
Source organism: Mycobacterium sp. NGS64 (assembly GCF_059812245.1). Lineage (NCBI taxonomy): Bacteria > Bacillati > Actinomycetota > Actinomycetes > Mycobacteriales > Mycobacteriaceae > Mycobacterium > Mycobacterium sp. NGS64. The sequence goes on along the minus strand of NZ_JCALCI010000001.1, from coordinate 668,694 downwards.
CCCCACCGAGGGCCGCGATGACGAAAAGCAGGGCCGCCCGGCCGCCGCCCGGCTCCGCATGAGCCGCATGGCCTTGGGCCGGGAAGTACCCCCGCAGCGCGGCGGCGGCGAAGATCAACAGGACGATCAGGGCAACCACGCGCCCCGTCGGCTTGTCAATACCGGGCTTCATAACGGGCAAGGGGCACCACCCGACCGGTTGTGTACGCGGTTGCGGCTCTGTCTTGGTTCATACTGGCACGTCAAGCGGCCATCCCGCCAGGAACGACGCCGGCGCCGACGCGCGCCCCCGACCCCGGGACGGACCTCGGTTGCGGCTTTGTCCACAGGCCAGAACCGCCGCCGCTCACGGTGTGCAACTTCAACGGATTGTGGCGTACGTCACACTCTTGCTACCGCCGGTACAACCCGCGTACTCGGTGCGACTATTGGACGCACGTCGACCAAGCCCCCAATCTTTGATTGGCTGAGAACCCGTGGCAGCGATTAAGGAGGGACCCGCCGTTGACCGCCGTATACAACGCGACAGCGGCTGAACCACCGACTGAGACCGAAGGCGACGCAGTCGCCTGTATCGACGCCGACGCCGGCACCATCACAAACGGCGGGCCTGCCCCCAGTCAGGCGGTGGAGACGCCTGACCAACCGGAAGACGGCCGAGCGGTCCCGGAGGCCGCCATCGCGGCGCCGACGGGCTCCCGGACCGGCACGGCACTGGGCAAACCCTTCCGATACGTCCTGCGCCAGCTCGATTCCTCGATGCAGACGCTGGGCCGCTTCTTCGACCTGGCCGCCCAGTCCTTCAGGTACCTGCTCACGGATTTGATCCGGTTGCGCCACCCCTGGCGGGACACCATCAACCAGGCCTGGTTCATCATCAGCGTCACCGCGATACCCGCGTTGCTGGTGTCCATCCCGTTCGGGGTCATCGTGGCGGTGCAGGTGGGCAACTTCGTCCAGCAGGTCGGCGCCTCGTCGGTGTCGGGCGCGGCCGGTGGCCTCGGGGTGATCCGGCAGGGTGCGCCGGTCGTCGCGGCGCTGCTGCTGGGCGGCGCGGCCGGTTCGGCGGTGGCCACCGATCTCGGCGCCCGCACCATTCGCGAGGAGGTCGACGCGCTGCGCGTGATGGGCATCAACCCGGTGCAGCGGCTCGTCACCCCCCGGCTGGCCGCGATCGTCATCGTGGCGCCGGTGCTGTGCTCCTTCATCATCTTCATGGGGCTGGCGGCGGGCTACGCGATCAACGTCGGCTTCCAGTCCGGCACCCCGGGCAGCTACATCGCGTCGTTCGCGTCCTTCGCCAGCGTCAACGACGTCGTGGTGGCCGTCCTCAAGACCTGGCTGTTCGGCGTGATCGTGATCCTGGTGGCCTGCCAGCGCGGGCTGGAGACCAAGGGCGGCGCCCGGGGCGTGGCCGATGCGGTCAACGCCTCCGTGGTCATCGGCATCGTCTCGGTGTTCGTTATCAACCTGGTGATCACGCAGGGGCTGTCGATGTCCATGCCGCTGCGAGTGGGCTGACGGCCGCCGATGACAGAGCCGGCTCGATACGTACCCACGCCGCTGCGGGCCCCGCGATGGTTCGCGCGCCGGGGAGATTCGCTCGTCCAGCGCCTCGGCCACCAGGTCACCTTCGGCGCCCAGGTGCTCGGCGCGATTCCGCACACGCTGAAGCGCTACCGGCACCAGACCGGCGTGCTGCTGGTCGACATGATCTGGGGAAACGGGTCGCTGATCGTCGGCGGCGGCACCATCGGCGTGCTGGTGTTCATGGGCGCGGCGGTCGGCGGTTCGGTGGGGGTCGAAGGGTATGGGGCCCTCGACATGGTCGGCATGGGCCCGCTGACCGGCTTCGTCTCCGCGTACGCGAACACCCGCGAGATGGCGCCGATGATCGCGGGGATCGGCTTCGCGGCCCAGGCCGGGTGCCGCATGACCGCGGAGATCGGCGCCATGCGGATCTCGGAGGAGATCGACGCGCTGGAAGCCCTTGGCATTCAGTCGGTCCCGTTCGTGGTCACCACCCGGGTGATCGCGGGGATGATCACCATCGTCCCGCTGTACGTGGTGACGCTCGCGTTGAGCTACGCGTCGTGCGCGATGGTGGTCAACGTGCTGCACGGACAGTCGTCGGGCACCTATTACCACTACTTCGACTCGTTCATCCAGCCGAGCGACGTGGTGTTCTCGGTGCTCAAGGCCGCCATCTTCGTGACGCTGATCATCGCCATCCACTGCTATCAGGGCTACTACGCCAGCGGTGGTCCCGAAGGTGTCGGGCGGGCCTCGGGCCGGGCCATCCGGGCCAGCATCGTCACCGTGGTCGCCGCGGACATGGTGCTGACGTTGTTGTTCTGGGGCAACAGCCCTGGCATTCGGATATCGGGATAGTCCATGGCGACACTGCCGGGTGCGGATCAGGGAGCGCGGGCGCCCAGCTCGCGCTCGTTGCGGATCCGTGGACTGATCTCCGCCATAGCGCTGGCGATCGCGGGCGTCGCGCTCTATCAGCTGGGCACCGGCACCTACGCCGACACGTTCACGCTGACGGTGGTGGCCGATTCGATCGGTGAGGGCCTGACGCCGGGCGCGGAGGTCAAGTTCCGCGGCCTGACGATCGGATCGGTGAAGACGCTGCAATCGGTCGGATATAACAGGCAGAAGATCACGGTGGAACTCGAGCCGCGGCAAGCCAGGGCACTGGCCGCGGACACGACGGCGAATTTCATGTCGTCGAACACTTTTGGCCTCGCGGCGGTCGAACTGGTCAGCAGCGGCGCCGGCCCCCGGCTGCGGCCGAACCAGACGCTGTTGATCGGCGCCAACGCGCGGTCGGCCTCCATCACCGGGCTGCTGCGTCAGGGCCAAAAACTCGGCCGGATCGCGGACTCTCCCGATGTCGACCACATCATCGAGGTGGTGCGCCGGCACGCCGACCTGACCGAGCCGGTCACCCGGTCGTACTTCGATCTGGTCAAGATGCTCGTCGACTCCCAGAAAGTGCCGTTCTCGCAGTCGCTTTCGGTGTTCGCCTCGGTGGTCAACGGCGCCAGCGACTCCATCCCCCTCATCGGCCTGGCCTACGACCTGCTCAACGGGATGGAATTCCTGGCGCACCCCGACGGGGTCGACCGCATGAACGTGATCCTGGACCAGACCGCAAAGCTGCTCTTCACCAGCGACAAGATGATCGTCAAGAACGTCACGTGGCTGGCCCCGTTCATGCGCGCGACGACCGACGTCTTGCTGCCGCTCTCGTACATGCAGGGCAGCATGGCGCCGGTCTATGACCGGCTCTCGGGTCTGCTGGACCGCACCAGCGCGGCGTTCCCCATCATCGACGGCAAGGTCCGCATGCAGATCGAGGTCACCCTCGACACGATGCCGGGGCTGGCGGCGGCCCTGCCGGCCCCTGCGCCCGCGGCGCCGCCGCAGCGGGGTGGCCGATGAGAAGTGTCACCAAATCGGTGGTGTGGCTGACGATCTTCACCGCGGTCGCGGTGGTGTGCACGCTGATCGTGTTGACCGCCTTGCGTTCCCCGGTCACCGGGGCGGTCTCCCGCTACACCGCCGCGTTCTCCGACGTGTCGGGGCTCTACGTCGGCGACGACGTCCGCATTTCCGGTGTGCAGGTCGGCAAGGTGGAAACCATCCGGCTCGACGGGCGGATCGCCAAGGTCGATTTCACCGCGCAAAACGATCACCCGGTGTTCGCCAACACCGTCGCCGCGGTGCGCTATCAAACCCTGCTCGGTCAGCGCTACGTCGAACTCGTCCAGGCCGCCAAGCCGGACCAACGGCTGCCGGCGGGGGGGACCATCGCGCTGGCGCAGACGATCCCCTCGTTCGATGTTGCCAAGCTGTTCAACGGGTTTCGGCCGATCTTCCAAACCCTGGACCCGGCCCAGTTCAATCAGTTGGGCGAGAACCTGCTGCGGCTGATCCAGGGCGACGAAAACGGCATCGGCCCCTTCCTGCATGACCTCGACGTCATTTCCAAGCTGGCCGTGGACCGGCAGGCGGTCATCGCCGGCGTGCTGCGCAACCTCAGCGCGATCTCGGCCGACCTGGGCGGCAAATCGCAACAACTGTTCCACCTCATCGCCACGCTCAACGACGTGGTGACGAAGTTCGCCTCCAAGGGCGAGGAGTTCAGTCAGGCGATGGAAGCCGGACTGCCCGTCCTGCGGAACACCACCCATTTCCTGCAGTACTTCGAGCGCATCTTCGACGGGACCACGGTCCCGCTGTACGACCTGTTCAGCCGGATGTGGCCGCAGACCGCGACGATCATCGCGGGCCTGTCGCTGGCGCCGTCGCTGATCCAGGGCATGCGGGACTGGCTGGCCGACGAAAAGCCCGCCACGCCAACGTTTAACTGCTCGCACGGCGAAGTGACGCTGCCCGGGATCGGGCAGGTGTCGTTCGCGCAACAGAACTTGGTGGTGTGCCGGTAATGGTGTTCGGCGACAAGGGGACGGGACGGCGGCGCCCCGTGCTCGACGAGCGCGCGGCCGCCGTCCGCAATCGCCGCAACGGCATCGTGGGCGTCGTCGTCATCGTCGCGGCGTTGGCCGCGACCGCGATGGCCTACCTAAATCCCACCGGCCAGACCGGCTACACCGCACACCTGCCCAACTCCGGCGGCGTGCGCGCCGGCGACCAGGTTCGGATCGCGGGCATCCCGGTCGGGAAGGTGACCGGCGTTCGGCTCGCCGGCGCCGTCGTCGAGATGAAGTTCGACATCGAGCAATCGGTGGTGGTCGGCTCGGAATCCACCCTGGACATCAAGCTGCTGACCCCGTTGGGCGGCCACTATGTGGCGCTCGACCCGAAGGGCGGTTTGCCGCTGGGCCGCAAGGTGATTCCGCCGCAACGCGTCACGCTGCCGTTCGAGGCCAACGACATCATCCAGGCGGCGACGCCCCTGATCAAGCAAGTCGACGGCCAGGTCATCCACGACACCTTCACCGAGGTGGCCAACGCGGCCAACAGGTATCCCGACGCGGTGCGCGACCTGCTCCGGTCGGCCAACGCGCTGACCGCGTCGTTGAGCAAGACGACGGCCGACTTCCATCGCGGTCTGGACTTCGTCAACAACGGCCTGCGCGCCACGGTCGCCGAGCGTAAGCAGCTCATCACGCTGTTCGAGCAGCTCGACATCCTCGGCCAGGCCTACACCTCGAGGTCGGTCGACATCATCGAATTCTTCGGCCTGTTATCCGAATTGGCTCGCATCATGGACCGCATCACGGTGTTCTGGGGCCGGGAGGTCGCGCCGGTCGTCAACGGGCTCGACGACATCAGCGAAACGCTGGGCGCCCACCCCGAGCGCATCGGCCAGGCGCTCGAGAACCTGGGTCAGACCCTCAACATCGTGGGGCCGATGCTCAGCGGGAACGGGGTCGTCTTCGACAAACACAACCGGCTGGTGCCCGGGCAGGATCTGTGTCTACCCAACATCATGAGGAACTGTTGAGGTGGCCCGGATTTCGGCGCTCGGCTCGCGGCTGCGGTCCCCACTGGGGATCGCAGCGGTGCTGGCCGTCGTCGCGGCGGTCGCGGCCGCGGCGGTGATCGGCGCCAAGCTCCTCGCACCGGGCCACAGCCGCGCGATGTGCGCCGAATTCACCGACGCGGTAGGGCTGTACCCGGGCAACAAGGTGGCGCTGCTGGGTATCGAGGTCGGCTCGACGACCGCGATCGTCAACAAGGCCGACCACGTCGAGGTCGACTTCACCGTCCCCACCGACCTCGACCTGCCGGCCGACGTCGGGGCGGTCACCTACTCGCAATCGATTGTCACCGACCGCCATATCGAACTGACCAAGCCCTACACCGGGGGCCCGAAATTCACCGGCCCGGGCTGCATCAAGCTGAAGTCCACCAAAACGCCGATCAGTGTCAGCGAAACCTTCTCCGCCGTAGGCAAGCTCGCCGACACCATCATGGGTCCCCAACCGGGCCAGGACCCATCGAAGTCGCCGGGTGTACAGGCCATCAACGACAGCCTGCGGGCGTTCAGCCGCTCGCTGGACGGCACCGGCCCCGGACTCAACCAGACGCTCGGCAACCTGGTCACGATGCTGGCCGACCCGTATAAGGCCGACGCCGACTACCGGCAGCTGTTCGAGAACAGCGAGATCCTCACCTCCGACTTTCTCAAAAACTGGGACAGCTTCGCCTCGTTCGTCCGGATGCTGCCGACCACCACCGAATTGATCGAGGGCCTCTCGGACAACTTCGGCGCGGCCCTGAGCCACATGTCGCACCTGCTGCCGATCCTGGTCGAGGCGCTGGACCGGTGGGGGCCGCGGCTCTATCAGAAGCTGGACAAGGCGATCACCTGGCTGCGGGACATGCTGAACCGGCACACCCCGGCCATCCTCGCGATGATCAACTCGTGGCCGCAGTTCAGCCACTGGATCAGCGACATCTACGAGCCGGCGTGGGGAACCCACAACGTCACGTATATCCCGCCGCAGGTGGCGATTTCGCCGTCGCAGGCCGGCGCCATCTGCGAGGGGCTGCGGAAACGCAATGTCCCCGGTGCCGCGGCGGCGTGCGCGTCGCGCACCGCGTCGGATCCGGTCACCCTCGGCCTGACCGATCTCATCCTGGGGGCCGCGCTGTCATGAGCAGACGATCGATGCGCGTACTGGTGGCCCTGCTGACGATCGGCCTGACCGCGGCATGTTCGCTGGATCCGACGCGGCTGCCCGTCCCGGGCGCCTACAGCCCCGAACACTCCTACCGGGTCAAGATCCAGTTCTCCAGCGTGCTCAACCTGCCCGCCCGCGCCAAGGTGGACTTCGGTGGGATCCAGATCGGTGTGCTCGACCACGTCCAGCTCGACGCCACCACGGCGGTCGCCTACGTCGATATCGCCGGCGACAGCAGGCTTCCCGCCAATACCCGTGCCGAACTGCGCCAGGCCACCCCGCTCGGGGACATCTACATCGCGCTGCTGCCGCCGGCGGATCGGGCCGAGGATCGATCCGGGGACCGATCGGTGGCACTCTTGCGTGACGGCGACACAATTCCGTTGCGCAACACCGCGCCGGCCGACAACGTCGAAGACGTGCTGCGCTCGGTGTCGAACCTGGTGGCCGGCGGCGCGATCGGCACCCTGCAAAGCACCGTGGTGAACCTCAACCACGCGTTCCCCAAGGATCCCGCCGAGCTGACGCGGGCCCAGCAGACCGTCGCCGGCGTGCTCAACGACCTGGCCGCCAACCAGGACACCATCGACGGAATCCTGTCCAGCATGGACAACATCACCACCAACGTGGCCGCCAACACCACGGTGTTCAACCGGCTCGTCACCGAAGGCCCGCCCAAGCTCCAAGGGCTGTCGGCGATCACCCTGGCCATCCTGAACGTCGTCGGGGACTCCAGAGAAATCGGCGACCTCGGCGGGCAGATCCTCAACCCGGTCGCCGGGGACATGATGCAAATGCTCTCCTACATCACGCCATTGGTCGGAACCGTGGCGACCCTCGACACCACCATTCCGGTGCTGGCCGACAAGCTGATCGCGTTCTTGCACTACAAGCTTCTCGGATTTTTCCGCAACGGCGGGCCGAAATACATTGTCTCCGAACTCCATCCACCCACCGGACACGAGGGCGTCGATCCCGCCGACAAGGCTGACGCGGCGGTCTCGGCGATGCAGACGATGGGAATGCTGCCATGAAGTTCAATGCCGGCGTCACGCTGGCCATCCTGGCGGTGATGACGCTGCTCGGCGCGGCCTACATGTCGATCGGCGTGCTCGACATCGGCCCGACGAAACAGGTCACCCGACTCACCTTGCTGCTCAACACTTCCGGTGGCCTGATGCCCACATCGGAAGTCACGATGCGCGGCATCAAAGTCGGGCGGGTGACCGGCATCCAGACCACCGCGACCGGGCTGGCGGTCTCGATCGACCTCGACCGCGAACACCCGGTGCCCGCCGACAGCCCGATCAGCGTGGAAAACCTCTCCGCGGCCGGCGAGCAGTACATCGACTTCAAACCGAAACTCATTGCGCCGCCGTACTTCGCCGACGGGGCGGTGATCCCGCCGGACCGCGTCGCGCCGATGGTTACCGGCGCCGACTTGCTCACCAAGGTCAATGCCCTGGTCTCGGCGCTCAACCTCGACCAGGTACGCACCATCATCAGCAACGTCGCCGCCGCGTTCGCCGGCAACGACGCCACCCTCGATTCCCTTGCCACCACGGCGGGGTTGACGGCCAAGGTGATCCACGACGACAAGCAGTTGATGGCCACCCTGTTCGCGAACGTCTCGACGATGACCACCAACCTGGGTGACATCAACGCCGGCGAGGTGATCAGCGAGACGGGAAAGCTGCTGCCGCGTTCGGTGCCGGCGTTCCTGCGGATGGTCCACGAATTCGAAACCCTTTCGCACACCGGCGTCGGCGTGGTGGGCCCCGACGACCCGGCCGGCATTCTGGTGGGCAAGATGAGCCAGTACATCGACATGCTGGCCGGTCCGCTGAGCACCTTCGCCACCGTGCTGGAACCCGCGCTCGCACCGCTGCACGACGTCAAGGTCGACGCCGGGCATTGGCTCGACTTCTGGGAATCGACCTTCAACGACACCGGCGGCATGCGGGTTCAACTGAACGTCCCGGCATGGCACCAATGATCAAGAAAGAACGGACATGACCAACTCAACTGTCGACAAAGATGAAGCCGTGGACGACACCGAGCCCACGGCGCCCGACGACGGCGCAGAAGAGACCGACGAGGCCGACGCGCCGCCCCGACGATTTTCAAGGTTCCGGCCGAAGATCTCGAGGCGATGGGGGGCGGCCGTTGTCTCGGCGGCGGTGCTCGCCGGTGGGGTGTTCGGGTTCATCAAGTACCACCAGGTGACCGGCCAGCTCGCACAGCTGCGTCAGCAGCAGGCCGACCGCGACGCCGCGGCACAGCTGGCCAAGGACTATGCGCTGAAGTCGCTGACCTACAGCTTCGAAGACCCGGACGCCTTCTTCCGTTCGGTTGAAGACGGTGTGTCGCAACAACTTAAGGACAAATACGTCAACGCCTCCGACCTGCTGAAGAGCATCATGCTGCAGGCGCAGGTCACCTCCACCGGTGAGGTGCTGGCCACGGACCCGGTGGCTCAGCCCGGTGGGGTTTACCAGGTGGTGGTGTCGGCCCATCAGACCACCCGCAACCTGCAAAACCCGACGCCGAAGGTGTCGATCATCCTGCTGCAGGTCACGGTGAACAGGGTGGGCAATGCCTGGCAGGTCGCCGACATCGGCCCCAAGGCCGGCGCCCGCCCGCCGATCGAGCAGCAGCTCCCGGCGCCCGAGCCGCCTCCCCCGGCCGCTCCCGCTCCGGCCCCGGCTCCGGCTCCGGCTAAGCCGACACCGAAACGGTAGGCGCGCACCCGTGCGGCGGCTGGCCCTGCTGGGCGCGATCGTGACGATGGCGACCGCGGGCACCGTGTGCCCGATCGCGTCCGCCGACACGTCGTTGCCTTCGTGCCCGCAGACGGCCGCGGTGATCGCGCCGAGCGCGGTGTCGCCACACACGGACTGCCGAATGCATTCCGGCGCGCTGGATTTCGCGGTCACCTACTGGACCGTGCCCGAGCTGCCCGGGCCCCGCGCGGTCAAGGTCGTCGTGACCGACGCGTCGGGCGAGGTGGTGCAGACGATCGACGAGCTGTTGGAGCCGTCCAGTCCGGGCGGCGTCGGGTTGGAGGACATCGACGGCGACGGGCGCGACGAGCTGATCATCCCGATCGCGCGACACCCGTTCAACGGCAGCCCGAATACCCGATTCACGGTGTGGCGGGCGCCGGGCGACCGGCTGCATTTTGAACGCACCCAGATGGTCGCGCAGGCCGCGTATCCCAGCGGCGACGGCTACCTGGTGACCAACGCCGGGGCGCTGGACAGCCGAGACCTGACCTTCTATCTGCCGACGGGAGCCGGCTACACGCTGGTCGTCGTGTTGACCATCGAGGCCGAGCAAGTCGACCCCGACACCCACCGGGTCCTGACCGTCATCTGCCGCGCCCACCAGGAGGACGGCCTGCACGCGGTCGACATGAGCCTGCGCCAGGCGGAGGAAACGTTCTGCGCGTCGCCGGCCGCCATGGCCATCTGGCCGGGCGCCGAGCGCCTCGACATCCGGCGCTGGCGCCGCGGGCAGCAATGACGTCTCAGGGGGCGCACGCCGCGCGGGAGGCCGCCAGCTGCTGTCGCGCCTGGACGAGATCGCCGGCGAGTAGTTCCGGGCTCGCCGGTCGGTAGGGGTCGCTGGCGTCGATCTGCGCCGCCAGCATGTCCGATCGAAGCCGCAGGTCGACCGCGGCCGGACCGCGCAAGCCGTTGAGCGGCGACAGGGCGTTTCGTATCTGGCCCGCCACGTAGGGCGGTGTCCCGGAAGGCGAAACCAGGTCGAGGACCTTCTCGAGCCGATCGGCGACCGGCAGGACGACGCCGCACTCCCCGTCACCGGAGGCGGATGCCGGCGGGCAAATGGTGACCGCGGCAACCGCCACCGGAACAAGAATTCGTCTTAACCGTTCGAGCATTGCCTTCAGCCTCGCACTCCCCCGATCGTTGTGTCGCCACTTTCATGGATCTACGTGGGACACTGGGCCGGTGCCGCCGCACCGCGATCTGGCCGCGTTCAACGACCGAGCGCCCGAGTACGACAACGGGTGGCGCGGCCGGCTGCACCACGAGATTTCCGAACGCACCGCCGACCTCGCGGTGGCGACCGCCGCGTCCGCCGGCCGCGTGCTGGACGTCGGCTGCGGGACGGGCTACCTGCTGCGCGCCCTCGGTCGTCGCTACCCGGGCGCTCGGCAGCTTTGCGGCATCGACGCCGCACCGCAAATGATTGCTACGGCAACGGCTTTGGCGGCTGACGACCGACTGAGCTTCACCGTCGGGGTGGCCGAGGAGCTCGGCTACCCCGACCGCAGCTTCGACCTCGTCGTCAGCACGACATCGTTCGATCACTGGACCGATCAACAGGCCGGGCTCGTCGAATGCGCGCGGGTGCTGCGCCCCGGCGGTCACCTGGTGCTCGTCGACCAGTTCTCGCTGTGGCTGCTGCCGACCCTGGCCACCAGCCGGCGCGGCAAGGCCCGTACCCGAGGCCGTGCCACGGCGCTGCTACTGCGCGCGGGGTTTCGTTCCCCGCAATGGCATCGCGTCTACGCGCTGATCATCAACGGCGTCACGGCCATCAAGCCGGTCTAGTATCTGCCAGGCTTCGGGGGCCATCCCCGCGCCGAGATTGCGATGGTGGCTGTGATCCGGCCGCGATCACGACCATGACGGCAATCTCGACGAAAACCGATCGACATCAGCCCAGACTGAACGGGGCGAAGCTGCCGTCGAGCACGTTCAGGTGCCCGATCGTGCGCCCGGTGACCACGGCTGGATCCACCAGCGCCAATTCGACCGCGGCGCGGGAGAATTCATCGGCCGAGGCGGTGTCCACAAAGCCGCTGGCGTAATACGCCAGGCCCGGCGTGAGGATCGGTTTCGACGGCGACAGCGCGTTCACCGCGATGCTGTGGTCGGCCAGGTCGTACGCCGCGCACTGGGTGAGGTGCTCGAGGGCCGCCTTGGATCCGCCGTAACCGGGCAGGACGCCGCCGCTGCGGTCGGGATAGGGTCCGTCCCCGGGCATCCGCGACGCGACCGAGGTGATGTTGATGATCGAGCCGCCGCCCGCGTCGAACATGTCCGGACACACCAGTTGCATCAGCTCGTAGGCGGCGAACACCGCGATGTCGAAATGGCGGCGAAACGCCTGCAACGGTGTGCTGACGAACCCCGGCCAGCCGGGCTTGGCGCCGCCGCCGGCGGCCTTGGGCGGTTTCGCGCGCGGTGGCGAACCGGGGACCGGTGGCCGGCCAGGCGCGGTGAAGGCCGCGTTGTTGACCAGAATCGTGATGGGCCCCAACGCCTCTCGCGCCTCGCCCACCAGCCGCGCGACGTCGTCGCGGTCGGTCAAGTCGGCGCGGATCGCGACGGCGCGCCCGCCGGCCCCCTCGACCTCGGCGACCGTCTCGCCGATGGTGCCGGGCAGCCGGTCGTCCCACACCTGTTCGGTGCGCCCGACGACGGCCACCGCCGCGCCTTCCGCGGCCAGGGCCAGCGCGATCGCCCGGCCCAGCCCGCGGCTGGCGCCGGTGACGATCGCGGACCGTCCCGCCAGTCGCCCCGTCATCCTGTCACCCCGTGCACGACGATGGCGGTCGTCTGCTCCACCCAGGTGTCGTCCAGCTGCTCCTCCGGGCGCAGCAACATCCGCAGCATCGTCGCCCCTCCGATCAGCTCGATCAACCGGTCCGGGTCCACGTCGGGATGCGCCTCGCCCCGGTCGATGGCCCCGCGCAGCCGCACCCGCACCGCGGTGAACAGACCGGCGAAGCGCGACATCACCCGGGCGTTCAGGGCGGGATCGGCGGTCATGTCGGCCACCAGGCCGGGCAGGGCCGCGCGGACCACCGGCGTGGTGAAGACGTCGCGGGTGGCCTCGATCATCATCCGCACGTCGGCGGCGATGTCGCCGGCCGGGGCCTGCAGCGCGGTGGGTGCTGTCGGAAACGCCGCCTCGTGCACCAGTTCCGCCTTGCTCGACCACCGGCGATAGAGCGCCGATTTGGTGGTCCCGGCGCGCTCGGCCACCGCGGCGAGGCTGAGGTTCGAATAGCCGATCTCCACAAGCAGTTCCGCGGTCGCCGTGAGGATGGCCGAATCGATGCGCGGGTCCCGGGGCCGCCCGGCGCCCGGGGCCTTGTCAAGGCAAGACGGGTCTGCTTTCATAACGCTACCTACCGTATCGTAATTGCCTCACGGAAGTCTCGAAGAATGGAGGCACCTTATGTCGAACGAACCTGTGCTGGACAAAGTCGACCGACTTCAGCGCTCCAGCCGGGACGTCACAAAGCTGCCCGCGGTGATGTCGCAGTGGCTGTCGACCGTGTTGCCGGGCGGGGTAAAGCCGCAGGTGACGGTCGAAAGCGGCGTGGACGCCACCGGCATGTCGTCGGAAACCATCATCTTGACCGCACGCTGGCAACAGGACGGCGAACCGATCGAACAGCGGCTGGTGGCGCGGGTGGCGCCGACCGCCGAGGACGTGCAGGTCTTCCCGACGTATCGGCTCGACCACCAATTCGAGGTGATCCGCAAGGTCGGCGAAATCACCGACGTGCCCGTCCCGCGCGTGCGCTGGCTCGAGCCCACCGGCGACGTCCTGGGCACGCCCTTTTTCGTGATGGATTACGTCGAGGGCGAGGTGCCGCCCGACGTCATGCCCTACACGTTCGGCGGCAACTGGTTCGCCGACGCCCCCGCCGAACGCCAGCGCGCACTGCAGGACGCCACGGTGGGCGTGCTGGCCAAGTTGCACGCGATCCCCAACGCCGAGAAGACATTTGGGTTCCTCTCCTCGCAAGACGGCGACACGGCGCTGCGCCGGCACTTCAACTGGGTCCGCGAGTGGTACGACTTCGCGGTGCCCGACATCGGCCGATCGCCGCTGCTGGAGCGCACTTTCGCGTGGCTGGAAGACAACTGGCCTGACGAGGCCGCCGCGGCGGAGCCCGTCCTGCTGTGGGGCGACGCGCGGGTGGGCAACGTGCTGTACCGCGACTTCGCGCCGGTCGCGGTGCTCGACTGGGAGATGGTGACGCTGGGGCCGCGCGAGCTCGATATCGCGTGGATGATCTATGCGCACATGGTGTTTCAAGAGCTTGCGGGCCTAGCGACGCTGCCCGGGTTGCCCGACGTGATGCGCGAGGACGACGTCCGCGCCACCTATCGGCGACTCACCGGGGTGGAAGTGGGCGACCTGCGCTGGTTCTACGCCTACTCAGGGGTGATGTGGGCGTGCGTGTTCATGCGCACCGGCGCGCGCCGGGTGCACTTCGGCGAGACCGAGAAGCCCGACGATGTCGAATCGCTGTTCTACCACGCCGGATTGATGAGACGCCTCATCGGAGAGGATCAGTAATGCTTGGCCCGCTTGACGAGTTCCCGGTACATCAGGTTCCCCAACCGATCGCGTGGGCCGGTTCCTCGGACCGCAACTTCTACGACCGCTCCTACTTCAACGCCCACGACCGCACCGGCGACATCTTCGTGATCAGCGGCATCGGCTACTACCCCAACCTCGGCGTCAAGGACGCGTTCTTCCTCGTGCGGCGCGGGGACACGCAGACGGCGGTGCACCTGTCCGACGCCATCGATCAGGACCGGCTGAACCAGAACGTCAACGGCTACCGCATCGAGGTCAGCGAACCGCTGCGCAAGCTGCGTTTGGTCCTCGACGAAACCGAGGGCATCGCAGCCGATCTCACGTGGCAGGGCCTGTTCGACGTCGTGCAGGAACAGCCGCACCTGATGCGTTCCGGCAACCGGGTGACACTGGACGCGCAGCGGTTCGCCCAGCTCGGTTCCTGGAGCGGGCGCATCGCCATCGACGGCGAGGAGATCGCCGTCGACCCCGCGACCTGGCTGGGCAGCCGCGACCGGTCCTGGGGCATCCGGCCGATCGGCGAGCCCGAGCCCGCGGGCCGGCCCGCCGACCCGCCGTTCGAGGGCATGTGGTGGCTCTACGTGCCGATGGCGTTCGACGAGTTCGCGATCGTGCTGATCATCCAGGAGGAGCCCAACGGGTTCCGTTCGCTCAACGACTGCACCCGGGTGTGGCGCGACGGGCGCGTCGAGCAACTGGGCTGGCCGCGGGTGAAAATCCACTACCGCTCGGGCACCCGCATCCCGACCGGGGCCACCATCGACGCGACCGCGCCGGACGGCACCCCGGTGCACTTCGACGTGGAATCCAAGCTGCCCGTGCCGATCCACGTCGGCGGCGGCTACGGCGGCGATTCGGATTGGCTGCACGGCATGTGGAAGGGCGAAAAGTTCGTCGAGCGGCTGACTTACGACATGACCGATCCGGCCATCGTCGCGCGGTCCGGCTTCGGCGTGATCGATCACGTGGGCCGCGCGGTCTGCCGCGACGGCGACGGGGATCCGGTGGAGGGCTGGGGGCTCTACGAGCACGGCGCGCTGGGCCGCCACGACCCGTCGGGCTTTAAAGACTGGTTGACGGTCGCGCCGTAGCCGGACGACGGCCAGCGCCGGGACCGCGCGAGTTAGGAGTCGGGTAATCGACCGAGCCGGTATCCGGCGCCGGGGTGCTCGGCCGGCAACAGGGGCCCGGCGCCGCCGAGCCGTTCCCGCAAGGTGGAACGCGGCAGGCTCTCGGGGACGCGCCCGCGCCGGCGCAGTTCGGGCACAACATGTTTCGCGAAGTCGACGAACGTGCCGGGGGTCGTCACGTAGGCCACGTTGAAGCCGTCGACGTCGGCCTCCTCGACCCAGCGCTCGAGCTCGTCGGCCACGTCGCGCGGCGAGCCGACCAGGACGGGCCCCCGCCCGCCGATGCCGATCTCCTCGGCCAATTCCCGCACGGTCCAGGTGCGGTCCGGCGCGGCAGTGGTGAACGAGGCCAGCGCGGATCGGTTGGCTTCCGTTTCGACGTAGCGCAGCGGTTCGTCGGGATCGAGCCCGGCGAGGTCCACCCCGGTCCAGCCGCCGAAGAGCGCCATCGCACCGGCCGGGCTGACGAACCGGCGGTAATCGGCGAGCTTGGCGACGGCCTTTTCGTGCGTCTCCGCGACCACCGGGGTGACCATGGTGAACACCTTGATGGACCGCGGATCCCGGCCGAGTTCGGCCGCGGCGGCGCGCAAGGCCCGTACCGGGCCCCGGACCACCCCCGGCGTCGGGCCCGACACGAACACCGCCTCGGCGTGGGCCGCCGCGAACCGCACCCCGCGCGGCGAGGCGCCGGCCTGGAACAGCACCGGCGTGCGTTGCGGCGACGGCTCGCACAGGAACGGACCGGGGACGGTGAAATAGCGGCCCTTGTGCCCGATGTCGTGCACCTTCGCGGGGTCGGTGAACACTCCCCGCCGGGGGTCGCGCACCACGGCGTCGGGCTCCCACGACGCCTCCCACAGCTTGTAACACACCTCGACGTACTCGTCGGCGATCTCGTAGCGCTGATCGTGTGGGATCTGCGTGTCCAGCCCGAGGTTGCGCGCGGCGCTGTCCAGGTATGAGGTGACGATGTTCCAGGCCATCCTCCCGCCGGTCAGGTGATCCAGCGTCGAGAGCCGCCGCGCCAGCGCGTACGGCTGCTCGTAGGTCAGCGACAGCGTGATCCCGAACCCGAGCGTCTCGGTCACCGCCGCCATGGCCGAAACGGCCGCGGTCGGCTCGTTGACGGGGAACTGCGCGGCGTCGATCACCGCCGCGTCGCGCGAAGCGCCGTACACGTCGTAGACGCCCAGCACGTCGGCCAGGAACAACGCGTCGAAGCCCCCGGCTTCCAACGCCCGGGCCAGCTCGGTCCAATAGCCGAGCTCGCGGTACCGGTAACCCTGGTCCTCGGGATGGCGCCACAGCCCCGCAGACTGGTGCCCGACGCAGGCCATGTCGAACGCATTCAGGAAGATCCTGCTCATCGTCTCAATCGATTTCGTCCGCGTAGGTCTCTTTAGCAGCGTAGGCGGCCGCGACCGTGATCGCCGCCAATACCGCGAAGTACGCGACGATGAGCCACGGCCTGCCCCCGCCGACGGCCAACAGCGACGCAGCAATAAGCGGTGCGAAGCCGCCCGACACCACCGCGCCGATCTGGTAACCGAGCGACGAGCCGCTGTAACGCACCCGCGTGTCGAACAATTCGGCGAACCAGGCGGCCTGGGGACCGTACATCGCGTCGTGAACTACATTGACGCCGAACACGATCGCCAGCACCACAGCGACGGCCGACCCGGTTGCCGCGGCCACGAAGAACAACGCCAGGGCCGCCACTCCGGCCAGCGCACCGAACATGTACGGCGGCCGTCGTCCGACCCGGTCCGACACGAACGCCCACCACGGCGTGCTGAACAACCCGAGGCCGGACGAGATCAGCACGGCGACCAGCCCGACTTCGTTGCCCTTGCCGAACGAATCCTGAAGATAGGTAAGTGAATACGTGGTGAGCAAGACGAACAAAGCGATCTGTGACAGCCGCAACCCCGTGGTGATCAGAACATTTCGCGGCGCGGTGCGCACCACCTCGACAACCGGCAGGCGCGCCAGCTCGTCCCGCTGTTTGAGGCGGTCAAAGGACTCGGCATCGGCGAGCCGGAGGCGCACCACCAGCCCGACGGCGACCAGAAAGACGCTGAGCAAGAAGGGAATTCGCCACCCGTAGGCGAGGAACGCGGCCGCACCGGTGGCCTTGCGGGTCACAAAGAACACAGACGTCGCCAGCAGCATGCCGGCCGGTGAACCGATCTGGGTGAAGCTGCCGAACAAACCGCGTCGGCCGGGCGGCGCGTGCTCCACCGACAGCACGGCCGCGCCACCCCACTCGGCGCCGACGGCAAGCCCTTGCAGCACACGCAGAATCGCCAGTAGCGCGGGCGCGAGCAGCCCGGCCTGGGCGTAGGTGGGCAGCACCCCGATCGCGGTGGTGACGAGGCCCATCACCAGCAGCGCGCCCACCAGGACGGCCTTGCGCCCGAGCCGATCCCCGAAATGACCCGACACGACGGCGCCCACCGGCCGGGCGCCGAATCCGGCGGCGTAGGTGGCGAACGAGGCCAAAGTACCGGCCGTCGGCGAAATATGAGGGAAGAACAGCGGTTTGAACACCAGCGCCGACGCGGTCGCGTACAGGTAGAAGTCGTACCACTCGATCGTGGTGCCAATCATGCTGCCCAGGGCGACGGCTCGCAGCGGCGGTCTGGTGTCAGCGGCGAAGGGCGGGGCGGTAACGATCACGTGATGGCAGGATAGGCAAGGCGTCGTCGGCCGCGTATGGTTGCGGTCGCCGTGATGCGAACGTCAGCGCAGCGCGTCGACGATCTCCGACAGCGTTTCGAGCCCGATGGGCGACGGCTGATACAGGCACACGGTGTCCGAGACGCCGTCGACGCGATCGCGGATGTGTCCGGCGATCTCCTTGGGCGTCCCGCAGGCGGCGATGGTGTGCAGTATGTCGTCGTCGATGAGGCCGCCCATCTCCTCCCAGCGGCCCTGCTTGGACAGCGCGTTGAGCTCGGGCTGCAGGCCCTCCCAGCCGTGGGCGGCCAGCACCGGCCGGTAGGCGGGGGTGGACCCGTAGAAGGCCAGCAGCCGCCGGGTGGCCGCGTGATCCGAGCCGGCCGACACGATGATCTCGGGGATGACGGCGAACTCCTCGGGCCGCCGGCCGGAAGCCCGTAGGCCGTCGCGCACCGCGGGCATCGTGTGCTCGTGCAGGAAACGCTTGGTGCCGAACGGCATCACCAGCAGGCCGTCGGCGTGCTCGGCGGTGGCGCGGGTCAGCCGCGGCCCCAGCGCGCCGACGTAGATCGGCGGCGGACCGTATGGATTCGGGCCGGGGCTGAACGTCGGCGTCATCAGGGTGTGCCGGTAGTACTCGCCGCGAAAGTCCAAGCGGCCGCCGGTGTTCCAGGCCTCGAAGATCGCGCGAAGGGCCGCGATCAACTCGGTCATGCGGGCCACCGGCTGGTCGAACTGCGCGCCGAATCGCTTCTCGATCTGCGGACGAATCTGGGTGCCCAGGCCGAGAAAGAATCGCCCGCCGCTCAGCAGCTGGTGATCGTTGGCCTGGTGTGCCAGGTGGATCGGGTTGCGCGGAAACGCGATGGCCACATTGGTCATCAGGTCCAGGCCGCCCACCGTGGCGGCCAGCGTCAGCGGGGCGAACACGTCGTGCTGACCCTCGAACGTGGCGACACCGCTGGCCCCGGCGTCGCGCAGCGCCCGGGCGCGCCCGGCCGCCTCGACCGGCCCGTACAACGCCGTGAAGACCCTCATTTGCCCACCTTGAGCGCGTACTTAGACCGGCAATGGAAATTTATCCTACGAAATCGTCAAAATGCTGTTGACTAGACGGCGTGACAAAGCCGCCGCCGGTCGTCGACGTCGTCGTGGTCGGTGCCGGATTTGCCGGGTTGTCCGCCGCGCGCGAGCTGACGAGGCAGGGCCACGACGTCCTCGTGTTCGAGGGACGGGAGCGGGTCGGCGGCCGCTCGTACACCGGCAGCGTCGCCGGGCTGCCCGCCGATCTGGGCGGCACTTTCGTCGGCCCGACCCAAACCGCCGTCCTGGCGCTGGCGGCCGAGCTCGAGGTGCCAACCACTCCCACCCACCACGACGGCAAGAACGTGATCCACTGGCGCGGCTGGGCGCGCCCCTACCGCGGCACCATCCCGCGCGTGTCGCTGACCGGACTGCTCGACATCGGCCGGCTGCGTTGGCAATTCGAGCGGATCGCGCGCAGCGTGCCGGTGGCGGCGCCCTGGGACGCCCGCCGCGCCAGCGAGCTGGACGCCATGTCGCTGGGCCAATGGTTGCGCTCGGTGCGCGCGTCGGCGTCCTCGCACGACCTGATGGCCATCGTGGCCCGGGTGACGTGGGGGTGCGAACCCGACGAGGTGTCGATGCTGCACGCCGCGCGCTACGTGCACGCGGCCGGCGGGCTGGACCCGCTGCTCGACGTCGAAAACGGCGCCCAGCAGGATCGTTTCCCGGGCGGCACCCAGCAGATCGCCGAGGCCGCCGCCGCCGAACTCGGCGCGCGCGTGGTGCTGGGCGCCCCGGTGCGGCGGATCGAGCGGCACGGGGCCGGGGTCACCGTCACGACCGACGTCGGCTCGGCCGAGGCCGGGTTCGTCATCGTCGCGATCCCGCCGGCCCATCGCGCGTCGATCGAGTTCGCTCCCCCGCTGCCCGCCGAATACGAGCAGCTCGCCGCAAACTGGCCGCAGGGCCGGCTCAGCAAGGCGTACGCGGCCTACGAAACGCCGTTCTGGCGCGCCGACGGGTTTTCCGGGCAGGCGCTGTCCGACCAGGGCCCGGTGTTCATCACCTTCGACGTCAGCCCGCACCCCGACGGCCCGGGCATCCTGATGGGCTTCGTCGATGCCCGCGCGTTCGACTCGCTGCCCACCGAGCAGCGCCGCCGCGACACGTTGCGTTGTTTCGCGTCGTTGTTCGGCGACGACGCGCTCAAACCCCTCGACTACGTCGATCAGCGTTGGGGCGCAGAGGATTTCGCGCCGGGCGGTCCGACCGCGGCGGTGCCGCCCGGCTCGTGGACGCGGTTCGGGCCGTGGTTGCGCGCGCCGGTCGGGCCGATTCACTGGGCCGGCACCGAGACGGCCGACGAGTGGACCGGATTCCTCGACGGCGCCGTCCGGTCCGGACAGCGGGCGGCCGCCGAGATCGCCGCCCTACTATGAGCTGATCCGGCGCACCCGCGCGTCCTGGGTCACCGATTCCACCAGGGCCCGCAGGTGGCGGTTCACCTCGCGCGGCTGTTCGAGCATCGAGCAGTGGCCGCCGGGCAGCTCGACCAGGCCGACGACGTTGGGCGCGGTGCGCGCGATCCTGCGGGACTGGCCGATCGGCGTCAGGCGGTCGCGCTCGCTGCCGATCACCAGGGTCGGCACGGTCAGCCCGTCCAATTCGAGATGCCGCGACCCCAGCGCGTCGACGAGCATCTTGGCGCAGCCGCCGCGCCCGGCGGGCGAGGTCTGCGCGAACAGCTCGTAGACGACGCGCGCGGCGTCCGGGTCGGCGTCCTTGGCGACGGCCAGCATCGCAACCACGTAGCGGCTCGGGATCCGGGCCGCGGCCGGCACGGGGAACCCGCCGAAAGCGGTGATCAGCCCGCGGGCCGCCAAAACCCTTGCCGCTGAGAGTTCGCGCGGCACCGACAGCAGTCTCACCTGTCGCACCAGGTCCCCGGTGGTGGTGTTGATCAGCGCCACGGCGTCGGCGCGCCGGCGGACCTTGTCGCGGTAGTGCGCCGACCACGCGGCGATGGCGATGCCCCCCATCGAATGCCCCGCCAGCACCGCCCGCTCGCGCGGCGCCAGCGTCGCCTCGAGTACCGAATCCAGGTCGGCCGCAAGGTGTTCGAGGCTGTAGCCGCCGCGCCGGGGAACGCCGCTGCGCCCGTGGCCGCGATGGTCGAACGCGATGACCCGGTATTCGGTCGCCAGGTCGGCGATCTGGTGGGCCCAGGCGCGGATCGCGCACGTGATCCCGTGCGTCAAGACGATCGGATAGCCGTCGGGCGGGCCGAAAACCTCGGCGTGCAGCGCGGTCCCGTCGGCCGCTCGCACATTCAGGGTGCGGCTTGGTGGCAGCTCGGCACTCATCGCCGTTCCCCCTTCGAACACGGCCCCATCGCCAGTTCTGGACGTAGGCGAAGTGTAGCCCCACCTCAACGACGAACTGCTGAAAACGGCCCATTACACGCGGCGATTTCGGGCACGATCGTGCAACAACTTGTGAGACGCTGACAGCCGTGAACCCGATGTCCCGTCGGGAGTTCTTCGCGGCCACGACCAGCCTCGTGGGCAGCGGGCTGGCGGCCGGCTGTGGCTCGGGCCCGCCGCCCACGCCGGACAGCAAGGCCGTGCTGGTCGTCGGCGCCGGCATGGCCGGCCTGTCCGCCGCCCGCAGCCTGGCCGACGCGGGATGGCCGGTGCGCGTCATCGAGGCCCGCGACCGCATCGGCGGCCGGGTGTACACCGACCGGGGCTGGGGCGCACCGCTCGAGATGGGCGCGTCCTGGATCCATGGCACCACGGACAATCCGGTGATGGAGCTGGCGCAAAAGGCGCGCGCGCAGCTCGCACCCACCGATTACTACGGATGGGCGAAGCTGGCCGTCGATCCGCGGCTCCCCCCGCTGGCCTACGACCCGCAAACCTGGCGCACCTTCGTGAAGCGGGCGCGCGGCCGCGTCGACGACGGGAGTCTGGGCGCCGCGGTCGACGCCGCGGCGACCCGCGCCGAGCTTGCCGATTCCGACCGGGCCCAATTGGCTTTCTACCTTACCTCCGAGATCGAGAACGAATACGCCGCCGGCGTGGATCAATTGTCCGCCAAGACCTTTGACCGCGGCGAGTACGCCGACGGCGACCAGGACGTGATCACCAACGGCTACGACGCCCTGCCCCGGCTGCTTGCCGAGGGCCTCCGGATCGAACTCAAGACGCCGGTCACTGCGATCGCGCGCCGCGACAGCTCCGTCGTCGTGCGGGCCGGCGACCGGTCGTTCGAGGGGCCCGCCGCGATCGTCACCGTGCCCCTGGGAGTCCTCAAGTCCGGCGCGATCACCTTCGAACCGCCCCTTCCGGACGAGCATCGAAAGGCCGTGCAGGCGCTGGGATTCGGCGTGCTGTCCAAGAGCTACTTTCGCTTCGCCCGGCGAACGTGGGACGTAGAGAACGCCTTCTACCAGTACATCGGCAGCGAGCCGGGCGCGTGGTCACAATGGTTCACGCTGCCGAGCGGAGCGGGCCCAATCGTGTTGGCTTTCAACGCCGGTGAGCGTGGCCGGTGGGCGGAGTCGGCCGTGCCGGGCGACCTCATCGCCAGCTCGCTGCCGATCGCCCGCCAGCTGTTCGGCGGTGACGGCGCCGCGGTCGACGTGCGGACGTCGAATTGGAGCGTCGACCCCTACGCGCTCGGCTCGTATTCGTTTCATGCGCCCGGTTCCGGTCTCGCCGATCGGCGCCGGCTGGCCGAGCCGATCGGCGATCGGCTGTACCTGGCGGGTGAGGCCGTCGGCGTCAACAATCCGGCCACCGTGACCGGCGCCATGGTCAGTGGGCGGTACGCCGCGGGCCAAGTGATGCACCGGCTGAGCGGGTGAGGGCGGTTATTCGGTCTCGAGCGCATTCGCGCAGGCATCAAGGATGGCAAGGAAACTCGAGCGCAGCAGCCGATAGCTGACCACCTCCAGCAGCTTGCCCCCAGCCAGAGCGGGATGGGTGTAGTTGCTCAGCCAGTCCACGTGGGTGCCGTCCCCCGAGCCGGTGAATGTCAACGTGCCGCCCTCGTGGTTGAACGGCGGAAACGACCGAACGATGAGATATGAATAGCCGCCCGGCCGATCGTAGGCCGTGATCTCCTCCCGGAACCACGTGCCGATGCCGACCACCTCGCGCACCGCGCCCGCGCCGTGGCCGGGCGAATCCTTCGCATAACCGGCCTTGAGAACCAGCGGAGCGGCGGCCAGATTTGCGGGGTCGGCCAGCCAGTCGAAGACCTGTTCCACGGGTGCGGCGATCGTTCGTTCCACGTGAATCTCGACCATTCGGCCCATGCTATGCGCCGCTCAGAACCCGGCGGCCGGTAGAGCCGTTACCTGACCTGTTTGAGCGTGGTGTGGGGGCTCTGGCCGTAGGTCTGTCGATACAGCACGGCGAAGCGCCCGGTGTGCGCGAAGCCCCAACGCTGCGCGATCTCGGTGACGGTGGTGCCGGCGCGCTCACCGGCGAGCAGCTCCTGGTGCGCGCGATGCAGCCGCACGCGACGCATGTACTCGGTGGGGGTGGTGTCGAGCTGGCGCCGGAAAAGGTATTGGACCGCCCTGGGTGTCAGGTGCACGGCCCCGGCGATGTCGTTGATGCTCACGTCAGCGGCGGCATGCCGGTGGATGAAAGCCACCGCCTCCTTCAGCGTTTCGGGCAGCGAGGGGTCACCCGCCAGGTCCTGTTCGGTCGCGTTGGACGGGTAGCACTCCAGCAGCGCGCCCGCCAGGAGCGGGGCCATCGCGGCCACGATCATCGGCTGCTGGGCTGTGTCCGGCGCGGCCAATGCGGCGGTCACGTAGTCGAGCGCCCGATGCCACGCGCGCACGGCGCCCCGCGACCGTGGGCGCCAGTTGAGGAACCGGATGCGCTGCGACGGCGGCGAGCGCCAGTCCATGGTGATCTTGTGCAACGCTTCGGGCGCGATGGTCACCACATCGAACCGCGCGCCGTTCACCTGCAGCGCGCACGACAAGCCGTGGGCGACCAGGACGGGGCAGTCGACATTCGGGAATGGTCCACCCGTCACGGTCAAGGAACCGGCGCGGGGTTGAATCACGACAACCGTTTCGGCGGGCGGGATTTCGAAGATCGCCGGACCGTGGATCAGCACTTCGTCGATCGCCAACGAATCCACCGCGCAGCGCCGATAGGTGAGGGCCGAGCGGGTCGTGAGGCCGCTGACGCGCCAGCCCGGCGAGTACGCGCCCGCAAAGAACCGGCGCATGGCGTCGGGCTGGACGGTGCGGAATTGCTCGTACCGGACCGCCGCCGCACCCTGGGCCGGCGCCGGGCCGCGCGCGACGGCGGGGCGCAGGTCGACCTGAATCTCGTCGGGTTCGCCCGCTATAGCGACCGCGCCGTCGGCGGTGGTCGTCATGATCGGGCGGCCGATCGCCGCACCGGCGCTCCGTCCGTCGCGACCGCGGCGGGCCCCGACAGTTGCGAGGCGAGTTGCCGATAAATGTTCAGCGCGTCGAGCCCGATCCGGTCCCAGGAGAAGCGTGAGACCGCGCGGCTTCGCCCCGCCGCGCCCATGCTGTCACACTGAAAGCTCTGGGCCAGAAGGCTTCTCAACGCGGCGGCGACCGTGGCGGGGCTGCGCCGCGGCAGCAGCAACCCCGTAACGCCGTCCACCACGGCATCGGTCAGGACGCCTACCGGTAGCGCGACCACCGCCACACCGCTGGCCATGGCCTGCAATACCGGGGTCGCCCGCGGTGGTTGCCGCGGCGTGCACACGACCACGTCGGCGGACCGCAGCAGCGACGGGAGGTCGTCGTCGCCGACCGCGCCCGCGAAGCGGACCCGCTCGGCGACGCCCGACTCGGCGGCGAAACGTTTCAGCTCGGCGCGCGCCCGGTCGTGGCCGGGCTCGCAGGCGGCGGTTTCGGCGATCACCAGCTCTGCGCCCACGAGCTTGGGCAATGCCCGAATGACAACGTCAAGCCCATTGTCAGGCAAGGGATTTGGGGCGACGCAGAGAATGCGAAGACTCCCATTGCGAGCCACCGCGGGTCCCACCGGGCTGTACCGTTCGACGTCGACGCCGCTGCACAGGCTCGACGCCCGAGCCCGCCCGCCCCGCCACCGGGCCAGCACGTCGACGTCGGCAGTGCATTCACCAGTCGCCCACGTCGCACCCCGCGCCAACAGCGGCTCGATGCGTTCGCGCCCAGGCTGCGCCCCAGCGCCACCGTGGGGCCGTGATGTCACGGCCAAACCCTGGAAGCTCTGCACGGTCGGTATGTGTTGGCGCCGCGCGGCCAGCTGGGCGGCCAACCCACCCAGCCAGCCGTACGCATGCACGATGTCCGGCCGCTCGGCAGACCACAGGCGCTCCAATGCCTGCGCCCAGTCGCCGACATACGGCAGGCCCGCACCCGGTCTTGGGTGGGTCCGGCCCTCGCCCCTGACGTGGGCGGTCGCAGCGTGGCCCCGGGCCGTCAGCGCCGCGCAAAGTTGCTGGGGGTCGTCGCCGACGATGTCGTCACCGGTGACGATTGCAACCTTCATCACGGCTCCCTTCCAACCCGCGACGCGCGATTCCAAAGAACTACCCGATATACGGCGGGCGAAACACCGGATTTCGCCCCCTTCGCTCCCGTGGCCGATGTTTCGCCTTACGGATATTTTCGCCTTACGGATATGTCGGCCGGGCTGGGCCGGAGCCTCCCTGGGGGAACACTGGGAGGATGACGACCGCCGTGCCCCGCCCGTCAGTCGAGCTGGTGGTACTGCTGGCGTCGGCCGGTGGCTTGGACGCGATTTCCGTGGTCTTGCGCGACTTGCCGACCGACTTCCCAACGGCGATCGTCGTGCAGCAGCACCTCGGCGGCCTGTCCAGCGTGCTGCCCACAATTCTGAGCCGGCAGACGTTCCATCGGGTCAGTTGGGCGCAGGACGGTCAGGCCGTCGCACCGGGGCAGGTCGTGGTCTGCCCTCCGGGGATGCACCTGGAAGTGATGCCCGGTGCCCGCTGTCGCCTGCACAAAATGGCCGCACGGCTCGAGCCGCGTTTCGACGTGCTGCTGGCGTCGGCGGCCAAATCGTACGGAGCGCGCAGCGTCGCGGTGTTGTTGTCGGGATCTGGGCAGGACGGCGCCGTCGGCACCGTCGCGATGAGGCAGGCCGGCGCGATCGTGGTCGCCCAGAGCCCGGAAACCGCCCGGTACCCGTCGCTGCCGCTCGCGGCCGCGCGGGCCGGCGCCGATTTCGTGCTGCCGATTCACGAGATCGGGCGCGTCCTGGCGGACATCGTCAGTGGCGCACCCCTACCCGAAATGGGCCCGTCCGTAGTGCCACCGAGGCCGCCGACGCCGGGCCCGTCGGACCGATCGACGGACCCCGCGCCAAATAGCGCGGCCACCCGCGCCGAGCGGGCGCGACTGCGCGCAGCGGAGCTGCGGCGCAGGCGACAGGATCTGTCCGACGGTTTCGGGGCGACCGAGCAAACTGTGTCGATCGCCCGCCGCCGGGCCCAGGAGTCGCTGCGCCGCGCGCAATTGGCGCACCAAGCGGCCTCGGAGGCGTCCGAGCGGTCGGGACACTGACCCGCGCGCCGCCCTGCGACTGAGCCACGGCTAGTTCACGACCTCCATCAGCAGCAACGCGCCGCCGACGGTTCCGTCGCCCGACCGAAACGATGTGCAAACAACTCGTACCCGGGCCTGCCGGCCGCGCCGGTTGACGGCGTCCACCACGGTTTCGCCGGAGCTGTCCGGATCGACGAATGCGTTGCCGATCAAGGGCCGCACCGTGTCCAGTGGCAGTCCGAACTCCATCTCGCTCAACCGGGTTCCCGTGGTCTCATCGGCCCGCAGCCCCCAGAGGTCCTCGCAGCCCCGGTTCCACACCACCACCCGCATCTCGCGGTCCACCACCGCCATCCCCAACCGAATCGAGTTGGTCAGCGAATCCAGGAAGTTCTTGGCGTCGTCCAGTTCCGCGCTCCGTTCGCGCAGCGTGTCGTTGATGGTGTGCAGCTCGTCGTTGGTGGACTGCAGCTCCTCGTTCATCGTCTCGAGCTCTTCGTTGGTGGACTGCAGCTCCTCGTTGGTCGTCTCGAGTTCCTCCACCGTGGACTGCAGTTCCTCGTTGGTGGTCTCGAGCTCCTCGTTGGTGGACTGAAGTTCCTCGTAGGCCGTCTCGAGCTGGTGATTGGTCTGCACGACCTTGTCGAGCAGCGCGCGCGTCGCCGTGACGTCGAAGAATACGATCGACACGCCGAGCAGACCGTTCTCGGCGTCGACGAGCGGATTGACGTGGATCTCGAACCACGCCGTCTCGGCGCCGGGCCGCTGCCACTTGACATCCGGGATCCGGGCCGACCGCCGCTCCACCTTGGCCTGCTCGAGGTAGGCGCGCAGCTCGACCGGGCGGTAGGAGACTTCGAGGTCGCGCAGGAGCCGGCCGATGTCGCGGGCCGAGAGCCCCAAGGCGGTCTCGGCCTGCTGGTTGATCATCGCGACGGTGTCCTCGCCAGTGACCACGATCTGGGCCACCGGGCTGGCGCGAAAAGCCAAGTCGCGCACGGTGGTCAGGCCCTGCAAGTCGCCCTGGCGCTCGTAGAACACCGCGGCCGGATCATAACGATCGGGCAAGCCCTGGGACCCGGCGACCTTGCGGAAGATGCGGTTCTTGAGGCTCAGCGCGGCGAAGCGTTCGCTGTGGCTCAACAGCATTTCGGCGTGCCCGAGGAACAGCGTGCCGTGGGGGGCCAGCGCGAAAGCTAGGCGCCCCACCACGTTTCGCTGGGTCTCGGCGTTGAGATACATCAGGGTGTTGCGGCACACCAGCAGATCGACGCGCGAGATCGGCGCGTCCTTGACCAGGTCGTTGCGACCGAAGATCACCGCGCGGCGCAGATCCTTGTGAAAGACGTAGCGGCCGTTGACCTGTTCGAAGTAGCGCGCCAACAGATCTCGCGGCACCGACTCGACGGCCTTGGCGTCGTAGGACGCCATGCGCGCCTCGGTGAGCGCCTCCTCGTCGATGTCGGTGGCGTAGATCTTGACGCGCTGCCGGAAAGAATCGGGTCCCATCGCCTCGGCCAGCAGCATGGCCAGCGTGTAGGCCTCCTGGCCGGACGCGCATCCCGCGCTCCACACCCTGATGGGTTCGGCGGGCCCGCGCTCGGCCAGCGTCCGGGGGATAACCTCCGCGCTGACGAACTCCCAGGCCTCCGGGTCCCGGAAGAAGGCGGTGACGTTGATCAGGATGGTGTTGAATAACGAGGCGAATTCGTCGGCGCTGGCCTGCAGCACGTCGAGGTATTCCTCGAACGCGGTGTAGCCCGCTTGCTCCATACGGTGCCGGACCCGGCGCATCAGCGACGTGCGCTTGTAGCCCGTGAAGTCGAAGCCGCGGGAGTCGCGCATGTAGCGCAACAATGCCTCGAAGGCCTCGTCCGTCGTGCCGTCCATCAAGGTCCCGTCGCAAGTACGTTCGCCGTCGGACTCGAACACTACTCCGACGTCACAGCAGATTTTCGCGTCCGACCACCGCCCACACCGTCTTGCCCGACGACGTCGGGATGGACCCCCACGCGCGGCACAACGCGGACACGATCGCCAGGCCGGAGACGATTTCGACGCCGCGATCGGCGTCTTCGTGCCGACCGGGCAGGCGGTCGCTGCGGTCCTCGACCGCGACGGTCACGGTGTCCCGATAGCTCTCCGCGATCAGCACCGGTGGGCTGTCGGTGTGGTCGAGGACGTTTTCGACGAAAACCGTGCCCACCGTGGCCGCGACCGGAATCAGGTCGCGCTGGTCCCAGTGGGTGAGCCAGTCGGTGATCATGGCGCGGGCCAGGCCGACGCCGGCAGCGGTGGCTGGAAGGTCGCTGTGCGCGCGCCGGCGGACGGCCATCGGCAGGCGGCGCGCAGCCTCCAGCGCCGACAGCAGGGTGGGGTGCACAGGCACGTATCGGGTCACGGCACCTTCGGCGATGGCTTGCCGAATCTCCGATCGCGCGCACACCAGCAGGATGGGCACGTCCGGCCAGACGCTGACGTGCCAGCGGGCGCTGGTGAACACCGACCACGCCGACGCGGACGGCACGCCCAGGCGGTCGACGTCGACGATCACCGCCCGCGGCTCGTCCAGCGCGGCCTTGATCACCGTGTCACGGACCGTCCGATACGTCGCGCTGTCCAGCAATCCGTCCATCACCAGGATCGATACATCCTGCTGAGGCTCCACATCGATCCGGATGGCGGGCCCGGGTTCAAACACCGGGATCACCGCGATCGGGGGTGTTGGCGGCCAGCCGGTCACCGAGCACCGTCAGCGCCTTCTCGCTCTCCTCGGCCACCGTGGTGTAGTGCCGGGCGACCGGGCCCCGACCTGCCTTGTCGGCTGGTTGCCGGGCCAATTTGGCTTTCTCCCGCGGGCTGCGCAGGGCAACCCAGAGCGCGCCCTCGATCTCGTGGTCCCGCGCGGCCAGCAGGGCGTCGGACGTCCAGGCGTGCCCGACGTGGCAGCGAAAGTGGCCCTCGCCGACCGCGATCAGGGAGCCGTGGCAGTCGGGGCAGGTGTATCCCGACGGCGCGCCGAGTTCCCGGGTGTCGAAGTCGGTCGCAAACCGGGAGGTCATGGCGATCCGGTTCTCGAGGTCCAGCGCCGCGTCGGGCTCCATGCTCGTGTCCTCTATTTCTCTGTGCGCCAACTCTTTGAGGACGGCGCCGATTTCGGCCGCCATGGCCTGTCGGTCGAGCACGCCGGCGTCGCGCGCGTTGGCCGGCAGCGCCCCGAACAGCGCGTCCTGCGGTGTCTGACCGATGGTGGTGCCGCCACACGAACGGATCGCGGCCAGCCCCAGCACGCCGTCGTCGAGGACGCCCGACAGCAACACCCCGATCGCGCGCGGCCCGAACGCGACCGCGACCGACCGGAACAAAGCGTTGATGGCGGGCCGATGGCCGTTCTCGGTCGGCCCCTGCGACAGCACGATGCGATGGTCGGCCACCAGCAGATGACGGTCCGGGCCGCCGACGTAGATGCGGCCCGGCGCAAGCGGCGCGCCGTCCTCGGCGGTGACCGCCGGCAGGGGGCCGCTGCGGTCGACGATCTGGGCCAGAACGCTGGGCGCACCGGCGGGGAGGTGCAGCACGATCATGTAGGCGTAGGGCAGATCCGGCGACAGGCCGGCGGCCAAACGCGAGAGGGCTTCGACTCCCCCGGCCGAGGCGCCGATTGCGACCACTCCGCGCAGCCCGTCGTTTTGGTTGGTCGCGTCAATCACCACCCTCGACTACCCGCATCAAGCCTACGTAACCGGGCGGCCGGTGGACAGGGACAGACAGGCCCGTTTATGACCGGTCAATCGTGGTAACCGAAAGCCATGGCAGGCAACCACGAATCCGATCCGAAACAGCGCGACCTCGAGCCGTCGCGGGTCCGCCGCGACACCGGCTACCTGACCACCCAGCAGGGCGTCCGGGTCGACCACACCGACGATTCGCTGACCGCCGGCGAGCGGGGACCCACGCTGCTGGAGGACTTTCACGCCCGGGAGAAGATCACCCACTTCGACCACGAGCGGATCCCCGAGCGCGTCGTCCACGCGCGCGGCGCCGGCGCATACGGCTTCTTCGAACCGTACGACGACTGGCTGGCCGAGTACACGGCGGCGAAATTCCTGACTACGCCGGGCAGCCAAACCCCCGTGTTCGTGCGGTTCTCCACGGTGGCCGGGTCGCGCGGCTCGGCCGACACCGTGCGCGACGTGCGCGGCTTCGCCACCAAGTTCTACACCGAGCAGGGCAACTACGACCTGGTGGGCAACAACTTCCCGGTCTTCTTCATCCAGGACGGCATCAAGTTCCCCGACTTCGTCCACGCGGTGAAACCCGAGCCGCACAACGAGATTCCGCAGGCCGCCTCCGCGCACGACACACTGTGGGACTTCGTCTCGCTGCAGCCCGAGACGCTGCACGCCATCATGTGGCTGATGTCCGACCGCGCGCTGCCGCGCAGCTACCGCATGATGCAGGGGTTCGGTGTGCACACCTTCCGCCTGGTAAACGCCAGCGGGGAAGGCACTTTCGTGAAGTTCCACTGGAAGCCCCGCCTCGGCGTGCACTCGCTGATCTGGGACGAATGCCAGAAGATCGCCGGCAAGGATCCCGACTATAACCGGCGCGACCTGTGGGAGGCAATCGAGTCCGGCCAGTATCCGGAATGGGAACTCGGGGTACAGCTCGTGGCCGAGGCCGACGAGTTCAAGTTCGACTTCGATCTCCTCGACGCCACGAAAATCATTCCGGAGGAACAGGTTCCGGTCCACCCGGTCGGCAAGATGGTGCTGAACCGCAACCCGGACAACTTCTTCGCCGAGACCGAGCAGGTCGCCTTTCACACCGCCAACGTGGTGCCCGGGATCGACTTCACCAACGACCCGCTGCTGCAGTTCCGCAACTTCTCCTACCTGGACACGCAGTTGATCCGCCTGGGCGGGCCGAACTTCGCGCAGCTGCCGGTCAATCGGCCGGTGGCCGACGTCCGCAACAATCAGCAGGACGGCTACTCCCAGCACGCCATCCCACAGGGGCGGTCCAGCTACTACAAGAACACCCTCGGCGGCGGGTGCCCGGCGCTGGCGAACGACGACGTGTTCCGCCACTACACCCAGCGGATCGACGGCGCCGCAATGCGCAAGCGCGCCAAGTCCTTCGAGAATCACTACGGTCAGGCGCGGATGTTCTGGAAGAGCATGTCGCCGGTCGAGGCCGAACACATCGTCGCCGCGTTCGCCTTCGAACTGGGCAAGGTCGAAGTGCCCGACATCCGTTCCGCGGTGGTGGCCCAGCTCGCTCGCGTCGACCATGGGCTGGCCACTCAGGTGGCGGCGAAGCTGGGGCTGCCCGAACCGCCCGACGAGGCGGTCGACGGCGAGGTGGCGTCCTCGCCGGCGCTGTCCCAGATCGGGGTGGCCGACAGCATCGAGTCGCGCAAGATCGCCGTCCTGGCCGCGGACGGCGTGGATGTCGTTGGGACGCAACGCTTCAAGGAGCTGATGGCTGAGCGCGGCGCGACGGTCGAGGTCCTGGCCCCCGTCGCCGGCGGCGCCCTGCGCGGCGGGTCCGGCGGGGAGCTCCCCGTCGACCGGGCGTTCACCACGATGGCGTCGGTCCTCTACGACGCGGTGGTGGTGGCGTGCGGACCGGATTCGGTGGCGACGCTTTCCGAGGACGGTTACGCCGTGCACTTCGTGGTCGAGGCCTACAAGCACCTGAAGCCGATCGGCGCGTACGGCAAGGGGATCGATCTGCTGCGCGCCGCGCACATCGACACCCGCCTCGCCTCCGACAGCGACTCGGCCACCGACGTGGTGACCGACCGCTCCGTCGTGACGACGAAGGCGGCCGCCGACGACTTCCCCGACCAGTTCGCCGAGGAATTCGCCGCCGCACTGGCCCGGCACCGCTGCTGGGAACGCCAGACCGACCCGGTACCGGCATAACCCACTCAAGGAGGAAAAACGATGCCACGTTCGTCGATCAAGAACGAAAAGATGTATCAGGATCTGCGCAAGCAGGGTGATTCCAAGGAAAAGGCCGCGCGGATCTCCAACGCGGCCGCGGGCCGGGGCAAGTCGTCCGTCGGCCGCAAGGGCGGCAAGGCCGGATCCTATGCGGACTGGACCGTTCCGCAATTGAAGAAGAGGGCCAAAGAGCTTGGCATGTCGGGCTATTCGAGCCTGACCAAGGACAAGCTGATCACCAAGCTGCGCAACCACTGACGCGCGCGTGCCCAGCCGTGGCCTTCGGACGTTGCGTGTGAATTGTGGCCCTTGCGTGTGAATCCTGGGCGGAAGAATCGCCCGAATCCCACCATCGGTGCACACGGAAAACCGCCAGCGCACACTCAACGCGGCTAGCCGCAACGCGACTAGCCGGTGAGCCCGAGCCGATCGGCCAGCACCAAAAACGCGACCGCGTAATCGTTGTCGGCGGTCCGCGACCTGATGTGCTCCCAGTCCAGCCTTTCGCGGACCGCCCGGACCGGCGGCAGCAGCTTGGCGAAGTCGCAGTGATGTTCGTTCAGGGAGCGGAGCTTCTGGATGACCACCATGGTCGGCGGCAGGACCGGCATCGCGATCGCCAACACGTCGCGCTGTTCGGCGCAGTCCAGCGTCGCCGGCTCCACGGGCTCGCCGTTGATGCGGTGCAGGACGTCGACGACGGTGTCGCCGGTTCGCGCCTTGAACAACCAGTCCTCCGGGGGGTGTTCGATCGCGAATCCGGCGCCGGCGAGGGTGGCCTCGGCGCTGGCCACGTCGGTTTCGGCCACGACGAGATCCACGTCGTGGCTGGGCTCGGGCGCGCCGAAGGCCCACAACGCGTACGTGCCGGCCAACGCGAAGCGCGGCCCGTTTTCCTTGAGCGCCGACGCCGCGCCGCGCAACGCCTCCCGCAGCTCATTGCAGGACACGCCCGAGGGGGTCTGGGTGGCTGTCATCGTGCATAGGTGATACCCCCCTTTCGGTCGGACAACCTGTTGCGGATTCGCGTGACATCGTTCGTCGTCCGTTTAAGCGACCGTCACACTGGCAAGTCTTGTGTTATGTCAGCCCCTGTCTTGCACGTATGCGAGGGGGCTGCCGTCGTGATCGTGGGTGATCGTGCATGACGGCGGGGTTGGTGCGGCACTGGCTCGAGTCGGGACGGCTCGAGCTGCCGTTGCCCGCCTCGGGACGGACCGCCGAGCGTTGGCAACGCCTGGCCCGGCTGGCCGAGGAGGACATCGTGGCGGCCCGGATCGCCGAGGCCCACGCCGACGCCGTCGCGATCCTGCACGAGCTGGGCGGCAAGCCGCCCGATTCCGATCAGCTGTGGGGCGTGTGGGCGGCCGAATCGTCCGACGATGCGCTGATCGCCACCAGGATCCGCGGCGGCGCGATCATCCTCAACGGCACCAAGGTGTGGTGCTCGGGCGCCGGGTTCTGCACGCACGCGCTGGTGACCGCCCGCCTCGACGACGGACGGTGCGGGCTGTTCGCGGTGCCGGTCACCGAACCCGCCGTCAAGGCGCTCCCGACCACCTGGTGGAACGTCGGGATGGCCGGAAGCGACACCAGGGCCGTGCAATTCACCAACGCGCGCGCCGTCGGCGTGGGCGATCCCGACGACTACCTGACCCGGCCCGGGTTCTGGCACGGCGCCACCGGTGTCGCGGCCTGCTGGCTCGGCGGTGCGCGGCGGGTCGCGGAGCCGTTATACCGCTGTGCCACAAGCGATTCCGCCGACGCCTACTCCCTGGCGCACCTGGGTGCGGTGGACGCCGCGCTGGCCGCGGGAGAGGCCATCCTGACCACGGCGGCGATGCAGATCGACACCGATCCGTTCGACCGGTCCAATACCGCTCAGCTGCTGGCCCGTCGCGCGCGCACGGTCGTGGAGCACGCGGTCGACGAGGCCATCACGCGCACCGGCCGCGCCCTGGGGCCGGGCCCGCTGTGTCAGGACGGGCGACACGCCCAGCGCGTCGCCGACCTGACCATCTACGTCCGGCAAAGCCACGCCGAGCGGGACCTGGCCGAGCTCGGGCGCCTCGCCGGGCAAAGGCCATCAAGGCCATGAAAACCCTGCTGGCGAGCAATTGCGCCAAGTTTGCGGCCAAGCCGCTGACCCGCGGCGGCACGCCGGCGCCGGTGTGGCTGGCAGCGCTGCACTGGAAACCGCTGCCCCCGCTGGATCTGAGCGCGTGTCCCGGGTTGGTCGTCGTCGCGGCCCACCCCGACGACGAGACGCTGGGACTCGGCGCGGCCACCGCCCAACTGGTCGCCTCGGGGGTCGACGTGCAGGTCATTTCGGTCACCGACGGCGGCGCGGGCCGCCCGGGTGCGACGGCGCGGGAGCGGACGCGCTGGGAGATCACCCGCAGGTACGAACTGTGCCGTGCGGCAAGCATTTTGGGCATCCCGAAGCCCGTGTCGCTGGGACTGCCCGACGGGCAGCTGGCCGACCACGAGGACAAGGTCGCCGAACTCCTCACCGGCATCCTCGACGCCGCCGCGCCCGGGACGTGGTGCGCCGCCACCTGGCGCGGCGACGGGCACCCCGATCACGAGGCCGTGGGGCGCGCGGCCGCGGAGGCCTGCCGGCGCACCGGCGCCGTGTTGCTGGAATACCCGGTGTGGATGTGGCACTGGGCCAGCCCCGCCGACCCGACGGTGCCCTGGCACCGCGCCCGGTCGGTGCCCGTGCCCACCCGCGCGCTCGCCCGCAAACGCCTCGCCGCGCGCTGTTTCCGCAGCCAACTCGAGCCGCCCGCCGTCGGGGCGGCGCCCGCCGTCCCGCCGTTCGTGCTGCAACGGATCCTCGCGGTGGGCGAGGTGGTATTCCGGTGACCGCCGCGGCGCATGCCGGCATCGAGGATCCCCGGCCGCTGCCGACGCCGGCGTGGTACCAACAACGCAGGGACGCGATCACCCTGGCGGTGCTGCCCGACCGCCGGTATCGGCACGCTTTGCAGCCGGGCTGCTCGACCGGGACGCTGACCGCCCAGCTGGCCGCGCGGTGTGATCGCGTGACCGCGATGGACGTCTCCGATGCGGCGCTGCGCAGCGCGGACGCGCGGCTGCGGCGGGCGGGCAGCCGGGATCGGGTGACGCTGTACCTATCGCCCCGGGACGCGCCCTGGCCGCCCGGGCCCTTCGACCTGCTGATGCTCAGCGAGGTCGCCTGCGACCTGGAAGCCGACGCGCTGGCCGCGTTGCTGTCCCGCGAATGCCCGCGGCTGCGGCCGGGGGCGAAAGTCGTTGCCGCACACTGGCGCCACCCCCTGGCCGACCATCCGCTCACCGGCGACGCGGCCCACGCCGTCATCGCGGAGACGCCCGAGCTGACGTCCGTCGCCCGGTACGGGGACCGCGATCTCGTCATCGAGGTCTTCGACACCGGCGGCGGCCGCTAGCCGCGAATTGGTGACCGCGGCCCGGGAGTGGGTATCGAAAAGGGTATGCGCGTAGCGACCTTCAACATCCTGCACGGCCGCACCGTCGGAAACGGGGTGGATCCGGCGCGGCTGCGTGACTGCGTGCGCCGCCTGGATCCCGACATCCTCGGGTTGCAGGAGGTCGACTGCGATCAGCCGCGCTCCTCCCTCGCCGACCTCACCGCGGTCGCGGCGGACGCCATGGGCGCCGTGGAGCATCGGTTCGTTGCCGCGATCTCCGGCACGCCGGGCGCGACGTGGATGGCCGCTACGGGCGAGGAACAACCCGGCACGGCGGCCTATGGGATCGCGCTGCTGTCCCGGTATCCCGTGGCCAGCTGGCAGGTGGTGCGATTGCCCCGTATTCCCGTGCGGTTTCCTATGTATCTGCCCGGACCGAACCGGGTGATGGTCGTCGACGAGGAACCGCGCGCCGCCGTCATCGCGCAGCTGGACACCGCGTGGGGCGGCCTCACGGTGGCCAACACGCATCTGTCGTTCGTGCCCGGCTGGAACCGGCGCCAGCTGCGCCGCCTGATCCACGACCTGCGCGGCTTCCCGGGTCCGCGGCTGCTTACCGGTGACCTCAACATGACGCCGGACGCGGTGCGCCGCTGGTCGGGCATGCGGTCCCTGGCCGCGGCCGCAACCTTTCCCGCCCAAGCCCCCAACCGCCAGCTCGACCACATCCTGACCGACGACCCCGGCCTGCGCGGCGGCGCCGTTCAGTCCGAAGTGATGCCGATCTCCGATCACCGGCCGCTGGCGGTCGACCTGGAGCACTCCTGAGCGCTCAGGCCCAGCCCATCGCGTCGAGTCGCCGTTGGACCCGGTCGACGTCGTCCGGGGCGGGCATCTCGTCGGTGACCCGGAGGATCTCCGCCCCGACGTCGGCGTCGTCGATCGACCGGCGCTGGGTAAGGGCGGTCGCGATCGAGGTGACCTCGTCGTCGCACACTTGCCGCGGCAACAACGCCAGCAGCGGCGCGTAGCCGAGGGACGGCGCGCCGGTCGGGTAACCGGCGCGCAGAAACGCGATGACGCTCGACACCGTGTCGCGTAAGACCATCCCTCACCTCCAGCCGCCGCGCCGGGCGGTCTTACCAGGAATAACCCGGCGTCTCCGTTTGAAACCAAAGGGGCCCGGTCCGACTGCCGGACCGGGCCCCAGTGGAGATGGCTTACTGGTTTTCCTTCTGGCGCTCTTCGGCGGCCTTGGCGCCGGCGCGCGCCGAATCGGCTTCGGCTTCCTTCTTGCCCGCGTCGCGCTGGGCGTCGGCCTTGTCCTGCTGAGCCTGTCCCTCTTCGACGAGGTCGTCGCGACCGGTGACGGTTCCGCCAACCTCCTTGACCTTGCCCTTGACGCCTTCGACGGTGCCCTTGACGGCCTCTTGTGGTCCGCTCTTCTGATCGCCCATTGGTCGACCTCCCTCTCGGTGGTTACGTCTTGATTTGCATCTACCGGCTTCCCGCCCGGCGCAGGGCCAAACACCCTCGCCCGGCTGCGGGCGAGCGTTTCGCTGTGCGGACTCCTTCGTTTGAAAGCGGTAATTCCGGGTAGTTACTGCCCCCGACTGCTCGAGGGGGTGGAGTCACTGAGCACTATCGGTGTCATAGGGGCGACCGGCACGGCCGGGTCCCGCGTCGTCGCCCGGCTGAAGGCCCGCGACGTCGAGGTGGTCGAGATCTCCCGCGCTCACGGCGTCGACGTCGTCTCGGGGCGGGGGTTGTTCCAGGCGCTGGCGGGGGTCGACGTCGTCATCGACGTCTCCAACCCCATGCCCGCCGACGGGGGGTCGAACATCACCCAGACGGTGGCCACCGCAACCCGCAACGTCGTGGGAGCGTGCGCCGCCCGCGATGTGCAGCGGCTGGTGGTGTTGACGGTCGCCGGAATCGAAGATCCCTCATTCGACGGCTTTCCGTATTTCGAGGCCAAACGCGCCGCCAAGGAGATCGCGCTCGACGGCCCGGTGCCGGTGACCCTGGTGAAGTCCACCCAGTGGTACGAGTTCGCCACCAACCCCGCCGCGGTGAGTTCCCGCGACGGCGAGGTGGTCGTCCAGGACTGGCTGATCCAACCCATCGCCGCCGACACCGTCGCCGACGTGCTGGTCGAGGCGGCCCTGGCGCAGACGCATCGCCCACGCACGATCGCCGGCCCGCAGGCCGTCCGCCTCCCCGAACTGACGTCGAAACTGCTCGCCCGCCGCGGCGACAACCGCCGCGTGCGCGCCGTCCCGCCCGCGCTCGGTGCGCTCGCCACCGGCGCGCTGTTGGCGTCCGACGGCGCCATCGTGATCGGCCCCGACCTCGACACGTGGCTGCACTCCCTATCGTCCCCTGGCACGGACGGCGAGTCGGCCGCGGACGGCGCTGATCCACCGACGGCGCTGCGAACGCGGGATCTCTCCCCCACCAGCCGTTAGGCCGATTGAGCTAGGCCCAGCGAGGTCACGGTTGCGTCACGATCGATGTCACGATTGGTTAAGAACCGGGCCCGTTCTCTAAGAATTCTCAACATAACCGGTCATATTTATTTGCTCGCTTAGCGAAAATGGGGCTCGTGGGGCGATCGGGCCCTGCGTGATTCGCAGTGTTCGGTTCAAGCGAACGTCCCCGCTTTTGGCTTCCGCTACCTTGGTTTTCGAGGATCGGGAGCCTCTCTGCACGAAATCAATTGATCAATTACAAAGGACAAGACTGATCATGAAAAACAGCAGTATCGTCGCGCGCCGGCGAGTTGCCGGCATCAGCGCGGGCTTCCTGCTCGGGGGATTGACCGTGGGCATCATCGGCGCCCCATCGGCGGCCGCAGCGCCCGACTGCAGCCCGGCCGGGGTGAACTCCACCGTGTCGTCGGTCCAGGGCGCGGCGCAGCAATACCTGGCCGCCCACCCGGACGCCAACCAGGTGGTCACGGCCGCCTACGGCCAGCCGCGACCCGAGGCCGAGTCGAGCCTGCGCGGCTACTTCACCTCGCATCCGCAGCAGTACTACGACCTGCGCGGCATCCTGGCGCCGATCGGCGACACGGAACGGCAGTGCAACGTCAAGGCCCTGCCGCCATTCCTGGAGTCGGCCTACCAGGAGTTCATGGCCGGCTGACCCCGACCGAGAGACGACCCGCCACAACGC
This sequence comes from Mycobacterium sp. NGS64, assembly GCF_059812245.1. NCBI lineage: Bacteria > Bacillati > Actinomycetota > Actinomycetes > Mycobacteriales > Mycobacteriaceae > Mycobacterium > Mycobacterium sp. NGS64. The sequence goes on along the minus strand of NZ_JCALCI010000001.1, from coordinate 629,709 downwards.
CGTGGCGGGTCGTTTCGCGTGTACCGCGGGCGGGTATTGAGCCGGTACTTGTGCAGTCGGCCAATGGGACTGGAGGCAACCATGCGGCTGCGTCGCAGCGATCTGGGCAAGCCGGGGATCGCACGCAAACGCCGGGGCAAGGGCTTCGCCTACTACGACCCCGAGGGAAATTTGCTGTCCGATCCGGGCACCCTGGCGCGCATCAAGGACCTTGTCATCCCGCCCGCATGGAAGAAGGTGTGGATTTCGCCGGATCCCAAGGGCCACATTCAGGCCGTTGGCACGGACGCGGCCGGCCGCCGGCAGTACCTCTATCACACGGCCTGGCAGCAGGAGCGTGCCGAGGAGAAATTCGACCGCGTGCTGGAACTGTCGGTGCAGTTGCCGCTGTGGCGGGCGCGCATCGCCAAAGACCTGACGCGCCGCGGCTTGACGCGCGAGCGGGTGCTGGCGGTCGCGCTGCGCCTGCTCGACCGCGGCTACTTCCGCGCCGGCGGTGAGCAATACGCCGAGGAGCACGAGTCCTACGGATTGGCCACCCTGCTGTGCAGCCACGTGACAGTGCGCCGCCACGCGGTCGCATTCGACTTCCCCGCCAAGAGCGGCGTGCGGCGCACGGTGGAAATCGAGGACGCCGAAATCGTTCGCGCGGTGCGCGCCCTGGTCCGCCGCCCGCAGCGCACCGACCGACTGCTGGTGTGCCGTACCGGATCCGGATGGGTCGACATCCGCTCCGACGACCTCAACGCCCGGTTCAAGGAGATGGTGGGCGACCAGTACACCGTCAAGGACCTGCGCACCTGGCACGGCACGGTGCTGGCGGCGGCCGCCTTCGCCGACGCGGACCCGCCCGTGTCGCAGCGGGTGATCAAGCGCGTCGAGTCCGCGGTCATGAAGGAAGTCGCCGAGGAGCTCGGCAACACCCCCGCGGTGGCCCGCGGATCCTATGTCGACCCCCGCGTCGTCAGCGGCTACGAGCAGGGCCTGACGATCCAAACGGCAGTGCGCCGAGCCGAACGCGCCCGTCGACCCGAGGCCAAACAGGAAATCCTGGAGAAGGCGACCCGCATGCTCATTCGACGAGTTGCCAAGGGCCACAGCGCATCCGGGGCTTCCGCACTGCCCAAGAGCGCGTGAACCGAGGCGTCGCGCGGCCGCGGGCTTCGGTACCTGGGAATATGGGGCGCCGAACCCCGAAAACTCCCAGCGAGCGCCCAGGAATAAGGGCCGCGAATTCGGGTATGCGCTGATTTGTGCGCCGAAGCACGCGCGAAAGTGCTGCTCGGAAAGCCGCCCGGAAAGTCGAACCCATGGCGATCCGGTCTCGTTCGGCGCGGCGACCAAGCCGACGCGGGCAAAGATTCGCGCGCCCAACGACACCCCAACGTCTGTCGAGGAGGGCATTGAATGTCTAAGCAAGAGGTCTCGGACTACCTACTGGAGCGGCTGCGGACGTGGGGCGTCGAGCACGTGTTCGGCTATCCCGGCGACGGCATCAACGGCATCCTGGCCGCGTTCGGGCGCGCCGACAACCGGCCCATGTTCATCCAGTCGCGGCACGAGGAGATGAGCGCCTTCGAGGCGGTGGGGTACGCCAAGTTCACCGACCGGGTCGGGATATGCATGGCCACCTCGGGTCCCGGCGCGATCCATCTGCTCAATGGCCTCTACGACGCCAAGCTCGACCACGTTCCGGTGGTGGCCATCGTCGGTCAGACCAACCGCAGCGCCATGGGCGGGTCCTATCAGCAGGAGGTCGACCTGCTGAGCCTGTTCAAGGACGTCGCCAGCGACTACGTCCAAATGGTCACTGTCCCAGAGCAATTACCCAACGTGCTGGACCGCGCGATCCGGGTGGCGATGGCGGTTCGAGCGCCCACGGCGCTGATCATCCCGGCCGATGTGCAGGAGCTGCCCTATTCGCCGCCCACCCACGCCTTCAAGATGGTGCCCTCGAGCCTCGGCATCGAGTGGCCGGCGGTTTCCCCCGACGACGCGGCGATCCGGCGCGCGGCCGACGTGCTCAACGCCGGGAAACGGGTCGCCATGCTCGTCGGCAACGGCGCCAGAGGGGCTCGCGGGGAGCTGGCCGAGGTTGCCGACCTGCTCGGCGCCGGGGCGGCCAAGGCGCTGTTGGGCAAGGACGTCTTGAGTGACGAATTGCCGTGGGTCACGGGCTCGATCGGCCTGTTGGGCACCCGGCCGAGCTACGAGCTGATGCGCGATTGCGACACGCTGCTGACCGTGGGGTCCAGCTTCCCCTACACGCAGTTCCTGCCCGAGTTCGGGCAGTGCCGCGCCGTGCAGATCGACATCGACGGCCGGTTCATCGGCATGCGCTACCCCTACGAGGTGAACCTGGTCTCGGACGCGAAGGCCGCGCTGCGGGCCCTCATTCCGCACCTGCGCCGCAAGGAGGACCGCAGCTGGCGCGAAACCGTCGAGGCCAACGTGTCGCGGTGGTGGGAAACCATGGACATGGAGGCGAAGGTCAGCGCCGACCCGATCAACCCGATGCGGTTGTTCTCCGAGCTGTCCCCACAGCTTCCCGACGACGCCATCGTCACCGCCGACTCCGGTTCGGCGGCCAACTGGTACGCGCGCCAACTGAAGTTCCGCGGCAACGTCCGCGGCTCGCTGTCGGGCACCCTGGCGACCATGGGCCCCGGCGTGCCCTACGGCATCGGCGCGAAATTCGCGCACCCGCAACGGCCGGTGATCGTTTTCAGCGGTGACGGCGCCATGCAGATGAACGGCATGGCCGAACTCATCACGATCAAGCGGTACTGGCAGGAGTGGGGCGACCCGCGCCTCATCGTCGCGATCCTGCACAACAACGACCTGAACCAGGTCACCTGGGAGATGCGGGCGATGGCTGGTGCGCCGAAATTCGCGGAATCGCAGAACCTTCCGGACATCGACTTCGCCGGGTTCGCCGCCAGCCTGGGCCTGAACGCGATGGCCATCAAGGACGGCGACGAGCTGGCGGACGCTTGGCGCAACGCGTTGTCCGCGGACCGTCCCACCGTGTTGGACGTCTACACCGACCCCGACATGCCGCCGATCCCGCCGCACGCCACCTGGGACCAGTTCAAGGCGGCCACCGCCGCGGTGCTGTCCGGTGACGAGGACCGCGTCGGCTTCGTCAAGGTGGGCCTGAAAACGAAGGCGCAGGAGTTCCTGCCGCACAAGAAGAATTGAGGAGCGGGCCGAGCGATGACTGGGACCCGATCGCCCAAGTTGTTCGAATCGCTGGCCGCCGATCTGCGCGCCGAGGTCGACGGCGAAATCCGGTTCGACCCGGGGTCGCGCGCGACCTACTCCACGGACGCCTCCAACTACCGGCAGGTGCCCATCGGGGTGGTGCTGCCGCGCACCCCGTCGGCCGGCGCCGACGCGATCGGCGTGTGTCGCCGCCACGACGTGCCGGTCTTGTCGCGCGGCGGGGGCACCAGCCTGGCCGGGCAGTCCTGTAACGCCGCGGTGGTCATCGACTGGAGCAAGTACTGCACGCGGATCGGGTCGGTCGACACCGAAGCGGGAATCGCCGTGGTGGAGCCGGGCATCAAGCTCGACGTCCTCAACGACCGCCTGAAGTCGGCGAACTGGATGGTGGGTCCCAAACCCTCCACCCACGTCAGCTGCGCCATCGGCGGGATGATCGGCAACAACTCCTGCGGCTCCAGCGCCCAGGCGTACGGCAAGATGGTCGACTCGGTGCGCCGCCTCGAGGTGGTGACCTACGACGGTCTGCGGATGTGGGTCGGGCCGACCGGCGACGACGAATTCCGCCGCATCCTCGACGAAGGCGGCCGCAGGGCCGAGATCTATCGCGGCCTCAGGGCGATCGCCGAGCGGCACGCCGACGAGATCCGGTCGCGCTATCCGGACATCCCGCGGCGCGTCTCGGGGTACAACCTCGATTCGTTGTTGCCGGAGAACGGCTTTCACGTCGCGAAGGCGCTGGTGGGCTCGGAGAGCACCCTGGTCACCGTGCTGCGCGCGGAGCTGCAGCTGGTCCGGCCGCCGGCGGCGACCGCGCTGGTGGTCCTCGGCTTCGACGACATCGGAGCCGCCGCCGACGCCGTGCCGGCCGTGCTCGAGCATGAGCCCGCCGCGCTGGAGGGCCTCGATGACCGCCTGGTCGAGCTCGAGCATTCGCGGCGGCTGGCCGAGAAGGCGCTGCGGGAGCTACCGGACGGCAACGCCTGGCTGATGGTGCAGATCGACGGCGACGACCAGGACGACGCCGACCGCAAGGCCAAGTCGATGATCCACGCCCTGCAAAAGCACGTGCACACCGAAGCCACCGTGCTGGACGACCCCCAACGCAAGCAGGAGGTGTGGGCCGCTCGCGAGGCCGGCCTCGGCGCCACCGCATACCCGCTCAACGAGCCCGAAACCCACGAGGGGTGGGAGGACGCGGCCGTGCCGCCGGACCGGCTGGGCGACTACCTACGGGATTTCCGCAAGCTGCTCGAGCGCTACGACTACGCGAGCGCGTCGCTGTACGGCCATTTCGGCCAGGGCTGCGTGCACACCCGCATCCCGTTCGTGCTGCGGACCGCCGAGGGCATCGCCAAATACCGTTCCTTCGTGGAGGATTCGGCGCGGCTGGTGGTGGATTACGGCGGCTCGCTGTCCGGCGAGCACGGTGACGGCCAGTCGCGCGGCGAGCTGTTGCCGATCATGTTCGGCGAGAGCGTGGTCAAAGCCTTCGAGCAGACCAAGGCGCTGTTCGATCCGGACAACCGGATGAATCCCGGCAAGGTCGTGCACCCGTACCGGCTCGACGAGAACCTGCGCTTCGGCGTGGATTACCGCCCGGCCGAACCCAAGGTCATGTTCTCCTATCCCGATGACGACCACCGCTTCTCGCGGGCGGCCGCGCGCTGCGTCGGGGTCGGCAAGTGCCGCGGCCACGAATCGGGCGTGATGTGCCCCAGCTATCGGGCCACCGGCGAGGAGGAGCACTCCACCCGCGGGCGGGCGCGCCTGCTGTTCGAGATGCTGCAGGGTGACGTCATCACCGACGGTTGGCGATCCGCCGAGGTGCACGACGCGCTGGATCTCTGCCTGGCGTGCAAGGGCTGCCGCAGCGACTGCCCCGTCGACGTCGACATGGCGACCTACAAGGCCGAGTTCCTGTTCCATCACTATCGCGGCCGCTTCCGGCCGATGGCGCACTACTCGATGGGCTGGATCCCGTTGTGGGCGCGCCTGGCCGCGGTGGCGCCGCGCGCGCTCAACACCGTGGCGCACGCGCCCGGGTCGTCGACACTGCTCAAGAAGGTCGGCGGCATCGACCCGCAGCGCGAGTTGCCCCGCTTCGCCGACGAACGGTTCACCGCGTGGTTCGAGCACCGCACCCCGGCCGCCGCGGTGTCGGCAAGGGGGCCGGCAAGGGGCCGGGTGGTGCTGTGGCCGGACAGCTTCGTCAACAACTTCGAACCCGACGTCGGCAAGGCCGCCGTGGCCGTGCTGGAGTCGGCCGGGTTCGAGGTCGAGGTGCCGCGGCGCACCGTGTGCTGCGGGCTGACCTGGATCTCCACCGGGCAGCTCAAGGTCGCCAAACGCGTTCTGCGGCGCACGCTTACGGCGCTGCGTCCGGCGCTGCGGACGAGCACACCGGTGGTGGTCCTGGAGCCCAGCTGCGCCGCGGTCTTCCGATCGGACCTGCCCGAGCTGCTGTTCGGCGACGAGGACGCGCACCGGCTGGCCAAGCAAACCCGCACGCTCGGCGAGTTGCTGGCCGAGAAGGCGCCCGACTGGGAGCCGCCCCAGATCGGCGCACACGCGGTGGTTCAACAGCATTGCCACCAGCACGCGATCCTGGGCTACACCAAGGACAAAAAGATGCTCGCCGATGCCGGCGTGGACGTGGACGTCCTCGACGCCGGATGTTGCGGCCTGGCCGGCAATTTCGGTTTCGAGAAGGGCCACTACGACGTCTCGGTGGCATGCGCCGAGGACAAGCTCATACCAGCCCTGCGCGACGCCGACGCCGACGCGCTGGTGCTGGCGGACGGATTCAGTTGCCGCACCCAGATTCGCGCGCTCGCCACCGACCGGCGCCCGATGCACGTGGCGCAGGTCCTGGCCAACGCCCTAACCGAGCCCTAACCGAGCGCCGAACGCGCGCTGCGCAGGTCGTCGACGAATAGCTGGTAGGCCTCGTCGTGGGAGTCGCTGCGGTCGCGCAACACCGACGACGGGTGCACGGTCGCGACCAGGATCGGCTCGGGCGTCACGTCGACATCGACCGCGGCAGGCAGCTGGATGACCTCGCCGCGCTGGGCGGACACCCGAAAGCTCGCTCCCAGAAGCGATTGCGCCGCGGTCGCCCCGAGGCAGACGATCACCCGCGGGCCCACCGCCTCGATCTCCGCGATGAGCCAGGGGCGGCACGCCACCACCTCGGTGCGGCTCGGCTTCTGGTGGATGCGGCGCTTGCCGCCCTTGCGGGTGAACTTGAAGTGCTTGACGGCGTTGGTCTGATACGCCAGCGTCGGATCGATCCCGGCGTCGTCGAGCGCCCGGGCCAGCAACCGCCCCGCGGGCCCGACGAACGGCAGTCCGGCGCGGTCCTCCTGGTCCCCCGGCTGCTCACCGACCAGCATGATGGGCGCGCCACGGTGCCCGTGGCCGAACACCGTCTGGGTGGCGTCGGCGAACAACGGGCAGCCGTGGCAGCGCTGGGCTGCGGTTTTCAGCGAATCCAGCCCGCGGTCCTGCGGCAGGTAGCGCGCGGCGCTGGTCTTGGGTGCGGCCATGATTCAGGCCATGATCAGCCCTTGCCCATGATGGCGTCACGGGCCCGGTCCATCATCGCCGCGAAGGGGCCCGCGGTCAGGTTCGCCGCCTGGGACTCGACGCCGGCGTGCGGCCGGGTGGGCGCGACGGCCTCGGCGAGCTTGGCGGCGCGGCCCATCCTGGCCAACTCGTCCTCGCTCAATTCCTCGCTCAGCTTGGCGAACTCGTCTTTCTCCTCGTGCTCGGCGTGATCGATCACGGCGTCACGGAGTTCCGTCAGATGGCGGGTGAATTCCTCGCTGTCGACGTCGAGCTTCTCGAGCTTCTGCAAGACCGTCTTGGCCTCGTGCTCCTCCTCCAGGCGCTTGTCCACCACCGCGGCGCCATCGGCGATCTTCCGCTTGGCGCGCGGGTGAACGATCTCCTCCTCCGCCGTCTCGTGCACCGCGAGCAGTCGCCGGAGCCCGACGAAGGCCTTCTCCCGCTCTTTCCCCGAGGCCGACAACGTTTCGGCGAACATCGACTTGATCAGCTCGTGCTGACCGACCAGAAAGTCGACGACGTCGGAGCGCGACTTGATGGCGTGTTCTGCCATGATGTCCCTCCCCTTTCTCACTCAGCAGCGCGCGGGCTGTTGCGCGCTCCCTAGCGGCTACCCGAGGCACACAGGTACCAAACGGCGCGCGTCGCGGCCACAAAAAGGCGTGTGAGGTGCGCGGTTTGGGGTAATTCTCCGAAATGAGCGGCTGGTCTCGACGGATGCGACGCCTGGGCGCGGCCTTGGCCCTGGGCGCGGTCACGGTGGCGCCGGGTTGCGCGGCGCCGGGCACGTCATTGGAGAGCGCCCCCGAGGTGGCGCTGTGGCACGTGGGCGCGGCGCTGCGGCAGCCGGTCTGGTCGTATCGCACGCACGCCCTGGTCGCGATCACCGATGACAACCGGCTGGCCGCGGTGACCGCCGGCGCCCGTCCCGACGCGGCGAACACGCGGCTGTCCGCGCCGATGCCGGTGGGTCGCAACCTGCAGATCAGCCAGAAGGACGACCGAGTCGTGTTCGTCCCGCAACCGCAGCGCGGCAAGGTGGCCGCCGTCGACCTGGAAAGCCTGCGCCAGACCGCGGATTTCGACGCCGGACCCGCTCCGGCATACCTGGCCGAGGACGCCGGGATGGGGATCTTGCTCGCCCTGTCCGCGGACGGGACGGCGGTGACGCCGGTGGACCAGTACGGCTTCCGGAAGCTGCCCACCGCCCCGGTCGGCGAGGCGCCCGCGGACAGCATCGACGGCGCCAATCGCGGGCGAAAGATCGACTATCACGTCTACGCGCCGTCGGGAATCCGCTATTACGAAGGCTTCTCGTCGCCACCGCAACACCGCGGCTCGCTGGGCATCGACGTGGCAGTCTCGGCCGGCGACGGCGCCGCGGACACCCGCAACTATGTGGCCGGCCACGACAGCAGCACCCTCTACGCGGTCGACTCGCGCCGCGGCGGCAGGGGAATGCAGGTGCTGGCCAGCGCCCGGCTGCCGTCGCCGATCCGCGAACTCGGCACCGACGACACCCGCATCTACGCGGCCACCGACCGCGAAATAGTCACGCTCGAGGCGAACAGCTTCACCGGCTTCCCGGACCAGAGCATTCCCGAGATCCACGTGACCAACTACCGGTCGGCCCTGCCCGGCGGCGCCGCGCAATCCGCACGGCCGTCGGGCATGGCCATCGGGCCGCACCGCATCTACCTCACCTTGGCCGACACGCCCTATGTGGTCAGCGTCGCCAAGCCGCACCTGTAACGCAAGGGAGAAAACGATGAGCGCGACACAAAACCCCGCACGGGCGGCGGCTGCACCGGTCGACATCGACAGCGACGTCGAGCTGATCACCGGACAGATCAGGGCGCTCAAGGACCTTGCCAAGCAGGACGACGAGGCGCCGATCAGCGAAGGGCAACGATACGACTTCAGCATCCGGTGGGGCACGGTGCTGGCCGGGCGGCTGCGACGCCTGGTGCACTACAGCTCGCTGGGCCGGCTCACGGACGCCGACGAGCGCACCTTTGCCGCGTTGCGCCACGAGCTGCGCTCGCTGTCGCACCTGATCGAGCGGTTCCGGCTCGCCGAACCGAACTTCACCGAGGGTCCGGCCCCGGGGGTTAAGCGCTTTCGTCCGCGCCGTCGCTGAGAAAGTCCCCGGCGCTCAGGACGATTCCGGTCCGCGGCTTGGCGCAGTCGCGGTTGCGACAGTTCAGCGCGATCATGTACGCGTCGCGCTCCTCGTCGAGGAAGAGGAAGCCGAGGAACAGGGCGCCGCCGACGTCGAAACCCGTTGCGCCGCAGCATTCGCAGTAGCCGCCCTTCGCCGCGATCTGTTCGGTGACCCGTTCGCGGGCGGCCGCGTCCAAGGCGATCAGCTCCGGGCGCACCATCGCGTCGGCGGTCATGTCTAGATCTCCACGTCCTTGTCGTAATGCACGTTGTCCTCCCGCCAGCCACCCAGGCCGTAGCCGATGCCGCGGTGATCGTCGACGAACTCGATCGCGCTGATCCACTTGGCCATCTTGAAGCCGACCTGAGTCTCCACCCGCAGGCGCAGCGGCGCACCGTGCTTGATGGGCAACGGTTTTCCGTTCATCTCGTACGCCAGGATCGTCTGCGGCTTGTAGGCCAGTTCGAGATCCATCACCTCGTAGAACTGCCCCTGGCCCTCCGCGCTCGGTTCGTCGCGGCCGGTGTCCTGCATCGTGAGCAGGCACAGGTAGCGCGCCTGCGGGAGCGGGCGCACCCGGTCGGCCAGGGCGGCCAGCGACAGGCCCGTCCACTCGCCGATGCTCGTCCAGCCCTGCACGCAGTTGTGCAAAACCCGTTGCCGCTGCGGCTCGGCCAGCGCACGCAGCGCGGTCAGGTCGAACGTCATCGGCTCCTCGACGAGCCCACCGACCCGCAGCCGCCAGTCGACGAAGTTGTGCACCGCCATCACCTTGTACTCGGTCGAACAAGGCGGTTTGCCGTTGACGCGGTGTTCTTCCGACAGCATCCGTTCCGGATAGTCCTGCCGGGAGTCCAACGGGCGCAACAGGATCAGCCGCGCCCGGGTGATGATCGCCCCGAGGATGCGGCGAACCTGGACCGGCTTGCGCAGGCTCCACACGGTGGCCGCGACGTGGACGGCGACGATCGCACCGATGATCACGAACGACAACACGACTCCCAGCGTGACGTTGCGGACGGAGCCGAAGATCATCGACGCGTTGAGTTGGCCCCAGCCCCAGAAGAAGACCATCGCCACGTGGATCGCGATGAACACCAAAAACGCGACGAGCCCCAGGAAGTGCAGGCTGCGGGCGGATTGCCGTCCGCCCCAGAGCCGCACGAACCAGGGAAACCGCGCCTCGATCGCGGGGGATTGTGCCGCGCCGGTGAGGATTTGGAACGGCGCGAGTCCGAAGACGACGCCCGCGTAGGTCAGCTTCTGGATGGCATCCAGCGGTTCGTTGGGCAGCAGCGGGGGCAGGTTGAACGTCGCATAGGTCAGGATGTCGTTGCCGGCTTCGACGAAGGTCGCCCACGACTGCGGCCAGTACCGATGCCACTGGCCGGTGGCGAACAGCAGCACGTAGTAGGACAACCCCACCAGCACCCAGCCGATCACCGAGATGAAATGCCAGTGCCGGCCCATGCCGAGCCGCTTGTGGCCGGGCAGGGCGATGAGCGCGCTGTAGTCCTCCTCCTCGTCGAGCGTGTCGTAGAGCCGGTCGGTCGGCATCGTCTTCGTGGTGAACCGAGCCCACTCGGTGCCGGGCTTGCTGTCCTCCCGCCAATATAGCTTGGGATGCGTGGAAAGGATCTCAATGCCGCTGCGCAGCAACAGGGTTAGGAACAGCACGTTGAGCCAGTGGTCGATGCGCAGCCACGCCGGGTAGTCCAGGGTTATCACGCGCCTGCTCAGTCCTCCCAGCGCTGGCGCTGCGGATAGGCGACGTTGATGCCCAGCAGCAGTGTGGTATGCAGTGCGAGGAATGTGCCCGCGAACGCGAACGCGAACGATGCCGGCGCGAAATCCCACCGTCCGGTCATTGCCGTGAGGGCGGGCAGATAGACCACCCGGGTGAGAACGTCGACGCCGATCACGACAACCGAAAGCAGGCTGCCGAAGTACCAACCCGCTTGTGCCACCTGGGGATTGCGGCCGATCGGCAGGGCGAGGCCGGCCAGCAGGCAACCGGCGATCACCCCCACCGCGTACACCACGAGATACCAGGGCAGTGTCCCTTGGGCGGCCTGAATGGCCAGCGCGTAGACGTGCGTTGCGCCGACGCCGACGAGCAGGATCGCGCCCAACCCGGTCACCAAGCGGGGCAGGTCGAAGGCGACGTACCCGCCGAGGCTGAGGACCCGAAACAGCCGGCTGCGGTGCCAACTTTCTGGCCACGTCTCGACGAGAAAACCCACGCTGCGCACGTACCCGGGGAAGGGTTTCTCAAACGTGGACTCATAAGAATTGCCGTTTTCGACGGAGCGCCGCCGCTCGGCTACATTCGGGGCAAGAGGCCGGGCTAAGGAGGCCACTGGCGTGAATCCTCAGGATCCTTACGGATACGGCCCGCTGAGCTACGACCCGCTCGGTCGCATGCCCCCCGCCGCCCCGCCGGTGCAACCGCCGGTCTTGCCACCGCCACCCCCAGAGCCGTACCGCCCGCCGGTCAACGCGATGGCCACCCAGTCGCTGGTGTTCGCCTTCGCGTCCCCGCCCGTCGGCGCCGTGCTGGGACACCTGGCGCTGGCCCAGATCCGCCGCACGGGCGAGCTCGGCCGAAACCGCGCGCTGGCCGCGTTGGCGCTGTCCTACGCGATCATCGGCCTCGCGGTCGTCGCCCTGGCCGCCTGGGCCACGCTGGCCGCATTCACCTCGACCCCGAATCGTTCGGCGACGCCGGCCACCACCGCCGCGGCGCCCGCGGGCCCGACCGTCGCGCCGGACGCCATTGCCACGGTCCTGCCCAGCCTCGGCGACCTGCAGACCATCACCGACGACCAGAACCTCGAGACGGGCCAGACGTGGGACCATCCCAGCAGGTCCGACCGGGAGGGAACCATCGACCGTGCGGAGTGCTGGGGAAGCATCGCCCCCGGGACCCCGGACGCCTACAACGTCGACGCCATCTTCGGCTACCGCGCGGCGGAATTCTCCGACACCCGCACCCTGCTCAAGTCGGTTCAGGTCATCGAGGCCGTAGCCGCGTTTCGCGATGCACCGGCGGCGCAATCGCAGCTGGCGAAGCTGTTGGACGGATGGCGCCGGTGCGGGGGCACGACGGTGAGCGTGACGATCCCCGAGGCGGGGGGCATTCCGTTCGCCCTGGGCGAGCCCACCGACGCCGGCAACGGCATCACCACGTTGGACCTGACGCCCAAGGGCCTGCAGGTGCGCTCCGCCCGCGCCGTCGCGGCCAAGGCCAACGTCGTGGTCGACCTGTACGTGTCGTACAGCGGCACCACCGACGGCGCCAAGGCGCGGCAATCGGCCGTGAGCATCGCCACCGCCGCGCTGAACAAGATCCCGGGATAGGGATCTCCTAAGGTGGGCGGCATGAAATATCTCGACATCGACGGGGTCGGACGGGTCAGCCGAATCGGCCTGGGCACGTGGCAGTTCGGGTCGCGCGAGTGGGGCTACGGGGAGGGCTACGCCGCCGGCGCGGCCCGCGACATCGTGCGGCGCGCCCGCGCCCTGGGGGTGACGCTGTTCGACACCGCCGAGGTGTACGGCCTGGGCAAAAGTGAGCGGATCCTGGGTGAGGCGCTCGGCGACCAGCGCGCCGAGGTCGCGGTGGCCAGCAAGATCATGCCCGTGGCCCCCTTCCCCGCCGTCATCAAGCAGCGCGAGCAGGCGAGCGCGCGGCGGCTGGGACTCGACCGCATCCCGCTCTACCAGATCCACCAGCCCAACCCGGTGGTCCCCGACTCGGTGATCATGCCCGGCATGCGCGACCTGCTCGACGAGGGCAAGATCGGCGCGGCCGGCGTCTCCAACTACTCCCTGGCGCGGTGGCGAAAGGCCGACGCCGCGCTCGGGCGGCCGGTGATCAGCAACCAGGTGCACTTCTCGCTCGCCCACTCCGGCGCGCTCGAGGACCTGGTGCCCTTCGCCGAGCGCGAGGGCCGCATCGTGATCGCCTACCAACCGCTGGAGCAGGGGCTGCTGGGTGGCAAATACGGCGTGGACAACCGTCCCGGCGGCGTTCGCGCGGTGAACCGGTACTTCGGCACCGAGAACCTGCGCCGCATCGAGCCGCTGCTGCGGACGCTGCGCGACGTCGCCGCGCAGGTCGGCGCCAAGCCGGCGCAGGTGGCGCTGGCCTGGCTGATCAGCCTGCCGGGCGTCGTGGCCATCCCCGGCGCCTCCAGCGTCGAACAGGTCGAGTTCAACGTCGCCGCCGCCGACCTCGAGCTGCCCGCGGATTCCCGCGACGCGCTGACCGGCGCGGCGCGCGCGTTCCGGCCGGTGTCGAACGGGCGCTTCCTGCTCGAGAAGGCCCGCGAGAAGTTGGGCGTTTAGGTCTCCGCGAACGCCGGGGGGCTGGCGGGGGCGCCGCGCGCCACCACCAGCGGCATCGACGTCGTCGCGTTGGTGCGCAGGATCGTGTGCACCACGTCGATGAGGTCCTCGACCGGCATCAGCTTGCCGGGCATGCAGCCGCGGGAGGCCCACAGCGGGGCGGCCTTCATGGCGAGGTCCATATCCCAGCCGGTGGTCATGCCCGTCGCCGCGTCGCCCTCGCCGCCCCCGCACTCCCCCACGATCAGGTTGGTGAAGCCGATGTCGGGGTGCTCGGCGCGCCACGCCTCGACGAGCCGCTCGAGGGCCGCCTTGCTGACGCCGTACGCCCCCAGACCCGGCCAGGGCGGGCCGTACGTGCCCGCATCGGAAGCCAGGTACACCACCTTGCCCGCCGACTCGGTCAGGCGCGGCACCGCGGCGGCCGTGACCAGCGCCGCGCCAATCACGTTGGTGTCGAAGACGCGCCGCCACGTCTCGGCATCGGTGTCGACCATGCGGACCAGCGGGCCGATGGCGGGGGTGTACACGAGGTTGTCGATCCCGCCGAACGCGTCCGCGGCCGCGCCGATCGCCGAGCGGCAGGACGCCTCGTCGGTGACATCGCACTCGATGGCGATCGCGCCGGGCCCGGCCTCATTCGCCGCGGCCTCGATGCGCTCACGGCGCCGGGCGAGCAGCGCCACCTGATCGCCGCGCTGCGCCAGGCCGACGCCGATGCAGCGCCCGAGTCCGCTCGAGGCGCCAACCACCACTGTCCTTGACATATTCGCCCTCTCCTGTAACGAGCACGCTGCAGGCAACAGCGTATCGATCAGGGAGCGGCTAGGTGACGTTCGGGCGGTTTATGTCAACCCGGTCATGCCCCGTCAGGCGCCTGCAGCACCACGGCGGTGTGCGCGTCCACCGTGAGGGCGCCTCCGCCGGGCACCTCCTCGGCGGGCGTCTCCTCCTCGGGCCCGGTGAACACCACGAGCTGCCACGCCGCACCGAATTCCTTTGGCGGAAGCGTGAATTCGATCGGCTCGTGATGAGCGTTGAAGCACAACAGGAACGAGTCGTCGAACACCCGCTGCCCCCGCGCGTCGCTGTCGGGGATGCCGTGGCCGTTGAGGAACACCGCGACGGACTTGGCGAATCCCGCGCCCCAGTCCTCGTCGGTCATCTCGGTGCCCTCGGGGGTGAACCAGGCGATGTCGGGCAGCCCGTCCTGACCGCGGCGGCCCAGCGGCTTGCCGGAGAAGAACCGGCGCCGGCGGAACACCGGGTGGTTGGCGCGCAGCGCCGACACGACGCGGGTGAACTCCAGCAGGCCGTTATCGGCTTTTGCCCAGTCGATCCAGGTGAGCTCGTTGTCCTGGCAGTAGCCGTTGTTGTTGCCGTTCTGGGTGCGGCCGAGCTCGTCGCCGTGACAGATCATCGGCACACCCTGGGAGAGCAGCAGTGTGGTCAGGAAGTTGCGCTGCTGGCGGGCCCGCAGCGCGTTGACCTCCGGGTCGTCGGTCGGCCCCTCCACGCCGCAGTTCCACGACCGGTTGTGGCTTTCCCCGTCGTTGTTGTCCTCGCCGTTGGCCTCGTTGTGCTTCTCGTTGTAGGACACCAGGTCCCGCAGCGTGAACCCGTCGTGCGCAATGACGAAGTTGATCGACGCCACCGGACGGCGCGCGGTGTGCTCGTAGAGGTCGGCCGACCCGGACAGGCGGTAGGCGAACTCGTCGAGGGTCGAGGGCTCGCCGCGCCAGAAGTCTCGGACCGCGTCGCGGTACTTGCCGTTCCATTCCGTCCACTGCGGCGGGAAGTTGCCCACCTGGTAGCCACCCGGGCCGACGTCCCACGGTTCGGCGATGAGCTTCACCTGGCTGATCGTCGGATCCTGTTGCACCAGTTCGAAAAACGTCGCCAGGCGGTCGACGTCGTAGAACTCGCGGGCCAGCGTCGCGGCCAGGTCGAAGCGGAAGCCGTCGACGTGCATCTCGAGCACCCAGTAGCGCAGCGAGTCCATGATCAGCTGCAGCGCGTGCGGATGCCCGACGTTGAGGCTGTTGCCGGTGCCGGTGTAGTCCATGTAGTAACGCTTGTCGTCGTCGACCAGCCGGTAGTAGGCGGCGTTGTCGATTCCCCGCATCGACAACGTGGGGCCCATGTGGTTGCCCTCGGCCGTGTGGTTGTAGACGACGTCGAGGATGACCTCGATGTCGGCCTCGTGCAGGGCCCGCACCATCGCCTTGAACTCCTGGACCTGTCCGCCCGGGGAAGCCGCGCTGGAGTATTTGAAGTCGGGGGCGAAGAACCCGATCGTGTTGTAGCCCCAGTAATTCGACAGGCCCTTGTCCACCAGGGTCGAATCGTTGGCGAAGTGGTGCACCGGCATCAGCTCGATGGCGGTGACACCGAGGCTCTTCAGGTGCTCGATGATCACCGGGTGCGCCACGGCCGAGTAGGTGCCGCGCAGCTGTTCGGGGATGTCGGGATGGGTCTGGGTCAGGCCCTTGACGTGCGCCTCGTAGATGACGGTGTCGGCGTACTGGTGGTCCGGCGGCCGGTCGTTGCCCCAGTCGAAGTAGGGGCTGATCACCACCGACTTGGGCATGCTGGGCGCGGAATCGTCGTCGTTGCGGCTGTCGGGGTCGCCGAAGTTGTAGCTGAAGAGCGACTGGTTCCACTCGAAGGTGCCGTCGATGGCCTTCGAATACGGGTCCACCAGCAGCTTGTTCGGGTTGCACCGCAGGCCGTTCTCCGGCTCGTACGGACCGTGCACCCGGTAGCCGTAACGCTGGCCGGGCTCGATGCCCGGGATATAGGCGTGCCAGACGAACCCGTCGACCTCGGGCAAGGGGACGCGGCTCTCCGTCCCGGCGGCATCGAACAGGCACAGCTCCACCCGCTCGGCCACCTCGCTGAACACCGCGAAGTTGGTGCCCGCGCCGTCGTACGTCGCGCCGAGCGGATAGGCCCGACCCGGCCACACCTCACCGGTGGGAGTGGGCGCGAGGTTTTCTGCGGATGTCATGCGGCTTTCCATACCCTACCCGGGCCTTCCCCAAACGGCGGTCCGGAAGGGCTTGCAGCAGAACGGTTTTCAAGGTTTTAACATGACCTTTACCGCCCCGTCCCGCTTCTTCTGGAAGATCTCATACCCGTGCGGCGCCTGGTCCAGGGGCAGCACGTGGGTGGCGAACGTGTCCACGCCCAGGGGATCGTCGTCGGTCAGCAGGGGCATGATGTCATCGACCCACCTCTTCACGTTGGCCTGCCCCATCCGCAGGGTCACCTGCTTGTCGAAGAGGGTGAGCATCGGCATGGGGTCGGCCATTCCCCCGTAGACGCCGATCAGCGAGATGGTTCCCCCGCGCCGCACGATGTCGATGGCGGAGTACAGGGCGGTGAGCCGGTCCACGCCGGCGGTCTGCATGATCCGTTTGCCGATGAAATCCGGCAACATCCCGCTGGCCTGCTGCGCCAGCCGGGCGGCCGGGGACCCATGCGACTCCATACCCACGGCGTCGATCACGGAGTCGGTGCCGCGGCCGTCGGTCAGGTCGCGGATCGCGTCGCCGAGGGGCGCGTCGAGCCGGCTCAGATCGATCGTGTGGATGCCGCGCCCGGCCGCGCGGGCCAGGCGTTCGGGCACCAGGTCGACGGCGATGACGCGATACCCGAGATGGTCGGCGATGCGTGCGGCCATGTCGCCGATGGGACCCAGGCCGAGCACGGCCACCGAGCCCCCGTCCGGGATGTCGGCGTAGGCCACCGACTGCCAGGCGGTCGGCAACACGTCGGAGAGGTAGACGAAGCGCGAATCCGGCGGTCCCTCAGGGACTTTGATGTGGGTGAACTGGGCTTGCGGGACGCGCAGCAGTTCGGCCTGCCCGCCGGGGACCTCGCCGTAGAGCTCCGAGTAGCCGAACAACGCCGCGCCCATCCCCTGGTCGCGCACCTGGGTGGTCTCGCACTGGGTGTAGAGCCGCATGTCGCACATGTGACAACGGCCGCAAGAGATCTGGAACGGGACGACGACCCGCTCACCGACCCGCAGATCGCCCGTCTGGCCGCCGACCTCCCGGACGATCCCCATCGGCTCGTGCCCCAGGATGTCCCCCGGGTTCATGAAGGCCCCGAGAATTTCGTAGAGATGCAGGTCCGAACCGCAGATGTTGGTGGAGGTGACTTCGACGATGGCGTCGGTCGGCCGCTCGATCTTGGGATCGGGCACCGATTCCACGCGGACGTCGCGCTTGCCCTGCCAGGTGACGGCTTTCATGTGCAAGGCACATACCCGTGTCGCGCCGGCCGAAACGCCGGCGCGCGGCTACGAGCGCGCGCCGCGATGCCGCGATGTCGATCAGCTTGGTGTTGGACTGCTGGGACAGCCGGGTGAGGAGTTCGAAAGCCTCGACGGCGTCGAGGTTGAAGCGCTCCATGATAACGCCCTTGGCCTGACCGATGGTGTCCCGCGACGCCAGGGCGCTGCGGAACTGGTCCTGCCGGCGCATCATCGACCAGGCCAGGGCCACGTGGGTGGCGAAAATGCCGCCGATTTCCAGTGATTCGTCCAGGACCGCCGCGTAGCGGTGGGTGGCGACCACGCTGGTGACCGTGTTGCCCCGCTCCGCAAGGGTGATCCCGGCGTACTGGCAGCCCGGCATGTGCCAAACGCCGCTCTCGATCAGTTCGCGGAGGCCAGCCGTCGTTTCGGTGCCCTCGCGCTGCAGGCTGGTCATCAGTTCCGACAACTGGACGACGACCGTGCTCTTGTCATCCGGCATTTCATCACCCCCTCGAGGGTTTTCAGGCCGCGCGCCGGCGGTGGCATACCCCCTGCGTCGACGCATAAAACGAAGCCTACGGGCCAAACAACGAAGTGCAAACACGGTAAAGGGGCGGCACGGGAGGCGCCCGCGCGCCGGATCGCCGAGCGGCTAGGTAGACCGTTGGTGGTCAACGGTTTTCGCGCCGGGTCCCGTTTTTCTTCGGGCCCGCGCCCTTGGCCGCGTTCCGCAAGGTGCGGTTGCTGGAGCGCAGGTCGGTGTTGACCGCCGAGAGCTCGGCGTTGTGGTCTTCCAGGCTCAGGATGCGGGCGATGCCGGCGAGGTTGACCCCGGCGTCGAGCAGGGCGCTGATGCGCTGCAGCCGGGCCAGGTCGTTGGCGCTGTACCGCCGGGTTCCCCCGTCGCTGCGAGCGGGACTCAAGAGCCCATGCCGCTCGTAGAGACGCAGCGACTGCACCGGGATGCCGGAAAGTTCGGCGGCCACGGAGATCCCGTACACGCCGCGGTCCGACGCCGGCGCGCCCGCCTCCCCAATGCTCTCGGTCATCGGCCGTCCCCTCAATGAGCTTCCTCAGAAAACCTCTCTATCACACTTGCGGTCTTCTGTCGATAGTGATATATGAAATCTATGTCTTCTGACATAGAAAGACACACGGGAATTGACCACTTCAGAGCCGCAGATTGGAGTGAAAGGTGACCGCCATGCTGATGCGTACCGACCCCTTCCGTGACCTCGACCGATTCGCCCAGCAAGTGCTCGGCACGGCCGCCCGGCCGGCGGTGATGCCGATGGACGCGTGGCGCGAGGGAGAACAGTTCGTCGTCGAGTTCGACCTGCCGGGCATCGACGCCGACACGCTCGACATCGACATCGAGCGCAACGTCGTGACCGTGCGCGCCGAGCGCCCGGGCGTCGACCCCAACCGCGAGATGCTGGCCACCGAGCGGCCGCGCGGGGTGTTCAGCCGCCAGCTCGTGCTCGGCGAAAACCTGGACACCGAGAGGATCGACGCGTCCTACTCCGAAGGCGTTCTGCGCCTGCGCATCCCGGTGGCCGAGAAGGCCAAGCCGCGCAAGATCTCCGTCAGTCACGGCAACGGCCACAAGGCCATCAACGAGGACGCCAACAAGCGCGAGGTGATCGACGCCTGACGACCGGCGGGTGGGGCGGCTTTCGCCGCCCCACCAAACTTGCCCACGGAGGCGGGGTTCCAACCATGAAATGGCATCTAGACGGCCAAGCGCCGGAGATCGAAGAGGCTCTGGCAGGCGGGATTCCGCAGCGGGTGGGCTGGTTCCGGTTCTACTTCGCCGACCAGCGCTGGGAGTGGTCGGACCAGGTGCAGCGGATACACGGCTACGAGCCCGGCAGCGTCACCCCGACCACCGACCTGGTGCTCGCACACAAGCACCCCGACGACCGCGGGCAGGTCGCGGCCACGATCGATCAGATCCTGAACACCCACGAGGCCTTCAGCACCCGGCACCGCATCATCGACACCGCCGGCAACGTGCGCCACATTGTCGTCGTCGGTGATCAGCTCTTCGACGACCAAGACGAGGTGATCGGGACGCACGGGTTCTACGTCGACGTTTCCCCACCTCCGCAGCAACTCGCGCAGGAGGACCTGGTCACCGCGCGGCTGGCGGAGATCAAGGAGAATCGTGCCGGCATCGAACAAGCCAAGGGCATGCTGATGCTGGTCTACCGAATCAGCGACGACGCCGCGTTCAACCTACTCAAATGGCTGTCCCAGGAGGCAAACGTCAAGCTGCGGCTGTTGGCCGAGCAGATCATCGAAGACTTCCTTGCCGCCGGCCTACCGCTCAACACACATGAATTCGACCATCTCCTGCTGACCGCGCACCAGCGCATCCGCCGCGAAAACGGCCGACCCGTCAAACGCTGACCGGTTGGCGGGCAGCCTGCACCAGCTGCGCGACGCCCTTCTCGATCCCGGCGGCGAGTGCCTCGATGTCGGGTGCGGTGTCGTAGTCGGCGGTGATGCCGAAGATGAACGCGTCGGCGTAGCTGAGCATCGCGATGCCGGTGCGCAATTGCAGGGCGATCGGCGGGATCGGGAAGATCTCCAGGACGCGGCGGCCCATCAGCTTCTGCTGTTTGCGTGGACCCGGAACGTTCGTCGCCAAGGCGACCACCGCCCGCTGGGGAAGCCGCGCCAACAGCCGAATCGCCCACGCGGAGAACACAAACGGGACGTTCTTGGCGGCCGCCACCACCGCGCTGCCGCCCTCGCGCTGGCCGCTGCCTTTGGCCCGGGTGAGCCGGCCATGCACCAGCCGCAGCTGCTCGACCGGGTCGCCCTCGTCGACCGGCAGCAACGGCAGCATCGCCGAAACCTGGTTGTCGGCCACGTCGAAGTGGTTCGTCGGGCGGACGGAGACCGGGACGAGCGTGCGCAACGAGTTGCGGGCAGGGTGTTCGCCGCGATCCATCAGCATCGTGCGGTAGCTGTCGGTGATGGCCGCCAGCGCGACGTCGTTGAGGGTCACGCCGAACGCCGCGGCGACCTCCTGCAGATCGGCCAGGCGGACCCGGGCCACGCTGAACCGGCGCATGCTCGTGACGGGCCCGTTCAGCGAGGAGTCCGGGGCGGGGCTGAACAGGCTGGCCGTCAGTTCGACCGCGCCCACCGCGACCTGTTCGGCGGTCGCCGCCGCGGCGAGTGCGCTTCGCCCGAGCCCGCTCACCCAGCTCAGCGGGTTGAGGGTGAACTTGGGCAGGCTCGGCCCGGGCCGCTGCGGCTCCTTGGCGGCGCGGATGTCGGTGGCGAAGGATTCGCGTTGGTCGCGGTCGTCGCTGAACCTCGCCAGCATCTGCGTCGTCGCGATGCCGTCGGCGATGCAGTGGTGGATCTTGGTCAGCACGGCCCAGCGGTCGTCGGCCAGCCCCTCGATGAGGTAGCACTCCCACAACGGGCGCTCGCGGTCGAGCCGGCGCTCCATCACGGCCGCGATGGTCTCGAACAGTTCGGCGTCGCCGCCGGGGTGCGGGAGCGCGAGCCGGTGCAGGTGGCGCGCGATGTCGAAGTGCGGGTCGTCCACCCATTCGGGTGCGCCGAGATCTAGCGGGTGCGTCCGCAGCACCTGCGTGCAGCGCGGGATGTCCGGCACGCGTTTGGCGAAGGCGGCGACGAACTCGTCGAAGTCGGGAACGGGGCCCTCCACGATCGACACGCCCCCGACCGCCAGGCTCACGTGCGGGTCGGAGTCTTCGACTTCGAGGAAGGTGGCATCGAGGGCGGTCAGTTGCTCCATTTCGCTACTTTCCGCCCCGCGCGCCCGCGGAGTCAGAGTCAGAAGTCCCCAACTTTCGGGGTCTAATGCCGGCTGTGCCGCGGCAAAAGCGGCCATATCGTGAGGCCCATGAGCAGGTTCAACTACGTTCGCTTCTTTGAAGAGATCGGCATCGACGACGTGCCGCTGGTCGGCGGCAAGAACGCCTCGCTCGGCGAGATGGTCCAGAAGCTGTCCGGGCAGGGCGTGCGCGTTCCGCACGGGTTCGCCACCACCTCGGGCGGCTACCAACACATGTTGGACCGCGCCGGCGCCTGGGACGCGCTGCACGCCGAACTCGACGACCTCGACCCCGACGACGTCGCCGAGCTGGGGCGCCGGGGCAAGCGGGCCCGTGAAATCGTCTACGGCGCAGGGCTTCCCGACGACCTGGCCGCCGAGATCGTGGCCGCCTACCGCCTGCTTCAGGCGGAGTATGGCGAGGACGTCAGCCTCGCGGTGCGCAGTTCGGCGACCGCCGAGGACCTGCCGACGGCCAGCTTCGCCGGCCAACAGGAGACCTTCCTCAACATCACCGGCGCCGAGAGCCTGCTCGACGCGTGCCGCCGCTGCTTCGCCAGCCTGTTCACCGACCGGGCCATCCACTACCGCATCGACCAGGGCTTCGACCATTTCAAGGTCTCGCTGTCGATCGGCATCATGAAGATGGTGCGCTCCGACCTCGCCTCGTCGGGCGTGATGTTCACCATCGACACCGAATCGGGCTTCAACGACGTCGTTTTCGTCACCGGCGCGTACGGGCTGGGCGAGAACGTGGTCCAGGGCGCCGTCGACCCCGACGAGTTCTACGTCCACAAGCCGACCTATCAGGCCGGCCACCGCGCCGTGCTGCGCCGCCTGGTCGGCGACAAGGCGGTGAAGATGGTCTTCGTCGAGGGCGGGACCAAGCAGACCACCCGCAACATCCCGACGCCGAAGGCCGACCGCGCCCGCTTCTGCGTCACCGATGACGACGTCCTCGAGCTGGCCGGCTATGCCTGCACCATCGAGCGGCACTACGGGCGGCCGATGGACATCGAGTGGGCCAAGGACGGTCTGGACGGGCAGCTCTACATCGTGCAGGCCCGCCCGGAAACGGCGGCGTCCCAGCGCAGTTCGACGACGGTGGAGACGTACGTGCTCGAGGGAAGGGGCGAGATACTCACCGAGGGCCGGTCGGTCGGCGAGAAGGTCGCGTCGGGTAGGGCGAAACTGATCGACAACCTCGAGCACCTCGCCGACTTCCAGCCCGGCCAGGTGCTCGTCGCCGACACCACCACGCCGGACTGGGAGCCGGTCATGAAGATCGCCGCCGCGATCGTCACCAACCGCGGCGGGCGCACCTGCCACGCCGCCATCATCGCGCGCGAACTGGGCATTCCAGCCGTGGTCGGCGCGGGCGACGCCACCACGAGCGTCCCGAACGGCGAGGTCGTCACGGTGTCCTGCGTCGAGGGCGATACCGGGCGGGTGTACCGCGGCGAGGTCGGTTTCCACGTCGATCGCACCGAAGTGGCCGGCCTGGCGCGGCCGCGGACCCAGATCATGGTCAACCTCGGCAACCCCGACCTCGCGTTCAAGACGTCGTTCTTACCGAATGACGGTGTGGGACTTGCCCGGATGGAGTTCATCGTCAGCGAATACATCAAGGTCCACCCGCTGGCCCTGCTGCACCCCGAAAGGGTCGGCGACGCCGAGGCTTTGCGCACCATCGAACGGCTCACCCGGGGCTACCCCGACGGCGGCGCATTCTTCGTGGAGCGCCTCTCCGAGGGAATCGGCACCATCGCGGCCGCCTTCTGGCCCAAGCCCGTCGTGGTGCGGATGTCGGACTTCAAGACGAACGAGTACGCCAGCCTCGTCGGCGGCAGCGCGTTCGAGCCGGTCGAGAGCAACCCGATGATCGGGTTCCGCGGCGCCTCGCGCTACGCCCACCCCGCCTACGCCGAGGGCTTCGCGCTGGAATGCCGCGCGATGAAACGCGTCCGCGAGGACATGGGCCTGACCAACGTCATCATCATGCTCCCGTTCGTGCGCCGGGTGACCGAGGCGGACCTGGTCCTACAGACCATGGCCGACCTCGGCCTGCAGCGCGGCCAGAACGGGCTGCAGGTGTACGCGATGTGTGAGATCCCGAACAACGTGATCCTGCTCGATCAGTTCGCAAAACGCTTCGACGGCTTCTCCATCGGTTCGAACGACCTGACCCAGCTCACCCTCGGCGTCGACCGCGACAGCGAGATCGTGGCCTTCGACTACGACGAGCGCGACGAGGGCGTCAAGGAGATGATCCGCCTGGCCGTGGAAGGCTGCCGCCGCAACGGGATTCATTCGGGGCTGTGCGGGCAGGCGCCGTCCGACTACCCGGACATGGCCGAGTTCCTGGTCCGCGCCGGCATCGACTCGATCAGCCTGAACCCCGACGTGGTGGTGATGACCACCCGCCAGATCCTCGAGCTGGAGCGCCAGGCGGTCACCCTGCAGTGACGGGCCCGCGTGTGGCCGTACGCCCTTGCGCAACTGACCATTAGGCGAGTCTCATTTGTGATAGCGTCGGCGATATCACAAATGGGGATCGCCTTATGGCCCGGATACGGAACTCATGTGGCTGATGGGATTGCGAGCGTGACACTTGCGTCGAGTCTGCGTCCAGAGCGGAAATTTTCGCGATTTGACGCTCTCACCGCAGCCTCGACGACGGCGGCTGGCGATACAGCGCGGCACCGGCGGTGACGCCCGCGCCGGCGGCGACGAACAGTACCCGGGCACCCGCCGGGAAGTTTTCGGCGGCCGGTTCGAACGCGGCGGCCAGGGCGGCCGTGTGCATGCGGTGATCGGCTGCCACGCAGACCTTTTCGTGCGCCACCCCGAGCAGACGGCTCAGCGCCGCGCGGTACTCGGGCCGGGACGGGGCGGCGACGATCAGGTCGACGTCGTCCAACCCAGTGGCTTGCGCGTCCAGGCACGCGCGCACGGCCGCGGCGGCCGCCGCGGCGAACCGCTCGTCCATGTCTGCCGAGTGATTGAATCGCAGCACATTTCGCGCGTCGGCGAATCCGACCGTCGCCGAGAACGCCTCGGTGTCCTCGGTATTGACCCAGGACACGCGGCTCAGCCCGTAGTCGTCGTCGGTCCAGTGGCACAGCAGGGCCGCGCCGGCGGCCGAGAACGGAAAGTGCTCGCTCATCCCGTGACCCGGGTCGGCATCACTGGCCACGACGAGCGCGCGGTTGATGCTGCGCGACCGCAAGAACCCGTCGACGATCTGCAGTCCGGTCAGGACCCCGCAGGCCCCGTTGGCGATGTCGAACGAGAAGGTGCCGTGCGCCCCGGCGTGCGGATCCTCCGGATTGGCCCCGATGTCGTCCTGAATCAGCGCGGCCAGCGCCGGCTCCCCCAGGTTGCGATCCCGGTAGATCCCTGCATTGACGACCAGATCCAGCTCGTCGGGATCGCACCCGGCCCGGTGCAGGCAGTCCTTGGCGGCGATCACCGCAAGGTGCAGCGCGCTGTGGCGGCCACGCAAGTGCGGGTGTGCGACGTCTATTCGATCAATGACCGTGCCCATAGCGATTCACCAAATCCTCATCCAGGGTGAGCAGGACGACGCCGATCTCCAATCCGGAAGCCAGCGCGAGCAACGCGACCCGCTCGCCGGGCCGGATGTTCCCGGCCTCGAGTTCCTCGACGAGCGCCACGGTGTGGGTCGTCGACGCCGTGTTGCCGTACCGGTCGACGGTGATCACCGCGTCGTGGCGCGGGCTGTCGCCGAACGCCTCCGACATGCGCTTCATTCCCTTGCGGATGGCCCGCGCCGAGGTCTGGTGGGTGATCACGTGATCGATGTCGTGGATCGAAAGGCCCACCGCGTCAAGCACTTCGCTCAACAGCAGCGGGGTGTTGGAGATCGCGGCCTTCTGGATGGCGCGGGAGTTGGTGAACATCCGCGCGCCCGGGTCGTGTCCCTCCGGATAGGCCAGGCAGAGCCGGCTGTAGTCGGCGACGGTGGTGAACCCGGCCAGGCCTATGCCCGCGGAGCCCGCCGGGGCCCGCTCGAGCAGGAGCGCCGCACCGGCGTCGCCCAGGGTCAGGCAGGCGAGTTCCTTGCTCATGATGTTGCGGATGTGACGGGCGGCGTTGTGGCTCAGCTGGGAGATGTACTCACCGCTGACGACCAACCCGCGCTCGACGATGCCTTGCCGGACCCAGTTGTTCAAAATGGTTACCCCGGTGAGCATCCCGGCGCACGCGTTGGACACGTCGAAGGTCATCGCCTGGGGCGCACCGATCGCGCGGGCCACGGCGCTGCTCATCGTCGGCTCGAGCCACTGGGTGAGGCCGCCGCGGAATTTCGTGATGCTGCAGCTGATCACCACGTCGAGCGCGGCGGGGTCCTGTCGCGCAGTGGCCAGCGCGTTGAGCGCCGCCGACGTGGCCAGGCTGTAGGAATCCTCGTCGCCCACCGATACCCGGCGCTCGCGGATCCCGGTGAGCCGTTCCAGGTCGATGTGGGTGCGGTGGCGCGTGGTCGCCATCAATTCGTCGGTGGTGAGCCGGGTTTCGGGCAGCTGCCGCCCGGCGCCCGCCAGCCGGGCGACGAACGGCGCCGCAACGCCCTCCCCGGCGGTCTCCATCACCAGCCAGTGCCGAGCCATCGGCGCCACCTCCTTTCAGTTCCCTCGCGATCGCGGGTCACTGCGAAACTTGAGGACCTCGGTCACTAGCCGCCGCGCGGTGGGCTCGACGTGGTAGCCGTTCGGCGCCGGCCGGCCGACCCGGATCAGCAGCTGCGGCTGGCCGGCGGTCCCGGTGATCTGCGTGATGATGTTTCGGCTCATCGACATCTCGGTCATGTGGGTCAGCGTGCAGGTGGCCAGGCCGGCCATGGTGCACTCGAGCAGCACCGCGGACAGGGCCTCGCCGCAGCGCAAGACGTCCAGCCGGGCATCCCCGTGGTGGGTGGACAGCACCAGGATCTTCGAGTGGTCGCGATCGACGGCGTCGCCCCGGTGGCCCCCGCCCGCCGGCGGGAAGGTCCGCGCCACGTCGATCTGGGCGGCCTCCGTGCTGGACACCAGGGAGCTTTCCGGCACGTGGGTGGCGTCCGACTCGAACGGCGAGGTCCACCAGCGTAATTCGGACAGGTAGGCGGCGTCGTGGCGCCGCAGTTGCTCGGTGAGCGCGGACGCCTCCGCCAGGGTCGGCCGCGCCTCCTCGGGCACCACGTCGAGCAGGACGTCGTGCGGATGGACCGCGAGGCGCAGCTGCGCCTCCACCACCGTCCAACCGGCGGGCGCGGCGAACGGCAACCGGTCGGTGCGGCGACTACGGATGGCGTCGGCACGCAGCCGTTGGGCCTCCGTCACGGCGTCGGCGGGGCAGAACTCGACGGTGGCCAGGTGATTCGGCTCGAAGGGATCCGGGAGGCGCTCGGTGGCGCTGTCCCAGCCGGCGGCGGCCATGGCGACCCGGAGATGATCGAGGACCGCGCCGCAGCTCAACGTCAGTTCCCGGCCGGTGCGGTCGGTGGCGGACATCAGCCGGCGGGGGTCGGCCCACAGCTGCAGCCGCGCGCCCTCGACCACCCACTTCCACGGCTGGCTGTTGTGCAGCGAAGGCGCCCGGCTCGCCAGCATCACGGCGTCGCGGATGACTTCGGAATCCGGCGCTTTCAAGGGCATCTCAACCACTCCACTCAAGTCTCGAACTGACCATAAGGACGTGGCTCGCATCGCTGACAGGGCCGTTGGTCCCCTACGACCGGGGCGTTCGACTCCTGGAACCGGGGCCTAAATCGTTCGGCGCCAGGCGTCGACGGCCTCGCGCGCCGAGTCCTCGACGGCCCCGGAGGTGTCGATGCGGTGCGCGGTGTCCCAGCCGGCGCGCTCGGCGGCCATCGCCGCGGCGATCTCCGGGGTCACCTCCGAATTGCCCGGCCGCCGGGTGGTGATCCGCCCGGCCGCCGTGTCGAGGGTCGACGAGCACATGAGTTCCACCGTCGCCGAGTGTGTTTCGGACGCGACGCGATGCGCCCGCGCGCGCAGTTCCGGGTCCCGCCAGGTGCCGTCCAGGATCACCGATTGCCCGTCGCCCAGCAACGACCGCGCCCGTCGCAGCGCGGTCTCGTACACCACCGCGACGTTATCCGGGCTGTAGAGCCCCTGATCCAGGACGCCGGCTTCCCCCGCGATGGTGCCGGCTTCGCGCAGTTCCCGGCGCACGTCGTCGGTCGAGATGACCTGGGCCCCAGTGCGTTCGGCGAGCGTGCGGGCGACGGTGGACTTGCCGGTGCCGGGGTTTCCGCCGATCAGGGCCAGGCGCACCGCGCCGCTGCGGAGGTGCTCGTCGGCGATCGCGAGGTGCCGGGCGGCGTCGCCGGCGGCCTCCGGCTTGCCCTGGGACAGTCGCACGCAGTCGGTCTTCGCCCGCACGACCGCGCGATAGGCGACATAGAAGTGCGCGAGCGCCGGCGGCGCCTCCCGCGCCGAGTGCGCGGCATAGCGCTGCAGGAAGTGCTCGCCCAGGTCCTTGCGGCCGAGGAACTCGAGGTCCATGGCGAGGAAGGCGGCGTCGTCGACGCAGTCGACGTAGCGAAGTTTGTCGTCGAACTCCAGGCAATCGAGCAGCGCCGGTTCGTCCTGGCCACAGAAGATGTCGTCGGCGAGCAGATCGCCGTGGCCGTCGACGATGAGCCCGTCCTCGACGCGGCGCCGGAACAGGGGGTCGCGGCCGGCGATGAATTCGGTTGCGAGCCGCCGGATTCGCGACAGCGCCGCGCTGGGCACCGTGTCCGGGTAGCGGTCCAGCTCCACCAGGTTGTCGCGCCAGCGTTTCTCGATCGCGGCCCCGTCGCCCTGCGCTTCGATCGCCGGGCCGCGCTCGGCGCGCTCGTGGAAGCGGGCCAGCACGGCGGCGATGCTGTCCAGCAGCCGTCGCACCGAGCCGTCGGTGTCGCGGCGCGCGATGGACGCCAGCCGGTCCTCGTCGCGGTAGCGACGCATGACGACGATCGGTTCGGGCGGGCCGCCGCCCGGGTCGGACAGCTGGGCGACCCCGAGGTAGCTGTCCGGCGACAGCCGGCGGTTGAGCTCGACCTCGCGGCGGCACGCGAGCTCGCGGCGCTCCGGCGTGCGAAAGTCGAGAAAGTCGGTCAGCACCGGCTTCTTGGCCTTGAATGCCCGATCGCCCGCGAGCACGACCACGCCCGTGTGGGTTTCGTGCACATCGATATAGGGCGCTCGGGTCTCGGTCACCGCTTAAGCCTCGCCGCCGCGGGCGCCCGTGCCAAGCCTTACGTGGGGCGCGCGACGATCACGGGCATCCGGACCGAGTGCACGACGGCGTTGCTGACCGAACCCAGCAGCGTCCGGGCGAGGCCGCCCCGGCCGTGGCTGCCGACGACGACCAGTTGGGCGGACTCCGATTTCTCGATCAACTGGCGGGCCGGCTGATCACACACGAGCAGTCGCCGCACCGTGACGTCCGGATAGCGTTCCTGCCAGCCGGCCAGCCCTTCGGCGAGGCTGCGCTCGGCTTCGGCCTTCACCACCGCCCAATCGAATCCGGGAAGTTCGAGCACCTGAACGTCGCTCCACGCGTGCAGCGCGTGCAGGTCCACCCCGCGGCGGGAGGCCTCATCGAACGCGATGGCCGTCGCGAGCTCGGAGGCGGGCGAGCCGTCGATGCCCAGCAGCACGGGAGCCTGCTGCGGGTGCGGCATCAACGGGTCTTCGTCCCGCACGACGGCGACCGGGCACTTCGCGTGCCGCACGACGCCCGAACTGACCGAACCCAGCAGCGCCCGGCCCAACGCGCCACGCCCGTTGCTGCCGACGACGATCATCTCGGCCTCTTCGGACAGGTCGATCAACGCCGGAACCGGCGGCGAGCACTTCAGTTCGGTGCTTATCGCGACCTGCTGGTCGCCCTTGACGGCGTCTTCGGCGATCTTGACCGCCTGCTCGAGGACCTGCCGTCCGTCCTCCTCCTGCCACACCGCGACTCCGGTCGGAAGCGGGATCTGGGGAAACGTCGGCACGTAGGTGCTGTACATGTGCACCAGGGTCAGGGGGACGTTCCGCATCGCCGCGTCCGGGGCCGCCCAGCAGACGGCGGCGTTCGATGCGGGCGACCCGTCGACTCCGGCGACGATGCCGTGGCGGTTCGTGGGTGTGGACATCTCGTTCCTCCTCCATCTGCTCAAAACGCTATTGGCCAAACGCTCGTCGAACATGAGGCTTTAGTCCCCAAACCCGTGGACATCAGGCCCCGTTGACCCGGGCCGTCAAGTGGCATCGTCACAGAAGTGACCGAATGGGCCGCCACCGTTGATCGGCGCTACCACGATGCGGTAATCCTCGGGCTGGACAGCCTGATCACCGAGGCGGCACCAGGTGCCGTCGAGGCACGCGATTCGGCCGTCCCGCTGCTGCGGCGGCTGCGGGACGCCGGCGTCGCGGCGGCCGTCTACTCGCCCGGCCGCGACTGCGCGGAAGCCCTGCGCGCCGCGGGGATCGACGACCTCGTCGGCCTCGCGCTCGACGGGCCGTCGCCAACCGAAACCGCCCGCCGCCTCGGGGTGCGCGCCGTCCGATGCGCCGTGATCGACCGCGACGACGCCGGGGTCAAGGCCGCCGGGGACGGGGGCTTCGGCCTCGTCATCGGCGTCCAGCGCAACGGGCACGCCGCCGGGCTGCTGTCCTGCGGCGCCGACGCCGTGGTCGCCGACCTGGCCGAGATCTCGGTGCGCCGCGGCGGCGCGGCCATGTCGCGGATCGCCGACGCGCTGCTGGCCTACGGCCAGGTCAAAGAGCTGGTGGCGAACCGGCGACCCGTGGTTTTCCTCGACTTCGACGGCACGCTGTCCGACATCGTCGATCATCCGGAATCGGCGAAACTCGTCGACGGTGCCGACAGAGCGTTGCGCGCGCTGGCCGCGCGGTGTCCCGTCGTGGTGATCAGCGGCCGTGACGTCGCCGACGTCCGCGAACGGGTCAAAGTCGACGGCGTGTGGTACGCGGGCGGACACGGCTATGAGGTGATCGCGCCCGACGGCTCCGTGTTGGAGAACGCCGCCGCCGACGTCGCCGACAGCGTGGCGCGCGCTGCCGACCGGTTGACGGAGAGGCTCAGAAACGTCCCGGGAATCGCGGTGGAGCGCAAGCGTTTTGCGGTCGCCGTCCATTACCGCAATGCCGAACCGCAGAACGTCGACCGGGCGATCGTGGCCGTGCGCGAGCTTGCCCGCACCGAGTGCTTGCGGATCACCCCCGGCCGCAAGGTCATCCAACTTCGCCCGAACATGGACGGAGACAAGGGCACGACGCTCGGCTGGTTGCTGCAACGCATCGTTGATGGTGACGGCGCGGAACACGGCGCCGTGCTGCCGATCTACATCGGTGACGACATCACCGACGAGGACGCCTTCGACGCCGTCCAATTCGACGGGGTGGGAATCGTGGTGCGCCACGACGAGGACGGCGACCGGCCGTCCGCGGCGCCGTTCAGCCTCGAAAATCCCGGTGCCGTAGCCGAATTCGTCCACCGGCTGGCCCTGGACCTCGAACAGGCGGCGGCGACGCCGGGCGACGCGTGGGAACTCGTCTACGAGGGCTACGACCCGAAGTACGAGCGGCTGCGCGAGGCGCTGTGCACCGTCGGGAACGGCTACCTGGCCACCCGGGGCTGCGCGACGGAGGCGGCGGACTGCGAGGCCCATTACCCGGGCACCTATGCCACCGGGGTATACAACACGCTGACCGACCGGGTCGCGGGCCGGACGATCGAGAACGAGAGCCTGGTCAACCTGCCCAACTGGTTGCCGCTGACGTTCCGGATCGACGGCGGGGCATGGTTTTCCGTCGACGACACGGAATTGTTGTTCTTCCGGCAGACATTCGACCTGCGCAACGCGACGCTCAGCCGCAGTCTGCGATTTCGCGACGGCTCGGGCCGGATCACGACGCTGACCCAGCAGCGGTTCGCCTCCATGCACCAGCCGCACCTGCTCGCCATGAAGACCACCGTCGGCGCCGAGAACTGGTCGGGCACCGTCGAATTCAGGTCCCTGCTGGATGCGAGCGTGCAAAACACGATGGTCGAGCGCTACCGGTCGTTGTCCGGCGCGCACCTCACCGCGACGGCGATCGAGGAAACCGGTTCCGACTCAACGATATTGCGGACCGAGACCTCGCAGTCGCGGATCGCGATCGCCGTCGCGGCCCGCACCACCGTGTGGCGCGACGACGCCCCCGACGTCCGCGCCGACGCGCGCTACGCCGTCGTCGCCGACGGGGACCGTGGCGGTCACGACATCGAGGTCACGCTGTCGGAGGGCCAGTCCGTCACGTGCGAGAAGGTGGCGACGGCCTTCACCGGCCGGGACACCGCCATCTCCGAACCGGTCAGTGCCGCACAGCAATACCTCGATGCCGCCGGCCGCTACGCCGACCTTCACCAGCAGCACACCCGGGCCTGGGCGAGGCTGTGGGAGCAGTGCGACGTCGGCCTCACCGACAGCACGCCGGCGCTGCGAGTGCTCCGGCTGCATCTGGTGCACCTGCTGCAGACCCTTTCGCCGCACACCGCCGAATTGGACGCCGGGGTCCCGGCGCGCGGGCTGCACGGCGAGGCCTACCGCGGCCACGTGTTCTGGGACTCGCTGTTCGTCTCGCCGGTCCTTAGCCTGCGCCTGCCGAACGTGTCCCGGTCGCTGCTGCTGTATCGCTATCGGCGGCTCCCCGAGGCGCGCCGCGCCGCGCGCCGGGCCGGCTATCTCGGCGCGATGTACCCGTGGCAGTCGGGCAGCGACGGCCGCGAGGTGAGCCAGGAGGTGCACCTCAATCCGCAATCGGGCCACTGGAATCCGGACGCCAGTGCCCGCGCGCACCACGTCGGCCTCGCGGTCGCCTACAACGCCTGGCAGCACTACCAGGTGACCGGTGACCGCCAATTCCTGATCGACTACGGCACCGAGATGCTGGTCGAGATCGCGCGCTTTTGGGTTGGCCTGGCGAGCTTCGACGACACCCGCGGCCGCTGCACGATCCGTGGAATCATCGGACCCGACGAGTTCCATTCCGGTTACCCGGGCAAGGAATACGACGGCGTCGACAACAACGCGTACACCAACGTGATGGCGGTCTGGGTGATCCTGCGGGCAATGGACGCGCTGGAGCTGCTGCCGCTGCGCGACCGGCTCGATCTGGTCGGCAAGGTCGGCCTGACGACCGAAGAGCTGGACCGCTGGGATGACGTGACGCGGCGAATGTTCGTCCCCTTCCACGACGACGTGATCAGCCAGTTCGAAGGGTATTCGGAACTGGCCGAACTGGATTGGGAGCGCTACCGGCAGCGATACGGCAACATCCAGCGGCTCGACCGGATCCTCGAGGCCGAGGACGACAGCGTCAACAACTACAAGGCGTCCAAGCAGGCCGATGCGCTGATGCTGTTCTACCTGCTGTCGTCGGAGGAGTTGCTGGGCCTGTTCGGCCGGCTCGGCTACCGTTTCGAGCCCGAGCAGATCCCGAAGACCATCGAGTACTACCTGTCGCGCACCTCGGATGGCTCCACGCTCAGCGCGATCGTGCACGCCTGGGTTCTCACCCGCGCCAACCGTCACCACGCCATGCGGTACTTCGTCCAGGTGCTGGGTTCCGACGTCGCCGACATCCAGGGCGGCACCACCGCGGAAGGGATACACCTGGCCGCGATGGCCGGCAGCTTCGATCTGGTGCAGCGGTGTTTCACCGGGCTGGAAACGCGCGACGACCGCCTGGTGCTCGGTCCGCACTGGCCCGCGGCGCTCGGCGCCATCGAGTTCCCCTTCGTGTACCGCGGCCACCGGCTGCACCTCCGGATCAGCGGACGGACAGGGGATCTGACCTCCGAGGCCGGCAACGCCGGTCCGATCGTGGTCGAATGCCGCGGCCGCGTGCAGCATCTCCTGCCCGGGCAGAGCATCGAGGTCGCCTGAAGCCCTTATGCCCAGGGATGGGGGTCGAACGGCCCTGCCGACACGCCGGCCTCCCTCAATAACGTCAGCGAATGGCGGCCCCGCCGCCGGATCGGGAGGACGTGATGAACAAGCCGCCGTCATCGGAGCGGATCGTCGTGGGCATCGACGGGTCGAAGGCCGCGATCAACGCGGCAAAGTGGGCGGTCACCGAGGCGGTCAGCCGCAACGTGCCGCTGCGGCTGGTCCAAGCCGTCCCTGGCGATGTGGGGAACGATGCCAGCCTGGAGGTCGAGTACGCCCAGGAGTCCCTGCGCGCCGCCGACGCGGCCCTTGCAGCCATGGGCGAGCCGGTCAAAGTCGAATGCGACATCGTGAGCGGATCGCCGGAGGGCGTCCTGATCGACGAATCCCGCAGTGCTGCAATGGTTTGTGTGGGATCTGCGGGGATCGGATGGGTCGCACGCAAGATACTCGGCTCGACCGCCGACACGGTCGCCCGGAAAGCGCACTGCCCGGTGGCAATCGTCCGGGACAACGGCGATGCCGCGGCGAAGGATCGCGGGTACGTCGCCGTCGTCGTCGACGATTCACCGGGCAACGACGCTGTCCTCGAACACGGCTTCCGGGCGGCGCGGCTGCGCGGGGCGTCGATCCTGGCGCTCGGAACCTGGCGGTGGGGGTTGGGCGAGATCCCCTACCAGCAACTCGATCATCGGCTCGGCCCCTGGGCGTCTCACTATCGCGAGGTGCACGTCATGCCGGCCGCCGCCAGGCGCGGGGCAGCCGAATTCCTCACCCACACAGAGGAATCCGTGGATCTCGCGGTGGTGGGCAGCAAGGAGGCCGATAAGGTCGCCCAGATCATCGGCACGTCGGATCGATCCCCGCTCGGCCGCAACGGATGCTCGGTGCTGGTGGTGCGCGACTGAAGCGTCGAGCGATTGCTGTCAAACGGGTTCGTCGTCGTCGGTGTCGCGCAGGAATCGTTCGGGGTGGTGAAAGCTGTTGGTGCGGGGTTGCCCGTGGTCGAGGTGGGGTGGGGGGATCCATTCGGTTTCGCCTTGGGTGTTGGTGCGGGTGGTCCAGCCTTGTTCGGCGAGGCGGTTGTCGGGTCCGCAGGCCAGGGTGAGGTCGTCGATGTCGGTGCGGTGGGTGGTTGTCCAGCCGCGGGTGTGGTGGACCTGGCTGTGATAGGCCGGGGCGGTGCAGCCGGGTTTGGTGCAGCCGCGGTGTTGGGCGAAGAGCATGAGGCGCTGCGCGGGGGTGGCCAGCCGCTTGCTGTGATACAAAGCCAGCGGCTTGGCCCGATCGAAGATCGCCAGATAGTGATGCGCGTGGCCGGCCCAGCGGATCACGTCGGACATCGGCACCAGGGTGCCGCCGCCGGTCAGGGCCT
The DNA here is from genome assembly GCF_059812245.1 of Mycobacterium sp. NGS64. Taxonomy (NCBI): domain Bacteria; kingdom Bacillati; phylum Actinomycetota; class Actinomycetes; order Mycobacteriales; family Mycobacteriaceae; genus Mycobacterium; species Mycobacterium sp. NGS64. Next base: position 594,979 of record NZ_JCALCI010000001.1, on the reverse strand, counting down.
TGCCGGTGGCCGCCTCCAAATCCTGCAGCGTCGTGGTGACGACGATCGATACGGGTAGGCCGTTGTGGGTGCCCAGCTTTCCGGTGGTGAACAGGGCGTGCAGCGCGGCCGCAAACGCGTCGTGGTTGCGTTGGGCTGGGGATCGGGTGTCGCGGCGCACCGCGTCCTGGTCGGGACTGTCGTCGAGCACCGGGGTGTGGTCGTCGGGGTTGGCGGTGCCGGGGGCGGCCAGCTTGGCCAGCATCGCTTCGATCGCGGCGCGTAATTCGGGGGTGATCAGGCCGGTGAGGCGGGACATGCCGTCGAAGTCTTGGTGGCCCAAAGTGATGCCGCGTTTGCGGGCCCGTTCGGCGTCGCTGAAGTCGCCGTCGGGGTGTAGCCAGTCCATGATCCGTTTGGCGTATTGGGCCACCTCGTCGGGGCGATAGTGGCGGGCCTTGTCGGCCAGATCGGCCTCGGCGGCTTCCCGGGTGCACAGGTCGACCTCGGCGGGCAGGTGGGCGAAAAAGCTGCGGATCACCCGCACATGCGCATCGCCGATGCGCCCGTCGCGGACCGCGGTGGCGGTCGCGGCCAGCTGCGGGGCCAACGCTTCCCCGGTCAACGCCCGGCGCTCCCCGAGGTCCTCGGCGTCGTCGATGCGCCGGGCGGCCTCGGCTTTGGTGATGCGCAGCCGGTCGGCCAGCGCGCCGCGCAGCGTGCCGCCGAGTTCTTTGGCGCCGGCGTGGGCGGCGAGTTGGTTGATCAGCGTGTGCTGCGGGGCGCGCAGCCGGCGCGCCGCGGCTTCCACCCGCTCGAGGACCCGGAGTCGTTCCGGGGTGGTCAACACGTCAAAAGACAAGTCGCACAAGCGTTTCACGTCATGATCAAGCGCGTCGAAAACCTCGACGATCTCCTCCCGACTGCTCGCACCCATACCCGAATCGTACGAACCCCCACCGACAAAAACCGTCCCGATGTGACCCCTGAAACCAAAGTGGTGCAAGGGGTTACGAAGCCCCGGCGGCCCATTCCTTCGCGCGGTCAAGCTCGTCGAGCCCGAACACTGCGAGCTCGCCGGGCATCATCCACGCCACCGCGTGCATGACGTGGCCGACCCAATCCTTGTCCGACACCACGGCAATCCGCTTGAAGTCCGAGTAATGCGTGAAAAGCGCTCCGAATCCCAGCTTGAGGTCCTCGGCGAATCCGCCCGGCCCGAAGCCCTCGTAGTCGGGCGCGATGACCTCGACGATCCTGATCTCGCCGTTCTGCAGCATCTTTTCCATCTCGGGCTTGAAGTGGCGCAGCTCGTTGCCACGCAGCCGGCCCGACACCCGGATGCCGGTCACGCCCTGCGGCATGTCCCCCAACACTTCGATCATCGATTCTCCTCACGGACAACAATCACGGGAACTTTCGCCGACTGCGCCACGGTGGAGCTCACCGACCCGAGCAGCATCCCGGGAAATCCGCCGCGCCCGCGGCCGCCGACCACGACCAGCTGGGCGTGCTCGGACTCCTTGAGCAACCAGTGGGATGGCTTGTCGCAGAAGAGCAATCGCTCGACGCGCACGTCCGGATACCGTTCCTGCCAGCCGGCCAGGCGCTCGGCGAGGGCCTCCTGCCCCTCGCGCTCGCGGTCCCGCCAGTCCATCCCCAGCACCGGAAACACCCCGACGTCGCTCCACACGTGCAGCGCGCGCAGCCCGACGCCGCGGCGCGAGGCCTCGTCGAAGGCCAAGGCCGTCGCCGCCTCCGACGCGGGCGATCCGTCGATGCCCACTACCACGGGCGCGTCGGCGGCGGCCGCCCCATCGGAGTGGATGACCGCGACCGGGCAGTGCGCGTAGTGCAGCAATCCCGTGGTGACCGAGCCCAACAGCAGCCGGCCCATCGCACCCAGGCCCTGGCTGCCGGCGACGATCATCCACGCGTCCTTGGAGGCCTCGATCAGTGCCGGCACCACGCCGGAATACACCACCTCGGTGCGGGTTTCGGGTGACGCAATCCCCGCTAAGGCGGCGGTCAGCGTCTTGTGGGCCTGATCGATGACGTGCCGCGCGTCGTCGCGTTGCCACTCGGGCATCTCGTCGTACAGTTGGCCCACCGGCCAGCCGACGACCACCGGTGTGACCGCGTGCATCAACGTGAGGGGCAGGTCGCGCAGGATGGCCTCGCGCGCGCCCCAGGCGACGGCGGCATCGGATGCCGGCGACCCGTCGACCGAGACGAGGACCCCGAATTCACCTGTCACGCGGGGCATTTCGCGTCCTCATCGCCGAAGTTGGGCAGCTCGATCTCGAGGTGACGGACGGATCCGTACTGTGCCGGCTCGCAGCGCCAGCCGAGGTCGAACACGACCATCAGCATGAGATGGTTCTCACTGAGGACGTCGGCGACGAAGTGCCCGATTCGCTGGGCCTGGGCGACCCGCGCCAGGTGTTTGAGTAAGGCCGTTCCCACGCCGAGCGAATGATCCTCATGGGCAACCACTATCGCGAACTCGGCCGCTTTTGGATGCTCGCGCACGACGGTGTAGTTCGCCACACCGATCAGCCGGTCCGCGTCGAATGCCCCGAGGGCGTATCGGCCGTCGGCGGGTTGGGTCAGCTTGTCGACGACTTCGTCGAGCTGGACCGGCTGGATCGTGAAGAAGCGGTAGTAGCGGTCGTGATCGCTGAGGTGTTGATGCAGCGCCATGACGGCCTGCGCGTCGCTGCCGGCGAGGGGGCGCAACGACACGACGCGTCCGTCGAGCAGCCGGGCCGTACCGGCGGAGCCCACCGCCTGATCGCTCATGATCCACGACGTTATTCGGCTTCGGCGCCACTCGGCAGGGCCGTTAGACCCCAGCCCGTTAGTCGTCGGTCAGCGGGGCGATCCAGTGCACCCGCGTGCCACCTTCCGGCGGGTTGGTGACCTCGCAGGTGCCGCCGAGTTGTTCGGCCCGGTATTTCATGTTGGCCAGCCCGCTGCTGCGCACGTTGTCGGCGGGGATGCCGCAGCCGTTGTCGCTGACGTCGAGGATGAACATGTCGGCGACATCCACCTCGACGGTCAGACGCGACGCACCGGAGTGGCGAAGGCAGTTGCTGACGGCTTCGGCGGTGACCGCCTCGGCGTGCTCGGCGAGTTCGCCACCGACCGCGGTCATCGGGCCGTGCAGCCGCATCGTGGTGACGATCTCGCGATTCTCGGTGAGGTCGGCAACCACCTGTTGGATCCGCTGGCGGAAGTCGGCGCCCTTTCCCAACGGCGATTTGAGCTGGAAGATCGTCGTCCGGATCTCCTCGATGATGGTCTGCAGATCGTCGAGGGTGCGGTTGAGCCGTTCGGCCACCTCCGGGGAACGGGCCCGGGCAAGCGTGCCCTGTAAGTCCATGCCCGCTGCGAACAGCCGCTGGATGACATGGTCGTGCAGGTCGTGGGCGATGCGCTCGCGTTCGGCGACGATGGTCAGCTGGCGCGAGTCGTCCCGGGCGGCGGCCAGGACCAGGGCTATCGCGGCGTGGGTGGCGAAATCGCTGACCAGGTCGAGGTAGCTCTCGTCGAACGGTGGCTGGTCGGCGCCGCGGGCGATCGCGATGACGCCGGCGACCTGGTCGTCGGTGCGCAGCGGCATCAGGATTGCGGGGCGCTGCCCGACATCGGTGAACGCCTGGATCGGGTACTGCAAGGACTCGGTGATTATCGGTTGGCCGGTTCGGAAGACCTCGCCGCTGGTGGAACCGTTGACCGGGACCTGGCGGCCGATCACGTCGTCGGCGTGAATGCCGACCGCGGCGGACACCACCAGCGTGTCGGTTTCGTCATACGGCAGGTCCGCGTCGGCCGGGACGAGCACGATCGCCTGTTCGGCGTCGGTCAGGGCGCGCGCGCTCTCGGCGATCAATTGCAGCGGGCGCCGGTGCGGTTCGGTGTTGGACAGCAGCGCGGTCGTGATCTCGCGGCTCGCCTCCATCCACTTCACCGACAGCCGCTCACGCTCGAAGAGCTGCGCGTTGTCGATGCTGGCCGCGGCCGCGAACGCGAGCGCGCGGGCGGCGACCTCGTCGGACTCGGAGAACACCCGCGCCGGGTCGACGTGGGTCAGGTAGATGTTGCCGAACACGATCCCGCGGATGGTGATGGGCACCGCGAGGAAGGCACGCATGGGCGGGTGATGCTCGGGGAACCCGGCGGCGGCCGGGTGTGTGCTCATGTCGTCCACGCGCAGGGCCGGGGTGTCGAGGAGCGACAGGCTCAGCAGGCCCTTGCCCACCGGCAGGGGTCCGATGCGTTCGACCGTTTCGGGGTCCATTCCCTCGTGGATGAACCTCAGCAGGGTGCCGTCGGGGTCGCGGATGGCGAGGGCGCCGTAGGGGGCGGAGGTCAGCTCCCTGGCCGCGGCGATGATCCGGTGCAGCGTCGCGTCAAGGTCGTCGACGTTCGCGCCGATCTCGACGAACACGCGAAGCAGCTGCTCCATCTGATCGCGCGCCGCCAGCAACTCGTCCAGCTGCGCGTGCATTCTGCTGACCAGCCCACGCTGGCCGAGCCCGGCTAACGCCGAGCCGCGTTCGTCGCCGCCGGTCACCCGACCTCATACCTCCACGACAACTTGGCCAAGAGGCAGCTTGCGTAGGCAAACAGCGAGTATCTACGGAACGCGAGATGCCGCAGTCAGCTTAACCCCAAGGGGTCGGGCACCCAACCTGGCGAGCCGTGCGCCGGAGCCGCCCTCAGCAAAGCGATTCGGGCCGCCGGCTAGTCCCGCGGCGATTCTGTCGACGTAGGCGGCCTGCCCGACCGTTGATCCAGCTTGGAGGCGAACACGGCAGCCTGCGTGCGGCGCTCCATGCCCAGTTTGGCCAGCAACCGCGACACGTAGTTCTTCACCGTCTTTTCGGCAAGAAACATCCGCGCGGCGATCTGCCTGTTGGTCAGACCTTCACTGAGCAGCCCGAGCAGCGTCCGCTCCTGTTCGGTCAGCCCGGAGAGCGGGTCTTCGCGTTCGGTCGTCCCGCGAAGCTTCGCCATCAGCGCGGCGGCGGCGCGGTTGTCCAGGAGGGATTTGCCGGCGCCGACCTCTTTGATCGCGTGGGCCAGCTCCATGCCTTTGATGTCCTTGACGACGTAACCGCTGGCGCCGGCCAGGATCGCTTCCAGCATCGCCTCGTCAGAAGTGAATGACGTCAACATCAGGCACCGCAGGTCCGGGTGGTCGGAGACCAGATCGCGGCACAGTTCGATTCCGTTGCCGTCGGGGAGGCGCACGTCGAGGACCGCGACGTCGGGCTGCAAGGCCGGTATGCGCGCCTTCGCCTCCGACACGGATCCGGCTTCGCCGACGATTTCCAGTTCGGGGTCCGACGCGAGCAGATCGGCAAGACCACGCCGCACGACCTCATGGTCATCGACGAGGAAAACCTTGACCATCAAGAGCCCTTTCTTAAGCGGCCGACTCTCAATATCGCATGTTTTCATTATCGGCCGCGTCATAAGTGCTGCTGATTGACGACCAACAACGAACAGTCGGCGTCCTGCAGCACCGCGCTGCCGGCCGGTCCAACGAGCTCCCCCAGCTGCCAACGGTCGCGGGCGCCGGCGATCACCAGGCCTACCGAGCCGCGGTTGTAGGCCAAATACTCCAGCAGCCCGCCGTGCACGGCCACCGACTCCACCCGCAGATCCGGATACTGCCGCGTCCAGCGGGCCAGCCGGCGATCCAGGTCGGCGAGTGCCCGGCGATCGCCGTCTCGGTCGTCCGGCCCCTTCTCGTCCGGCGCAGTCCGGCGGCAGATGATCGCCCGGATGGCGGCGTTGCGCAGCCGGGCCTCCGCAGCGGCGGCGCCCAGCAAGACGCCGTTGTCGGGCGACCCGTCCAGCTCGACGACGATCCCGTCGGGGCAGCGCGGGTGGTCGTCGCGGGCGCGGATGATGCCGACCGGGCAGCGCGCCGACATCGCCAAGGCCGCGGCGGTGGAACCCACCCGGCCGGGTCGGAAGTGACGCAATCCGACCGCGCCGACGCACATCATGGCCGCCGCCGCCGACGCGCTGATCAAGCAGCCGATCGCCGGGCCGTGGACCACCTCGGCTTCGATCTTCACCGGCTTGCCCGCGGCCTCAATTACCTTGACAGCCTGGCGAATTGCCGCCTGGCCAGTGGCCGGCGTGCCATCCTGTTCGGTCGCGCACACGAGGCGCAGGGGGGCGTCACGGCTCACCGCCTCGTCAAGTGCCCAGAGCGCCGCCCGGATCGCCGCCTTGGAGCCGTCGATGCCGACCACGATCGACCGCGGCGTAGCCAATTCGTTCACGGACTGTCCTCTAATGACGGACCACGAGGACGGAACAGTCGGGATAGCCCGCGATCGGGTGGCAGTTCGGCGTGGCCAGCCCGGCGATCTCGAGGGCGTCGGCGCTGCCGACGACAGCCAATTGGGGAGCCAATCCGATGGCGCCGCCCTGCCTTTCGCCGGTTTTCACGCCGGTGCCCGCCGCGACCGTCTGTACGTGCACGTCCGGATAGCGCCTGACCCAGCTGTTCAGTCGCCGATCGATCTGTCGGACGGTCGCGTGGCGGCGCCGGCCCTGCTCCATGGCCTGGCGCACGACTTCGTCGTTGTCCGGCTCGTCGTTGAGCACGACGGCGATGACGCCGAGCTCGGTCGGCGAGCCGTCGGGGTTGGTGCGGATGATCGCGACCGGGCATTGCGCCTCGGCGACCAGCGTGGTGGCGGTCGGCCCCAGCAGGCCGTCGGACGCCCACCCGCGCCTGGAGGTGCCGACGCAAACCAGTGCCGCGTCCCGCGATTCGTCGACCAGCACTTTGCCGGGATCGCCTGAGAGGATTGCCGTTTCGACCTCGACCGGCTTTTTCGCCTGTTGGATGGCGCACTCGGCTCGGGACAGCGCCATCTCGGCGCGCTCCAGCTCCCACTCGGACAGTTGCGCGGAGCTGGTGTGTTCCTCCGGGCGAGGGATGACGTAGACGAGGCGCATCGGCAGCTGCCGGCTCAGCGCCTCATCGACCGTCCACTTGGCGGCGTTAACCGCGGCTTGTGAGCCGTTGACGCCCACGACCACCGACTTGGCGTCCAGCTGGTTCATGTCGGCTCCTGACTCTTCAAATTTCAGGCTATTGCCGCGCCGCTCGTTGCAGAGGGGTCGTTAGGCCTTATCTGGGTAGCCGTTCGTCATTTGCGAGGTCGCAGGGTTCCGCCGATTGGGCGAACAGCTTCTCCACGTCCGCGCGAAGGCAGGCTGCCGTGCCGGGCGTCATCAGCATCGCAGCGCCCGCCGCGATGCCCAGCCGAACGGCCTTGACCAGCGGCCAGCCGCGAGAGAGCCCGACCGTGATGGCCGCGACCATCGCATCGCCGGCCCCCACGCCGCTCCCGCCGGGCATCGGGATCGCCGAAAAGCGTTGGCTGGCATGGGCCGTCGCGAGCAGCGCGCCCTTTGACCCCAGGGACACCAGCACCGCTTCGGCGCGACCGCTGTCGACGAGTTCGTGTGCGGCGGCGAGTTGTTCGGCCTCGGTTTCCAGGTGGCGGCCCACGCATTCCCGCAGCTCTCGGACGCTGGCCTTCAGGAGAAACACGCCGGAGGAGACGTGCCGCAGGCCGCCGCCGGAGGTGTCCAGGATCAGGCGGGCGCCGACGTGGCCGCACATGTCGGCCACCCGCTGGTAGAAGTCGGTGGTCACGCCCGGCGGCAGACTGCCGCTCGCCACCACGAATTCGGCCGACTTCGCCGCCATCCGCAGCTGCTCGAGGCAGTGCGCCTGTTCACGCAGCGTCAGTTGCGGCCCCGGCAGGACGAAGCGGTACTGGCGGCCGCTGCTGTTCTCGTTGACCGTGAAGCTCTCGCGCGTGGCGGCGCCGATCGGGACTTGCCAAAACGGCACGCCCTCGTCGGCGAGGAGCCGCGCGATCAGGCCACCGGTCGTCCCGCCGACGGGAAAGACGGCCAGCACCGAGCCGCCGAGCTCGTGCGCGATGTGCGCGACGTTGATGCCGCCGCCACCCGGGTCGTAACGGGTTTCGGCGCAGCGCAATTTGTCCGTCGGGCGCACGACGTCGACGCTTGTCGTGATGTCCAGCGCCGGGTTCATGGTCAGCGTGACGATTTGGGGTCCGCTCTGCGTCTGCATGGTCGGTGCATCCGGGCTAGCGGCCGTGCGCCCGGCCCGCGATGGCGGCCTGCACCGCCGCGAATCGCGACCGGCCGCGCTGGTCGGCGGCCTGCTGCTCGGCGGGCGTGACGACAATCGCGTCGGGACCCGGAAACACGGTGGCTTCCTCGTCGGTGTCCAGCCATCGGACCCCGTATGGCGGCTCACCATCGGGCGAAGGCACTGCGGTGATCAATCCCCTCAGATCCCGGTGCCCGATCGTGCCGCGCTTGATCACCAGCCAGTCCCCGACGTTGGCCTTCATCGTTAGCTCCTAGGTAAAGAGGCTGGGCAATAGCCGAATTGGCGATTCGAGCCTCAGGCATGCGAACGCCGCCCGCCAGGGTCCTTGGTCCCCAGCCCCACGTCATTGGACCCCGGTGCGATTGCCGCCTGCCCAAAGGCCTTTTGGCCTACCAACGACCCCGGCGACCGGGACGAATGACCCTCGCCACCACCCGGGTTCGGGCCTACCGTCGATGGTGACGCGAAACCTCGGCAAGGAATTGACGGCCATGAAAACGACGGTGGACACGCAGACACTCAGACAAGCGGTGCAGCTCGCGTGCCGGGCTCCGTCGGTGCACAACAGCCAGCCGTGGCGGTGGGTCGCCGAGGACGGAGCCGTGCGGTTGTTCGTCGACCGTGACCGAACGGTGCCGGGCACGGACCGTTCCGGCCGGGAGGCGATCCTCAGCTGCGGCGCCGCGCTCGATCACCTACGGGTCGCGATGCTCGCATCGGGATGGGGCGCCGAGGTCGAACGCTTTCCCAATCCGAACGACCCCGACCATTTGGCGACTGTCGAGTTCCGCTCCGTCGAGTACGTCACGCGCGCGCAGCGCGACCGCGCCAACGCGATCCTGCAACGCCGAACCGACCGGCTCCCGATGGGACAGCCCACCTACTGGGACCTCTTCGAACCCGTGCTGCGCAGCACGTTCGACGAGAGCCTGGTGACACTCGACGTGCTCCGCGACGACGAGCGACCCACGCTGGTCAAGGCGTCACAGCTCACCGAGGCGCTGCGCCGCGACGACGCGTCGTATCACGCCGAACTCGAATGGTGGACTTCGCCTTTCGCGATGGACGAGGGTGTGCCGCCGGACGCGCTGTTGTCCGGCAAGGAAATTGGCCGCGTGGACGTGGCGCGGGAATTCCCGGCCAGGACGGAACAGGATCGCCGTCCCGAGGTCGCGGTCGACTGGTCGAAGATCTTGGTGCTGTCCACCGCCGAAGACACCCGGGCGGACGTGCTGCGGTGCGGCGAAGTGTTGTCGACCGTGCTGCTGGAATGCACGATGGCGTTCCTGGCGACCTGCACGCTGACCCATCTGATCGAGCTGGACGAAAGCCGCGACGTCGTGCGCGGTCTGCTGGAACACGACGCCCAGCCGCAGGTGCTGATCCGCGCCGGCATCGCGCCGCCGATGGAAGCGGCGCCCGCCCCGACCCCCAGGCGTGCAGCGGAGGACGTGCTGCGGATTGGCTAGCTACGCTTGCCCGAACGGCCTAGCAGTTAAATGACTTTGACCTATCGAAGAAGGGTGCTGATGTCCATAACCGATGACCGTGTGACGATCCTGCCGGAGCACGAATGCTGGGAACTGATGTCCGGCGTGGCCCTGGGACGACTGGTCACCAGCGTCGACGGCCTGCCCGAGATCTTCCCGGTGAACTTTGTGGTTCAGCACAAGTCGATCCTGTTTCGCACGGCGGAGGGCACCAAGCTGGTCAGCACCGCGATCAACAACCGCGTGCTGTTCGAGGTCGACGAGCACAACGTGGCGGAGGGCTGGAGCGTGATCGTCAAGGGCAGGGCCCGCTCGCTGCGCACCGACGAGCAGATCCAGGAAGCCGAACGCGCGCAGCTGTTGCCGTGGCTGTCCGACGAGAAGACGCACTACGTGCGGGTGCTCCCCGACATGGTCACCGGCCGCCGGTTCCGGTTCGGCCCGCCGCTGCTGGGCAGCCGCGACCGCGCCTGAGTGAACGCCAGCGGAAGGCGCAGTCCGCCATTGGCTTTCGCGACATCAACGATCAGATGAGCCACGGAGTCCGCTGAGTCGGCCACCAAGCGATCCCCATTTGCGATAGCACCGGCGCTATCACAAACGAAACCCACCTATGGGTTGGCCGCGCGACGGGTGAGCTCGGCCACCGCCATGCCGACAACTTCCGGCACCGCTCGCGCGACTCGGGGGGTCAAACCGGTCCCGTGACCGGTGTCGGCGACTTCCACCGTCAACAGCACCAGTTCGTCGGGCACTCGCCCAAGCGCCTCGCCCAGCGCGTGCGTGCGAACGATATCGATGCTGTGCGAACTCAATCCGTCACCAGCCGCCACCTCGCTCAGGCCGCAGCGACGGATGCGGCCCGGCGTCGGCGGCGTCCCAACCGCGGCGTCGATCACCACGGCGAGTGCGGCGCCCGACCACGCGTCGAGCAGGCTCGTCGGTTCGGCAATGTCGGTCACCACGCGAACCGCGGGCAGCGCCAGTCGGTCCAGCTCGGCGGCCACGGCGACGCCGACGCCGTCGTCGCCGCGGTAGCGGTTGCCCAGGCCGATCACGACGGTCCCGCCCGACGCCGTCGTCATCCCCGTTGCACCGTCAGCGTCAGGAAGTGCGCGGAACACGAGATGCACGGGTCGTAGCTGCGAATCAGCTGCTCGCACAGCGCCGTCAGCGCGGCGTCGTCGAGCGCAAGGTTCCCGGAAACCAGCTTGGCCAGGTCGGCTTCGATGGCCGCCTGGTTCTGGGAGGTGGGCGGGACGATGGTCGCCGCCGAAACCAGCCCGTCCTCGCCGATGCGGTAGCCGTGGTACAGCAGGCCGCGGGGCGCCTCGCTGACGCCGTGGCCGACGCCGGCGCGCGCCGGGACCTCGACAAACGGGCGCGCCGGGCGCTGGTATTCGTCGATGATCCGCAACGCCTCCTCGATCGCGTAGACCACCTCGACGGCGCGGACGATGATGCTGCGGAACGGGTTTCGGCATTCGGTCGCCAGGCCGGCTTGCGCGGCGGCCTGCGCCGCGACGGGTGAGAGTGCCGAGGAGTTCAGCGAGTACCGAGCCAGGGGTCCGGTCAGGTGGCGGCGGCCGTCGAGCGTCGCATGCAGGGCGGTGGAGTGGGGCACCTGGGACTCGACGACGTGGTCGGTGAACTCGGCGACGGGAAACGGCGGGCCGGCGCTGCGCGCGATGGCGCCGTTCTCGATCGGGTATCGGCCGGGCGCCGTGAGCGCCAGGAACTCGTGGTCCAGCTCGAGGTCGGGGAACTCGAAGCGCGACACCCATTCGACGGTCACGAGCGCGTCGTCCAGGGCCCGGCGCAACCGCTCTTCGAGCGGCGCGAAGTCCGATCGCGTTGGCACCGAATAGAATCCGCCCAGCCGCACGTTGACCGGGTGGATCGCACGACCCCCGACGAACTCCATCAGCTGGTTGCCCGCCTTCTTCAGCGACAGCCCGCGCTCGACGTCGCGCGCGTGGTCGCGCGCCATGCCGATGATGTCGGGGTAGCCGAGGAAGTCCGGCGCGTGCAGCAGGTAGATGTGCAGGATGTGGCTGTGGATCCACTCGCCGCAGTACAGCAGGCGGCGCAGCTCGACGAGCTCCTGGTCCACCTCGACACCGCAGGCGTCTTCGATGGCGTTGCACGCGCTGACCTGATAGGCGACCGGGCAGATGCCGCACACCCGCGCCGTCAGGTCGGGCGGCTCGGTGTGGGCGCGCCCGCGCAGGAACGCCTCGAAAAAGCGGGGCGGCTCATAGATGTTCAGCTCGACGCTTTCCGGTTGTCCGTCCTTGAGCGCGACACGCAGCGCGCCTTCGCCCTCGACGCGTGTCAGCGTGCCCACGCTCAGCGTGCGGGTGGACGGGTTCACTGGTTGCTCCGCTCGGCGGCAAAGGCGGTCACGTTGAACGTCGAGAACACCCGGTCCACGTCGCCGTCGGACATGCCATCGCGGCGCAGCAGCGGGATCAGCGTCGCGGTCCGCGGCGCCGCCGATGGCCCGAAACAGCCGAAGCAGCCGCGATGGTGCCGTGGGCACAGCGCCCCGCAGCCGGCGTGGGTGACCGGCCCGAGGCACGGAATCCCTTCCGAGACAACCACGCACGTGACGCCGCGGAGCTTGCACTCGGTGCACACCGTCTTGGCCGGGATCTGGGGTTTGCGCCCGATCAGCAGGGCGGCGAGGGTGTCGAGCAGCTGGCCGCGGTCGATCGGGCAGCCGGGCAGCTGGTAGTCGACCTTGACGTGCGCCGACGCCGGCGTGGAGGTCGCCAGCGTGTCGACGTACTCCGGTTTGGCGTAGACGACGGAGGCGAATTCGGCGACGTCGGCGAAGTTGCGCAGCGCCTGCACTCCCCCGGCCGTCGCGCACGCGCCGATGGTGACGAGAACCTTTGACTGCTCGCGGATCTCGCGGATGCGCTGCTCGTCGTGGTGGGTGGTGACCGAGCCTTCGACCAGCGACACGTCGTACGGTCCGCCGACCATTGCGCTGGACGCCTCGGCGAAGGTGGCGATCTGCACCTGGTCGGCCAGGGTGAGCAGCTCGTCCTCGCAGTCCAGCAGGGTGAGCTGACAACCGTCGCAGGACGCGAACTTCCACACGGCCAGTGTGGTCGGGCTCATCTAAAGCTCCTTCACGGAAAGCAGCGGGCCGGCGACGTCGTAGCCGACGACCGGGCCGTCGCGGCACAGCAGCAGGGGACCCAGCTGGCAGTGGCCGCACCACCCGATCCCGCATTGCATGTTGCGTTCGAGCGAGACCCGAATGTCCTGGGCGGCCATACCTTTCGCCAGCAACGCCTCCGCGCCGAATCGCAGCATGGGCTCCGGCCCGCACAGGAAGGCGGTGGTGCGATCGGGGTCGAGCGCGAGCCGATGCAGCGGCTCGGTAACCAGGCCGACCTCGCCCCGCCAGCCCTGGACCGGAACGTCGACCGTGACGTGCAGGTCGATCTGCGGGTCGTCGGCCCACTTTTCGAGTTGTTCGGCGAACACGAAGTCCGCCCGCGAGCGCGCGCCGACGATGAGAGTCACCTTGCCGTAGCTCGATCGTCCGGCCAGTGCGCCCAGCACCGCCGGGCGCAGCGGGCACAGGCCCACGCCGCCGGCGACCAGGACCAGGTCGCGCCCGACGGCTTCCTGTAGCCCCCAGGTGGTGCCGAAGGGACCGCGGACGCCGATGACGCTGCCGGGTTCGGCGTTGTGCAGGGCCCGGCTCACCGCCCCCACCGCGCGGATGGTGTGGGTGATCGAGCCGTCGGTCACGGTGGGGTCGCCGCTGATCGAGATCGCGGCCTCGCCCACGCCGAACGCGTAGAGCATCATGAACTCCCCCGGCAGCGGGGTCCGCAGCGACTCGCCGACGGGCTCGAGGCACAGCGTCGCCGAATCGGGGCTCTCCACGATGCGGCTGCGAACCCGGTACGGCACCGGCGCCATCGCCGATGCCGGCTCGCGCCGTTCAGTCCGTTCAGTCACTGCCGGCCATCTTGTTCATCTCCGCGGTGATGTCGATGCCGGTGGGGCACCAGGCGATGCACCGACCGCAGCCGACGCAGCCCGACGTGCCGAACTGGTCGTGCCAGGTGCTCAGCTTGTGGGTCAGCCAATGCCGGTAGCGCGACGCCCCGGACTGGCGCACGCTGCCGCCGCCGTGGACGTAGGTGAAGTCGAACTCGAAGCACGACGCCCAGTGCCGCCAGCGCTCGGCGTGCTCGCCGGTGAGGTCGCTGACGTCCTCTGTGGTGGTGCAAAAGCAGGTCGGGCACACCATCGTGCAGTTGCCACACGTCAGGCAGCGGCTGGCCACCTCGTCCCATTGCGGTGATTCCCGCGACGCGATCAGCAGCTCCCGCAGGTCCGTGTCCGGCATCCGGCGGCCCATGTGATGGGCCGCCTCCTCGACATCGGCACGCGCGGAAGCGATTTCGTCATCGCCGGCGGCCCGGTGCGCCACGGCCGCAAGCACGTCGGCGCCTTCCTCGCTGCCGACGTCGACCACGTACCACGGCGCGTCTCCGTCGAGACGCTCCGTCAGGGCCAGGTCGTAGCCCGGCCCGGCCGCGGGGCCGGTGCCCATCGACGCACAGAAGCACAGCCCGCCCGGCTCCGTGCAGTTCACCGCGACCACAAAGGCCCGTCGCCGCCGGCCGACGAAGGAGTTGTCCGGATACTGGGAGCGGCCGAGCACCCCGTCGAGGGTCGCGATCGCCGCCAGGTCGCACCCGCGCACACCGAGGAACGCGTAGCGGGGCGCTTGCTCTTCGGGGTCGTCGCCACCGTCCCGGGTGCCGGCCCACAATCGCTGCCGCGGCGGGTGCAGGAATTGCTTCCACGACTGCGGCCCGGCCGAGTGCCCGAACGCGGCGGCGTCGTCGCGGCGGTGCACCCGATAATGCCCGGGAGAGACATCCACACCCCAGCCGCGCGGCAGCTCGTCCGCGGACTGCAGCTCCGCCAGCACGATCGCGTTGTCCCGCAACGTCGGACCGACCACGCGGTAGCCCCGCTCGATCAGCACCTCGACCAGCCGGTGCAGCCCGGCCGCGTCGAACGACGCGACCCGATGTTGTTCGCCCTCTCCGTTCACGGGCACACTTACTCGTTCGCCCACGCGACGAAATCGGTCAACTCGCGCCGGGGCGTCGCGGGCAGCGGGTCGGCGTTGATGGGCGCCCACCCGACCCGAAGCAGCATTTGCGGGTAGTTGCCACCGCCGAAGACGCCCGAGCGAACCCGCTCGCGGGTGTCGGCGATCTCCAGGGGTTCGGTGACCGGGCAGCTGGCCAATCCCATAGACGTCGCGGTCAGGAGTACGACGCTGGTGGCCTCGCCGGCCCGCAGCCGCGCCAGCCGGTCGTCGGCCCGCGTGCCCAGCGCAAGCACGACGGCGTTGTCCTCCGCGGAGGACGATTCGGGCGCCTGCGGCAGCGTGGGGCCGGCGAAGAACCGCCCGGGTATTTTCGCCGCGGGGTCCGAGGCCGGCGTGCTGTGCGCGGGGACGCCCGCCACCGACGCGTAGCGCCCACTCCACGCCGTCAGCTCGGCGAGGTAGTCGCGATTGAAGTGCTCCGCAACGGATTCGGCGACGATCTCGTTCAGCTTGTCGAGGTCCTCGACCTGGCACAGCGTCACGCCATTGCGGGCGGCCCGCGCGGCCATCAGCGCGATGTCGCCCATCGGCACGGGCCAGGAGCTGTAGTGGCGACGGTCGGTGCGGCGCCGCGGTATCGCCGCGGCGAGCGCGATGTCGACGGCGTCGGCCGGGTACGGCGACAACTCGATCGCGGCAAGGTGATTGGGGTCGTCCGGATTCGGCAACCGGGTCACCTTGGACAGCCAACCGACGGCGGCGAACGCGACGACGCAGTGATGCAGCGCGGTGCCGCAGCTCAAGATCAGGTCCCGGCCGTCCGGGTCGGTGTTGGGCAGCTGGCGTTCGGCGTCCGCGTACAGGTGCAGGCTGGCGTCGTCGACCCGCCACCGCCACGGTTGCGTGTTATGCACCGAGGGTGCGCGGCCCGCCAGGGTCAGGACAGTCCGGACGGTGCCGGCATCCGGAAAGCGCGCGTTCATCGCTGTGGTTCCCTTCGGTAACGCTTCGTCACGTCAACCATCGCGTAATCACGTGGGACGATGCGAGAGCAGGACGGCACTTGGCAAAAGGACTTTGGGCCAATTGCGGAGCTCGACACGACAAGTCCTAGGCCGCGATGACGGCGACGTAGACGGACAGCTGGTCGCCGACCGTGCGGGCCGCCGCCCAATCGCCGACGCGGACCGCCCGTTCGAGGTCGTCCGCCAGCGGGCTGTCCGCGCCCAGCTCGGCGAGCCACGCCGACACCACGTGGGCGATCTCGTGACCGGGCACCGCGACGGTGCGACCCTCGTGCAGGCGATCGGAGACGCGGTACAAACGATTCCTCATGGCAGCCCCCTAGATCGGCCTAAGGTTTCATCCGACCACTGCGCTGCGTGGGCCCGTAGGGCCAAACGGACCCGGCTGGGAGTGCTTCGGTCCCTTCATCAGCCGGGGCGTTGTGCGGCCGGCCTGCCGCGCGCCGCTAGCGCGCCCGCGAGCGACGTGCCGGCGATGGTCAGCAAGGCGCCGAACATCAACGCCGAGGCTTCGCCCACGACGAGAAGGTGTTCCTCAGTGCCAATGGTGGCGGCCGCCACCGGCACGCCCAGCTGCGCGGCGGACAGCGCCGCCAACGTCAGCGGCTGGCCGAGCAGCCGTCCCACGCAATGCGCCAGCACGGCACCCAGCCCGAGGCCGAGCCCCAGCAGGATGAGCTTCGGGTGCGCGCCCAGCTCGCGCACCTGTAGCGAGGCGCCCAGCCAGACGAAGAACAGCGGGCTGAAAAACCCCTCGGTGATACCGAAAAGCTGGCGCGCCAGCCGTCGCGGCTCGCCGACCATGGCGATCACCAGACCCAACGCGAAGCCCGCCAGCATGATCGACACGTGGGTGCTGGACGCCAGCGCCGCCAGGGCGAACAGCACGACCAGGTTGGTGCGCAATTCCAGTGCGAAGCGCCGCTTTTCGGAGTACTTGTGCAGGCGCTGCCGCCAACCCTTGCGGTCGGCCGCGCGCAGGACGACGAACAGCAGTACCGCGCAGGCCGCCACCGCAAGCGCACCGAGCGCCGCGATCGGGGCCCGCCGCAGGTCAATTACCAACGGCAGCAATACAATACCGGCGGTGTCGGCGATGGCGATCTGCACCGTCACCGACAGCACGTCGGGCCCCTGCAGCCGCAGCGAATCGATCACCGGCAGCGCCAGCGCCGCCGACGAGGACGCCATCAGCACCGCGTAGAGCGCGGCGTGCCCGGTGCCGAACGCCTCCCCCAGCCCGACGCCGAGGACCGCCGCCGCGGCGCCGACCAAGACCGCGCGCAGCAGCGCCCGCGGCGCCGCCGCACGCAGCTGTGGGTCACGGACGGGAACATGGGTGCCCACGACGAACATCACCAGCGCGAAGCCGATGTTCGCCAGCAACTGAAGGGTCGGGTTGGTGTCGTCGATGAGGCCGAATCCGGTCTTGCCGAAGATAAGTCCCGCCAGCAGCTCGCCGATGACCACCGGAATGCGCAGGTGCGGCACCGACGCCAGCAGCGGGCCGGCGAAGCCGATCGCCGCCAGCAACGCCAGCGTGTGGAAGCCGAACCCGTGCACGTCAACGGCCCTTCCGCGCGGTCAGCACCAAGTCATTCTGCATCCCGGTCCTCGGCCGGCACGCAAATGACGCCCGGAGAGTCCCGCGACGGCCTTTTCCGCCCTAGGCGGGAAACTCGTCGCTGACCGGCCATCCGCACATCTCGAGACGCCGCTTGACGCGTTCGACCTCCTCGGGCGCGGGCATTTGGTCCGTAATTTTGCTGATCATGACCCGGATAGCCGTGGCGTCCACGGGCACGTCGCCGTGCTCGACGAGCTCATGTGCGATCTGCATGACCTCAAGATCGGACAGACGCCGACGTAGGAACGCCAGCAACGGAAAGGTGTCGGTCGCCGGAATCCCCGCGGGGTAGCCGGCGCGCAGGAACCCCACAATTCGTGCGATGACCTCGGAAACAGACATCGGCTCTCCTCGGGCCTGGAATACAACTCGGCGCCCGATCTCGACGGCGTGATCGGCGAAGCGTTCGTAGTACCGGCCGAGCAGGGTGACGTCGACCGTGGCGGCCACGCCGTGGTTCCACGGTCTGTCAATCATCAAGGTGAACAGCTGGCGGTGCAGCTCGTCCATCACGTCGTCGTCGTGCCGCATTCGCGCAGCGGCGACCGGGTCTCGGGATCGCACGACTTGTCCGGCGCTGGTGCTGAGATCGATGGCGATGCGACCCATTTCGGCGAAGTGACCGATCGCCTCTTCGGGCAGTGCGCACGCGGGGTAACGACGGCGTGCGATATCCGCCACGTGCGATGCCAAAGCACCCATGCGCTCGGCATCAGCGATGTTCTTGAGGTCGCCGATGACCACTCGAAGCTCACCGGCCACCGGGGCCTGGAGCGCCAACAGCGCCAACGCCTTCCGTTGGGCGGAGACACCGTGCCGGATGATGTTGTCGTGGTCGTTAAGGACACATCCGGCGAGCGACACATCGGCGTGCAGCACCGCGTGCGTGGCACGCTGCATCGCACCAGCGGCCCGCGCGCACATGTCGGCGACGGAGGCTGTCAGAGCCTCCAATTGACGATGGAATGCGGTGCGCATGTGCGCCCACACTAAGGCGGCTGTTTCTGCGCGACAACGACTTTGGCTCCTGACAGCGCTCGTTGCCAAAACTCCGGCCGCAGTCGGGACGCGCCGAACGTGCTCATTCGAAGTCGCAGCCGGGGTTCGGTGCGCCGTCGGAGGTGGGCGCTCCGGCCGGGTCGATGTAGGTCACGTCGAGGATCAGCGGCGTCGTTCCCAGGTTGCGGGCGAGGTGCACGTGGTCTGGGCCGGTGGGGTCGGTGATCGCGGCCCCGGGGCCGTAGACGCCGTCCTGCTGACAGTCCGACCCGTAGTGGGTCAACACGCCGGACTTGATGACGCCGTAAATCTCGCCTTGGTGCGTGTGCCAGCCGGTGCTTCCGTTTGGTGCGACCGTGATCTCGCTGACGATGTAATCCTTGCCGTCGACGGTTTGCTTCGACAAGGTCACCGCGCTGACCCCGATCGGCGGCGTCGCGTGTGCCGTCGCGGGCATCACGATGGCCGTCGCCAACGCCGCTGACACCAATCCGGCGATCCGCGCGCGCAAATGGTTCACTGCATCCCTTCCTGTCGGCGCATTGGACATTAACTGAATCTGGCCCCGACGAGGCCGGCCTTGCCAGCTCGCGCCCCTTCCGGAACCGACCACGCTGGCAGAAGATGAGCTATGCGCAGGAAGGAGCCCGCTATGTTTCGCCCAATCTCCATTCGGCGCCGGCTGATCGTCGGTGCGATCGGCGCCGGCGCGGTCGCCGGCACGCTATTGGCCACCGCGGGGGCCGCCGCGGCCGATCCGCCACCCCGGCCGGCCAACTGCACGGCCGCCGACATTGCCGGTGTCGCAGCGAGTGTCGCCGCGTCGCTGTCGACGTACCTGTTCACGCACCCGGACGTGAACGGGTTCTACACCGGCCTTCAGGACCAGCCCAAGGACCAGATCCGCGACAACGTGCAGAACTACTTCAACGCCAACCCCCAAGAGCAGGCCGACCTGGAGAACATCCGTCAGCCGCTGGCCGACGCCAGGCAGCGCTGCCAATGGACGCCGTTGCTCGGCGACAGCGGCGCCACCCCCTAGCGAAGGAGATCGCGATGAAACTGTGGGCGCGGTCGTGGACCGCCGCGGGGGTCACTGTGTTGGCCCTCACGGCGATCCCGGAAATCTATGCGGTCGTGCAACCCCCCGGCGTGGCCAACGCCGACGTCTGCGCGAGCGTCGGTCGGCGCGTTTCGGTGAGCGGGTGCACCAACGTCGCCGACACGGTCAACACCTACGCCCCCCCGCCGGGCGACTACGCGCCTCTGCCACAAGACTTTCCGCCACCGAACGTGAGCGTGTGCGCCGGTGTCGGCCGGCGAGTCCATGTGAGCGGCTGCGCGTAGACGCAGTGTGGGCGTCAGCCCCCGGCGAGCGCGCGGTCGGCCAACGCTGCGATGGCCGGCGCCAACAGCCGGGAGTATTCGAGCGTCAGGTGCCCCGCGTCGACGTAGACCAGGGTGTTGCCGACGACGACCGGGCAGCGCTTCAGGGTGCAGAACAGTTCGGAGAGGTCCGCGTATTGCCCGCCGCCGGCTTTGACGGCCGCGGCCTCGGCGGCCATGCCGGGTCGGTCGAACGCGTATGACATGGGCGGCGAGCATGCCGTCGCGTCCTCGAGGTGCTCGGACAGGCAGCCCGGCACCGAGGTGGTGAGGTGCGGGAGCGGCCCGAGCACCAGCACCTTGGCGCCGGTCTCGCGCAGTTGACGCACCAGGCGGGTCAGGCCGTCGTTCCAGGCCGGGTCGTACGACGTGAAGCCCGAGCGGAATCCGTTGCTGTGGGTGGCGGTGTACCCGCGGAACACGCTCACCATGACAAGCGCGGGGTGCTCGGCGCGCAGCCGGTCCATGATTTGGCCGCGCCACCGCCCGCAGCGCTGGATGTATTCAACCAGCGGACTGACAAGTGGGTTGGCGAGCGGCAAGTCCATCATCGGGCAGGCCGCCTTGGCCATGGCTTCGAGTCGCCAGGGCCGCTGCGTGCCGATCTGCTGGAAGGCCGGAATCCACATCGACGAATGCGAATCGCCGACCATGGCCACCGTCGTCTTGGAGTTGGTGTCACCCATCGCGCACTCGGGCTGCCCGGCTTGCAGCGGTGCGCGCAGGCAGCCGTTGAACAACATGGCCCCGATTTCGCCCGCCGCATCGCCGATGGACGGCTTCAGGTTCGACGGCACGGCCTTCACCTCGGCCGATGCCGCGACCGCGGCCTGCACCTGCGAGAACACGTTCTGCACCGCCGCGTCGTAGGCGTCGAGGTTGGTCCCCGTCGGGACGGGCCCGGCGGTGATGGTCAGCGGCGCCGCCTGCGCGCCGCGCGCGACCGCGACGGGCATCGGCAGCGAAGACACCCACATCAGCAACGCCACACTCACACACGCCGCCGCCGACGTGGCGAACCCGCCGACCGCCAGGCTTTTCGCCGGTGACTTGCGCAGGACAGCGGCGTATCGCAACGGGTTCTCGATGAAACGCAGGGTGAGCCAGCCCAGCCCGCCGGAGACGACGACCGCGGCCACGAACCTGCCGGCCAGGCCCAGCGGATGGCCGACGATGATCGGCGCGAACACCAGCACCGGCCAGTGCCACAGGTACCACGAGTAGGACAGCCGCCCGATCGCCCGCATCGGGGACCAGCCCAGGATCCGCCCCGCGCCCTGGTTCGGTGTCGAACAGCCGGCGCCGAGCACCAGCGCGGTGCCCAGGACGGGCAACAACGCGGCGGTGCCCGGATAGGGCACGTCCGGGGTCAAGAAAACGCAAGCCCACAGGACCACGGCCGTTCCGACCCATCCCGTGATCACCGCGGCTCGCGCCGGAAGCCGGCTCCAGTACTCGGCCGTCAGGGCCACCAAAGCGCCGACGGCCAGCTGCCATGCCCTGGTGAAGAGCGAAAAGTACGCCGCGAGCGGCATCACGTAGGTGATCAGCAGCGACAGCGCGAAAGACACGGTCGCGATCACCGTCACGAGCGCCAGGTACGGCCTCTTCGACACGGGTGCGTCGGTCTTCTCGCGTCGGCGCGTGCGCCGGATCAGCCACGCCGTGCCGACGATCAAAGGCGGCCACAACAGGTAGAACTGTTCCTCCACGCCCAACGTCCAGTAGTGCTGGAACGGCGAGGGCGTGCCGCCGGCGAAATAGTCGACCTGTTGGACGATGAACCAGAAGTTCGGAACGTACAACGCGCAGGCGATGGCGTCCTTCAGGGCGCCTTGGGCCTGCACGACGGGCAGCAAGACGGCCGCGGCGATCGCGGTGATGACGCCCACCGTCGCCGATACGGGCAGCAGTCGGCGGGCCCGGGCCCCATAGAACTTGCGCAGTCCGATGGTGCCGGTGGTGCTCACCTGGCGCCAGAGCTGCCCGGTGATGACGAAGCCCGATATTTCGAAGAAGATGTCGGGGCCGACGAAGCCGCCGCTGACGCCGGGCATCGAGATGTGAAAGCCCAGGATGGCCAACAGCGTGAAGCCGCGCAAGCCCTCGATGTCGTCGCGGAATCCGGTCTCCCCCGGCCGCTGAGCCTGCACCCGTTCGACGGGGCGAACGGCGTCGGCCTCGCGCGTGGTCACCGGCCTATGGTCCCAGAGGCGCTCGGGCTTGGGACGGAAATGGCCGGGGAGAAACCTGTGAGGTCATTTCCCCTGCTAGCGGCGACGCCGCGGGGCGGCGGAGCGCGGTGGCCGAGCACGCATGTGGTCGCGGGCGCGGCTCATCATGTCACCCAGGGTGCGCACATCGCGATCGGACAGCGAGCCGAACAGCAGGTCGCGCACGACCTCGATATGGCCGGGCAGGACGGCGGCGACCCGGGCCCGGCCCGCCTCGGTGATGCTGACGACCGTGGCGCGCTGGTCGTCGGGCGAACCCGCGCGCGTGATCAGGCCTTCCTTTTCCAGCAGTCCGGCCTGATGAGTCAGGCCGGAGCGGCTGTACACCACCCCGTCGGCCAGGTCGGTCATGGTGAGGGGGCGTTCGGCGTCGGCAAGTTTGGCCAGGATTTCGAACTGCACGTAACTGAGGCCCCCGTCGGCCTGTAACTGCTCCCGCACGGCGTACTGCAGCAAGCTGACCGCCTCCATCAGCGCGAAGTAGGTCTGCAGCTGGACCGGGTTGAGGGCCTTGACCACGCCTCGAGCGTAATGCTTCGACATCGAAGTTCCACCCGCTCGAGGCGTGGCTCAGTGGCCCGAACTACTCGGCGGGGATGAGGAGGGTCTTGCCGTGCAGGCGGCCCGAGTCCGAGTCCTCGTGCACCGCCGCGGCCTGCTCGAGCGGGCGGCGGTCGGCGACCTCGATGCGCAGTTGCCCGTCGTCGACGCGGCGGACCAGACCGCCCAGCTGGGCGGCGTCACTGCGGACGAAGACCCGCTGTGTGCGCACCCCGCGGCCCGAGTTCTGCGGCCCGAAAACCATTGTGCCGACATGGAATCCACCGTCGGCGACCACGCCGATCAGGGCTTCGGTCTGCTCGTCGGTGGTGCTGATGAGGTTCAGCACCACGTCGAACGGTGCGCCCTCGACGTCGATCGGCGAGCGGGTGTAGTCGATGTAGTCGACGATCCGGTCCGCACCGAGGCCGCGCAGCCGCTCGGCGTCGCGGGCCTTGGCGGTCGCGGTGACGACGGCTCCGGCCTGCTTGGCCAACTGAACGGCGTAGCCGCCGACCGCACCGGAGGCGCCGTTGATCAGAACCGACTGACCATCGGCCAGCCCGGCGATCTCGAACAGGGCCTGCCACGCGGTCAGCGCGGGTTCCGGCAGCGCCGCCGCATCGGCCAACGGCACCGACGCCGGGGCGGCGGCCAGCGATTCGGCCGGCACGACGGCGAACTCGGCGGCAGCGCCGTCGGCGTCCAGCGGCAGAAAGGCAACCACGGCGTCGCCCACGTTCCAGCCCGTCACGCCCTCGCCGATCTCGGCGATGGTCCCCGCCACGTCGACGCCGGGGATGTGCGGGAAGTCGATCTTGTACACCTCGGCCAGGTAGCCGCCGCGGATGCCGGCATCCACCGGATTGAACGAGGTGGCGGCGACCTGCACCAGCACCTGCGACGGGCCGGGCACCGGGCGCGGGGCCTCCTCGACTCGCAGAACGTCGCTACCGCCGTACTCGTGGTACCGCACTGCCTTCATGATGTCCCTCCTTGGCTAGTTGCTTCGAGTTCGAAGCAGTTACGCCGCGTACAACTCGCTTCGATGTCGAAGCAATTCCCGGGCGTTAGTGAGCGTCGTCATACCGCCCGAGGCCGGGCTCAGGAGACGAGCAGCAGGGCGGTGGTGACGAGCATGACGGCGGCGGTGACGCCGTGGACTCCGTAGGCGATCGACTTCGAGCCGCCGTTGCGCAGCACGATCGCCGCGTCGGCGAGCGGAATGATGGTGGCGGCCAATATCGCCCAGCCGACCAGATGGGTCGCGCCGGCGACCATCAGGACGATGACGACCAGTCCCGAGGCGATGTCGCGCACGCCCTTGACGCCCAGGTAGGCGCCGACGCCCGGTTGGTCCGGGTCGGGTAGCACGCCGTAGCCGGCGGCGGCGACGCGCGGTGCGACGAGGAAGCGCGCGCCGATGAAGATGATGCCGGCGGCGAGGAGCCCGGCGAGGACGTAGCCGATGGTGGTGGTGATGGTCATGTCGAGCACTCCTAGTTCGTCAGTGAATTGGTGAAAACGATGTCGGATCGAGCAATCTCGTCTGAACGTCGACGATGTTCTCGACGTCGAAGCCGGCCATGTCGGCGGCGAATTCCGGGCTGGCCATGATGCGCCGCGTCAGTTCGTCCGGGTCTGCGTCCGTCGGGTAGCCGATCAGCGCGACGAGTCGATCGGCACCTTGCTCCGTCCAGACCCCGTGAGTGGTGACCCCGAACGCCTCGAAGGTCGGGAGGTGCCGCGCCCAGTGCACCGTCGCGTACTGCCGCAGCGCTTCGGGCGATCGCAGGGTGTAGATCCTGAGCTGAAACATCGAAACCTTGCTCCTCGCAGTGTGATTCGTCTACTAGATCATCAGCACCGCGCACAGGGCGGCCACGGCCAGACCCTGCAGCGACGCGCGAACGTTGATGATCGAATCCCATTTCTCTTGCAGCGCACGCCCGTTCGGCAGCGCCCGGCCTGCGTCGGCGGCCGCCGTCATTTGCCTGTTGATGGGTGCGCTTACCCGGGTGTAGAGCGCGAGCCAGATCACCAGCAGGATCAGCGCGGCGCCCGCCGCGAGCGCCTGCGGCCATTGCGCGCCGATCGCGGCCAGGACCGCGCTCGCCGCGGCGGCCACGATCCCGAGCACTCCGGGGAGCGGCATGCGCCCGTCCCCGTACCGGTGCACGCGGCCCATGACGGCGACCAGGGCCGCGTCGTCGACCGACGCCAGGGCCGGTCGCATCACCATCGCGCAGAACACGTCGGTGCCGTAGACCACCGCGGTGCCCAGCACCGCGATCAGTGCGGCGGCCCGGGTGACGTCGTGCAGAACCATGTCGTACTCCCCTCGTCCGTAGGTGTTAGCAACGCTAACCCCTCTTGGCGGGCGCGTCAATAGCGTTGCTAGTTTTTCTAGCTATGATATCTTTGGGCATGCCCATCGAGGATCGTCGTGAGCGCGACCGGACCGCCCGCCGCCGGCTGATCGTCGGAACCGCGCGCAGGCTGGCCGAGGCCGAGGGCTGGGAAGCCGTCACGACCCGGCGGCTGTCCACCGAGATCGAGTACAGCCAGCCGGTGTTGTACAAGCACTTCGCCGGCATGGAACAGATCGCCGATGCCGTCGCCCTCGACGGGTTCGCCGAGCTCGCCGAGGCGGTCCGGGCCGCCCACTCCGACGCCGGCGCGGCCAGCGACACCTTGACCCGGGTCGCCCGCGCCTACCTGGATTTCGCGCGCGATAACCCGGCGGTGTACGACGCGATGTTCACCCGCGCGACCACGCTGCGCTTCGCCGCCCAGAACACCCCGCCCCAGCTGATCGCGGCCTTCGAAGCGTTGCGTCAGGCGGTCGGTAGGGTCGCCGGCGACCAGGACGCCGACACGCTCACCGAGGTTTTCTGGGCCGCCCTGCACGGGCTGGTCACCCTCGGCCGGACCGGACGACTGCGCCCCGAGTACGACTCGGAGCGTTTGCAGCTGCTCGTCGACGAGTTCGCCCGCAGACGAGAAACGACGGCATGAAAAATGGCTCCCGGCAAGCCATCCCGGAGCGGGCTGCCGGCGTGACAGTCAGCCACGCTGCCCTAGCAGATCGACCTGCCCGTCGCACTGTTTAGCAAAAGGAAACCTATGGCGAGCCCAGGGAATCCGTTTATTGTGGAACGGTCGAGGTCGCCGCGCGAAGGAGCCACCGACGGTCAACAGAGGTAAGACCCCGCCGACCGACCCGCTCACACCTGGCGAACGCCGTGCGATGCGGATAGCGGTCGTCGTTTTCGTCGGGGCTATTGCCGCCGGCTCGACAGCATGGGTTTTGACCGACCACTCATCGGACCCGTACGACCGATCGGGTGATGGCTGCGTGAATGTCACGTTCGCGAGTTCGATGGGCGGGGCACTCCAGCACGCATGTGGTGCGGCCGCGCGTGACTGGTGTCGCGCCGTCTACGCGCAACATGACGCCCACGCGGAAGCGGTTCAGGCTCAATGTCGCGTCGCGGGGATTCTGCCGTAGGGCCGTGCCGGCTCGTGACCAGCGAGCCCGCCCCACACGGAAAAAACCCCGAACCTAACGTAGGTTCGGAGCTATTCCGATGTCCTGCGACATCACACCCCAGCCGCTCAGCGACTGGTAGCCCGGGCCTCCCGCGACCCACACTGCCAGTGCGAAACCGGTTGTGCCGCCTTGTGTTTCAGCATCGAGTGCGTGACGGTTCGTGCACGTCAGCGGGCCGTTTTCGTACTCATACGTTCAGTGTGTGTTTGCGGGTGATCCGAAGTCGCCGGACGCAGTTAGGACACGCCGAACGGATGTTCGTGGGGTGAGGTTAGCCGGACTGGCCAGGCTGGCCTGTGGTGCCGTTGCCGGCGGGGCCGGTGCCGCCGTCACCGCCGGGGCCGCCGTGTCCGCCGGTGCCGATCAGACCGGGGCCGCCGCCGTCTGCGCCGTCTCCGCCGTCTCCGCCGTGACCGGTCGGGGAGTTGCCGCCGGCCCCGCCGGTACCGCCGTCACCGCCGTTGCCGAGTCCGATCGCCTGGCCGCCGGCGCCGGCCGCCCCGCCGGCCCCGCCGGTATCCCCGGTACCGGGTTGACTGCCGGTCACGGCGCCGGAGTCGCCGCCGGCACCGCCAGCGCCGCCATGACCGCCGCTGATGCCGATCTCGTTGATCCCGCCGCCACCGCCGGAGCCTCCGGCCCCGCCGATATCGCCCGTGGAGATGGTGCTGTTGGTGACGGCCCCGCCGGCCCCACCGACCCCACCGGCACCGCCGATCCCGCCGTTGCCGAGCACGAGTACCGCGCCGCCGGCTCCGCCGATCCCGCCGGCCCCGCCGACATCGCCGAAGCCGACGTTGCTGTCGGTGACGGCCCCACCGACCCCACCGGTGCCGCCGTTACCGCCGGTGCCGCCGTTACCGACATCCGAGGCGAGGCCGGCGGCGCCGCCGGTGCCCCCGGCCCCGCCGATGTCGCCGGTGATGACGGTGCTGGATCCGCTCACGGCCCCCCCTGCCCCGCCGACACCACCGGCCCCGCCGTTGCCGCCGTTACCGATTAACACGGCTAGGTCGCCGTTGCCTCCGGTCCCACCGGCCCCACCGACATCGCCCTTGGTCACGATGCTGGATCCGCTCACAGCCCCACCAGCTCCGCCGGCCCCACCGGCCCCACCGGCGCCGCCGTTACCGACATACCCGCTAAGGTTGCCGTTGCCGCCTGCCCCGCCGGCCCCGCCATCGTCGCCGACGGTGACGGCGCTGGATCCGCTCACGGCCCCACCAGCTCCGCCGGCCCCGCCGGCCCCACCGGCCCCCCCGTCACCGATCTGCCCTGCATAGGCGCCGTTGCCGCCGGCACCACCGGCCCCACCGTCGTCGCCGACGGTGACGGTGCTATCGATGACGGCCCCACCAGCTCCGCCGGCCCCGCCGGTGCCGCCGTCAGCGCGATTACCAGCAACGATGCTCCCGCCAGCGCCGCCAGCCCCGCCGTTGTCGCCGGAGTGAACGGTGCTGCCCGTGACGGTCCCGCCGGCCCCGCCGGCCCCGCCATTACCCCCGTGAATAACCACGGTGCCGTTGGTACCGCCGGAGCCGGTGCCTCCGGCCCCGCCGGCCCCGCCGTCGTCGCCGGTGGTGACGGTGCTGGACGCGCTCACGGCCCCGCCTGCCCCGCCGTTACCGCCGGCGCCACCGTTACCGCCGTTACCGAATAACCCGGCATTGTCGCCGGCGCCGCCGGCACCACCGGCCCCGCCGAAGTCACCCGTGCTGACGGAGGAACCGCCGGTGACCACCCCGGCGTCGCCGCCGCTACCGCCAGCACCACCGCTCCCGCCGGCACCGACAAACCCGCCAAGGCCACCGCCCCCGCCGGCGCCGCCGTTGCCGCCGGTGTCGCCGGCCTGCACGACGCTATTCGTGACGGCGCCCCCGGCACCACCCTTACCGCCGGCGCCGCCGTAACCTCCGTCGCCGAAATTCCCGGTGTAGTTGCCGGCGCCGCCGTTGCCGCCGGCTCCACCGGTGTCGCCGGAGTACACGGTGCTGTCGGTGACGCTGCCGGCGGCGCCACCGGCCCCGCCGGCACCGCCATTACCAGCCTGGCCGCCGAAACCCGGGCCGCCGACGCCGCCGGTCCCGCCCGCCCCGCCGACGTCGCCGGAGTAGACGATGCTGGATCCGCTCACGGCCCCACCCGGCCCGCCGGCACCGCCGGCACCGCCGGCACCGGCGTTACCCAGCAGGCCGCCCGCCCAGCCGCCAGCCCCACCGGCACCGCCCGCCCCGCCAAAGTCGCCCGATAAGACAGTGCTGCCGCTGACCGCCGCGCCGCCGCCGCCAGCCCCACCGTTACCGCCGCCCCCGCCATCGCCGACAACACGCCCGGCGTTACCACCGGCCCCGCCAGCCCCGCCGGGCCCGCCGTTACCGCCGGCGACGGTCGCGTCACCGCCAGCCCCGCCACTGCCGCCCGCACCCCCGTTGCCCAGAAAGCCCGCGGACCCGCCGGCCCCGCCAGCCCCGCCAGCCCCGCTGCCGGTGGCGGCGCCACCAACCCCACCCATGCCACCGTTGCCGTAAAGCAAACCGGCGGCACCGCCGCGACCACCGGCACCGCCGCCAGTGCCCGCACCGCCGGCACCACCACTCCCGATCAGCCCGCCGGCCCCGCCGGTGCCGCCCTGTCCAGCCGCGTCGGTCGCGCCGGCCCCGCCGTTACCGAACAGAATCCCGCCGGCACCCCCATTGGCTTGCGCCAACGTGCCGCCCCCGACCCCGTCAGCGCCGTTGCCGACCAGGGGTCGTCCCAGGAGCGCTTGGGTGGGCGCATTGACGGTGTTGAGCAGATCCCGACTGATGCTGGCCTCGGCAACTGCGTACTGCCCGGCACCGGCTTTCAGTAGCGCCACGAACTGGCCGTGAAAAGCCGTCGCCTGAGCGCTGAGTGCCTGATAGGCCTGCGCGTGTGAGCCGAACAGTTCGGCGACAGCCGCCGATACCTCGTCGGCCGCCGCCGCGGCCACGCCTGTCGTGGGCGGCGCCGCGGCCGCGGTGGCCGCTCTGATTGTCGAACCGATGTTCGCCAAATCTGTTGTGGCTGCGGCTATTACGTCAGGCGCCGCGATCACATACGACATTGCGTACCTCCGACCGGCACTTCACGACCCGGCGGTCGCCTGGCGCGGTCGTCGAGCCCTGTCGAAAACGCTCAACAGCTTAGCGTAATCACGGCAGCACAAACGGAGTTTTCTTTAATGCGGACAGATGGCCCGGAACAGCAAACTCTAAGCGTTGTGCTTCAAGGGCTTTCATGCGCACACTCCGCACGCGGCCCGCGATCGCGGCCGGCTTGAGCGACCCGTTCGACACCGCCCATCGCCGCGTCAACGGCCCCATCGTCCTGACCGAATTCCGCAAAGTCATTGCCATCCACGGCATTCCGGCCTCAACGCTGACCGACAACGGCATGGTCTTCACCACCCGGCTCTCCGGCGGCAAAGGTGGGCGCAACGGGCTAGAAAGCGAACTGCACCGCCTCGGCGTAAGCGCCACGCCACCAGCCTCGCCGCACGCCTCCACCACATCGGCGTCGGACGAACCTACACCGGCACCCGCGTCCTAGTCCTCATCCAGGACCTACACATCAGAATCATCCACGCCGCCGGCCAACTCCTGCGCGAGCTAACCCTCGACCCCACAAAGGACTACCAACCCACCGGCGCCCCCAAAGGCCCCACACGGAAAAAAGGCCTGAACCTAGCGCAGGTTCAGACCTATTCCGATGTCCCGAGACATGACATTAGTAGCGGGGACAGGATTCGAACCTGCGACCTCTGGGTTATGAGCCCAGCGAGCTACCGAGCTGCTCCACCCCGCGTCGGTAAATGACAGGTTACCGAACGTCCGTCGCGCCGGCCAAATCGCGGGCTGACCAGGCCATTCTCAGCGATGCACGCGGACGGGCAGGTTGCCGCAATGCACGAAGTCGCGCACCGGCTGCAGGCCGATCATCAAACGCCCGCCCACCAGCCAGGCCGGCGTGCCGTCGACGCCGCGGTGCCGCGCGACCCACTCGGCCTGCCCGACGGCGGCCACCGCGCTGCCGTCGGCCAGGGCGGCGCGCAAACGGCCGACGTCGACGCCCGCCGCCAAGGCGTGCCGGTCGATGACGGCCTGGTCGTCGATGTCCTCCCCGAAAACGAACTGCGCGTCGAACAGCAGGCGGTGCAGCTCGGCGAAGGCGCCGGGCTGGTTGAGCCGCGCCCATTCGGCGGCCGCCAAAGCCCTGCGGCTGTGCGGTATCCGCGAGGGCCAGCGCAACGGCATCCGCACCGCCCGGGCCTGCCGCTCGATGGTCGCGTACCTCGGCCCGTGGCCGTGCCGCATCGGCAGCCCGCCGGGCGGCATGCCGGGGTGCGCCTGGAATGGCAGCAGGACGACGTCGAATCCGGCCTCGCGGAGGATGGCGGTGCGGTGCTGCCCGACGTAGGAGAACGGGCACGCGAAGTCGTACCAGTGCAACACCGTGCGTTCGTCGTAGTAGGGCTCAGTCATGGTTTCCTCCCTGGCGCGGCGTGCATTCCCGGATGAGCGCTTCGGTGGCCAGGCTGAGCAAGCTTGCGGCGTGCGTGGCGCAACGCCGCAGATCCGGCTCGAACTCGTTGAGGGTGCGGACGGCGGCGAACCCCGCCGCGCGAGCCTGGGCACTGGTCAGGGTCGAAACCCCCGCGATGGCGAACGTCGGCACGCCGTGCCGGTGGGCGCACCGGGATACCCCGACGGGCGCCTTGCCGCGCAGCGACTGGACGTCCAGGGACCCCTCCCCCGTCACTACCACCTTGGCGCCCAACAGGTTTCGCTCCAACTCGATGAGCTCGAGGATCATGTCGATGCCGGGCCGCATGCGCGCGCCCAGCACCGACAGCGCCGCAAAACCGACGCCGCCCGCGGCGCCGGCGCCGGGCCGATTGCGGCAGTCGGTGCCGGTCGCGCGGTCGACGAGGTCGGCCCAGCGGGAAAGACCGCGCTCGAGCGCCGCAATCTGGTCGCCGTGGGCGCCCTTCTGGGGTCCGTAGACGATCGCCGTGCCGTGCGGTCCGCAGAGCGGGCTGTCCACATCGGCGGCCAGCGTGAAGGCGCTTTCGCCGATGGCCGGATGCAACCCGCTCAGGTCGAGCCGATCGGCCTGTGCCAGGCCGCGGCCGCCGGGCGGAATCGGATTGCCTTGGTGGTCAAGGATTTCCGCGCCCAGCCCGACCAGCATGCCGGCGCCGCCGTCGGTGCTGGCGCTGCCCCCGACGGTGATGACGATGTCGCGGCAGCCTTCGTCCAGCGCGAGGGCGATCACGCTGCCCAACCCGTAGGTGGTGGCCGTCATCGGCGCGGGCGACCCTGACGGGAGCCGCTGCAGGCCGCAGACGTCGGCCATCTCGATGACCGCCCGCGTGCCGGTGCGGGCGTAGGCGGTGTGCAGCCCGGCGCCGGTTGGTCCCGTGACGTAGGCGTGCATGCGCCGGTATCCGGCGGCCAGCACGGCGTCGAGGGTGCCCTCGCCGCCGTCGGCGACGGGGCAGGTGATGGTGGTCGCCTGCGGATCGGCTCGCCACACGCCCTGCGCCATCGCCCGCGCGGCTTCCTCCGCGCGCAACGATCCCTTGAATTTGTCGGGCGCCAGGACGATGTGGCCGCCCATCAAACGACCATCCAGCCGAGCCACGAGGTGCTCTGCAGGTACACCAGCACACACATCAGCGCCAGCAACAGCAGGCTCCACTTGAACACCTTGCGGAACAGGTCCCCCTCTTTGCCCTTCATCTGCACCGCGGCGGTCGCGATGACCAGGCTCTGCGGCGAGAGCATCTTCCCGATCACGCCGCCCGACGAGTTGGCCGCCGCCAGCAGGGTCGGGCTCAGCCCGGCCGCGTGTGCGGCGCTGACCTGCAGCACCCCGAAGAGCGAGTTGGAGGAGGTGTCCGATCCGGTGACGGTGACCCCGAGCCAGCCGATGATCGGGGCGACGATCCCGAGCAGGCCGCCGGCGCCGGCGATCCACAGGCCCAGCGTGGTGGTCTCGCCGGACAGGTTCAACAGGTACGCGAGCGCCAGCACCAGCCCGACGGTGATTGCGGCGCTGCGCAATTGGATCGCCGCCTGCGCATACGCCCGCACCGCCTGGCCCACCGAAGTCCGTAGCACGAGCATGGTGAGCAGTCCGCTGACGAAAAGCAAAGTGCCGGCGGCGGAAAGGAAGTCGAGCTTGTAGGTGGTCAGCGGGGAGGCCTTGTGCGCGGCGTTGGCGACGTGCAGGCCGGGCCAGGCGATGCTGGTGCCGCCGTGCTTGAGCAGGGCGGTGAACGGCTTCCACATCGACAGCGAGAAGATCGCGGTGACCATGACGTACGGCGCGTAGGCCAGCAGGACGTCCTTGCGGGAGTCGACCACCTCGTCACGCACCCCGCTGGTCGCGGGCGCGGTCAGCACCGCGCCTTCCAAGCGGCCCAACGCCGCTGTTGTGCCTTCCGTTTCGTGTGTTACCGCCACCTCTTCGGGCGCGCCGGTGAGTGGGGCCTTCGGACGCCACACCCGGAGCAACAACACGATGGAGCCGGCGCTGATGATCGATCCGGCGATGTCGGTGAGCTCCACGGAAAAGAAGTTGGAGCAAAGGAATTGGACGATCGCGTAGACGCCGCCGCCCATCGCGGCCGCCGGCCACGCGTGTTTGAGGCCGTTGCGGCCGTCGACCATGAAGATCAGGATGAACGGCACGATGCAGGCCAGGATCGGTGTTTGCCGACCGACCATGGCGCCGAGCGTGTCCAGCGGCAGACCGGTGACTCCCGACAGCGCGACGATCGGGATTCCCAAGGAGGCGAACGCCACCGGCGCGGTGTTGGCCACCAGCGCAACCGAGGCGGCCTTCAGCGGCGAGAAGCGCAGCGCGACCAGCATCAGCGACGTGATGGCGACCGGGGTGCCGAAGCCGGCCAGGCCCTCGATCAGCGCGCCGAAGCAGAACGCGACGATGACGGCCTGGATCCGGTGGTCCGGGGAGATCGACGCCATGGACCTGCACAGCACGTCGCGATGGCCGGTCTGGACGGTCAGGTTGTAGATCCAGATCGCGTTGAGCACCAACCACATAATGGGAAACATGCCGTAGGCGAACCCGAGCACGGCCGAGTCGGCGACCTGCGCCGCGGGCATGTGATAGACCCCCCACGCGATCAGGGCCGCGGTGCCGACGCCGACGGCCGCGGCGATGGGCGCGCGCATCCGAAGGCCGCCGAGCAGGACGAACATGATGACCAATGGCAGCGCGGCGACGGCGGCGCTCCAGCCGAGGGAATGCGCGACGGGGGTGAAGTCGGGTTGAAACATCTAGAGCACCGCCCCGGGGTTGAGGATGTTCTGCGGGTCGAGGGCCCGCTTGATGCGGCGGGTCAGTTCCATCACGTCGGGGCCCACCTGATCCGGCAGCCAGGCCTTTTTGAGCCGCCCCACCCCGTGCTCGCCGGTGATGGTGCCGCCGAGTTCGAGTGCGAGGTGCATGATTTCGCCGAACGCGAGGTGCGCGCGCCGCGACTGGTCGGGGTCGCTCGCGTCGTGCACGATCAGCGGGTGGGTGTTGCCGTCGCCGGCGTGCGCGATGACCGCGCAGACGATGTCGCGCTCCTTGGCGATGGCCTCGATGCCCTCGACCAGCGCGGGTAGCGCCGGCAGTGGCACGCCGACGTCCTCGAGCAGCAGGTCGCCGAGGCGCTCGACGGCCGGGATGGCGAACCGCCGCGCGGCGGTGAACGCCTCGCCCTCGTCGGGGTTGTCGGTGGCGAAGACGTCCGTCGCATTGGCATGCGTGAAAACCTGGGCGATGAAGGACATTTCGCTCTCGCGGTCGCCGGGTGAGTCGGACTGGGCGATGAGCATCGCGCGGGCGCCGAGATCCAGGCCCATCCTGAAATGGCTTTCGACCGCGGCGATCGTGGTGTGGTCCATGAACTCGAGCATCGCGGGCCGCATGACGCGGGTGATGTTGCAGACCGCTTCCGCGGCGTCGCGTACCGACGAGAACGAGGCCACCACGGTGCTGGCCGGCGGCTGCGGGGGCAGCAGTCGCAGGGTCAACTCGGTGATGACGCCGAGCGTGCCCTCGCTTCCCACGAACAGCTTGGTCAACGACAGGCCGGCCGAATCCTTGAGGCGCGGCCCGCCGAGTCGCACCACGGTCCCGTCGGCGAGGACCACTTCGAGTCCGAGAATGTAATCGGTTGTGACGCCGTACTTCACACAGCACAGGCCGCCCGCGTTGGTCGCGGCGTTGCCGCCGATGGAACAGAATTCGAAGGACGACGGGTCCGGGGGATACCACAACCCGTACTCCGCCACCGCCCGTTTGACCTCGGCGTTCATGAGCCCCGGCTGCACCACCGCGGTGCGCGTCACCGGGTCGACCTCGATGGAGCGCATCAGCTCGGTGGTCAGCACGATGCCCCCGTCGAGCGCCGTGGCGCCGCCCGACAAACCGGAGCCGGCGCCGCGCGGCACCACCGGGACGCCGGCCGCGGTGGCCCAGCGCATCACCGCCACAACGTCCTCGGTGCCCTTGGCCCGCACCACCGCCAACGGGCGCCCGGCGTCCGGATCTTTGGCCCGGTCTTGTCGATAACTCTCGATCACGTCCGGGTCGGTGAGCACAGCCACGTTCGGGATGCTGGTGAGCAGGTCACCGCCGCGTTCGTCCAGTGCCGTCATTGGCGAGTTCCATTTCGTATGTCGGAATTGTTATTTCGTGAATGCCACCGTGGCATGGCTCACGTTTGACTGTCAAAGGAAACGCGGGTTGTCAGTAGGCCCCTGTCTCCAACTGCACCGTGGTTGACCGGCCCTCACGGGAAAACCGGCTCTTTACCGGTTGACAACGGGCCCGAGGGAGGCCTTCACTGATTTCGACATTCGGTTTATCAATTTCGTATTGCGAAATCACTATCGGAGGGAAGTCCCGTGTCGCCAGCGACCTACACGGTGAACTGTTCGATCCTGTTCACCGATCTGCCCCTGCTCAAGCGGCCGGAGGCCGCACGGCGGGCGGGCTTCGATGCGGTGGAATTCTGGTGGCCGTTCGCCGAGGCCGCACCGCCGGACGGCGACGTCGAACCGTTCGTCCGCGCCATCCGCGAGGCCGGGGTTCAGCTGAGCGGGCTGAACTTCGCGGCCGGTGACATGCCCGCCGGCGACCGGGGCATCCTGTCCGACCCCGCGTCGGTGACCGCGTTCCGGGACAGCGTGGACGTCGCCGTCGACATCGCGAAGACGCTTGGCACGCGAGCCTTCAACGCGCTGTATGGAAACCGCGTCGAGGGCTTTTCGGCGGCGGTCCAAGACGACATCGCGGCCGAGAATCTCGCGTACGCGGCTCAGGCCGCCCAACGCATCGGCGCGACGGTGCTGATCGAGCCGGTCAGCGGCGCGCCCCGCTACCCCCTCAGGACCCTGGCGGACGCGGTCCGGGTCGTCGAGCGCGTGCGGAGCCGCTCGCGGTACGAAAACCTGCGCGTGCTAGCCGATCTCTACCACCTCTACGTCAACGGCGACGATCTGGCCGCCGCGCTGCATGCGCATGCCGACCGGGTCGGCCACGTCCAGATCGCGGACGCGCCCGGTCGCGGCGAACCGGGGACCGGCGAGATCGCGCTCGACAAATACGTCGGAATACTGCTCGATCGCGGGTATGACGGGTACATCGGCCTGGAATACAAGCCCAGTCGGTCCGACACCTTCGACTGGCTGCCGACGGCCGAGCGGTGCCGCGGCGGCCTCAACATCGAATCCCTTGCGGCACATGCGGGAACGAGGAACCAATGAGCACCATCGCTTTCATCGGGTTGGGCATCATGGGCAGCCCCATGGCATGCCACCTGGCCCGGGCCGGCCACACGGTCATCGGCTATAACCGTTCGCCGGGGCGCACCGGCGCGCTGGTCGAAGCCGGCGGGGCCGCGGCGGAGTCGATCGGAGAGGCGGTCAAAGACGCCGACGTGGTGGCCGTCATGGTCCCCGACTCCCCCGACGTGCAGGACGTGTTGTCCTCGGAGGGCGGCGTTTTCGCACACGCCCAGCCCGAAACCCTGGTGATCGACTTCTCCTCGATCCGGCCCGACGTCAGCAAGGAGCTGGCTGAGGAGGCAAGGCGACGGGGCCTACGCATGATCGACGCCCCGGTATCCGGCGGTGAGGCCGGCGCCAAGAACGCGTCGCTGTCGATCATGGTCGGCGCCACCGATCGCGACTTCGCCGACGCCAAGCCAATCCTGGAAGTCGTCGGCAAGACGATCGTCCACGTCGGCCCCAACGGGGCGGGCCAGACCGTCAAGGCCGCCAACCAACTGATCGTCGCGGGAAACATCGAACTCCTCGCCGAGGCGATCACGTTTCTGCGGGCCTACGGGGTCGATCTGGAAGCGGCGGTCAAGGTGCTGGGCGGCGGCCTGGCCGGCTCGGCGGTGCTGGACCAGAAGGCCGCAAAGATGTTGGCCCGCAACTTCGATCCGGGCTTCCGGATCGAACTGCACCACAAGGACATGGGCATCGTGACCAGCGCGGCCCGCGAGGCCGACGTCGTCATCCCACTGGGGGCGGTCGTCGCGCAGCTGATGGCGTCCGCGCTCGCCAACGGCGACGGGGGCCTCGATCACTCGGGCCTGCTGCTGGGCGTCGAGCGTTTGTCGGGGCGCGGGGAAAGCTAGCCCGATGACCCGGATGCGCACGGTCGACGCGGCCGTCAGGATTCTCGAGATCGAGGGCGCCACACAGGCGTTCGGCCTGCCCGGCGCGGCGATCAACCCGTTCTATTCGGCGATGCACGCCCACGGCGGGATCAAGCACGTGCTGGCCCGGCACGTCGAGGCCGCCAGCCACATGGCCGAGGGGTACACCCGCGCCGCGCCCGGCAACATCGGCGTCTGCGTCGGCACCTCCGGCCCGGCGGGAACCGACATGATCACCGGGTTGTATTCGGCCAGCGCGGATTCCATCCCGATCCTGGCGATCACCGGGCAGGCGCCGGTAAGCAAGCTGCACAAGGAGGACTTCCAGGCCGTCGACATCGCGGCGATCGCGGCACCGGTGACCAAGATGGCCATGACGGTGCTGGAGCCCGGGCAGGTGCCCGGCGCGTTCGCCCAGGCGTTTCACCTGATGCGATCGGGCCGGCCCGGGCCGGTGCTGATCGACTTGCCCATCGACGTACAGCTCGCCGAGATCGACTTCGACCCAACGACTTACGCCCCGCTGCCCGTCTACAAACCCTGCGCCGGCCCCGCGCAGATCAACAAGGCGCTCGACATGTTGCAGACGGCGCGACGCCCGCTCATCGTCGCGGGCGGGGGCATCATCAACGCCGACGCCTGCGACCTGCTCGTCGAACTGGCCGAGGTGCTCAACGTCCCCGTGGTGCCCACGCTGATGGGCTGGGGCGCGATCCCCGACGACCATCCGCTGGCCGCCGGCATGGTCGGGCTGCAGACCGCGCATCGCTACGGAAACGCCAGCATGCTCGACTCCGATTTCGTGCTCGGGATTGGAAACCGCTGGGCCAACCGCCACACCGGCGGGCTGGAGACCTACCGGCGCGGCCGCCGCTTCGTACACATCGACATCGAGCCCACCCAGATCGGGCGCGTGTTTCCGCCCGACCTCGGCATCGTCTCCGACGCCAAGGCGGCACTCGAACTACTGGTTGCGCTCGCGACGGCGCGGGCCGCCGCGGGCACGATGCCGGACTGGAGCGGCTGGGTCGGTGACTGCCAGCGCCGCAAGAAGACCATGCACCGCAAGACCCACTTCGACGACGTCCCTATCAAGCCGCAGCGCGTGTACGAGGAGATGAACCGCGCCTTCGGCCGCGACGTCCGCTACGTCACGGCGATCGGGCTCTCACAGATCGCCGGCGGCCAATTCCTCAACGTGTTCAAGCCCCGGCACTGGATCAACTGTGGGCAGGCCGGGCCGCTCGGCTGGACCGTGCCCGCCGCGCTGGGCGTGGTCACCGCCGACCCGACCGCCACGGTCGTCGGTTTGTCCGGCGACTACGATTTCCAATTCCTGATCGAGGAACTCGCCGTCGGCGCGCAATTCAACCTGCCGTACGTCCACGTGGTCGTGAACAACTCCTACCTCGGGCTCATCCGTCAGGCCCAGCTGAACTTCGACATGGACTACTGCGTCTCGCTGGCCTTCGACAACATCAACGCCCAGGAGGACGGCGACACCGACCTGCCCAAGGGGTACGGCGTCGACCACCGCAGCGTCGTGGAAGGGCTGGGCTGCAAGGCCATTCAGGTCACCGAGCCGTCCGGCATCGGCCCGGCTCTGGCCCGGGCGCAACAGCTCGCGCGCGAACACAAGGTCCCCGTCGTCGTCGAGGTCTTCCTGGAACGGGTCACCAACATCGCGATGGGCACCGAGATCGACAACGTCACCGAACACAACGAGCTCGCGACGCTGCCCGCCGACTGACCGACGCGCTGCTTGCTGTCGACGTCAATTCCGTGATACGAAAAAGCGCAGGCGGGATGACGGGCCCTCGGGGCTGG
Source organism: Mycobacterium sp. NGS64 (assembly GCF_059812245.1). Taxonomy (NCBI): domain Bacteria; kingdom Bacillati; phylum Actinomycetota; class Actinomycetes; order Mycobacteriales; family Mycobacteriaceae; genus Mycobacterium; species Mycobacterium sp. NGS64. Next base: position 556,322 of record NZ_JCALCI010000001.1, on the reverse strand, counting down.
ATCGGAAGCGGTGATGGCTCGCGAAGCTGTACGTACGGGCGGCGTTCAGTCGGTGGAGCGGGCGTTCGAGCTGCTCGAGATCCTGGCGACCATGGGTGGGTCGGCCGCGCTCGGCGACCTCGCGGCGCGTTCGGACCTGCCGGCGCCGACGATCCACCGGCTCGCGCGCACCCTGGTGGGCATGGGTTACCTGCGGCAGTTACCCAACCGGCATTATTCGTTGGGGCCCAAGCTGATTCGGCTCGGCGAGAGCGCGGCACAGCTCGTCGGCACGTGGTCGCGGCCGCATCTGCTGGAGTTGGTGGAGCGCACCGGTGAGACGGCGAACATGGCGCTCATGGACAACGACATGGCCGTCTACGTCGCGCAGGTGCCCTCACCGCACTCGATGCGGATGTTCACCGAGGTGGGCCGGCGCGTCTACCCGCACTGCACCGGCGTCGGCAAGGCGCTGCTGATGCAGCTGCCCAACGACGCGGTGCGCGCCCTGGTGGCGCGGACCGGGATGCCCGCCTCGACCGAGAACTCCCATACGACCCCGAAGGAGCTGCTGCGGGACATCGAGCTGTGCCGTTCGCGCGGCTACGCCGTCGACGAGGGCGAGCAGGAAGTCGGCGTGCGGTGCTTCGCCGTGCCGGTGCCCGACGCGCCGTCGTTGACCGCAATCTCGATCTCGGGCCCCGCGGCCCGGGTCACGCTGAAATCCGCCACGGAGATCACTCCCCTGCTGAAGCGGGTCGCCCGCGACATCGCCTCGGAGTTCGACAAGGAGGCCGCCGGGTAGGCGGGCTCAAAGCCCGCTTTGGGCGCCGGCCGGGGTGTACCGGACCGGGAATCTCCGGGGACCGGTGATGAAGGTCGACGTGGGCCATTCAATCGGCCCATCCATGAAAGCTTGACGCATTCAATCGCCGCACCGTTGCGGCTGGTCGATGTGTTCAACCTGCTGATGGATTCGCCGTCGAGTCAGGATCGCCTTCACGATCCGGCGAACTATGTGCGGCCGGAAAAGCACTGAAGTTCCATCCAACATCCAAACCACCCGCAGAAATTGCTGGGCTACCACCGGATCGGTCTCGGTGGCGGTCAGAAGCCGGTCCATGTATAGGTTAATGACGCGAACGGACAGCGGGCGTCGGCCGGGGACCTGCGGGAGTGCCAAATCAGAGTTGACCGCCGTCCGCCAGGCCACCTGAATCTTCTTCGCCGACTTCCGGTAGAAGCGCCGAGGCAGATCGGAGTCTCCCTTGCGTAGACACTCACGCAACGCCTCGGCTTCGAGTGCCGCGACGGTGATTCCCTGGCCGTAGATCGGGTTGAACGAACAGATTGCGTCGCCGAAAACCACCAGCCCGTCCGGTGTGCGAGCGAGCTTGTCGTAGCGCCGCCACCGGTTTGACGGAAACCGATACTGTGCAACATCGGCGAGCGGTTCGGCCGATTGGAGGGCTGCCATGATGTGGCGTGGGGTCAATGGGGCTATGAAGTTGAGCAATTCGGCACGGTCAGCCGGAGGGTCTTCACCACCGATCGTGCCGCCGAGCACCAGATACGTGTCATTCTCGCACGCAAACATCACGTGCATTGTCGGACGCGACGGAATGGGAAAGTTCCCCACCACGAGTTCACGTACCATGCCACGTGGAATGTGCACTGGCAAAGTGGCATAGGCGATATGCACCTCGACCTCGTCGACTCGAGGCCGGCGGTATCCGAGTTCTTCCAGGAATACAGGCGTTCGGGAGCCTCGCCCGGTCGCGTCCACAACGAGATCTGCCTCAATCACCGTTTCGTCGCTGCTTCCATGCTTGTGCACGCGAGCACCGGTGACACGAGCATGATTGGGGTCGGCGGTGATTCCGACGAAATCGCGTTCCTCGAGGATTTCTACATTCGGAATTTTGAGAACCGCATGGCGCACTGCGAATTCCAGTAGCGGTCTGCTCAGGTGGTAGTCGGTCACCAAGGTGGCGTCCGGAATTGTCGAGCGCACCATCAGGTGACCCGCGAACGTTGTCCAGAATCTCGAAAGGTCGCCGTCGTTCCACCTCAGCGCGCCATCGTCCACCAGCTCATCGAATATTCCGGGAAACAGGTCGCCAGTTATTTCGACCGCCTTGCCAAGTAGCGCGTGCGGATGTCTGCCCTGCGGCACACCACGTCGATCTACCGGATCGTCGGGTAGGCGGTCGCGTTCCACTACGGTGACGGTCCGGTAGAAATCGGCCAGAACCCGTGCTGCGAACAGGCCGCCCATACTTGCCCCCAGGACGACGGCCTTGTTCCGATCCTCGTGTTGCATCAACTTCTCCTAACCATGCCATCGGGCGGCGACGCCCAGGATACCCGCGGCTAACCGTGTTGCATCTGATCCGACTGACGTCTGTGCGCAATGACAATCACTGCCGTAATCGCTGAAAACTGCTGCCTCCCTGGAAGAGAACTCGTGCCTCAGACAGCGGCATCCTTGGCTGCATTGCGCTAGCGGACTTGGCACTGACCGGCAAGCGATCAGCGGCCAGTTGACTACCCGGCGCGCTTGACGCAGTGATCTGCTCCGCCGTCCGGCAGGCGCTCAGACCGGCCATTTGCATCTCCGTTGGCCGGTCATGCGTCACCCACCTCAGATCGCGCGGGCTTCGACAGCGCTGAAGTCCGTTCCGGTGTCGATCACTCGGATCATCTCGAAATCGGCTTCACAGAGTAGCCGTCGGTACTCTGCGGCCGTACGCTCTCGCCCATCGTTGGTAACCAGCATCGCGAGATCCGTAAAATTTCCACTGAACTCGTTGTCCCCCTCGGGAATAACCGCCTCGACGAGGAGCAACATGGCGCCAGCCTTCGTAGCTCTTCGCACATTGCGCAGGATCTCAAGGGCTTCGTTATCGGACCAATCGTGGATTATGTGCTTGAGCACATATACGTCGCCGCCGGCCGGTATCTCCAGGAAGAATGAGCCCTCGGCGACCTGAACGCGGTTGGCGACGCCCATCTGCTCGAGCAATGGAATCGCGTCGGCCACCACATGGGGAAGGTCGAACAGGACACCCCGGGCAGCTGGCGCTGAAGTCAGGATCGCTCCGAGCAAACGGCCGTGACCACCCGCGACATCGACGATGGTGCGGTACGGCGCGAAGTCATAGGACCCGACAAGAGGTCCGTCGACATACGCGGACACGCTCGTCATCGCGTCATTGAAGATTCGAGCGAATTCTGGCTCGTCGCACAAGTACTCGAAATATCTCTTGCCCCGCAGCGCAAGAACGGGTGATGCACCGGTCTTGATGGCTTCGGTCAGCATGCTCCAGTGTTCGCGTTCTTTTGGTGCGCCGAGGTAGCGCGCCAAGGCGGCCAGCGATGCCGGGACGTCGGAGCGCAGTGATTCGGCTAGCGGAGTCAGTTCGTAGCGACCGTCGCAGCGTTGTGCGAATATGCCCTTGCTGATGAGCGCTCGCAAGAGTCTCGTCAGAGTGTCGGGATTGGCGCGAACTCGGTCGGCCAACTCCGCGATGGGCAGTGGCTCGTCGGCGAGCGCATCGGCCACGCCCAGGTCGGCGACCGCGGTGATGGCCTGAGTGATCCATGCGCCAAACAGCAATTCCAGGATAACTCGTGCAGGAGGACCTGAATGTTGGCCTAATGATGGGGTTTCGGAGAGCGTCATCGGTATTCCTTTGTGATTGCAGCTTTCTCGAGTAGGCCGGCGTGTGTCCGAGCCGACGGGTCAGCAGGCGCGCCGCGAGACACTGCTATGAATACGCGACAGTCCTGGATCCGCAAACAACGTGTTCCGAGGACCGGAACACTGTGTGCCGATCGCCGCCCAATCATGGTAGACATCATCGGACATCTCCTTGACATGCGGAGGAACACAATGGATGTCATCCAATCGGAGCCCCCGGGCGCGGATGTGCGGCCACCCGAAGCTCAGGCGACACCGGACGTGCAATTTCCACAGCACCACCCAAGGCAGTTACCGTCTCCGAGCGCCACTTTCCAAAAAGTATTCGCACAAATCTTGATTGCGCTGCTGCTGATCCTCATGTGCACGATATTGTTGGCGGCTACCTTCGGAAGGCTCTCGATGTTCGTCGAGCCTCCTACACATTGCCACGGGCACAACTTCGGCCAGCGCCCCGCTGCTCGACTCGGACACACACAGACATCACCGATAGACATCGCAACAGAGGTGGTTGAGATTCGCTAATAGCTGTTGATGGAGCTGTTGTTGCTTCTCAACAACATCAGTGGCTCCAGCGGCGCAATGGTTTCCGCAATCCTTTGGGCTGCCACGGGGTCAAGGCTGCCGATGGCGCGCTGCTGCACCCTGCGCGGGTGCCCACTCGCCGTAGCAAGATCTGATTGATCAACCTTCTTGGTCGCTGGCGCCGCGGCGAATCAGGATCGAGAACCGAGAGGTTTACTTGTTGCACTTCCTCTAGCTCCTCATAATTTTGCGCTAGAGCCGCGGTCGCCTTCGTGGTTCGTCCGACTATGCGGCGCCGCGTGGACCAACCGTCATAGCTCTGCTCACTCAGTCTCTTTGGCCGTAGCACTCGTAGAAGGGCAAGGTGGCGCGTCTTTGGAAGCGGCTGGAGGCGGCAACGAAACGATGCGGTCCTGCAGGCGAGCGGGGCCCACAAACAAGGTATTTAGTTCCATGCCACCGTCAATCGAAATGTCCTGCGCGGTGATGTACCCGGCGCCATCACCGGCGAGGAAGGCGACCAGATCGGCGACCTCCTGCGGGCGGCCGAAGCGACCGCTCGGCAGCGCGGCGCGGATACGTTCTTGATCCGCCTCAGGCAAAGTCATCGCCTTGGGCGTGGCGATGACGCCCGGCAGGACGGAGTTGGCGGTGATTCCAAGGGAACAGTTCTCCATCGCGATGGTGCGAATCATGCCGTGCAGCCCGGCTTTCGATGCGGCGTAGGCGACCTTGCCTAACGCTCCATTGCGTCCCGCCACGCTCGAAATCGCCACAATGCGACCAAATCGACGCTCCCGCATGCCCGATAAACATGCCTGGATGACCCGAAAGGCACCGGTCAGGTTGACGTCGATGTCGCGCGACCACTGTTCGGCCGACATCGAGTGCGAGGGAGCGTAGGTGTCGACAACGCCCGCGACCGCCACACAGATGTCGACGTCGCTGCCGAACCACTCGGGTATCGGGTCGGCGGCCAGATCCAGCACAGCATCTGCTGGGCCGACGACATCCATCGTCCGTACCTCGATGCCGTCGGCCCGCAGCCGCTGACAAATCGCCGACCCAATCCCCCCGTTCGCGCCCGTGACAACCGCACGGCGTTTGGTCATACCGCCCTCCTATCGACGAGTCCAATGTCCGATTGGTCCAAGGCTGCAGAACGCCTCACGCCGACGTGCCCGTTGTAGGAACCGGTGCGCCGGGCTATCACCAACGCCACGATTTGGGTGGTTATCGTGAGTCCTTCCGTTGTCCACCATCAGCTTGCAGCGAACCGACTCGCCTCGAATCCGCCGGTGGCCAGTGATTGCTGCGGATCGCGGGGAACGGTGTCCAGCGAAGACCATCCAGCGAGCACACCGGGGGCCAACAGCCCCATGAACGACTGCAGTACCGCGCAATTCGGGCGAATCCATGTTTGGGGTACCCCCTTGCAGCGGCGAGTAGCCGACAGACGCTGGCTAACGCACGAAGGATCGATTCGATCGCCCGGCGTGGGGGCAGCTCGAACGTGACCGTCAAGCCAACGACAGAGCACACGACCACCGGAGGTAGATGCTCGCCATTCCACCGTCCGCCACCGCGCGTGGTCCACCGCACTTCCACTCATCCTCCGGTGTCGTGAACTCAGCGACGATTCCATGAGCGTCGAACGTCGCCGTGCCGTTGAGGTTTGGGGATTGTGTTCCTCCTATGGCCGTGCGATGCCATGACAGATTTTTCCTTCTGATCGTTGAAAATACGTTCGACGCGGAACCATCCGACGCGCCCATTGCGCCATCTATCCCACAAAATGCGACACCTCGCGGCCTACTTCGCTAGTCGTCGATTCGGGGTCATCGGATTGCTATTAGTCGTCTCAGAGTGGGTCTTGGCCCCGCTGCGCCATAACGACTAAAGACCGTTCCGATGACCGGAATGGCTGATGGGCGGCGAAATGATCTGGCGTCGAGCTCTTGTCGGCATGTTCACAGGTTCCGTCTTGGTAGCGAGACGCGGTTATGATCGCTCGATGGAATTCGAAAACTTCGATGAGGTGTCGGCGGCTGGACTGTCGGCGGAGTCGGTGGAGCAGGAATCTCAGCCCACTAGTGCGTTGCACAGCACCTTCGTCCTACTCCGGGCGCTCGGACGGATTCAACAGCACCCGGTTGGGGTCACACGCCTCGCGGCGGTCACCGCTATTCCCAAAACGACCGTGCATCGACTCCTGGAGCAGCTCGAAAAAGAGAATATCGTGCGGCGCGAAAACCATAGGTGGACGTTCGCGCCTGGCCTATATGAATTGGACCGCCGGCGTGGCGATCTGGCCAGCGTTGCGCATCCTCGGCTGCGGGGCATCTCGCAGGCCACGGGGGCATCGCTAATCCTGTTCGAGGCGGCAGAGGACGATTTGAAACCCATTTCCCGTGCGCACGGGTCACGTTTCAATGGGATCTTGAGCCCATCCGCGCAATGCTTGGCCGCGCAAAGCCCGGACTCCGCCGTCGCTCACGCGCTCGAAAAGGGGCACATGGCATCCGAATACGGCGTGGTACATCCGGAATGCTCATGCATCGCTACGCCCTTCGAGCTTCCCTCGGGTAGGCCCGGGATCCTCTGCTTCGGCCGCCCAATGACTGGCGACCTCGAATCATTCAAGCGACCGCTGGAGCAGGCCGCGAAACGTATCCAGTCTGATATGCGTCGCCTGGCTTCCTGAGCAGAGCGTCGAAGTCAGCCGACGGGCAGTGCTGCGGGCATTACAGGGAGTGCCGGTCTCGGATGTACTCCGCGGCGCGTTCACCGATCACGACGCAGGGGGCCATCGTGTTACCGGACGGGATGCGCGGGATGACGGAAGCGTCTGCGACTCGCAGGTTTTCCATACCGTGCACGCAGAGATCACTGCCAACCACCGAGAACGGGTCATCGCCCAATTTGGCGGTCCCCGAAAAGTGCCAGTAGGGGACCACCGCGTTTCGGATGAATTTACGTAGCTCGTCGCCTTTGAGGTTGCCTGGCATCACCTCCCGTTTGACGAACGGCCGCAGGGCGGCCGAATTTCCGAGCTCCCGCAGAAACTCGACGCAGGATACCGCGAGCTCGAGATCGTCGGGATTTGACAACGAGTTGAGGTCGATACGGACGGGGTCATCGAATGATGAGCCACTCAAACGAACAGAGCCACGGCTGCGCGGGTGGGTGAGCGAACCGGCGAAAGTCCAACACGACGGGGGCAATTCGCCAAATCTGGCCGTATTCTCTGGACTTGCTATCGGTGCCATCACTTGACAGCAGAACAGATCGGGAGCCTCCGATTGGGAGTCGCTCGTCCAGAACAGTTGGATTTCGCCTTGGTTTGTCATGGTAATCGGTTCTGGGAACTCGTAGTTCAGCGGGACGCATGGATGGTCTTGAAGATTCTTTCCGACGCCGGGGAGGTTTTGCCGAACCTCGATCGCGAACTCACGCAACTCGCGCGCATCGCCGATACCCGACTGCATCAATACCTTCGCGCTGTTGATCGCTCCCAGCGACAGCACGACCTCCTCGCGGGCGCCGATATGCTGCAGCTGCCCGCCGCGGCGTATCTCAACACCAGTAACTCGGTTGCCCGCGATAGAAAGCCGGGTCACCAACGCGCGCGTAGCGACCGTCAGATTCGCGCTGTCCAGAATTGGGTAGACGAACGAGCGAAACATTGACTGGCGCCGGCCATCAACAACGGTCACGTCGACGGTCGCTGCGCCGCCGCCGCATTGCATCATCTTGCCGTTGGGATGCTCGAAGGTGGGGAGTCCGACGGCGCGGGCGGCCTCGAGCGCCGCCGCGCCGAGCCCACCAGAGCTGGAGGCCGGCTGAACGCCGACGGGTCCGCCCGTACCTCGATACCGGGGGTCTGGCGCGCCGCCCCAGTCTTCAATGCGACGGTAGATGTCGACAACCGCTTTGTAGCTCCAAGCCGGGTCTGCGGCTTTGGCCGCATAGAAATCCCAGTCGGCCTGGTGGCCGCGTGACCAGGCCATCACGTTAATGCTGGATCCACCACCGAGGACCTTGCCCATCGACATCGGCAGCACGCGGTTGTTGATGTGCGGGTTGGGTTCGCTTCGGAACGCCCAGTCGCGTTCGGTTCCAAGGTTTGTGGGCCACAGAGCGGGAACCATCACCGATGTTGCCGCGTCGTGAGTACCAGCTTCAAGTAAAAGCACTGACGCGTCGCCGTTTTCGGCGAGCCTCCGGGCGACCACCGAACCCGACGATCCGGATCCGCACACGATGAAATCGTATTCGGCAGCCAAAGTCGCATACGCCAGCCGCTCCACATCGCGACCACCCGGTACGGCTGCTGCTTGTACAAATTTGTCCTGCTGCAATGGTTGCGTCACAGCTGACCGCCTTTCACTACCTATGACGTTGAACAATGAAGAGTTTGCTGCCGGGTGACCTTGTTAGGCCGGGCCGTGGTGGTTGGCCGCCTCCACGATGAGGTCGGTCAGAGCCAAGGGCATCGACAACAAAGGCATGTGATCCGCCGGTAGACGACGCACGTTGGTTGCTCGCGCTGCAATGGCGTCTTGGTCGGCGACCGCCTGATCGTTCTCGCACACTATGTAGGTGGACGGCACGGTATGCCAGGCCGCGGCGGTCAATTTCTCCGTGACGGCGACGAAGCTGAACGGCTTCATCCGGGCGATCGCGCGATCCGAATCTGCCTGCGACACCTTGCTAAACAGAATCTCGCGAGTGTTGTGAGTCGTCATGGTGTCGCCGTCAACGTTCCACCACGGGAGAACGCCGCTGAGCTCTATCAAGGACTCTCCAACGTCTAGTTGAAAAGCGCAGACGTACACAATGTGTCGGACGTTCGCCAGGCCGGCAGCGCCCTGCGACGCGACGGCACCGCCGTACGAATGCGCGACAACGACCACCGGGCGAAGGATTTGTTTGATGCGTTCCCTGACCATCGCGGCATCGTCGTGCAGGCCGAAACGTGGCCCGCCTCGGTCGGCCACGCTGGGCAAATCGACAGTCTCGACCTCCCAGCCGCGCGCTGTTAGCTGCGGTTGCACCTTCTCCCAACTCCACGCGCCAAGCCACGCGCCGTGCACCAACAAAAGCACGGGCTGCGAGGTGCCCTCCCGCAATGATGTCGTCATAGCTGACCACCTTTCGTTGCAATCTCCGGTTTCCGGATTCGGCTGTAACAGTGGGCACTCCGCACGTATTGCCGCCGATCATCTGCCGGTATGGCTAGTCACTTCCGACAGCCACTGTTAGAAATACGGGGAACACTTGAGGGCTCAAAATCCCTGTTCCGAAAGCCGGAATGGGTACCGGGAGAGATAGAGACGCAACACGGCGTGCCTCTAAGGGTGACCGACGAGACCAGGAAGCCGATGATTTAGGGCGTCACTCCACGCCAGTGCGTCTAGCGATAATTCCGGTCCACTGGCGAACGGGCCCGCCGGATCTAGATTGCGATGAGACTCCGCTATTCGGACCAGGCGATGTTCAGAATGATGTCCACGACCTTGCCACGGGCGGATGTGCGACATCGCACGGAACCGTCAGTGCCGTGCCGCCGCAAAAACGACGTCATCGTCGATTTCATGGGGGCCAGCGCGATTTTCGGTGTAATCGATGTACGACGGCCGTGCCGGCTTGCGTGAGCCGACGGGCCTCCCCATGTCCGGCGATGATCGCGACGCAGTCAGTCATGTACGGCCGCCATGAACCTGTCGAGTTCACGCGGAATGTCGGGACCCGAGGGCTCGATGATGACTTCGGTGGCGCCGGCTTCGGCCATTGCGGCCACGGCCTTCCCGACGGTGTCGGCCGTCCCGGTCAGGGTGACCGACGGGACCGAGGCAGAGCCTCCGGCACGCCAAGCGGCAAGGTCGGCCTCATTCATCTCGACCATGGTGCCCTGATGAATGTATAGGTGGCGCAGGCGTTGTGGTACCTTCTCGACCACACCCAGCCACGCGGCGCCACCGGGCATCTCGCGCAGCGCCTCGGCGCCCTTGGTGGTGTAGATGAAGTGATATGCCGCGGCCCACGAGGCGCCGACGGCCGAGCGGACCCGGTCGCCGGCCAGGTCTTCGCTCTCGTCCAGGACGGTGCCCATGGTGGCCACCACCGCGCGCGTGAAGTCGCGCTGGCCGGGAACGACGTCGAACATGGAGATCACCCCATCGGCGCCGAGCCGCTTGGCGACGCCGGCACCCTTGGGCCCGGTTGCCGCTATTAGCAACGGGATTCGTAAGGGCAGTGCGTCGGCTTGCGCCGAGGTGAGCATCAGCTTGATGGGCGCGCCTTCCCAGTCGACTGCCTCTCCCGCCAGCAGCGCCTGGTAGGCACGGATGTAACCCTCCATGTAGGACCATCGGATCGGCGGCTGGCCGATGGCCGCGCGGCTGGAGAACCCGGTGCCGAACGAGGTCACGACGCGCCCCGGCGCGCGCCGGTGCAAAGAGACGGTCTCGGCGGCGTTGACCAACGGGTGGCGCTGGGTCGGAATCAGTACCGCGGGACCCAGCTCGATCGTCGTCGTCCGCTCCGCCGCACGGTGCAAGCCCAGCCAGACGTCGTCGCCGCCAAACGGAGTGTCGTAGAGATAGGCCCGGCGATAGCCCAGTTTCTCCGCGGCGACAATGTGCTGAGCGGACTCGAATGATGGTGGTAGCGCCATACTTACGTCGATTGCGGTCATGTGCTGGTCCTCTCTGATCGTGCTCGCAGAGCCAAAGCAGCTTGGGCAATGCGTTCAAACTCCGACACGGGCTGCAGCCCGGCCACCAACCGGCCGCCGAGCAGCCACGCGGGTGTGCCGTGGACGCCGCATTGCTGTCCGGCCCTTTCCGACAAATCGACCGCGGCGTAGGCGGTGCCGTCGGCGAGCGCGGTGTGCAGTGCACCCGGGTCCACGCCGGCCTTCACCGCGTGCCGGTCGATGACCGCCTGATCGCCGATGTCTTCACCCAGAGCGAAGTGCGCCTCGTACAACCCGCGCTGGAGTGCGTCGAAGGCGGCCGGCTGATTGCGGCGAACCCATTCGGCGGTGGCTAAAGCCCTCCTGCTGTTCGGGATACGCTCCGGCCAGTTCAGCAGCAGCCCCTCCGCGGCCGCCTCCCGCTCGAGCATCTCGGACACCGGCCCCTCACGGGGACCGATAACAAGACCGCCGGCCGGGATGTCGGGATGCGCCTGAAATGGCAGTGAGATGACCTCGAGGCCGGCCGCTACTAGGAGGGCGGATCTCGACTGTCCGATGTAGCAGAACGGGCATATCAAGTCGTACCAATGCAGCACCGGTCTCGGTGCGTTGTCGTCAACGGCGTCGCTCATCAGTTCCTCACTGGCGGATACGATTTCAATGACTGCCGCAGTACGTCGATCGCTTGGGTGATCGCCGCCTTCGCCGCGGCAGTTTCCTGCAGGGCGTTCAGCATCATGAAGTCATGAATCGTGGCGTTGTAGCGGACGCTGGTGCAGCGCACCCCGGCGGCGGTGAGCTTGCGGGCGTAGGCCTCGCCTTCGTCGCGCAGGACGTCGCATTCGTCCACGACGACGAACGCCTCGGGCAGTCCCGCGAGTTCGCCGAGGTCCGCCCTGAGCGGTGAGGCGAGGACGTCGTTGCGTCGAGCCCTGTCGGGCAGATACGCGTCCCAGAACCAGGCCATGGCCTTGGCGGTCAGGTGCGGACCTTCGGCGAATTCGCGGTAGCTAGCTGTGTTTTGGGCGGCGTCGGTCACCGGGTAGTACAACGACTGGTGCACGAAGGTGACATCGCCGCGCCGCCGGGCCAGCAAGGCCAGCGCGGCGGCGAGGTTGCCGCCGGCGGAGTCACCGGCGACGGCGAGGCGGGTGGCGTCGAGACCGGCGCTCGCGCCGTGTCGATGGATCCAGCGGGCCGCCGCGTAGGCCTGCTCCAGCGCGACCGGATAGCGGACCTCCGGTGCACGGTCGTACTCGACGAACAAGACCGCGGCGTGCACGCCCACAGCAAGCTCGCGAACCAGCCGCTCGTGGGTTTTGGCGCTGCCGAGCACCCATCCGCCACCGTGCAGGTATAGCACTGTTGGTAAAAGGCCTCTTGCCCCAATCGGTTTGACCAGGAGGACGCGCACCTGGGCGCCACCGGCCCCGACGGTCATCCATGCGCTGTCGACGTCGGGCTTGGCGGCCGGATTGGACTGGATGTCCTCGAGACCTGCGCGCGCCTCGGTTGGCGTCAGTTCGTACACCGGTGGAGAATGGGCCGCGGCGGCAGCGAATTCGGCGGCGGCCGGCTCGAGGACGGAATCCGATATCACACTTCCGGCATCCGTTTGCTGAGTTTCTGTAGGGTCAGCATTTCGCGCCCGTGGTCGTCGAGGTAGGGGATGCCGATCCCGTATTCCTCCCAGCGGCTTGCGATTTTGGACTCCAGCTCGGGTTCGAGCCTGTCGGTCGGCGGGAAGCGGCGCCCGCCCCACTCCTTGCGCGGGTCGATCTCCCAGCTACGGGTAGCGTCGATGAGCACCCGCGTCCATTGGCCGGCGCCGTATTTGTTGGTGTCATTCAACGCCGGCGGGGTCGATGGATCGAGCGATGAGCCGAGACCCGGGCCGAAGAATGCGATATCGCCGAGGCCGGCGTTGACCCGGTAGGACATGGCCCAGTCCAGCGCGACCGGGTCGTGGAGGTCGATGTCCTGCTCGACGACCATGACGTTCTTGTGAAACCACACCGATCCGCCCGTGCCCCACAGCGCCGAGGCGATCTGCTGAGCGTGGCCCCGGTAGCGCTTCTGGATCTGCACCAGAGTGTTTTGGCCGTTGGTCACCTCCGTCATCCACAGGTCGGTGATGCCACCGATCCCGAGGTCGTCGAGCACGTTCCAGGTGATCGCCGACCGCGCGAAGTTGACGATGCTGTCTTCGTTGAAGCATCCCGGCCGGATCCCTTCGAGGGTGCCGCGCAGCACCGGATCGTTGCGGTGGGTGATCCGGGTGACCCGCAGCACCGGCGCCGGTGCCGCGCCCCCGATGAAGCCCGGGTACTCGGCGAAGGGGCCCTCGACGACGAAGGTCGACGGGTCGGGATCGATGAAGCCCTCGACAACGATCTCCGCGGTCGCCGGGACGTGCAACGGCACCGTTTCACAGGCGACCAGGTCGACCGGGCGCCCGAGCAGGGCCCCCATCATGTCCCATTCGCAGACGTTCTTCGGGAACGGGCTCCCGGCGCAGAACCCCAGCACGTCGTGCCACCCGTAGACGACGGCGACCGGCATCGGCTCCGGCTTGTACTCCTCCATGTGGCCGCCCCAACCCTGACTGGGCACCAAAAGCTTGGCGATCTTGTCACGGTCGACGATCTGGCCCCGGTAGCAACCGATGTTGTCGCGTCCCGTCACCTTGTCCTCCGTGACCACACCGCAGAACGTGTCGATGTAGCGACCACCGTCCTGGCCGTGCCACTTGGGGACCGGTAACTCCGACAAATTGATGTCGTCGCCCTCGAGAATGTTCTCCTTGACCGGGCCGGACTCGACCACGCGCGGCGGGATCGGTTTCTTGAACGCCTCCCGGAGGTGGCGCACGATCGCCGAGTCGCTGGTGTCTTCGCCCAACCCCAGCATCAGCTGCACCTGACGGCGGCTGCCCAGCGCCGACGTCAGAAGCTTTGTGCACCGGGTGTTCTCATGGCCAATAATGTTCTCGAACAGCAGCGCCGGGCCGCCGAGGCAAAGGTTCGCGCGGGTGATCGCACCGATCTCTTCGTCCCAGTCGACGGGGGCGGTGATGCGGCGCAACTGGCCGGCGGCTTCGAGGGTGGCCAGCCAGCTGCGCTGATCGGGTCCTGCTTCCCCGTTCGTCGCCTGGGCGAGGCTGGCGGGAAGGCTTGTCCCCATGGTCATTTCGTTCTCCTCACAGGGTCGGGGGTTCTTCTATCGGTGGTTGTTGACCATCCAGTCGTCGGCTTCCGCGAGGTGTCGGTGACCGTTCACGCGGACCGGAGGCTGATCCTCCTTCCACCGGTTGATCAGGTTGTGGTCGATCCCGAGTTGATCGATGACGCGCCCGACAACGTAGTCCGTTACCTCCTCGACGGAACTGGGCCGCGAATAGTACGCCACCGTGGGCGGGAAGATGACGGCGCCGGCGCGCGCCAGGTAGTGCATGTTCTCCAGGTGGATCTCGCTCAACGGTGCCTCCCGCGCGACCAGGACGAGTTTGCGGCGTTCCTTCAGCGTCACGTCGGCGGCGCGGGTGATCAGATTGTCGCTGAAGCCAATTCGGATGGCGGCTAACGTCTTCATGCTGCACGGGCAGACAACCATGCCGTCCGTGCGGAAAGATCCACTGGAGATGCCTGCGGCAAGGTCGCGGGCGCTGTAGGAATGCGAGGCCAGCGACCGGACCTCCTCCACGCTGGTATCGGTCTCCATCTTGATCGTCGCCCGCGCCCAGTCGCTGAGAATCAGGTGTGTCTCAACCCCTAGCTGCCCAAGTGCTTCCAGCAAGCGAATGCCCAGAGCGGCTCCGGTCGCTCCGGTCATAGCCACCACTAGGCGCATCGCCTTCCTCCTCTCGATGGGCGGCCCACCATGGAGCGCGAGCTCCGCGAGCCGCCCGTTGATCTCGGACTCAGCCCGTCCCGGATGATCAACGCAAGTACTTCGTGCTTCACGGTGAGCATGCAGAAAACCGACGCGCGATCGCATCCGCCGGTGGCTAGCCATATCTCCCGTTGCTTCAGCTCGCGATGCACACCCTCGGCGCCGTCTGCGAGGCAGAGAAAATCACTGCTTTCAGCACCGCGTGCCTCCGCGGACCGGCCCTTGCAGCGTGGAGTCCACATTTGCACCGGGCCACAACGGGTACGGCACCTCGACGCCGAACGGCCCACCCCAACGGTTGCGCGATGAGACCTCGTGCACGGGATGGCGATTGGCGGCGACACGCCAACTGCCCAACGGATAGCCGAATGCCACCATCGCCGACATCTTCCAGCCGTGCTCAACGGGCACCCCCAGCAAATCGTTGACCGTATGCGCGAAGTACCGCAGCAGCGTGGTCATCACTCCGCCGACGCCTTCGGCGCGTGCGGCCAGCAACGCGCTCCAGATCGCCGGAAAGATGTTGGCGCCGCCATGGTCGTCGATGGCGAAAACGAAGAGCAGCAGCGGGACCGCCTCGAAGTGATCGGCCAGGTAGTTTGCCGATCGGATGATCCGGTGCAACGTCTCGTCGTGCGCGCGAGGATCCCTCCCCGGCGCGGTCGACGCCATGGTGCCGCCCATGAACTCTTCGTGCTCGAGGTCGCTGGCGCGCCGATAGAGGTCGCCGAATCTGCGCTTGAGCTCCGGATAGTCGACGACCAGAAAATGCCAGCGCTGCGTGTTGCCTCCATTCGGCGCGCGGATCGCGGCATCGAGAATGCGTGCCTGCGTGCCCAGCGGGATGGGATCCGGTCGCATCCGCCGCATCATCCTGGTCGTGTAAAGCGCTTCGTAAACGTCCAGCGATCGTCTCCTCACTTGAGATGGGTTGTCCGGGCAGCGGTGTCGGCGGGCGGTGAGTCAGGCTGACGGCAGCCGTCGTGGCGGCCGCTAGCTAGACGGCACGGGCCTCGATGAGGCTGAATTCCGTTTTGGTGTCGATCACTCGGGTGATCTCGAAATGGGCTTCGCCAAGCAGGCTGCGGTACTCATCGGCAGTGCGTTCGCGTCCATCGTTCACGGCCAACATCTCGATATCGAGGAATTTCCCGGTGCAATCGCTGTCGTCGTCGGGGATCACCGCCTCGACCAGCAGCAGCGCCGCGCCGGTCGCCGCCGCCCTTCTCACGTTGCGCAGAATCCGCAACGCTTCCTCGTCGCACCAGTCGTGGAGTATGTGCTTTAGCACGTAGGCATCGCCACCACTTGGGATCTCCTCGAAGAATGAACCTTCGGCAACCTGAACACGTTCTGCGACACCGAATTCCTCGAGCAAGGGGCTCGCTTCTGCCGTCACTTCGGGAAGGTCGAATAGCACCCCCCGGGCGTCGGGCGTGGACGACAGGATCCCGGCGAGCAACCGGCCGTGACCGCCGGCGACGTCGACTATGGTGCGGTACGGCGTGAAGTCGTACGCATCGACGAGGGGTCCATCCACATACGCCGACAGGCTCACCATCGCGTTGTTGAAGATCTCACCGAAGTCGGGCTCGTCGCGCAGGTAATCAAAAATTCTCTTGCCGCGCAGCGTGGAGACGCAGGAATTTCCGGTCTTGATCACTTGGGTGAGCATGCTCCAATGTTCGCGGTGCTGCGGTGCGCCGACGAATCGCGCCAGGGCGGCCATCGATACCGGGGCATCGGAGCGCAAAACCGCTGCCAGCGGGGTCAACTCGTAGCGACCGTCATCCCGCTGAGCGAATATGCCCTTGCCGATCAAGGCCCGCAACGCTCGGCGCAACGCGTCGGGATCGGCATCGACTTTGCTGGCCAGCTTTTCGATCGGTAGCGGCCCGTCGCGAAGCGCATCTGCCACACCCAAATCAGCGATCGTGGTGATCGTTTGGGCAACCCACGCCCCGAGCACGAGTTGGAGCATCACCTTTTCGGGAACCGCTGTGTTGAGGCCGGGTGAGGGCGTGTCGGAAACTGTCACGTGTTCCTCTTCGATTGTTGGAAGTCGTGTAGTCAGTTTCCGGGTTCGTCGGCAACGCCAGATCTGGAATTCCTGCCGTCCATCGCACAAATTGCGACACGGCTGCCTTGAACCTGATACGGCCGACGCGACACGATAGGAGGGTGGCCAGCGTCAGAGAAACACCCCGCGTCGTGGTGATCGTCGTCTTCGACGGCGTAAAGCTGTTGGACGCGGCAGGACCCGCCGAGGTCTTCGTCGAAGCCAATCGCTTCGGCGCGAACTACTCGCTGGAGATCGCGTCGGTCGACGGGAACGACGTAACCACTTCGATAGGGACGCGGTTCGCCGTCACTCGGAGCATTTCGTCCATCGATTCCGCCGATACCGTCCTGGTCGCCGGAGGCGACAACCTGGTCGGACGACCGATCGATCCCGCGCTCATCGAGGCGCTCAAAACAGTGCCGGCCCGCACGCGGCGGCTGGCATCGGTATGCACGGGTTCGTTCGTCCTGGCGCAGGCGGGGCTGCTGAACGGCCGTCGCGCCACCACGCATTGGCGGCATACCGGACGCTTGGCAAGAGCCTTCCCCGACGTCGGGGTCGAACCGGATGCCATCTTTGTCCGCGATGGCGACGTATTTACCTCCGCGGGTGTCTCATCGGGCATCGACCTCGCGTTGGCGTTGGTCGAACTCGATTACGGTTCCGAGTTGGTCCGCGAAGTCGCGCGCGCGTTGGTGGTCTACCTCAAACGCGCTGGCGGACAGTCGCAATTCTCGGTCATGGTCGAGGCCGATCCGCCGCCGGATTCTCCGCTGCGGGCGGTCAGCGACGCCATCACCAACGACCCGGGGGCCGACCACAGCGTGAAAAGGCTTGCGGACCGGGCCGCTCTGAGCACCCGTCAACTGACCCGGCTGTTTCAGTCCGAGCTCGGATTGACGCCCGCGCGTTACGTCGAATTGGTGCGAATTGACTTCGCGCGCACTGCACTCGAAGCCGGTCGCACCGTCACCGAGACCGCACACCTGGCAGGATTTGGCAGCACGGAAACTCTGCGGCGGGTATTTCTCAATCATCTGGGCATAACCCCGAAGGCCTACCGGGACAGATTCCGCACGGCTTGCGCCTGAACCCCGCTGCGGCAACTCACGTCCCTAGCCCAACCCGGCCGGTTTCAAAAGATCCGACAAGCCCACACGATGCAACATCTCGGCCCTGAGCCGGTCGAGGACGGCAAAACCGACATCGGCGCCGTCGTTCGCGGGGTCGACGTGGACCCGAAACGGCCGCTTCCCGAAGGGGGTGTCGACCACCTTGACCACAGCGTCGGCGACCGCGGACACGTCGGCGTCGGGCGGCACGATGGCGGCGAACGCCTCCCGGACCCGGGTTCCGAAACCCGCGTAGGGTCCGCCCTCGTACGCACTGACGATCGCCTGGTCCGCGGGTGAGCCGGCACCGGCGAAGTGGTTGGTCCCATTCGTGAAAGCGCCGGGAACGATGATGGAAGTCTCGATGCCCCAACCGGTTAGCTCGCATGCGTAGGCCACCGCGAGCGAGTCCATCGCGGCCTTGGCAGCGAAATACGGCGCTAGATACGGTGGCATGCCGCCCGCGGAACTGCTACTCGACACCCACACCAGAAGACCTTGCTGCTGACGGCGCATGTGCGGCAGCACCGCTCGGTTGACGCGTTGCGCGCCCACAACGTTGACGTCGTACAGTTCGGCCAGCTGCTCGGGCATAAAGGCTTCGGCCGGCCCAAACGCCATGTGTCCCGCGTTGTGTACCACCACATCGATACGGCCGTTGGCGATGTAAATCCTTTCGACCGCGGCGTCCACCGAAGACTGCGACTGGACGTCCATTTCCACAGTCCGCAGCTCAACTCCGTTGTCCTTGGCGAAGCAGCCGATCGCTTCGACCTGAGATGTGTTGCGGCCGTTGGTATCACGCATCGACGCGTAGACCGTGTGGCCGGCCAACGCCAGCGCCTCGGCGCTGAGCCGGCCGAAGCCACTCGATGCGCCGGTCACCACGATCACGTCCTGACCCATCAATGAAGCTCCCCGTCTCGGTGACGCGCGCGGCGGTACGTCAATGAGAGCTTGCCGGCGATGAGCCGGCAGTCGCATCCGCCGGTGGCTAGTCAACGCCGCCGCCGAACGCTTGTTCGCTAGCTCAACACATATTCGAGCTGGCTGCGCGAGGTGATGTCGAGCTTCGCGAAGACCTTGCGCAGGTGGTACTGGACCGTTTTGGCGCTGATGAACAACCGGGCGCCGATCTCGGGGTTGGACAGCCCGTCGCGGGCCAGGCGAGCTATCTGGGTCTCTTGGGCGGTCAATTCAACGGTGCTCGTGATGGCTGTGCGCTTGCGCGCGGTCGCACCGATGGCTACCAGTTCGCGCCGCGCACGATCCGCGAACGCCGACAAACCCATGGTCTCCAGCATCTGGTGAGCGGTGTGCAGCTGCTCGCGCGCGTCGACCCGTCGGCGTTCCCGGACGAGCCACTCGCCGTAGATCAGGTGCGCGCGGGCGAGTTCGGTGCGGACGCGGCTTCTCCCGAAGTGCATGATCGCCGCCTGGTAGAGGCGCTCGGCGTTGTCCCCCAGCGCCATCAGTGCGCGCGAGCGCTTTTCCACCCCGAGCGCCCAGTCGGTGCCACTGGCGGCGGTCATCTCGGCCAGCCAATCGAGGGCGACGGTCGCGGTCTCGGTCATCTCGGTGCGTACGGCGGCCTCTATGAGCTCCGCCGCGGCCCAGTTCGCAATGCCGGGATAACGGACATCGGGGTACTCCTGGTGGTACAGAGCCAGCTGCGCAGCGGCCATCGCCTCCGGGTACTCGCCAAAGCCGTTGTGCAGCACGGCCCTCGTCCACTCGGCGCAGGCCACCCCGATGCCTTCGCCTCGCTTGGCCACCTCGCTGATGGTGGCCTCGATCAGGGCGGACGCCTCCGCCTTCCTGCCACGCATCGCGGCGAGGCGCATCGCGGTGTAGGGCGCAAGGTTGCTCCCCGTCGCCTCCGTCACCGTCGATTGCTCGTCGATCAAAGTGCTCGCGGCGGTGAGGTCGCCGACCCACAACAGCATCATGGCCCGCGTGCTCAGGGCCAGCGGCAGTTCATTCAGGGCACCAACCTCGCGCGCGAGCTGAAGGTAGCGGACCGAGAGGACGTCCCAGCGCGCGTCATCCCACAGGTGCAGGGCCGCCAGGTTGATGAGCCACATCCAGCGCAGCTCCTCGTCATTCGACATGTCGCTGCCGAACGTCGTCAGCGCGTTCCGCAGGCCAGGCACCGCCGGGGCGTACCCCTCGACGAAGTTCGCCGCCAGGCCGTCAAGGAGGACGTCGGGCGCGCGGCGAGCGCGCGGCGGTGGCGGGGCCGCGGCCGCGGCTCGAGCCACTTCAAGAATGCCGCCGCCGCCGCTGGCCAGGCGGCCGGCGAACGCGGCGGCGTTGATGGCGTCGAGGTAGGTCTCCCTGGCGAGACCGGCATCGATCGGCTCGAACCGCCTCGCGGCCATCAGCAGTAGGCGTGGGGCGTCGCCGCCCCGGCTAGTGGCGAACGCGACCTGAGCCCGCAGGAGGTCGACACGCGCCCGTTGCAGCTCGTCGAGCGGCCCCGCTTTCGCCTTCGCCAGCAGCGCCTCCGCCGCATCGAACGCGCCCGCCTGCACCTTCGTGTGCGCCGCTGCGAGCGCCCGGCGGGCCCGCCTGCCCGGGTCGAGCGTCAACCGCGCGGCGCGTTCGAGGAACGCCGCAGCGGCGGCCAGCCCGCCCCGCGCCAGTACCTGGTCGGCGCAGCGCTCCAGCTCCTCGGCGATGTCATCGTCCGGTCCCGCAGCGGCCTCGGCCAAGTGCCAAACGCGGCGGTCGCGATCGAGGGTCGGATCGGTGACCTCCGCGAGCGCGCCGTGGACCACCCGGCGCTCGGCGGGTGACGCCGACCAATAGGTCGCCGAGCGCGCCAAGGGGTGCCGGAACCGCACCCTGGTGTCGATCTCGGCCAGACCCGCCTCCGTCGCGTCGGCCGCGGCCGCCGCCGAGATACCCAGCCGCTCCGCCGCAGACCAGACCAGCGTTGGGTCGCCGGTGGGGTCGGCCGCAGCGACCAGGAGCAGGCGTCGCGCGTCCGCCGGCAATGCCGCGTGGCGGCGCCGGAAGCTGTCCTCGACGGCACTTGCGAGGGGCGCCGCCGCGGGCAGCCCGAAACCGCCGGCCAGTTCTGCCGGGGTCATGCGGCGTGGCAGCTCCATGAGGGCCAGTGGGTTGCCGCGCGTCTCAGCGACGATTTGATCGCGCACCCGGCCGTCCAGCGACCCCGGCAGTGCCGAGTCCAGCAGCGCCCGCGCGTCCCCTTTCGGCAGACCGCCGACGACCAGCTCGGGCAGGCCGGCCAGCTCCACTCCGGGCACTCTGGTCGCGAAGACAATGCCGACCGCTTCCGCGCCCAGGCGGCGGGCGACGAACGAAAAGATTTGAGACGAGGCGCGGTCCAGCCACTGCTGGTCGTCGATCAGGCACAGCACCGGCTGTTCCTCGGCCACGTCCGACAGCAGGCTCAGGATTGAAAGGCCGATCAGAAACTGATCCGGCGCCGATCCCGTGCTCAGGCCGAACGCAGTCTCCAGCGCGTCTCGCTGCGGCGCCGGAAGGCGCCCCAGCCGATCCAGCATCGGGGCGGACAGCTGGTGCAATCCGGCGAACGCCAGCTCCATCTGCGACTGGATCCCGGCGGCGCGCAAGACCTTACAGCCAGACGCCTGCCCCACCAGATACTCCAGGAGCGCCGTCTTGCCCACCCCCGCCTCACCGTGCAGCACGAGGGCCCGACTCTCACCGGCGCACACCGCGGTCATCAGTCGACCGAGCGCACCACGCTCGGCGTGGCGACCTATCAGTCTCAACTCAGTGCGCTCGCGCCGCGACACAGAACCGACGCTATCCGAGCCTCCAGCCCACCGCACGCCGCGCAGTTACCGGCGAGTCAAACGACGCGGTCGAGCTGGCTACGTGAGCTTATGTCCAGCTTGGTGAAGACTTTCCGCAGGTGGTATTGGACTGTTCGAGCGCTGATGAACAGCCGCGCGCCGATCTCGGGGTTCGATAGCCCCTCGCGGGCCAACCGCGCGATCTGGGCTTCCTGCGCTGTCAGTTGTTGTCCATCGGCGGAAGCTGTCGTGCGTTTGCGCGCGGTCTCCCCCGTAGCCTGCAGCTCGCGCCTGGCCCGCTCGGCAAAAGCTTCCATTCCCATGGCCTCGAGCATCCCGTGGGCGATTCGCAGCTGGGCCCGCGCGTCGGTGCGACGGCGTTCGCGGCGCAACCATTCGCCGTATAGCAGGTGAGCGCGGGCAAGTCCCGTACGAATGCGGGTGCGCCCGAGCCGCTCGATTGCGTCGAGGTACCGGCGCTCGGCCTCGACTCCATCCGCCAGCAACGCCCGCGCACGCGCTTGGATACCCAGCGCCCAATCGGTGCCACTGGCATTGGTCACCTCCGTCAGGCGAGCAAGGGTGTCGGTCGCGATGTCGGTTCTGCCACAGCGCACCGCCGCCTCGATGAGCTCGGCAAGGCACCACTGCGATGTGCCCAGATCTGTTGGGTGCTCGGCCGCGCGTTGTGCTGCGGCCATGGCCACCTGATAGTTTCCGATCCCATTGTTGAGCACCGCTTCGGCGTGCTCTCCGACGGTTAGCCCGATACCTTCACCACGGCGCCTGACGTCTTTCGTCGTCGAGTCGACGAACGCAGACACCTCGGCCTGGTCGCCGCGAAACGCGGCCTGCAGTAGCGCGCCATACGGTGCGAGTCCGGCGCCGGTCGCCTCGATCACCACCTGCACTTCCTGCACGAGCGTCTCGGCGGCCGCCAGTTCGCCGGCGAATTGAAGCATCACCGCGCGCATGCTCAACGCAAGCGGCAGCTCCATCAGCATCCCGGTGGTGCGGGCAACCTCGACGTGTCTCTCCGAGAGCACATCCCAGCTTTCGTCATCCCACAGATCCGCCGCGGCGACACTCGCCAACCACAAAAAGTGCGACGCCTCGCCCGACGACGCCAGGGCCTCATTGACCGCGCGGCGCAAGATCGGCACCGCCGCCGCATACCGGTCGGTGAAGCGCGCGACGTAGCCATCGAGCATCAGGTCGGACAGGCGCGGCGTCGACGGCCGTGGCGATGCCCCGGCGGCGCGTGCCACGTCGACGACCCCGCAACCCGCCGCCAACCGACCGGAGAACATCGCCGCCGAAATCGCCTCCAGATAGGTTGCGCGCGAAAGCGTTACGTCGATTGGTTCGAGCTGGTTGGCGGCCTTCAGCAGCAGCGGCGGGGCGTCGCTACCGCGGTTGGTTACGAAGGCCAGCTGAGCGCGGACCAGGTCGACGCGTGCGCGCTGGAAGTCGTTCAAGGGCCCGGCCTCAGCCTGGGCGATCAGATCCAGCGCGGCGTCGAATGCACCGGCTTCGACCTTGGCCGCCGCGGCGTCGAGCGCCCGTTGCGCCCGCAGGACCGGGTCGAGGGTTAGAACCGTGGCGCGCTCGAGAAAGGCGGCCGCGGCGGCCACCCCGCCACGCGCGCGCGCCCGATCGGCGGAACGAAGCAGCTCGGCGGCTACGTCCTCGTCCGGCTTGGCCGTGGCGTTGGCCAGATGCCAGGCGCATCGGTCGGGATCCGAGCCGGGATCTGTGACGCGCGCGAGCGCCCGGTGGACGCGCTGTCGTCGCGACACCGACCCTGAGCGGTAAGCCGCCGAACGGGCAAGGGGGTGCCGGAACCACAGCCGGGCGCCGAGCTCCACGAGGCCGGCATCGACCGCGGGAATCGCCGCGTCGGCGCCGATCCCCAGCTGCGCCGCAGCCGGCCAGATCCGCGCCGGATCACCGGTCGGCTCCGAGGCCGCGATCAGTAACAGCTCGCGGGTCGGATCCGGCATGGCGCTGATACGCCGCCGAAAGCTTTCCTCGAGGGTTCCGGAAAGCCTTGCGGCACTGGGCAGTCCGAAACCGCCCGCCAGCTCTTGGGCACTCAGTCCGTGCGGCAGCTCTACCAATGCCAGCGGGTTGCCGTGCGTCTCGGCGATGATCTGGTCGCGCACCTGCGCGTCCAACGGCCCGGTCAACGCCGTGTCCAACAGCACAAGGGCATCAGCATCCGCCAGACCCCCCACCGCGAGGTGTGGCAACCCGGCGAGATCACGGCGCGGGATTCGCGCGGCAAACACCAACCCGACGGATTCCGCAAGCAAGCGCCGTGCCACGAACGCAAGCACCTGAGCGGACGCCTGGTCGAGCCACTGTTCGTCATCGACCAGGCAGACCAGCGGCCGCTCGTCCGCCGCCTCGGAGAGCATGCTCAAGAAGGCCAATCCGACCAGAAACCGGTCCGGTGGTGGTCCGGCAACCATGCCGAACGCCGTCTGCAGCGCCTCACGCTGCGGTCCGGGAACCCGCGCCAGCTGATCCATCATCGGGGCGCACAGTTGATGCAGTGCGGCGAAGGCAAGCTCCATCTCGGACTCGACACCCGCCGCGCGTATCACACGGCAGTGGGATGCTTTCTCCGCCAAATAGTCCAGCAGCGCGGTTTTTCCAACTCCCGCTTCGCCGTGAATCATCAGCGCCCGACTGTCCCCGGCGGATATGGCCTCGACAAGCTGGTCGAGAACCGCGGTTTCCGCTTGCCGGCCGATGAGCTCCACGGCTCCGCTTACTCCGCGACCTCAATCGGTATAGGCACGACCCGAGCTATACCATCGCATCGCTGGCCTGTAAACCGTATCTGTTGCGAAGACTTCGCGTTGCTACGGTGCCGAGGCGGTTTGCCCCCGACCGGCCATGCGATCCAACCTCCCGGACTCGACTTGCGCAGCCACGCCCCTTGTTTCGCGCGGGTCGCCCCGAGAACGCGGGCACGGTGATACCGACCGCAGCGTTCTCGCCCGGCTGCACCACCGTGACCCCCGTTTCACCCGCACCGGCCATGTTCGACCCACTCATTTCAGTGCGCTGTGGCGTTTTCCGACTTGAGCAGCCACGCCTCTTTTTCCAGCGCATCAATGATGCCGTGCAACAGGTCGGCAGTCGAGGGGTCGACGGCGTCGACGCCGTCGTGCACGATGCGAATCGTGCTCACGGCTGCATAGATCCGATTGGCGATCATGTCGACCGTGTCGGTGACGCTGAGCAGACCCGGCGGCATGGCGGGGACCGTCGTCGTCGCCACGATCGTGTCCGAGCGACCGTCGGGGACGGCGTCCAGGGCGCGCATGCGTTCGGCGATCGTGTCGCTGGCTTCGCGCGCAGCGTCGACGATGCCGTCCAGCTGCAGATGGAGGTCGCGGAAGTTGGTGCCCACGACGTTCCAGTGGGCCTGCTTGGCCTGCAGGTGCAGCTCGATCAAGTCGACGAGGACCCGCTGCAGGTCGTCGAACAAGGTGGCCGGCGCCTGGAACGCCCGGACGTCGTCGGTGTCACGGCGATTGGCGGACAGTGAGGTTGTCATGTCAATTCCCTTCCAATTCAGGGTAATCGGGCAGCGCTCGGCCTCATCCCACTGCGGCCAGGCTGGTCGTCGGCGCGTCTTCAGGCGACCACAGCGGCTCCGGCACCTCGACACCGAACGGCGCGTCCCAGCGGTTGCGGGACGAAACCTCGTGCACAGGGCGGCGATTGGCCGCCACGCCCCATTTGCCCAGCGGGTAGCCGAGGGTCAGCATGGCCGACATCTTCCAGCCCTCCTCGACGGGCACGCCCAGCATCTCGTTCACCTTGTCCCGGAAATTGTTGAGCACCATCGTCATGACGCCGCCGACACCCTCGGCCCGGGCGGCGAGCAGGATGCTCCAGATCGCGGGATAGATGTTGGCGCCGCCGAGATCGTCGATCGCGAACACGAAAAGCAGCAGCGGAACTTCGTCGAAGTGGTCGGCGAGATAGTTTCCCGAGCCCTTGATCCGGCGCATCGTCTCGGCGTGAGCGGCGAGGTCCGCGCCGGGCCCGGGCACGACCATCGGTCCCTGCCCCGTCTGGAACTTCTCGTATTCGACGGCACGGGCCTGCCGGAACAGGTCGCCGAACTCGTGGATGAGCTGTGGATCGTCGACGGCGACGAAGTGCCAGCGTTGGGTGTTGCCGCCGTTGGGTGCGCGAACGGCCGCATCGAGGATGCGGGCCTGCACGTCCAGCGGAACCGGGTCCGGCCGCAACCGCCGCATCATCCTGGTGGTGTACAGCGCCTCGTGGATTTCCATTGGTCCGCTCCCTTCCATTATTCGGGCCAATTGCTGTTGAGAACGAAGTCGACCATGTTTCCCGGCTTGAACGTAGGGTCGAAGTGCGCCAGCACGTCGGCGTTCATCGTCCCGAAAGTCGTGTCGGGGCGATGCTTCATGCCGTCGTTGAAGGCCGCCAGGATGCGGTTCTTGAAGTCGAGACGCGGGTGCGCGGCGGTCACCGCGTCGACCGCTTCCGGGTCCAGGGCCTCGAGGCCGACACCGACCACGTCGGTCTTGACACCGGCTGCCAGCAAGGCGGTTTCGGGGTCGAGGCGCGCCGGAACCTCGGGCGTCGAGTGCAGGGCGATGCCGAGCCACACCTTGTCCGCGTCGGACTGCCCGACGCCGTGCTCGAGCAGGAACTCGCGCGCCGCGTCGGCGCCGTCCATCTCGAAGCGCTGGGTCGACGTGCCGTAGCGAGCGGTGAGGCCGAGGTCATGGAACATCGCGCCCACGTACAGTAGCTCCGGGTCCGGCGAAAGGCCGAGCCGGAGCCCGTGCAGCGCGCCGAACAGGAACACCCGCCGTGAATGGTGGAAGAGCACGTCGTCTTCGGCGCTGCGAATGAAGTCGGTGGCGTCCCCGGCGAGTGCGGTGTCGGGGATGACGATGCCGGCGATGGTCTCGATGGACTGGATTGCCATGACCGCTTCTCCTTCGTGGACTAGGTCCATCTTCCGGCGCCGAGCGGCCATTCACCGGCGCCGTTCGGGCCGTCTTTCCCACAGAATCCGACACGCGTCGGGCAATCCTCGGCAGACCATCCTTATCTCATTGCGGATAAGCGCTTTCGGGGTCTGGCGATCATCTGCAGCATTGTCGACGGATGGAACAACTCGGCGCGCTGGTTGACCATGTTCATCATCCGCAGGAATTTCTGGACGATCACCGGCTCGGTCTCCGCGGCGGACAGCACGTGGTCCAAGTAGGCGTTGCGGAGCCGAATGGACACCGTTCGATTCCCGGCTATTTGCGGCAATGCCAGGTCGGAAGCCACGGCGGTCCGCCATGCCACGCCAATCTCTTTGGCGGCCTGGCCGAAGAACCGCCGCGGCAGGCCTTGTTCGCCTTGCTCTAGACAGTCGCGCAGGATCAGCGCCTCGATGGCGGCCACCGACATTCCCTGCCCGTAAAGAGGATTGAAGTTGCACATCGCGTCGCCCATCACGATCAGGCCGTCGGGCACGCGCTCCAGCTTGTCGTACCGTCGCCACCGGTTGGCGGGGAACTTGTACTGCGCGACGTCGGTGAGCGGTTCGGCGGACCGCGCGGCGGCCAGGGCATGCGGGGGCGCGACGTCGGTCAGGCTGTTGAGCAGAGCCGCGCGGTCGGTGGGCGCCGGCCGCCCGGCCATCGTTTGCACGGCGAGCACGTAGGTGTCGTCTTCACCCCCGAACATCGCGAATGCGACGGGACGGCCGGGCTCGGCCGCGTTGATAATGAAGTTCTCCCGCAACGTGCCCGGCGCTACATAGACCCGCATGCTGGCGTACGTGACGTGGACCGTCAATTTGTCTTCGCGTGGCGGCCGATAGCCGAGTTGCTCGAGAAGCAGCGGCGTCCTCGAGCCACGCCCGGTGGTGTCCACGACGAGATCGGCCGTGAGGGTCCGTTCGACCCCAGAGTCCCGCGGAGCCAACACGACGCCGGTCACGCGCTCGCGCTGCGGGGTCGAGGTCAGCCGCACCACGTCGTGGGCATCCAGGAACGTCACGTTGGAAATGCCACGCACGCGGCGACGCAAATTCCACTCGAGAAACGGCCGGTGAACGTGGTGGATAACGATGGACGCAGGATCGGGGACCTTGCCGGAACGAAGCAGCGGGTGCCCGGCGAAGGTCAACCAGTGCCGTGACAGGTCGCCGTCGTTCCAGACGCGCGCGCCGCTGGCGACCAGCTCGTCGAGGAAGCCGGGGAACAGCTGGTCCATGATCCCTGCCGCCCGGGTCGGCAGGGTATGGGGTTGGGCGCCCTGCGGCACTCCGCGACGGGTCTGCGGCCCGTCCGGGAGGACGTCGCGTTCGACCACGGTCACGGTGTCGTAGAAGTCGGCGAGTACCCGGGCGGCGAGCAGCCCGCCGACGCTGGCCCCGAGAACTAATGCGCTGCCTTTGGATTCGGACGCGTTTGTCGACAAGCTATCTCCTGTGCTCAGTGTTGAGAGATTGGTGGCCTGGCGATGCGCCCGCGCAGGCGGGCGCATCGGAATCAAATAGAGCGGCGCCTATTCGGGCCAGGTGTTGCCCAGGATGATGTCGACGAAGTTGTCGCGGGCGAACGTCGGGTCGAAGTGCGCCAACACGTCGTCGTTGACCGTGCCAAACGTGCTGTGCGGGCGGTGCTTCATGCCGTCGTTGAAGGCCGCCAGGATGCGGTTCTTGAAGTCCGGCCGGGGATGGGCGGCGGTGACGGCGGCGAGGGCTTCGGGCGACAGGTCGTCGCGGCCGATGCCCAGGACGTCGGTTTCGACACCCGCTGTGACCAAGGCGATTTCGGGCTCGAGGAACTCGGGGATGCCGGGCGTGGTGTGCAGGGCGATGCCCAGCCACACCTTGCGGGCGTCGGCTTCGTCGACGCCGTGCCGCAGCAGGAAATCGCGCGCGGCGTTGGCGCTGTCCACCTCGAAGCGCAGCGTGGACGTGCGGTAGCGCTCGGTGAGGCCGATGTCGTGGAACATCGCCCCGGCGTAGAGCAATTCCAGATCCGGTTGCAGCCCGAGGCGGCGGCCCTGCAGCGCGCCGAACAGGAACACCCGGCGGGAATGGTCGAAGAGCAGATCGTCCTCGGCGTCACGGATGTACTCGGTGATCTCCCGCACCAGCGGGGTGTCCGGTACGACGATGTCGGCGATGGTTTCCATCGGCTGAGTAAACATGTGACCAGTTTGCGGGCGCGAGGGCCCGTCGACCCGTGGCGATTGAGCCGTCTTTGCCCCAGATTGCGACAATGAGTCGGTGGCGGAAGCCGGTGCGCGCCCGCGAGTGGTGGTCATCGTCGTCTTCGACGACGTGACGATGCTGGACGTCGCGGGGGCGGGCGAGGTATTCGCCGAGGCCAACCGGTTCGGCGCCGACTACCAGCTGAAGATCGCGTCGGTGGACGGCCGGGACGTCACGACCTCGATCGGCACCCGGCTGGGGGTCACGGACGCGCTGTCCTCGATCGAGTCGGCCGACATCATCCTGGTCGCCGGCAGCGACAACCTGCCGCGCCGGGCGATCGATCCCGCGCTAGTCGACGCGGTCAAGTCGGCCGCGGCGCGGACCCGGCGCCTCGCCTCGATCTGCACGGGGTCGTTCATCCTCGCGCAGGCCGGCCTGCTCAACGGCCGGCGCGCCACCACGCATTGGCATGACGCCCGGTTGTTCGCCCGGGTCTTTCCCGACGTCGCCGTCGAGCCGGACGCGCTCTTCGTCCGCGACGGCGACGTCTTCACCTCGGCCGGGGTGTCGTCGGGCATCGACCTGGCGCTGGCGCTGGTCGAAATGGATCACGGCTCCGAGCTGGTCCGCGACGTCGCGCGGTGGCTGGTCGTCTATCTCAAGCGCGCGGGCGGTCAATCGCAATTCTCGACGCTGGTCGAGGCCGAGCCGCCGCCACAGTCCCCGCTGCGCAAGGTTGCCGAGGCGATCGCGGCCGACCCGTCAGCCAACCACAGCGTGAAAACCCTTGCCGCGCAAGCCTCCCTGAGCACGCGGCAGCTGACCCGGCTATTCCAGTCCGAACTCGGCACGACCCCGGCCCGCTACGTCGAAATGGTGCGCATCGACGCCGCCCGCGCCGCGCTCGACGCCGGCCGCAGCGTCGCCGACACGGCCCGCATCGCCGGGTTCGGCAGCCCCGAAACCCTCCGGCGCGTATTCGTCGACCACCTCGGCGTCTCGCCGAAGGCGTACCGGGACAGGTTCCGGACCGCGTCCCGCGGCTGAGCGACGGCAGCATACTGTTCCGCCATGCACATTGATGTGATGGCGATCCCGCAACCGTTGGGCAGGGTCGGTGACCTGGCTCGCCGCACCCACGCCGCGGGGTTCTCCGGCCTGCTGCTGACCGAGACCGGGCGCACGCCCTACCTCAACGCCGCCGTCGCCGCGCAGGCCGCGCCCGGCCTGGAGCTGTCGACCGGTGTCGCGGTGGCCTTTCCGCGTAGCCCCTTCATCACGGCGGCCACGGCGTGGGAGCTTCAGGAGGCGACCGGCGGGAAGTTCCGGCTCGGC
The DNA here is from genome assembly GCF_059812245.1 of Mycobacterium sp. NGS64. Lineage (NCBI taxonomy): Bacteria > Bacillati > Actinomycetota > Actinomycetes > Mycobacteriales > Mycobacteriaceae > Mycobacterium > Mycobacterium sp. NGS64. Next base: position 525,999 of record NZ_JCALCI010000001.1, on the reverse strand, counting down.
CTCGGCACCCAGGTGCGCACGCACGTCGTCCGGCGCTACGGCACGGCATTCGAGCGCCCCGGCCCGCGGTTGCGCGACTACGTGCTCGCGGTCAAGGCGTGCTTCGCCGCGTTCCGGACGGGCAAGCTCGACCACCACGGCGAGTTCTACGATCTCGACTTCATCACACCCCAGTGGAGCGCCGGACCCATCGACGCGCCCGACCCGAAAGTCGATGTGGCGGCGGTGAATCCGTGGATGCTGCGGATGGCGGGCGAGGTGGCCGACGGCGTGCACGTCCACCCGCTCGGCGAGCCGGGCTACCTCGCCCGTCACGTCGTGCCCAACATCGCGGACGGGGCGGCGAGGGCGGGGCGCTCGGCGTCGGAGCTCGCGGTGATCGTGCCGGTGATGACGATCGTCGGGGACACCGACGAAGAGCGCGACAACGAACGGGAGTCGGTGCGCGCCAGCATGTCTTTCTACGGCAGCACCCCCAACTACGCGTTCATCTGGGACGAGGCCGGGTTCGAGGGGACGACGGCGCGCATTCGCGAGAGGCAGAAGGCCGGGGACTTCGCCGGGATGGCGGCCCAGATCAGCGACGAGCACATCGCCGCCTTCGCCACCGAGTCGACGTGGGACGGCCTGGCCGACGCGCTGAGGGACAAGTACGGCGGGATCGCGACGCGGTTGGTGTTCTACAACGCCCAGGGCGCCCAGGAGCGCTTCGAGCGCTACGGCGAGGTGGCCCGCCAGTTGCAGGGCTGAGCCTCGGCGAGGGTCCGCGAAATGCCAGCGTTTACGGCGTGTCGCCGCACAGACACGGCCGCTCGCGGCGCGGGCGAGATTACTTGGTGGCGTTGTACTTGTTGATCGCGTCGTCCAGCCGCTGCAGCGCGGCGCCGTAGCCGGCGAAATCGCCCTTCTTCTGGGCGTCTTTCGCCGCGCCGAGCGCGGCCTGGATCTCCTGCAGCGCAGCCGCCTTGGCCGGCGACAGCGTCGTCGAGCCGTCGGGCGACGGCGGCACCGCGGTGGGCGGCGGCGGCCCCGGGGGCGCGGCGGGCACCGGGGGGCTGGCCGGGCCGGCGGGGCTGGCGGGCGGCGTCGGGTTCGGGGCGGCACCGGGCTCGGTGGGCACTATCCCGGTCGCGGTCGCGCCCGCGCCCGGGCCGAACAGCCCGTTGAGGGCGTCACCCACCGTCGGGCCGTACCCGATCTTGTCGTTGTACATCATCGCCACCCGGATCAACCGCGGGTACGACGAGGCGGCGTCGCTGGCGCCGGGCGAGGCGTACACGGGTTCGACGTAGAGCAGCCCACCCTGGCCCACCGGCAGCGTGAGCAGGTTGCCCCACCGGATCCGGTTCTGGTTGTCGCGCCCGATGACGCCGAGGTCCTGGGACACCGCCGGGTCGGTGGTGATCGCGTTGTTGGCCAGCTTCGGGCCGTTGACCTGACCCGGAATGGTCAGCACGGTGAGCTTGCCGTACGTCGCCGGGTCGGAACTGGCGCTGATGTAGGCGGCCAGGTAGTCCCGCTTGAACCGGTTCATCGCGCTGATCAACTGGTATGACGCCGAATTATCGTTCTTGGCAATGTTTTTCGCGACGATGTAGTACGGCGGCTGGTAGCTGCTGGCGGTGGGGTTCGGATCCAGCGGCACGTCCCAGAAGTCCGACGTCGAGAAGAACGTCACCGGGTCGTTGACGTGGTACTTGGCCAGCAGCATCCGCTGCACCTTGAACAGGTCCTCGGGATAACGCAGGTGTTCGGAAAGCTCGGGAGTGATGTCGCTCTTGGGTTTCACCGTGCCGGGGAACACCTGCATCCAGGCCTTGAGGACCGGATCCGATTCGTCCTGCTGGTACAGCGTGACGGTGCCGTCATAGGCGTCGACGGTGGCCTTCACCGAGTTTCGGATGTAGGAGACCTTCTTGTCGGGCGCCAGGCGGTTGAACGCCACCTCGGTGGAGTCGGCGGTGGCGGACTCCAGGGAGGTCAGCTCCGAGTACGGGTAGTTGTCCAGGGTGGTGTAGCCGTCGATGATCCACACCAGCCGCTTGTTCACGATCGCCGGGTACACCGCGCTGTCGGTGGTCAGCCACGGCGCCACCGCCTCCACCCGGCGCGCGGGATCCCGGTTGAACAGGATCTTGCTGTTGGAGCCGATCACGTTGGAGAACAAGAAGTTTCGCTCGGCGAACTTGGCGGCGAACACGCTGCGGGAGATCCAGCTGCCGATCGGCACTCCCCCGAGCCCGCTGTAGGTGTAGTTCTTGGTTTCGGCGCTGGTCTCGTAGTCGTATTCGCGGTCGTTGCCGTTCTTTCCGACGATCGCGTAGTCGGCGGACGTGTTGGAGATGACGGGCCCGTAGTAGATGCGCGGCTGGTCCAGCGGCGCCGGCCCGTCGGACACCACGCTGCCGTTGGCGCCGACGACGTTGACCAGAAACTCGGGGTAGCCACCGTTTTGGTTGGGGTCGTTGGCGATTCCGCGCACCGTGTTCGCCGGCGACGCGATGAACCCGTTGCCGTGGGTGTAGACGCTGTGCCGGTTGATCCAGTCGCGCTGGTTGTCGATCAGCCTGTCCGGGTTGAGCTCCCGGGCCGCGACGACATAGTCGCGCAACGCCCCGTTGCGGTCGAGGTAGCGGTCGATGGACAGCTGGTCGGGGAAGAAGTAGAAGTTCTTGCCCTGCTGAAACTGGGTGAACGCCGGGCTGACGATCGTCGGGTCGAGCAGCCGGATGTTCGAGGTGGTCGCGCGGTCGGCCGCGACCTGCTGGGCGGTGGCCTGCCCGTCGCCGGTGTAGTTGCGGTAGCTCACCTGCTCGGAGGTCAGGCCGTAGGCCTGGCGGGTCGCGGTGATGCTGCGGCTGATGTATTCGCTTTCCTTTTGCGCGGCGTTGGGCCGGACGCTGATCTGTTCGACGATCAACGGCCACCCGGCCCCCACGATCAGCGACGACAGCAGCAGCAGGACCAGGCCGATGGCCGGAATCCGCAAGTCGCGCAGCACGATTGCCGAGAACACCGCGGCGGCGCAGATCAGGGCGATCGCCATCAGGATCAGCTTGGCCGGCAGCACGGCGTTGATGTCGGTGTAACCGGCACCGGTGAACGGCTTGCCGCCGCGGGTGTGTGACAGCAGCTCGTAGCGGTCCAGCCAATAGGCAACGCCTTTGAGCAGCACCAGCACGCCGACCAGGCTGACCAGCTGGATGCGCGCCGAGCGGCTCAGCGCCCCGGTGCGACCGGACAGCCGGATGCCGCCAAAGATGTAGTGCGCCAAGATGTTCGCCAGGAAGGCCAGGAACACCGCCACGAACATGTAGGACAGCAGCAGCCGGTAGAACGGCAGCTCGAACGCGTAGAACCCGAGGTCCTTGCCGAACTGGGGGTCCCTGATGCCGAAGGTTCCCCCGTGGATGAACAGCTGGACGCGCACCCAGTAGCTCTGCGCGATGATGCCCGCCAGCAGGCCGACGGCCGCGGGGATTCCGATGCCCACAAGCCGCAGGCGCGAAACGACGACGGCGCGGTAGCGGGCCACGGGATCGTTGGTGTTGCTCGGCACAAACACCGGACGGGCGCGGTAGGCCAACGCGAGCCCGGTGAACACGATGCCGCCGACCAGCAGTCCCGCGACCAGGAACACCACGATGCGGGTGACCAGCACGGTGGTGAACACCGAGCGGTAGCCCAGCTCCCCGAACCACAGCCAGTCGACGTAGGCGTCGATCAGCCGCGGACCGGCGAGCAGCAACACGATCACACCGAGTGCGATCAGGATCAGAATCCGGCTACGCCGAGTCAGCTTCGGCATCCGTGCGGTGGGCCGCATCCCCACTGGCTACGCTCCCTGATCTCGCTGCCCGGTGCTAGAGATTTTCTAGAACGGTCACAACTCTACGCATTGCCCGACGCCGGGTGTGTTCTGCTTGGGCGGTGCTGGAACAGAGCGGACGCGCCGGGTGAGCACCGGACCCACGATTGCCAAGGCGGTGTGGACCGAGGCGGACTTCGACGAGATGAGCTGGCACGACTGTGCCGTGCACGCGATTGCGGTCGAGCCCGCGCCGCCGCATCCCGGCCGGCTGCTCGTCGACCTCGACTACATCGTCGAATGGGTGCGCCCCACCCCGCCGGAAGACGCCTTCAGCTTCTGGCTCTGCCCCGCCACCCTGGTGTTCGACGAGGCGTGGGACCTCGTCGGCGACATCAACCTGCGGGGGTTCAGCTTCGAGCTGTCGCTCGAAACGCTCGAGCGGTCCGGTCCGGACGAGCACGACGCGTTCCAGTGGACCCTCGTCGGCCACGAGTTCACCCTCGCGCTGTGCGCCCCCGGTTTCACCCAATACCTGCGCCGCCCGCCCGTCCGCAGCCCGCAGCAGCGGCTCTCCGTCTCGGAACGAGGGGGGCTCAGCTTCGACCGGCGGAACTACCTCGGCTAGCAGCTCGGGGTCTGACCGCCCGCCTTGATCGCGTGCAGCGCGTCCACCGCCTGGGCGAGGGTCTCGACCTTGACCAGGCGCAACCCGGACGGGTTGTCGGAGGTGGCCTCGTAGCAGTTCTTCGCCGGCACCAAAAACACTGTGGCGCCGGCCGAGTGCGCGGCGGCCATCTTGTGGGTGATGCCGCCGATCTGGCCGACCTTGCCGTCGACGGAGATGGTCCCGGTCCCCGCGATGAACGTCGAGCCGGCCAAGTCGCCGGTGGTGAGCTTGTCGACGACGGCGAGGCTGAACATCAGCCCGGCCGAGGGCCCGCCCACGTTGGCGAGGTTGAAGTCGACGACGAACGGCGCCCACGGCGCGTCGAGCACCGCCACCCCCATGAAGCCGTAGTCGCGATCCTTGTTCGTTCCCAGCGTAATTTGTGCGACCCCCGCGGGCTCGTTCTTGCGGCGGTAGTCGATCGTCACGACCTGACCGGGCTTGGTGTTCTTCAGGAATCCGGTGAACTGCTCGACGCTGGCGACCGGGGTGCCGTTGACCGCGTCGATCGCGTCGCCGGACTTCAGCTTGCCCGCCGACGGACCGGGGTCGGTGACGGTCGCGACGGTGACCGCGACCGGGTACTTCAGGAAGCCCAGCGCGGCGTAGGCGGCGCTGTCCTCGGACTGCTTGAAGTCGGCGTTGTTGGCCTTGTCGACGTCCTCGCGCGACTTGCCCGGCGGGTAGACGAGATCGCGCGGGATCAGCTGTTCCTGGCCGGATAGCCACAGCGTCAGCGCTTCCCCGAGGGTGAGGTCGTCGCGCTGGGACACCGTCGTCATGTTGAGGTGGCCGGTCGTCGGGTGCGTCTCGGTGCCCTCGATCGCGACCACCTGCTTGCCGTCGACCTCACCGAGCGTGTCGAACGTCGGGCCCGGGCCCAGGGACACAAACGGCACCGTCACCACCGCGAGCAGCACGCCGAAGACCACGATCGGCACCAGCGCGACGATCAACGTGAGAATCCGCCTGTTCACGCGCCTACCCTATCCGGCGCCTGCTCAGGCTCGTTCAGCTACGAGCGTGACCACAGATGGCGCGTTGCGTCCCCGCGGTGAGTACCGTTGACGTTATGCCTGACCTGCCATTCGGCTTCTCCTCCGGCGACGACCCGGAGCGCGAGAAGAAAGATCCCGGTTCCGGCTCGGGGGGATCCGATCCCATGGGCGCCTTCGGCATGGGCGGGGAATTCGGCATGGGCGACCTGGGCCAGATCTTCACCCAGCTGGGTCAGATGTTTTCCAGCGCGGGCACCGTGATGGCCGGCGGCAAGTCGTCGGGGCCGGTGAACTACGAGTTGGCGCGCCGGGTCGCGTCGAGCTCCATCGGTTTCGTCGCGCCCATTCCCGCGTCGACGACCAAGGCGATCGCCGACGCGGTCCACCTCGCCGAGACGTGGCTGGACGGCGCGACGGCGCTGCCCGCGGGCACGTCGAAGGCGGTGGGCTGGAGCCCCAGCGACTGGGTCGACAACACGCTGGAGACCTGGAAGCGGCTGTGCGATCCGATGGCCGAGCAGATCGCGACGGTGTGGGCGTCCTCGCTGCCCGAAGAGGCCAAGAGCATGGCCGGCCCGCTGATGGCGATGATGTCGCAGATGGGCGGCATGGCGTTCGGCTCGCAGCTCGGCCAGGCGCTGGGACGGTTGTCCCGCGAGGTGCTGACGTCGACCGACATCGGTCTGCCGCTCGGCCCCAAGGGGGTGGCCGCGATCCTGCCGGACGCCGTCGACTCGTTCGCCTCCGGACTCGAGCAGCCGCGCAGCGAGATCCTGACGTTCCTTGCCGCCCGCGAGGCGGCGCACCACCGGCTGTTCAGCCACGTGCCGTGGCTGTCCAGCCAGTTGCTGGGCGCGGTCGAGGCCTACGCCAGCGGCATGAAGATCGACATGTCCGGGATCGAGGAGCTGGCGCGCGACTTCAATCCCGCGTCGCTGTCCGATCCGGCGGCCATCGAAGAGCTGCTCGGACAGGGGGTCTTCGAGCCGAAAGCCACACCGGCGCAAAAGCAGGCGCTGGAACGGCTCGAGACGCTGCTCGCATTGATCGACGGCTGGGTGCAGGTGGTGGTCACCGCGGCCCTGGGCGACCGGATCCCGGGCACGGCCGCGCTCAGCGAGACGCTGCGGCGGCGCCGGGCCAGCGGCGGGCCGGCCGAGCAGACGTTTGCGACGCTGGTCGGCCTCGAGCTGCGGCCGCGCAAGCTGCGCGAGGCCGCCGTCCTCTGGGAGCGGCTGACGGAGGCCGCCGGGGCCGACGCGCGCGACGCCGTCTGGCAACACCCCGACCTGCTGCCCGGCGCCGGGGACCTCGACGAGCCGGCCGGCTTCATCGACCGCGTCATCGGCGGGGACACCAGCGGCATCGACGAGGCCATCGCGAAATTAGAGAAAGGCCCCGACGCTGAAGGCTCTGCCGGCGGCGCCGGCGACAACTGATCAGCTCGCGGCCGTTTGCTGGCGGTGCTACGTTGCACACCAGTCGAATGTCGGGCCGACTGTCTGCGAGCGAACATGGTCAGGATTGCCACCGCGATGCGCACCGCCCTGGCGGGAGCCTGCATCGGGGTGGCCGGCGTTTTGCTGGTATCCGGGTGCGGCACGGCGCCGCCCTCGACGCGGGCGACGCCGTCGGCTCCCGCCGCTGCCGCCTCGGGCACCCCGCCCGCGACGGCGAGGACGACCGCCGACGGCGTGTACGGCGACCCGGATGCGGCGGCCAAGTATTGGGTGCAGCAGTCGCTGGAGGACACCTGCGGGCTGGCTTCGGTGGCCGACGTGGTCGGTGAGGTCACCGGCAACCCCCCGACGGAGCAGCAGATCATCAAGCTGGCCCAGAGCACGCCCTCGGTGATCCGCGACGGCCCGATCTACCTGCCCACCGGCGACCCGGGCCACGAGACCGAAGCCGGCGGCATCGACATGGCCGACACCGTCGTGCTGCTCGAGCACTACGGCATCAAGTCGCGCATGATCTACGACACGCAGCCGGACCAGACCGGGTTGTCGGCGCTGGAGCAGTACCTCGGTTCCGGCCGCAAGGTGATCGCGTGGGTCAACGGCGGAACCATTTTGAACAGCGACGACCAGCGCACCTCGCCCGATCACTTGCTGGTGGTCACCGGGGTCGACACCAACAACGACACCGTGCACCTCAACGACCCCTACGCCGACCACGCCAACACGAAGGTCAGCATCAAGCGCTTCATGACGGCCTGGAAGGTCGGGCAGAAATCGATCGTCGTCACCGGTTGAACGTGCGGCCGCGGCGCTGTGGATAACTGAGCCCGGGGTCGCCCCGCCGGCCTGGCACTGTCTCTCGCCATCCTCCGATCGTCCGAAGTAGTCCTCCGGCGTGTCTGCATTATTGCCAGATCGAAGGACGTGACGTATGGTTCATCCGTACGCTCGATACTATAGGTATGAACTACTCGCTTAGTGGTCTACCTAAGGTTTGGCGACGGAAGGAAGCCAATGAGTGCGCTTTCACTAAGCACTGCAGTCCGCGACGGGTTTTCTCTTGGGCATGGCCTTACCTGGCGTGATCCGGACATCGGGTGCACGCTGGTTGTTTCGCAGCCGTCCGCAGACCCTGACTTGTGGTCCGAGTATGCGGCGGGCGCCCAGTCCAGCTATCGCAGTCATGGTGTGGAGTGCGCTCTCGACATCGAAGCACTGCGCAGCGGAGCCGACACCACCATGTTCTTCGCCGTCATCGATGATGACGGACGGGTCGTGGCCGGCGTGCGAGCCAAGGGCCCACTGAGGTCGGCCGAGGATGCGCATGCGGTCGTTGAGTGGGCGGGGCAACCTGGCGAACAGGCCGTCCGAGATATGATCGTCGACCGCATACCGTCCGGGATTCTGGAAATGAAGTCGGCCTGGGCAGCCGACAATTCGGACCGGAAACGTAGTCTTACCCGCGCTATAGCCCGCAGCGGTTTCCATATGATGGTCATCCTTGATTCGCAATTTTGTCTGGCGACAGCCCCGACAACCATTCTGAATCGGTGGCGTTCTTCTGGCGGAGTGGTGGCCGCCATTCCGGCGACTCCCTATCCGGACGAACGCTATCGAACCAAGATGATGTGGTGGAACCGGCGTGATTTCTTTAACCACGCGGAACCAGATCAGATTGCCAAGACCGTCGTCGAGACGAAGTACCTCCTCCACGAGTTATACCGCCGCGGTCGGGTCGATGCCGTTCATCCCAAGTGGATCACCACCAATCACAACCAACTAATCCGCCCTAGCCGTTCTGAGGTCGCCTGACATCCCCATCGTCGGGCGTCGAAAATCCCAATCCGAAAATCTCAAAGGTCTTGCAATGGATAACAACCCGGATGACGTCTGGATCATGTTCATTACGGATATCGAATCCCGCGACAAATTGCTCAGCTACAGCAGAGGGTCGCAATGGGAGGTGGATCCGAATACCGCCGCGGCGCTGATCTTGGTGGGCGCGGCGGTGAGGTCGCCCACGCCCACCCAACCACAAGAGGGACCCGTCAATGGGGTCAATGGAGTCAATGGGGTCAACGGGGTTGTTGGTGTGCCCGCAGCCTCTGTCGAGAGCCCCTGACGTTCGTTGGGCGCCGGTGGGCCTGCGGATGATTGAGCGCGGTCATAGTGTCTCGAAAGCCGTCTCGTTAGATACCGAACGCTGCTAATAGCGGGGCGAATTGCTGGCTGAGTTGTAAAAGAATTATCAGACTAACGATCGCTGCTAGCCAAAAGGCAACAAATAGAACGAAAGGTGGCCCCACAAAACCCAAGAACAGGAAGGTCGCGAGGACCTGCGGGTCGGCGGCGACCGCGCTGACCAACCCGCTCGCCTCCGCAGGCAATTCCTGCAAGTTCTGCAGAAACGAGGCGAGGGCGGCCTCGATGTCGGTGTACGAGAACGCACCGGCAGTCAGGTGCTGCACGAACTGGTCGTTGAACGCCGCTGCCTGACCGGCCAGCGCCTGATAGTTCGCGGCGTGGTGAGCGAACACCTTGGCGATCGCACCGGACACCTCATCGGCCGCCGCCGGCACTATCGCCGTGGTCGGCGCCGCCGCCACCTTGTGCGCGGCCTCGACGTCCAGGCCGATATTGGCCAGATTCGCCGCCGCCGTGTGCAGCGCCTCCGGGGTGACCATTACCTGCGACATCGGCCCACCTTCTAGCTAGCCCCTGGAGTTCACGAGCCCCGGCGGTCCTCCCGCCCGTCAGAACAGGAATGTCTAGCGTATTTCGGTGCTGCGGCGCGGCATTAAGTAACCGAATACTGCACTTTCCCGCCTTGGCGCGGCGTCCTCCACCGCCAGAACAGAAAAATTGAAGGCCGTCTCGGGTTGTCGTTAAATGCCTTTCGCCCAGAGGCGGCGCTGTGGATAACTGAGCGCGGCGCTGGGCGCCTGGCTGGCACAGTCTGGATCCATGACCCAGGCCGCCACGGTTTCGCTGTATGCGCTGGACCCGGGGATGCCGGTGCTGCTGCGGCCCGACGGCGCCGTGCAGGTCGGCTGGGATCCGCGCCGCGCCGTGCTGGTCCATCCGCCGTGCGGACTGGCCGCGGCCGAGCTGGCCACGCTGCTGCGGTCCATGCGGTCGCCGATTCCGCTATCCGAGCTGCGGCGCCAGGCCGTCGACCGCGGATTGCAGGACGGTGACGGCCTGACCCACCTCGTCGCGCAACTGGTCGGGGCGGGCGTCGCGACCGAGTGCCGGCGGTCCCGGGGCCGGTCGGCATCGATCCGCGTCCACGGGCGCGGGCCCTTGTCCGAGCTGATCGTGGAATCGCTGCGCTGCTCGGGGGCCCGCGTCGCGCACAGCAGCCAGCCCCACGCCGCCGTGTCCCCCGGCGACGTCGACCTCGTCGTGCTGTCGGACTACCTGATCGCCGACCCGCGCATGGTGCGCGACCTGCACGCCCGCGGCGTTCCGCACCTTCCCGTTCGCGTCCGCGACGGAACCGGTCTGGTGGGCCCGCTGGTCATCCCCGGCGTGACCAGCTGCCTGGGATGTGCCGACCTGCACCGCAGCGACCGCGACGCCGCCTGGCCGGCGATCGCCGCCCAGCTGCGCGACACCGTCGGCGTGGCCGACCGGGCCACCCTGCTCGCGACCGCGGCCCTGGCGCTCAGCCAGGTGAACCGGGTGATCGCGGCGGTCCGCGGCCAGGAGGCGGTGCCCGACCCCGCGCCGCCGCCAGCGCTCAACGCAACGTTGGAGTTCGACCTGGGCGCCGGCTCGATCGTCGCGCGCCAGTGGACCAAGCACCCGCTGTGCTCGTGCTAGCCGAGCCGCCCCGTGCAAAGACAACCTATGGTCCGGATCACGGGCCCCACGCGCCGAGCGTCGTGGATGATGGAGACGTGGCAGACATCAAACGCGGCCGCGCTGCGCGCAACGCGAAGCTGGCCAGCATTCCCGTCGGCTTCGCCGGCCGGGCGGCCCTGGGCTTCGGCAAGCGGCTCACGGGCAAGTCCAAGGACGAAGTCCAGGCCGAGATGCTCGAGAAGGCCGCCAACCAGTTGTTCACCGTGCTGGGTGAACTCAAGGGCGGGGCGATGAAGGTCGGCCAGGCCCTGTCGGTGATGGAGGCCGCCATCCCGGAGGAGTACGGCGAGCCCTACCGCGAGGCGCTGACCAAGCTGCAGAAGGACGCCCCGCCGCTGCCCGCCGCCAAGGTGCACCGGGTGCTGGACGCCCAACTCGGCACCAAGTGGCGGGACCGATTCAGCTCGTTCGACGACACCCCCATCGCCTCGGCCAGCATCGGCCAGGTGCACAAGGCGGTGTGGTCCGACGGCCGGGAGGTCGCCGTCAAGATCCAGTACCCGGGCGCCGACGAGGCCCTGCGCGCCGACCTGAAGACCATGCAGCGGATGGTCGGCGTCGTCAAACAGCTCTCGCCCGGCGCCGACGTCCAGGGCGTGGTCGACGAGCTGATCGAGCGCACCGAGATGGAGCTCGACTACCGGCTGGAGGCCGACAACCAGCGCAAATTCGCCAAGGCGTACCACGACAGCCCCCACTTCCTGGTGCCGCACGTCGTGGCCAGCGCGCCGAAGGTGGTGGTCCAGGAGTGGATCGAAGGGATCCACATGGCGGAGATCATCCGCGACGGGACCCGCGAGCAGCGCGACCTGATCGGCACCCGCCTGCTCGAGCTCACCTTCGACGCGCCGCGCCGGCTGGGCATGCTGCACGGCGACGCGCATCCCGGAAATTTCATGCTGATGCCCGACGGCCGGATGGGCGTCATCGACTTCGGCGCGGTCGCGCCCCTGCCGGGCGGCTATCCCGTCGAGCTCGGGATGACGATCCGGTTGGCGCGCGACAAGAACTACGACCTGCTGTTGCCGACCATGGAGAAGGTCGGCTTCATCCAGAAGGGCCAGCAGGTGTCGGTCCGCGACATCGACGAAATGCTGCGCCAGTACGTCGAGCCCATCCAGGTCGACGTCTTCCACTACACCCGCAAGTGGCTGCAGAAGATGACCCTGGTCCAGATGGACCGGTCGGTTTCTCAGATCCGGACGGCCCGGCAAATGGACCTGCCGCCCAAGCTGGCGATACCGATGCGCGTCATCGCGTCCGTCGCCGCGATCCTCTGCCAGCTGGACGCGCACGTGCCGATCAAGGCGCTCTCGGAGGAACTGATCCCCGGCTTCGCCGAGCCCGACACCGCCGTCGTCTAACTCCACGAGGGTGCAACTACCGACGCCTCTCTCGAGAAACGCGTCGCCAGTTGCACTTTCGCGGCTTAGGTTTCCCTAGGCGGCGACATCTTTGCGCGGGCGCCCGCGCGGTCGTTTGCGGCTGACGATCGACCCCCGCTCGAAAATCTCGCCGCCCCACACGCCCCAGGGCTCGGCTCGCTCCAGCGCCGCCGTCAGGCACTGGCGCCGGACCGGGCAGCCCGCGCACAGCGTCTTCGCGCGTTCGAGGTCGGCCGGGGCCTCGGCGAACCACAGGTCGGGATCGGCGACGTGACAAGGCAATTCCGGCAACCTCGGTCTTGGGACTGACAGTGCCGACATGTCCTGTTCACCTGCTTCCTGGTCGGGGTGGCTATCCTTCGCGGTGATCCGGACCAGGTTGGGAGGCTTCCCAAATAACTGTGGCCACGGATCCTGTTGACTTCGGGTCCGTGGCCATCTGGGCAAAACCGGGCTAGTTAGGTATAGCCCCGATTCACGGACGCGTCGGTCGCGGCGGCGACACGGTGCTTCACCGCGGCCGCCGACACGGCGGCATGGGCGGCGTGGGAGGTGGACTTGGACCGGCCTTCAGCGAGCACCGAGGCGGCCGCGCATACACCGAACGCGTTGGTAATCATCGGGGCGGGCCTCCTCTCAGCTGGCAGCGGTCTGCGGCTTCGAGGGTAAATGGTAGCGGACACCGCCCACAACCGATTTTCTGACCTGCGGATTCGGCGCCCTCAGCGGGACTGCCAGACCAGCTCGAGCACGTCGGGCCCGTACTGTTCGAGCTTTCGCGCGCCGATGCCCGGGATCGAGATCAGCGCCGTCTCGTCGTCGGGAAGCAGCTCGGCGATCGCGATCAGGGTGTTGTCGGAAAAGACGATGTACGGCGGCATCTTCTGTTCGGTGGCGATGTTCAGCCGCCACGCCTTGAGCTTGAGCAACAAGTCCTCGTTGACGTCGCCGGCGCACGTCGTGCAGCGCCGCAGCATGATGGCCGCCGGGGTGGTCAGGTCGTTGTTGCAGATCCGGCAGCGCGTCGCCGTCCCCCGATTGCGCCGGGACTTTGCCGGCGCGGCGTCCGCGCGCGTCTGCGGCGCAATGCCGTTGAGGAACCGCGACGGCTTGCGGCTCTGCCGCCCGCCGGGGCTGCGGGCAAGCGCCCAGCTGAGCGCCAAATGTATTCGCGCCCTGGTGATTCCGACGTAGAGCAGCCGACGCTCCTCCTCGACGGCCTCACTTTCGGGGCCGTGCGCCAGCGCGTGCGAGATCGGCAGCGTGCCGTCGGCCAGCCCGACCAGGAACACCGCGTCCCATTCGAGCCCCTTCGCGGCGTGCAGCGAGGCCAGCGTGACGCCCTGGACCACCGGCGGGTGGCGGGAGTCGGCGCGCATCCGCAGCTCGGCCAGCAGCCCGGGCAGATCGAGCTGCGGGCGCTGCGCCACCTCGTCGTCGACCAGCTCGGCCAACCCCGCCAGCGCCTCCCAGCGATCCCGGGCCCGGGCGCCGGTCGGTTCCTCGGCCGTCAGGCCCAGCGGCTCGAGGACCGCGCGGACGACCTCGGGCAAGGGGGCTGCCGGATCTGCGTCGCCCCGGCCGGCCGCGCGCTGCAGCGCTAACAGCGCCTGCTTGATCTCCTGACGGTTGAAAAACCCCTCGCCGCCGCGGATCTGGTAGGTGATGCCGGCCTCGGTCAGGGCCTCCTCGTACACCTCGGATTGCGCATTGACCCGGTAGAGAACCGCGATCTCCGATGGCGCCGTGCCGGATTCGATCAGTCGGGCGATCGACTTGGCGACCGCGGCGGCCTCGGCGGTTTCGTCGGGGTGCTCGTGAAACGACGGCGCCGGGCCGGGCGCGCGCTGGCCGGACAGCTGCAGCTTGCTGCCGGCGACGCGGCCCCGCGCGGCGGCGATCACCTGATTGGCCAGCGACACCACCTGCGGCGTGGACCGGTAGTCGCGTTCCAGGCGCACCACGGTGGCGTCCGGGAACCGCCGCGAGAAGTCGAGCAGGAACCGCGGCGTGGCCCCGGTGAACGAGTAGATGGTCTGGTTGGCGTCACCGACGACGGTCAGGTCGTCGCGGTCGCCCAGCCAGGCCGCGAGCACGCGCTGCTGCAGCGGCGTGACGTCCTGGTACTCGTCGACGACGAAGCAGCGGTAGCGCCCCCGGAACTCGTCGGCGACGGCCGCGTCGTTCTCGATGGCGGCGGCCGTGTGCAGCAGCAGGTCGTCGAAGTCCAGCAGCGTCACCGATTCGTCGCGGACCTTGAGCGCCTCGTAGGCGTCGTAGACGGCGGCGATCTGCTTGGCGTCCATCGGGACGTCCCGGCCGGCGTCGGCCACGGCGGGCGCGTACTCCTCGGGGCCGATCAGCGATGCCTTGGCCCACTCGATCTCCCCGGCGAGGTCGCGGACGTCGTCGGTGCTGACGTTCATCCGGCAGCGGCTGGCCGCGCGCGCGACGACGGCGAACTTGCTGTCGAGCAGCTGCCAGCCGGTGTCGCCGACGACGCGCGGCCAGAAGTACCGCAGCTGGCGGTGCGCGGCGGCGTGGAAGGTCAGGGCCTGCACGGCGCCGACCCCGGGACCCGCGTGCCCGGCGTTGGCGAGCGTGCGCAACCGGGAGCGCATCTCCCCTGCCGCACGCTGGGTGAACGTGACCGCCAGGACCTGGCCGGCCGCGACGTGACCGCCCGCGACGAGCTGGGCGATGCGGTGGGTGATGGTGCGGGTCTTGCCCGTTCCGGCGCCCGCGAGCACGCAGACCGGTCCGCGGGGCGCCAGCACCGCTTCGCGCTGCTCGTCGTCCAGCTCGGCGGTCAGTGCGTCGGCGACCATCGGCATGGCGTCCATCTTGTCAGCGATGGCCGACAAACCGGGTGCGGCGCCACGTGTGAATCGGGTCGCTTCGGAATTCGTGGCCCGCTCCGCTTACCCCGATTGCCCAACTCCTCAGCATCCCGCTGCGCGGAATCCATCGTCGTCGCGCTACGTTGAATGGATCATGTCCTCGCTGACCATGTACACGACCTCCTGGTGTGGCTTCTGCCACCGGCTCAAGACGGTGCTGCGCTCCGACGGCATCTCCTACGACGAGGTCGACATCGAGCGAGACCCCGCCGCGGCGGAGTTCGTCAGCTCGGTCAACGGCGGCAACCGGACGGTCCCGACGGTGAAGTTCGCCGACGGGTCCACGCTGACCAATCCGAGCGCGGCCCAGATCAAAGCGAAGCTGGCCGAAGTCGGCTAAACGCAGCTCAGTCGAGCACGGCCCAGGATTCGATGATCACTCGGGCGATCGAGATCGAGCCGGGCAGCAGGAGTTCGGAGTCTGAGGCGCTGCTCCAATCGCCGACAGCAAGCGCCGCGCGCACCTCGTCGCGGGTGAACCATCGCGCCTCGGCGATCTCGCCGTCGTTGAAGGAGAACTCCTCGCTCGGGTCGGCCACGGCATGGAAGCCGACCATCAGCGAGCGCGGGAACGGCCACGGCTGGCTCCCCAGGTAGCGCACGTCGCGCACAGTCAGCCCGATTTCCTCACGGATCTCCCGGGCGACGCACACCTCGAAGGACTCGCCGGCCTCGACGAACCCGGCGAGCAACGAGAACATCCGCTCGGGCCACACCGCCTGGCGGGCCAGCACCGCCCGGTCGCCGCCGTCGTGGACGAGGCAGATCACCGCCGGGTCGATGCGCGGGAACTCCTCGTGGCCGGTGACCGGGTTGACCCGCGCCCAGCCGCCCCGCGCCGGGCGCGTCGGTGAGCCGTCCACCGCGCTGAATCGCGCGCTGTCATGCCAATTGAGCAGCGCGATGGCCGACGACACCAGTTGGCTGCTGGTGTCGTCGAAGATCGGGCCGAGGCTGCGCAAGTTCAGCACCTCGGTCTGGACGTCGGGGTCTTCGGGCGCCTGCAGTGCGCCGCGGACGGCCCAGACATGCCGACCGCCGTCGATGCGGCCCAGGAACACCGCTTCGGGCGGCGGCTTGTCGCCCAGCGCGGCCGCGGCGCCGAGCACCACCCGGCCGTCGGCGACCAACACCTGGTTGCGCGAATCCACCCGCAGCAGCGCCGCGTCCGCCCACCCCGCCGTCGCGGCGTCGACGTCGGTGCGCAGCTGGTCGGCGCGGTCGGCGCCGACGCGCGACAGCAGCGGGACGCTCTGCAGCTGGAAGTCCACGATCGCCTAGTGCCCCGCGTGCCGGATGTAGAGCAGCCGGTCGGTGGCCTCGATCGCGTCCACCTCGGGGGCGCCGATGCGCAGCAGGTGGCCGTCGCGCACCACGCCGAGCACGATGTCGCGCAAATGCCTTGGCGAGCCACCGATTTCGGTCTGCTCGACCTCGCGTTCGGCGATGGCCAACCCCGCGTCGGGGGTCAGCAGGTCCTCGATCATCTCCACCACGCTGGGCGTGCTGGTGGCAAGGCCGAGCAACCGGCCGGCGGTTTCCGAGGAGACCACCACCGAGTCGGCGCCCGATTGCTGCAACAGGTGCTGGTTCTCGGCCTCGCGGATGGACGCCACGATCTTGGCCTTCGGCGCGATCTCCCGCGCCGTGAGCGTCACCAGCACGGCGGTGTCGTCGCGGCTGGTGGCGACGACGATCGAGGCCGCATGCTGCGCGCCGGCCAGCCGCAGCACGTCGGACCGGGTGGCGTCGCCGCGGACGGTGACCAGCCCGGCCGCCGCGGCGTGCTCGAGGGCGGACGGGTCCATGTCGACGACGACGACCTCGCCCTGCGAGGCCTCGTCGCCGAGGATCGCGCCGACCGCCGTCTTGCCCTTGGTGCCGTACCCGATCACGATCGTGTGGTTGCGCACTTTGCTCCTCCAACGCTGAATCTTCCACGCCTGCCGGGACCGCTCCGAGAGCACCTCGAGCGTGGTGCCGACCAGCACCGCCAGGAACGCGATCCGCAGCGGCGTGAAGACCACCGTGTTGACCAGGCGCGCGGTTTCCGAGTAGGCGGTGATGTCGCCGTAACCGGTGGTCGACAGCGACACCGCCGAGAAGTACAGGCAGTCCAGGAACGTCAGGGGCCCGCCCCGCACGTCGCGGTAACCGCCGCGATCCAGGTATACGACGACGGTGGCGGCCAACAACACCAGCAGCGCGATCGCGACCCGGCGGGTGATGACGCGAGTGGGGCTCGCGGGGTCTTCGGGGATGCGCAGCACGCCGACCAACTGGTGACCGGGCTGGGCGGTCAGGGTTTCGTCCAGGCCGCTGAGTTTGCGCGCCCTACCGTTGCCCACGAGTCCTATGTAACCACGCTGGCGAGCCTCCCATCGGGCGGACGGTCGCCGAGCAACGCGGCCAACTCGTCGGGATCCGGCAGTTCCCCGGGCGTCACGGTGGCGCCGGTGCGCACGTAGTAGAACGCGGTGCGCACCGACGACTCCGGGAGTTGCGACAACGCGGCCCAGGCCAAGCGGTAGACGGCGAGCTGGACCGCGGCCTGCCGCATGGCTTCGGGCCCGCGCGGGGGCTCGCCGGTCTTCCAGTCGACGACGGTCGCCCCGCCGTCGGGGTCGGCGAACACGGCGTCGATGCGGCCGCGCACGACCGTCTCGCCGATCGGCATCTCGAACGGCACCTCGACCGCCACCGGCGTGCGCGCCGCCCACCCCGAGTTCGCGAACGCCTCCTGCAGCGCGGCCAATCCCCGGGTGTCGCCGACCTCGGAGTCTGCCGCGCCCGGCAGGTCGCCGAGGTCGAACAGCGAGTCGGCACCGTAGAACCGCTGGACCCAGGCGTGAAAGGCGTTGCCCAGCAAGGCATGCGGGTCCGGGCGGGTGGGCAGCCGGTGCACCAGCCGCTGCGCCGCGGCCACCGGGTCACGCGCCAGGTCCACCAGGCCGCTGACGGAGACCTGGCTGGGCAGGGCGTGCGCGGCCGGGCCGGCCGCCCGCGCCCGCTCGGCCAGCAACGCGTCGACGTCGGCCGCCCACCCGTCGACGTCGGCACCGGTCTCGTCCGGATCGCCCGCCATGGCCCCGGTCACCAGAGCGGCCCCGGCTTCGACGGCGCCGCGCCGCGCGGCCAATGGGTCGGCGGGCCAGACCGCCTCGACGACGTTGTCGCGCATGGGATTTCGTTCACCGTCGGCGGGATCGGGTGCCCAGTGTTCCACCACCCCGCACGGGTCGCCGTCGGCGGCCGAGCGGTCGATGATGTCCTTGAGCTCGCACAGGAACTCCGACGGGCCACGCGGTTTGACCCCGGTGGATCCCCATTGATGGCCGGACACCAGCAGCGTGTCCTCGGCTCGGGTGATCGCCACGTACAGCAGCCGGCGTTCCTCGTCGACGCGCCGCTGCTCGAGTTGGCGACGATGCTCGAATATCTTGTCCGACAGCTGCTTTCGATTCGTGACGGCCGACGTGTCCAGCACCGGGACGCCCAGCGACCCCGCCGCGGCGCGGTCGCCGCGCAGCAGCGGCGGCAGCTCGGCGGCGTCGGTGAGCCAGCTGCTGCGCGACGCGGTCGACGGGAAGATGCCGCCGGACAGGTGCGCGACCGCGACGACCTGCCACTCCAGACCCTTCGCCGAGTGCACCGTGAGGATCTGCACCCGGTCGCGCGCGACCGCCGACGGGGCGGGCGGCAGACCGTTCTCCACGGTCTCGGCGACGTCGAGGTAGGCAAGCAGGCCGGCGACCGATGCCGTCACCGACTGGTCGGTCGCCACCCGTGTTCGCTCGGCGTAGCCGGCGACGACGTCGGCGAAGGCGTCGAGGTGTTCGGTGCCGGTCCAGCCGGCCGAGATCGCCGCGCCGGCGCGGACTTCGCAGTCCACACCCAGCGCGCGGCGCACCTCGGCGACCAGGTCGGGCAGCGAATGGCCGAGGTGGCCGCGCAGCGCGCGCAGTTCGGCGGCCAGCGCGGTGATGCGCCGATAGCCGGTGGCCGAGTACGCGCCGGCCGGGCCGGGATCGCTGATCGCGTCGGCCAGGCAGGCCGTATCGGGCTCGGGGCCGGCCGCCATCGCGATCGACTCGGGCGACGCCGGGTCCGAGCGTTCCCCGGCCAGGGCCAGCGCGCGCCGCCACAGCGCGGCGATGTCGCGACCGCCGAGGCGCCAGCGCGGGCCCGTCAGCACCCGCATCGCCGCCGCGCCGGCCGTCGGGTCGGCCACCAGCCGCAGCATGGCCACCAGGTCGGCGACCTCGGGGATGGACAACAGGCCGGCCAAACCCACCACCTCGACCGGAATTCCGCGCGCGCGAAGCGCGTCGGCGATGGGCGCCGCGTCGGCGTTGCGGCGCACCAGGACCGCGGCCGTCGGCGGGCCGGCGCCGTCGCCCTCGGCCTGCCGGTACCGCTGATGGATCTGGTCGGCGATCCAGTCGCGTTCGGCCACCACGTCGGGCAGCAACGCGCAGCGGACCGTGCCGGGCGGGGCGTCCGGGCGGGGGCGCAGGGCGCGCACGGCGACCGACCGCCGCCGCGCCTCGGCCGAGATGGCGTTGGCCACCCGCAGGGCGCGCGGCGGGTTGCGCCAGCTGGTCCGCAGCTCCAGGACCGGCGCCGGGGTGCCGTCGGAGCGGGGGAAGTCGGTGGAAAACCGCGGCAGGTTGGTCGCCGAGGCGCCGCGCCAGCCGTAGATCGACTGAATCGGGTCACCGACGGCCGTCAGCGCGAGCCCGTCGTCTGGAACATTGGAGCCACCCCCGCCGAACAGCGCCGAGAGCGCGATTCGCTGGGCATGCCCGGTGTCCTGGTACTCATCCAGCAGCACCACCCGGTACCGGTTCCGCAGCTCCTCACCCACCTGCGGGAAGGCCACCGCCAGCCGCGCGGCCGACGCCATCTGCATGCCGAAGTCCATCGCCTTCGCGGCGTGCATCCGCTCGTGCAGCGCGTCGAGCAGCGGCACCAGCTCGGCGCGCTCGGTCTGGGTGGCCAGCAGGCGCAGCAGCCACTGGCTGGGCCCGCGGTCGCGCTGATAGGGGCCGGCCGGCAGCGCGTGGATCAGCCGTTCCAGCTCGACGTGGGTGTCGCGGAGCTGCCCGGTGTCGACGAGGTGCTCGGCCAGCTGTCCCCACAACCGCAGCACCATCGAGGTGACCGCGGCCGGTGTCTTGTCGGTGCGCAGCTCCCCGCGGTACCCGCTGACGACGTCAAAGGCCAGCTGCCACAGCTCGGTCTCGCCGAGCAGCCGGGTGTCCGGCTCGACCGGCAGCAGTAGGCCGTGGTCGCGCAGCAGCGAGCCGGCGAAGGCGTGGTAGGTGCTGACCGTCGGGCTGCCGTCCGGTTCGGGGGTCGCGCCCAGACCGATGCCGGCCAGCCGTGCCAGCCGCGAGCGGACCCGGCGCAACAGCTGACCGGAAGCCTTGCGAGTGAACGTCAACCCGAGCACCTGGCCGGGCGCGGCGTAACCGTTGGCGACCAGCCACACCACCCGCGCCGCCATCGTCTCGGTCTTACCGGCGCCGGCCCCCGCGATGACGACCAGCGGCCCCGGCGGCGCGGCGATGACGGCGGCCTGCTCGTCGGTGGGCGGGAAAAGACCTAGCGCACAAGCCAATTCGGTCGGGGTGTACCGGGGGTTCACGACGCCGCCCCGTCGACGTGGGCGGGGCAGCACCGCCGGATTGGGCAGTGCGCGCAGCCGTCGTTGCGCCGGGCGATGAACTGCGGCCCGGCCGTCGCATCGGCGGCGCGCCGGACCATGTCGCGCCATTCGTCGCGGGCCGCCGCGGTCAGCGGATCCTGCTCGCGCACGGTCGCGCCGCAGGCCCCCGTCTTGGCGACGTAGACCAGCCGCGCGCCGCCCGGCTCTTCGCCCGCATCGATCATGCCCTCGGCGACCGCCAGCTGATACATCGCCAGCTGCGCGTGTTGCTGGGCGTCGTCCTTGCTGACGGGCGACTTGCCGGTCTTGATGTCGACGATCACCAGCCGGCCGGCCGCATCGCGTTCCAGCCGGTCGACCCGCCCGCGCAGCCGGATCTCGCCGCCGTCAGCGCGCGGCTGCGTCAGGGTCCCGTCGAGGCCCACCTCGACGCCGACCTCGGTCAGCTCGCCGCGGGTCTGCGCCCGCCACGCCACGAACGCCTCGACCATCGCGCGGTGGCGGGCCAGCTCGTTGGCCGAATGCCACCGCGCGTCGAACGGCAGGTGCTTCCAGGCCCGGTCCAGCTCGGCGAGCAGTTCCGATTCCGTCTTGGCCGGTTCGGCGATCAGCGCGTGCAGCACCGAGCCGATGGTGGAGCGCAGGTCGCGCGCGTCGGTGCCGCCGTGCCGCTCGGCCAGCCACCGCAGCGGGCAGTCGTTGAGCGTCTGCAGGGTCGACGGCGTCAGCGTGACGGGGTCGTCGGCGGACCGCAACGGTTCGGTGGTGCTGACCGGGATCAGGCCGTGCCAGCCGGCCGGGTCGGCGCCGGGAACGCCGGCTTTGGCCAGCCGCGCCAATTGCGTTGCCGCGCAGCGGCGCACGGCGTCGTCCACGGCTCCGTCGGGCGCGCACACGACGCCACGCAGCCGGCCGACCAGCGCCGCCGCGGACAGCACTCGGGGCGCCGAGACCGGTTGCGCCTCAACGGGATCACCGTCGGACCACTGCGCGATCTCGGAGAAGAACGCCGAGGGCAGCGCGGTGTCCCCGTCCGTCCCGTCCGTGTCGCTGTCCACCGCCGTCACCAGCAGCCGGCGCCGCGCCCGGCCCATGGCGGCCACCAGCAGCCTGCGCTCCTCGGCCAGCAGCGGAGCGCGCACCGAGGCGTCCGCGGTGACGCCGTCGAGCGCATCGAGCAGCCGCTGCGTGTTCAGCACGCCGCCGCGCGGAACGGTGTTGGGCCACAAGCCTTCCTGCAGGCCGGCGATGATCACGAAGTCCCATTCGTGTCCCAGCGCGGCGTGGGCGCTGAGCACGCTGACCTGCTCCGCCTGCGACACCGGCTCGGCGTTGGCGCCGGGCAGCTGCAGCGCGGCGACGTGCTCGACAAGCCCGCGCAGCGACGCGCCGGGCGTGCGGGACACGTACTGGTCGGTGACGTCGAACAGGGCGGTCACGGCCTCGAGGTCCCTTGTGGCCTGGCCGCCGGCGGGGCCGCCGCGCTCGCTGGCCGACAGCCAGCGGCGCTGCAGGCCGGACCGATGCCAGGCGGCCCAGAGGATGTAGCGCGGATCTTGGCCCTCGCCGTGGCAGCGCGCGGCCGCGTCCAGGACGGCACGCACCCGACCCAGCGCGCGGGCGTGCGGCCCGGGCAAGGGCGCGTCGGCCAGCAGGGCCGCGACGAGAAGGTCGCCGAGGTCGTCAGGCGCACGATCGGCGTTGGCGCGCCGCAGGGTTCGGCGCAGTTGCCGCAGCGACACCGGGTCGACGCGGCCGATGGGTCCGGTCAGCAACGCCAGCGCCTGCTCGCCGTTGAGTCCGTCCGCGGTGGCCGCCAGCACCGTGAGCAGCGTGCGCGGGGCGGGCTCGTCCGACAGCGGTCCGCTTGACGCGGGCGCGGCCACCGGGACGCCGGCGGCGGCCAGGGCGCGCGGCAACCGCGCCCCGGCGCGTGGCACCGACCGCACGATGACGGCCATCTGCGACCACGGAATCCCGTCGATCAGGTGGGCACGCCGCAACGCGTCGGCGATCAGGGCCGCCTCCGCATTTGCCGACGCGGCCAGCCGGGCGGTGACGGCTCCCTCTTCGGGCCCGACGCCCTCGATGCACCTGCCCGCGCCGCCGCCGGGCAACCGGCGCGCGATGCCGCTGACGGCGCGTGCGACGGCGGGCGCGCAGCGATGGGATGCCGTGAGCGTCACCGACGGTGAATCGTCGGTCAACAATCCCGACGCCTCGCCGCCCCGGAAGCCGAACACCGCCTGGTTGGGATCACCGGCGACCAGCGTCACCTCGGTGCCGGCGGCCAGCACCCGAACCAGGCGGGCGGCCTGCGGGTCGAGCTGCTGGGCGTCGTCGATCAGCAGGACGCGCACCCGGGCGCGTTCGGCTGCCAGCAATTCCGGGTCGACGGCAAAAGCCTCCAGCGCGGCCCCGACCAATTCGGCGGCGCCGAGCGCCGGCGAGGTCGCCTGCGGCGCCGCCGTCCCGACCGCCGCGCGCAGTAGCATCACCTGCTCGTACTGCCGCGCGAATTGGCCGGCGGCGGTCCATTCGCCACGCCCGCGCAGACGTCCCAGCCGCTCCAATTCCTGCGGGTCGATGCCCCGTTCGGCGCAGCGCGCCAACAGGTTTCGCAGCTCGGTGGCGAAGCCGGCGGTGGCCAGCGCGGGCCGCAGGTGGGACGGCCACGCGCTCGCCGCCCGGGGCCCGTCTTCGAGGTCGCCGGCCAGCAGTTCGCGGATGATGGCGTCCTGTTCGGCGCTGGTGAGCAGCCGCGGGGGCGGATCGCCGGCGCGCTCGGCGGCCCGGCGCAACACCGCGTACGCGTAGCTGTGCACGGTGCGGACCAGCGGCTCGCGCACCGCGGCACGGCCCGCGGCAGTGCGCGATCGCAGCAGCGCCGTCGTCAACGCGCTGCGCGCCCGCGGCCCCATCCGCCCGGAACCGGTAAGCAGCAGAACCGATTCCGGATCGACACCCGCGCCGATCTGGGCGATGGCGGCGTCGACCAACAGGCTGCTCTTGCCGGTGCCGGGCCCGCCCAGGACACGCACCCGTCCGCGCAGGCCGGGCGCCAGCACGGCGCGGGCCTCGTCGTCCCAGGTGTATGACATGGCTGCATGCAATCACGAGGGTCTGACAGCTTCCGGGATACTGGACCCGAGAAGCCGAAACGCGAGGAGGGGATGGATGAGCAACGGTCCCGATGACGTGGTGCCGGAGGCGGACGCGGCCGAACAACGCCTGGCCCTCGACCCGGAGGAGGAGGCCGGCCTGGACACGGCCTACCTCGACGCCGCCGCAGATCGCGATGCCAACGAGGCGGACGTCATCGAGCAGGCGTATATCGTCCCGGTCGACGACGACTGGGACGACTCCGCCGGGTGACCGCCGACCTGCACGTGCACCGTTACGGCCCGGGTGGTCCGGTGCGAATGCTTGCCCTGCACGGGCTGACCGGTTACGGCGGGCGCTGGCAACATCTGGCCGGCTACCTGCCCGAAATCGCGATCGCCGCACCGGATTTGCTCGGCCACGGTCGATCGTCGTGGGCGGCGCCGTGGACCATCGACGCCAACGTCTCGGCGCTTGCAGCGCTGCTCGACGACGCGGCCGCCTCTAAAGGAGGGGCGCCGGTGCTGGTGGTCGGGCACTCGTTCGGCGGGGCGCTGGCGCTGCAATTGGCCGCGGCTCACCCGGACCGGGTGGCGGCGCTGCTGCTGCTCGACCCGGCCGTCGGGCTGGACGGCGGCTGGATGCGCGACATCGCCGAGGCGATGTTCTCCTCCCCCGACTACCGCGGCGTCAGGGAGGCCCGCATGGAGAAGTCCGTCGGTTCCTGGTCGGACGTGGACCCCGCCTGGCTCGACACCGAGATCGACGAGCACCTGATCGAGCTGCCCAACGGGCGTTACGGCTGGCGCGTCAGCATGCCGGCCATGATGTCGTACTGGAGCGAGCTGGCCCGGGGGGCCGCGCTGCCGCGGGCCGGGACGGCGACGACGCTCGTGCGGGCCAAGCAGACGTCGCCGCCGTACGTCAGCGACGAGTTGATCGCGGGACTGCACGGGCGGCTGGGATCCGATTTTCGGCTGCTGGATTTCGACTGCGATCACATGGTGTCGCATTCCCGGCCCACCGAGGTCGCGGCGTTGATCCGCGAGCTGCTGGAAGACCACTGACCGTGGCGCCGGTGACCGACGAGCAGGTCGAGCGGGTGCGCGCGCTGGTCGCGGCGATCCCCTCCGGGCGGGTGGCCACCTACGGCGACATCGCCTCTGTCGCAGGGCTTTCCAGCCCCCGTATCGTCGGGTGGGTGATGCGGACCGACTCCTCGGACCTGCCCTGGCACCGGGTGATCACCGCGTCCGGGCGCCCCGCACGGCACCTGACCACCCGGCAGCTGGAGCTGCTGCGCGCCGAGGGTGTGCTGGCCGTCGACGGCAGGATCGCGCTGGACGAGGTCCGATACGATTTCCCGCGCGGGAGTTAGGCCGCCGCGCCGGGCACTTCTCGCTGAAGTCCAGTGTGCAATCACGGCTCTGAATGTGGGTCCACGGTGCAGATTTCGCGGATCTACCGCCCCCCAGACACACTCAAAGCCCTGGGTTCACACTCAAGCGAGTGACTAAGGCTAGAGCACCAGCCGGACCAGGGCCGCCGTGCGGGCCAGGCCCGGGAACGCCTCGGCCGTCGACCGCGGGTGCAGCGCATGCACCGCCAAGCGAAACATCAAGGCCCGCAACAACATCTGCGGCCACTCGGGCAGCGCGTTCCAGCGTTCGATGAGCCCGTCGTCGGCCTCGCCCCAGGACAGCGCGTCGACTACGACGACGCCCGCCGCCCACGACGCGGGCCGCCAGTAAGGGGTGATGTCGGTGATGCCCGGCGCCGCGGTTCCAATGAAAAGCACTGTGCCGTAAAGGTCTCCGTGGACCAGCTGGTTGGGGCTCTTGGTCGGCTTGCGCAGCGTGGCGAGCTGGTTGATCAGCTCGACCGACTTCTCGGCGTCCGATGACGGCGGTGCCGTGCGCGCGCCCGGCGGCACCGACGCCAGCGGCCGTTCTTCCCACGCGGCCCGGTCGGCGGCGATGAAGACGTCGACGTCTCCCCACGGCGCGGTCGGGCCCTGGGTCAGGAAGCGGGGGCGTTCCAGCTTGCCGGTCGCCTCGTGCAGGCGCACCGCGGCCGAGACGACCTCGTCATGCCGCGGTTCGGGCGTCCCCGCGACGAAGGTGTCGGCCCGCCACCCGGACACCACGTAGCGCCCGTCGGTGGAGCGAACCGGCCGGGCCAGCCGGACGCCGTCGACGAACAACGTCTCGCGCACCCGGGCCGACCAGGCCGCGCGGGCGTGGTCGGCGACGATCGACAGCACGACCTCGCCGCACCGCCAGCCGCCTTCCCAGCTCGCCCCCAGCGGGATGGGCTTCACGCCGGTCAAACCAAACGCCGCCAGCACATGCTCCGGCGGTGGCTCGACTGTCACACCGGTAGCGTAATGGAGCCGATCGGCGGTATCGGGTCAGTACATCACCATGTCGGGCTGCATCTGTTCGGCCCACGCCACGATGCCGCCCTGCAAATGCACCGCGTCCGAGAATCCGGCTTTCTTCACCGCGGCCAGCGCCTCGGCCGAGCGCACGCCGGTCTTGCAGTACAGCACCGCCTTGCGGTCGTGAGGCAGCCGCGCCAGGCCCTCACCGGAGCTGATCAGCGACTTCGGGATCAGCTGGGCGCCGTCGATGTGGTTGATGTCCCACTCCACCGGCTCGCGAACGTCGATCAGGGCCAGCTTCTCGCCGGAGTCCAGCAACGCGCGCAACTCTTGCGGGGTGATGGCCGATCCGCCGGCGGTGACGTCCGCGGGCGCCCCGCCGCAGAACTCCTCGTAGTCGGCGAGCCCGGTGATCGCGGGCGCCGTCGGGTCCTTGCGGATCTTGATGGTGCGGTAGGACATTTCGAGCGCGTCGTAGATCATCAGCCGGCCCAGCAGCGACTCGCCGATCCCGGTGATCAGCTTGATCGCCTCGGTGCCCATCACCGACGCGATGGACGCGCAGATGATGCCCAGCACCCCGCCCTCGGCGCAGGACGGGACCAGCCCGGGCGGCGGTGGCTCCGGATAGAGGTCGCGGTAGTTCAGGCCGCGCTTATTGCCGCCCTCATCGGCCGGCGCGTCCTCCCAGAACACCGACACCTGGCCCTCGAAGCGATAGATCGACCCCCAGACGTAGGGCTTGCCGGCCAGCACCGCCGCGTCGTTGACCAGATACCGGGTGGCGAAGTTGTCGGCGCCGTCCAGGATCAGGTCGTATTGGCGGAACAGGTCGACCGCGTTGGACGCGTCCAGCCGGAACTCGTGCAACCGCACGTCGACCAACGGGTTGATCGCGGCGATCGAGTCGCGCGCCGACTGAGCCTTGGACCGCCCGACGTCGGCGACGCCGTGGATGATCTGGCGCTGCAGGTTGGACTCGTCCACGACGTCGAAGTCGACGATGCCGATGGTGCCCACGCCCGCCGCGGCCAGGTAGAGCAACGCGGGGGCGCCGAGCCCGCCGGCGCCGATCACCAGCACCCGGGCGTTCTTCAGCCGCTTCTGACCGTCGACGCCCAGGTCGGGAATGATCAGGTGGCGGCTGTAGCGGGCCACCTCGTCGCGGCTCAGCTGGGCTGCGGGCTCGACCAGCGGCGGCAGTGACGTCTCGGATGTCGACACCGGACAACTCCTCGGTAGCTTCTCTTTTCCATCACAGCAGCTGGCCCAAGCAACGGCAAACAACCACGGTCGCTTCCCCGGGCGGGGCGCCGAGACTGCGTACAGATCGCGGTTTGCCGGCCAATTCACGCTCTGAGCGCAGTCTCGGCGACGTCGGCCGAGGCCCGACTCAGGCGATCGGATACGGCCAGGGGTTGAACCGGCAGGTCTTCCCGTCGGCCTTGACGAAATCGGGGTCGAACTTGGCGGCGTCGTCGTTCGACGTGGAGAACGTCTGCTGCATCATCACCGGCGCCAGGCCGCCCTGCTGCTCGCAGGGCTCGTGACGCACGTAGCCGATGGCGTGGCCGACCTCGTGGTTGATCACGTACTGCCGATACGAGCCGACGTCGCCCTCGAAGGGCACGGCGCCGCGCACCCACCGGGCCTCGTTGATGAAGACCCGCGCCTGCCGGTCGGGCCCGTAAACCGGGTTGTAGCAGGAGGTCTCCAGCCGGAATTCGTAGCCGCACCCGCCGCGCACTGTGACCGGGGACACCAGCGAGATCCGGAAGTCGGGCTTGCCGTTATCGATCCGGACGAAGGCGAACTGCGGGTTGTGCGTCCAGCCCTTGGGATTGGACAGCGTCTGGTCGACCATCTCGGCGAAGGCCTCGTCGCCGCCGAACATCGTTGGGTCGATGCCGTTTTCGACCTCGACGGTGTACTTAAACACCTTCGCGGTGCCCTGGCCCACCTGGGGCATCGTGCCGGGCACGACGTGCCAGGTCTTGTCGCCCGCCTCGGTGAACGGCCCGCCGTCCGGCAGCGTCCCGGCGGGCAGGTTGGCGTCGAAGGCGGCGAGCCCGCGGGGTGGCGCGTCGATGATCGACGTGCCCACCGCGCCGATGTCCGGTGTGCCCTGGATGGATTGCGCGGCCGTCGGTTTCGGCGCGCTGGTGCCGGTGACGGTCTGGTAGATCACCAGCCCGGTGAGCACCGTCAAAATGGGCAACGCGTACGCCCGCCAGCCGTAGGTGGAGACGAACCGACCCAGCCAGGTTTGCTTACGCCATTGGCGCGGCCGCTCGCGGTCGGCGCGGGCCCGTCCGACCCCCGGACCGATCGGGTCACGAAGCGCGCGAAGTGGTTCTCGCCACTCGTCGCGCACCATGGGAACCCGACCGGTGCCGCGCACAGGCCGCTGGGACGTCATTGCCCCAGGATTGCACAGCTGGCACGGTCACCGCCCTTGGCGCGCCCGAATGCGGCGCGCGACACCGTCTCTGCCAGCGGCGACGGCGGCGATGGCAATCGCGAACGGAGCACGGGTAGTAATGTCTTTGCGACGAGCCGCGAGCGGCGGCGACAAACCAGATGAGGACTCGATGAGCGATCTCGCCAAGCCGGCGGCGCGACGCGCCGTCCAACCGGCCGACCGTAGCCGGCCGGGCGATGGCGTCGTGGCCGCCAACCGGCGGGGCAACCGCTTGCCGCGCGACGAGCGGCGGGGCCAACTGCTGATCGTCGCCAGCGACGTCTTCGTCAACCGCGGCTATCACGCGGCCGGCATGGACGAAATCGCGGATCGGGCCGGTGTCAGCAAACCGGTTCTGTACCAACACTTTTCGAGCAAACTTGAGCTGTACCTGGCGGTGCTGCACCGGCATGTCGACAACCTGGTCTCCGGTGTGCAGCAGGCCCTGAGCACCACCACCGACAACCGGCGGCGGTTGCACGCGGCCGTGCAGGCGTTCTTCGACTTCATCGAGCACGACAGCCAGGGCTACCGGCTGATCTTCGAGAACGACTACGTCACCGAGCCCGAGGTCGCCGCGCAGGTGCGGGTCGCCACGGAATCCTGCACCGACGCCGTGTTCGATCTGATCAGCGCCGATTCGGGCCTCGACCCCCACCGCGCCCGGATGATCGCGGTGGGGCTGGTCGGCATCAGCGTCGACTGCGCCCGGTACTGGCTGGACTCCGACCGCCCGATCTCCAAGGCCGACGCCGTCGACGGCACGGTGCAGTTCGCCTGGGGCGGGCTGTCACACGTGCCGCTTACTCGCCCTTAGCGCCCTTTCCCGCGTGCTTGCCGGCCGTCTCGGCCCCGATCCCGAACCCGACCCGGCGGGCGTCCGCGACACCGATTTCGACGTAGGCGATCTTGGAGC
Organism: Mycobacterium sp. NGS64; assembly: GCF_059812245.1. NCBI lineage: Bacteria > Bacillati > Actinomycetota > Actinomycetes > Mycobacteriales > Mycobacteriaceae > Mycobacterium > Mycobacterium sp. NGS64. The sequence goes on along the minus strand of NZ_JCALCI010000001.1, from coordinate 496,378 downwards.
TCTGAATCAGGAAGCGTCGGCCCCGCTCGTCGTTCAGGCTGAGCAGGCCCGAGCTGTCGCGCAGCGCGCCCGCCACGAGCTCTTCGACTTCGGCTTGCGTCTGCGTACTGGACAGGACCAGCTCCCGCGGACTGTCCGTGATACCAATCTTGACCTCCACGGTGGCCCCTTCCGTTCGTATCAATGGCGTTGAAGTCGTCAGACGTGTCAGCAGCAGGCTAGTGGACGCGCCTTCACCGCATGTCTCCCCGGCCCCCCGGTTCGCGGTAAGCGAACCGCGGCCCGACCGAAGATAACGATTCGCTCCCAGCTCGGCCAACATGGCGTTCGCCGCCCGGTCGCTCATAGTCACATCGGTAACATCGGCACCATCAGAAACATGCTCACCGATCGTCTCGGCCCCGTTTACGACTACCCCGACGACGACTACGACGGAGCCGACACCGAGGACCTGGGCGGCTACGACGACCTCGCCTGGCCGGCCGACACCCGCTGGCGCCCCGCCGCCGCGATCCTGGGCGCGGTGGTGGCCCTCGCGGCCGTCGCGACCGCCGTCATCATCAACAGCGGCGACAGCGCGTCGACGAAGGCGACCGTCGGGGCGCCGCCGCCCCGGACTTTGACCTCCGCGCCGCCCGCGCCCCGGCCCCCAGTCGCCCAGCCCAGTCCGTCGGCGACGCCGTTGCCGCCCGAGACGGTGACCACGCTGGCCCCACCGCCGAGCGCGTCCACCACCACGCTGCCGACGCCGACCCCGACCGCGGCACCGCCCCCGACGGGTGCGCCGCCGCCGGTCGCGCTGAACCCGCGCACCGTCATCTACAGCGTCACCGGCACGAAGCAGCTGTTGGACCTGGTCAACGTGGTGTACACCGACGCCCGGGGCTACCCGCAGACGGAGTTCAATGTGTCGCTGCCCTGGTCGAAGGTGGTCGTTTTGAACCCGGGTGTGACGACGGAGTCGGTGGTCGCGACCAGCTTCATGGGCCGGCTCAATTGCGTGATCGTGAACGCCGCCGGCCAGCCAGTGGTGGCGTCGGCCAATAACGGCGTGGTGGCGACCTGCACCCGCTAGATCAGCTCAGGCCGAGTTCGCGCATCCGCCGGTCGTGCGTCTGCTGCAGGCGGTCGAAGAACGCGCTGAGCTGACCCAGGCCGCCGGGGCCGGACACCACCAGGTCGACGAGCTCGTCGTGCTCGGCCAGCACGTACTGGGCCTGGGTGATCGCCTCCCCGAAGAGCCGGCGGGACCACAGCGCCAGCCGACTGCGCTGCTTGCCGCTGGCCGTCACCGCGGCCCGCACCTCGGCGACGACGAACTGCGAGTGCCCGGTTTCCGACAGCGCCGCCCGCACCACGTCGGCGATCTCGTCGGGCAGCCCGTCGGCGATCTCCAGGTACAGGTCGGCGGCCAGCGCGTCGCCCACGTAGGTCTTCACCAGCGCTTCCAGCCACGTGCTGGGCATGGTCAACCGGTGGTAGTTCTCCAGCGCCGAGACGTACTTCGCCATCGCCGACACCACGTCGACCCCGCGGCGTTCCAACGCGTCGCGCAGCAGCTCGTAGTGCTGCATCTCGGCGGCGGCCATGCTCGCCATCGAGATCCGTCCCCGCAGGTCGGGGGCCATCCGCGCCTCGTCGGTGAGCCGGTAGAACGCGGCGACCTCGCCGTAGGCAAGGACCGCGAACAACTCGTTGACGCCAGGGTGATCCGCCGACAGCCGGGAGGCGGGCGGACCGTCCACCTGATCGGCTTCCAGGTCGGCTCCGGAGGGCCCGGAAAGGGGCGGGGTCATGGCAACACTCTAGTCGGCGGGATTAGCAGGAAATGGGCGCCAGCTTTCGACCAGCTATCATGGATGCAGGTATTGGCTGAATTTTTATCGCCGCCAGTATCTGCGAAATGTGCGTGCACAGCTGGCCCAGGATCTTCGGGCCGCGACTCGGCGACGTATTCGTAGTCGGAACTCGTGCGCGCGTGACCGCGACAGAGAAACACCGACACAACAGGCGAATAGCGTCACCGAAAGGCTTTCATCCGCGTATGACCGCACCCACCAGCACAACTGAACTCACCTTTGCCAAACTCGGCGTCCGCGACGAAATCGTCCGCGCACTGTCGGAAAAGGGCATCGAGAGCCCGTTTGCCATCCAAGAACTGACCCTGCCGCTGGCCCTCGCCGGCGACGACGTGATCGGCCAGGCCCGCACCGGCATGGGCAAGACCCTCGCGTTCGGCGTGCCGCTGCTGCAGCGCATCACCGCCGGCGTCGGCGTCCGGCCGCTCAACGGCACCCCCCGCGCGCTGGTCGTGGTGCCCACCCGCGAGCTCTGCCTGCAGGTGACCGAGGACCTGGCGGCCGCCGCCAAATACCTGACCGCCGACGACGACCGCCGTCTTTCCGTCGTCTCGATCTATGGCGGGCGGGCCTACGAGCCACAAATCGAGGCGCTGCAGACCGGCGCCGACGTCGTGGTCGGCACCCCCGGCCGGCTGCTCGACCTGGCCCAGCAGGGCCACCTGCAGCTGGGCGGGCTGTCCATGCTGGTGCTCGACGAGGCCGACGAGATGCTCGACCTGGGCTTCCTGCCCGACATCGAGCGCATCCTGCGGCAAATCCCCGAGGACCGGCAATCCATGCTGTTCTCGGCGACCATGCCGGGCCCGATCATCACGCTGGCCCGCACCTTCATGAACCAGCCCACCCACATCCGCGCGGAGGCGCCGCACTCCGCGGCCACGCACGACACCACCGAGCAGTTCGTCTACCGGGCCCACGCGCTGGACAAGGTGGAGCTGGTCAGCCGCGTGCTGCAGGCCGATGGCCGGGGCGCGACGATGATCTTCACCCGCACCAAGCGCACCGCGCAGAAGGTCGCCGACGAGCTGGCCGAGCGGGGCTTCAAGGTCGGCGCCGTCCACGGCGACCTGGGTCAGATCGCCCGCGAGAAGGCGCTCAAGGCGTTCCGCACCGGCGACATCGACGTGCTGGTCGCCACCGACGTGGCCGCGCGCGGCATCGACATCGACGACGTCACCCACGTGATCAACTACCAGATCCCCGAGGACGAGCAGGCCTACGTGCACCGGATCGGCCGCACCGGGCGCGCCGGCAAGACCGGGGTCGCGGTCACCCTGGTGGACTGGGACGAGCTGCCCCGCTGGACGATGATCGACAAGGCCCTGGGCCTGGAGACCCCGGACCCCGCCGAGACCTACTCCAGCTCGCCGCACCTCTACGACGAGCTGGGCATCCCCACCGAGGCGCGCGGCACGGTCGGCTCGCCGCGCAAGTCACCGGTCAAGCGCCGCGAGACCGAACGCGACGGCCGCCAGGGGTCGGAAAAGGCGGAGAAGTCAGGCCGTCCGCGCTCCGGCGCGCGGCGACGGCGCACCCGCGGCGGCCAGCCCGTCACCGCGCACCCCGCCGCCACCAACGGCGAAGACCCCGCGGAGACGACTTCCGGCGCGCCCACCGGGACCTCCGGAAGCAGCCGGCGCCGCCGCCGGCGCCGCAAGCCCGCCGACACCCCAAGCACCGCAGCCGCCGCAGCCAACTGAGGCCCGCGCCGCCGCATGGTCAAACCGGAGCGCCGCACGAAGGGCGACATGTTGGCCGCGGCGGCGATCGCGGTCGTCGTGGCCGTGACGGCGGCGCTGATCTGGTGGACCAGCGACGCGCGGGCCACCATCAGCCGCCCCGCCGCCACCCCGGCACCGGCCCCAACGCCCGCCCGCGAAGTCCCGGCCACCCTGAAGCAGCTGTGGAGCGCGCGAAGCCCCGGCACCACCGCGCCCGTCGTGGTCAGCGGGACGATCGCCACCGCGGACGGCCGCCAGGTCGACGGGCGCGACCCCGGCACGGGCCAGTCCCGCTGGAGCTACGCGCGCGACACGGACCTGTGCGGGCTGTCCTGGGTCTACCACTACGCCGTCGCCGTCTATAAGGACGACCGCGGGTGCGGGCAGGTCAGCACGCTCGACGGCGCCACGGGCCGGCGCGGCGCCGCGCGCAGCGGCTACGCCGACCCAAGCGTGCGCCTTTCCTCCGACGGCACCACGGTGTTGTCGACCGGCGACACCCGGCTCGAGCTGTGGCGCTCCGACATGGTCCGGATGCTGGCCTACGGCGAGACCGACGCCCGGGTGAAGCCGTCGGCGCGCGGGCTGCACTCGGGGTGCCGGCTGATCTCGGCGGCGGCCAGCTCGTCGGCGGTGTCGGTGCTGGAGAGCTGCGCCCAGCAGGCCGACCTGCGGCTGGTCCTGCTGCGCCCGGGGAAGGAAGACGACGAGCCCCAGCAACATGTCGTGGCGGAACCCGGGATCGGGGCGAATTCGGGCGCCCGGGTGCTGACCGTCTGGGAGAACAACACCGCGGTGTATCTGCCGTCCCCGCAACCCAGGGTCGAGGTCGTCGACGACACCGGCACGACCGTGGCGAGCACGCTGCTGGCCAAGCCGCCGACGAAATCGGCGGCGGTGTCGCAGACGGGCAACCTGGTCACCTGGTGGACCGGCGATTCGTTGATGGTGTTCGAGGCGAGCAACCTGACCCTGCGCTACACGATCGCCGCAGGCGAGACGACCGCGCCGCTGGGCCCGGGCGTCATGATGGCCGGCCGGCTGCTGGTTCCGGTCACCGGGGCGATCGGCGTGTATGACCCGCTCAGCGGCGCGAACGAGCGCTACATCCCGGTGAACCGGGCGCCCGGCGCCGCCGCAGTGGTCCCGGCCGCTTCGGGATCGCGGGTGTTCGAGCAGCGCGGCGACACCGTGGTGGCGCTGGGCTGAGCCCGGCCGTTGCGTGTTAATCCTGGGCGGCGACACGCCGAGCGCCGGCGCCGTCAGCTCACCCTGAAAGCCGTCAGTTCACACTCAAGCTGTCAAATCTCGACGGCGAACGTCGGCAGCGGCTTGCCGGTCTTCCAGTGCTTGAGCAACGCCTTCGCCAACTCGGCGTACGCCACCGCGCCCTTGTTCTTGCGCCCCGCCATCACCGACGACCCCGAGGCGCTCGCCTCGGCGAACCGCACCGTGCGCGGGATCGGCGGGGCGAGCACCGGCATTTCGTAGCGGTCGGCGACGTCGAGCAACACGTCGCGGGTGTGGGTGGTGCGGGAGTCGTACAGCGTCGGCAAGGCGCCCAGCAGCCGCAGGTCCGGGTTGGTGATCTGCTGGACGTCGGCGACCGTGCGCAGGAATTGACCGACGCCGCGGTGCGCCAGCGTCTCGCACTGCAGCGGCACGATGACCTCGTCGGCCGCTGTCAGCCCGTTGAGGGTGAGCACGCCCAGCGACGGCGGGCAGTCGATGACGACCACGTCGAACTGGTCGGCGAGCTTGGCCAGCGCGCGTTTGAGCGCGTATTCGCGGCCGGCCCGCATCAGCAGCATCGCCTCGGCGCCCGCGAGGTCAATGTTGGCCGGCAGCAGCGTCATTCCCTCCATCGTGGTGACCAGCGCGGCGTTCGGTTCGACCTCACCGAGCAGGACCTCGTGCACCGACACCGGCAGCTTGTCGGGGTCCTGGCCGAGCGAGAAGGTCAGGCAACCCTGCGGATCCAGGTCCACGAGCAGCACCCGCCGGCCCTCGTCCGCCATCGCCGCCCCAATTGAGGCGACCGTGGTCGTCTTGGCGACCCCGCCCTTCTGGTTGGCCACCGCCAATACCCGGGTCTTACTCATGAGCGCGGCTCCTCCTCATCGCTTCGCTCTGCATCGTCACCGCGCGGTCACGAGCGCCCGCCCCTCCTTGTTGCCACGGTCACAGTGCCCATCCTGGCATGTTCGGTCGCCATGTGCTCTAAGCAACGGCCCGGGGATGTCGTCCGGCAGAATCGGTCGGCATGGGCATCTACAACCACCGGCTGGTGCTGCTCCGCCACGGCGAGACCCCGTGGTCCAAATCCGGCCAGCACACGGGTCGCACCGACCTCGAGCTCACCGATCACGGCCGGGTCCAGGCCGAGCTCGCCGGCCGCGTTCTCAGCGAACTGAACCTCGCCGACCCGCTCGTGGTCAGCAGCCCGCGCATCCGCGCGCTGACCACCGCCAAGTTGGCGGGCCTCACTGTCGATGAGGTGTCCCCCATGCTCGCCGAATGGGACTACGGCGACTACGAGGGGCTGACGACCCCGCAGATCCGCGAATCCGACCCCGATTGGCTGGTGTGGACGCACGGATGCCCGGGCGGCGAGAGCGTGGCGCAGGTCAGCGACCGCGCGGACAAGGCCGTCGAATTTGCGTTGGGGCACATGGGCACACGCGACGTGGTGTTCGTCGGCCACAGCCACTTCTCCCGCTCGGTGATCACGCGCTGGGTGGAATTGCCGCTCGTCGAGGGCAGCCGGTTCTGGATGCTCGCCGGGTCGATCGCCGTCTGCGGGTTCGAGCACGGCGTGCGACAGCTGGCCGCGCTCGGATTGACGGGCAACCCACAGGCGATCGCACCCGGGTGAGCGCCGAACCGCCGTTCGCGCTGTGCGGGCCCCGCGGGACGATGGTCGCCGACGGGGTGCTCACCAGCTACAGCGACGTCGCCGCCGCCCAGCAGGCGCTGCGCTCCGGATCCGCCCCAATAGTGTTGGGCGCGTTGCCTTTCGACGTGAGCCGGCCCGCGGCCCTGCTGGTGCCGGGCGCCGTGCGTTCCATCGACGGGCCGCCCGACTGGCCGGCGGGCCCGCTGCCGCCGGTGCGCGTCGCCGCCGCGGTGCCGCCGCCGGCCGACTACCGCGTCCGGATCATTCGCGCCCGCGACGAGTTGGCGGCAGAAGACAACCCGCTGCACAAGGTGGTGCTGGCCCGTGCCCTGCAACTGGTCGCCGACGCGCCGCTGGACGCGCGCGTGATCCTGCGCCGGCTGATCACCGCCGACCCCGCCGCCTACGGCTACCTCGTGGACCTGAGCGCCGCAGGCGACGACTACAGGGGCGTGGCCCTGGTGGGCGCCAGCCCCGAACTTCTGGTCGCGCGCACCGGCGATCGCGTGGTGTGCCAGCCGTTCGCCGGTTCGGCCCCGCGGGCCGCCGACCCGGAGGCCGACACGGCCAACGGGGCCGCGCTGGCCCGTTCCGCCAAGGACCGCCACGAACATCGTCTGGTGATCGACACCATGCGGGCGGCGCTGGAACCGCTGTGCGACGAAATGACCATCGCCGAAGAACCCCAGTTGAGCCGCACTGCCGCGGTCTGGCACCTGTGCACCCCGATCAGTGGCCGCCTGCGCGACAAGTCAACCACCGCAATCGATCTGGCGCTGGCGCTGCACCCGACCCCGGCGGTCGGCGGCGTTCCGACAAAGGCCGCGACCGAGCTCATCGCCGAGCTGGAGGGTGACCGCGGCTTCTACGCCGGCGCCGTGGGCTGGTGCGACGCCGGCGGCGACGGCCACTGGGTGGTGTCGCTGCGCTGCGCGCAACTGTCGGCCGACCGCCGCACCGCGCTCGCGCGCGCCGGTGGGGGCATCGTCGCCGAATCCGACCCCGACGCCGAAGTCGCAGAAACCACAACGAAATTCGCCACCATTTTGAACGCGCTGGGAGCCGGGCAATGACGGAAAACATCCGCCGCGCCAACACGGCGGACGCCGGCGATATTACCGACATGATTCACGCGCTCGCCGAATTCGAACGTGCCTCCGAGCAATGTACCGTCACCGAAACGCAAATTTCGACAGCGCTTTTCGGCCATTCACCCGTCGTGCACGGGCACGTGGCCGAGGTCGACGGCGAGGTCGCCGCGATGGCGTTGTGGTTCATGAGCTTCTCCACCTGGGACGGGGTGGCGGGCATTTACCTCGAAGACCTGTTCGTGCGGCCCGGTTTTCGCCGCCGCGGTCTGGCCCGCAAGCTCCTGTCGGCGCTGGCCCGCGAGTGCCTGGACAACGGCTACACCCGGTTGTCGTGGGCGGTGCTGAACTGGAACGTCGACGCGATCGCGCTGTACGACGGGGTCGGCGCCGCGCCGCAGCGCGAATGGACCACCTACCGGCTGTCGGGCCCGCCGTTGGCCGAGCTGGCGGGGCGGCCCTGATCGCGGCCGGCGGCCCAGCGCACGGCCGCCGGAGTGAAGAGCAAGACCAACACGCTCAGCGCCACGACGCCCAGCGGAACGCCGAACGCCGGCCGGTGCGAGCCGACCGCCAGGTACCACGCCACGGGTAGCAACAACAGTTGGGTGAAAACGCCCACCCCGCGGCCCCAGCGCTTGCCCAGGACCAGCGCGCGCCCCGCGGCAAGCACCACGGCTCCGACGAGGAGGAACCACACCGCCGTGCCCAGCCCGTTGACCACGCGTTGGTCGGCCCCCGCGATCCCCCGCACCACCAGCACCGCCGCCATGAGCAGCGCCGCCACACCCTCTACCGCGACGATCAAACCCGCCGCGCGGACGGTGGACGGGGCGCGCGGGTTCACAGCGCCAGCGTAGTCACGGGCCATTACCGCACAGCGTGGCCATAACGGGCCCGCCTCCCTTGATTGCGCTGCTCCTCCTCACGCCGACGAGCGGCGTGCATCGTCGCACCGCCTAAGCTCGTGGATCATGCGCGCCGTGCTGATCGTGAATCCCACAGCCACGTCCACCACCGCAGCCGGTCGCGACCTTCTCGCGCACGCGCTCAAGAGCCGCCTGCAGCTGACCGTCGAACACACCAGTCACCGGGGTCACGGCACCGAACTCGCGCACAAGGCGGTCGAGGACGGGGTCGACCTGGTCGTCGTGCACGGCGGCGACGGCACGGTGAGCGGCGTGGTGAACGGCCTGCTGGGCCGCCCCGGCACCGCGGCCTCGGGGCACGTGCCCGCCCTTGCGGTGGTGCCCGGCGGGTCGGCGAACGTGCTGGCCCGCTCGCTGGGCATTTCGCCCGACCCGGTCGCCGCGACCAACCAGCTCATCCAGCTGCTGGACGACTACCGCCGTCACCAGACGTGGCGTCGCATCAGCCTGATCGACTGCGGCGAGCAGTGGGCCGTGATCAACGCCGGGATGGGCGTCGATGCGGAGGTGGTGGCCGCGGTGGAAAGGCAGCGCGACAAGGGTGTCAAGGTCACCCCGTTGCGCTATTGGCGCGTGGCGATCCCCGTCACCTTGGCTTTTCGCCGTCGCGAGCCGATCCTGACGGTGGAGCTGGCCGGCCGCGAGCCCGTCAGCGGCGTGCACTTCGCGTGGGTGTCCAACACCAGCCCGTGGACCTACAGCAACAGCCGCCCGCTGGTCACCAACCCCGGCTGCAGCTTCGAATCGGGCCTCGGAGTGTTCGCGCTCACCGAGATGAAGGTGTTCCCCACGCTGCGGCTGGTCAGCCAACTACTGGGCAACGGCCCGAAGGGCGAACCGAAACAGCTCATCCGCGACGATGACGCCTCCTGCCTGCGGGTGACCTCGACCGATGGCCCGGTGGCGAGCCAGTTCGACGGGGATTACCTCGGCCTGCGCCAGACCATGACTTTCAGGACGGTCCCGGATGCGCTGCCGGTGGTCGCGCCGCCCGGGAAAAACCACCTCTGAGCTGCGGAGACGGGCCAACCGGACGAAAATCACAGCGGAGATCGCCGGGCAGTGTAGTACAACGGACTAAGGGCTCGAATAAGAAGTCTGTGAAGTGAGATAGCCCACGAGCTACGCACGACTATTGACATCTGTAGAGCCTGTGAAACGATCGAAAGGTTGCATGCAGAAATTCATGTAGGGGCGCGGACCCTTTTCTTGTGCACGCTTTAACAGCCGAAGAAAAAGACCGTGCGCCTTGCTGCGCACTCAGTGAGGAGTAACAACTTATGGATTGGCGCCACAAGGCGGTCTGTCGCGACGAGGACCCGGAGCTGTTCTTCCCGGTAGGGAACAGCGGCCCGGCGCTCGCGCAGATCGCTGACGCGAAACTGGTCTGCAATCGGTGCCAGGTGACCACGGAATGCTTGTCGTGGGCCCTGAACACCGGCCAGGACTCGGGCGTCTGGGGGGGCATGAGCGAAGATGAGCGGCGCGCACTCAAGCGTCGCAACGCCCGGACGAAGGCACGCAGCGGAGTCTGACGCAGTCTGCATACGGTGCGGCCCCGACGATTGTCGGGGCCGCACCGTTGTGTAGACCCAACTACAGCAGCAGCCGCGTCCGCCGCCCGATCGGCACCCGCAACACCACATCGGTGCCGCGGGCCGGGGCGTGCCGCATCCCCAGCGTGCCGTCCAGCTCCGCCGACACCAGGGTCCGCACGATCTGCAGGCCCAGGCTGTCGGAGTTGTCCAGGCTGAACCCGTCGGGCAGTCCGCGGCCGTCGTCGTGCACGACGACGTCGAGCCAGCGCGCCGAGCGCTCGGCGCGAATGGTGACGGACCCTTCCTGGGCGGCCGGGTCGAAGGCGTGCTCGATCGCGTTCTGGACGAGTTCGGTGATCACCATGATCAGGGCCGTCGCGCGGTCGGAGTCCAGCACGCCCAGGTCGCCGACCCGGTTGATGCGAATCGGCCGGTCTACCGACGCCACGTCGTTCATGATTGGCAGGATCCGGTCGATGACCTCGTCGAGGTTCACCTGCTCGTCCACCGACATCGACAGCGCGTCGTGGACCAGGGCGATCGACGACACCCGGCGCACCGACTCGATGAGCGCCTCCCGTCCCTCGGCATTGGCGGTGCGTCGGGCCTGCAGGCGCAGCAGCGCGGCCACCGTCTGCAGGTTGTTCTTCACCCGGTGGTGGATCTCGCGGATGGTCGCGTCCTTGGAGATCAGGGCCCGGTCGCGGCGCTTGACCTCGGTGATGTCGCGGATCAGCACCGCGGCACCGGCGCTGGCGCCGTGCACCACCAACGGCAGCGTCCGCAGCAACACCGTGGCTCCCCCGGCGTCGATCTCCATCCGCATGCTCCGCCCGCCGGCGAGCAGGTCGAGCACGTGCTCGGCCAGCTCCTGCGCCTCGAACGGGTCGGAGATCAGCGGCCGCGTCACCTTGACCAGGTTGCGGCCCTCCAACTCGGACGTCAGCCCCATCCGGTGGTACGCCGACAGCGCGTTGGGGCTGGCATAGGCGACGACGCCGTCGACGTCGAGGCGGATGAAGCCGTCGCCGGCCCGGGGGGTCGAGCGCGACATGACCACGTCGCCGACGTCGGGGAAGGTGCCCTCGGCGAGCATGTGCATGAGGTCCGTGGCGCACTCCTGGTAGGCGGTCTCCAGCTGGCCGGACGCGCGAACGGCAGCTTCCGCGGTTTGGTGCCGGGTCAGCACCGCGACCACGTTGCCGCCGTAGCGCACGGGGGACGCCTCGACGTGCGGGCCGGGCAGTTCCGACGAATGTTGTTGGCCCGCATGGTGTTCCTGCACGACGGCGCCGGTGTCGAAAGCCTCGGCGACAAGCGATAGCCGGTCGGCGGGGACGACGCTGCCCACGGCGTCGGTGAGCAGCACCGTGGGCGCGGTGTTCGGGCGGCACTGCGCCACGCACACGAGCACGCCGTCGTCGCGGCGAACCCACATCAGGTAGTCGGCGAACGACAGGTCGGCCAGCAGCTGCCACTCCCCCACCACCGCGTGCAGGTGGTCGACCGCGTTGCCCGGCAGCATCGTGTGTTCGGCGAGCAGATCACCGAGCGTGGACATCCATCACCCCCGCGTCGATTCCCGGCGGCAAAATACGAACGGCCCAAACGGCTAGCTGATGACGGCGATAAGGTCGCCCGCCTGAATGACGTCGCCCACCGACACGCTCACCTTGCTGACGGTGCCGTCGACTTCGGCCAGGACCGGGATCTCCATCTTCATCGACTCCAGCAGCACCACCGTGTCGCCCTTGCCGATCTGGTCACCCTCGCTGACAACGACCTCGAGCACGCTGGCCACGATCTCGGCGCGAACATCCTCCGCCATCTTCACCCCACTCATCCTGGCCGTTGGTGCATGCCGACTGCTGGTCTGTCGAGCTCATGTATATCGAACCACAGGACCGGTCGGGACCGCGGCACGCGGGGCGTGAGACAATGTGAGGCAAGCTAACGGGTGCGCGGCGCCCGACCAATCACGGAGGTTCGAAGAGATGGCCAAGCGTGGCCGAAAGAAGCGCGACCGCAAGTACAGCAAGGCCAACCACGGCAAGCGGCCCAACTCCTGACCGAGTAGCTACTCCCCGCCGCGGATGATGGTGGTCCGGCGGATTTCCAGCCGGAGGCGTTCCTTGAGGCCCTCGGGAGCCTTCTCGCCCGTGCACTTGGTCGCGATCAGCGCCTTGAGCCGCTCCTCGATGCCGTAATGCTGGAAGCATCCGGGGCACGCCTCGAGGTGCTGGCGCAGCCGCTCCTTCGCCTCGGGCGTGCACTCGCCATCGAGCAGGGTCCATACCTCGGCGATCACTTCGGCGCAGCCCAGGCCGTGGGAATGGCTGTCATCGGCGCGGGGCTCGGCAGGGCCGGCAGACTCGCTCATGACGGCACCTCCTCGTGCGCATGTTGGCCACGGTTGAATCCGCGCTCCTTGGCCACGTCGGCCAAGAGACCGCGCAGCTGACGTCTGCCGCGGTGCAGCCGAGACATTACCGTCCCGATCGGCGTGTCCATGATCTCGGCGATTTCCTTGTACGGGAAACCCTCGACGTCGGCGTAATAGACGGCCATCCGGAACTCCTCCGGCAACGCCTGCAGCGCCTCTTTGATCTCGTTGTCGGGCAGCGCCTCGAGCGCTTCGACCTCCGCCGAACGCAGGCCGGTCGAGGAATGCTCGGCGTTGGACGCCAACTGCCAGTCGGTGATCTCCTCGGTCGGGTACTCAGCCGGCTGGCGCTGCCGCTTGCGGTAGCTGTTGATGTAGGTGTTCGTCAGGATCCGGTACAACCAGGCCTTGAGGTTGGTGCCGGCCCGGAACGAGCGGAATCCCGCGTAGGCCTTCACCATCGTTTCCTGCAGCAGGTCCTCGGCGTCGGCGGGGTTGCGCGTCATGCGCAGCGCACCACCGTAGAGCTGGTCCAGCAGCGGAATCGCGTCGCGCTCGAATCGCGCCGTGAGTTCCTCGTCCGTCTCCTGCGGCGGTGCCGGTTCGGCAGCCCCCAGAGTCGCCTCGCCGTCGGTATCGGCCATCTTCAGTAACACGGTCCCTTCTGCAGCGATGTCGCCGGCCGGCACCCAGAAAGCCGCCGAGCTCGCAAGCGACCGGGTCAACTGCTCGTCCCGCTGGGCAGCGCCCATTAGGCACGTCGCGGTTGGCACCAGACTGCTCCTCCCAATCTAAAGGCTGCCCCTGACAGTGTCTGTCCGGGCCGCGCATCTGCATCAGAAACCGACTGTTTTAACAGCATGGGGCAGCCGGCTATTTCCCGGGCGGAATCGGGGCTGGTTCGGGCGTGGCGTTAATGTGACGCCATGTCCCTGAACGGCAAGACCATGTTCATCTCCGGTGCCAGTCGTGGAATCGGCCTGGCGATCGCCAAACGCGCCGCGCAGGACGGCGCCAACGTCGCGCTGATCGCCAAGACCGCCGAGCCGCACCCCAAGCTGCCGGGCACGGTATATACGGCCGCCAAGGAGCTCGAGGACGCGGGCGGGCAGGCCCTGCCGATCGTCGGGGACGTCCGCGACCCGGAATCGGTCGAGGCGGCGGTGGCCAAGACCGTCGAGCAGTTCGGCGGCATCGACATCTGCGTGAACAACGCGTCGGCGATCAACCTGGGCTCGATCACCGAGGTGCCGATGAAGCGGTTCGACCTGATGAACGGCATCCAGGTGCGCGGCACGTACGCCGTCTCGCAGGCCTGCCTGGCGCACATGAAGGGCCGGGAGAACCCGCACATCCTGACGCTGTCGCCGCCGGTGCTGCTCGGCAAGGAGTGGTTGAAGCCGACCGCCTACATGATGGCCAAGTTCGGCATGACGCTGTGCGCGCTGGGCATCGCCGAGGAGATGCGCGACGAGGGCATCGCGTCGAACACGCTGTGGCCGCGCACGCTGGTCGCCACGGCCGCGGTGCAAAACCTGCTCGGCGGCGACGAGGCGATGGGCCGGGCCCGCAAGCCCGAGGTGTACTCCGACGCGGCCTACGTCATCCTCAACAAGCCCGCCCGCGAGTACACCGGCAACATGCTGCTCTGCGAGGACGTGCTGGTGGAATCCGGCGTCACCGACCTGTCGGTGTACGACTGCATTCCCGGCTCCAAGCTCGGCGTCGACTTCTGGGTCGACGGCGTCAACCCGCCGGGGTATACGGGTCCCTAGCATGGCCGCCGCCGCCACACCGGGCATCGCGGCGCTCGTCAAAGCCGGTGTGCCGCATGAGATCGTCAAGTTCGGTCACGATCCGCGGGAAGCGTCGTTCGGCGTCGAGGCGGTCCACGCGCTGGGCCGCGCCGGCGTGGTGCCGGAGCAGATTTACAAGACGCTGATCATCGCCGTGCCGAACGGGCTGGCCGTCGCGATGGTGCCGGCGGCGTCGAGATTGTCGCTCAAGGCCGCGGCCGCGGCGCTGGGAGTGGCCAGGGCCGAGATGGCCGAACTCGGTGCCGCCCAACGGTCCACGGGATACATCGTCGGCGCGGTGTCGCCGTTCGGGCAACGCAAGCGCCTGCCCACGGTCGTCGACGCCGGCGCGCTCGCGTTCGACCGGGTGTACTGCAGCGCCGGCCGTCGGGGATGGGACGTCGCGGTGTCACCTCAGGACCTCATCCGGCTGACTGGCGCGGTCACCGCGGACATCCAGGCCTAGGCGCGTTCCCGGCTCCGCGAGCGTAACCGCACTGCGAAAATCCACGCCAAATTTCGCAGCCAGGTTACGCTCGCGCGCCAAAGGTGTTGCACCCTAGGCGCGTTCCCCCGGTTCGTCGAGGAACTTCTCGATGACGGGCGCGAGTTCGACCGCGTTGTGCACGACGTCGATGTGGCCGCCGGAATGCAGGTGCAGCCGCGAGTGCGGCAGCAACGCGTGCATGATGCGGGCGTTGACCACCGGGATGATCGGGTCGTCGGTGCCGGCCACGATCAGCGTCTCCTGCCGCAGCGCGGGCAGGGCGAACAGGCTGGTCCACACCGAGCCGGCGAGCAGCTGGTGCACGTAGCCGACCTTCGATCCGGCGTGCAGCTGCCGCACATACAGCCGCGCCACGTCTTCACCGTGAGCGCGGACGGTACCGCCGTAGAGCTCACTGGCGATGGCGGCGGCGTAGTCGGGATCCGAGAACCTTCGTGGCGTGGCCATTTTCGCCAGCACCGACGGGCGGGCCGGCACCATCAAGACGCCGGTGCCGGTTGCCACCAGCACCATCCGCCGGCAGCGGCGCGGGTTCTGGAACGCGAACTGCTGGGCGAGCGCGCCGCCCCAGGACAGCCCCAGAACGTCCACCACGCCGACGCCCAGCTTGGTCAGCACGCGGCCCAACACCCAGGCCAGGTAGGGGAAGCCGTACGGGAGCAGCGACGTCGGCGATCCCCCGGTCCCGGGCACGTCGAACCTGATGACCGTGCACTCCAACCGCTCCACCAGCGGATCGAGCACCTCGAGGCTTGCCCCAATGCCGTTGCACAGCACCAGCGGTACGCCCGTTCCCTGTCGCACGTTGACCCGGATCCGCTGGCCGCCCGCGGTGACATAGCGCTGTTCGCCGATCGTGCTGGGCGTTATCACGCGGAGGCGCCTTTGCGGTGCGCTGCGCTTCACTCACTTCTCCATCACGTAGCCGCCGGGGGCCGGCCCGAGCGGCGGGAGACCTTCTGCCCCAAGGGTTGTCGGTGCATCGACCTGCGCGCCGCTGCGCTCGGCGAGCCAGCCGGCGTAGTCCGGCCACCAGGAGTCGCTGGACTTCTGCGACGACTCCAGCCACTGCTTCGGGTCTTCGGCATCGACGGGACCGGTTCGGAAGGACGCCTTGGGGTTGCCGGGCGGGTTGACCAACGCGGCGATGTGGCCGCTGGTCGACAGCACAAAGCGGTTGTCCTTGCTGCCCAGCAGTCGCGCGCTGCGATAGGTGGCCTGCCACGGGCAGATGTGGTCGGCGATGCCCCCGACGACGTACGCGTCGGCGGTGACGTTCCCCAGGTCGACCGGGCTGCCCAGCATGGTGAGCGCGCCCGGGGTGACCAGGGCGTTGCGCTGCGCCATCAGGATCATGTCGCGGTGCAACGCGGCGGTCATCCGGGTGGTGTCGGCGTTCCAGAACAAGACGTCGAAAGCCGCCGGCTTGCGGCCCTGCACATAGTTGTTCACCCAGTAGCGCCACACCAGGTCGGTGGGCCGCAGCCAGGCAAACATTTCCGCCATGTCCCGCCCGTCCAGGTAGCCCTTCCGGCGCGAGACCCGGATCGCCGCCTGGGCCGCGCGGTCGCTCATCATGGCGGCCGCGAAACCGGCCCGGGTCTCGTCGAGCACGGTGACCGACAGGTTGAGGCCCGCGATCCGGTCGCCCTCTCCGATGTCTGCGAGGTGGGCCGCCGTCATCGCCGCCAGGATGCCACCCGAGCAGGTGGCCAGCAGGTGGGTGCTGTCGGTCCCGGCGGTCTTCTGCACCGCATCCATCGCCTCGACGATCGCGGCCCCGTACGCGTCGAAGCCCCAATCCCGGTGCCGCTTTTGCGGATTGCGCCACGAAATCGCGAAGACCTGTTGCCCTTGCTGGACGAAGTACTCGATCATGCTGCGCCCGGGGGCGATATCCATGATGTAGAACTTGTTGATCACCGGCGGCACCATCAACAACGGGATCTCGTTGACCTTCGGCGTTTGCGGCGCGTATTGGATCAGCTCGAACATCGACGTCCGCAGCACGACCGCCCCCTTCGTGACGGCCACGGTCTCGCCCACCACGAACGCGTCGGGCTCGACCATCGCGGGCACCCTGGGCTTCGAAAGCATGTCCCGCGCAAAGGCTTTCAGCCCGCGAACCGCGCTCAGCCCGCCGGTGTCGATCATCGCCTTCCAGCCCAGCGGGCTGATCAGCGGGTTGTTGCTCGGGGCCAGGCCCTCGACGAGGTTGTCGATGACGAACCGCATTCTCTCGTTGTCCCGCCAGTCCAGCTGGGCGTCGGCGAGCAGCCCCTCGGCGGCCTCGGCCGCCGCGAGGTAGGCCTGCATGATCCGGTGCAGGACCGGGTTGTCCTGCCAGGCGGGGTCGCTGAAGCGCTTGTCGGCCCGGGCCGGGACGCGCTCCGAATTGCCCGCCGCGACGGCGCCGAGCTCACGGGTGAGCGCGCCGACCCGGCCGGCGACCGCGCCGGGTTGCTTTGCGAGGTTGACACCGAAGCGGGTCCAGGTGTCGTCGGGCATCATCCGGCTGACGAACGGCTTGGTGGCGCTGGTCAGCAGCAGGTCGAGCGGGGCGGCGAGCTCGTCGGGTTTGGTCGTTTGGGTGGTCATGGCTATCGCGTGCTTTCGGTTGTCGGAGCGGTGATTTCGCGTTTGAGGAGCTTGCCGGTCGGTCCCTTGGGCAGCGCGTCGACGAGCCACACCAGGCGCGGGTACTTGTACGCGGCCACCCGCGCTTTGACGTAGTCGCGCAACTCTTCCGGCGTCGCGACCGCGCCCTGCTTGAGCGCAACCGCGGCGCCGACGTCCTCGCCGAGCGAATCGTGCGGGACGCCGATGACGGCGGCCTCGGCCACCGCGGGGTGCTCGTAGAGCACCTCCTCGATCTCGCGGGGATAGACGTTGTACCCGCCGCGGATGATCATGTCCTTGGTGCGGTCGACGATGTAGAAATAGCCGTCTTCGTCGACGCGCCCGACGTCGCCGGTGTTGAGCCAGCCGTCGGCGGTCACCGCGGCCCTCGTCGCGTCCGGAAGGTTCCAGTAGCCCTTCATCACGTTGTGGCCGCGGATCTGGATCTCGCCCGTCTCCCCCCGCGGGACCTCGACGCCGTCCGGGCCGACCACCCGCATCTCGACGCCCTCGATCGGGGTGCCGATCGAGCCCGCCTTGCGGGGCCGGTCCGGATGGTTGAACGCGGCCGCCGGGGAACTCTCGGAAAGCCCGTACCCCTCGAGAACCGTGCATCCGAAAGCCTTTTCGAAGTCGGTGAGGACCTGCAGAGGCAGCGCCGCGCCGCCCGAGACGCAGGTGCGCAGGCTCCGCGTCGCCCGGGACGCCGCCTCGTCCGCCACGCCGAGCAACGCCGAATACATGGTCGGCACGCCCTCGAACACCGTGACGGCGTCCCGCTCGATCACCTCGAGGGCCTTGGCCGGGTGGAAGCGCGGAATGAGCGTCAGCGTCGCACCGCTGAGGACGGAACCGTTGAGGGCGCACGTCAACCCGAAGACGTGGAACAACGGCAGGCACCCCATCACCACGTCGTCGGGGCCGAGCTTGACCAGCGTCCGGACACTGACCTCGGCGTTGCGGCCGAGGTTGCCGTGGGTCAGCATGGCGCCCTTGGGTTTACCCGTGGTCCCGGACGTGTGCAGGACGACCGCGACGTCGTCGTCGTCGCGCGGCACCGGGGCGTTCTGGGCGGGCAGGTCGGCGATGAGGTCCGCCAGCGCGGCGTCGTCGACGATCCAGCAGTGCGCCCCGGCCTCGGCCGCCCCGGCGGTCGCCTCCTCGGCGAAGGCCGGCGTGGCGAACAGCGCCTTGGCGGCGGTGTTGGACAGGTAGTAGGAGACCTCGCGGGCCTTGAGCAACGGGTTCATCGGGACCGCGACGGCGCCCCGATACATGATGCCGTAGAACGCGATGGCGAACGCCGGTGTATTGGGCAGCATCACGCCCACCCGGTCGCCCGGCCCGACTCCCGCGCGCTCGAGCAGCGTCGCGACCCGGGCCGCGGCGGCGTCGAATTCGGCGTAGCTGAACCGCAAGTCGTCGCAGCGCAGCGCCACCCGTTGCGGGTGACGATCTTTCGATGCGACGAGGTTGGCGCTCAACGTGGTCATGGGGTGCCTCCGGGACGTGGTTTCCTGCGTGCATCAAGCGTGATCCGGGCGGCCCGGGGGGACAATGTTTGCGGAAACAACGACCGTGCCGGTTGGCTGTGACCGGTCACATTCGCCGGCGCCCGGGCATAAGGTTTGCGGTATGGGCGTGGCATCGAAAAGCCGCGGCGTCCGGCCGGGCGCAACGGTGGACCCGCACGTCGTGGAACTCGGCAGGCTCATGCTGGCCCGCGCCCCGGCGTTGGGGACGGCGATGGCCGACCTGCTGTGCCGCGAGATCGCGGCCTATCGCGACGGCAGCGTCGTCACGAAGGAGCAAGTGGCCGAAAGCTGCGTCGCGAACGTGACGTTCATATTCGACTCGCTCACCGGCGGCGCCGATGTCGACGTCTCGCCCGCGGAGCGCACCGGCACCGAGCGCGCGCTCGCCGGTGTACCGCTGCCGGCGGTGATGACCGCCTACCGCATCGGTTTTCGTTCCGTGTGGGAGGAGACCCTGTCCGTCGCCCGTGCCGCGGCGATACCGACCGACGCCATCTTGGATGCCACCGCCCGGATCTTCTTCGCGCAGGACACCTTCACCCAGGCGATGGCCACCGCCTACCGCCAGCAGCTCACCACGCAGATTCTCGAGCGCGAGGAAGAACGGTCGGCGTTGGTGGAAGCGCTGCTGGCTCACCGGATCACCGACAGCCAAAGCCTTTGGGAGGCGGCGGATTTGCTGCGACTACCCACCTCGGGGCCCTACGCCGTGGTGGCGGCCGAGCTGCCCGCGATCGGGAAGCTGGGATTGCCGGCGATCGAAAACAAGCTGTCGGCCCGCGACATCCGGTCGGCGTGGCGGCTGCTGCCCGACCTGCAGGTGGGCATCGTCCACCTCCGGGGCCCCGAACCGACCGACGGGCTCAACGTCCTCGTCGAGGTGCTCCGCCAGGCCGCAACCGCGCGAGTCGGCATCAGCCCGGCGTTTAAGGAGCTTGCCGACACCAGCGACGCGCTGCGACTGGCCAGGGTCGCGGTCACCGGCAAACCCTCCGGCCAATCGCTGGTCTCCCTTTTCGATGACACCCCGCTCGCCGTCGCGGCGGTCAGCGCGCCCGAAGCGATGGCCAGGATCAAATCGATGGTGCTGTCGCGCGTCGACGAACTGCCCGACGAGGAACGCACCATCCTGATCGACACGTTCCGGGCCTGGGTCGAGGCGGGCGGCTCGGCCAACGACACCGCGACGAAGATCTTCTGCCATCCCAACACGGTGCGGCACCGGTTGCGCCGCATCGAGGAGCTGACGAGCCGATCCCTCTCGCGGCCAAGGGATCTCGCCGAGCTGTGCCTGGCCTTCGAGGTCGAACGGCGACTGCCCTAGCCGGTCAACGCCTTGGCCCGGCTGCGGGTTTGGAACGCCGTGATGACGTCCATGATGCCGATGACTATCAACCACCACCCGGCCACCAGGGTCAGGACCGCCATCGAATCGATCGGCGAGATGATCAGCACGCCGCCGCCGATCACGATGATCACACCGGAGAGCGCCTGCCAGCCGCGTCCGGGCATGTGATCGAAGGACAGCGCAGCGACGAGCAGGGTCATCCCCCGGAAAACCCAGCCAATGCCGATCCACAGCGCCAAGAGCCAGATCGCCTCGAATTTATCGCGGAAGCAGAAGAATCCCAGCACCAGCGACACGACGCCGGTGAGGAATGCCAGCACGCGCATTGCCGCGCCGGCGTGTGTGCCAAATGCAGCAAACATGTATCCGATGCCGGACACCACCAGGTAGATGCCGAACAGGACACCCGCCACCAGCAGTGTCTTGCCTGGCCAGACCAGCACGATGACGCCCAGGGCCACGGCAGCGAGGCCGATGAGCAGGAGCAGCTGCCACGCACTGCGAGCAAGCTGCCGTAACGGACCTTCAAACACGGTCTGATCGGTATTCGTCATGACAATATGATTCGCCCCCGTCGGCGTAAAGAAAATGTCTTTGGCAACACAATTCGGTATCGCACAATGGCGCGGCCAACACCGCGCAGCGCTCTGTGATAACGGATCGTCCGCGGCGCCCCATTGTCGCCGGAAGACAACAACGCGTCGCAAGTTCGTTGCTCGGCGACATCCGTGCGGCGCCGCAGCGCCGTTAAGTTCTGCCGCGAATCAGACCGCAACATCTTCGATTCCGCTCAGCGGGGAAACGCAGGCACATCATGTTCGAATCAATGCTGGTGATCGCGAGCTACGTGACGGCGGTCTTCGCCCCCGTGCTGATTCCGCTGACCGTCCACGCCGTCCACTTCTTCCGCGACCTGCGACCGACCTACCGGCCGATCCGTGCGGTCTCGGCGGTTCGCCTTCCGCGGCTCGCGGTGCCCCGTCGCGTCGCCGCTCCCGCGATGGGCTGACCCTCACGGCTGGCGCAGCACCGCGCTTCCGTACCAGTGGCAGGCGAGCAGCGCCACCTCCACGTCGAGCCGGTCGGTGCCGATCTCCCGCCCGCGCCTCGCGACGGCACGTCCGACCCGGTACTTGACCGAGTTGAAGTGCATGTTCAATTCCTCGGCGGCCAGCTTGTAGCTGGAACCGCAACCCAGAAAGACACGCAACGTCTCCCGCAGTCGCGCGTCGTTGTCGTTGTCGCTCGCGAGATCGCCGAGCACCGTGTCGACCCAGCCCCGCATCCGGTCGACGTCGCCGCCCAGTCCCGCCACGACCGACAGCCCCGGATCGGTGGCGGCGACCACCGTCGGAGCCGAAGCGTTCGGCCGCCGCCCGGCCGCCGCGACGCCGCGGGCCTCCATCGCGTCCCGGTGGGTGCGGCGAAAACCTTCGACACCGGCTCCGGCCGACCCGAGCGCCACGTTCGGCGAGTCCGGACGGGTCAGCACAAACCGGCGGATCTTCGTGACCACGTCGGCGGTGTCGGTCGGCGCGGCACGGTAGGGCAGCCACCCCCATGCGCAGCTTTGGTCGGCGGCCACGAACAGCGGCCCGGCGTCGACGGCGACGGCTTCGCCCAGCTCGCGCAGGAATCGTTGCAGCCTGGCCAGTTCGTCACCCGCGCCATCGCCCTCCGGGTACCACATGACGAGCCCCAGGTGGTACCAGCGCAACGGATAGCGGATCGCCGTGGTGGCCGCGTCGGCGTCGACGGCCTTGGTGGCGGCCAATACCTCGCGCACCCGCAGGCCGCGCAGGCTGTTCTGGTTCTCCAGCCACCGCTCGCGTTCGTCTTCGTAGACGGCGACGACCTGTTGGGACATCCAGTCGATGTAGGAGAACATCGCGGCGCTCATCGCCTCAATGACCGCCACCCGCAACCCGTCCGGGATATCGACCTCGCGCAACTCGGCGAAGATCAGCTCGTTCATCCGGCGCTGGCCGAGCCGGTAGGCCCGCACCAGCGCGTTGACGGGCACCCCGTGCTGCGCCAATCGGCGGGCATACTCCAGCGCCGCGGTGGGCGCCTCGACGCGCTCGACGGCGATGTCGTAGCGCAACGCGCGCAACATCGTGTCGACGTTGCCCTCGATGCTCGCACCGAGCAGCTCCATGATGCGAGGTTCCCGCGGCAGGTCCGGGATCTGGTTTTCCAGGGCGCGATGGATCTCCGCCGTCGCGTCGGCCAGCCGCCCGTGCAATCGGCTGGCGACCTCGGCGACGCAACCCCTCACCCCGACGACGTCGGCGTCCGGGGCGTCGACGTGCGATTTCTTCACCTCAATGACGTTAGACGCGACGTTGTCTTCTGGCGATAACTCCGGCGAGCGGTTTTGTCGATCGACGACTGTGTCCCGCCGCACACGGAACCTAGCGTTGCGGCCACGCTTACTCCCGACGCCGAAGGAGCGAAGGAAATGGGATTCACCAAGCCGGCTCTCCCAGCTGTCGACCCGGATAGCTTCCTCGGGAAGCCACTGACGGAGCGAATGCGGATCCTCGTCCTCGATTGGGGCGAAAACGGTTTCGGCGCACCGAGGATGGTGCACACCATCTACCTCCTGAAGTTGGTCGTGTTCTTCGCGATCGGAGGCATCACGGTCGCGACGGCGACCTCCGGGCTGCCCGCCTTCTGGGACGTCACCCAGTGGTGGAACCAACCGATCGTCTACCAGAAGGTGATCCTGTGGACGGTGCTGCTGGAAGCCATCGGCGTGGCCGGTTCATGGGGACCGCTGGCCGGCAAGGTCAAACCGATGACCGGCGGCATCCTGTTCTGGGCCCGGCCCGGCACCATCCGGCTGCGCCCGTGGAAGTGGGTGCCGTTCACCGCCGGTGACCGGCGGACCTGGTTCGACATCGCGGTGTACCTGGCGCTGCTGGGCAGCCTGGCCGTCGCGCTCCAGTCGCCCGGTGTGCACAGCGATTCGCTATCAAAGGCGTTGCCGCACAACACTTCCGGGCTGGTGAACCCCGCGCTGCTGGTCGCGCCGATCGCTCTGCTGATGCTGATCGGGCTGCGCGACAAAACCATCTTCCTCGGCGCCCGCGGCGAACAGTACTTGCCGGCGCTGTTCTTCTTCGCCGCATTGCCGTTCGTCAACATGATCATCGCGTGCAAGATGCTCATCGTGGTGGTGTGGATCGGCGCCGGGTTCTCGAAATTCGGCAAGCACTTCTCCAACGTCATCCCACCGATGGTTTCCAACACGATATTCACCCCCAAATGGGTGCGGCGGGCGCACTATCGCGACTTCGGGCGCGACATGCGGCCGTCACGGCTCGCGGACTTCATGGCGCACGTGAACGGCACCACCGTCGAGATCGCCGCTCCACTGGTGCTGTTCTTCTCGACGAACAAGTGGCTGACGCTGGCGGCGGTGATGCTGATGGTGGGATTCCACCTGTTCATCATCTCGACGTTCCCGCTGGCGGTGCCGCTGGAATGGAACGTCGCGTTCGCATACACCACGATCTTCCTGTTCCTCGGCTTCCCGAACTGGAACGGTTACGCCCCGTGGGACATGACCCCACCGTGGCTGGCCGCGGTCATCGCCGCCGCCCTGCTCGTCTACCCGGTGCTGGGCAACATCCGGCCCGACAAGGTTTCCTTCCTGCCGTCGCTGCGTCAGTACGCGGGCAACTGGGCGTCGGCGGTGTGGACCTTCACACCGGGCGCCGAACAGAAACTGAACCGGGTCACCCGCACCGCGTCCAACCAGATCGACCAGTTCATTGGGGCCGGCTACGAGCCGAAATGGGCGGAGATCACCCTGCAGAAGGTGGCCGCGTGGCGCTGCATGCACAGCCAGGGGCGCGGCCTGTACTCGCTGCTGTTGAGGCACCTGCCCGACGTCGACACCCGCGCCGTGCGCGACGGTGAGTTCGTCTGCAACTCTCTGATCGGCTTTAACTTTGGCGACGGTCACCTGCACAATGAAGACTTGATCAGTGCCGTGCAGAGTCAAGCCGCGTTCGAACCGGGCGAGTGTGTCATCGCCTGGGTCGAGTCGGAGGCCTTCGGCAGCGGTGTGCAGCACTACAAGCTGATCGACGCGGCGCTCGGGGTGTTGGAGCGCGGCACGTGGAAGGTGGCCGACGCGGTCGCCGAGCAGCCCTGGCTGCCGAACGGCCCGATCCCGACCGAGGCCGAATGGTCGCTGCACGACGCGGCCGTTGGGTCACTGCGCGGCCCGGCCGCGGTTAAGGAAAGTGCGCTGGCATGACTACCGCAGCGGTGGTGGGGGGCGGGCCGAACGGGCTCGCCGCCGCCATCTGCCTGGCCGCCGAGGGCGTGCAGGTCACCGTGCTCGAGGCCGCCGACGAGGTGGGCGGCGGTGCCCGCAGCAGCGAGGCGATTTTGCCGGGCCTGCTGCACGACCACTGCTCGGCGATTCACCCGATGGCCGTCGGCTCGCCGTTCCTGAGCCGTTTCGAGTTGGAGCGGTACGGC
Organism: Mycobacterium sp. NGS64; assembly: GCF_059812245.1. NCBI lineage: Bacteria > Bacillati > Actinomycetota > Actinomycetes > Mycobacteriales > Mycobacteriaceae > Mycobacterium > Mycobacterium sp. NGS64. Next base: position 471,658 of record NZ_JCALCI010000001.1, on the reverse strand, counting down.
CTGACATGGCGATGGCCCGCAATCGATTGCGTGCATCCCCTCGACGGCGGCGGCGCCGGCGTCCTGCACCGCTCGGTGGGGCGGACCGCGGCCGGTCTCGGAGGCGACGGGTCGCGCTGGCGGCTCGCATTCGGCTATTCGGCGGCCCGGTTCGACGCGCTGAGTGAGGACATCATGCGGCCCCTGCTGCGGCCGCCGCATTACCCGTTGATGCTGGCCCGGTTCGGCGCACCCACCGTGCTACCGGGGTCGACGTTCGCCCGCTTCTTCCGCACCGACGAGGGGCGGGCGTTGTTCGGAGGCGTTGCCGCCCATGCCTTCAGGCCGCTGCACTACCCGATGACCTCGGCCATCGGGATGGGCATCCTCGCCGCCGGTCACCGGTACGGCTGGGCGGTCGCCGAAGGTGGGTCGCAGGCGATCACCAACGCGATGGTGGCGCTGCTGACCGACCTGGGCGGCAAGATCGAGACCGGCGTCCGGGTCCAGGCGGCGTCGGAGCTGCCGCCGGCGGACGTCACGCTGTTCGATCTCGCACCGGAGGCGGTGGCGGGTATTTTGGGCGAGCGGCTGCCGCGTCGAATCTCGCGCGCCTTCACCAAGTTTCGCCGCGGGCCGGGCGCGTTCAAGGTCGACTTCGCCGTCGAGGGCGGCGTGCCATGGACGAACCCCGATGCCCGTCGGGCGGGCACCGTTCACCTCGCCGGCACCTACTCCGAACTGGCGGCGACCGAGCGGGACATCCATGCCGGCCGCATGCCCGAGCGGCCGTTCGTGTTGGTGGGCCAGCAGTACCTGGCGGATCCGCAACGCTCGGTGGGCAATACGCATCCCGTGTGGAGCTACGCCCACGTGCCCAACGGCTATGCGGGCGACGCGACCGAGGCGATCATCGCCCAGATCGAGCGCTTCGCCCCCGGCTTCCGGGAGCGCATCGTCGGCCACGCGGTGCGCTCGACGACGCAGATGGCGACCTACAACGCAAACTATGCCGGCGGCGACATCATGACCGGCGCCAAGGACATTCGCCAGTTGACGTTTGGGCCGCGAATAACGTTGTCTCCCTATACTATTGGCGTGCCCGGCATGTACATCTGCTCGGCCGCCACCCCACCGGGGCCTGGAGCGCACGGAATGTGCGGCGCCAATGCCGCGGCGCAGGCGCTCGCCTACCTGCGCACCGGCGCCTGATCGCCGCCCCGCGACGCCAAGATCACCCAGATCTCCGAGGGCACCAACCAGATTCAGCGCGTCGTCGTGGCGCGCGCGTTGCTGGCGTGACGCTTCACTGGGCCGACTATTGCGCTAATGTAGTCGATTGACTACAGTACGCAATACGGTGCCACCTGAGGCATCACAGGAGGATTCGATGGTTACGTTTGTCAATGCGGCCGCCAAGCTGGTCGCCGCGGGCGTGCTGGCTTTCGGGGGTTTGATGACGGTCGGCGCCGGCGTCAGCCACGCTGACACCATCCAGACCGAGGGCAGCTATCCGACCCGGGAGGCCTGCCAAGACGCCGGCCCGGGCGTGAAGGCCTCGACGCCGGGGAACTGGAACAACTTCTGGTGCGTCCCCAACCATACGGCCGCCGGCCAGTGGCGGTTGGTGCTGAGCAACTGACGTCGCTCGGCCATTCTCAGGGATCGCCCGGGCGGCTCATCGTGCTGACCGGGCCGCCCGGAGCTGGGAAGACGACCGTCGCCGCGCTCCTCGTCCAGCGCCACGCCCTCGCCGTGCACTTGCACGCCGACGACTTTTGGCACTTCATCCGTAGCGGCGCCATCCCGCCGTATCTTCCGGAGGCGCACGGGCAAAACACCGTTGTCATCACGGCGCTTGCGCGCGCGGCAGCCGAGTATGCCGCCGGGGGTTACCAGGTAATCGTGGACGGCATCGTCGGCCCCTGGTTCATCGAACGCTTCTGCGCCGCCTTGGATCCCGCGCTCGGGCAAATCCACTACGTGGTCCTTCGCCCGGACGAGGCCACCACCTTGCAGCGCGCGCTAAACCGCGGTCCTGATGCGCTAACCGCAGCCGAACCGATCCGGAGCATGTATCGACAATTCACCGACCTCGAACGCTACGAGCGCCACGTCGTCGACACGACCGCCCTCGACCCGACGGCGACCGCTGATCGTATCGAGCAGGCTTTGGACACAAGACAATTCATCGTCGGCACTACGAATACCGGTAGAAGCCCTCGCCGCTCTTAAGGCCGAGCTTGCCGGCATCAACATAGGACTGCAGCAACTCACGCACGTGCTTCGGTAGGTGCGGAAACTCTTGGGCGTAATGGTTTTCGATGTCGAGCACCACGTCGAGCCCAACCAGGTCCATCATCTGGAACGGCCCGGCGGGCACGCCCCAGTTGACCCGAAACATCCCGTCGACGTCCTCCGGCCGGGCCACGCCCTCGGCGACCACGGCCAGCGACTCGCGCTTGATGGCCGCCCAGATGCGGTTGAAGATGAAGCCGGTGGACTCCTTGCGCGCCTCGAAGGGGAAGACGCCGAATTCCGGCAGCACGGCCAGCAGCGTGTCGAGGAGCCCGCGGTCGGTCTGACCGTCGGACATCAGGTCGACCGCGTTGACCTCCGGCGGCATGTAGAAGTGCACGTTGCACAACCGGGTTTTGTCGCGGACGCCGGCGGCCATCAGGCGCGACGGGTACGACGAGGAATTGGTGCCGAAGATGGTGTCGGGCGGCGCGGCTTGGTCAATCTGCTCCCATGTCGCGATCTTGATCTCGAGCTTCTCCGGGACGGATTCGATGACGAGCCAGGCGTCGGCCAATGCCTCCTCGAGCGATCCCGCGCCGGCCGCGCTGCCCACTTCGCCGAATCCGCGGTCGGCCACTACCTTCGGCAGCGTCTCGGTCACGTATTGCACGGCGGCGGCGCGCTGTTCGGCGCGGGGCGCGAAGATCCGAACGGTTCCGCCGCGGGTGGCGAACATGAGCGCGATGCGCCGGCCCAATGTTCCGGCTCCGATCACCGCGACCGGGCGGTGCTGGATGTCCTCGAACGTGTACGTGTACGAACCACTCACACGAACACACTAAGCCGCGCCCGCACGCGAAGCTCCGTCGCCGAAACACAAACGATGCGCCGAGGATTGTCGCGCGAAGACAGCCGATTACTACAGCACGATCCCGGCGGCGTTGCCCAGGATGATCTGCTGGCCGCCGGGCGGCAGGTAGCCGCCGGTGGGCCCGTAGACGCCGTAGATCGGGTCGGTGGGGCCGGCCCCGGCATAGATGTCGTTGATCCAGCCGGTGGCCAGGGTGTACACGGCCGCGGTGTTTCCGGGCGGGGAGAACCGGGTGATCAGCTGGGCGGCGAAGTCGACAAGGGGATGGCCGCCGATCATCGAATCGACGTGCGAGCCGTTGACGAGTTCGACCCCGACGAACTGCCCCGGATACAGGCTGATCAGTTGATTGGTGGTGGCGCCGAACGCGTTCCACGGCTGGGGCGGCGCGGCCACCACGTAGTCGGGAATGTGCAACGTCTGCAGGTTGGCCACCGCCGTCGCGAACGCCGAGGAATCCATCGCGACCCCGTCGAACATCACCACGCCGAGGAGGTGGTTGCTGGCGGTGTTCGTCCCGAGGTCCGCGATGTAGTCGCCGGCGGCGATCGTGGCGAGGCCGCCGCCGGCGGAGTGTCCGGTCAGGATGAAGTCCTGCGGGAGCGTGCCCTGATAACCGGCGTGGTTCGCGCTGATGTTCAGCGCCGTCTCGCTGCCGAGGAACAGCGAGGCGACGCCCTGCTGCAGCTGCGGGCCGCCCAACCAGGCGCCGAACGGCAACGGAAGCGACGGCACGGTGGGCACCACCACGATGCTGTCGGTCTGCTGGGCCAGCTGCATGGCCAGCGGGTCGTAGAACCACCCGATCGCCCCGAAGCCGTGCTGCAGGTAGATGACGCCGTTGGCGTGCACGGAGCCGTCGGCCTGGGTCGGGAAGTACCAGTGCGCGGGGGCGGGCAGGCTGAGCTGACCAAGCGGAATTCCGAAGATCGAGGCTTCACCAAGCGGAATTTGCAGGAAGGAAAACCCCGTCTTGACCCCGGTCACCCCGTTGGTGGTCGGCGCGGTGGTCACCGCCCCGCCGGTGGGCGTCGTGGCGAGCAGCGACTCGGTTTGACCGGTGCCGGTGCCGCTGGCGAACAGCGGGTGCCCGAGCATCCGTTCGATGGGCGACAGGACTCCCAGGCTCTCCACCTGTTGCTCCAGCGCCTGCAGCGGCGCCATGTTCGCAGCCTCGGCCGTCGCGTACGCGGCGCCGGCCGCGCTCAACGCCCGCACGAACTGGGTCTGCAATGCCATCGTCCGCGCGGTCAGGGTCTGAAACTCTTTGGCGCAGCTGCCGAAAACGTTCGCGACGGCCGCCGAAACCTCGTCGCCCGCCGCGGCGACGATCCCCGTCGTCGGCGGCGCCGCCCCGGCGGCGGCCCCCTTGACCGCCTCCACGATCCCGGTCAGGTCCTGCGACGCGTCGACGAGGGCCACGGGCGCTGCGATCACGTACGACATCGGTGGCTCCCACCCCCTGCGGCGCGCCAGGCTCAGGACTGCTGCAGATGGCAGCGAGGTCGCGCGCTACAGGAGCTTCATTTGCTCCGACTGCTCTTCGACCGGCTCGAGCAGCTGCGGCCCGTTGTTGCGCACGCTGTTGACCAGCGTCGACACCTCGCGCATGCGGATGTCCCGGACGTCGGGTGGTCGGGTGAGCAGCTCCTCGTCGATGGGGGCGTCCGGGTCCAGCCAGCGGTCCCAGTCGCGTTCGGGCAGCGCCAGCGGCATGCGGTCGTGGATCTCGGCGAGTTCACCGGGCGCGTCGGTGGTGATGATCGTGCAGCTCAGCAGCGGCGAACCGTCTTTGGCCGGTTTCCAGACCGACCACAACCCCGCCATGAACAGCGGCTCGCCGTCCTCGCGGTACATGAAAAACGGCGTCTTGGCCGACTTCTTGCCGGTGCCGTCGGAGTTGACGCGCCACTCGTAATAGCCGTCCATCGGGATCAGGCAACGCTTCGACTTGGCGCTCGAGCGAAAGGCGGGCGAACTGGTCACCTTGTCGGCGCGGGCGTTGATCAGCAGCGGGCCCTTGCCCTCCGGCGCCCCGTCGGGCCCGGCCTTGACCCACGGCGGGATCAGGCCCCAGCGCATCAGCCGGACGCGCCGCGTGGGGTCGTCGTCGGGGTCGGTGTGCCGGGTGACGACGGTCGCGATGGTCGCGGTCGGGGCCACGTTGTAGTTTGGCTCGCCCGCGCGTTCAGACGCCCCGGTCGCCTCGTCGATCGCCTTGATCTTCTCGGCCAGCTTGGCCGGATCGGTCGTCACGGCAAAACGTCCGCACATAACCTCCATAGTGCTCCGCACCCGATCCCTGAGTGCCCGGTACGGCAGGATGAAGCACGTGAGCTCGTGGATGGCCCCCCAGACGACCGCACCGGTGCACGCGACCGTCACGGTTCCCGGCTCGAAGTCGCAGACCAACCGGGCGCTGGTGCTGGCGGGGCTGGCGGCCGCGCAGGGGCAGGGCACCTCGACCATCACGGGCGCGCTGCGCAGCCGCGACACCGACCTCATGATCGGGGCGCTGCGCACCCTGGGCCTGCGCGTCGACGGGCCCGGCTCCGACCTGACGGTGGGCGGCGCGATCGCCCCGGCACCCGGCGCCACGGTGGACTGCGGCCTGGCGGGCACGGTCCTGCGTTTCGTTCCGCCGCTGGCGGCGCTGGCCGATTCGGTCGTCGAGTTCGACGGCGACGAGCAAGCCCGCGCCCGGCCCATCGCGCCGCTGCTGGACGCCCTGCGCGGCCTGGGCGTGAAGATCGACGGGAGCGGTCTGCCCTTCCGGGTGCACGGCGGCGGGTCCGTCGCCGGCGGCACCGTCGCGATCGACGCCTCGGCGTCCTCGCAATTCGTTTCGGGCCTGCTGTTGTCCGCGGCGTCGTTCACCGACGGCCTGACCGTCCAGCACACCGGCGCGGCGGTGCCGTCCGCCCCGCACATCGCGATGACGATCGTGATGCTGCGCCAGGCCGGGGTCGACGTCGACGACTCCGTCGCCAACCGCTGGCGGGTACCCGCCGGCGCGGTCGCGGCCCGGCACTGGGAAGTGGAACCCGACCTGACCAACGCCGTCCCGTTCCTGGCGGCGGCCGTGGTCAGCGGCGGAATGGTGCGCATCACCGGCTGGCCGTCGACCAGCGTGCAACCCGCCGGTGACATCCTGAGCGTCCTGGGCAAGATGAATGCCGTTGTGACGCAAACCGATTCGTTCCTCGAGGTGAGCGGGTCGGCCGATTACGCCGGGTTTGACGTCGGCCTGCGCGCGGTCGGAGAGCTGACGCCGTCGGTGGCGGCGCTGGCCGCCCTGGCCACCCCGGGATCGGTGTCACGCCTGTCCGGCATCGCCCACCTGCGCGGCCACGAGACCGACCGGCTGGCCGCGCTGAGCGCCGAGATCAACCGCCTGGGCGGCGACTGCGCCGAGACGCCCGACGGCCTGGTGATCACCGCGAAACCGTTGCACGCCGGCACCTGGCGCGCCTACGCCGATCACCGGATGGCGATGGCCGGCGCGATCGTCGGGCTGCGCGTCGCCGGGGTCCAGGTGGACGACATCGGCTCCACCGGCAAGACGCTGCCAGAGTTCCCGCAGCTGTGGGCGCGCATGTTGGAGGGTTCCGGCGGTTGAGGCCCGGCGACTACGACGAGTCCGACGTCAAGGTCCGCTCCGGCAGGGGCTCGCGACCGCGAACGAAGACCCGCCCGGAGCACGCCGACGCCGAGGCCGCGATGGTGGTCAGCGTCGACCGCGGGCGCTGGGGGTGCGTGCTGGGCGGCCGGCCCGATCGCCGGGTCACGGCCATGCGGGCGCGCGAGCTGGGCCGCACCCCGATCGTCGTCGGCGACGACGTCGACCTGGTCGGCGACCTGTCCGGGCGCACCGACACCCTGGCCCGCATCGTGCGCCGCGGCGAGCGGCGAACGGTGTTGCGGCGCACCGCCGATGACACCGATCCCACCGAACGGGTGGTGGTCGCCAACGCCGACCAGCTGCTGATCGTCGTCGCGCTCGCCGACCCGCCGCCGCGGACCGGGCTCGTCGACCGGGCGCTGATCGCCGCCTACGCCGGCGGGCTGACGCCGATCTTGTGCCTGACCAAGACCGACCTCGCGCCGCCGGGGCCGTTCGCCGAGCAGTTCGTGGACCTGGACCTGACGGTGGTCGCCGCCGGCGTCGACGACCCGCTGCTGGCGGTGGCCGGCCTGATCGCCGGGAAGATCACCGTGCTGCTGGGGCATTCCGGCGTCGGCAAGTCGACGCTGGTGAATCGCCTTGTGCCGGAAGCGGATCGGGCCGTCGGTGAGGTAACCGAGATCGGCAGGGGCCGCCACACGTCCACCCAGTCGGTCGCCCTGCCGCTGGAAGGCTCCGGGTGGGTGATCGACACGCCTGGGATCCGCTCCTTCGGCCTGGCCCACATCCGGCCCGACGACGTGCTGGACGCGTTCTCCGACCTGGCCGAGGCGATCGACGATTGCCCGCGGGGCTGCGGACACATGGGGCCGCCGGCCGACCCGGAATGCGCGCTGGACACCCTGTCCGGGCCGGCGGTGCGCCGCGTGGCCGCGGCCCGCCGGCTGCTGGCGGTGCTCAGGGAGACCTGACGGCCTATCGAGCGCGCGTGTTTGCACGACCACACGCCGCGTAAGGCGTACATTTGCGGACCCTCGCGACGGGCGGCGCTCAACCAGACTTAGCCAGCCGCATGCCGAGCTCGCCCGGCGGCACCAGATGTCCCTCAGCGCAGCGGATTTCGACGCTCACCTCGGCGTCGCAGCCCACGTGCGTGAGCCGCAGCCGGTGACGGCCCGGCAGGTGGCGGCGGCCCCACTCGAACATCGCCCAGACCACCGGCATGAAATCAACGCCGGCCTGGGTCAGCACGTACTCTTCGCGGGCGCGCTGCCCCGGCTCGCGGTAGGGCCGCCGCTCTAGCAGGCCCAGCTCGACGAGCTCGGCAAGCCGCGCCGACGTGGCCGCCTTCGTGATGCCGACCCGGCGCGCGAAGTCGTCGAACCGGGTGGTGCCGTAATACGCCTCGCGCATGATCAGCATCGCGGATTTGGTGCCGACCACCGCCATGGTCTTCTCGATCGCGCACTCACCGACCGGCGACCACTTCTCGCGGTCCGCCAGAGCGCCTTGAAGGAATGTCATGTAGATCACCTCCCGGTCTGGGTTGATTTTAGTGTACCCAGATGTTTACCTGGGTACAGCTAGCAATACCTAGCTAATAGGTCTCAAGGAGGAGCCATGGTTCAAGGTCGCGACGCCGTCATCGTCGGTGCCGTACGCACCCCGATCGGCAAGGGCAAGGCCAGCGGCGCGCTGCACGACGTGCTGCCCGCCGACCTGCTGGCACACAGCCTGCGCGAACTGGTAGCCCGCACGGGCGTCGACCCGGAGCGCATCGACGACGTCATCGCCGGCGCTGTCACCCAGGCCGGCGACCAGGCCGTCAACATCGCGCGCAACGCGCTGCTGGGCGCGGGATTCCCCGAGTCGGTTCCCGGCGTCACCATCGACCGGCAGTGCGGCAGCAGCCAGCAGGCGATCAGCTTCGCCGCGCAGGGCGTGCTCGCCGGCGCCTACGACCTCGTCGTCGCGGGTGGCGTCGAGTCGATGAGCCGCGTCCCGATGGGGAGCTCGGTGCTGCCCGGCAGCGACCCGTTCGGTCACGACATGGCGCAGCGCTACCCTGACGGGCTTGTCCCGCAGGGCATCAGCGCCGAGCTGATCGCCGCCAAGTGGGGCTTCTCGCGCACCCAGCTCGATGAGTTCTCGGCCGGCAGCCACGACAAGGCCGCCCGGGCCACCAAGGACGGGCTGTTCGACAACGAGCTGATCCCGATCGCGGGGCTGGCCACCGACGAGATCATCCGGCCCGGCACCACGGTCGAGACGCTGGCCGCCCTGCAGCCGGCGTTCTACAGCGACGCGATGAACGAGCGCTTCCCGCAGATCAATTGGGAGATCACGCCCGGTAACTCCTCGCCGCTGTCCGACGGCAGCGCGGCGGTGTTGATCACCACCAGCGAGGTCGCCAAGCAACTCGGGCTCCGTCCGCTGGCGCGCATCCACACCACCACCGTGGTGGGCTCCGACCCGCTGTACATGCTGACCGGGGTCATCCCGGCCACCGAGAAGGTGCTGCGTCGCGCCGGTCTGACGCTGGCCGACATCGACCTGTTCGAGGTGAACGAGGCGTTCGCGCCCGTCGTCCTGGCCTGGGCGCACGACACCGGGGCCGACCTGGCCAAGACCAACGTCAACGGCGGCGCCATCGCGATCGGCCACCCGCTGGGCGCCAGCGGCGCGCGCATCATGACCACCCTGGTCAATGCTTTGGAGCAGCGCGGCGGGCGCTATGGGCTGCAGACGATGTGCGAGGGCGGCGGCATGGCCAACGCCACCATCATCGAGCGGTTGGGCTAACAGCAGCCATGCCAAGGATCCTGGTGACCACCGCCAACGGTGATACCGGCCGTCCGATGGTCGAGTACCTGCTCGACCGCGGACTGCCGGTCACGGCGATGGTCCGCCAGGATGACGATCGCGCCCAAAGTCTCCGCGACGCCGGTGCCGAAGTTGTCGTCGGCGACCAGCTCAACCTGCGCGATGTGCGCGCAGCACTCGACGGCGTGCGGCGCGCCTACTTCAATTTCCCGGTCGGTGAAGGACTCGTGGAGGCGGCGGTGATGTTCGCCCAGGCGGCCAGGGAGCAAAGCCTCGACCTGATCGTCAACATGAGCCACATTCAGTCGCGACCGCGGGCCCGGAGCAAGGCCACGCAGAACCACTGGCTGTCCGAGCAGGTATTCGACTGGTCGGGGATTCCGACGACCAATCTGCGGGTCACGTTCTTCATGGAATGGCTGACGTACATCGCCGCGTTGATCCGCGGCGGCCGCTATGTCATGCCCTTTGACGCCGACAGTCGCTTTGCCCCAATCGCCGCACGAGATATCGCGTTGGGCGCCGCCACCATCTTGAGCGATCCCCACGAACACGGCGGCCGCACGTACACCTTGACTGGACCCGTCGAGTACAGCCATTGGGAGTTGGCCGCCGAGGTCGGGCGCGTCCTCGGTCGAGAACTTCAGTTCGAAAGTGTCAGCGCGACAACGTTTCTGGATCTCATCGGAATCCCTGACGACACCGCCAAGCTGAGGCACTTCGAGGCTGTGGCAATCGACCAACGGGAAGGGCGACTGGCCGGCGTCAGTGATGCGGCGATCACGATCATCGGCCGCCCGCTCACCACGGTCGAGGAGTTCGTCAACGACCACCGCTCGATGTTCGAACAAAACCACGACAGGGAGGCCGAACATGTCTGAGCGCACCGAAATCAAGTTCGACGGCGTGCGGGTCCGCTACGACAGCACCAAGGGTTTCGACGAGCTGGTCTCGGCGCTACTGGACGATATCGGCGAGAAACCGGTACCGATCAACGAGATCGCCAAGGCGCATGACGATTGGGAATCGTATCGGCAGGAGGTCGAAAAATGCGTCGGGCCAAGCGGATTCATGTTGTTCGGCTTGTTCGACCACGGCGCATGGATCGGCCGGGCCGGCATTGACCGCAAGGCGTTGCGGGTGATCCTCGGCAACCCGCTGATTGCCATCACGATGCTGCGCCACGACGTGACCGCGGGCTTGTTCGCCCCGGTCGAGCTGTTCCTGACCGACGAGGACGACGGCAGCAGCCTGACCTACGTCCAGCCGTCATCGCTGATGGTCGTCGAGGAAAATCCCGAATTGCTCAGCGCGGCAGAGGCGCTGGACGCGAAGCTGGACGCGCTCGCCGAAAAGGTGGTCGCACGCTGATGCGATTCGACAAGCGTGTCAGATTCGAAGCGACGAGCTCCCCAGCGTAGCGGTGCCCCAGTGCGCGAAGGCGGCCCAGTAACCGCGCGTCTTGCGAGCCACGTCGGCGTCAATGGGGTTGGGTTCGGGACCGAGCATTGGCGCGTCGGCCCAGCACTCCGGCGAGCCGAACAGCAACGGCAGCTCGATGCAGTGGCATGCGCGAAACGGCGCGGCTGGCGGTGACCAGTCCACGCGGAACGTCGCGGCGGCACCGCCATGTGAAATCCAGGATTTGGCGAGTTCAAGCGCCGGCCGGCCAAATATCCGCCGGGTCAGCACGTCGCCGAGCAGTCGGGCGGCGGCCCGACCCGGTGGGCCAAGACGCTGGAGTCGTTGCCCTCGCGAGTCCATGGCGACGAACGCGTCCGCGTCATTGCGGGCGTAGCCGACGAGCATCTCAACTCGGGCTGCCGCGTCGGCGAGTTTGCGACTTTCGTCGCGGGCGGGAGGTAGCGGGTCCATGCCAGCGATCGGTGCGAACGGGAACCCGCCGACCAGTCCGAATCGCTGTGCCGTTGTCACAGCGGCGGTTTGAGCGTCGAGCAGTTGCTCGACGCTGGCCTCGCCCGGGGCCACACCGCCAAGCGCGCCGGTCACCGCCTCTCGCATTGCCGCCGTCATCGCCTCCCTGCCGCTTCGCACACCGAGCGGGGCGCTTTGCAGAATGGCGCGGTGGAACAGACCCGTCGCCTCCTCACTGAGGATCAGTGACAACACCGAATCTCCGCCTGCCGACTGGCCGAAGATCGTCACTTGCGACGGGTCGCCGCCGAACGCCGCGATGTGCTGCTGGGTCCAGCGCAACGCCATGATCTGATCGCGCAGACCCAAGTTCTCTTCCCCGCCCGCGTTGGGGTTGAGGTATCCGAAGATACCGAGCCGGTAGCTGACGGTGACGACGATGACGCGGTCCTCCCTGACCAGCGCATCGGGGTCGTACTTGGGCGCCTCTCCGCTGCCCGACAGGTACGCCCCGCCGTGGAACCACACCATCACCGGGAGCCCCCGAGCGTCGCAAGGCGCTGTGACGCTGAGTATCTGACATTGCTCGCTGACGGCGAGGCCGTCGACCACCGGACCGTTCACGAAGTCCAAACGGGACGGCAACTGCGGACACACCGGACCGCGCCTCGTCGTATCGCGCACATCGGTATGCCGTGGAGCGGGAACCGGCGCGGCGAATCGTTCGGCGGTCGCGTAGGGAATGCCGTGCGCCCTGATCAGAACGCCGTCATCGTCGACAAGCAGCGGACCGCAACCCACTTCAAGGCGTCTTTGCGCCACCAGGTCACCGTACCGGCCCGGGAAGGCACGCGAATCGCCAGAGCCTATGGTCTTCTTCGACAACTGACTAAAGAAGGTCCGACACCGTGATGGCACATGGTTGCATGGTCAGCCTGGCAAGATCAGTCGTGGAGGCGCGGCCGTGGGGCTCGCTTCGTTTGCGGGAGGAGTCATCCATGAGCGACGCCGATGCGGCATCGATCCGAGCGGCGCGCAGTGACTGGATCAGCGAGCACCTCGAGACGTACCTGACCTCCGGGGGCACGCGCGGCCACATCATGGATGTGAGTGCGGTCGGTGGACGTGAACTGACCACGCACTGCTTGATCAAGGTTGTCGGTCGCAAATCGGGTAAGACCTATGTCAGACCGTTGATCTACGGCAACGTCGGCGGGGAGATCGTGATCGTCGCATCCAAGGGAGGCGCCGACACGCACCCGGAGTGGTACTTGAATGTCTTGCAGAGCAACATGATTGGCGTTCAGATCGCCACCCAGGCATTCGAGGCCACCTGGCGGGAGCCCGAAGGCCAGGAACGCCATGAGGTGTGGGCATACATGGCGCACCTGTACCCGCCGTACCTCGCCTATCAGAAATCAACTAGTCGTCAGATCCCGCTGGTGATGTTGACGCCCGTGCGTGCGATCGACGTCTTCTCCGCGGAACACTCAGGCTAGCGGGCTCTAGGCTCACCTAAGTCAGGACGTCGTCGCCGATGGTGGTCGAGCCCAACCCCGAATTACCGAGAGCGGCCGAACAACTCGGCGCGAAGCGGGATGCCCTGGCCATCAAGGTGGCCGACGGCACGCCGAACGATATGGGCCGCGTTCAACCAGAGACCATCTCGCGGGCGTAGGGCAGCGTGGTCGACAAGTAGCGCCTCCCTCGAAACCCGGTCAGGCCGGCCGGACGCCGCGCTTGCTCAGTCAAACTTGCTCGAGTACTGCGGGCAGTAAACCCCCGTCGCCGCACCCATGATCTTGGCCAGCGAGGTGTCCTGCAACTGCGGGAGCCCCTGTTTCGCATCGGCGAAGGTCTGCTCGAACGTGAACCCATGAGCCCAGTCGGTGCAAACCGCATGCCCGATTTGGACCATCGTCTGGTCCGAGCCGCTCGCCCAGGTGATTCCCTTGTCCTTCAGGGTCTGCAGGTAAGCGTCATCCGACGAGTCGGCGTTCGCGATCGCGGCGGTGAAGACCGCGATACCTCCCAGAACGGCGGCGAGCGGGGCGGTCAAGCGTGCGGTCTTCTTCATTTGCTGGCTCCTCAGTATGGGCGGCAGCAGTTAGATTATCCGGAACCTGCCGGCTAGCAAATCGAAACGGATCAAAGCCACCCGGTGCGCGCGGCGGCGACGGGTTCGGCGGGCGCCGGGGCCAGTTCGCCGGCCCGCACGCCGTCCAGCATTCGCTTGACCGCGCCCACGATCTCCGGGGCCGTCGCCGCAAGGCCGGCCAGATCGGCCTCGCTGACTTCGCTCACGTCGACGCCGGCCCGCTCCAGCACGGCGGCCGGGTCGGCCAGCTGGCCGGCCAGCCACGACACCGGGTCGGCGGTCAGTTCGGGGACGAAGTTCCGGCGGCCGGGCTCCCAGCCGTCGAAGCGCGGGTGGTGATGGGCCCGGTCGAGCGTGCCCGGCGGGCTCTCGGTGGACCCGAAGAGGTCCACCCGCCACACCGGCCGGGTGAAGGCGATCGGGACGCCGGCGTAGATCGATCCCTGCGGCTCGCCCCGGTCGACGAGGCGCAGTTCGAGCCTGACCCCCCGTTCCGGCGTCTCCTGACCGGCGAGCGGGCGCGGGTCGACGAAGTACATGTCCCCGACGACGACACCGAGGGTTTCGAATCCGAACGCTGCGAACATCACGTGCCTCCTAGTCCCGACCGCGGTCCCGCATCGAGCCTAGGGCCCAGGCGCCGAATGTGCACTCACCGCGAGGATTTGGGTAAAAATCCGCGCTGGGTGCACGGTCGGCGAAGCACGCTAGGCGGCCAGGTCGTCCCTGCGGCCCTGCTTCGCTTCCTTCTTGGCGCGCCGCCAATCCCGCACGGTGGCGATGGCGGTCTTCAGCCCGCGCCGGCGTCCGGTCGCCGGATCGGTGCCGGCAAAACCGGGCTCCAATTCGGCGAACATCCGCTCGCTGCGCGTCTCCGGCGCGTTGTCGGCGTCGTCGCGCAGGTACTTGTTCGGCAGCGACAGCTTGGCCAGCGTGCGCCACGTCTTGGCGTACTGCACCAGGAAAGAGCCCGTGGTGTAAGGCAAGTCGTACTTGTCGCACAGCGCGCGCACCCGGACCGAGATCTCGTGCAGCCGGTTGCTCGGCAGATCGGGATACAGGTGGTGCTCGATCTGGTGGCACAGGTTGCCGCTCATGAACCGCAGCGCGGGGCCGGCCTCGAAGTTGGCGCTGCCCAGCATCTGGCGCAGGTACCACTGGCCCTTGGTCTCGCCGATCATGTCGGTCTTGGTGAATTTCTCTGCGCCATCGGGGAAGTGGCCGCAGAAGATCACGGCGTTCGCCCACACGTTGCGGATGATGTTGGCGACCGCGTTGGCCGTCAGCGTGGACCGATAGGTCGCGCCGGGCGACAGCGCGGTCAGCGCCGGGAACGCGACGTAATCCTTGACGACCTGCCGGCCGGCCTTGGCGAGAAACTCGTCGATGCGTTGCCGGGCGTCGTCGTTGTCCATCCGCTTCTTGACGATCTTGCCCAATTCCACGTGCTGCAGGCCGACGCCCCACTCGAAGAGCAGCGCCAGCATGGTGTTGTAGAACAGGTTCAAGACGTTGAAGCGCTTCCAGCGCTGGTCCCGGGTGACGCGCAGCAAGCCGTAGCCGACGTCGTCGTCCATCCCGAGGATGTTGGTGTACTTGTGGTGCACGAAGTTGTGCGTGTAGCGCCAGTGCTTGGACGACCCGCTCATGTCCCACTCCCACGTCGAGGAGTGAATCTCCGGGTCGTTCATCCAGTCCCACTGGCCGTGCATGACGTTGTGGCCGATCTCCATGTTCTCGACGATCTTGGCCACGCCCAAGGTCACGGTGCCGGCCCACCACGCCGAGCGGCGCGAGCTGGCGGCCAGCAGCACGCGGCCGGCCACCTCCAGCGCGCGCTGCGCGGCGATGGTGCGACGGATGTAGCGGGCGTCGCGCGCCCCTCGAGAGTCCTCGATGTCCTGGCGGATGGCATCCAGCTCCACGGCCAGGCTTTCGATGTCAGCGTCCGTCAGATGGGCGAATACGTCGACGTCTGTGATTGCCACTCGTCGTCATCTCCCTAGCGGTCGTCTCGTCGGTGCAATACCTACGCTATCGTAACCTACGAATCCGTAGGTTACCTGTGAGTAATCTTTAAATGTCGAGCACGCAATCGCCGGACGCGGCCGACACACAGGTCTGAATCCGACTTCCCGGCTCGTGTTCGGCGCCGGTTCGCAGATCGCGGACGTGCCCGTCCACCAGGCTTACCACGCAGGACTGGCAGATACCCATCCGGCAGCCGAAGGGCATCTGCACACCCGCGCCCTCGCCGGCATCCATCAACGGCGTCGCCCCGTCGGCCGCGACGGCGCGCCCGCTGCGCGCGAACGTCACCGTGCCGCCGGCCCCGGCAGGCGCCGCCTTGGACACGGCGAACCGCTCCAGGTGCAGCCGGTCGCCGATGCCCGCCGCCGACCACACCTTCTGCGCTTGGTTGAGCATGCCCTCCGGCCCGCAGGCCCAGGTCTGCCGCTCGCGCCAGTCCGCGACCTGTTGATCCAGGGCGGCCAGGTCGAGCCGGCCCTGCTTGCGGGTCTCTCGCACCTGCAAGCGGTAGCCCGGCTGGTTGGCGGCCAGCGCGGCCAGCTCCGCGCGGAACATCACGTCGGATTCGGTGGGTGCCGAATGCAAATGCGTGACGTCGCCGATCTGGTTGCGGCGCACCAACGTTCGCAGCATCGACATCACCGGCGTTATCCCCGAACCGGCGGTCAGGAACAGGATCGACGACGGCGCCGGGTCCGGAAGGACGAAGTTGCCCTGGGGCGCGGCCAGCCGGACGATGGTCCCGGGCTCGACGCCGGCCACCAGGTGGGTGGACAGGAAACCCTCGGGCATCGCCTTGACGGTGATGGTCACCGTGCGGGGTGAGCCGCTGGTCTCGGCCGGGCTCGAGGTCAGCGAATACGACCGCCACCGCCAGCGCCCGTCGACGAGCAGCCCGATCCCGATGTACTGGCCGGGCTGATAGTCGAAGCTGAAGCCCCAGCCCGGTTTGATCACCAGGGTCGCGGAATCCTCGGTCTCCCGGCGGACCTCGAGGACGCGGCCCCGCAGTTCCCGCGCGGACCACAGCGGGTTGGCCAGATGCAGGTAGTCATCGGGCAACAGCGGGGTCGTGATCCGCGCCGCGAGCTTGCGTAGCGCGTGCCAGCCGGGGTGCCGCTCGGCGCCGGCCACAACGGGTCGCTTGGTGTCGACGACGTTGCCCCTGATCGATGGGTTACGTCTGCCCAGCGGAAGCTCCTGCTCACTAGCCGGCGTCTGGCTTACGCCCAACATTGTCGCCGATTCTGTGCGCTCCACGAAACCTACGGTAGCGTAACCTACGGTGTCGTAGCTAGTCGGAATTCGTCACATTCGGTGCGTCAGAGCAGGTCAAGCAGGAACGGCAACTCCTGGTTCGCATACCAGGCCAGGTCGTGGTCCAGCGCGTCGCCGACGATCAGCTCGGCGTCCTCGTCGCCCAGGTCGGCGGCGTCGATGATCTCGATGGCCCGGATGACGTCCGGCTCGGCGGCGGCGTTGTCGACGTAGGCGGCGACGACCTGGTCGAGCGTGACCGGCGCGGCGAGGCGCACGACGGCGTCGTCGAGATCGGGACGGAATTTGGCCTCCTCGACCTCGGCGGCCAGCACGGCGCGCCGGGGCGGCAGACCGGTGTCGGCCCCTTCCGCTGGGCCGGCCGCGAGCAGTCGCAGCGACGCCAGCGCCGCCTCGCGCAGCGCCACGTCGGCGAGTTCGTCGTCGTCGCCCTCGGCGTAGGCCTCGCGCAACGTCGGCGTCACCGCGAACGCGGTGCCGTTGACCGGCCAGAGGGAGCCCTCGGCGACGAGCCGCTGCAACATCTCCAGCGTGGCCGGGATGTAGACCTGGATCATCAGCCCCCGACCAACGTGGCCGCGTAATCGTCGACGTAGTTCGACAGCTCGCGCGGCGGGCGCTGGTAGTTCTCAGACACCACCGGCTCCTTGGGCAGCTTGACCTTGGGCCGGCCCACGTCGTAGTACTCGATCGTGGACAGCAGGTGGGCCATCATGTTCAGCCGCGCGTGCTTCTTGATGTCGGATTCCACTATGTACCAAGGGCTTACCGGGGTGTCGGTGTGGACCATCATCTCGTCCTTGGCGCGCGAGTAATCCTCCCACCGATACAGCGACTCCATGTCCATCGGGCTGAGTTTCCATTGGCGGACAGGGTCATTCAGGCGCGCCCTGAACCGGTGCAGCTGCTCGGCCTCGGACACGGAGAACCAGTACTTGCGCAACAGGATCCCGTCGTCGATCAGCATCTGCTCGAAGATGGGCGTCTGGCGCAAGAAGAGCACATACTCCTGCGGCGTGCAGAATCCCATCACCTTTTCCACGCCGGCGCGGTTGTACCACGACCGATCGAAGAGCACGATTTCGCCCCTGGCGGGCAGGTGCGCGATGTAACGCTGGTAGTACCACTGGCCCCGTTCCCGATCGCTCGGCGCGGGTAGTGCCGCGATCCGGGCGACTCGCGGGTTCAGGTATTCGGTGATCCGTTTGATCGTTCCGCCCTTGCCGGCCCCGTCCCGGCCCTCGAAAAGGATCACGATGCGCGCGCCGACGTGGCGCGCCCACTCCTGCAACTTCACGAATTCCGTTTGCAGCCGGTATATTTCGGTTTGGTAGACATCGTCGGAGATTTTGCGCGTGGTCGCGGTGCTCGATTTCTTCCCGCTCGCCTTCGCCGATTTTCCGTCATTTGTCGCGGTGCTCACAATTACGAATCATAGAACCAGGCACCGATTTTCACCCCGACTAATCAGCGGGAAGCGTCGAGAAGTTCCTCGAGAGATTGGCTCAATAGTCCGGGCAGCAAGTCGACGTCGCTCATCGCCTCGCGGTCGGCGTTGATCCCGAAATACAGCATGCCGTTGTAGGACGTCACGCTGATCGCCAGCGCCTGATTGTGCAGCAGCGGTGGGACGGCGTAGGTCTCCAGCAGCTTGGTGCCGGCGATGTACATCTGCGACTGGGCGCCCGGGGCGTTGGTGATCAATAGGTTGAACGTCCGCTTGGAAAAGCTCGGGAAGCCGGTCGCGACTCGGATGCCCATGGCGTGCAGCGTCGGTGGCGCGAAACCCGAGAGGGTCACGATCGTCCGGGCGTCCACCAGGCTCCCGGCGGTCGGGTTGGACTCGGTGGCGTGCGCGATCTGCGACAGCCGCACCACCGGGTTGGCCTCCCCCACCGGCAAATCCACCAGGAATGGCGTGACCTGACTGATCGTCTGGCCCGGGCCGGTCGAGTCGAGGTCGTCGTCGGCGTAGATGGACAGCGGCGCCATCGCGCGGATCGTCGCGGTCGGTGACACCGCCACGCCGCGGGACAACAGCCAGTTGCCCAGCGCGCCGGCCACAACGGCGAGCACCACGTCGTTGATGTCGCAGTCGTAGCGCGCGCGCACGGCGCGGTAGTCCTCGAGGTTGCCGCGAGCGACCGTGAACCTGCGGTGCCGCGAGACGGTCGCGTTCAGCGGGCTGCTGGGCGCGGTGCCCCGCGCCACCGCCCGCGCGATGTCGACGGCGCGCCGGCCCGCTTCGAGCAGCTCGTCATAGCTCGTGACCAGTCCGGCCACCGCGGACCCGACGGCCTGCAGCTGCGCGCCGGGCCTCGCGATCCAGTCGCCGATCGCGCCCAAGGCCAACCGTGTGTTACCGGGGTCGCGTTCCGGTATCCAAATGTCCTCGGGAAACGGCGGCGGGCGGCGCGTCCGGTCGGCGATGACGTGGCCGATCTCCACCGCCGTCATGCCGTTGATCAGCGCCTGATGCGACTTCGTGTACAGCGCGATCCGGTTCTTGGAGAGGCCCTCGACCAGGTACATCTCCCACAGCGGCCGCGACTTGTCCAGCGGCCGCGCGGCCAGCCGCGCGATCAGTTCGTGCAGCTGCTCGTCGCTGCCCGGGGAGGGCAGCGCCGACCGCCGCACGTGATAGGTGATGTCGAAGTCGTTGTCGTCCAGCCACACCGGCCTGGCCGTGCCGATCCGCACCTCCCGGACCTTCTGGCGGTAACGCGGTATCTGGGGCAGTCGCTGCTCGATGGTGGCCAGCAGCGCCTCGTAGCTCAACCCGGCGCGCGGACGCTGCAGGATGGACAGCGATCCCACATACATGGGGGTGGCGGTGTTCTCCAGCCGATAGAAGGACGCGTCCGTCGGGGACAACCGGGTCACCATTACGGCGCGTCCCTCCTGGTCAAATTCGTCCTCGGTTCCTTGGGTGAACGGATGTACCCGCCCACGGTAATCGAGCGGATACGCGCGGGACCGAGCTGTGCCATGATGACCACTTACCAGCCCCCGTCTGCCACTCTCCAGCAGGCCAATCCATGGAGAGTGCGCGTTGACCGTTTTCGCCGTGACGCCCGTCGTCGACTACGAGCCGCCCAGGCGGGACGTTCCGCAGTGCCGGCAGCCAGCCCATCCGACGCCGCGCCGGCGCGCGCGTGCGCCCCGCCGGCCCCTCGTCGGGCAGCCGGCCAGACCGCCGAATCCGTCCGCGCCGATGCGTCAGGCGGCCGCCTTCGCCGACGCCGCGCTGCGCCGGGTGCTGGAGGTCGTCGACCGCCGCCGTCCCGCGGCGCAGCTGCGCCCTATGCTGGCGCCCGGCCTGGTGGACTCGGTGGTCGCGATCGGCGCTGCGGCGGCCGGCCGCGCGCGTGGGCGTGACGGGACGGCGGTGCTGCGCCGGATGCGGCTGCAGCCCTCCGGGCGCCACGACCCCGAGGCCGCGGCCGAGGTCTTCGGGTCCTACAGCCGCGGCGGCCGGATCCACGCCATCGCGTGCCGCGTGGAACGCGTGCCCTCCAGCGGCCAGTGGCAGATGGTGGCCCTGCACATCGGTTAGTTGGGGGTTAGTTGGGGGCCGCGACCGCCCGCGTACCGGGCCAACACCGGGCCCATGATCGCCATGACGAAGACGTAGGACGTCGCCAGCGCGGCGACGGCGGGGATCGAGGTGCCCACCAGGCCGATGATGATCAGCGAGAACTCGCCCCTGGCGATGAGCGCGGCACCCGCACGCAGCTGCCCGCGCCGCGCCACGCCGTCGCGCCGGGCGGCGAGCATTCCGGTGGCCACCTTGGTGGCCGCGGTGACGGCGGCCAGGACCAGCGCCACCGGGAGCATCGGCAAGAGCTCGTGCGGGTCGACCGACAGGCCGATCGCGAGGAAGAAGATGGCGGCGAACAGGTCCCGGAGCGGGCCGAGCACCTGGCGGGCCCGCTCGGCCGTCGCGCCGGTCAGGGTCAGGCCCACCAGGAAGGCGCCGACGGCGGCCGACGCGTGCAGGACCTCCGCCACCGCGGCCACCATCAGGGTGATGCCCAAGACCCGCAGCAACAGCTGCTCGGAATCGGGGTGTTCGACCAGCCGGCCGACGTGGTGGCCCCAGCGGTAGGAGGCGGCGAACGCGGCCAGCAGCGCGCCGACCGCGGCGGCCATCCCGACGACGGCGTGCACCCAGCCGCCGCCCGACGCCAGCACCGCGAACAGCGGCAGGTAGGCCGCCATCGCGAAGTCCTCGAGCACCAGCACCGAGAGCACCGCCGGCGTTTCCCGGTTGCCGAGCCGGCCCAAGTCGACCAGCACGCGCGCGATGACGCCCGACGACGAGATGTAGGTGACCCCGGCCAGGGCCAGGATGGCGACGCCGTCCAGCCCCAGCAGCCAGCCGGCCACCGCGCCGGGGGTGGCGTTGAGGACGATGTCGACCCCGGCGGAGGGCAGGTGGTGCCGGAGGCTGGCCGCGAACTCGGTCGCCGAGAATTCGAGGCCGAGGGTCAGCAGCAGCAGCACGATGCCGATGGGCGCGGCCGTCGCGATGAACTCGCCGGCCGCGGCCACCGGCAGCAGGCCGCCCTTGCCCAGCGAGAGGCCCGCCAACAAATAGACCGGTATGGGGGACAACGCGAAACGCCTTGCCACGGCGCCCAATACGGCAAGAGTGGCCAGGAGGGCGCCGAGTTGAAACAGCAGCGCCCCCGAAACCTGCATCGGCTCAACCCTTGTCGATGATGCGCTCGACACCGGCGATGCCGTCTTCGGTGCCGATCACGATCAAAACGTCTCGCGCGCGCAACATTTCGGCCGGGCCGGGCGAGGCGAGCACTTCCTCGTTGCGCACGATGGCGACGATCGACGCCCCGGTGCGTGTGCGGGCGTGGGTGTCGCCCAGCGGGTGTCCCACGAACGGGCTGCCGGCGACGATGTGGACCTGTCCCGTCTCGATGCCCGGCAGCCCCCGGGAAAGCTCGGTGAACCGCTCCGCGATGCGCGGCGCGCCCAGGATCTGGGCCACCGCCTCGGCCTCGGCGTCGGTCAGGTGCAGGACGGGCCTGGCCTGGTCGGGATCGTCGGGGCCATACAGGACGACGTCGAAATCGCCGCCGCGGCGGGCGATGATCCCGATCCGGTCACCGGTGTGGCTGGTGAACTCGTACCGAAGACCGACCCCGGGCAGCAACACCTCCTTGACATCCATGCCGTCCATCCTTCCAGCCGGACGGGCATAGCTACATCTGAGCTACACCTGAATGCGCGCGCCCATGACCACCGTCCGGTCGATGGGCAGGCCGAAGTATTCGGCGGCGTCGGCGGCGATGTAGGCGGTGGCGATGAAGAGGCGCTTGCGCCAGGGCGCCATGGTCGGCGCGGGGCCGGCCCTGAGCTCCAGCTTCGACAGGAAATACGAGGCCTCGTCGACGGCGATCCGACCCTCGGTCTGCTTCGGGTCGAGCAAGCGCAGGGCGGCCGGGATGTTGGGCCGTTCCATGTATCCGAACTTCGCGGTGACGTGCACGACCCCGTCTTCGGCATAGCCCAGGGAATCGACCTCGATTCGATCCTCGTCCGCCACCCGGGGCGCCGGCAACGTCTCGATCGACATGAGCACCGAATGCTCGTGCAGCACCCGGTTGTGTTCGACGTTGGCCCGCATCGCCAGCGGTGCGGTCTGTTTGCCGCGGTTGAGGAATACGGCCGTCCCGGGTGTTCGCACCAGCGGTGGCTTGCAGCCGGCCAACTGGTCGACGAATTCGCGCAACGGTCCCTCCGCTTTCGCCCGCGCTTGAGTGACGAGATCGCTGCCCCGCTGCCATGTCGTCATCACGGTGAAAGCCGTGGCCGCGATCAGAAGCGGTAGCCAGGCCCCGTGCACCAGCTTGGTCAGGTTCGCCGCCAAGAACAGGAGGTCGACCGTCAACAACGCGCCGGCGCCCGTCACGATCAGCCACAGGGGGGTCTTCCACCGTTCGCGGGCGACGAAGAAAAAGAGCAGGGTGGTAATGGTGATCGTCCCGGTCACCGCCATGCCGTATGCGAACGCCAGTGCCGCCGAGCTGCGGAACGCGAACACCAGGATGAGCACCGCGACCATCAGCAGCCCGTTGATCCACGGCACGTAGATCTGGCCAATCGTCGACTCGGACGTGTGGACGACCCGCACCCGGGGCAGGTAGCCAAGCTGAGCGGCCTGTGACGCCACCGAGTAGGCCCCGGTGATCACCGCCTGGGAGGCGATCACCGTTGCCGCGGTCGCGAGCAGCACCATCGGCAAGCGCGCCCAGCCCGGTGCGAGCAGGAAGAAGGGCGCATCGGTGACGCTGTTGTTGCCCAGCAACAGCGCGGCCTGGCCAAAGTAACTGAGCATGCACGCGGGAAGGACCACGAACAGCCACGCCCGGGTGATTGCCGGTCGGCCGAAGTGGCCCATGTCCGCGTAGAGCGCTTCGGCGCCCGTCACCGCCAGCACGACCGCGGCGAGCGCAAAAAATGCCGTGCGGGGGTAGGTGACCATGAACGTCACCGCATACTCGGGTGACAACGCCTTGAGGATGACCGGATGCGTGGATATGCCCTCGATGCCGCAGACCCCAATCGCGATGAACCACACGATCATGACCGGCCCGAACAAGCGTCCGATGGCGGCGGTGCCGCGGCTCTGAAAGGCGAAGAGAATAACGATGATCACCGCGGTGATCGGCACGACCAGGTCACCCAATCGCGGCTCGACAACCTTGAGACCCTCCACCGACGAGATCACCGAGATGGCTGGAGTAATCATGCTGTCGCCGAAAAACAGTGAGGCGCCGAAGATGCCGAGCGCCGCCAGAATCACGACCATGCGACGACTCCGGTTGACGCCCAGCCGGCGCACGAGGGTGATGAGCGCCATGATGCCACCCTCGCCGTCGTTGTCGGCACGCATCACCAGGGTGACGTAAGTGAGGGTGACGATGATCATCACCGCCCAAAAGACCAGGGACACAACACCATACAGGTTGGCGGTGGTGATCGGTATCGGGTGCGGGTCGTGCGGGTCGAAGATCGTCTGAATCGTGTAGATCGGGCTGGTCCCGAGGTCACCGAACACGACACCGAGCGCGCCGATGACGAGCGACGAGCGGGCCTTGTCGGTGCCGAAGACGGCGCGAAGCGGCGACGCGGGCTTGGCTTGCGTGGGCATGGCGCGGTTCCTCCACCGAGGGCTAGCGGGAGGTCGATCGTAAGGCCGTCAACGGCGGAAGACCACCCAGCGCATCGCGCAGTACATGTACACCGCCTCGCAGACGCCCGCCAGCACTCGGGACAGCTGGTATTGCACCCCGATCGCGGTCAGCGCGCTGGACACCCCGAGGATCAGCGCCAGGTAGTTGACGACGACCACCACGACGTACACGGCGAGCTGTTGTCCGACCGGCGCGTGGGACTGAAAGTTGAAGGTGCGATTGAGCACGTAGCTGAGCGCGAAGGCGCACGCGTAGGCCACGGTGACGGCGATCGGCACCGGAAGACCGAGCCCGCCGCGCAGCCCCGTGAGGATCGCCAGATCGACGCCGAAGGTGAGCCCGTTGATCAGGCAGAAGCCGAGAAACGTGGGCGCAACGAGCGATCCGAGCCCGAACGGAAGCCGATTGACGACCGCCTCGCACCACTGGTGGAATCGGTCCACCCAGCGCGACTGAGCGACCCGCGACCCGGTTTGCACACCGGTACCGTGGCATGTCCAGGTATCCGGCACGTGATCATTTGGCCAACGCCGGGCAGAGCGTTGAGATGACCTCTCAACGCTCTGCCGCGAGAGCTAGTGCTGGCCAAGCGCTTCCGCCGCGCGCCGGCGCGGCCGGTGCTTTATCGGGACCAGCATGGGGACCTCGCGACGGTACTGGCGATAGTCGCTGCCCAGCGCCGCGACGAGGCCGCGCTCTTCGACGTGCACGGCGATCAGGATGTATCCCGTCATCGCGATCGAGAAGAGCAGATGCCCGGCCGTCATCGTGGGGGCCGCCCAGAACGAGATGAGGAAGCCCAGCATGAGCGGGTGGCGCACCAGCCGATAGAACAAATGAGTGCGGAAATGCAGCTCGGTGTAAGGCTTTTGGCGCCACGCCAAATACACCTGCCGCAGCCCGAACAGGTCGAAGTGGTTGATCATGAACGTCGCGCCCAGCGCGATCACCCAACCCAGCCAGAACAATCCCCACAGCAGCACGCGCGCCGCCGGCTGCCGCACGTCCCAAACGACCGCCGGCATCGTCCGCCACTGCCAATAGAGCAGCAGCAGCACGGCGCTCGACAGCACCACGTAGGTGCTGCGCTCTATCGACGGCGGCACGAACCGGGTCCACCACGCCTTGAACGCCGGGCGCGCCATGACGCTGTGCTGGATTCCGAACGCCCCGACCAGCAACACGTTGACCACGATGGCCTCAACGATGGGCGACGGCAGCCCGTGATCGACGGTGCGCGGCACCCACAGATTGGCCACGAACGCAACGAGATACAGAAAGGCGACGAGGAACAGCAGGTACGCCGCCGCGCCGTAAGCAAGAGTCAAGTAACGCTTCATGGCCCAAGTGTCGACCGCGCAGGCACTTTGGCATATAGCCCATTTGCCTCAACTTCGCGCGACGGGCGCTAGTCAATTCTGACTAGTGTTGGCCTTTCGGCGCCGCGACGATTGTGCGGCCAGCCGCACACTGGCTGCCGAGCGTGCGGTCAGCCGCACACTCGGCGCCAGGGCTAGCGGCGCTTGACCGACTTCGGCGGCTTGGCGCCGCGCCCCTGCTGGCGCGCGGCCGCACGACGCTCGCGGCGGCTGCCGCCGCCGGGCACACCGGCCGGCGCCTTCTGGGCGCCACCGCCGTTGCGCTGCACCTGCGCCGAGCCGTCCTCGGACGGGCCGGAATACGTGAGCGCGGGCGCCTCGTCGTCAATGCCCTTGGCGCGCAACACGCTTGGGGCCTCCTCGCGGGGCGCGGCGGGCGCTTCGCCCTGGTCATCGGGCTGCCCGCCGGCGCCCGTCCCCAGTTCCGCCAGGCCCTCGGGCGTCGGCTGCGGGGCGACCTGCGGGGCCGGCACCGCTTCGACGGTGACATTGAACAGGAAGCCGACCGACTCCTCCTTCATGCCGTCGAGCATGGCCATGAACATGTCGTAGCCCTCGCGCTGGTACTCCACCAGCGGATCGCGCTGCGCCATCGCCCGCAGCCCGATCCCCTCCTTGAGGTAGTCCATCTCGTAGAGGTGCTCGCGCCACTTGCGGTCGATGACGTTGAGCAACACGTTGCGTTCCAGCTGACGCATCGCGCCCTCGCCGGCGATCTCCTCGAGCTCGGCTTCCCTTGCGGCGTAAGCCCTTTCGGCGTCCTTGATCAGCGCGTCGAGTAGCTCGTCGCGGGTGAGGTCGTCGCGGTCGGAGTCGGCGTCGGGGTGGGTCAGCGTCTCGTGCGCAATGCCGACCGGGTACAGCGTCTTCAGCGCCGTCCACAGCGCGTCCAGGTCCCAGTCCTCGGCGTAGCCTTCGGCGGTCGCGCCGTCGACGTAGGCGGTGATGACGTCGCGGACCATGTCCAGCGCCTGGTCCTTGAGGTTCTCGCCCTCGAGGATGCGGCGGCGCTCGGCGTAGACCACCTTGCGCTGCTGGTTCATCACCTCGTCGTACTTGAGGACGTTCTTGCGGACCTCGAAGTTCTGCTGCTCGACCTGGGTCTGGGCGCTCTTGATAGCGCGGGTCACCATCTTGTTCTCGATCGGCACGTCGTCGGGCAGGTTCAGCCGGTTGAGCATCGCCTCCAGCGCGGCGCCGTTGAAGCGGCGCATCAGCTCGTCGCTCAGCGACAGGTAGAAGCGCGACTCCCCCGGGTCGCCCTGCCGCCCTGACCGGCCGCGCAGCTGGTTGTCGATGCGCCGCGACTCGTGGCGCTCGGTGCCCAGCACGTACAGGCCGCCGGCTTCGATCACCTCCTCGGCCTCCGCGCTGGCCTCCTCCTTGACGATCGGCAGCTCCTCGTGCCAGGCAGCCTCGTACTCGTCGGGCGTCTCGACGGGGTCGAGGCCGCGGGCCCGCAGCCGCTGGTCGGTGAGGAAGTCGACGTTGCCGCCCAGCACGATGTCGGTGCCGCGGCCGGCCATGTTGGTGGCGACGGTGATGCCGCCGCGGCGGCCCGCCACGGCGATGATGCCCGCCTCCTGCTCGTGGTACTTGGCGTTGAGCACGTTGTGCGGGATGCGGCGCTTCTGGAACTGCCGCGACAGGTACTCCGAGCGCTCGACGCTGGTGGTGCCGATCAGGACCGGCTGACCCTTCTCGTAGCGCTCCTCGACGTCGTCGACCACCGCGATGTACTTGGCTTCCTCGGTCTTGTAGATGAGGTCGGAGCAGTCGGTGCGGATCATCGGCTTGTTGGTCGGGATGGAGACCACGCCCAGCTTGTAGATCTCGTGCAGCTCGGCCGCCTCGGTCTGGGCGGTACCGGTCATGCCGGCGAGCTTGTCGTAGAGGCGGAAGTAGTTCTGCAGCGTGATGGTGGCCAGCGTCTGGTTCTCGGCCTTGATCTCGACGTGCTCCTTGGCCTCGATGGCCTGGTGCATGCCCTCGTTGTAGCGGCGGCCGATCAGCACGCGGCCGGTGAACTCGTCGACGATGAGCACCTCGCCGTCGCGCACGATGTAGTCCTTGTCGCGGTTGAACAGCTCCTTGGCCTTCAGCGCGTTGTTGAGGTAGCTGACCAGCGGCGAGTTGGCCGCCTCGTAGAGGTTGTCGATGCCGAGCTGGTCCTCGACGAACTCGACGCCCTTCTCGTGCACGCCGACGGTCCGTTTGCGCAGGTCTACCTCGTAGTGGACGTCCTTTTGCATCAGCGGCGCGATGCGGGCGAACTCGGTGTACCAGTTGGAGGCGCCGTCGGCCGGGCCGGAGATGATCAGCGGGGTGCGGGCCTCGTCGATGAGGATGGAGTCCACCTCGTCGACGATGGCGAAGTTGTGCCCGCGCTGCACCAGGTCGTCGAGCGAATGCGCCATGTTGTCGCGCAGGTAGTCGAAGCCGAACTCGTTGTTGGTGCCGTAGGTGATGTCGGCGTTGTAGGCCACCCGCCGCTCGTCGGGCGTCATCTGCGCCAGGATCACGCCGACGTCCAGGCCGAGGAAGCGGTGCACGCGTCCCATCCACTCGCTGTCGCGTTTGGCCAGGTAGTCGTTGACCGTGACGACGTGCACGCCCTTGCCGGCCAGCGCGTTGAGGTAGGCGGGCAACACGCAGGTCAGGGTCTTGCCTTCGCCGGTCTTCATCTCGGCGACGTTGCCCAGGTGCAGCGCGGCCGCGCCCATCACCTGCACGTCGAAGGGGCGCTGGTCCAGTACCCGCCATGCCGCCTCGCGGGCCACGGCGAACGCCTCGGGCAGCAGGTCGTCCAGCGTTTCGGGGTTTTTCTCGTCGTTGAGGCGCTGCCGGAACTCGTCGGTCTTGGCCCTTAGCTCGGCGTCGGTGAGCTTCTCGACGTCGTCGGACAACGTGTTGACATAGTCGGCCACCCGCTTGAGGCGCTTGACCATGCGACCTTCACCAAGGCGCAGCAACTTCGACAGCACAGCTATATCCCCTGTGGGTTGGAGTCTTCCTCTTTTTGCGAGGCGGCATCCATCCTAGGTGAAGAGGCAGTTAAGGCCCTCAAACGTCGCTGAACGTCAGGCCAGCCGGATCAGCCCGTAGTCGTAGGCGTGCCGGCGGTACACGACGGACGGCCGTTCGGTCTCCTTGTCGTAGAACAAGAAGAAGTTGTGCCCGACCAGCTCCATCTCGTAGAGCGCCTCGTCGACCGTCATGGGCGTGGCCTGGTGTTCTTTGGTGCGGACCACCCGGCCCGGCTCGTGGTCTTGCCGCTCGCCGTGCTCGACCCCCGCGCCGTCGTGTTGGTGCGGCTCGACGGGTTCGGAGTTGAAGGCCTTCGCGGGAAGCGGCGCCACCGCGGTGGCGGCGGCCAGCGACACCGGCGTCTTGTCGCCGTAGTGCACCTTGCGGCGGTCCTTGGCGCGGCGCAGCCGGTTCTCCAGCTTGTCGACCGCGGACTCGAAGGCGGCATAGAAGCTGTCGGCGCAGGCCTCCGCGCGGCTGACCGGGCCGCGCCCGCGCGCGGTGATTTCGACGCGCTGACAGGACTTGCGCTGACGGCGGTTGGGCGCGTGTTTGAGCTCGACGTCGAAGAGATAGATGGACCGATCGAATCGTTCGAGGCGGGCGAGTTTTTGCGAGACGTAGAAGCGGTAATGTTCGGGGATTTCGACGTTGCGGCCCTTGAACACGACTTCGGCGTTGAGGGTCGGCTCGGCCGGCTCGCTGCTTTCTGCCGGCGGTTGGTCGAGAGTCTGACCGGAATCCACGGTAAGCCTTGTCATACGTGTCAACTCGTTTCCTTTTCCACGTCGCACGCGGTGCGTGCCGGCTTCCTACATGACGCGCCGACGGGGGGTTGGGGGCGGTTTCCTCAGGTCACCGCCGCAGGCTGCCCGCCGATGCAAGGTGTCGGATTCTCACCCCCTCCACGTGTGGCGTATCAACCCGGAAATCGACGTCTGCGTTGCGCCGGGTCAAAGATGTTCCTGAAGGTTGTTCTCGACGTTAGCTCGTGTTCGCCTTGGGATGCCACCAATTCCGGGCAGCTGTTGCGAGTTCTTCACATGCGCTTGGCGGGCACACAGCTTTAGGCGGCCGCGATCGCCAGCACCGCGGCCACGCGGATCCCGGCGGCGCGCAGCGTCCGCACCGACTCGCGGGCCGTCGCCCCGGTGGTGACGACGTCGTCGACGACGATGACCTCGGGCGTGTCGGGGCGCGCCGGCCGCCCGCGCAGCACCACCCGGCCGGCGATGTTGCGCTCGCGGGCCGACGTGCCGAGGCCGACGGAGTCGCGGGCCAGGGCCTTCATCCGCAGCGCCGGCGCGACGGCGATGTCGGGGTGCCCGGCCACCGCGGCCCGCGCCAGCCGGGTGACGGGGTCGCCGCCGCGCGCCCGCGCCGCCGAACGCCTCGTCGGCGCGGGCACGATCGTCAGCGGCGTCTCGACCATCCCCCAGGTCAACAGCCGGTGGATCCCGACGGCCAGCGCCCGGGCCAACGGGCTGACCAGGTCGCCGCGCCCGTTCTCCTTCAGCGCGAGGATCGCCGCGCGGCGGGCGCCGGCGTACCGACCCAGCGCGAACACCGGCGCCTCGGGTTCGATGCGGGGGTTGACGACGTGCGGCTCGTCGGCCCTGACGTCAAGTTCCGCCGCGCAGGCCTCGCACCAGCGGGTCGACGGCGCCCCGCAGCCGCCGCATTCCAGCGGCAGGATCAGATCGAACACGGAGTCAGTGTGGCGCGCACGGCCGACAACTACTACTGGCGGGCGCTCACGACGGCGCGATTGGTGCGGCTTCGACGAAACGCCGACGCGTCGGCTTCAACACGAAGACGGCCAGCGCCGCGGTTCCCAGATCGAGCGCAATCGCACACCCGAACACCGGAATCCAGCTCCCGGCGTGCTGATGCAGCAGGGCCGCAAGCGGACCACCGAAGACCGAACCGATCCCGAACGAGATGTAGAGCCAGCCATAGTTCGCTGTCGCATAACGGGCCCCGAACGTATCGGTCAAGGTGGATGGGAACAGCGAGAAGATCTCACCCCACCCGAAGAACACCAAACCCGATAGGAGGACGAACAGCGTGGCGTCGTGTCGCGTGAGCAACCAGAGCGTCATGGCAACAGCCTCAAGCGCGAAGGCGAACGCCATGGTGTTTTCCCGGCCCAGTCGGTCCGATACCCAACCGAAAAACGGCCGCGTCAGCCCGTTCGTGAAGCGGTCGATGGTCAAGGCCAACGGCAGCGCGGCGAGCCCCAACACCAGCACCTTGCTCACACCGAAGTCGGTCGCGAACGTCGCCATCTGTGACGTGACCATCAGGCCCGAAGTGGCCATCATCGTCATCATGAAGAACATCAGCCAGAAGAGCGGCCGCTTGAGCATCTGGGCGGGCCGGTAGTCGCGCCGAGCGGCGGACGGCCGGTCGCTCGGTACGTTCAGCCCGAGATCCGAAGGGGGCACCCGCAACCCCTGCGCGGCAACGAAACCGACGGCGGCGAACACGATGCCGAAGAGCCACAACGTCGACTCGACGCCACGCGCGGCCAGCGACGAGGCTATCGGAAAAGTCGTCAAAATCGCGCCCATCCCGTAGCCGGCCGCCACCACGCCGGCCGCGAATCCGCGTCGATCGGGAAACCACCGGACCATCAGCCCCACGACGCCGACATACACAATCCCCGTGCCGAGACCGCCGACGCCGCCATAGGTGAGATACAGCATCGACACGGTGTGCGCGTAAGAAGCCAGCACCCAGCTCGCGCCCGCCAGCAGCGTGCCGATCGAGATCAACCGGCGGGGCCCGAAACGGTCGACCAGCGCACCCTGGAACGGCGAGAAAAACGCCTGTAACAGCACCAGAATCGAGAACGTAACCTGCAATTCGGGCAAGGCAATCCCGAGCTTGGCGCCAAGTGGCTTAGTCATCAGCGTCCACACGTACTGGGGACTCGATATCGCCATCATGCACACCAGCCCGAGGCCGAGCTGAAGCCAGCGGGTCTGCGCGACGGTCGGCGCACTGGGTGCAGCCGTGCCGCCCATGGTGTCCGCGTGAACAATCAACGTGTTCCTCCGTTTCGATTGCGTCCCGGCTCGCCCGCCATTGAGCCACTCGCGCACCTACATTGCCCACACCAATCCGCACGGCGAAAAAACCGAAAAGCGGCTTCCTGCCGGAGATTTCAATTGAATCGAGTTATGCGACGCCAATGTGCGTCCCTGACAGTAATTTTCGCTTGTTACCCAGGTGTTACTGCCAGTAGCGGGCTTATCAACATCCACTCACAGAAAGCAACAGCCTGGGGTGCGGAATATGAACAGTATTGTCAGAGAACGACATACATTGATAAATCCTACATATGCCACGATAAGCCGTGTGTATCAGCCCTGCAGCTTAGCGGGTAACCAATTAACCTTTTCGTCGCTGCGGAGCCGCGCGAACAATCTCGGGTGTGAGCTGGCGTGGGGCTAGTCAGCACTGACACGTCGAGGCGCGCTTACGATCCGATCAGTACGGCGCTGGACGTCAGCGTCTTCCGAAACGATATGTGGCACAAGGCATGAGCCACGGCCGACGTCGCTAGCCCGGCAGCACGGGCAGCGCGCCGGGCACCGACAGCCCGGATATCTCCGACCAGCTCTGCTGGCTTTCGGGGGCCGACGCCGAATACTGCAGCACCCCTTCGGGGGCCGCGACGTAGACGGCCGACGGGTTGGCCGCGACCGTCGTGACCGGCATCTGCAGGCCGCGGGCCGGCGCATCGGAGTTCACCCCGTCGAGGTTGACGTAGGACACCGGGTGGCTGGCGTCGGTGCGGGTCACCACGATGTCATCGCCGGTCCGCCAGGACAGCGAGACCACCGAGTTGCCGAGGCCGAAACCCAGGCGCCGCGGGTAGGTCAGCGCGTACTGCCCGGCCTGGGTCTGCTCCACACCGGCGAGGATCACCTGGCCGTTGATCACCATCGCGGCGCGCGTGCTGTCGCGGGACAGCTGCAGGTCGGTGATCGGCCCGGGGAAGGTGGAGGCCACCACCGCGGAATCCACCGGGATGCGCGCGGGCTGCCCCGACGCCGGTTCCTGAATCGCCCGCAGCACGTTGTTGTTGTCGACCACCACCCACACGGCGTCGTCCAGCGACCAGCTGGGCCGCGTCAGGCTGTGCCCGTCGGCGGCCTGGACCGCCTCGCCGCCGAGGTCGCCGATCCACAGCGATGCCGCCTGGTCCGGGGCGCCGCGGCGCAGTGTCACCACCGACGCCACCTGCCGGCCGCTGCGCGACAGCGCGGCGCCGGTCTGGTCCCCCACCCGCCCGAACGCCCCGGGCACGGTGTTGGCGTGTTGCCCGTCCAGCCCGACCAGCGACCCGTTGACCAGGGCGTGCAACCCGGCGCCCGCGCCGTCGGCCACGCCCGGGTCGGTGGCGGCGACGTCGGAGGTGGTCCACCCGTCGGCGAACCGGTCGTCCAGCGGCGCGCCGTCGGCGTTGATTACGTACGGGCCCCGGATATCGGCCCGGGCCAGCGTCCAGATGATCTGTGCCGCAAGCAATTGCCGGCTGTGCGGGTCGGTGGTGGACAACTTCTCCAGGTCGATGCGGGCGCCGCCGTAGCCCTTGCCGATGCCGTTCTTGCCGCCGTCGGCCCGGGTCACCGGGCCGCGCAGCCGCAGCGGCGGGGCCAGCAGGTTGCGCACGGTGTGGGCCATCTCGGGCCGCGGCCCGGCCAGCATCTTGGACACCAGCTCGGTGGCCAACTGGTCGTGGTCGGACACCGCGACGTAGCGGGGATCGGGTACCACGGTCTTGCCGGTCGGGTCGGCGAAGTACAGCGTGTTGCGTTTGTAGGTGGACTGGAACTGCTGCCAGTCCAGGAAGACACCGTTGGGCAGCCGGTCGATGCGCCAGCCCCCCGACGTCTTGACCAGCTCGATCGGCCCCGGGTCGGGCAGCACGCCCTCGGCGGTTTCGAACACGCCCACGTCGGACAGCGAGCCCAGGATGTCGGCGCGCATGGTCGCCGAAACCCGTTCGGCGCCACGGGTTTCCACGAACACCACGTGGTCGATCAGCAGGGCGCTACCGGCGTCGTCCCACGCGTTGGACGCCGACTGGGTGAGAAATTGCCGGGCCGCCAGGTGCCGGTTCGCGGGATCGGCTGTGGCCTTGAGGAATTCGCGCAGCAACACGTCGGGGTCCATGCCCGGGGTCGGCTTGGGCAGGTTGGACGGCGCCGGCCGCTCGACCGTGCCGATGGCCTGCGGGGCCGACGAGCTGGGCACCCCGGCACAGCCGGCGAGGACGAACGCGAGCGACAAGAGCGCGAGCAGCCGTCGCATCAGACGCTCCGCTCGGCGTGCTCGCGTGGGCGCTGCGGGTCGGGGCGCGGCGGCGCGGGCGGCTCGGGGATCGGCTTCAGGGGCAGCGGGCTGGTGGTGACCTTGTGACCGCGAATCAGGGGCAGCGTCAGCCGGAAGCACGCCCCCTGCCCGGGCTCGCCCCACGCCTCCAGCCGGCCCTGGTGCAGCCGCGCGTCCTCGACGCTGATCGCCAGGCCCAGCCCGGTGCCGCCGGACCGACGCACCCGCGACGGGTCCGAGCGCCAGAACCGGCTGAACACCAGCTTCTCCTCGCCGGGCCGCAAACCCACCCCGTAGTCGCGGACGGTGACGGCGACGGTGTCCTCGTCGACGCCCATCCGGATCTGCACCGGCTTGCGCTCGGCGTGGTCGATGGCGTTGGCGATCAGGTTGCGCAGGATCCGCTCCACCCGGCGCGGGTCGACCTCGGCGATCACCTCCTCGTCGGGCAGGTCGACGAGGAGCTCGATGCCGGCGTCCTCGGCCAGGTGTCCGACGTTGCCCAGCGCGCTTTGCACGGTGGTGCGCAGGTCCACCGCCTCGACGGACAGCTCGGCCACGCCGGCGTCGTGCCGGGAGATCTCAAGCAGGTCGTTGAGCAGCGTCTCGAACCGGTCCAGCTCGTTGACCATCAGCTCGGTGGACCGGGCCAGGGTGGGGTCGAGGTCGGCGCTGTGGTCGTAGATCAGGTCGGCGGCCATCCGCACGGTGGTCAGCGGGGTGCGAAGTTCGTGGCTGACGTCGGAGGTGAACCGGCGCTGCAGGTTGCCGAACTCCTCGAGCTGGGTGATCTGGCGGGACAGACTCTCGGCCATGTCGTTGAACGACACGGCCAGCCGCGCCATGTCGTCCTCGCCACGCACCGGCATCCGTTCGGACAGGTGTCCCTCGGCGAACCGCTCGGCGATCCGCGACGCCGACCGGACCGGCACCACCACCTGGCGGGACACCAGCAGCGCGATCCCGGCGAGCAGCACCAGCAGCACCGCGCCGCCGGTGATCATCGTGCCGCGCACCAGCTGGATGGTTGCCTGCTCGTTCTTCAGCGGAAAGATCAGGTACAGCTCGAGGTTGGCCACCTGCGACGACGTCGGTGTGCCGATGACCAGCGCCGGCCCGGAGAACCCGTCGGTGTGCACGGTGGCGTACTGATACGCCGCCTGCCCGGCCTTGACGAAGCCGCGCAATGCGTTGGGCACCTGGTCGACGGGTCCGGCCGTGGTGGCGGCGCGCGGACCGTCGCCGGGCACCATCAGCACCGCGTCGAACGCGCCGGCCAGTCCGGCGCCCGAGGCGGGGTCGGTCTTGGACGTCAGCGTGTTGCGGGCCAGCTGCAGGCTCGAGTCCAGCGAGCGGGTCTCCTCGCCGTTGACGATGCCGGCGACGGTGGTGCGCGCCCGCTCGATCTGCTCCATGGCGGCCCGGACCTTCACGTCCAGCACCCGGTTGGTCACCTGGCTGGTCAACACGAAGCCGAGCGCAAGGATGACGGCGAGCGACAGGCCCAGGGTCAGCGCGACGACCCGCAATTGCAGCGATCGGCGCCAGGCAGCGCCCACGGCCCGACTCACCGCACCCATGCCCCGCGTCATAGGGCCGGAGCGCCCCCAGCGACTTCTAGTGCGTTGCCGCGACCCCCAGATCAACGACCCTCCAAGATCACGGAGGTCCGGCCTTGTATCCCACTCCTCGAACGGTCAACACCACGGTCGGGTTCTCCGGGTCTTTCTCGACCTTGGCCCGCAGACGCTGGACGTGCACGTTCACCAGGCGGGTGTCCGCCGGGTGCCGATAGCCCCACACCTGTTCGAGCAGCACATCACGAGTAAACACCTGGCGCGGTTTGCGTGCCAGCGCGACCAACAGGTCGAACTCCAGCGGTGTGAGGGAGATCTGCTCGCCGTTGCGGGTGACCTTGTGCGCCGGCACGTCGATGTCGACGTCGGCGATGGAAAGCATCTCGGCGGGCTCGTCGTCGTTGCGCCGCAGCCGCGCGCGCACCCGGGCGACCAGCTCCTTGGGCTTGAACGGCTTCATGATGTAGTCGTCGGCACCCGACTCCAGGCCGAGCACCACGTCCACGGTGTCGGTCTTGGCGGTCAGCATCACGATGGGCACGCCGGAGTCGGCGCGCAACACCCGGCACACGTCGATGCCGTTCATGCCCGGCAGCATCAGGTCCAGCAGCACCAGATCCGGGCGCAACTCGCGCACCGCGGTCAGCGCCTGAGTGCCGTCGCCGATGACCGCGGTGTCGAAGCCCTCCCCACGCAACACGATGGTGAGCATCTCGGCCAGCGAAGCGTCGTCGTCGACGACCAAAATCCTTTGCCTCATGGAGTCCATGGTGTCACCAGATCGGGACAAATTCGGCGCACCACACGGGCGTTTCTTATTCGATACGGCCAAATCGTGACAATTTTGTGCTAGCCGGCGGTCAAAGAGGCCGCCAACCGCCCCGGATCGACGTCGGCGTCGACGACCAGCCACCGCCCGCCCCAGCCCGCCGCGGCGAGCTCGGCGTAGACCGCGCCGGTGCGCTGCTGCAGCCCGTCGTCGCGTTCATAACTGTCCCGCGCGCGGCCCGGCTCGTGCTCGGCGCGGTGCCGGGCCCGCCGCGCGGCGAGTTCGGCGGGCACCGCGAGCAGCACCTGCCAGTCGGTCGCGGGCAGCCCCAACCGCTCGTATTCGAGCCGGTGCACCCACGCCGCCGCCTCCCCGGCCGCGTCCTGGTGCAGGCGCGCCGCGCTGTAGGCCGCGTTGGAGGCGACGTAGCGATCCAGGATCACCACGTCATGGTCGCGGCCCAGCGCCGCGATCTGCCCGATCGCCCCGGCGCGGTCGAGCGCGAACAGCGTGGCCATCGCGTACACCGACGACGCCAGGTCGCCGTGCCCGCCGTGCAACGCTTCGGCCGCGATGTCGGCGGTCACCGACTGCCCGTAACGCGGGAACGCCAGCGTGGCAACCGACTTCCCGGCGGCTTCGAAGGCCTTACGCAGGCCGTCGGATAGCGTCCGCTTGCCGGAACCGTCGACCCCTTCGATCGCGATCAGCACGGCGCGAGCCTATCGGGCTCGCCCGAGATCAGTAGCGGTAGTGGTCGGCCTTGTAGGGGCCGTCGACGTCGACGCCGATGTACTCGGCCTGCTCCTTGGTCAGCTTGGTCAGCTGGCCGCCGAGCGCCTCGACGTGGATGCGCGCCACCTTCTCGTCGAGGTGCTTGGGCAGCCGGTACACCTCGTTGTCGTACTCGTCGTTCTTGGTCCACAGCTCGATCTGCGCGATCACCTGGTTCGAGAAGCTGTTGCTCATCACGAACGACGGGTGCCCGGTGGCGTTGCCCAGGTTCAGCAGCCGGCCCTCGGAGAGCAGGATGATCGACTTGCCGCTGTCCGGGAACGTCCACACGTCGACCTGCGGGCGGATGTTCACCTTGGTGGCGCCGGACTTCTCCAGCTGGGCGACCTGGATCTCGTTGTCGAAGTGCCCGATGTTGCCCAGCACGGCGTGGTCCTTCATCGCCTTCATGTGCTCGAGCGTGATGATGTCCTTGTTGCCGGTGGCGGTGATGACGATGTCGGCCTCGCCGATCGCGTCCTCGACCGTCTTGACGTCGTAGCCCTCCATCAGCGCCTGCAGCGCGTTGATCGGGTCGATCTCGGTGACGACGACGCGTGCGCCCTGGCCCTTGACCGACTCCGCGCAGCCCTTGCCGACGTCGCCGTAGCCGCAGATCAGCACCTTCTTGCCGCCGATCAGCACGTCGGTGCCGCGGTTGATGCCGTCGATCAGGGAGTGCCGGCAGCCGTACTTGTTGTCGAACTTGGACTTGGTGACCGAGTCGTTGACGTTGATCGCCGGGAACGCCAGGTCACCGGCCGCGGCGAACTGGTACAGCCGCAGCACGCCGGTAGTGGTCTCCTCGGTGACTCCCTTGACCGACTCGGAGATCTTCGTCCACTTGTCCTTGTCGGTCTCGAAGCGGTTGCGCAGCAGCTCCAGGAAGACCTTCCACTCGGTGGGGTCGTCGTCCTCGGCGGGCGGCACCACGCCGGCCTTCTCGTACTGCGCGCCGCGCAGCACCAGCATGGTGGCGTCGCCGCCGTCGTCGAGGATCATGTTGGCGGGCTCGTCGGGCCAGGTCAGCATCTGCTCGGCCGCCCACCAGTACTCCTCCAGCGTCTCACCCTTCCAGGCGAACACCGGGACGCCCTTGGGCTCCTCCGGGGTGCCGTACGGGCCGACGACCACCGCGGCGGCGGCGTGGTCCTGGGTGGAGAAGATGTTGCACGACGCCCACCGCACCTGCGCGCCGAGCGAGACGAGGGTCTCGATGAGCACGGCTGTCTGCACGGTCATGTGCAGCGAGCCCGAGATCCGCGCCCCCTTGAGCGGTTGCACGTCGGCGTACTCCCGACGCAGCGACATCAGGCCCGGCATCTCCTGCTCGGAGAGCTCGATGTCACGGCGGCCGTAGTCGGCCAACGACAGGTCGGCGACCTTGAAATCGATGCCGTTGCGGACGTCGGCGGTCAGGGAGCTTTCGGTCGTCGTCATAGCGTGGTCTTCCTTCTTCGACGTTTGGGGGGCTCGCTCGAGCCAAGCGGTACTTAGCTTAGGTATGTTCTTCCGCCACTGTAGCCGCGACCCCATGGCGCTCGGCGAACGGCGTCATCAGGCGGGCCAGGTCCGCCGCCACGTCGTGATCGGCCTCCGGCGGCATGGACACATAGCTCAGCGCCAGCCGCACGATGGCGCGGGCCAGCACCCCGGCGTCCTCGTCGCTGGTCGCCACCCAGCTCTGGGTCAGCGCCGTGGTCAGCCGCGCCGAAGCCCGGTTGATGATGGGCCCGCTGTCGGTGGTGATGATCTGCAGCAGGTCGGGCTTGGCGACGCCGGTCAGCAACGAGATCACCAGCGGGTCGGCGGCCGACTCCGCGAAGAAGGAGCGAAAACCCTGCAGGAACGCCTCGTGGATGTGGCCGACGTTGGCGTCGATCGCGGACCCGACCGCGTCGACCAGCCGATCCGCCAGGCGCAGGGCGTACCCCTGCGCCAGCCCCTGGCGCGAGCCGAACTCGTTGTAAATGGTCTGCCGGCTGATGCCCGCGGCGCGGGCCACGTCGGACAGCGTGATCGCCGACCAGTCCCGGGCCAGCAGCAGGTCGCGCATCGCGTCGAGCACCGAGTCGCGCAACAGGACGCGTGACGCCTCGGCATAGGGCATCCGCTTCACAGGCGCGACAGTAGTAGTCGAGGCGTTCACGGTCTCGCCACTTCCACCATTTCGAAGTCGGACTTCGCGGCGCCGCAATCCGGGCAGCTCCAGTCTTCGGGGATGTCGTCCCAGCGGGTGCCGGGCGCGATGCCGTCCTCCGGCCAGCCCAGCGCCTCGTCGTACTCGAAGCCGCACTGGATGCAGCGGAACAGCTTGTAGTCGCTCATGCCGTAGCTCCTTTCCAATTGTCCGTCTCCTCCTCATCGCTTCGTCCCCCGCAAGCGGGAGGTGCCCCCACTGCATCGTCGCCGGACGTGCTCTCGAAGTCCGCCTTCTCGCGCACCGCGCAATCGGGGCAGCACCAGTCGTCGGGGATGTCGCTGAAGGGCGTGCCTGCGGGAAAGCCTTCCCGCGGAGCGCCTTTGGCCTCGTCATAACGGTAGCCGCAACCCGGGCAGCGGTAGGCGATCATGCCGCCACCTCGTAGGAGGAGAGCAGCTTTTCGCGCAGCCGCGGCTGGACGTTGACCCGGGTGATGTCACCGTCGTAGTGCGCCAGCACGCGGTGGTCCATCACCCGGCGCCACAGCGGCGGGAAGTAGGTCAGCGAGATCATCGACGCGTACCCGCTCGGCAGGTTGGGCGAGCCCTCCAGGCTGCGCAGCGTCTGGTAGCGGCGGGTCGGGTTGGCGTGGTGATCGCTGTGCCGCTGCAGGTGATACAGGAACAGGTTGGTCACCACGTGATCGGAGTTCCAGCTGTGCACCGGGGCGCACCGCTCGTAGCGACCGTTGGGGCCCTTCTGCCGCAGCAGCCCGTAGTGCTCGAGGTAGTTGACCGCCTCGAGCAGGCTGAACCCGAAGACCGCCTGGACGACCACGAACGGGATCAGGCCCGGGCCGAAGATCGCGATCAGCGCGCCCCACAGCACCACCGACATCAGCCATGCGTTGAGCACGTCGTTGGACAGGTAGGTCCGGGGGTCCCACGGGCTCTTGCCGAGCCGGCGCAGCCGCTGCGCCTCCAGCCCCAGCGCCGAGCGCAGGCTGCCGAAAACGCTGCGCGGCAAGAACTCCCAGAAGGTCTCGCCGAAGCGCGCCGACGCCGGGTCCTCCGGGGTCGAGACGCGCACGTGGTGGCCGCGGTTGTGCTCGATGTAGAAGTGGCCGTAGCAGGACTGCGCCAGGGTGACCTTGGACAGCCAGCGCTCCAGGGAGTCCTTCTTGTGCCCCATCTCGTGGGCCGTGTTGATCCCCACCCCGCCGAGGACCCCGACCGACAGCGCCACGCCCAGCTTGCCGGCCCAGCCCAATCCCCCGTCAAAGCCGAGCCAGCCCAGGTTCGACGCGGTGAACAGGTAGGCGCCCAGGACCACGCTGAGGTACTGGAACGGGATGTAGACGTAGGTGCAGTAGCGGTAGTACTTGTCGTTCTCCAGCCGTTCCATCACCTCGTCGGGCGGGTTCTGCCCGTCGGGCCCGAACCGCAGGTCGAGGATCGGCAGCAGCACGTAGAGCAGGATCGGCCCGATCCACAGCGGCACCTGCGCGGCGGCGTGCCAGCCGAGCCGGTTGAGCGCCCAGATAATCGGCAGCATCACGAACAGCGCCGTCGGGGCGATCAGCCCCATCAGCCACAGGTGGCGCTTCTTGTCCCGCCAGACCGGCGCTTCCTCGGGCCGCAATGCGGTCATATGCCAAACCTCCTTGACGTCACGGACCTTCGCCGGGCCTGTAAATCTGCAGACAAAGTGCGGGTAAAGACCTGCGGAATTACAGGCTCGGCGAACCGGGTCGCATCTCGATTTGGACAATACGACAGTTTGCGTCTTGTGTCTAGACACAAGACGCTGTTTTGTAAACCGGTGGGATCAGCCGGCCGGGCCCGCCTCCGCCGGGGCCACCGAGGCGAGCTCCCCGGATTGCCGCCGCCCCTGAACGGAGTGCCGGTACCCGTAGCCGGCGTAGATCGCGGTGCCCACGACCAGCCAGACGCCGAACCGCACCCAGGTCAGGGCGCTGAGGTTCAGCATCAGCCACGCGCAGGCGACGATCGACGCGATGGGCAGCAGCGGCACCCACGGCGCCCGGAAGCCCCGCTCCAGGTCCGGACGGGTGCGCCGCAGGACCATGACGCCCGCCGACACCAGGACGAACGCGAACAGCGTGCCGACGTTGACCATCTCCTCGAGCTTGGCGATCGGGAACACCGAGGCCGTCGCCGCGATCACGACGGCGACCAGCACGGTGATCCGGACCGGGGTCCCGCGCGCGCCGGTCTTGGCCAGCGACCGCGGCAGCAGCCCGTCGCGCGCCATCGCGAACAGCACCCGGCACTGCCCGAGCACCAGCACCATCACCACCGTGGTCAACCCGGCCAGCGCCCCGACGGCGATGACCTTGCTGGCCCAGTCGATCCCGTTGGCCGCGAAGGCCGTCGCAAGGTTGGCCGGCTTGTGGCCGGGCGCGGTCTTGAGCTGGGTGTAGGAGACCATGCCGGACAGCACCACCGACACCGCGACATACAGGACGGTCACGATCGCCAGCGAGGCCAGGATGCCCCTGGGCACGTCGCGCTGGGGCTTCTTGGTTTCCTCGGCCATGGTGGCCACGATGTCGAACCCGATGAACGCGAAGAACACGATCGAGGCCCCCGCCAGCACGCCGTAGAGGCCGTAGTGGCTGCTGTGCGCCCCGGTCAGCAGCGACAGCACGGACTGGTTGATGCCCGACGACTCGTGCCCGGCTTCCGGCTTCGGGATGAACGGCGAGTAGTTGGAACCCTTGATGTAGAAGACCCCGACCAGCACGACGAAAATCACCACCGACACCTTGATGCCGGTGATCACGGCGGAGAATCGGGACGACAGTTTGGTGCCCAGGCCGACCAGGGTGGCGACCACCGCGACGATCAGCAGCGCGCCCCAGTCGAGGTTGACCGATCCGAGTTGAACTGTGCCGCCGGCGAATCCGAATACGTTCCCCAGGTAGCTCGACCAGCCCTTGGACACCACGGCGGCCCCGATCGCCAACTCCAGCACCAGGTTCCAGCCGATGATCCAGGCCAGGAACTCACCGAAGGTGGCATAGGAGAAGGTGTAGGCGCTGCCCGCCACCGGCAGGGTCGAGGCGAATTCGGCGTAGCACAGGGCCGCCAGCGCGCAGGTGACCGCGGCGATCACGAACGAGATCCAGATGGC
The DNA here is from genome assembly GCF_059812245.1 of Mycobacterium sp. NGS64. Lineage (NCBI taxonomy): Bacteria > Bacillati > Actinomycetota > Actinomycetes > Mycobacteriales > Mycobacteriaceae > Mycobacterium > Mycobacterium sp. NGS64. Next base: position 429,449 of record NZ_JCALCI010000001.1, on the reverse strand, counting down.
CGGTCCGGTGATGTCGCCGGTGGTCGACGCGGTGACCGTGAAGATGCCGGCGCCGATCACCACCGCGACGCCGAACACGACCAGGTCCCACCAGGTCAACTCCTTGCGCAGCCGGGTGTCCGGCTCGTCGGTGTCGGCGATCGATTGCTCGACCGATTTCGTGCGCCATCGATTTGCCATTCGTCCGCCTTCTGGGCTTGCTGGGGCCCTTGGACCGCACAGTACTGGGTAGTCTGCTCCGCATAGCGGAGAGCGGGGGAAACATGCGAGACCATGCCGTGGTCATCGGGGGAAGCATCGCCGGGCTGTGCGCCGCGCGGGTGCTGTCGGACTTCTACGCGCGGGTCAGCGTGTACGAGCGCGACGAGTTGCCGAGTGCGCCGGCGAACCGCGCGACGGTCCCCCAGGACCGGCACCTGCACATGCTGATGGCGCGGGGCGCGGCGGAGTTCGAGGACCTGTTCCCCGGCCTGCTCGACGACATGGTCGACGCGGGCGTGCCCATCCTGGAGAACCGGCCGGATTGCATTCACCTGGGCGCCGCGGGCCACGTCCTGGGGACGGGGCACACGCTGCGCGACGAGTTCACCGCCTACGTGCCCAGCCGCCCGCACCTGGAGTGGCAGGTGCGCCGGCGCGTGGCGGACATCGAGAACGTCGAGATCATCCGCCGCTCGGTCGCCGAGCCCCGGTTCGACCGCGCGCACCAGCGCGTGACCGGCGTGCTGCTCGACCCGCAGGGGGATGCGGAGCCGGAGTTCGTGCCGGCCGATCTCGTCGTCGACGCCGCCGGCCGGGGCACCCGCCTGCCGGTGTGGTTGGAGCAGTGGGGATTCCAGCGCCCGGTCGAGGCCACCATCGACATCGGCATCAACTACGCGACCCAGCAGTTCCGCATGCCGGAGGGCCTGATCGCCGAGAAGGTGGTGGTGGCCGGGGCGTCCCACGACGAGTCGCTGGGGCTGGGCATGCTGCACTACGAGGACCGGGTCTGGGTGCTGACCACGTTCGGGGTGGCGGGCGCCAAGCCGCCCGCGACGTTCCCGGAGATGCTGGCGCTGGCCGGCAAGCTGCTGCCCGCACACTTCAATTCCGCTCTGGCGCAGGCCGAACCCGTCGGCGAGCCGGCGTATCACGCGTTTCCGGCGAGCCGGTGGCGCCGCTACCACAGGCTGGACCGCTTCCCGGACGGCATCGTCCCGCTCGGTGACGCCGTCGCGAGCTTCAACCCGACCTTCGGGCAGGGCATGACGATGACGGTGCTGCAGGCCGGTCATCTGCGCCGGGCGCTGCAATCGAATGACCTTGCCCGCGAACTGAATCGGGCCACCGCCCGGACGACCTACCCGGTATGGATGATGAACGCGATCGGCGACATCACCTTCCACCACGCCCGGCCCAAGGGGCGGGTGCCGTGGTGGTGGCGGCCGTCCGGCGCGCTGTTCGACCAGTTCCTCGGGGCGGCCGAGACGGATCCCGTTCTGGCCGAATGGTTTTTGCGCCGGTTCTCGCTGCTGGACAGCCTGTACATGGTCCCGCCGCCGCGGATCGTGGGCCGCGCCATGGCGCACAACATGCGACTGTGGCTGCGCGAGCGCCGGGAAGCCCGGCAGCGCCCGCTCACAGCCCTACGGTCGCCCTGAACAGTTTGGAGGGCTCCCGCGCGACGAGGCGGATCGGTCCGTCGTCGGCCGCCACCCAGGCCGCCATTCCGCGCTCCAGCGTGAGCGATCCGGACTTGGCGTGCACCGTCGTGCAGCCATCGGTGCTCAACAGGATCTGCGGACCCTCGTGGGCACAGCCCGCGTCGACCTCGTGGCCGAGGTACTCGCCGTCGAGGGCCAGCAGCGCGACGGCGAACTCGTCGGTCGGCGTCTGGTAAATCTCGCCGAACCCCTCGCGGCGGATGGGCGGGCGCAGCTGCGCCTCGGTGGTGGGCGTGAAGTCCAGCACCCGCAACAGCTCGGGCACGTCGACGTGCTTGGGGGTGAGCCCGCCGCGTAACACGTTGTCGGAGTTGGCCATCACCTCGACGGCGAAGCCGCGCAGATAGGTGTGCAGGTTGCCGGCCGACACGAAGATGGCCTCTCCGGGGGCCAGGGTGATGCGGTTGAGCAACAGCGCCGCCAGCACGCCGGCGTCACCGGGATAGCGTTCGCCCAGCTCCAGCACCGTCTTGGCCTCGGCCGCGAATTGCGTTGCCCCGGAACTGACGTACTGGATCGCGCCGTCCAGCACGGCGGGCACCAGCACGTCGATGTCGGGCTGCGGAGCGGTGATCCAGGTGGTGAACAGCGCGCGCAGGCCGTCGGCGTCGGACTGGTCGTTCAGCAGGTCGATGTAGGGGTCGAGGTCGGAGACGTTCAGCGCGCGCAGCAGCTCGACGGTCCGCGACGCCTGGCGAAACCCCGCCAACGCCTCGAACGACTGCAGCGCCACCAACAACTCCGGTTTGTGGGAGGTGTCGCGGTAGTTGCGGACCGGCGAGTTGACCGGGATGCCCAGGCGCTCCTCGCGCAGGTACCCCTCGACCGCCTGCTCGGCGCTCGGGTGGGCCTGCAGCGACAGCGGCTCGTCGGCGGCGAGCACCTTCACCAAGAACGGCAACACATCGCCGAACCGGGCGCGCGACCCCGGGCCGAGCTGTCCCTCGGGGTCGGCGACGACGGCCTCGAGCAACGACACCTCGCCCTTGTCGGTCTCCAGCCAGGCCGGGTCGCCGGGATGGGCCCCGAACCACAGCTCGGCCTCCGGATGCGCCGCCGGAACGGTCCGCCCGGTGAATTCCGCCAGGGCGGTGCGCGATCCCCAGGCGTACGTCCTCAAGGCCCCGCGAAGCAGTTCCACTTGTCTATTTATCCCCGCACCAGTCGCATGTAAACCGCGGCCATCTCCAGCCGAACGGCCAATATTGCCAGTTGCTGCTCGGCGCTGACGGCGCCCCCCAACGCCGGCGCAACCGTGGAGCCGGCCGAGCCGCCGGGCCCGTCCGGCACGTCCTCGGCGGCCAGCAAGTAGACGTTTTCCAGGCCGGCGGTCCGCGCGGCCACCACGGTCTGCTCGTCGCGCAGCGTCAGGGCCAGCACGCGAAGCCGGTCCGGCCGGGGCCCGTCGATCTCCTCGTCGTGGAAGAGGTCCTCGACCGAGGACGCGACGCCCCCGGAGCCATCAGTCGCCGTCCGCAGCGCCACCACCGCGTCGGCCAGCCCGGTGGCGGCGACGACCTCGTGGGCGAGCCGCAGCAGCACCGAACTGCCGTGCCGGGCCAGCGCCAGCGTTGCGGCGCAGTCGCCGGCCAGCACCGCCCGGCGACCGACCAGCCGCTCGGCGATGTGCTTGGCCGGGTTGGTGAACAGCTCGCGGCCGGCGCTGTTGCGCAGCGCCTCGGCGTCCAACGCGTCGGCCAGCGGCCCCAGCTCGACACCGGGTCGCGGGTCGACGGCTTGCAGCACGGCCAGGCCGGCGGCCAGGTACCGGCACAGGCCGAACTCGGCGGGTACCCGGACCCGCGGCTCGAGCACCGCGACCCGCCCCGCCGTCGAGTCGCGCAGCGGACCCTCGTAGGGCGCCGCGACGACGACGCGCGAGCCCCGGCGCACCCCGGTCGCGGCGGCGCTCACCAGCGCGGGATCGCCGGGGTCGTCGCCGGCGACGATCAGCACGTCCAGCGGGCCGACCCACGGCGGCGCCTCGCCGACGACCGTGATCGGCTGGGAGGCCGCCCCGCCCAGCGTCGCGGCCAGCAGCGCCCCGGCGGTCTCGGCGGTCCCGCGGCCGGCCACCCAGATCACGCTGCGCGCGCGGTCGTCGGTCCGCAGCGCGTCCAGCGCACCCTCGTCGGCCGCGGCGCCGATCGCGCGCACCTGCGCGCCGGCCGACGACGCCGCCCGCAGCAGGCCCTGCCGGTCGGCTTCCAGCAGGCCGTCGGTGTCTTCCAGGTCGATCGCCCGGGTGGTGCTCACGGGGCGGCCTCTTGGGCCGCGATCTGGGTGCTGATTGCGGCGACCAGCGCGTCGACGTCGTCGACGGTGCGGCCCTCCACGTTGAGCCGCAACAGCGGCTCGGTGTTGGAGCTGCGCAGGTTGAACCAGCTGCCGTCGCCCAAATCGACCGTCACCCCGTCCAGATGATCGATGGACTGAATCCGGGTGCCGAACGACTTCAGCACCGCGTCCACACAATACGACGCGTCGGCGACCTTGAAGTTGATCTCGCCGGAAGATTCGTAGCGCTGGTAGTCGGCGGTCAGCTCCGAGAGCGGCCGGTCCTGTTCGCCGAGGGCGGCCAGCACGTAGAGCGCCGCCAGCATCCCGGAGTCGGCGCCCCAGAAGTCGCGGAAGTAGTAGTGCGCGGAGTGCTCACCGCCGAAGATCGCGCCGGTGTCGGCCATCAGCGCCTTGATGTAGGAGTGGCCGACGCGCGAGCGCAGCGGTGTGCCGCCGCGTTCGGTGACCAGTTCGGGCACCGCGCGCGAGGTGATCACGTTGTGGATGATCGTGGCGCCGATCTCGCGGCCCAGCTCGCGCGCGGCCACCAGGCTGGTCACCGTCGACGGCGCAACCATGTGGCCGCGTTCGTCGACCACGAAGCACCGGTCGGCGTCGCCGTCGAAGGCGAGCCCGATATCGGCCCCGCTGTCGCGCACGAACTTCTGCAGGTCCACCAGGTTGGCGGGGTCCAGCGGGTTGGCCTCGTGATTGGGGAACGAGCCGTCGAGTTCGAAGTACAACGGCAACACGGTGATCGAGTCGATCGCGCCGAGCACCGCCGGGGCGGTGTGCCCGGCCATGCCGTTGCCGGCGTCCACGGCCACCCGCAGCGGGCGCAGCCCGGAGGTGTTCACCAGCGAACGCAGGAACGTCCCGTAGTCGGCGAGCACGTCCTGATCGGTGGCGGTGCCGGCTCGCCCGTCGTACGCCGGGACGCCGGCGATCAGTTCGTCGCTGATGACGGCCAGCCCGGTGTCGGCGCCCACCGGTTTGGCGCCGGCCCGGCACAGCTTGACGCCGTTGTAGGCCGCCGGGTTGTGGCTCGCGGTGAACATCGCGCCCGGGCAGTCGAGCAGCCCCGAGGCGAAATAGAGCTGGTCGGTGGACGCCAGGCCGATCCGCACCACGTCCAGTCCCTGGCTTTGCACCCCGTCCGCGAACGCGGCGGCCAGCGCCGGCGAACTGTCCCGCATGTCGTGGCCGATCGCCACCCGCGAAGCACCCTCGCCGCCCATCAGCCTGGCGAACGCCGCACCCAGGTCGGTGACGAGCGACTCGTCGAGCTCCTCGCCGACCAGCCCGCGCACGTCGTACGCCTTGACGACACGGTGAACGGTCGCGGCGGACCGGGACATGCGAGACTCCTGACGCTCCTGACTGTGGACTCTTGGCGCCAGCCTATCGGCCCGAGGAAAAGCTGTGGCGCGTTAGACCTGGGTGGACCGGCCTAGTCCCGGCTTAGTCCGAGGGGTCGGGCAACACCCGCAGATGCCCGCGGCGCCGACCGGAACGATGCTCGGGAGGCGCGAGCAGCCCGCTGCTCGGCGCGGTGGCATGGGCCCCGGCGTGCTGGATGTGGGGATCGGCAAACCCGTTGACCGGCGTGGCCCCGTAGGGCACGGCCGCGTCGCCCGGGCGGCCCTCACGCACCGCGTCGGCCAGGGCGACCAGGTCGTCCTCGTCGGGATGGACGGGCTCGGCAAGCAGCGGTCCGGCATGGCGCACCAGCTCCCAACCGCGGGGCGCGGTGATCCGGCCGGCATGGCCGACGCACAGGTCCCAGGAGTGCGGTTCCCGCGCGGTGGCCAACGGGCCCACCACTGCCGTCGAGTCCGAGTAGACGAACGTCAAGGTCGCCACGGCATAGTGCGGACACCCGGGCCGGCAACAGCGACGGGGAACGTTCACGACCGAAAGGCTATCGTGCGCAAACGCCACGGAAGCGCCGGACACGCGCATCCGCCGGACCCGCGATTCCCAACCGTTACCATCGGCCCGATGAGTGATTCCCGCGGCTCCCCGCAAAGCGATCGGTCGCGGCGTCGTTCGGCTTCCTACCGTGCGACGCGCCGGGGCCGGGACATGCGCGGCCCGTTGCTGCCGCCGACGGTGCCGGGGTGGCGCAGCCGGGCCGAGCGGTTCGACATGGCGGTGCTGGAGGCCTACGAACCGATCGAGCGGCGCTGGCAAGACCGGGTGTCGGAGCTCGACGTGGCGGTCGACGAAATCCCGCGCATCGCGGCCAAGGACCCGGACAGCGTGCAGTGGCCGCCCGAGGTGATCGCCGACGGGCCGATCGCGCTCGCCCGCCTGATCCCGGCCGGCGTCGACGTCCGCGGCAACTCCACGCGGGCACGAATTGTCTTGTTCCGCAAGCCGATTGAGAGACGTGCCAAGGACACGGAAGAACTTGGCGAGTTGCTGCACGAAATCCTGGTGGCCCAGGTCGCCATCTACTTGGACGTCGAGCCCTCGGTCATCGACCCCACGATCGACGACGAATGAGGTTGCGCGGGCGTCAGATGATGCCGCGCTTGAGGCGGCGGCGCTCGCGCTCCGAGAGGCCGCCCCAGATGCCGAAGCGCTCGTCATGGGCCAGGGCGTACTCGAGGCACTCGTGGCGCACCTCGCAGCCGAGGCAGATCTTCTTGGCCTCGCGGGTCGAGCCGCCCTTCTCCGGGAAGAAGGCCTCGGGATCGGTCTGCGCGCACAGCGCGCGGTCCTGCCACTGATCCGGCGTCGGCAGCGGCTCGGGCTCGGGCTCGAAAGCGACTGGGGCATCGGGAACCACAGTCAGATGCGGGCGGACGGATGCCGCCGGCAACGAGCCGATGGTGTTGTGCGGTGTGCTTGTCATGACTCCCCGAAGGTGCTCATAAGACATGCTTCGTCCGCCTCCTCAGGTTTGATTTGAGAGAGTGAGTGAGTTCCCACTGTTCTGATGTACAGACAATTCGAACATGTGATCGAATCTCGGTCTGCGACACCGGAATCGGCTGGCCAACCGGGAAATGACACTGATGTGATTAGACACTTGTTAACCTGCCCGGTCAAGCGTAATGGCGAATTTCCATATCATCTCGTGACCAAATTCCGGCGTTTCCGTTGTCTTGCGCGTTTCGGCGTGTCGATCACAGTCCCGACACGGGCAGTACTGTCGAGCCCTGTGAAGGTCAAGTGAAGGTCACCGTTCTGGTCGGTGGGGTTGGCGGCGCCCGGTTCCTGCTGGGTGTTCAACAGCTGCTCGGGCTGGGTCAGTTTTCGCAACAGGGCCAAGACGCCGACGAACACGAACTGACCGCTGTCGTCAACATCGGCGACGATGCGTGGATCCACGGGGTGCGCGTCTGTCCGGATTTGGACACCTGCATGTACACCTTAGGTGGAGGTGTCGACCCAGAGCGAGGGTGGGGTCATCGCGACGAAACCTGGCACGCCAAAGAGGAATTGGCGCGCTACGGCGTGCAGCCGGACTGGTTCGGACTCGGCGACCGCGACCTGGGCACCCATCTGGTGCGCACCCAGATGCTGAACGCGGGCTACCCGCTGTCGCAGATCACCACCGCGCTGTGCGACCGCTGGCAACCGGGCGCGCGGTTGCTGCCGGCGAGCGACGACCGCTGCGAGACGCACGTCGTCATCACCGATCCCGCCGACGACAGCCGCCGCGCCATTCACTTCCAGGAGTGGTGGGTGCGCTATCGGGCCCAGGTGCCCACGCACAGCTTCGCGTTCGTCGGCGCCGAAAAGGCCAGCGCCACAGCGGAAGCGGTGGCGGCCATCGGCGAAGCCGACGTGATCCTGCTGGCGCCGTCCAACCCTGTCGTCAGCGTCGGAGCCATCCTGGCGGTCCCCGGCATTCGCGGGGCGCTGCGCGCGGCCAAGGCCCCGGTCGTCGGCTACTCCCCGATCATCGGCGGAAAGCCGTTGCGCGGCATGGCCGATGCGTGTCTCTCGGTGATCGGGGTCGAATCCACCGCGGAGGCCGTCGGCCGGCATTTCGGGGCGCGGCGGGCCACCGGGATCCTGGATTGCTGGCTGATCCACGAGGGCGACGAGGCCGACATCGAGGGGGTGGCGGTGCGAGCGGTGCCGCTCATCATGCGCGACCCCAAGGCGACGGCCGAGATGGTCGCCGCGGGGCTGGAGCTCGCGGGCGTGACGGCGTGACCGAGCCCGTGACCGAGCACGGCACCGGCTCGGCGATCGAGATCATTCCCGTCACCGGGCTCCCCGAGTTCCGGCCCGGCGACGACCTCGCCGCCGCCGTCGCCGCGGCCGCCCCCTGGCTGCGCGACGGCGACGTCGTGGTGGTGACCAGCAAGGTGGTGTCCAAGTGCGAGGGCCGGCTGGTGCCGGCCCCGCGGGACGCCGCGGAACGCGACCGGCTGCGCCGCAAGCTGGTCGACGACGAGGCGGTGCGCGTGCTGGCGCGCAAGGGCCAGACGCTCATCACCGAAAACCGGCTCGGCCTCGTCCAGGCGGCCGCCGGGGTGGACGGCTCCAACGTCGACCACGACGAGCTGGCGCTGCTGCCGGTCGACCCCGACGCCAGCGCCGCGGCGTTGCGCGCCGCCCTGCGCGAGCGGCTCAGCGTCGGCGTCGCCGTGGTCATCACCGACACGATGGGCCGCGCCTGGCGCAACGGTCAGACCGACGCGGCCATCGGCGCGGCGGGTCTTCGTGTGCTGCACAGCTATTCGGGGGCCGTCGACCGGCACGGCAACGAGCTGCTCGTCACCGAGATCGCCATCGCCGACGAGGTCGCGGCCGCCGCCGATCTGGTCAAGGGCAAGCTCACCGCGATGCCGGTGGCCGTGGTGCGCGGCCTGCCGGTGACCGACGATGGCTCCACCGCGCGGCAGCTGCTGCGGCCCGGCGAGGAGGACCTGTTCTGGCTCGGCACCGCCGAAGCCCTCGACCTGGGCCGCCGCCAGGCCCAGCTGCTGCGCCGGTCGGTGCGCCGGTTCAGCGCCGAGCCGGTGCCACCCGAGCTGATCGAGGCCGCCGTCGCCGAGGCGCTCACCGCGCCGGCCCCGCACCACACCCGGCCCGTCCGGTTCGTGTGGCTGCGCACCCCGGGCACCCGGACCCTGCTGCTGGACCGCATGAAGGACAAGTGGCGCGCGGACCTGGCCGGCGACGGCCGGCCCGCCGACTCGGTCGAGCGGCGGGTGGCGCGCGGCCAGATCCTCTACGACGCGCCGGAGGTCGTCATCCCGTTTCTGGTCCCCGAGGGCGCCCACGCCTACCCCGACGCCGCCCGCACCGCCGCCGAGCGCACCATGTTCACGGTCGCGGTCGGGGCGGCCGTGCAGGCGCTGCTGGTCGCGCTGGCGGTGCGGGGGGTCGGCAGCTGCTGGATCGGGTCGACGATCTTCGCCGCCGACCTGGTCCGCGCCGAGCTGGAGCTCCCGGCCGACTGGGAGCCGTTGGGCGCCATCGCGATCGGCTACGCCTCCGAGGCCGCCGGGGTACCGCCCGGGCCGCGCGCCGCGCCGGACCCCGGGGATTTGCTGCTCCGCAAGTAATACTGGGCCCATGCATTTCGCGGGCAAGCCGGCGGCGTCGGCCGACAAGGTCCGCGGCGGCTACTACACCCCCGCCCCCGTCGCGCGGTTCCTGGCCCGCTGGGTCCGCGAGGCCGGCCCGCGGATCGTCGAACCGTCCTGCGGCGACGGCGCGATCCTGCGCGAGCTGGCCGCGCTGGGCGCCCGGGTGCGCGGGGTGGAGCTCATCGCCGACGAGGCGGCCAAGGCGCGGCGGTTCGCGCCCGTCGACGCCGAGAGCCTATTCACCTGGCTGGCCGGTGTTGAGGCGAGCGCGTGGGACGGCGTCGCCGGCAACCCGCCCTACATCCGCTTCGGCAACTGGGCGTCCGACGAGCGCGACCCGGCACTGGAGCTGATGCGCCGGGAGGGGCTGCGGCCCAGCCGGCTGATCAACGCGTGGGTCCCGTTCGTCGTCGCCGCCACGGTCCTGGTGCGCGACGGGGGACGGGTGGGCCTGGTGCTGCCCGCCGAGCTGCTGCAGGTCGGCTACGCCGCGCAGCTGCGTGAGTTTCTGCTCGGCCGGTTTTCCGAGATCACGTTGGTGACGTTCGAGCGGTTGGTGTTCGACGGCGTCCTGCAGGAGGTCGTCTTGTTCTGCGGCGTTGCCGGGCCGGGCCCGGCGCGCATGCGCACGGTCCACCTCGCCGACGCCGCCGCGCTGGCGCACGCCGATCTCGACACCGACTGGGCGCCCGCGCTGCTGCACGAAAACGAGAAGTGGACCAAGTACTTCCTGGACCCCGCCGCGATCGAGCTGCTGCGAGCGCTCAAGGCGTCGTCGGCCATGACCCGGCTCGGGTCGCTCGCCGACGTGGACGTCGGGATCGTGACGGGCCGCAACAGCTTCTTCACCTTCACCGACGAGCGGGCCCGCGAACTGGCGCTGACGCCGCACTGCGTCCCGCTCGTCTCGCGTAGCGCGCAGTTGACCGGGCTGGTATACGACACCGATTGCCGCGCAAGCGATCTCGCCGCCGGACACCGGACCTGGCTGCTCGACGCGCCGCCCGAGCCGGCCGATGCCGCCCTGCTCGCGCACGTGCGGGCCGGCGAGGCCGCGGGCGTGCACCGCGGCTACAAGTGCTCGATCCGCACGCCCTGGTGGACCACCCCGTCGCTGTGGATGCCCGACCTTTTCCTGCTGCGCCAGATTCACCGGGCGCCACGGCTGACCGTCAACGCCGCGGCCGCGACGAGCACCGACACCGTGCACCGGGTCCGGCTCGCGCCCGGCGTCGACGCGACCACGCTGGCCGCGGCGTTTCACAACAGCGTGACGTTCGCGTTCGCCGAGATCGTGGGCCGCAGCTACGGTGGGGGCATCTTGGAGCTGGAACCGAGGGAAGCCGAGCAGCTGCCCATGCCCCCACCCGCGTATGCCGGAGCCGACCTCGCCTGCGACGTCGACCTGTTGTTGAAGGCGGGCGAGGTCGACAAGGCGCTCGACGTCGTCGACCGGCACGTGCTGATCGACGGGCTGGGCCTGTCCCCCGACATCGTGACACAGTGCCGCGCGGCCTGGGCCTCGCTGCGGGATCGACGAACCGGACGGGGATCGCGTTGAGCCTTCGCGAGTCGGCGATCTCGATCCTCGGCGACTGGCGCGCCCCCGATGCGGCGCAGGACTCGCTGCGGCACGCCGTGCTGGCCTTCGTGCACGCCCGCCCCGACGCCTGCCGCCGGGAGTGCGCGGCGGGCCACGTCACCGCGTCGGCGCTGGTGCTCGACCACACCGGCGCGCGGGTGCTGTTGACGTTGCATCCCCGCCTGGGCCGCTGGGTGCAACTCGGCGGGCACTGCGACGACGAGGACGCCGACGTCGTCGCCGCCGCGTTGCGCGAGGCGACCGAGGAATCGGGCGTCGACGGCCTGCGCATCGAGCCCGAACTGGCCGCCGTGCACGTGCACCCGGTCACCTGCTCGCTCGGCGTGCCCACCCGCCACCTCGATCTGCAATTCGTCGCCCACGCGCCGGCGGGCGCGCAGATCGCGATCAGCGACGAGTCCGACGACCTGCGGTGGTGGCCGGCCGACGCGCTGCCGGACGGGACGGATCACGCGCTGGCGTATTTGGTCTCGCGAGCGTCACGCTAGCGCGGCCGCCGGCGTCGAGCGCCACGCTGGCGTGACGCTCGGCGCAAGAGGGGCGCGCCCTCACACGTCCGACGAGTAGCGGATCCCGCCGTCGGGAATGGAGATCCCCGGCCACACCCGCGCGCCGCGCAGCAACTCGCAGCGCGCGCCGATGTCGGCGCCGTCGCCGATCACCCCGTCGCGGATCAGCGCACGCGGGCCGACGCGCACCCCGAAGCCCAGGATCGAGCGCTCGATCACGCTGCCCGCCTCCACCTTGACCCCGTCGAAGATCACCGCGCCGTCCAGCCGGACGCCGGCGCCGATCTCGGCGCCGCGCCCGACGACCGTGCCGCCGATCAGCACCGCGCCCGGGGACACCGCCGCGCCGTCGTGCACCAGCTGCTCGCCGCGGTGGCCGCGCAGGGCCGGCGACGGCGCGATCCCGCGGACCAGGTCGGCCGAGCCGCGCACGAAGTCCTCCGGGGTGCCCATGTCCCGCCAGTAGGTGGCGTCGACGTAGCCGCAGACCTTGACTCCCGCGTCGGACAGCAGGGCCGGGAACACCTCGCGTTCGACCGAGACCTCGCGGCCGCGCGGGATCCGATCGATGATGGCGCGCTTGAAGACGTATGTGCCGGCATTGATCTGGTCGGTCGGCGGGTCCTGCGTCTTTTCCAGGAAGGCGACGACGCGGTTGTGCTCGTCGGTGGTCACGCAGCCGAACGCCCGCGGATCGCCCACCCGCACCAGGTGCAGCGTGACGTCGGCCTCGTTGGTCTGGTGGAAGTCCAGCAGCTGGCCCAGGTCGGCGCCGGACAGCACGTCGCCGTTGAACACCATCACGGTGTCGTTGCGCAGGTGGTCGGCGACGTTGCCGATGCCGCCGCCCGTTCCCAGCGGCTGCTCCTCGGTGACGTACTCGAGCTGCAGGCCCAGCTTGGAGCCGTCGCCGAACTCCGCCTCGAAGACCTGGGCCCGATACGACGTGCTCAGGATGACGTGCTCGATGCCGGCCGCGGCGATCCGCGACAGCAGGTGGGTCAGAAACGGCAGCCCGGCGGTGGGCAGCATGGGCTTGGGCGCCGACAGCGTCAGCGGCCGCAGCCGGGTGCCCTTGCCGCCGACCAGCACCACCGCATCGACCTGAGATGTTCCCATTTCAGCGCCGCCCTTCCGCCACGTTCCGTCTACTCAGGCGCCGCGCGCTGCGCACCATCAGCCGCGACCGCACCACCAGCGAGACCCGCAGCGTCCAGCGCAGCGGCGCCCGCCACCATCCAGGATGACGGTCGGCGAGGAACATGTAGGTGCTTTTGTGATGTGCGGCCAGGTGCAGCCCCGGGTCGTGGCCGGTGGAGTGGCCCTTGTCGTGCAGCACTTCGGCCGTCGGCACGTAGACGTTCAGCCAGCCGGCCTTGCCCAGCCGGTCACCGAGGTCGACGTCCTCCATGTACATGAAGTAGCGCTCGTCGAACCCACCGACCTGGTCGAAGGCCGACCGTCGCACCAGCAGGCAGGATCCCGAGAGCCAGCCCACCGCCCGCTCGCTGGGCTCCAGCCGTTCCTGGCGATAGGCCGCCGTCCACGGGTTGCGCTTCCAAAACGGGCCGACGACCGCGTGCATGCTCCCGCGGATCAGGCTCGGCAGGTGCCGCGCCGATGGATACACCGAGCCGTCGGGGTCGCGGATGAGCGGCCCCAGCGCGCCGGCGTGCGGCCAGCGGGTGGCGGCGTCCAGCAGGGCGTCGATGCTGCCCGGGCCCCACTGCACGTCGGGGTTGGCCACGATCAACCAGTCCCCGTTCTCGTCGTCGTCCAGCCGCGCGACCGCGCGATTCACCGCGGTCCCGTATCCGAGGTTGGCGCCGGTGTCGATGAGCCGGACGTTCGGGTAGCGCTCGACGGCCTCCTGCGGGGCCCCGTCGGTGGAGCCGTTGTCGGCCAGCAGCACGCTGACCGGGCGCTCGGTGGCGATCGACAGGGAGGCCAAAAACCTCTCGAGGTGGGGGCCCGGTGAGTAGGTCACCGTCACGAGAGGCAGGACGTCAGTCACGCGTCGAGGGTAACGGTCGATCGCCGGCGGACGCGGCCAGCGCCGCGACAAGCGCAGGGCGCCAGGGCCTTAACGGTGTCAGGCCCGCCGCCGCGGACTCGCGGCTGCCCAGCGCGGAATAGCTCGGGCGCGGCGCCGGGCGGGGGAAGTCGTCGGTCTTGACGGGTCGCACCCGGTCCGGGTCAGCGCCGCATTCACTGAACACCGCGCGGGCCTGCTCGAAGCGCGACACCGCGCCCTCGTTGGCGGCGTGCAGGATGGGCCCGGGCACCCGCTCGTCCGCGACCTGCAGCAGCGCGACGGCCAGGTCGGCGACGTACGTCGGCGACCCGACCTGGTCGTCGACGACGTCCACCGGGCCGTCCCCGGCGGCCAGGCGGCGCATGACGGCGACGAAGTCCTTGCCGGTTCCGCCGGTGTAGAGCCAGGCGGTCCTCACCACGACCGCCTCCGGCAGCGCCGCCAGGACCTCCTCCTCACCGGCCAGCTTGGAGAGGGCGTACACGCCGCGCGCGTCGGTCTTGTCGCTGGGCTCATACGGGTGCGGGCCGTCCTCGGGGGGAGGGCCGGTGAACATGTAGTCGGTGGAGACGTGGATCAGCCGGGCTCCGACCTTCGCGCAGGCGCGCGCCAGGTGCCCCGGGCCGGTCGCGTTGACGGCGTAGGCCGCGGCCTCGTCGCTCTCCGCGCCGTCGACGTTCGTGTACGCGGCGCAGTTGACCACCACGTCGCCGGCCCGGATGATCCGTTCCGCCGCGGTGGGGTCGGTGATGTCCCATTGCGACGAGGTGAACGCCAGCACGTCGCGACCCCTGTCGGTGGCCAGCGCCGTCAGAGAAGTGCCCAATTGCCCGCCCCCGCCGCTGATCACAAGCCTTTCCGACATGTGTCGAGTCTGGCATGGCCCAGGCACGCCGCTTTCAGCTACCCGCGAAACGGCTGTGTCACAAGTAATCTGTTGTGATGCCTGTGCAACGTGTGGTTCGTGTGGTTGCCACTGTGCTGGCCGTCGCGGTCGTTTTCGGCACCGGAATCGCCTGGAGCAACGTCCGGTCCTTCGAGGACGGCATCTTCCACATGTCCGCCCCGTCGCTGGGCAAAGGCGGCGACGACGGCGCGATCGACATCCTGCTCGTCGGCCTGGACAGCCGCACGGACGCGCACGGCAACCCGCTGTCGGCCGAGGAGCTCGCGACGCTGCGGGCCGGCGACGAAGAGGCCACCAACACCGACACGATCATCCTGGTCCGGATACCGAACAACGGAAAGTCGGCGACCGCGATCTCGATCCCGCGCGACTCCTACGTCGCGGCCCCGGGCCTGGGCAAGACGAAGATCAACGGCGTCTACGGCCAGACCCGGGAGGCGAAGCGGGCCAGCCTGGTCAAGGCCGGCGCGTCGGCCGCCGAGGCCGAGGCGGCTGGCACCGAGGCCGGCCGCGAGGCCCTCATCAAGACGGTCGCCGACCTGACCGGGGTCACCGTCGACCACTACGCCGAGATCGGGTTGCTGGGCTTCGCGCTGATCACCGACGCGCTCGGCGGCGTCGAGGTCTGCCTCAAAGAGCCTGTTTACGAACCGCTTTCGGGCGCCGACTTCCCGGCCGGCCGGCAGAAGCTCGACGGCCCGCAGGCGCTCAGCTTCGTCCGCCAGCGCCACGACCTGCCGCGCGGCGACCTGGACCGGGTGGTGCGCCAGCAAGCAGTGATGGCCTCGTTGGCCCACCGGGTCATCTCAGGCAAGACGCTGTCCAGTCCTTCCACGCTGGGCCGGTTAGAGGCGGCCGTCCAGCGCTCGATGGTGATCTCCTCGGGATGGGACGTGATGGATTTCCTGCAGCAGCTGCAGAAGCTGGCCGGCGGCAAGGTTGCGTTCGCGACCATCCCGGTGCTCGACGGCGCCGGCTGGAGCGACGACGGCATGCAGAGCGTGGTGCGGGTGGACCCGCACCAGGTCGCCGACTGGGTGGGCAGCCTGCTGCAAGACCAGGCGCAGGGCAAGACCGAGGAACTGGCCTACACGCCGGCCAAGACCACCGTCGACGTGGTCAACGACACCGACATCAACGGCCTGGCCGCGGCGGTGTCGGATGTGTTGAGCACCAAGGGATTTGGTGCCGGCACCGTCGGCAACAACGACGCCGGCCACGTGAAGGGCAGCCAGGTGCGCGCCGCCAAGACCGACGACCTGGGCGCGCAGCAGGTCGGCAAGGAACTGGGCGGCTTGCCCGTCGTCGCCGACCCGGCGCTGCCGGCCGGCTCCGTCAAGGTGGTGCTCGCCAACGACTACACCGGTCCGGGCTCCGGCCTCTCCGGCGGCCCGAGCACCCAGGTGCTGCCCGCGCGGGCGTCCAACGCGGGCGCCACCGGCCCCAACACGCCGCCGCCGTCGCCGATCCTGACCGCCGGCTCCGACAAGCCCGAGTGCATCAACTGAGCACGCTCTCCGGCGCGATCCTGGATCCGATGCTGCGGGCCGACCCGGTCGGCCCGCGCATCACCTACTACGACGATGCGACCGGCGAGCGCATCGAGTTGTCCGGTGTGACGCTGGCCAACTGGGCGGCCAAGACCGGCAACCTGTTGCGCGACGAGCTGGGCGCCGGACCGGCCAGCCGGGTCGCGATCCTGCTGCCGGCGCACTGGCAGACGGCGGCGGTGCTGTTCGGGGTGTGGTGGATCGGCGCCGAGGCGGTGCTCGCATCGGGCGCCGCCGCCGATCTGGCGCTGTGCACCGCCGAGCGGCTGGACGAGGCGGACGCTTCGGTGGCCGGCGGTGAGGTCGCGGTGCTGTCGCTGGACCCGTTCGGCCGCCCTGCACCGGACCTGCCGATCGGGGTCACCGACTACGCGACCGCCGTCCGGGTGCACGGCGACCAGATCGTCCCCGAGCGCCACCCCGGCCCGGCGTTGGCCGGCCGATCGGTCGAAGAGGTCCTGGCCGATTGCGAAAGATCAGCCGCCGCAAGGGGATTGACGTCTGGTGACCGAATCCTGTCCACCGCCGCCTGGCCCGGTCCCGACGAACTGGTCGACGGGCTGCTGTCGATCCTGGCGGTCGGCGCGTCGCTGGTGCAGGTCGCCAACCCCGACCCCGCGGCGCAGCCGCGCCGGATCGAGACGGAAAAGGTCACCCGGGTCCTGTAGGCCGCCGATTCATATTGATATCGCAATATCCGCATCCGAGTGTTAACGTCGCCTCAAGCATTGACCGGCGCTGTGACGACAGGAAGGGTGAGGCAATGGCGGTCTACGGGCTCTTGGCAAAGGCGGCGGGGACGGTGGTCACCGGGCTGGTCGGCGTGACGGCCTACGAGGTGGTGCGCAAGGCCATGGCGAAGGCGCCGCTGCACGAGACCGCCGTGTCGGCGGCGGAGCTGGGCCTGCGCGGCACCCGCAAGGCCGAGGAGGCCGCCGAGTCGGCGCGCCTGAAGATCGCCGACGTCATGGCCGAGGCCCGCGAGCGCATCGGCGAGGAGGCGCCCACGCCGTCGGTCACCGACGCCCACGAGCACGATCACTGACCGGCCGACATGAGCCTGGCACTGGTCGTTGACGAGGCGCAGGCCAACGACCCTGCCCTGCAGGTGATTTCGGATGCGGCCGGGCGCATGCGGGTCGCGGTCGGGTGGGTGCGCGCCGACTCGCGGCGCGCCGTGGCGGTCGAGGAGGCCGTCGCCAAGGTTCCGGGGGTGCGCGCGGTGCACGCCTACCCGCGCACCGGCTCGGTGGTGGTCTGGTATTCGCCGCGGCGCGCCGACCGCGCCGCGATGCTGGACGCGATCGCCGGTGCAGCCCGCGTCGCCGCCGAGCTGATCCCGGCACGCGCGCCGCACTCGTCGGAGATCCGCAACACCGATGTGCTGCGCATGGTCATCGGCGGCGCGGCGCTGGGGTTGCTCGGCGTGCGCCGCTACGTGTTCGCGCGGCCACCGCTGCTGGGCCCGAGCGGGCGGCTGTTGGCCACCGGCGTCACCGTCTTCACCGGCTACCCCTTCCTGCGCGGCGCGCTGCGCTCGCTGCGCTCCGGCCGGGCCGGCACCGACGCGCTGGTCTCGGCGGCCACCGTGGCGAGCCTGGTGCTGCGGGAGAACGTGGTGGCCCTCACCGTGCTGTGGCTGCTCAACATCGGCGAGTACCTACAGGACCTCACGCTGCGCCGGACCCGCCGTGCCATCTCCGAGTTGCTGCGCGGCAACCAGGACACGGCGTGGATCCGCTTGCCGGACGGCGAGATTCAGGTGCCGATCGATTCCGTCGAAATCGGCGACGAGGTGGTGGTGCACGACCACGTCGCGATACCGGTGGACGGCGAGGTCATCGACGGCGAGGCGATCGTCGATCAGTCGGCGATCACCGGGGAGAACCTGCCCGTCAGCGTCATCGTCGGCGCCCGCGTGCACGCCGGCTCGGTCGTGGTGCGCGGGCGGCTGGTGGTGCGCGCCCACGCCGTCGGCAACCAGACCACCATCGGGCGCATCATCGCGCGGGTCGAAGAGGCGCAGCACGACCGGGCGCCGATCCAGACGGTCGGCGAAAACTTCTCCCGCCGTTTCGTTCCCACGTCGTTCATCGTCTCCGCCATCACCCTGGCCGTCACCGGGGACGTCCGCCGGGCGATGACCATGCTGCTGATCGCGTGCCCGTGCGCAGTGGGCCTGGCCACCCCGACCGCGATCAGCGCGGCGATCGGCAACGGGGCGCGCCGGGGCATCCTGATCAAGGGCGGCTCCCATCTGGAACAGGCGGGCCAGGTCGACGCGATCGTGTTCGACAAGACCGGCACGTTGACGGTAGGCCGCCCGGTGGTCACCAACATCGTTGCGATGCACAAAGATTGGGAACCCGAACAGGTGCTGGCCTATGCGGCCAGCTCGGAGATCCATTCGCGGCATCCGCTGGCCGAGGCGGTGATCCGCTCGACCGAGGAACGCCACATCAGCATCCCGCCGCACGAGGAGTGCGAGGTGCTCGTCGGCATGGGGATGCGGACCTGGGCCGACGGGCGGACCCTGCTGCTGGGCAGCCCGTCGCTGCTGCAGTCCGAAAAGGTCAGGGTGTCCAAGAAGGCCAAGGAGTGGGTCGAGCGGCTGCGGCGCCAGGCGGAGACGCCGTTGCTGCTCGCGGTGGACGGCACCCTGGTGGGGCTGATCAGCCTGCGCGACGAGGTGCGGCCGGAGGCGGCCGGGGTGCTGGCGAAGCTGCGCGCCAACGGGATTCGCCGCATCGTCATGCTCACCGGCGATCATCCCGAGATCGCCGAGGTGGTGGCCGCCGAGCTTGGGATCGACGAGTGGCGCGCCGAGGTGATGCCCGAGGACAAGCTCGAGGTGGTGCGCGAGTTGCAAGGCGACGGCTTCGTGGTGGGCATGGTCGGCGACGGCATCAACGACGCCCCGGCGCTGGCCGCCGCCGACATCGGGATCGCCATGGGCCTGGCCGGAACCGACGTCGCCGTCGAGACCGCCGACGTGGCGCTGGCCAACGACGACCTGCATCGCCTGCTCGACGTGCGCGACCTGGGCGCCCGTGCGGTCGACGTGATCCGCGAGAACTACGGCATGTCCATCGCCGTCAACGCCGCCGGGCTGATCATCGGCGCGGGCGGAGCGCTCTCCCCCGTGCTGGCCGCGATCCTGCACAACGCGTCGTCGGTTGCGGTGGTGGCCAACAGCTCCCGGCTGATCCGGTACCGCTTGGAGTGAATCAGCAGCCGCAGGTGTGGCCGCGCCAGGTCCGCACGCCCTGCCAAGCGGCGGCCCCGGCGACCCCGAGCCCCACCACCGGGTCGACCCACCACGCGCCCGACCACAGTCCCGTCAGCGCGAGCGTGATCAGCACCGCGGCGGCCTGGATGCCGCACAGGTAGTTCTGCGTGCCTTCGCCCTCGGTGGCCTGCGAACCGAGCCGCACCCCCAGCCGGTGGTTGGCCCGGCCGAGGATCGGCATCAGCACCAGGCCGAGGGCGGCCAGCGCGATGCCGATCACCGACATCTCGGCGTGGTGCCCCTCGGTCAGGTCCCGGAGGGATTCCGCGGCGATGTAGGGCGCGGTCAGCCAGAACGACACCGCCACACCGCGCCGGGCGCGCCGCTCGGCCGTCTCGGAAAACGCCCTCGCGCCGCTGAACCGCCAGATCACCATCGCGCTGGCCAGCGCCTCGGCCGCGCCGCCGAGTGCCCACCCGGTGAGCGCGATGGACCCGACCGCCAGGCCCTGCCACAAGCCGACCACGCCCTCGACGAGCACGACGACCATGCTGAGCCACGCCAACCGGCGCGCCCACCCGACGGCGGCGAGCCAGCCCGCATCTCCGCTCCCGGCGACCTGGCATTCGGCGGCGACGACGGGCGAAGTGGTCATTGCGCGAGGCTAGCGACGGATAGGCGATGCCGCGAACCGGCACGCACCGACGTAACACAACCGTGTCCGGGCCCTTACACACCACACCCGCGGGCGGTGGGCGGTAAAGACGCGTCGTTATTGTGGCTAACCAGTAGCGGGGAGAAGGGACGACATGGCGCGCACCGACAACGACACCTGGGACCTGGCGACCAGCGTGGGAGCCACCGCCACCATGGTGGCCGCGGGGCGGGCCCGCGCCACCCGCGACGGGCTGATCGACGACCCGTTCGCCGAGCCGCTGGTGCGCGCGGTCGGAGTCGACTTCATGACCCGATGGGCCGCCGGCGAATTGAGCACCGAGGACGTCGACGAGCCGGGCGCCCCATGGGGCATGCAGCGCATGACCGACATGATGGCCGCCCGCACCCGCCACATCGACGCGTTCCTCGCGGAGGCGCAAAGCGCGGGCATCCGCCAGGTGGTGATCCTGGCCTCCGGCCTGGACGCGCGCGCGTACCGGCTGCCGTGGGCGACGGGCACGACGCTGTTCGAGATCGACCAGCCGCAAGTCATCGAGTTCAAGACGGCGACGATCGCCGAACTCGGCGCAAAGCCGACCGCCGGGGCGCGGGCGGTGCCGATCGACCTGCGCCAGGACTGGCCGTCGGCGCTGCGGCAGGCCGGGTTCGACACCGCGCGCCCGGCCGCGTGGGTCGCCGAGGGCCTGCTCGGCTTCCTGCCGGGCGACGCCCAGGATCGGATGCTGGACCACATCACCGCGCTCAGCGCTGACGGCAGCCGGCTGATGGCCGAGGTCTTCTTCAACACGGGCGTCAGCGGGGACGCGCTCAATGCGGCGAGCGGGAAGTGGCGGGAGAACGGCCTCGATATCGCGCTGGGCGACCTGGGTTTCCCCGGCGAGCGCAGCGACGTGGCAACCTACCTGGTCGAGCGCGGCTGGCGGCCGTCCCGCACGCCGCTGAATCGGGTGTTGGCCGACGCGGGATTGCCGTTGCAACCCGAAGGCCCCGGCGCGCCCTTCGCACGCAACTACTACTGCACCGCGGTGCTGCACCGGGCAGCTTAGGGAAAGGCCGCACATGCCGAACAGCAAGCCCGCCAAGCCACTTGACGGGTTCCGGGTCCTCGACTTCACCCAGAACATCGCCGGGCCGCTGGCCGGACAGGTGCTGGCCGACCTGGGCGCCGAGGTGATCAAGGTCGAGGCCCCCGGCGGCGAGGCGGCCCGGCACATCACCGCGGTCCTGCCCGGCCGCCCGCCGCTGCCCACGCTGTTTCTGCCCCACAACCGGGGCAAGAAATCGGTGGCGGTCGACCTCACCGACGACGAGAGCAAGCGGCGGATTCTGCGGCTCGTCGACACCGCCGACGTTGTGCTGGAAGGCTTTCGGCCCGGGGTCATGGAGCGAATGGGGCTCGGGCCCGACGAGCTGCGGGCGCGCAACCCCAAGCTGATCTACGCGCGGCTGTCGGCCTACGGCGGCAACGGCCCGCAGGGCAACCGGCCCGGCGTCGACCTGATGGTCGCCGCCGAATCGGGCATGACGACCGGGATGCCCACCCCGACCGGCAAGCCGCAGATCATCCCCTTCCAGCTCGTCGACGCCGCCAGCGGTCACGTGCTGGCCCAGGCGGTGCTGGCCGCGCTCCTCAACCGTGAGCGCCACGGGGTGGCCGACGTCGTGCGAGTCGCGATGTACGACGTCGCGGTCAACCTGCAGGCCAGCCAGCTGACCATCCACCTCAACAAGCCGAGCGAGCCGAAGCCCGACGCGGAGCCGAAACCCAAGAAGCGCAAGGGAGTTGGCTTCGCCACCCAACCGTCCGACGCGTTCAAGGCCGCCGACGGCTACCTGGTGATCAGCGCGTACGTGCCCAAGCACTGGGCGAAGCTGTGCGAGATCATCGGCCGCCCCGACCTGCTGACGGACGAGCGGTTCATCGACCAGCGCGCCCGGGCGCTCAACTACCCGGAGCTCACCGAGGAACTCGAGTCGGCGCTGGCGGCCAAGACCGCGGCCGAATGGGTCGAGCTGCTGCAGGAAGGCGGCCTGATGGCCTGCCACGCCTACACCTGGAAGCAGGTGGTTGGCACCCCGCTGTTCGGCGAGAACGAGCTCGCCCTGCGGGTCGGCAGCGGCGAGGACGCGATCACCGTCGTTCGCATGCCGGCGCGCTATGCCAGCTTCGACGCCGCGTCGGCCGGTTGGGCCACCGAACCCCCACCCGCGCCCGGGCAACACAACGAGGAGTTCCTCACCGGTTAGAGTCCCGGGAGCCGCACCACCTGAATGAAGAACTCGTCGATCTGGCGAACCGCGGTGATGAACGCGTCGAGGTCGACCGGCTTGGTGACGTAGGCGTTGGCGTGCAGTTGGTAGCTGCGCAGGATGTCCTCCTCCGCCGAGGAGGTGGTGAGCACGACGACCGGGATGCGCGCCAGGTCCGGGTCGGACTTGACCTTTTCCAGCAGCTGTCGGCCGTCGTATTTCGGCAGGTTCAGGTCGAGGAGGATGAGGTCCGGTCGCGGCGCGTCGGCGTATGGACCGCGCCGGTAAAGGAAGTCCAGGCCCTCCTCCCCGTCGTGGGCGACGTGCAGGTTGTTCTTGAGCTTGTTGTGCTCGAACGCTTCTCGCGTGATCAGCTCGTCGCCCGGATCGTCCTCGACGAGCAGGATCTCGATCGCTCTACCGGCCGATGTCATCGTGGCCTCCTTCTTTCGTCGCGATGGGCAGGGTGAATTGCAGCCGCGTCCCGTCGGTGTAGGACGGGTCGAGCCAGATGGCGCCGCCGTGCTGCTCGACGATCTTCTTGCACAGCGCAAGGCCGACGCCGGTTCCGGAGTACACCTCCCGCCCGTGCAGCCGCTGGAAAATGACGAAGACCTTATCGGCGAATTCTTCCGCGATGCCAATGCCGTTGTCCGACACGGACAATAGCCACTCGTCGGTGCGCCGTTCGCAGTCGATGACGACGCGGGGCCGGCGGTCCTTGTGCCGGAACTTCACCGCGTTGCCGATCAGGTTCTGCCACAGCATGGTCAGCAGCGTGGGATCACCGATGATCCGCGGCAGCGGCTGCGGGGGCCGCACGATTTCGGCGTCCGCCTCCTCGACGGCGGCGGCGAGGTTGGTCAGGCCGGCGTCGAGCACCGTGTCGAGGTCGACCTCGGTTTGCATGGTGGCCAGGCGGCCCACCCGGGAGAAGGTGAGCAGGTCGTTGATCAGCACCTGCATGCGCTTGGCCCCGTCGACGGCGTAGCCGATGTATTCGATCCCGCGCTCGTCGAGCTGGTCACCGTAGCGCTTTTCGAGCAGCTGGCAGAACGAGGCGACCTTGCGCAGCGGTTCCTGCAGGTCGTGGGACGCGACGTAGGCGAACTGCTCGAGTTCGGCGTTCGAGCGCCGCAGTTCGAGGGCCTGCTCGTCCAAAAGCGCGCGGGCCGAACGGGATACCTCCAGTTCCTCGACGAGGCGCTCCCGCATGTTCTCCACGTCGATCGCCATGTTGCGAATGTCCTTGGGGCGCCGAGGCGCCGCGATGGTCTCGGCGAAGTCGCCCCGCGTGATCCGCCGGCAGGAAGCGGCCAACGCCGCCAGCGGGCGGGTGACCGCGTCCCGCATCAAAAGCCCCAGCGCGGCCGCCGTGCCGAAGAACAGCAGCACCATGGTGATGAGCACCCGGTCCCGCCAGGCGTTGGTGCGCTTGAGATCCTCGGCCGCCTGGTTGCGCGCCGCGGTAAGGTTCGCGTTCTGCCTGTCGAAAAGGGCACGCAGGTGGTCGAATTGGGCCTTGCCGCGTTCCGCCGCGGGCCGGCTCATGACGTTCCGGGCGTCGGGGGCCACGCTCGCGATCGCGGGCTCGGCGTAGTTGACGCGCCAGTTGGCGGCCGCCTGCTCGATCGCGTCCAGGTCGGCGAGCAGGTCCGGGCGCTCGGCCAACCGTCGCCGGATTTCCTCGGCCGCCTCGCGTTCGGCGTGCTGCCCGTCGTAGTACGGCGTGAGGAACTGGCGGTCGGCCGCGATCAGGTAGCCGCGCACGCCGGTTTCCTGGTCGCGCAGCGCCGACTGCAGCTGATAGGCCGCCACCCGCGACGGCTGGATTCCGTCGACCAGCGCGCGCAGCATGTCGTCGGAGCGCTGCAGCAGCACGGCCCCGACCACCGCCCCGGCGAGCACCATCACGCCCATGGTGGACAGGACCAGGAACTGCCAGCCGCGCACGGTCAGGTGCGCAAGGCGCGGCGCCCGCAGGGCGGGGCTCACGTCGTGGTCCGCTCGACGCGCACCACGGCGATGTCGTCGCTGAGCCCGCCGCGCGGGCGGGCGAGTTCCTCTGCGCCGTCGATGAGCGCGTCGACGAACGCCGGTCCGGGCAGCCGCGCATGCTTGCGGGCCAGCGCGAGCAGACCGTCCTCGCCCAGGCGCCGGTTACCTTCCCCGGAATATCCCTCGAAGAGCCCGTCGGTCAGCAGCAGCAGCCCCTGCCCCGGGGACAGGCGCAGCTCGTGCCGCGGCCAGCGGTCGCCACCCAGGCCCAGCGCCAGACCGCCCGGCGGCTCGACCCATTCGACGCCCTCGCCGTCTTGCAGCAGCATCCCCGGATGGCCGGCCCGGACGGCGGTGACGCCGGCGCCGTCGGGGTGGATCTCCAGGCTGAGCACCGTCGCGAAGATCCCGTTGCCGGTGCGTTCGGACTGCAGCACCCGCTCGAGCTTCGGCATCAGCTCGACGCCGTGCACCCCGGCGAAGGTGAGCGCGCGAAACGCGATGCGCAGGGCCGCCCCCAGCGCCGCCTCGTCCGGCCCGTGCCCGGCGACGTCGCCGATCAGGACGTGCACGACCCGATCGGGTGTCTGCACGACGTCGTAGAAGTCCCCGCACAACAGGGCATCCTCGCGGCTCGGCCGGTACCGGGCCACGATGTCGATGCCGGGCTCGTCGAGCAGCAGCGGCGACGGCAGCAGGCCCCGTTCCAGCAGCGCGTTCTCGCGGGCCCGGAGCCGGCTCGCGTGCAGGTCGGCGGCGATGAGCTCGGCCCGTTTGCGCTCGATCGCGTAGAGCAGCGCGCGCCGCAGCATCTCGGGCTCGACGCGCCCCTTGACGAGGTAGTCCTGCGCGCCCGCCGCAACCGCGGAGGCCCCGAAGTATTCGTCGTTCAACCCGGTCAGCACGACGATGGGGACCGCGGCGTCGCGCTGGGCGATGCGGTCCAGCGCGTCGATCCCGCTGGCGTCGGGCAAGTTCAGGTCCAGCAGCACGCAGTCGGGCCGCACCGATGCGAGCTCCTCTTCGGCCTGCGCGATCGACTGCGCCCACGTCAGCCGGATGTCTGCGACCGCTTCGGCGATCAGCTCCTCCACGAGCAGCGCGTCGGCGCGGTCGTCCTCGACCAACAGCAGCGAGAGTGGCTTGACTGAAGAGCGCATGCGCGTCAATTCCCGGTCAACCATGGAAACCCATGGGAAGCCATGTTAAGCAATTGGACGCTCCCGCGGCCGCGATAAGGCTTTCGCTTTTGCACGACGGTCGGAGTGGATGGCCGGTGCCTGTTTACCGACGCTGGGGCCGGACTTACCGGCCTATCTCGTTGCCGTCGGAGATCCTATTCGGTGCGCCGACGCCTTCGGAAACAGAGTCCCGCAGTCAGCGCAGCAGCGCCCGCGACATCACCACGCGCTGAATCTGGTTGGTGCCCTCGTAGATCTGGGTGATCTTGGCATCGCGCATCATCCGCTCGACGGGGAAGTCGGTGGTGTAGCCGGCGCCGCCGAACAACTGCACGGCGTCGGTGGTCACCTCCATCGCGACGTCGGAGGCGAAGCACTTGGACGCGGCCGAGATGAAGCCGAGGTCGGGTTCGCCGCGCTCGGCACGGGCGGCGGCCTGGTAGACCAGCAGCCGCGCGGCCTCGACCTTCATCGCCATGTCGGCCAGCATGAACTGCACGGCCTGGAAGCTGCTGATCGACTCCCCGAACTGCTTGCGGTCCTTGGTGTAGGCGATCGCGGCGTCCAGCGCGCCCTGCGCGATGCCCACGGCCTGGGCCCCGATGGTGGGACGGGTGTGGTCGAGCGTGGCCAGGGCGGTCTTGAAGCCGGTGCCCGGCTCACCGATGATCCGGTCGCCCGGGATGCGGCAGTTCTCGAAGTACAGCTCGGTGGTCGGTGAGCCCTTGATGCCGAGCTTCTTCTCCTTGGGGCCGACGGTGAAGCCCTCGTCGTCGATGTGCACGATGAACGCCGAGATGCCGTTGGCGCCCTTGTCGGGGTCGGTGACGGCCATCACCGTGTACCAGGTCGACTTGCCGCCGTTGGTGATCCAGGCCTTGGCGCCGTTGAGGATCCAGTCGTCGCCGTCGGCCTTGGCGCGGGTGCGCATCGACGCCGCGTCGCTGCCGGCCTCCCGCTCGGACAGCGCGTAGGACGCCAGCGCGCCACCCTCCGCGAGCGAGGGCAGCACCTGCTTCTTCAGCTCCTCCGAGCCGCGCAGGATCAGGCCCATGGTGCCCAGCTTGTTCACCGCCGGGATCAACGAGGCGGACGCGTCGACGCGGGCCACTTCCTCGATGACGATGCACGCCGCGACCGAGTCCGCGCCCTGCCCGCCGTACTCCTCCGGCACGTGCACCGCGTTGAACCCCGACGCGTTCAGCGCGTCGGCCGCCTCCTGCGGGAACCGCGCGTTCTCGTCCACGTCGGCCGCGTGCGGCGCGATCTCCTTCTCCGCCAGCGCGCGGATCGCCGCCCGCAGCTCCCGGTGTTCCTCGGGCAGTTGGAACAGATCGAACGACGGGTTTCCGGCCCATCCAGCCATGGTCGGCCTCCTTGCACTCGCTAAGCTACTCGCCGGTAACTTTACCGTGGCGCTGTTGCAGCGCCGAATCCTTGGCGCGCACCGTCTCGGCCAGCTCGTCGGCGAACGCGACGAGCCGCGCCCGCAGCGCCGCGTCGGACGACGCCAGGATGCGCACCGCGAGCAGGCCCGCGTTGCGGGCGCCGCCGATCGAGACCGTGGCGACCGGAACCCCGGCCGGCATCTGCACGATCGACAGCAGGGAGTCCAGGCCGTCGAGGCGGGCCAGCGGCACCGGCACCCCGATCACCGGCAGCGGCGTGGCGGAGGCGACCATTCCGGGCAGGTGCGCGGCGCCGCCGGCGCCGGCGATGATCACCTGCAGGCCGCGGTCGGCCGCCGTGCGCGCGTAGTCGAACATCACCTGCGGCGTGCGATGGGCCGAGACCACCCGGACCTCGGCCGGGACGTCGAACTCGGCCAGCGCCTCGGCGGCGTCGGCCATCACCGACCAGTCGCTGTCGCTGCCCATGATGACGCCGACCCGAGGAGCGTTAGCCATGTGGATCCCATCCGTCCGTCCACTGCCCGTGTGACAACCAGTGTGCCGCCAGGTCGGCGCGTTCACGCAGCTGGACCAGCCCCGCCGGGTCCGCGCCCAGGAAGTTGACGTGCCCGATCTTGCGGCCGGGCCGCTCCTGTTTGCCGTAGAGGTGAACCCGCGCGTCGGGCATCCGCGCGAACAGGTGGTGCAGCCGCTCGTCCATGCTCATCGCCGGGGTCTGCAGGGCGCCCAGCACGTTGGCCATCACGGTCACCGGCGCGATGGCGTCGGTGTCGCCGAGCGGGTAGTCCAGCACCGCGCGCAGGTGCTGCTCGAACTGGCTGGTGCGCGCCCCATCCATGGTCCAGTGCCCGGAGTTGTGCGGCCGCATCGCGAGCTCGTTGACCAGCAGCTCGCCGCTTGCGGTCTCGAACAGCTCGACCGCCAGCACGCCGACGACACCGAGTTCGGCGGCCAACCGCAAGGCCAGCCGCTGGGCCCCGGAGGCCACGCCGTCGTCCAGGTCCGGCGCGGGCGCGATCACCTGCACGCAGATCCCGTCCCGCTGCACCGTCTCGACCACCGGCCAGGCCGCGCCCTGCCCGAACGGGGAGCGCGCCACCAGGGCCGACAGCTCGCGGCGCAGGTTCACCTGCTCCTCGGCCATCACCGGCACCCCGTCCGCCAGGAAGCTGGCCGCGATTTCGCGGGCGTGCGAGGGGTCGCGGGCCATCCGCACCCCGCGTCCGTCGTAGCCGCCGCGGACGGCTTTGACGACGACGGGGCCGCCCACCCGCGCGGCAAAGGCCTCGAGCTCGTCGAGGTTGCCGATGCCGGCATACCGCGGCACCGGTGCGCCCAGCGCCTCCAACCGCCGCCGCATCACCAGCTTGTCCTGGGCATGCACCAGGGCGTGCGGCGGCGGCGCCACGTTGACGCCCTCGGCGACGAGCTTCTCCAGCAGCTCGGTCGGGACGTGCTCGTGGTCGAAGGTCAGCACGTCGGCCCCGGCCGCGACCCGGCGCAGGTCCTCGAGATCGGCGTGCGAGCCGATCATCACGTCGGCGCTGACCTGCGCGGCCGATTCGCCAGGGGCGGTCGCCAGCACCCGCAGCGTCTGCCCCAGCGCGATCGCGGATTGGTGGGTCATGCGGGCGAGCTGACCGCCGCCGACCATCGCCACGACGGGGGCGGCCTTCGGTGAGCGCTTGTTCGGCACGGCCATCATCGTGTCACGGCCCGCGGCGAAGCAGATTTTGCGTCGTTTTCGCGTCCGTCCGTACACTGACGTGTTGTGTCCTTCGCCGATGCCGTAATTTCGCGCCTGCCAGAGGCCGTTCAGCCTCATTTGCTGCGCCATCACGAGCTAATCAAATTCGCGATCGTCGGCGGCACCACGTTCGTCATCGACTCGGCGATTTTCTACACCCTCAAGCTGACGATCCTCGAACCCAAGCCGGTGACCGCCAAGGTGATCGCGGGCATCGTCGCGGTCATCGCCTCCTATGTCTTGAACCGGGAGTGGAGCTTCCGCGACCGCGGCGGCCGCGAGCGCCACCACGAGGCGTTCCTGTTCTTCGCCTTCAGCGGCGTGGGCGTGCTGCTTTCCATGGCGCCGCTGTGGTTTTCGCACTACGTGCTGCACCTTCGGGTGCCCGAGGTGTCGCTGACGCTGGAGAACATCACCGACTTCATCTCGGCCTACATCATCGGCAACCTGCTGCAGATGGCGTTCCGCTTCTGGGCGTTCCGACGCTGGGTGTTTCCCGACGAGTTCGCCCGCAACCCCGACAAGGCGATCGAATCCGCCCTTACCGCAGGCGGTTTCGCCGAGGTCCTGGAGGACGAGCTGGAGAAGAGCAACGTCACCCTGTTGCGGTCGTGGCGGAAAAAGGCGAGCCGGTTTTCTCAGCTCGGCGACTCCTCGGAACCGAGGGTGTCGAAGACTTCGTGATACAGCAGCGCGTGCACCTCGCGCAGCCGCGGAATGTTGTAGAACTCCAACGGATCTTGTGACGCCGACTCGATGATCAGCGTTCCGGTGCGAAACATGCGCTCGCTCAAGCGGTCCCGGAACTCCACGCTGTTGATGCGCGCCAGCGGGATGTCGATCCCGCTGCGCGTGAGCACGCCGTGGCGAAACATCACCCGGCGGTTGGTGACGACGAAATGCGTGGTCAGCCAGCCCAGCAGCGGCCACAGCGTGAGCCAGCCGACGATCACCAGCCAAATGCCCCAGATGACGCCGTAGATGATGTTCTTGGCGAGCTGCTCCCAGTGCGTCGAGTTGAGGTAGCCGGAGCCGAACGCGGCCAGCGCGGTCGCCAGCACCAGCACCACGACGGGCCAGATCAACCGCTTCCAGTGCGGGTGGCGGTGCAGGACGACCTGCTCGCCGGCGGCCAGGGCGTTGTCCGGATAGCTCACGTGAAAAAAGCTACCGCTGCTGGCGCAGATGCACGACGTCACCGGCGGAAACCACGGCGGTTTGGCCGCCGGCCTCCACACACAACCGGCCCTGGTCGTCGACGGCGGTCGCGGTGCCCACAACCTCCTTGTCGCCGGGCAGCACGGCGCGCACCGGGCGCCCGATGGTCAGGCTGCGCGCCCGGTAGTCGGCCGCCAACGCCCAGTCGGCGCCCCGCGCGGCCCGCCAGGCCACGATCCGCCTGCCCAGTTCGGTCAGCACCGCGCCGACCAGCCGGCCGCGGTCCGG
The DNA here is from genome assembly GCF_059812245.1 of Mycobacterium sp. NGS64. NCBI lineage: Bacteria > Bacillati > Actinomycetota > Actinomycetes > Mycobacteriales > Mycobacteriaceae > Mycobacterium > Mycobacterium sp. NGS64. The sequence continues at coordinate 399,360 of NZ_JCALCI010000001.1, read as the reverse complement.
CTCGGGCACGCCCAGGTCGAACAGCGATGTGGCGCCGGGCCCGTCGACCTCGTCGGGGGCCTGGGTCACGTTGAGCCCCAAGCCGATCACCACGACCGGGCGGGCCACCTCGGCGAGGATGCCGGCCAGCTTGCCCGGGGAGTCCGGCGGGCCGGCCAGCACGTCGTTGGGCCACTTGAGGCCCGCCTGCACCCCGGTGACGGCCAGCACCGCGTCGACGATCGCCACCCCGGTGGCCAGCGACAGCCAGCCCCAGCCCTCGGTGGGCACGTCGACGACGCTGACGCCCACCGACATGGTGATCTGGGCCCGCGGGCTGGCCGTCCAGCCGCGCCCGTGGCGCCCGCGCCCGGCCGTCTGGTGCTCGGCGATCAGCACCGCCCCGGCGACGTCGTCGCCCGCCGCCGCGCGCGCCAAGAGGTCGGCGTTGGTGGAGCCGGTCCGCTCCACGACGTCGAGCTGGCGCCAGCCCAGCCCGGTGCCGATCAGCTCGGCGCGCAGTGCGGCCTGATCCAGCGGTTGCCGAAGCGAATCGCGGTCCGTCACTCCACCCAGCCTAAGCACCGCGCCGGGGGCTGCCGATACCATCGAGTCCCATGACAAGCGCTACCGACCACACGGCCGAACCCGCCGCCGAGCACACCATCGATATCCACACCACCGCGGGCAAGCTGGCCGAGCTGCACAAGCGGCGGGAGGAGTCGCTGCACCCGGTCGGCGAAGAGGCCGTCGACAAGGTGCACGCCAAGGGCAAGCTGACCGCCCGCGAGCGCATCCTGGCCCTGCTCGACGAGGACTCGTTCGTCGAGCTCGACGCCCTGGCCCGCCACCGCAGCACCAACTTCGGCCTGGACAAGAACCGCCCGCTGGGCGACGGCGTGATCACCGGCTACGGCACCATCGACGGCCGCGACGTGTGCATCTTCAGCCAGGACGCCACGGTGTTCGGCGGCAGCCTCGGCGAGGTGTACGGCGAGAAGATCGTCAAGGTGCAGGAGCTGGCGATCAAGACCGGCCGCCCGCTCATCGGCATCAACGACGGCGCCGGCGCGCGCATCCAGGAAGGCGTCGTCTCGCTGGGCCTGTACAGCCGGATCTTCCGCAACAACATCATCGCGTCGGGGGTCATCCCGCAGATCTCGCTGATCATGGGCGCGGCCGCCGGCGGGCACGTCTACTCGCCCGCCCTGACCGACTTCGTGGTCATGGTCGACCAGACCAGCCAGATGTTCATCACCGGCCCCGACGTCATCAAGACGGTCACCGGTGAGGACGTCACCATGGAGGAGCTCGGCGGCGCCCACACCCACATGGCCAAGTCGGGCACGCTGCACTACGTCGCCTCCGGCGAGCAGGACGCCTTCGACTGGGTCCGCGACCTGCTGAGCTACCTGCCGCCGAACAACGCCACCGACCCGCCGCGGTACGCCGAGCCCGCCCCCGCGGGTCCAATCGAGGAGAACCTCACCGAGGAGGACCTCGAGCTGGACACGCTGATCCCGGACTCGCCCAACCAGCCCTACGACATGCACGAGGTGATCACCCGGATTCTCGACGACGACGAGTTCCTGGAGATCCAGGGCGGTTACGCGCAGAACATCGTCGTCGGGTTCGGCCGCATTGACGGCCGGCCGGTCGGGATCGTGGCCAACCAGCCGACCCAGTTCGCCGGCTGCCTGGACATCAATGCCTCGGAGAAGGCGGCCCGCTTCGTGCGGACCTGCGACTGCTTCAACATCCCGATCGTGATGCTGGTCGACGTCCCGGGCTTCCTGCCGGGCACCGGCCAGGAGTACAACGGCATCATCCGGCGCGGGGCCAAGCTGCTGTACGCCTATGGCGAGGCGACCGTACCCAAGATCACGGTCATCACCCGCAAGGCCTACGGCGGCGCCTACTGCGTCATGGGTTCCAAGGACATGGGCTGCGACGTCAACCTGGCCTGGCCGACGGCCCAGATCGCGGTGATGGGCGCCTCCGGCGCGGTCGGCTTCGTGTACCGCCAGCAGCTGGCCGAGGCCGCAAAGAAGGGCGAGGACGTGGACGCGCTGCGCCTGCAGCTGCAGCAGGAGTACGAGGACACGCTGGTCAACCCGTACGTCGCGGCCGAGCGCGGCTACGTCGACGCGGTGATCCCGCCGTCGTACACCCGTGGCTACATCGGCACGGCGCTGCGCCTGCTGGAACGCAAGATCAGCCACCTGCCGCCCAAGAAGCACGGGAACATTCCGCTATGACAGACGACGCTCACCACGAGCCGCACATCCAGGTGCTCAAGGGCAACCCGACCGACGCGGAGCTGGCGGCGCTGGTGGCCGTGCTCGGCGGCGTCGGCGCCGCCTCGCCCGAGCCCACCCAGCCGGAGAGCACCCGCTGGGGCTTGCCGGTCGACCGGCTGCGCTACGCGATGTCGAACTACCAGCGGCTGACCATGCAGCAGATGACACACATGAGGCATTGACCCGGCTGGTGCTGGGGTCGGCCTCGCCCGGCCGCCTCAAGGTGCTGCGCCAGGCCGGCCTCGGTCCGCTCGTCGTGGTGTCCGGCGTCGACGAGGACCTAGTCGCCGCGGGCCTGGCGCCCGACGCCCCGCCGGACCGGGTGGTCTGCGCGCTGGCCGCGGCCAAGGCCGACGACGTCGCCGGGCGGCTCGACGGCGCCACCGCGGCGGATTGCATTGTGCTGGGCTGTGATTCGATGCTGGCCATCGACGGCCGGCTGTGCGGCAAGCCGGGGTCGCCGGAGGCAGCGGTGAGCCAGTGGCGGCTGATGGGCGGCCGCTCGGGCCGGCTGCACACCGGGCACTGCCTGCTGCGGCTGCGCGACGGCGCGATCACCCACCGCGAGGTCCAATCCGCCTGCACCACAGTGCATTTCGCCGCGCCCGCCGAGGCGGATCTGCGGGCGTACGTAGCCGACGGAGAACCTTTGCGGGTGGCCGGCGGCTTCACCCTGGACGGGCTGGGCGGCTGGTTCGTCGACGGGATCGAGGGCGATCCGTCGAACGTGATCGGCGTGAGCCTGCCGCTGCTGCGTGAGCTGCTGGGCCGGGCCGGGCTGTCCGTGGCCTCGCTGTGGGAGAGCCGGCGGTAGGCTCGAAGTCGTGTCCTTACCCCCCGATCCGCACCCGTCCCTGACCGAGTACGCCCACCCCGAACGACTGGTCACCGCCGACTGGCTGTCCGCCAACATGGGCGCCCCCGGCCTGGCGATCGTCGAGTCCGACGAGGACGTCCTGCTCTACGACGTCGGCCACATCCCCGGCGCGGTCAAGATCGACTGGCACACCGACCTCAACGACCCGCGGGTCCGCGACTACATCAACGGCGAGCAGTTCGCCGAGCTGATGGACCGCAAGGGCATCGCCCGCGACGACACCGTGGTGATCTACGGCGACAAGAGCAACTGGTGGGCGGCGTACGCGCTGTGGGTCTTCACGCTGTTCGGCCACCCCGACGTGCGCCTGCTCAACGGCGGTCGCGACCTGTGGCTGGCCGAGCGCCGCGACACCACCCTGGACGTCCCGACCACGACGTCGAGCGGCTATCCCGTCGTGCAGCGCAACGACGCGCCCATTCGCGCGTACAAGGACGACGTGCTGGCCATCCTCGGTTCCGAGCCGCTGATCGATGTGCGCTCGCCGGACGAGTACACCGGCAAGCGCACCCACATGCCCGACTACCCCGAGGAGGGGGCGCTGCGGGCCGGGCACATCCCCACCGCCGTGTCGATCCCCTGGGGCAAGGCGGTCGACGAGAGCGGCCGCTTCCGCCCCCGCGCCGAGCTCGAGGAGCTCTACGGCTTCCTGCGGCCGGACGACAAGACCGTCGTCTACTGCCGCATCGGCGAGCGGTCCAGCCACACCTGGTTCGTGCTCACCCACCTGCTGGGCAAGCCCGGGGTCCGCAACTACGACGGATCGTGGACCGAGTGGGGCAACACCGTGCGGGTGCCGATCGTCGCGGGCGAGCAGCCGGGAGCCGTTCCGGTCTGATGAGCATGCCCGCCCCCCTGGCCGAGGTGGTGTCCGACTTCGCCGAAGTCCAGGGCCAGGACAAGCTGACTCTGCTGCTGGAGTTCGCCAACGACCTTCCCGCGCTGCCGGCCGACCTCGAGGAGGCGGCGATGGAGCCGGTGCCCGAGTGCCAGTCGCCGCTGTTCCTGCACGTCGACGCCAGCGACCGCAACCGGGTGCGGCTGCACTTCAGCGCGCCCGCCGAGGCGCCCACCACCCGGGGGTTCGCGTCGATCCTGGCCGCCGGTTTGGACGAGCAACCGGCCGCCGACATCCTCGCGGTGCCCGAGGACTTCTACACCGAGCTGGGCCTGGCCGCTCTGATCAGCCCGCTGCGGCTGCGCGGCATGTCGGCGATGCTGGCCCGCATCAAGCGGCGATTGCGCGAGACGGGCTGATCAGGAACGGATTTGGAGACCGGGTATCGGCCCCTACGGCGCGCCGCATAAACTTCCCCGGGACAAGACTTGTAAGAATTTCTCTTAGAGACGCATATGACGTCCAGCCGAACAGGAGGCGAAGTGGCTAGTCACGCCAGCTCGAGGATCTCCAAGGTGCTCGTCGCCAATCGCGGTGAGATCGCCGTCCGGGTGATCCGCGCGGCCCGCGACGCGGGCCTGCCCAGCGTGGCGGTGTATGCCGAGCCCGACGCCGACGCGCCGCACGTGCGGCTGGCCGACGAGGCGTTCGCCCTGGGGGGCCAGACGTCCGCGGAGTCCTACCTGGACTTCGGCAAGCTCCTCGACGCGGCGGAGAAGTCCGGCGCCAACGCCGTCCACCCCGGCTACGGCTTCCTCTCCGAGAACGCCGACTTCGCGCAGGCGGTCATCGACGCCGGGCTGATCTGGATCGGCCCCAGCCCCCAGTCCATCCGCGACCTCGGCGACAAGGTCACCGCCCGCCACATCGCCGCCCGCGCCCAGGCCCCGCTGGTGCCCGGCACCCCGGACCCGGTCAAGGACGCCGACGAGGTGGTGGCCTTCGCCAAGGAGTACGGCGTGCCGATCGCCATCAAGGCCGCCTTCGGCGGCGGCGGCCGCGGCATGAAGGTCGCCCGCACCCTCGAGGAGATCCCGCACCTGTACGAGTCGGCGGTGCGCGAGGCCGTCGCGGCGTTCGGCCGCGGCGAATGCTTCGTCGAGCGCTACCTGGACAAGCCCCGCCACGTCGAGGCGCAGGTGATCGCCGACCAGCACGGCAACGTGGTCGTCGCCGGCACCCGCGACTGCTCGCTGCAGCGCCGCTTCCAGAAGCTGGTCGAGGAGGCGCCGGCGCCGTTCTTGACCGACGCGCAGCGCAAGGAGATCCACGAGTCGGCCAAGCGGATCTGCAAGGAGGCGCACTACTACGGCGCCGGCACCGTCGAGTACCTGGTCGGCCAGGACGGCCTGATCTCCTTCCTGGAGGTGAACACCCGCCTGCAGGTCGAGCACCCCGTCACCGAGGAGACCGCGGGCATCGACCTGGTGTTGCAGCAGTTCAAGATCGCCAACGGCGAGAAGCTCGACATCACCGAGGACCCCACCCCGCGCGGGCACGCCATCGAGTTCCGGATCAACGGCGAGGACGCCGGGCGTGGCTTCCTGCCCGCCCCGGGGCCCGTCACCAAGTACGAGACGCCCAGCGGGCCGGGCGTCCGGCTGGACTCCGGCGTCGAGGCGGGATCGGTGATCGGCGGCCAGTTCGACTCGATGCTGGCCAAGCTGATCGTCTACGGCGCCACCCGCGAGGAGGCCCTGGCCCGCTCCCGCCGGGCCCTCGACGAGTTCCACGTCGAAGGCTTGGCGACCGTTATCCCGTTCCACCGCGCCGTGGTGAGAGACCCGGCGTTCATCGGCGACGAGAACGGCTTCTCGGTGCACACCCGCTGGATCGAGACCGAGTGGAACAACACCATCGAGCCGTTCACCGGCGGCGAGCCGATCGACGAAGAGGACGCCCGGCCCCGGCAGACGGTGGTCGTCGAGGTCGGCGGGCGCCGGCTCGAAGTCTCGCTCCCAGGCGACCTGGCCCTGGCCAACGGTTCGGCCGACCCGGCCGGGGTGATCCGCAAGAAGCCCAAGCCGCGCAAGCGCGGATCGCACGCGGGGGTGGCCGCCTCCGGCGACGCGGTGACGGCGCCCATGCAGGGCACCGTGGTCAAGGTCGCGGTCGAGGAGGGTCAGGAGGTCGCCGCCGGCGACCTGGTCGTAGTCCTCGAGGCGATGAAGATGGAAAACCCGGTCACCGCGCACAAGGACGGCACCATCACCGGGCTCGCCGTCGAGGCCGGCGCGGCCATCACCCAGGGCACGGTCCTCGCCGAGATCAAATAACACGAAGAAACTCAGAAGAAACGTCGATAGCGTTGTCCGACCCGCCCCGGCGCGGGTAGGGTCGGATCCAGGTTGAGTTCACAGCCGCCCGGATCACGTCAGGAAAGCGGGAAGGCTAACTCCCCGATCTCGAGCTTCACGGCCACCTGGCGTCGTCCGCAGCAACACCCTCCAAAATGACGGAGACACGCATGTCTGTGGCCCAATCTTGGCAACAAAGCCGAACCGCCCAATTCACCTCCCGCTGGAGCGCGCTGGGGGCGGTGATCACCGTCGACGGTGAGCTCGACGCCGCCAACGCCGATCAGCTCTCCATCTACGCGCAACGCAGCGTCAGGCGCGCCCGCCGGATCGTCGTCGACCTGCGCGGCCTGGAATTCATTGGTACCGCTGGCTTTTCGGCGCTGCACCGGATCAACGTCGCGTGCTCGGCCGCCCAGTTGCACTGGGCCATGGTGCCGAGCCCGGCCGTAGCGCGGTTATTGAGGATCTGCGACCCCGACGGCACCCTGCCGGTGACGACGCCGCAAGCCGAGCCGCTGCTGCGACCCACCAAGAGGGGGCGCGACGAGTCGCGGCCGCTACTTCAGTTGGTCCCGCAGCCGCGTTAGCGACTTGGCCAGCAGGCGTGACACGTGCATCTGTGAGATGCCGACCCGCTCGGCGATCTGCGTCTGCGTCATCGACTCGAAAAACCTGAGCACCAGCACCATTCGTTCCCGCTCGGGCAGCGCCTCGAGCAGCGGGCGCAACGCCTCGCGATCCTCGATGCGGTCGAGGCCGGCGTCCACGTCGCCCAACGTGTCGGCGATGGCGCGGGCGTCGTCGTCGTCGCTGCCGCCACCGGTGTCGATGGACAGCGTGTTGTAGGAGCTGCCCGCCACCAGGCCCTCGACCACCTCGTCGCGCTCCATGCCGAGTTCTACGGCGAGTTCGGACGCCGTCGGCGCCCGGCCGAGCCGCTGGGACAGATCGGCGGTGGCGGTGCCCAGCCGCAGGTGCAATTCCTTCAGGCGCCGCGGGACCTTGACCGACCAGCTGTTGTCGCGGAAGTGGCGGCGGACCTCGCCCATGATCGTGGGCACCGCGAACGAGACGAAGTCCGACCCGGTCTCGACGTCGAAGCGGACGACGGCGTTGACCAGGCCGACCCGCGCCACCTGGACCAGGTCGTCGCGCGGTTCGCCGCGGCCCTCGAACCGGCGGGCGATGTGGTCGGCCAGCGGCAGGCACCGCTCCACGATCTTGTCCCGCTGGCGCTGGAATTCCATCGAGTCGGGGGCGACGCCGGCCAACTCGCGGAACATGTCCGGGACGTCCGCATACTCGTTCGGCCGCGAAACCGAACCGCCGGCAGCTCGCGCTGTCACCTGCTAGAGGCCGCCCGTCGCGCGGTCAGCGTAATGCCGAAGACACTGCCGGTCTCGTCGGGTTCGCGACCGTCGTGGAAGGTCTGGACTTCGTCGGCCAGGGAGGTCAGGACGTGCCAGCTGAAGCTGCCGGGCGCCACAACGTCGTGGGTGTCGCACGCCGCGGAGGCCTCGACCACCAACTCGTCGTCGTGCGGGTCGACGACGACAACTAGCGTCGCGCCCGGCGTGGCCGACCGAATCAGGCGGGTGCACACCTCGTCCACCGCGAGCCGCAGGTCGGCGACCGCGTCGAAATCCAGGTCCTCAAAGGTGCCGATAGCACCGACCAGAGTACGCAGCATCGCCAGGTTCTCGAGGCGTGCAGCAACGTGCAGCTCGACGGCGCGGTGGCCGCGTTGACGCGTGTTCGCGCGAACTCCCGGATCGGTCATATGGTCTCCCGGCGGTGTCTGCTTGACATTACTATTGCCGCGCAGCCCGCCGTCGACCGTGGGTTCCAACCGATTAGTCACAATCGCCGCCGCTGGTCATGTCTATGGCAGTGGGCATCGATGTCGGTGTCGCTGACGCAACCCTTCCGGCACTCATCATGGTGTACAGCTGATACCCAATTGCGGCGGCGAATAACCCCGTCAAGCGGACCCTTAACACCGTCTACCCCGCGACCTACACTTATTGGCATGAAGCAGGCTCTGCTTCGTGCGGTTGTGCTTCTCGCGTCGTGGGCCGTCGGCCTGCTGGCGGCGGCCTGGGTCGTGCCCGGCGTTTCGGTGTCGGCGTCGGGGTTTATCGTCGCCGTCCTGGTGTTCTCGGTGGCGCAGGCAAGCCTGTCGCTGCTGATCGTGAAGTTGCCGCGGGCCTACGCGTCGCTACTGCTCGGTGGCGCCGGGCTGGTGCTGACCCTGGTCGCGTTGAGCTTGGCCGCGGCGTTCACCCACGGCCTGTCCATCCGCGGCGCCGCCTCCTGGCTCGCCGCGACGATCATCGTGTGGCTGGTGACCACGATCGGGGCGATTTCGCTGCCCGAGGTGCCGGTTCGCGACACGGCCGACTCGACGACCTGAAACGACCGAAGGAGGGGTGGATGAGCGACAGGCATCGCGATCCGACGGACCACTTCCGGACGACGCAACCGCACGCCGGTTTCTCGATGAAGGACAACCTGTACTGGCCCGGGTTCATCCTGTTCCTCGTCGCGGTGGGCGGGATGATCAGCACGACGGCCGCGGCCGCCTACGGCCACTACGAATGGGTCGCCACCACCAGCCTGGTGGCCGTGCTCGGGACGATCGCCGGCGCGTTGTGGTTCGTCGTGGAGCATCGCCGCGTGGGCCGCATCGACGAGCAATGGCACTTCGTCCCCCGGACGGAGGGCGCCAGGGACTCGCGCGTCTAGTCGGCGCGGATCATAGGGCCAGCACCGGCCCGGCGATCGGGGATACGCCCAGGCCGAGGGCCACCACCATCAGCGTCAGCAGGAACCAGCCCGCGCCGTGCCATCCCCACCAGGTGCCGTGGGCCTTCCATACCCGGTAGGTGCGCAGGAACGCCCAGAGCGCCCCGGCCAGCAGAATCAGCGGACCGCCCAGCGCCAGCATCGTGCGCTGGGGCGTGCCACACGCCGCCGTGTCGACGCCCGTTCCGGGGCAGGTGCTGACCCACAACGCGGCAAGAACCAAGAAGCCCATGCCCGCGACCGCGGCCAGGGCGGCAAACCGGATGGCCGCGTGCACCTCGCGGTCCTCCTGCCCCAAGCGGTCACCCGGCGACCGCTGATCCGCCGTTTGCATAGTCGTCCCCCGTGTGCCGGTCCTGATTTCTTGGTTAATCGTTCGCTGCGCCGCATTAGTTACGCGCCACGATGATGCAGATCCGGATACCCTGCGACCTACCACGGTAAACCGCGCTCAGCCCCACGTCACGGCCGTCAAAGCGCCGCTCAGGGCGCAAACCAGCGCATCGATCTCCCCCCGGGTGACCGTCAGCGCGGGCCGGAACCGGACGCCGTCCTCCCCGCAGCGCAGCGCGATCACGCGGCGTTGCCACAGCTCGCCGATCACCGCCTCACGGGCGCCGGTGCTCGGCAGGCTGAACGCGCACATCAGGCCGCGGCCGCGGGGGTCGAAAACCAGGGCCGGGAAGTCGTGGGCCAGCTCGACCAGCCGGCCCAGCAGGTAGCGCCCCAGGTCGGCGGCGCGGTCGAACAACCCGTCGGCCTCGATCACCTCCAGGATGCGGCGGGCCCGCACCATGTCGGCCAGGCTGCCGCCCCAGGTCGAGCTGAGCCGGGAGGCGACCGCGAACACGTTGTCGGGAACCTCGTCGACCCGGCGGCCGGCCATCACCCCACACACCTGCGTCTTCTTTCCGAACGCCACCACATCGGGTTGCACGCCCAGTTGCTGATACGCCCACGGGGTCCCGGTCAGCCCGCAGCCGGTCTGGACCTCGTCGAAGATCAACAGGGCGTCGTGTTCGTCGCACAGCCGGCGCATCGCGGCGAAGAAGGCGGGACGGAAGTGGCGGTCGCCGCCCTCCCCCTGGATGGGCTCGGCCACGAAGCACGCGACGTCGTGCGGGTGCGCGTCGAACGCCGCCCGGGCCTGCCGCAGCGACTCGGCCTCGAGGGCGTCCATGTCGGTCGCCGGCCGGATATAGGGCGCGTCGATGCGCGGCCAGTCGAACTTCGGGAAGCGGGCCACGGTGACCGGCTTGGTGTTGGTCAGCGACATCGTGTAGCCGCTGCGACCGTGGAACGCGCCGCGCAAATGCAGGACCCGCGTGCCCAGCTCCGGGTCGATCCCGCGCGCCTCGTTGTGGCGGCTCTTCCAGTCGAACGCGACCTTGAGCGCGTTCTCCACCGCCAGCGCGCCGCCCTCGATGAAGAACAGGTGCGGCAGCGCGGGGTCGCCCAGCACCCGGACGAAGGTCTCGACGAAGCCGGCCATCGCCGCCGTGGCCACGTCGGGGTTGCTCGGCTTGTTCAGCGCGGCCGCCACGAGCTCGGCGCGGAACTCCTCGTCCTCGGCCAGCGCCGGGTGGTTCATGCCCAGCGCCGACGACGCGACGAACGTGAACATGTCGAGGTAGCGGCGGCCGTCCCGGGCGTCGACCAGGTAGGAGCCGGCCGACCGTGTCAGATCAAGCACCAGGTCGAAACCGTCGACCAGCATGCTGCGCGACAAAGTTTCGGGGGCCCGGTCGGTAACGGCGGCGGTCATGCCGCCCATCCTAGCGTGGTTCTTACGGTGTTATGGCATATTTACAGGAAATATTATGGTATGTATTGCCGATCACTGTAAAAAGTATTGAGGATGATGGTGCTTCGCGTCTGGACGTCGGCCGCCGTGCGGATCCGCTGCAGCAGGTCCTCGAGCGCCCGGGCGGACTCGACGCGGACCAGCAGGACATAGCTCTCCTCGCCGGCCACCGAGTGACACGACTCGATCTCCGCGATGTGTTCCAGGCGGGCGGGCGCATCATCGGGTTGAGAGGGATCCAAGGGAGTGATGGCCACGAACGCCGAGAGCAGGTGCCCGACCGCCTCCGGGTTGATCCGCGCGGAATACCCCGACACCACGCCGCGCGACTCCAGCCGGCGCACCCGGGACTGCACCGCTGAGACCGACAGGCCCGCCTTCGCGGCCAGCTCCGCCAGGGTCGCGCGACCGTTGGCGACCAGCTCGCGCACCAGGGTCCGGTCAATCTCGTCGAGCGCGTCACCCATGGGCGGAGATTATCGCAGCAAAGCCGAAATCGGCGGCGCGCCATGAGCCCCCGGCAGGGCGCGCTGGCGGCGTGGCAGCTGCGCGCTCGGTTCGCGGCCGGGCTGTCCGCCATGTACGCCGGGGAGGTTCCCGCCTACCGCACGCTGTTCGAGGTGAGCGGCCAGGTCAACGCCGACCACGTGGGGCGACATCCCGATGCCGAACGGCTTGGGTCGCTGGAGCGGGTCACCGCGGAGCGGCACGGCGCGATCCGGGTCGGCAGCCCGGCCGAACTGGCCGCCGTCGCCGACCTGTTCGCCGCCTTCGGCATGCACCCGGTGGGCTACTACGACCTGCGCCGCGCCGCCTCGCCGATTCCGGTGGTGTCCACGGCCTTTCGTCCCCTCGACGCGAATGAGTTGGCGCGCAACCCGTTTCGGGTGTTCACCTCGATGCTCGCCACGCGGGACGCGCGTTACTTTTCCCCCGAGCTGCGGGCCCGGGTGGAGACGTTCGTCGCGCGACGGCGGCTGTTCGACCCCGCATTGGTCGAGCGGGCGCGAACGATTGCGGCCGATGGCGGCTGCGCCGCCGACGAGGCGGGCGCGTTCGTCTCGGCGGCGGTGGCGGCGTTCGCGCTGTCACGCGAGCCGATCGACAAGGCCTGGTACGACGAGTTGTCGCGGGTGTCGGCGGTGGCCGCCGACATCGCCGGGGTGGGCTCCACCCACATCAACCACCTGACGCCGCGGGTGCTCGACATCGACGAGCTGTATCGGCGGATGACCGCGCGCGGCATCACCATGATCGACGCCATCCAGGGGCCGCCCCGCACCGACGGCCCCGCGGTCCTGTTGCGCCAGACCTCTTTTCGCGCGCTCGCCGAGCCCTGCCTGTTTCGCGGCCGGGACGGCCGCGTCACCGCGGGCAGCCTGCGGGTGCGCTTCGGCGAGGTCGAGGCTCGCGGTGTCGCGCTGACGCGCAAGGGCCGGGAACGCTACGACGCCGCGATGGGCGCGCCCGACCCCGCGTCGGTGTGGCGCCGGCACTTCCCGCCGACCGACGCGGACATGGCCGCCGAGGGGCTGGCCTACTATCGCGGCGGCGACCCGTCGGCGCCGGTCGTCTACGAAGACTTCCTGCCGGCGTCGGCGGCGGGCATCTTCCGCTCCAACCTGGACCGCGAAACCCGGGCGCGGGCGGCGGCCGACGACTCGGGCTATGACGCGCAGTGGCTGGCCGGGGCCATCGGCCGCGAGATCCGCGACCCGTACGCACTTTACGAGGAGGCAGCCCGATGAAGACCGAGCGTACCGAGGAGTTGCGGTCGCGGGTGCGCGCGGCCTATCAAGCGATGGGCGTCGGCGTCACGCTCGGCGACCCGGCGGGGCACGGGCTGCCGGCCAGCACGCCCATCACCGGCGAGGTGCTGTTCACCGTCGGCCACACCACGCCCGAGCAGGCTCGGGCGATCATCGCCGACGCCGCCGACGCGTTCTCGGCGTGGCGCGCCACGCCGGCCCCGGTGCGCGGCGCGCTGGTGGCCCGCCTCGGCGAGTTGCTCACCCGCCACAAGGACGACCTGGCGACGTTGGTGACCATCGAGGTGGGCAAGATCGGCTCCGAGGCGCTCGGCGAGGTGCAGGAGATGATCGACGTCTGCCAGTTCGCGGTGGGCCTGTCGCGCCAACTGTACGGCCGCACCATCGCCTCCGAGCGCCCCGGGCACCGCCTGCTGGAGACCTGGCACCCGCTCGGCGTGGTCGGGGTGATCACCGCGTTCAACTTCCCGGTCGCCGTGTGGGCGTGGAACGCCGCCGTGGCCCTGGTGTGCGGCGACACCGTCGTTTGGAAGCCGTCGGAGCTGACGCCGCTGACGGCGCTGGCCTGCCAGGCGCTGATCGGCCGCGCGGCCGCGGACGTCGGCGCCCCCGCGGCGGTCAGCGGCCTGGTCCTGGGCGAGCGCGACCTCGGCGAGCTGCTGGTGGACGACGAGCGGATCGCGTTGGTGTCCGCCACCGGTTCGGTGCGCATGGGCCAAGCCGTCGGCCCCCGGGTCGCCGCGCGCTTCGGGCGGGCCCTGCTCGAGCTGGGCGGCAACAACGCGGCCGTCGTGACGCCGTCGGCCGACCTGGACCTGGCCGTGCGGGCCATCGTGTTCGCCGCCGCCGGCACCGCCGGGCAGCGCTGCACCAGCCTGCGCCGGCTGATCGTGCACCGCAGCGTGGCCGACGAGGTGGTCGCCCGGGTCGTGGACGCGTGCGGGCGGCTGGCGATCGGCGACCCGTCGGCGCCGGGCACGCTCGTCGGCCCGCTCATCCACGAGACCGCCTACCGCGACATGGTCGGGGCCGTCGAGCAGGCGCGCGCCGACGGCGGCGAGGTCTTCGGCGGCGAGCGCTTCCATCTCGCCAGCCCTGACGGGCAAGAGGCCCACCCGAGCGCCTACTACGTCGCGCCGGCCGTCGTCCGCATGCCGGCACAGACCGACATCGTGGCCACCGAGACGTTCGCGCCGATCCTCTACGTGCTGACCTATGACGACCTGGGCGAGGCGATCGCGCTCAACAACGCCGTGCCGCAAGGACTTTCGTCGGCGATCTTCACCACCGACCTGCGCGAGGCCGAGCGCTTCCTGGACGAATCCGATTGCGGCATCGCCAATGTCAACATCGGCACGTCCGGCGCCGAGATCGGCGGCGCGTTCGGCGGCGAGAAGCAAACCGGCGGCGGGCGGGAGTCCGGCTCGGACGCGTGGAAGGGCTACATGCGCCGAAGTACCAATACCGTCAATTATTCCGACGCGTTACCGCTGGCCCAGGGCGTGACCTTTGGTTGAGCCAATGTGGCGGGCGTCTCATACCGAGTGAGTACTATCTGACACATGCCGACAGCCAGAAGGCGGTTATCCCCCGAGGATCGCCGCGCAGAGCTGCTCGCTTTGGGGGCAGAAGTCTTTGGGAAGCGACCCTATGACGAGGTCCGCATCGACGAGATAGCCGAACGAGCGGGCGTGTCCCGCGCGCTGATGTATCACTACTTCCCGGACAAGCGGGCGTTCTTCGCCGCGGTGGTCAAGGACGAGGCGGATCGGCTGTACGACGCCACCAACAACCCGCCCGAGCCCGGCATGACGATGTTCGAGGAGATCCGGACCGGCGTGCTGGCCTACATGGCCTATCACCAGTCGAACCCGGAGGCCGCCTGGGCGGCGTACGTCGGGCTGGGCCGGTCGGACCCGGTCCTGCTCGGCATCGACGACGAGGCCAAGAACCGCCAGATGGAACACATCATGTCGCGCATCGGCGAGGTCGTGAGCGGGATGCCGGACACCAGCGCGCTTGAACCGAACGTCGAGCGGGACCTGCGGGTGATCATCCAGGGCTGGCTCGCGTTCACCTTCGAGATCTGCCGGCAGCGGATCATGGACCCCACCACCGACGCCGACCGGCTCGCCGACGCCTGCGCGCACACGCTGCTCGACTCCATCGCCCGGGTGCCGGAGATCCCGTCGGAGCTGGCGCACGCGATGGCGACAGCGAGGCTGTGAGAAGGCGCTCGCCGACCAATTTGTCGGTGCCCGTTGGCACCATGGTTGGGTGAGCACTCGCACCGACCCCCGGTCGCCCGATCCGTTGGGCCGGTTCAGCGCGGCCACCCGCGAATGGTTCACCGGCACGTTCGCCGCCCCGACCACCGCGCAGGCGCACGCCTGGGAGGCCATCGCCGACGGCGACAACACCCTGGTGATCGCGCCGACCGGATCCGGCAAGACCCTCGCGGCGTTCCTGTGGGCCCTGGACTCCTTGGCTAACCTCGCCTCCCCCGCCGGGGCGGCCGGGCGGCCATCCGGCACCCGCGTGCTCTACGTGTCGCCACTCAAGGCGCTGGCGGTCGACGTCGAACGCAACCTGCGCACCCCGCTGGCCGGGCTCACCCGCATCGCCGAGCGGCACGGCCTGCCCCCGCCGGACATCAGCGTCGGGGTCCGCTCCGGCGATACCCCGCCCGCGGCCCGCCGGCAGCTCATCGCGCACCCGCCCGACGTCCTGATCACCACCCCGGAATCGCTGTTCCTGATGCTGACGTCGGCGGCCCGGGAAACGCTTGCCGGCGTTCAGACGGTGATCGTCGACGAGATCCACGCCATCGCCGGCGGCAAGCGCGGCGCCCACCTGGCCCTGTCCCTGGAACGCCTCGACGACCTGCGCTTCGCCTCGTCGCAAGCGCCGCCCGCGCAGCGCATCGGGCTGTCGGCCACCGTGCGCCCGCCCGAGGAGCTGGCGCGCTTCCTGTCGGGCGGCAGCCCCGCGACCCGGACACGCGTGGTCGCGCCGCCGTCGGCCAAGACCATCGAGCTCACCGTGCAGGTCCCGGTGCCCGACATGGCCAACCTCGCGAACAATTCCATCTGGCCCGACGTCGAGGCCCGGCTCGTGGACCTGATCGAATCGCACGGCTCGACCATCGTGTTCGCGAACTCGCGACGGCTGGCCGAGCGGCTCACCTCCCGGCTCAACGAGATCCACGCCGAACGCGCCGGGATCTCGCTGGACACCGACCCCAACCCGAAAGTCGCCGGCGGCGCCCCGGCACACCTGATGGGCAGCGGCCAGAGCTTCGGCGCGCCGCCGCTGCTGGCGCGCGCCCACCACGGCTCGGTCAGCAAGGAGCAGCGCGCCCTGGTCGAGGAGGACCTCAAGCGCGGGCTGCTCAAGGCGGTGGTGGCGACCTCGAGCCTGGAGCTGGGCATCGACATGGGCGCCGTCGACCTGGTGATCCAGGTGGAGGCGCCGCCGTCGGTGGCCAGCGGGCTGCAGCGGATCGGGCGGGCGGGCCACCAGGTCGGCGAGGTCTCGCGCGGCGTGCTGTTCCCCAAGCACCGCACCGACCTGATCGGGTGCGCGGTGACCGTGCAGCGCATGCTCGACGGGCAGATCGAGACGATGCGGGTACCCGCCAACCCGCTGGACATCCTGGCGCAGCAGACCGTCGCGGCCGCCGCGCTGGAGCCGCTGGACGCCGACCGGTGGTTCGACACCGTGCGGCGGGCCGCCCCCTTCGCGACGCTGCCCCGCAGCGTGTTCGAGGCCACCCTGGACCTGCTGGCCGGCAAGTACCCGTCCACCGAGTTCGCCGAGCTGCGCCCGCGCCTGGTCTACGACCGCGACACCGGCACGCTGACCGCGCGGCCCGGTGCGCAGCGGCTGGCCGTCACGTCCGGGGGCGCCATCCCGGACCGCGGGCTGTTCACCGTGTACCTGGCTTCCGAGGCCGAAAAGCCTTCGCGGGTCGGCGAACTCGACGAGGAGATGGTGTACGAGTCCCGACCGGGCGACGTGATCTCGCTGGGCGCCACCAGCTGGCGGATCACCGAGATCACCCACGACCGGGTGCTGGTGATCCCCGCGCCGGGACAGCCGGCCCGGCTGCCGTTCTGGCGCGGCGACGACGTGGGCCGCCCGGCCGAGCTGGGGGCCGCGCTCGGCGCGTTCACCGGGGAGCTGGCCGGCCTCGACCGCGAAGCCTTCGACAAGCGTTGCGCCGCTTTGGGTTTCGACGCATACGCGACCGACAACCTGTGGGGGCTGCTGGACGAGCAGCGGACCGCGGCCGGGGTGGTCCCCACCGACACCACCCTTCTGGTCGAGCGGTTCCGCGACGAGCTCGGCGATTGGCGGGTGATCCTGCACTCGCCGTACGGCCTGCGGGTGCACGGGCCGCTCGCGCTGGCGGTGGGCCGGCGACTGCGCGAGCGCTACGGCCTCGACGAGAAGCCGACCGCCTCCGACGACGGCATCGTGGTGCGCCTGCCCGATACTTTGGACGAAACCCCTCCCGGCGCAGAACTTTTCGTCTTCGACGCCGACGAGATCGATCCCGTCGTCACCGCCGAGGTGGGCGGCTCGGCGCTGTTCGCGTCGCGGTTCCGGGAGTGCGCGGCGCGCGCGCTGCTGCTGCCCCGCCGCCACCCCGGCCGCCGCTCGCCGCTGTGGCACCAGCGCCAGCGCGCGGCCCAGCTGCTGGACGTGGCGCGCAAGTACCCCGACTTCCCGGTGGTGCTCGAGGCCATCCGCGAATGCCTGCAGGACGTCTACGACGTCCCGGCGCTGACCGCGCTGATGGCCAACATCGCCCAGCGCAAGGTGCGGGTGCTCGAGACGGAAACCGCGCGACCGTCCCCGTTCGCGGCCTCCCTGTTGTTCGGCTACGTCGGCGCCTTCATGTACGAGGGCGACACCCCGCTCGCCGAGCGCCGGGCCGCCGCGCTGTCCCTGGACAGCACGCTGCTGGCCGAGCTGCTGGGCCGCGTGGAACTACGCGAGCTGCTCGACCCGGACGTCATCGCCGCGACGGGCCGGCAGCTGCAGCACCTGTCGGCCGACCGGGCCGCCCGCGACGCCGAGGGGGTCGCGGACCTGTTGCGGCTGCTGGGCCCGCTGGCCGAGGACGAGGTCTCCGCCCGGGCGGGCGGCGCCGACGTCGGGGGGTGGCTGGAGGGCCTGCGGGCCGCCAGGCGCGCGCTGACCGTGCCGTTCGCCGGCCGCAGCTGGTGGGTGGCCGTCGAGGACATCGGGCGGCTGCGCGACGGGGTAGGGGCGGCGGTCCCGCTGGGCGTCCCGGCAGCGTTCACCGAGGCGGTGGCCGACCCGCTGGGCGAGCTGCTGGGCCGCTACGCGCGCACGCACACCCCGTTCACCACGGCCGAGGCCGCCGGCAGGTTCGGCCTCGGACTGCGCGTCACGGCCGACGTGCTGGGCCGGCTGGCGGCCGACGGCCGGCTGGTGCGCGGCGAGTTCGTCGCCACCGAACCGCCCGGGGGCGCCGGCGGCGAGCAGTGGTGCGATGCCGACGTGTTGCGCATCCTGCGGCGGCGTTCGCTGGCGGCGCTGCGCGCGCAGGTGGAGCCGGTGAGCACCGCCGCGTACGGGCGGTTCCTGCCGGCCTGGCACCACGTGTCGTCGCCGCAGTCGGGTCTCGACGGCCTGGTCGCCGTGATCGATCAGCTGGCCGGCGTGCGGATGCCGGCCTCGGCAATCGAACCGCTCGTACTGGCCCCGCGGGTGCGCGACTACTCCCCCGCGATGCTCGACGAACTGCTCGCCGCCGGCGAGGTGACCTGGTCGGGCGCCGGGTCGATCTCGGCGGGCGACGGCTGGATCGCGCTGCACGCCAGCGATTCCGCTCCGCTGACGCTGGCCGGCCCCGCCGAGCTCGACTTCACCGACGCGCATCGGGCGATCCTGGACACGCTGGCCGGGGGCGGCGCCTACTTCTTCCGCCAGCTGGCCCAGGACCCGATCCCCGAGCCGGAGCTGAAAACCGCGCTGTGGGAGCTGATCTGGGCCGGCTGGGTCACCGGCGACACGTTCGCCCCGGTGCGCGCCCTGCTGACCGGCGCCGGGGCCCGCAAGCGATCCGTCCCCGCGCACCGCACCCGCCGCCCGCCGCGGCTGAGCCGCTACAGCGTCGCGCACGCCCAGCACCGCAGCACCGACCCGGCGGTGGCCGGGAGATGGTCGGCCCTGCCGGCGCCCGAGCCGGATTCCACGCTGCGGGCCCACTACCAGGCCGAGCTGCTGCTGGGCCGCCACGGCGTGCTGACCCGGGGCGCGGTGGCGGCCGAGGGCGTGCCGGGCGGGTTCGCGACCCTCTACAAGGTGCTGAGCACGTTCGAGGAGGCCGGCAGGTGCCAGCGCGGCTACTTCGTCGAGTCGCTGGGCGGCGCCCAGTTCGCCGTCGCGTCCACCGTCGACCGGCTGCGCAGCTACACCGACGACGTCGATCAGGAGCGCCCGGAGTACCGGGCGGTCGCGCTGGCCGCCGCCGATCCCGCCAACCCCTACGGCGCCGCCCTGCCCTGGCCCGCCTCGAGCGCCGAGGGCGCGCGCCCCGGCCGCAAGGCCGGTGCCCTCGTCGTGCTGGTCGACGGCAAGCTGGCCTGGTTCTTAGAGCGCGGCGGCCGATCGCTGCTGACGTTCACCGACGACCCCGCGGCCGACCATGCGGCGGCGGTCGCGCTGGCCGACCTGGTCGCCGCCCGGCGGGTCGTGTCGATCCTGGTCGAACGCATCGACGGCACGCCGGCGCTGCAACCCCACGCCGGGGGACCGAACCCGGCCGCCGAGGCGCTGGCCGAGGCCGGGTTCGCCCGCACCCCACGCGGCATGCGGCTGCGATAACCCATGCCCGAGGGCGACACCGTCTGGCACACCGCGGCCGTGCTGCGTGAGCACCTGGCCGGGCGCACGCTGACGCGCTGCGACGTGCGGGTGCCGCGGTTCGCCACCGTCGACCTGACCGGGGAGGCGGTCGACGAGGTGCTCAGCCGCGGCAAGCACCTGTTCATCCGGGTGGGGCGGGCCAGCATTCACTCGCACCTGAAGATGGACGGCAGTTGGCGGGTCGGCGGCCGCCCGGTGCGGGTGGATCACCGCGCCCGGATCATCTTGGAAGCCAATGACATTCGCGCGGTCGGCGTGGACCTGGGCGTGCTGGAGATCCTGGATCGGGACGCCGACCAGGACGCGGTCGCGCACCTGGGACCCGACCTGCTGGGCCAGGACTGGGACGCCGACCGCGCCGCCGCCAACCTGGCGGCGCAGCCGGACCGGCCGATCGCCGAGGCGCTGCTGGACCAGCGGGTGCTGGCCGGCATCGGCAATGTCTATTGCAACGAACTGTGTTTCGTCAGCGGGCAGGTGCCCACCGCGCCGGTCGCCGCCGTCGCCGACCCGCGCCGGCTCGTCTCCCGCGCTCGAGACATGCTGTGGGCCAACCGCTTCCGCTGGAACCGCTGCACCACCGGCGACACCCGGCCGGGCCGGCAGCTGTGGGTCTACGGGCGCGCCGGGCAACCCTGCCGTCGCTGCGGCACCCGCATCCGCTACGACGACGGCGGCGATCGGGTCAGGTATTGGTGCCCCTCCTGCCAGGTCGGCATGCAATGATCTCTGTGCACCGCGGGCCGGACGGGCCCCATCACTACCGGGCGGGAGGTCCCAGCGATGACGACCACCCGAACGCGCCTATCGGTCGGCCTCGCCCTGGCCATGCTCAGCCTCGCGGTGGCGGTCTCGCCGGCCGCGCGCGCCGACGCGGTCGACAACCTGTTCGTCACGGCGGTGAAGAACAAGGGCATCGAGTTCGCCACCCCACAGGCCGCGATCGTCGCCGGGCACGAGGTCTGTGACGAGCTCGATCTCGGTAAGCAGAAGTCCGACATCGCCTCCGAGGTGATGACGAACAGCAACCTGGACGGCTACCGCGCCGGCTTCTTCATCGGCGCGAGCGTCGCCGCGTACTGCCCCCGCTACCGCGGGTCATGATATGGCTCATGAGATGGCGTCGACCGCGGTCGACAACCGGGACTTGAACTCCTGCGGGATGGGGATGTACCCGTTGCCGGCGAGGCCGTCCTGGCCGGCGCCGATCGTGCTCTGCAGGAACGCCTTTACCGCCGCGCCGACCTGCGGGTCGGGATATTTCGAGCACACGATCTCATAGGTCGCCAGCACGATCGGGTACGCGCCGGGCTGGTTGGGCCGATAGAACGAGATGGTGTCGAGGGCAAGGTCGTTGCCCTTGGCGATGAAGAAGGCCGACGAGATGGTCTTGCCGACGGATTCCGCGCTGATCGTCACCGGGTCCGGGCCGGCCGACGTGAGGACCTTGGCCGTGTTCAGTTGTTGCGCCTGGGCGAACGACCACTCGACATAGGTGATCGCCCCCTCGGTGGTTTTCACGGCCGCCGCGGCGCCGTCGTTGCCCTTGGCGCCCTCGCCGACACCGCCGTTGAACGCCTTGCCGGCGCCCTTGCCCCACGCGCCGTTGGAGGCGCTGTCGAGGTACCGCTGGAAGTTGTCGGTGGTGCCCGACTCGTCGTTGCGGAACACGACGTGAATCGGCTCGGCCGGCAAGGCGATGCCGGGGTTGAGCGCCGCGATCGCGGGATCGTTCCAGCCGGTGATGCCGCCGCTGAAGATCCGGGCCGCGGTCGCGCCGTCCAGGTTCAGGGCGCTCACGCCGTTGACGTTGTAGCCGATGACGATCGGGCCGAACACCACCGGCAGGTTCCACGCCGGCGAGCCGCAGCGCTGCTGAGCTCGTGCGTACTCTTCCTTGCTCAGCGGCGAGTCCGAGCCGGCGAAATCCGTTTGATTGCCCACGAATTCGCCGATGCCGGCGCCGGAGCCGTTGGGCGTGTAATTGAGGGACTGGCCCCCGCAGGCCTGTTCGAAGGCCTTGACGAAACGGGTCATCGCGTTCGCCTGGGCGGTGGAGCCGCTGGCCCGCAGGGTCGGCTTGCCGCCGCAGGCCACCTTCGCCGGCGGGCTGCTCGTGCCGCTTGGACCGGCGGCGTGGTGGTCGCTGCCACACGCCGACAGGACCACCGCACCGGTGGCCAGGGCCGCCACCGCTGCACCAAATCGATTGAGTTTCAAAGGGATGCCCTCGTCACGGCCATGAGGCATACTAACCGCTTCCGCTAGTTCCGGCCGTGCGCGAGGAAAAACTGGGCGATGACTTCCGAGGCGTCCAGGGCGCGCGAGGTGCGCCCGATGATCGCCTGGGGCAGATACTGCTTGCCCCCCGGCCAGGTGTGCCCGCCGTTGTCGATCCGGTAGAAGATCACCTCGGTGGAAGCCGCGCAGGCCGCGGAATCGAAGCGGTGCACGACGGTGCCGTCGCCCACGCCGGGCAGCACCTGCGTCGACGGATCGCCCTGGCACCCATCGGCCGAACGCCAGGTGTCGACCATGCTGTTCGCCGAGATCGAATGGCTGACCCCGCCCCGTCCGCGCACGTCTCCGCCGTTGAACGGCACCAGCGGGTCGGCGGTGCCGTGGGCCGCCAGCACGGACACCGGACGCGACGGGTGGCAGACGACGCCGGCGCCCAGCGTCCCGGCCACCGGCGCGATCGCGGCGAACACGTCGGCGCGGTCACAACCGAGCCGGTTGGACATGAAGCCCCCGTTGGACATGCCCGTCGCGAAGACGTGCCCCGGCGCGATGTTGTAGTCGCTTTGCAGCTTGCCCGCCAGCGCGACCAGGAACCCGACGTCGTCGACGTGATGACGATCGGCCGGGGACGCCCCCCGCCCGTCGGCCCAGCTCTTGTCGTAACCATCGGGATAGGCCACCAGCAGGTTGTTGGCGTCGGCGACCGCGTCGAAGTCGGTCAGGCCCTGCTGGCCCGTTCCGGTGCCGCCGCCACCGTGCAGGCTGAGCACCAACGCGACGGGCTCGCCGGGCGGCACGTGCAACGTGTAGGTGCGGTCCATGCCGCCGGAACGCAAGGTGCCGGCCACATCCCGGGCGCTGGCCGCCGAGACGTGGCGCACGTCACAGCCCGCGCCGACGACCGCGCAGGCCGCCAGCACGACGAGCGAAAACCAGCGCGGGTACGGCCGGCGGGAACCATTGTTGCGTTGTTCGCAATATCCGCGATGATTAGATGATGGCGAGCTGTAACCTGCTTGCAACGTTGGCGGCCGAACCTTCAGTCGTCAAACAACGGAACTTCAGAACCTTGGGGGTATTAGAAATGACGAGTACCGGTACCCGCAAGCCTCGCCGGCTGCTCCCGCTGTTGGCTGCCGGCTTCATCCCGGCGGTCGCGCTGCTCGGTCCGGTGACGGCGGCCCCGCCGGCTTACGCCGACGGCACCGACGACGCGTTCATCACGGCGCTGCACAACCACGGCATCGAGCACGAGTCGCCCAAATCCGCGATCGCGGCCGGGCATTTGGTGTGCCACCAACTCGATATGGGCAAGACGCAGGAACAGATCGCGACCGACGTGATGAACAGCAGCGGCATCGACGGTGACGACGCCGGCTACTTCGTGGCCCTGGCCGAACGCGCGTACTGCCCGCAATACGCAGACGTGCCGTCGTAACGGCATAACGCCGGTTCAAATCGCAGAATCCGGCGGCCCGAACGCCTTTCGTGTCGCCCTGATTTCAATTCGGCGATCGCCGCACTGTGCAAAGCTGTATGTGCGAAATTCGCGGCTCGGGCAACGGCACGACTAGGAAGGGGGCGAAATGAGGCTCGCGCGCATCGTCAACCTGGTTGTGCTGGCCGTGTTCGCTCCCCTGGCGGCCACGGCCGCCATCGCCCGAGCCGACGCCGCCGACGACGCGTTCCTGGCGGCGGTGAGCGCAAAGGGCATCCACTTCGGATCGCCGGAAAAGGTTCTGATTGCCGGCCACGAGGTCTGCGATGAACTGGACAACGGCAAGACACCCGCGCAAGTCGCGTCCACCGTGCAGGCCAACAGCGACCTGGACGGCTACCACGCCGGTTTCTTTGTCGGCGCCAGCATCCGGGCGTACTGCCCCAAGTACGCGTCCTGACCTCACAGCGACGGTGCTTTTTTCTTAACGTGACGGCAACGCGCACGGTCGCTCTCACGAGACCTGCCGGCCCTACACTCCCGCTATCACCTACCAGCTCGGAGAACTGATTACGTGGTATCGAGAATTTTAGTTGGCGCCGCTGTCGCAGCCGGGATGGCGATTTCGATAGCGGCACCGGCCGGCGCCGACCCCAGCGTGTTCAACGATCTGTCCTGCAGCTGCCCCCAGACGGTCTCGAACGGCGGATCCTCCGTCGCCGACCAGATCAACCGGGGCATCCAGTCCGGCCTCGGCGGGAACGTCGCCCGCGCCCAGCAGTAGCGGCCTTCAGCCCGCGGCGCCGCGCCCGACGGCCTGCACCGCCGCGTGCTCGTGCAGCGCCTGTTCGGCTTCGGGGTGAACGGGTTTGAGGTCGAACACAACGTCCTTGACGGTCCCGGTGAACGCGTACGGCGCCCTGTCCTCGTAGTCGCGGTCCACGACGAGGCCGTTGTCGCGCCCGATGTCCATCCCCGCGTAGGACGTGAAGGCCAGCGGCACCGTGTTGGCCATCGAGCCCTCACCGATCAGCCGGTCGTCGGCCCAGAGCGTCACCCGCCCACCCGAACCCGGGACGGGTTGATCGGATTCGAAGAGCATGCGCACCGTCACGTCCCCGGTGGGAATCGGCTCGGTGGACACCTGCTTGTAGGTGTCCACGCCGAGGAACGAGTACGTGTGGCGCAGCCGCCGGCTCTCGTCGACCCATAGCGCGAACCCGCCGATGAAGTCGGCGTCGGCGACGATCACGCCCTGCGTGCCGTCGTCGGGAACGACCAGCCGCGCCTCGATCGCGTAGGAGCGCCCGAAGATCCGGGGCACCATGCCGCGCTGGATGTTCTGCACGTCGCCCTTGAAGGTGAACCGGGTGGTGGTCGGCAGCGGCGGCAGGCTGCCGAACATCACCGCGAGGCCACCCAGCAGCGGCAGCACCCGGTTTCGTTCGGCCTCCTGCCACCACAGCCGGGTGAGTTCGGCAACCTTGTCGGGATGCTCGGCGGCGACGTTGCGCGCCTGGGAGAAGTCGTCGGGCAGGTAGTACAGCTCCCAGACGTCGCTGTCCGGGTCGTACGTTCCGGGCGCGAACCGCGCCAGCGTCTCCGGTGAGAGGTCCCACGGCGCCTTGTCCAGCCGGGTGCACGCCCACCACCCGTCCTGGTAAATGGCGCGGCTGCCGAACATTTCGAAGTACTGCACCGTGTGGCGCTCTTCCGCCGCGGGGTCGTCGAAGGTGTGGACGAAACTGGTTCCGTCCATCGCTTCCTGCTCGAAGCCGTCGACGCTGACCGGCTGCGGTAAACCGATGGCCTCCAACACCGTTGGCGCGATGTCGATGCAGTGGGTGAACTGGCCGCGGATCGCGGCGTCGGGACGGATCCGGCTCGGCCAGGCGACCACCATCGGGTCGCGCGTGCCGCCGAGGTGGCTGGCCATCTGCTTGCCCCACTGGAACGGGGTGTTGTTGGCGTGCGCCCAGGCGCTCGCGAAATGCGGTGCGGTGAACTCGTTTCCGAGCGCCTCGATTCCCCCGTACTGTTCGATGAGCTCGAGTTGACGGTCGGCGTCGAGCAGCACCCCGTTCAGGAACGTCATCTCGTTGAACGAGCCGGTGACGGTGCCCTCCATGCTGGCGCCGTTGTCTCCCCAGATGTAGAAGACCAGCGTGTTGTCGGATTCGCCGAGATCCTCGATCGCGTCGAGCAGTCGGCCGACGTTGTAGTCCGCGTTCTCGGAGAACCCGGCGAACACCTCCATCTGGCGGGCGAAGAGCTTCTTCTGGTTGTCCGACAGGCCGTCCCACGCCGGGAACAAATCGGGCCGCTCGGTCAGCTCGGCGTCGGCTGGAATCACACCGAGCTGCTTTTGGCGTTCGAACGTCTTGCGCCGGTAGACATCCCAGCCCTCGTCGAACTGGCCGCGGTATTTGTCGGCCCATTCGGCGAACACGTGGTGCGGCGCGTGGGTGGCGCCGGTCGAGTAGTACATCAGCCAGGGCTTCTCGGCGTCCTGCGCCCGCACGGCGTGCAGCCATTCGACGGCCTTGTCGGTGAGGTCGTCGGGGAAGTAGTAGGGCCGGCCGTCCTTACCCTGGGGCACGCCGATGACGGAGTTGTCCTGGGTGATGATCGGGTCGTACTGGCCGGCTGCGCCGGACAGGAAGCCCCAGAAGTGGTCGAAGCCCCAGCCCACCGGCCAGTTGTCGAACGGGCCCGCCGCGCCCTGGACGTTGTCCGGGGTGAGGTGCCACTTGCCGAAACCGCCCGTCACGTAACCGTTGTCGCGCAGGATGCGGGGCAGCGCGGCGCAACTGCGCGGCCGGACCGAGGAATAGCCCGGGAAGGGCCCGGGGAACTCGGTGACCGAACCGAAGCCGACCCGGTGGTGGTTGCGCCCGGTCAGCAGCGCCGCGCGGGTCGGCGAGCAGACCGCGGTGACGTGAAAGCGGTTGTAGGTCAACCCGCTCTGCGCCACCCGGGTCAGGGTCGGGGTCCGGATGGCGCCGCCGAAGGTGTCCGGGCCGCCGAACCCGGCATCGTCGATGAGCACGATGAGCACGTTGGGTGCACCGTCGGGCGCCTTGGCCCCCGGGACGATCGTCCAGTCGCCGACCGAGTCGGCCATGGTGCGGCCGATGGTGCCGCCGAAAGCCCGCTGCGGCAACGGCAGCCGGGTGCGGTCGGGGTTGAACTTGCCCATCGCCTCTTCCAGCGCCGCGCCCAGGCTGCGCAGCGTCGAACGGCTCAGCTCCGCAACGGATTTCATTGGGGAGCCGGCGCACGCCTGCTCAACGCCCAGGCGGCCCTCCGCCGGCGTCACGGCGATGATCAGGCCGCTGCCCGCGGCCAGCGCCTGCCCGATCTTGTCGGCCAGCCCGCTCTTGATCCGGTGGTCGGCGAACGTGCCGGCCAGCGCCCCGGCGGCGGCACCGACCGCAGCGGTGGCCAGCAGGGCCGGCGAGAACAGGCCGACCGCCAGGCCGGCGCCCGCCCCCCACGCGGCGCCCCGGCGGCCCAGCCGGTTGCCCGTGTCGAGCAGCACGGGATTGCCGTCGGCGTCCTTGCCGACCAGGACGGCGCCCCGCAGCGGGACCTCCTTGGCCTTGGTTCGCTCGGTGAGCGTTTCGAAGTCGCGGCGAGCCGCATCGAGGTCCTGATAACCGGCGACAATGACCAGCGCTTGATCTTCGCTCATGAGCTCGGAGCGTAGTGGAAGCGCGCGGCGCGGCGGCGGATTCGGTGCTCGTCTCCGCGGGTGCGGTGCGGCTGCCCGTTGTGGTTCATCGGCTCGCTGTAGAACATCAGCTTGGCGAGCTCGACCAGGACCAGGTAGACGACGACGAAGCCGCCCAGCACGGCGAAGAACTGCCACGGCAACGGCGTGAAACCCAGGGTGTGGGCCAGCGGCGAGATGGTCAGCGCCACCCCGACGGCGACCACGGTGAGGCTGGTGATGGTCAGCGGGACGCTGGCCCGACTGCGGACGAACGGCACCTTGCGGGTGCGGATCGCAAAGATGATCAGCGTCTGCGTCGCAAGCGATTCCACGAACCAGCCGGTGCGGAATTCGACGGCGCCGGCGTGCAGCACGCCCAGCATCAACCCGAACGTCAGGAAGTCGAACAGGGAGCTGATCGGCCCGAAGATCAGCATGAACCGGCGGATGAAAGCGACGTTCCAGTGCGACGGCGCGTGCAGCTGTTCCTCGTCGACCCGGTCGGTGGGGATGGCGAGCTGGGAGCTGTCGTAGAGCAGGTTGTTGAGCAGGATCTGGCTGGGCAGCATCGGCAGGAACGGCAGCAGCGCCGACGCGGCGGCCGCGCTGAACATGTTGCCGAAGTTGCTCGAGGTGCCCATCAGCACGTACTTGATGGTGTTGGCGAATATCCGCCGGCCCTCGGCGACGCCGGTGGCCAGCACGCCGAGGTCCTTTTCCAGCAGCACCACGTCGGCCGCGTCCTTGGCGACGTCGGTGGCGCTGTCGACGGAGATCCCCACGTCGGCGGCATGCAGGGCCAGCGCGTCGTTGACACCGTCGCCGAGGAAGCCGACCGATCGCCCGTGGCGGCGCAGCGAGACGATCAGCCGCGCCTTCTGCTCGGGCGAGATTCGGGCGAAGATCGTGTTGTTGCGGGCGGCCTCGGCGAAGGCGTCGTCGTCGAGGGGCTCGAGGTCGGCCCCGGTGGCGGTGCCCTTGGACGCCAAATCGAGCTCGGCGCAAACCTTTTCGGCGACACGCGGATTGTCGCCGGTCGCGATCTTGAGTTCGATGCCCAGCGCGGCCAGCTGTGAAAGAGATTGGCGCGCAGCGGGTTTAGGTTCATCGGCGAAGACCAGAAAGCCGGCCAGCGCGAGGTCGGTTTCGTCGTCGGCGGTGACGGCGCTGAGCTCGTCCGCGGGCCGCAGCGCCACGGCCACCACCCGGCGCCCGGCGGCGAACAGGGCCGCGAGGGTCTCGTCGGCCGCCGGCGACGCCGCCCGGCATCGGGCCAGCACCTGCTCCGGCGCGCCCTTGACCACGAGGATGCGTTTCCCTCCGTCGTCGACCAGGACCGACGTCGCACGGCGCTCGTGGTCGAACGGCAGGATCGCGACGCGGCGCACCGCATCGCCCACCAAGTCCTGCGCCCCCGCGGACTCCCAGAGCGCGGCGTCGAGCGGATTGGCGCTGACGCCACCGGAATCCGGGTCGACGTCGGTGGCCAGCAACCCCAGCCGCCGGACCGGGTCGGCGTGCGCGCCGGCCGGGTCGATCGCGTCGACCAGGCGGATCTGGCCTTCCGTCAGGGTACCGGTCTTGTCGGTGATCAGGATGTCGATGTCGCCCAGGTCCTCGATGCACACCAGCCGTTTGACGAGCACCTTCGACTTGGCCAATTGCCGCGATCCCGTCGCGAGGCTGGTGCTGACCACCGCGGGCAGCAGCTGGGGCGTGATGCCCACCGCGATGGCCAGCGAGAACAGCACCGAATCGATGATCGGCTTGGACAGCAGCAGGTTGCTGGCCAGGATGATCACCATCAACGCGATCGCGACCTGCAGCAGCAGGTAGGAGAACTTGCGCAGCCCGACCTGGAAGGCCGTTTCCGGCTGACGCTGGTCCAAACCCGCTGCGATGCGCCCGAATTCGGCGTCTTTCCCTGTGGCGTACACCACGCCGACGCCCTCCCCGGCGCTGACGATGGTGCCCATGAAGGCCAGGTCGGCCGATTCCGCCAGCGCGGTGCCGGGCGGCGTCGGCAGGGGCGACTTCTCCGAGCCGGTCGACTCCCCGGTCAGGATGCTTTCGTTGCATTCCAGGCCGGTGACCTCGATCAGCCGGACATCGGCGGGCACGGCCTCGCCCAGCGAAAGCCGGATCACGTCGCCGGGCACCAGGTCGGTGACGCTGACCGTCACGAACTTCGAGTCGCGGCGCGCCAGGGCGTTGTGGTGCACCCGCCCGTGCAGGTCGGCGGCGGCCCGCTCGGCGCGATATTCGTTGACGAAGCCCAAACCGATGCTGGCGGCCAGAATGATGCCGATGATGACCGCCTGCATGCTGTCGCCCAGGAAGTACGACACCACCGCGGTGCCGGCCAACAGGATCAGCACCGCACTGCGCAGTTGGCGACCGAGCACCGCGAGCGCGTTGACGTGATGGGTCCGCACGGCGTTGGGGCCGTGCTGCGCCAGGCGGGCGGCCGCCTCGGCGCTGGACAGCCCGGCGGCCGAACTGCCCAGCCATTCCAGGACCGCCTCGACGGGGGCTTCAGCGACCCGCTTGGCGGTCAGCGGCGCCGCTTCGGCCGCAGTGGTGGCGGTCATCGCGTTGCATCCTCGGCGGGTAGCACGCCGGTGCGCATGAAGATGACGCGGCGGCCGATTTCCACGGCGTGGTCACCGAAGCGCTCGTAGAAGCGGCCCAGCAACGCCGCCTCCACGCCCACCGAGATGCTGTGGTTCCACTCGCGATCCAGCAGCACCGAGAACAACTGGCCGTACAGGTCGTCCATCGCCTGGTCTCGTTCGCGAAGCTGGGCGGCTTGCTGCGGGTCACGGGACATCAGCACCTGTTTTGCGCTGGCGCCCAAGGTGATTGCCACCTTGCCCATCTCGGCGAAGCAGCCGCGGACTTCGTCGGGGAGCACGTGCCTGGGGTGCTCGCGCCGGGCGATGTCGGCCACGTGCACGGCCAGCGCGCCCATTCGCTCGGTGTCGGCGATGATCTGTATCGAGCTGAAGATATCCCGCAGGTCGCCCGCCACCGGTTGCTGCAGGGCCAGCAGTCCGAACGCCTCCTTTTCGGCCGCCGTCCGCATCGACACGATCCGCTCCTGGCCGCGGATCACCTGCTCGGCGACGTCCAGGTCCGCCTCCAGCAGGGCCTGGGTCGCGCGCTTCATCGCCACCCCGGCCAGGCCGCACATCTCGCCCAGTTGTGCCGCCAGATTGTCGAGCTGCTCGTGGTAGGCGGTTCGCATGCGGTAATCATCACCAGGGCGGCGCGACTGCGACAGGGGCTTAAGTCGTCTTGGTCAACTTGTCGATCCCCAAACCGATTGGCGCTACCGGCCGTTCACGTCGGGTACACGCCGGGGTTACCTGCGGCGCTCGAGTCGCGGGTGGATCGCTTTGGTCGTACCTTGGTCGCGTGGAGCACGAGAATCGCTTGCAGCTCAAGCCCCATCGGTCCGCGTCGGAGCATCTCGACGGGGCCTGGTGGCCGCGGTCGACCCGGTTGGCCGACGAGCTGCCGGACTTGCTGGCGAAACTGTCCGACCGACTCGGCCACGTCGTGATGGTGGGCTACCGCCGCAACGGCTGGCACGAGACGCCGGATTTGGTCGAGATCGACGGCCACACAGTCGAATTGCTGGGCTTCACCAGCGACGAGCCGACCAGTGTGATCCTGTTCGGCGAGGACGGTCACCACCTCACGCTGCACGTCATCCGGCCCGACGCCGCCGAGGAGGCCGCCCGCCAGGAACTGCAGCAGGCCGGGGTGGCCGACCCCGACGCCGTGCCCGCCGGCACTTCCGCCGTCGCGCGGTCGGTGGCCGAGGTCGCCGACAAGCTGGCCCGCCACGAGGGGCGCGGCGACGAGCAGCGCACCGCGCAGATCAAAGAGTGGTGCGAGCAGGCCGCCCAGCAATTCGTCGACGCGCCCGTGCAGACCTTCGTTCCGATCCTCGTCGAACACATCGTCCGCAACCGCATGATCGAGTCCCGCGCGGGGGCGGCGACCGGCTAGGCCGGGCCGTCAGCCCGCTGAGGGCGGGCGGGTCATGAAGGTCCCCTTGATCTCCAGCCCGATTTCGAGGTCGTCGTAGTCGCGCCCCCCGCGCTTGCTCTTGTCGCGCGGCGCGACCGGCGGCATCATCGGCGGCGGCATGAAGGGGAACCCGGATTCGTCCGCGGCCAGCGGCGACGCCGCCGCCGCCAGCTGCACCGTCGATTTGGACGCGGACAACAGCCCGACCATCGCGGGCGGCGCCGTCAGCTTGCCGATCGAAACCCCGACGCCCACCGCGGCCGTCGGCGCCGATCCGGCGGCCCTGACCGCGTCGGCGAGGCCCGCCTCGACCCCGCCCAGCGCGGCCTCCCCCTCGGCCAGCCCCTGGCCCACGTCGCTGCCGACGCTCTGCAGCGTCTGGGCCGCGTTCAGCTGCGCCAGGTAGCTGAGCAGGTTGATCGGGATTCCGCCGGCGATGAACTGGTCGGCATACGTGTTGGCCAGGCCGAACCAGCCCTTCTGGGGGTTGAAGCCGAAGGGGGTGCTGAGGACGTTCGTCAAGAAATCCCCCAGCGGCGTCGATGCCGCCGGGGTGGCGGCGGCGGACGCGGCGGTGGCCTGCGCGGCCGCTGCCGCCGGGCTGACGATCGTGGGCGGCGACGAGAACTGCGGCAGCCGGATGGCCTGTGCCGAGGTCGCCGCGTAGCGGTTCATCGCCGCCGAATTGTTCACCCACATGCCCTCGTACTGGGCGTCGGTCTCGGCGATCGCGGCGAAGTTGGTCCCGAGCCAGTTGGTGGCGATCAGCTGCGCCAGCCGGGTCCGGTTGGCCGCGACCTGAACCGGGAAAACCACGGTCCGGCGGGTCAATTCGAATGCCGCGGCCACCGTCTCGATCGACGAGCCGACCTGCTCGCACTGCTGCGCGGTGGCGGCCAACCACGCGAGGAAGGGGTCGACGGCCTGAGCCATCGCGGCCTCGGACGGGCCGCCCCAGGCCTCACCCAGCGCCGAGAGCACTGCGCCGTAGCCGGGCAGGGAATCCTCCAGCTCGACGCCCAACCGCTCCCACGCGGCGGACGCCTCGATCAGAGAACCCGCACCCGGTCCGGAGTGGATCAGCGCCGCACTAATTTCTGGCGGCAGCGTCCCGAAGTCCATGACATCTCACCCCGGGAAGGTTTCGGCGTTGGCTTTCATCCGGCCGACGGCGGTGTGCGGATCACTTTGCCCTTGACTTCGGCGCCCACCTGGAGGTCTTCGAGCTTGTTCTGCTTCCGCTTGCGCCAGCCACTGCCCGCCGAGACCGGCGGGGGCATCAGCGGCGGCATCATGGGGAACCCGGCGTCGGCGCCGTCGAGCGGCGATGCCGCCGAGGCGAGTTGCACCGGCGTCTGCGAGGCGGGCAGCAGCCCCACCACGGCGGGCGGGGCGGTCAGCTTGCCCATCGACACGCCGACGGCCATCGCCCCGGTGGGCGCCGATCCGAGCGACTTCACCGCATTGGACAAGCTGGCCCCCGCCGCTCCCAGCGCCGACTCGCCCTCCGAGAGGCCCTGGCCGATGTCGCCGCCCACGCTCTGCAGCGCCTGGGCCGAGGTGCTCTGCGCGAGGTAGCTGAGCAGGTTGATCGGGAAACCGGACGAGATGAACTGGTTGGCGTAGGTGTTGGCCAGCCCGAACCAGCCCACGTTGGGGTCGAAGCCGAACGGGGTGCCGACGATCGACTCCAAGAAGTCCCCGATCGATTGCGCCGGCGTGGCGGCGGCGGCGGACGTGGCGGTGGCCTGCGCGGCCGTCCCGGCCGGGTCGGTGATCGCCGGCGGCGTCGTGAATTGCTGCAGGTCGAGCGCCTGCGTCGCGGCCGCCTGATAGCGCGTCAGCGCCGCGGAGTTGTTTGCCCAGAGGGTCTGGTACTGCTCTTCGGTCGCGGCGATGGCCGGCAGGTTGGCGCCGAACCGGTTGGTCGCTATCAGCTGCGCCAGCCGCGTCCGGTTGGCGGTCACCGTCGCGACCGGGACCACCGCCGACTGCGCCGAGTTGAACGCGGTCGCGGCGGCCTGCGTCGAGGAGGCCAGCTGGTCGGCCTGCTGGGCGGTGTCCCGCAGCCAGGTGATGTAGGGCTGGACGGCCTGAACCATCTTCGCGGCCGACGGGCCGTCCCACGCGTCCATCAGCGACGACAGCACCGACGTATAGGTGCTGACCGAGCTGTCCAACTCGTTGCCGATGCGCTGCCAGGCGGCGGACGCCTCGATCAGAGAGCCCGCCCCGGGACCGGCATGCACGAGCGCCGAGGTCACCTCGGGCGGCAGCGCTAAAAAGTCCATGACATCTCACATCCCTTATTCGGGAAACCATCCAGCAAAGTTGCGCTGACCGCGCCGCGACCAACGCGGAAACATTGCACGTCTACGCCCCTCGCGAGCACTGTTCCGTTCGCGAATCGCATGACATGAACATATACCGGACGTCCCTGGCCAGCGGAGAATTAGCAGCTGGGTGGCGGACCGCTCACAGGGTCACCGAGGCGCCGCGGTCCACTTGGATGACGCGGTCGCCCAGGCCGCGAAGCCGCATCTCGCCGATGAACTCGTCGAGCGGCGACGCAAACACGCTGTAGTCGTCGAAGTGCACCGGGATCGTTTTGGGCAGCGCCAGCAGCGCCACCAGCTCCGCGCCCTGGCGGCCGTCCATGGTCACCGTCAGACCGAACGGAAGCCGCCGGCCGGCGGGCAGCCGCGTCCCGCCCAGGTGCAGCACGCCGGCGTCGATCGAGTCGAAGCGCTTGGGGATCTCGTTGAGCTCCTCGACGAGCAGGGTGTCGCCGGAGACGTAGAGCCGACGCGCCGAGCGATCGGCGGCGACGAATTCGAGCATGGTGCCCATCACCGGCGGCAGCAGTCGTCGGCTCCACTGGGGGGCGTGCCGACCCGGCAGTGAGGTGATGTGAACGGTGTTGCCGCCCTTGGTGATCGTGTGTCGCTGCCACGTCGACAAACCCAGCGCGTGCCCGAAGCCACGATGGTGCAGCCGCTTGGCCGCGTGCGGGGTGGTGACGATCGGCAGCCCGTGGTCGAGGCCCCGCTGCGAGACCCGGTCCCAGTGATCGCCGTGCATGTGCGACAGCACCACCGCGTCGACCGCAGGCAGCTCGTCGACGTTCAACGCCGGTTCCCTGAGCCGCTTGGAGACCAACCCGTAACCCAGATAGGCATGCTGGCCCCGGTGCAGGAAATTCGGATCGGTCAACAGCGTCAGCCCGCCGGCGGTGATCAACGTGGTGGCATTGCCGACGAAGGTGACCGTGATTTCCATGACCGCGGGCTACCCGGTCCGGAAGCGTTCACGCGGTTAAAAGGTCGGGGGTGGTTTCCCCTCGGTGTTACGGGCCGCCGCCGTGGCCGCCGCGGGCGGGTCCCGGCCGCGCGGTCCCGACCTAGTCAGAGGTGCGGCAGCTCAGCGAGAACCACCGCCAAACGCGGATCGGTCACTTCAATTCTTCCGAAGTAAGCCAGGAGCAACTCGCCGGGTTCCACGTCGATCGGCTCGTCGTCGGCAGGCAGGGATCCGGACGATGCGACGAATTCGACAGTGTCGTCTTTCCCCAGATGCACGCGATGTCGGGTAGAGGTTTTGGCCTCAACCAGCCGATTCATCGACTCAGCGGGGCCACGAATTGCCATGGATGCCTCCGCGGCCGGTATCACCCACTCGTTCCCGGTTGCAACGGCGATGTCGTAGCCGTGGACAAGCAGCTCGCACAAGATCCATCGAGCCCCACCGCCGGCAGAGATTGTCGATCCTCCGTGGAAGGGATACAGACGGTCGAAGTCGACTTTGGGGTAGACGTGGTCGATCACCGCACGCAGATTTGCCTCGAGCCGGTCGGCGATATCGTTGATATCTCGGTCGGTGTACTCCGAGAGGCAGGTCGCATTCAGCTCGGCAACCCCGTCGTTTGTGGCGGCACGTCGGCGATCGCCAACCAGCCTGCCAAGCACGGTTACAACATGCGCCGCAGTCTCCACGGCCGTCCAGGCGAGCCCAGGCACCGGTCGCGCGGCGCGATCCGCATCGAGCCCCCGGACGATCGAGACAAACCGCTTCCCACTGTCATCTAGCGCGGCGAGGATGTCGGCTTTGGTCACCTCTTGCACTTGGCGAGCGTACGGCGGGCCGGGCGAATGGCGGCTTTTCGCCGTCGCCGCTTCCTAGAACGGCGGCGGTTCGTCGTCTGCGGCGGGTGGGGCGGGTCCAAAGTAGCTGGGCTGCTCGGCTTTTCGGGCTAGGCGGGCGGCGCGGTTGTGGCGGCGTTCGGTGGCCACCCGGGAGGCGCGGTCTTGGGCGCGGGTGCGCCGGCGTTTGGGCATCATCGCGACGCGCTGGTCGCAATAGTCGTGCGCCGGGTCGGCCTCGGCGCTGGGCATGCCGCCCACGGCGTAACACAGGCTGGGGAACAGCAGCGCGCTGCCCGGGGTGCTGACATAGGTGTGCCCGGCCGGGGACGTCAAAATCAGGGTGCCGTCGGCCAGTTGTTTTTCCGTCCAGCCCCAAAACGTCTTGATCAAACGATGGCATCGACTGGCTGAAGTACATTCTGAGCCCGGCGCATAAGGGCGGCGCAAAAAACTAGCCGTCCGAGTTGGGCCGATCCGTACCTTCTCCATCGATTGTCTCGACCGTTGACATTGGCGGTAGATCAGCGCCCAACAGCAGAGCGCGCCGGTATTCCTCGGCTGCGTGTTCCATCCTGTCCTCGGTCTCAAAGAATCGCGCTTTTGCCTGGCGGAACTTGCCAACGGCCCGAAGCATCTGTTTCCGGGAGCGTTGCCGGGCGGCCTCGGACCACTGCGCGAGGTTGGTGTCTTCCTCACCGTTCACAGCAACGCCCTTTTGCCTATCCAGGAGCATCTAATCACCGCCACTGGTCCTGTTATCGCGTATCTCTAGGCGAGGGTCAAGACCGGTCCTGTTGGGTATCCGAGACCCAAAAGGAGGCGCACTGTGGAAAGCGGCATCCACCAACTGCTTACCGAGTTGGAGTTCCTCGAACGAGTCATAAGTCGCGCAGAGGTCGCCGTGGACGGTGCCCATAAGGCGCGTCGAGCGGCCGAGAGTACCTGTCAAAAAGCGGCTGCACTGCGCAAGAATGCGCATCGAATGCGCGGGCCCTCGGTTTTCGCCCAGCGCGAGACCTAACTCCTGGCAGATCACCGGTCGTCGAACGTCTGCATCCGAGCTTGAGTGCGGCAATAACGCTTCGGGTTGGACGCGTGCGTGGCCCCGCCCTGGGCGTAGGGGATGGTGTGGTCGATATCGCAGACGAACCGCCGCCATGCCGATCGGGGCTTCTTTTTCGGCTCAAGACGAGCAACGCCAGCCTCACGAAAGATGCGTGCCAAGACGCCGTTGAAGGGATCTGTCCCAGGCCCATCGCGTGCATCTTCTCGTGCACACTGATCGGCCCGTGGTCCAGGCCGGAGGATTCCAGAGCGGCCCGCACTGCCACCGCCTGTTCCTTGACCTCATCGCTCAACTTCGACGGACTCGACATCGGTCGTCGAGTCCTGGGTTCGAGCACCGCGGCCGGCCCGTCGGTCCTGCTGCGTTTGCGCAATTCATAGAACGATTTGCGGGAGATGCCGTGCTCGGCGCAGAACGTCGAGACCGCCCCGCGAGGCGCGTCATCGGGCCACTGCGAGATCGCAAGACGGACGCGAGGATCGATGGGTTCATTGACAGCCACCACCGAAACCTTGGGGCAGAAGTGTCACCACCAAGACCACACGAACTGTCACCGATGTCCTGGTGCAGAACTGTCACCGATGTCTTGGGAGATGACACCCTGACAAGAGTCAGACAAGCCCGCTACGGCCAGGGCGCGCACAGCGGCGCGCAGGCGGGCCCGCGCGGCACGTGATCCCCCTCGACAATGTCGTTGTGCTGCGGGCTATCCGGGAATCCGGCCGCGGGATACCAATAGTCGTGGCAGACGTTCAAGTCCCACCCCTCGCGCTGCATGGCGGCGATCGGGCCGCCAGGCGACATGTGGTCGTTCGGATCCGGGTGGCCCGGGCACCAGGTGAAGTGGTTGAGCGGCGCCGGGGCGGGTTGGGCCACGGCCGCACCTCCGGCGAGACCGACGCCCGCCACCGCGAGGCCGCCCGAAAGGAGCGCCCCGGCAACGGCCTTCTTCAGTGTGTGCATGACGGCAGGCTAGCGAAGGGCGCATGCGAAATTCTTGCGCTTACGGGCCCTGCCGCCGGCTGACGAACTCGCGGCGCACACCGGAGCGTGGGTCGTCGAACTCGATGCGCTGCGCCAGCAACCGCAGCGGCGCGCTGAAGTCGTCGGGGGCCACGTCAATGATGTTGGGGTACAACGGATCACCCTCGATCGGCACGCCCAGCGAGCACATGTGCACCCGCAGCTGATGGGTGCGTCCGGTGCGCGGCGTCAGCCGATACACGCCATCGGCCAGCAGCTCCACCAACGTCTCCGCGTTCGGCACACCCGGCTCGCAGCAGGCCTGCAAAACGCCGCGGCGCTTGACGATTCGGCTGCGCACCACCCGCGGCAGCACCAACGAGGGGTCGACGGCAGCGCGCGCCAAATAAACCTTGCTGACCAAACCTCGGGAAAACATCGTCTGGT
This sequence comes from Mycobacterium sp. NGS64, assembly GCF_059812245.1. Lineage (NCBI taxonomy): Bacteria > Bacillati > Actinomycetota > Actinomycetes > Mycobacteriales > Mycobacteriaceae > Mycobacterium > Mycobacterium sp. NGS64. The sequence goes on along the minus strand of NZ_JCALCI010000001.1, from coordinate 361,675 downwards.
AGGCGCCGCGCACCTCGCGCCGGGTCGTAAAGACCAGCACTCCGGCCGTGAGCCGGTCGAGCCGATGCGCCGGGCTCAGCTCGGGCAACCCCAGTTCGCGGCGCAGCCGCACCAGCGCCGTCTGTGCCACGTGCCGGCCGCGAGGCATGGTGGCCAGAAAATGCGGCTTATCGACGACCACGATGTCGTCGTCTTGATGCAGCACCGGAATCTCGAAGGGCACCGGCACCTCGTCGCGCAGCTCGCGATAGAGGTAGACGAAAGAACCCGCCGGCAGCACCGTCGTCTCGTCAACCGGGGCGCCGTCGGCGTCGACAACCTCGCTGGCCGGCGCGCCGAACCGGGCGATCAGCTCGGCCAGCACCGGACCGCCGCGCAACCGCGCCCGTGCCGGGCCGAGCCCGTCGCGCACGGGAAGGGGCGCCGGCCTCAACGTCGCCTCAACTCAGCGGTACCGGCTCGAGGATCTCGGCGCGCGCCTCGGGCGCGCTGGCGCGCAATTCGTCCGCCGAGACGTCGTCGGGCTGGGCCTGCGACAGAATTTCGGCCTCCACCCGCGCGGTGTAGTTGGCGACCTCGCGGTCGACGTCCGCGGCAGACCACCCCAGCACGGGCGCCACCACGTCGGCCACTTCGCGGGCGCAGTCGACGCCGCGGTGCGAGTACTCGATGGAGATGCGCATCCGGCGCGCGAGGACGTCCTCCAGGTGCAGGGCCCCCTCGGCGGTGACGGCGTAGAGGGCTTCGACCCTCAGGTAGCCGGGCGCCTCCTTGATCGGGCTGAGCAGGTCGGGAGACTCGGCCGCCAGCTCCAGGACCTCGCCGATCAGCGACCCGTAGCGGTCCAGCAGGTGGCGCACCCGGTACGGGTGCAGGCCCTTCAGCGTGCCGACGTGTTCGACCTGGTTGACCAGCGCGAAATAGCCGTCGGCGCCGAGCAGGATGACCTTCTCGGTGATCGACGGGGCCACCCGGGCAGGGACGAACTGGGCCGCGGCGTCGATCGCGTCGGCGGCCATCACCCGGTAGGTGGTGTATTTGCCGCCGGCGATCGCGACCAGGCCGGGCGCGGGCACCGCCACGGCGTGCTCGCGGGACAGCTTGGACGTCTCCTCGCTCTCCCCGGCCAGCAGCGGCCGCAGCCCGGCGTACACGCCGTCGATGTCCTCGTGCGTCAGCGGCGTGGCCAGCACGGTGTTGACGGTCCCCAGGATGTAGTCGATGTCGGCCTTGGTCGCCGCGGGGTGGGCGAGGTCGAGATTCCAGTCGGTGTCGGTGGTTCCGATGATCCAGTGGCTGCCCCACGGTATGACGAACATCACCGATTTCTCGGTGCGCAGGATGATCGCGACGTCGCTGACGATCCGGTCGCGCGGCACCACGACGTGCACGCCCTTGGACGCGCGGACGTGAAACCGCCCGCGCTGCTTGGACAGCGCCTGAATCTCGTCGGTCCACACCCCGGTGGCGTTGACGACGACGTGGCCGCGGACCTCGGTGATCGAGCCGTCCTCGGAGTCGCGGACCCGCACGCCGGTCACCCGGTCGCCCTCGCGCAGCAGCGCGACCACCTGCGTGGAGGACCGCACCACCGCGCCGTAGTGGGCGGCGGTGCGCGCGACCGTCATGGTGTGGCGGGCGTCGTCGACGACGGTGTCGTAGTAGCGGATCCCGCCGATCAACGACGTGCGCTTGAGGCCCGGGCTCAGGCGCAATGCGCCGGCACGGGTCAAATGCTTTTGCGCCGGAACGGATTTCGCACCGCCCAAGCGGTCGTAGAGGAAGATGCCCGCGGCGGTGTAGGGACGTTCCCAGACCCGATGGGTCAGCGGGAACAGAAACGGCATCGGCTTGACCAGATGCGGCGCCAGCTTGGTCAGCGACAGCTCGCGCTCGTGCAGCGCCTCGCGGACGAGGCCGAACTCGAGCTGCTCGAGGTACCGCAGCCCACCGTGGAACATCTTCGACGACCGGCTCGACGTGCCCGAGGCGAAATCGCGCGCCTCGACCAGCGCCACCTTGAGCCCGCGCGTGGCGGCGTCCAGCGCGCACCCCGAGCCCACCACGCCTCCGCCGATGACCACCACGTCGAACTGCTCGGCGCCCAGCCGCTCCCAGGCGACGGTGCGGTGCTGCGGGCCCAGCGCGTCGATGGGGTCGGTCACTGCGGGGACTCCTGTCCGGTTACTCGTCGGTAGGCGTGCGGTTCCCAGGCTAGTGGCTAATCCAGATCGTCGTGGGCCATCAGCCGGCGCGCGGCCTCGGTGATCGAGCCGGACAGCGAGGGGTAAACGGCCAGCGTCTGCGCCAACTCGTTGACGGTGATGCGGTTGGTCACCGCCACGGCGATCGGCAGGATTAGTTCGGAGGCGATCGGCGCCACCACCACGCCGCCGATCACCACGCCGGTGGACCGCCGGCAGAAGACCTTGACGAAGCCCTGCCGCAGGCCCGACATCTTGGCCCGCGCGTTGGTCCGCAGCGGCAGCATGATGGTGCGCGCCGGCACAGAACCGTCGTCGATCATCGATTGCGGCACCCCGACCGCCGCGATCTCCGGCCGGGTGAACACCGTCGCGGCGACCGTGCGCAACCGGATCGGGGTGACGCCCTCCCCCAGCGCGTGATACATCGCGATCCGGCCCTGCATGGCGGCCACCGACGCCAGCAGCAACAGCCCGGTGCAGTCGCCCGCGGCGTAGATCCCCGGCACCGAGGTGCGCGAAACACGATCCACGGTCAGGTAGTTGCCCGCCCCGAGCTCGATGCCGACGCGCTCCAGGCCCAGGCCGCTGGTGTTGGGGACCGACCCGATGGTCATCAGCGCGTGGCTGCCCTCGACAGTGCGACCATCCGTCATCGTGACCAGCACCCCGGCGTCGGTGCGGGTGACCGACTCGGCGCGCGCGTTCTTGAACAGCTGCACCCCGCGTTCGGCGAACGACTCTTCGAGCACCAGCGCGGCGTCGGCGTCCTCGTAGGGCAGCACCCGGTCGCGGCTGGCCGCCACCGACACCCGCACGCCGAGCTCGGTGTAGGCGTGCACGAATTCGGCGCCGGTCACCCCGGAGCCCACCACGACCAGGTGCTCGGGCAGCGCCTCCAGGTCGTAGAGCTGCCGCCAGGTCAGGATCCGCTCGCCGTCGGGCTTCGCGGTCGGCAGGATCCGTGGGCTGGCGCCGGTGGCGATGAGCACGACGTCGGCCTCGTGCTCGCTGGAGGTGCCGTCTGAGGCGGTGGCCTTGATGCGGTGCTTGGCCAGGCCGGGCGTGGGGTCGACGAGCTCGCCGCGGCCCGCGACCACCTCGACTCCCACGGCGAGCAGCTGGGCGGTGATGTCCGCCGACTGCTCGGTGGCGAGCCGTTTGACCCGGGCGTGGATCTGCGGCAACGAGATCTTCGCGTCCTCGAAGTCGATGTCGAAGCCCAGTCGGGGCGCGCGGCGCAGTTCGGTGCGCAGCCCGGTGGAGGCGATGAACGTCTTGGACGGCACGCAGTCGTCGAGCACGGCCGCCCCGCCGACGCCGTCGGAGTCGATCACGGTGACGTGCGTCGTGTCCGGATGGGAGGTGGCGGCGACCAGCGCGGCTTCGTAACCGGCCGGCCCTCCCCCGAGGATGACAATGCGGGTCACCACGGTCCCTAACCTATCCGGGTGGGCGGGACCCCGCGAATCGCTCGGGTGAATACCGCGCGAGCATGCGACGTCTAAGATTTCCCCGTGCCGCTCTACGCCGCGTACGGGTCGAACATGGATCCCGAGCAGATGCTCAAGCGCGCGCCGCACTCGCCGATGGCCGGAACTGGCTGGCTGCACGGGTGGCGGTTGACGTTCGGCGGGGAGGACATCGGCTGGGAAGGGGCCCTGGCGACGATCGTCGAGGACCCGCAATCGAAGGTGTTCGTCGTTCTCTACGACATGACGCCGGCCGACGAGATCAACCTCGACCGCTGGGAGGGCTCGGAGTTCGGGGTCCACAAGAAGATCCGCTGCCGAGTGGAGCGCATCTCGTCGGACACCACCACCGACCCCGTGCTGGCGTGGCTGTACGTGCTGGACGCCTGGGAGGGCGGCCTGCCCTCGGCGCGTTACCTCGGCGTGATGGCCGACGCGGCCGAAATCGCCGGCGCACCAGAGGATTACGTGCACGATCTGCGGACCCGCCCCGCGCACAACATCGGCCCGGGGACCAGCGGCGCCTAGGGCTTTGTCCCGCGAGCGGCCGTGTCTGTACGCAGACACGGCGACGGGGCCGGCATTTTGCGGCCCGTCGATAGCGCGCTACGCGGCCCTTCGTAGGTGCGTTTCGAGCCGGCGGACAAGTTCGCCCGGCCGATATCTGACGTCCTCGGCGATGATGGGCACGACCAACCACCCCAGCTCCTGAAGGGCAGAGGAGCGTCGCCGGTCCCGCACAAATGCGTCCGGACCGCTGTGCCAGTCCACGCCATCGTATTCGGCGGCGACGCGGCGTTCGGGCCAAGCGAAATCGAGGCGCCAGATACGTCCCTGCAGATCCACGACCTCGTATTGCAGAACCGGCGGCGGTAACCCGCCGTCGATCATGACCAGTCGCGCCTCGCTTTCCATCGGTGACTCCGCCTTGGGGGTAGCCAACTCAAGCAGTTCGCGCACGGTGAAGATGCCGCGTCGGCCGCACTGGCGCACGGCCGCCTGCTCGAGACCGTACCGCCCACACGTCTCGCTTCGCAGTGCCGCATCCAGCGTTGCCAGTGCCCTGGGCCGCCGCAGACGACGGGCGACTTCAATCGCCGTCCAGGCCGGTGTCGTAGCCGGCCGATCGCCGACCATGCTCAACGGCGCGCCCTGGCGCCGGTAGACGACCAAGCCATCGGTCGAGCGGAGCCGCCGCCCGGCAGGGTTTAGCACGTGTAGATCCGGAGTCCGTTCCGTATCGAAGCCGTACGCCGCCGCGGCGGTACCCATGCACACCACGACCGTCGTCCCGGTCGCCAAGTCCAACCCGCGCAGACGCAACGCAGTATTCACCTCAGCGTGGCAGTAGATGCCGTGCCAAACCCGTTGTAGCTCACCGTTGTTCAGCGCTGCCTCGAGCCCGCGACGGGTCAGGAATGTCAGCGCCTGAGCAGAGGTCACCACTCCGCCTTGCGCGTCGAGCAATCGGCTGAACTCTGCGTTCATACGCGCCATCGTCTTGGCGTGAAGTGCCGTCGGCAATTCAGCCCTGTGCAGTCTGCCGAGAGTCCGCAAAATGCCGCTCCACACGGCGTGTCGGCGTACAGACACGCGCGCTCGCGGCGCCTAGAACAGGGCCGCCTGCTCGACGACGTTGACCATCACGCGCAGCCCGATCGCCAGGGCCCGCTCGTCGAGGTCGAAGGTCGGCTGGTGCAGGTCCAGCTGCAGTCCCTCGCCCGACCACACCCCCAGCCGGGCCATCGCGCCGGGAATCTCCTCCAGATACCAGGAGAAATCCTCACCGCCGCCGGACTGGCGGGTGTCGGCCAGCGCGTCGGGGCCGACGGCCTCGATCGCGTGGGTCAGGATCCGCGTGGAGATGTCCTCGTTGACCACCGGCGGCACGCCGCGGCGGTATTGCAGCGTGTGCTCGATCGCCAGCGGGGATAGCAGCGCGGACACGGTCTCGCGGATGACCTCCTCGAGCGCGATCCAGGTCTGGCGGCTCGCGGTGCGCACGGTTCCCGCGAGCACGCCGGTTTGCGGGATCGCGTTGGGGGCCACGCCTGCGTTCACCGCGCCCCACACCAACACCGTGCTGTTGCGCGGGTCGATGCGGCGCGACAGCACCCCCGGCAGCCCGGTGATCAGCGTGCCCAGGCCGTAGACCAGGTCGGCGGTCAGGTGCGGGCGCGACGTGTGCCCGCCGGGCGAATACAGCGTGATCTCCATCTGGTCGGCCGCCGAGGTGATCGGGCCCTGCCGGACCGCGACCCTGCCGACCTCGAGGCGGGGATCGCAATGCAGCGCGAAGATCCGCGACACCCCGGACAACGCCCCGGCGGCTATGGCGTCGATCGCCCCGCCCGGCATCAACTCCTCGGCGGCCTGGAAGATCAGTCGCACCCCGACGGGCAGCTCCGGCACGGAGCTCAGCGCCAGCGCCGTACCCAGCAGGATCGCGGTGTGTGCGTCGTGCCCGCAGGCGTGCGCGACGTTGGGCATCGTCGACGCGTACGGCGCCCCGGTCAGCTCGGCCATCGGCAGCGCGTCCATGTCGGCCCGCAGCGCGATCCTCGGCTCGTGCTCGGGACCCATGTCGCAGATCAGCCCGGTACCCGGCAGCAGCTTCGGCTTCAGCCCCGCATCGACCAGGCGCTCGGCGACGAACTGCGTGGTGGCGAACTCCTGCCGCCCCAACTCCGGGTAGCGATGGATGTGCCGCCGCCACTCCACCAGGTCCTGGTGGTGCGCGGCCAACCACGATTCGGCGGTGTCGACGAGGCTCATGCGCGCGCCCCGCCGGGTCTGCGCTCCAGCGCGGCCAGCACCCGATCGCGCTGTTCGGGGGCCTGGGCGAGCTGAACCACCGTGCGCGCCAACATGATCGCGCCGTCGACGACGGCGCGGTCGGCGCTGGGGCCGGCGGCCGCCGCCGCGAAGGCGCGCTGGTGCACGGTGGCGCCGCCGGCGTCCACCCCGACGACCGGATGGATGCCCGGGAGGAACTGCGTGACGTTGCCCATGTCGGTGCTGCCCATGGGCAACGCCGCCTCGTACTCGCGGGCCACCGGCTCGCGCCCGAGCCGGCGCATCTCCTCCCGGAAGACATCGGATAGCCACTCGTCGGGCTTGAGTTCGTCGTATGCGGGCGCCGGATTGTCGATTTCGTACTCGCAGCCGGTGGCAAGAGCGCCCGCCGCGAAGCACGCGTACATCCTGCCCTCCAGCTGTCTCAGCGAATCCGACTCGACCGCCCGCATCGCATACTGCAGCGCCGCGTGCCCGGGGATGACGTTGACCGCCTGCCCGCCGTCGGTGACGATCCCGTGCACCAGTTGGCCGGGCGCCAGTTGCTGCCGCAACAGCCCGACGGCCACCTGCGCGACGGTCACGGCGTCGGCGGCGTTGACCCCCTGATGCGGCGCGACGGCAGCATGGGATTCCTTGCCACGGTAGTGCACGGTCGCTTCGGAGAGCGCGAGCGAGCGGGCCGCCGCGATGTCGGCGGGCCCGGGATGCAGCATCGCCGCCGCCGCGACGTCGTCGAACACCCCGGCGCGCAGCAGCAGCGCCTTGCCGCCGCCGGCCTCCTCGGCGGGGGTGCCGATCAGGGCCACCCGCAGGCCCAGGTCGTCGGCCACCTCGGCCAGCGCCAGCGCGGTGCCCACCGCCGACGCCGCGATGATGTTGTGCCCGCACGCGTGCCCGATCTCGGGCAGCGCGTCGTACTCGGCGCACACCCCGACGGTCAGCGGTCCGCTGCCGAAGTCGGCGCGGAAGGCGGTGTCCAGGCCGCCCGCGGAAGCGGTGATCTCAAAACCGCGCTCGGCGACCAGCGCCTGGGCCTTGGCGCAGCTGCGGTGCTCGGCGAACGCAAGCTCCGGCTCGGCGTGGATGGCGTGGGACAACTCGACGAGGTCGGCGCCCCGTCGTCGCACGACGTCCTCGACGCTGTCCAACGGGTCGTCTAACGAGCGAGCGGGCATCTTCGCAGTATCTCACCGCCCCGAGCCGCGCCCACGAAACCAAACCGTTTCGCCACTTTTGGGCCTACAACTGGACTTAAAGTATGTAATTCTGCTATCTATATGACGTCCAGTCAGAAATGTGGCCGAAAGCAGAAGGAACCCACTGATGAGTTTTTTGGTGTTGCCCCCCGAGATCAACTCGTTGCGGATGTTCGTCGGAGCGGGGTCGGCACCCATGCTAGAGGCCGCGGCCGCCTGGGACGGCCTGGCCTCCGAGCTCGCGTCGGCGGCGTCGTCGTTCGCGTCCGTGACCTCCGAGCTGACCGGGCAGGCGTGGCAGGGCCCGGCGGCGGCGGCGATGATGGCGGCGGCCACCCCCTACGCCGGCATCCTGAGCGCGGCCGCCACCCAGGCGCAGAACGCGTCGGCGCAGGCCCAGGCCGTCGCCGCTGTGTTCGAGTCCTCGCTGGCGGCGACGGTGCACCCCGTGATGGTCGCGTCCAACCGCAGCGACCTGGTGTCCCTGGTGATGTCGAACCTGTTCGGCCAGAACGCCCCCGCGATCGCGGCCACCGAGGCCGAGTACGAGCAGATGTGGGCCCAGGACGTGGCCGCAATGGTCGACTATCACGCCGGCGCGTCCGCCGCGGCGACCCAGCTGGCGGCGTCCGGCCCGCTGGAGTTCATCGAACAAAACATCTTCAAGCCGCTGGAAGCCCTGCCGGGTATCAATTTCGCGGGCATCGGCAACTCGCACCTGATCACCCTGGGCATCGGGAACTCGCAGTCCTGGAACCTGGGCAGCGGCAACCTGGGTGAGCTGAACCTCGGCAGCGGCAACATCGGCAACGTCAACCTGGGCAGCGGCAACTTCGGCCACTGGGACCTGGGCAGCGGCAACATCGGCAGCTTCAACTTCGGCAGCGGCAACACCGGCGGCTTCAACCTGGGCTTCGGCAACAACGGCGGCTACAACCTGGGCTTCGGCAACCTCGGCAGCAACAACTTCGGCCTCGGCAACCTGGGCTCGGGGAACTTCGGCTTCGGCAACACGGGCACCGGCAACATCGGCATCGGGCTCACCGGCGACCATCAGATCGGGTTCGGCGGCCTGAACTCCGGCCTCGGCAACATCGGGTTCGGCAACTCGGGCACCAACAACATCGGCTTCTTCAACTCCGGCACCGGCAACATCGGCATCGGCAACTCGGGCCAATTCAACTGGGGCGTGGGCAATTCGGGAGCCCTGACCGCGGGGCTGTTCAACTCGGGATCGAGCGACACCGGATTCTTCAACTCCGGTGACTACTGCACCGGCGCCTTCAACGCGGGCAACTACAACACCGGCATCTTCAACGCGGGCAGCACCAACACGGGCCTGTTCAATTCCGGCGACCTGAACACCGGCGCGGGCAACCTGTTCACCGGGAGCGGCGCCAGTTCGGGTTTCGGCAACCTCGGCACCGGGAGCTCGGGCTTCAACAACGCCGGTGACTTCGCCTCCGGGGTCGGCAACACCGGCGATTACGTCTCGGGCTTCTTCAACGCGGGGATCAACGGCGCCGTGACCGGGACGCCGTCGGCCTTCGCCTCGGGCGTCAACGCGCTGCGCAGCCTCCTGGGCCTGTAGCGGCTACACCAGCCCGGCGATGAACCCCGCCGCCTGGCCGGGGTACGGCGGCGCTTCGTACACGTGGTGCGCGTCGCGGTCGCGACCGCCGACGACGCAGACCGGATCGCCGTCGCTGCACAGGTCGATGGCGCGACCGGCCCACGCGCCGGTCGACGACAGCGGCGTGTTGAAGCGGTTGCCGGGATTGCCGAACACCGCGACCGCCCGCACCTTGTCGGCCAGGGCGGGATCCAGCGCCGGAGCCGATCCGAAGTTGCCGATGCGCTGCCCGAGGGGCGGCACCCCCGCCAGCATGGACACCGCGGCGGCGCCCTGCGAGAAGCCCCCGAGCACCAGCCGCGTCGCCGGGCACTGCTCGACCATCTGCGCGATGTGATCGCGCGCGTCGTTGGCGCCGTCGGCCGTCGTCAGGAAGTTGTAGCTGGCCGGATAGTTCACCGGATACGCGTCGACGTGGCGCGCCCCGAGGGCAGGCTGCAGCGCGGCGAACAGCGCGTCGCCCACCGCCCCCAGGCCGGGCGGCTCGGCGGTGCCGCGGGCGAAGATGAGCTGGACATCGGGACACGGGTCGGCCGCCGCCGCCGGCGCCCGGCCGCACGCGATCACGACCGCCGACACCGCAACGGCAACCACCAGAGGAAAATTCGACCACCCACGACGACGCATACGGCAGATCCTCACATACGCCGGGATAAGCTCGCCGACTGTGGCCGAACCCCTGCCCGATCCCGACGAGCTCGCACGGCGCGCGGCGCGGGCCATCGCCGAGCGCACCGGGGTTGCCCAGCACGACGTCGCCATCGTCCTCGGCTCGGGATGGCGGCCGGCGGTTGCCGCGCTCGGCCCCCCGATCGTCTCGCTGGCCCAGGCCGACCTGCCCGGGTTCGCGCCGCCGACCGCCGTCGGGCACACCGGTGAGCTGTTGTCGGTGCGCATCGGCGCGCATCGGGTGCTGGTGCTGGTCGGTCGCGTCCACGCCTACGAGGGGCACGACCTGTGCCACGTCGTGCACGCGGTGCGGGCGGCCTGCGCGGCGGGCGTGCACACCGTGGTGCTCACCAACGCGGCCGGCGCGCTGCGCCCCGACCTGGAGGTCGGCCGGCCGGTGCTGATCAGCGACCAGCTGAACCTCACGGCGCGCTCACCGCTGGTCGGCCCGCAGTTCGTGGACATGACCGACGCCTACGCGCCGCGGTTGCGCGAGCTCGCCCGCGCCGCCGACCCGGAGCTGACCGAAGGCGTCTACGCCGGCCTGCCCGGGCCGAACTACGAGACGCCCGCGGAGATCCGGATGCTGCGGGTGCTGGGCGCCGACCTGGTCGGCATGTCGACGGTGCACGAGACCATCGCGGCCCGCGCGGCCGGCGCGGAGGTGCTGGGGGTGTCGCTGGTGACCAACATGGCCGCGGGGATCTCCGGAGAACCGTTGAGCCACAACGAGGTGCTGGCCGCCGGGACCGCCTCGGCCAGCCGGATGGGCGCGCTGCTGGCCGACGTGGTGGCCCGGCTGTGACGACGTGACGCCGGAGGAGTGGATCGCCCACGATCCCGACCCGACGACGGCCGCCGAACTCGCCGCCCTGGATCCCGACGAGCTGGCCGCGCGGTTCGCCCACCCGCTCGCCTTCGGCACCGCGGGGCTGCGCGGGCCGGTGCGCGGCGGGCCCGACGCGATGAACGTCGCGGTGGTCTCGCGCGCGACGTGGGCCGTCGCGCAGGTGCTGGCCGGTCGGGGCCCGGTGATCGTCGGCCGCGACGCCCGGCACGGCTCGGCGGTGTTCGCCACCGTGACCGCCGAAGTTCTTGCCGCCGAAGGCTTTTCGGTGCTGCTGCTGCCGGGACCGGTGCCGACGCCGGTGGTCGCGTTCGCGGTCCGCCGCACCGGCGCGGCCGCCGGCGTGCAGATCACGGCGTCGCACAACCCGCCGGCCGACAACGGCTACAAGGTGTACTTCGAGGGCGGCATCCAGATCGTCTCCCCCACCGACCGCCGGATCGAGGCTGCGATGGCCGCGGCTCCCCCGGCCGACCAGATCGCCAGGCGCGCCGTGGAACCCGCCCACACCGATCTCGTCGAGCGGTACCTCGAGCGGGCGGCCGCGGTGCGCCGCGGCGCCGGGTCGGTGCGGGTCGCGCTGACACCGCTGCACGGCGTGGGCGGCGCGGTGGCGGTGGAGGCGTTGCGCCGCGCGGGATTCGCCCAGGTGCACACCGTCGGGGCCCAGTTCGCGCCGGACCCCGACTTTCCCACCGTCGCCTTCCCCAACCCCGAGGAGCCCGGCGCCACCGACGCGCTGCTCGCGCTGGCCGACGACACCCGCGCCGACGTGGCGATCGCGCTGGACCCCGACGCCGACCGCTGCGCCGTCGGCATCCCGACGGTATCGGGGTGGCGGATGCTGTCCGGCGACGAAACCGGTTGGCTACTAGGCGATTACATCTTGTCCCACCAAGGGCCCGGCACGCCCGTGGTGGCCAGCACCGTGGTGTCGTCGCGGATGCTCGCGGCGATCGCCGCCGAACACGGCGCCACCCACGTCGAGACCCCTACCGGCTTCAAGTGGCTGGCGCGCGCCGATTCCGGCGTCAAGGGCGGCAGGCTGGTCTACGCCTACGAGGAGGCGATCGGCCACTGCGTCGACCCGGATGCCGTGCGCGACAAGGACGGCATCAGCGCGGCGGTGCTGGTGTGCGACCTGGTGGCCGCGCTGAAGGACCGGGGCCGCTCGGTGTCCGACGCGCTCGACGACCTCGCCCGCCGCCACGGCGTGCACGACGTCGCCGCGGTGTCGCGCCGCGTCGCCGACGCCGGCGAGGCCGCCGAGCTGATGCGGCGGCTGCGGGCGGCGCCGCCGGCCCGGCTGGCCGGCTTCCCCGCCACACTCACCGACCTCACCGACGCGCTGATCTTCACCGGCGGCGACGGGCAAACCTCGGCGCGGGTGGTGGTGCGCCCGTCGGGCACCGAACCGAAGCTGAAGTGCTACGCGGAGATTCGCTGCGCGCCGACGGACGACCTGGCCCCGGCCCGCGCCCGGGCCCGGGCGCTGCGCGACGAGCTGGTCTCGGACGTGCGCAACTGGTAGCCAGCTAGCGCGGCCCGAATTGGCGGTCGCCCGCGTCGCCGAGGCCCGGCACGATGTAGGCGATCTCGTTGAGGCGGTCGTCGACGGCCACCGTGAAGAGCCGCGCGTTCGGCGCCGCTTTCTCAAGCGCCGCAACGCCTTCCGGCGCGGCCACCGCGCACAGCGCGGTGATGTCCGACGCGCCGCGCCGATGCAGCGCCCCGATCGTGTGGCACATCGACCCGCCGGTGGCCAGCATCGGGTCCAACACGATCACGGGCGCGCCGGTCAGGTCGTCGGGCAACGACTCGAGATATCCCGTCGCGCAATGGGTTTCCTCGTCGCGGGCCACGCCGACGAAGCCCACCCGCGCTTCGGGAAGCAGCTCCAGCGCGCGCTCGAGCATGCCTAGGCCCGCGCGCAGCACCGGCACCAGCAGGGGCGGGTCGGCCAGCCGCACCCCGACCGTCTCGGCCAGCGGCGTGCGGATGGGAAAGGTCTCGCGGGCGGCGTCGCGGGTGGCCTCGTAGACCAGCATTGCGGTCAGCTCCCGCAACCCGGCCCGGAAGTGCGCGTTGTCGGTGCGTTCGTCGCGCAGCGTCGTCAGCCGGGACAGGGCCAGCGGATGATCAATGACGCGCACGTCCATGGGGTTTGACCCTATATAACGATTGCGCGTAGCAACGCCGAAAGCCCGCGTCGGCGCCGTCGGGCGGGCCCTTCCGCCCATATACTCCCGGCGTGCTGAGCGCAATCAAAGGCCTGGCCGGCGCCGCGGCGTTGGTGGGCCTGGCGATCGTCCCGTCGGCGCCGCGGGTGGAGCTCGCGGCGGCCGCGCTGCCGCAGCCGGCGCACGTGGTGATCGTGGTGGAAGAGAACCGCGCGGCGACCACCATCATCGGCAACAAGTCGGCGCCGTTCATCAACGCGCTGGCCGCGGGCGGGGCGAACATGGTGCAGTCGTTCGCCGAGGCGCATCCCAGCGAGCCCAACTACCTGGCGCTGTTCGCCGGCAGCACCCTTGGGGTGACCAAGGACTCGTGCCCGGTCGACGGCGGCGCCACCCCCAACCTGGGGTCCGAACTGCTGGCCGCCGGGTACAGCTTCGTCGGTTACGCCGAGGGCCTGCCCGCGCCGGGCTCGCCGGTGTGCAGCGCCGGCAAATATGCGCGAAAGCACGTGCCGTGGGCCAACTTCAGCAATGTGCCGGCCGCCAACTCGCTGCCGTTCTCGGCCTTCCCGATGGGCAACTACGCCGCGCTGCCGACGGTGTCGTTCGTCATTCCCAACAACGACGACAACATGCACGACGGCTCGATCGCGCAGGCCGACGCGTGGCTGAGCCGCGAGCTGTCGGGCTACGCCAACTGGGCGGTGGCCAACAACAGCCTGCTGATCGTGACGTGGGACGAGGACGACGGCGGCCCCCGCAACCAGATCCCGACCGTGATCTACGGCGCCCACGTGCAGCCGGGCAACTACACCGAGCAGATCAACCACTACAGCGTGCTGTCCACGCTGGAGCAGATGTACGGGCTGCCGAAGACCGGCTACGCGGCCGGCGCCGCGCCGATCGCGACGATCTGGGCCTAGATCGATTGCCCGGGGCCGGGTGGCCGCGCCGCCCGTCGCTATTGTGTGCCGCATGGCTGCTGACCTCGTGCCGATCCGCCTGAGCCTGTCCGCCGGTGACCGCTACACCGTGTGGGCGCCCCGCTGGCGCGACGCCGGAGACGAGTGGGAGGCGTTCCTGGGCAAGGACGAGGACCTGTACGCGTTCTCCTCCGTCGCCGACCTGGTCGCGTTCGTGCGCTCGGGCGCCGACAACGACCTGACGGATCACCCGGGGTGGGCGGACCTGACGTCGGCGCACGCGCACACCTTCGAGCCCGGCGAGGACCGGCAGTTCGATCTGGTCGCCGTCGAGGAACTGGTGTCGGAGAAGCCGACCGAGGAGTCGGTGAACGCGCTCGCGGGCGTGCTGGCGATCGTGTCGTCGATCGGATCGGTGTGCGAGCTGGCGCCGGTGTCGAAGTTCTTCAACGGCAACCCCAATCTCGGCACGGTGGCCGGCGGCATCGACACCTTCACCGGCAAGGCGGGCCAGAAGCGCTGGAACGCGATCGCCGAGGTGATCGGCCGCAGCTGGGACGACGTGCTCGCCTCGATCGAGGAGATCATCAGCACGCCCGAGGTCGACGAGGACGCGTCGGCCAAGGCCGCCGAGGAACTGGCCGAGGAGCGCGAAGAGCCCGAAGAGGAGGCCGAGGCCGACGAAGAGGAAGCCGTCCAGGACGGGGACACGGACCTGGACGAAGACGAAGCCGAAGACGAAGAGGTCGAAGAGGAAAAGCCAGAAGAGGCCGAGGAGGAGAACCGCGCGCCCGGCGACACCGTCGTGCTGGGCGGCGACGAGGACTTCTGGGTGCAGGTCGGCATCGACCCGATCCGCATCATCACCAGCTCAGGCACGTTCTACACGCTGCGCTGCTACCTGGACGACCGGCCGATCTTCTTGGGCCGCAACGGGCGGATCAGCGTGTTCGGCTCGGAGCGGGCGCTGGCCCGCTACCTGGCCGACGAGCACGACCACGACCTGGCCGACCTGAGCACCTACGACGACATCCGCACGGCCGCCACGGACGGCTCACTGGCGGTGGACATCACCGACGAAAACATCTACGTGCTGAGCGGGCTGGCCGACGACTTCGCCGAGGGGCCCGACGCCGTGGACCGCGACCAGCTCGACCTGGCCGTCGAGCTGCTCCGCGACATCGGCGACTACTCCGAGGAGAGCACGGTGGACAAGGCGCTGGACACCGCCCGCCCGCTGGGCAAGCTGGTGGGCCACGTGCTGGAGCCCGACTCGGTCGCCAAGCCGACACCCCCGTACGCGGCCGCCGTGCGCGAGTGGGAGAAGTTGGAGCAGTTCGTCGACGGGCGGCTCCGGCGGGAGTAGGCCGGGAACAGGGCGCGAGACGCGCCGCGTTTGACGGGCCACCGAGACTGCTCTTTACTGGCGCAGGTGTCGCTTCCCGGCATCGGCCCCCTGCCCCTGTACGGATTCCAGCGTCCGGGCCTGCTGCTCTTCGCTCTGATCCCGCTGGCGCTGCTGGCCGTCTATGTCGTGGTGCAGGCCCGTCGCCGGCAGCGGCTGCGCCGCTTCACCGAGGCCGAGGTGCCGCAGTCGTGGTGGCGGCACGTTCCCATCGCGGTTGCGCTGCTGTCGCTGTTCCTGTTGACCGTCGCCCTGGCCACGCCCACGCACGACATGCGCATCCCGCGCAACCGCGCCTGCGTCGTGCTGATCATCGACATGTCGAACTCGATGCGCGCGACGGACGTCGAACCCAACCGGCTCAAGGCGGCCGAGCAGGCGGCCAGCCAGTTCGCCAGCCAGCTGACGCCGGGCATCAACCTGGGACTGGTCGGCTTCGCGGGCACGCCCTATCTCCTGGTGCCGCCGACCCCGCAGCACGAGGCCACCCTCGAGGCGCTGAAGAAGCTCGAGTTCGCCGACGGGACGGCGACCGGGGAGGCGATCTTCACCGCGCTGCACGCGGTCGGCGCCGCGGCCATCACCGGCGGGGACACGCCGCCGCCGGCGCGGATCGTGCTGCTGTCCGACGGCGGCGAGAACAAGCCGACCGACCCCAGCGACCCGCACGACGGCGCGTTCACTGCCGCGCGGCTGGCCAAGGACCAGGGCGTGCCCATCTCGACGATCTCGTTCGGCACCAAGGGCGGGGAGATCGAGATGAACGGGCAGCGCGTCGCCGTCCCGGTGTCGACCGACCAGATGCGCAAGATCGCCCAGCTCTCCGGCGGGCAGTCCTACACCGCCACCAACATCGGCGAGCTGAACAAGAGCTACAACGCCATCGAGAACGACATCGGGTTCCGCACGGTGCCCGGCCCCGGCAGCGCCGGCTGGCTGCGCCTGGGCGTCGTCGTCGCGCTGATCGCAGCGGCGCTGGGCCTGCTGATCAACCGGCGCCTGCCGATCTGAGCGATCAGGCGGGCAGCCGCCGGTTGAGGAACAGGCCGGCCAGGACGGCGCCCGCCAGCAGCACCGCGCCCAGCATCATCCAGGCCAGGCTGGCGTCGCCCTTGACGGTCTGGTAGCCGATCTGGCGCTGCAGCGTCGAATAGACGCTCTCCAGCGACTCCAGGCTGTCCGCGTGGAACGCCTGGCCGTCGGTGATCTTGGTGATCTCCTGCAGCGTCTGGTCGTCGACGGGGACCGGGATGGTGGCGCCCTCGTACTCCACGGTGCCGTAGGGCGTGCCGAAGGAGATCGTCGAGATCTGCACCTCCTCGGCCTTGGCCGCCCGCGCCGCGGTGAACGCGCCCTGCGGCGCGTTGGGGTCCAGCGGCACGTTTTCGGCGCCGTCGGATTCCAGCACGATCCGCGCGGGCGGCGGCCCTTCGCCGCCGCCCATCACCGAGCCGACCGTGGCGATCGCCTGCAGCGCCGTGAAGATGCCCTCCCCCGTCGCGGTTTTCGGCGCCGGCTTCAACCCGTCGATCGCCGCCTTCACCGCGGCGCGGTTCGTCGTCGGCGACACCAGCAGCGAGGCGTTGGCGGCGAATTCGACCAGGCCCAGGTTGATGGCCGGCGTCAGCTCATCGGCGAATTTCTTGCCGGCCTCCTGCGCGGCGGCCAGCCGGTTGGGGGCGACGTCGGTGGACGCCATCGATTCCGAGACGTCGATGACCAGCACCACGACCGCGCGGTTGAGCGGTATCCGGATGTCCGACGTCGGCCCGGCCATGGCAGTGGTCAACAGCACGAGCGACGCGGCGAGCAGGATCGTCGGCACGTGCCGCCACCGGCCGGAGCGCAGCGGCGCGACCCGCTCCAGCACCTCCATGTTCGCGAACCGCAGCACCCGACGCCGACGGGCGAACTGCACCACGACGTAGATCCCGGTCAGCAGCGCCACGGCCAGCAGGAACAGGAAGAACCAGGCGTTCTGGAAGCCCGTCAGCGACACGGGTCCCAGCAGCGGCAGCTTCATGTCCAGCCACCCTATTCGTCAAACGACGGGGCTGCATCGAGGCCGCGTGGACTCTAGCCGGCGACCAGATCCCGGCGCTGGGTGAACTTGATGTCCAGGCTGCGCAGGTGGGTCTGCAGCCCGGCGTCCTGGATGGGGATCAGGTGGGCGGGCGTGTCCGTCTCGTTGTAGTGGGCGTGCCACATGCCCGGCGGGGTGGTGAAGGCGCCGCCGGCCTGCCACTCCACCCGGATCGGGTCGACGATGTCGCCGCGCTCGTCGAGGCGGGTGCCCAGCAGCGTGTAGCAGCCGCTCGGGGGCGCGTCGAGGATCAGGTCCAGCGCGACCGACTGGTGCCGGTGTGGGCGCTGCTCCTGCTGCGGGGGCAGCACGCCGAACATCGCCCACAGCACGTGGGTGATGGTCATCGTCTGCTCCTGGTTGGCGTTGGCCAGCAGCACGCTGACCCGGCTCTTCTCGTTGGCGCCCGGCCGGGCGGCGATCTCCTCCAGCTTGGCCACCGCGTCGGATCGGCAGAACTTGGTGGGACGGAACCGCGGCTGGGTGGCCGTCACGCCGAGGTAGCGCAGCAGGGGCTCGTCGTGGACCCAGTACATGACGGTCTCGGCGTCGGCGTAGAACACCGAATCGTTGCCGGCGGGCAGGGTCAGGAAGTCACCCTTCTCCCACTTGACGAGCCGGCCGTTGATCGCCGCGAAGCCCCGCCCGTACAGCACGTAGTACAGCTGCGAGGTGGCGTTCGGGCAGGCGTCGATCTGCTCGCCGGCGCGGATGCGGACGAAGTTGGCCAGCAGGGCGGGGCTGGTCGCCGGCCCGGTGTCGATGCCGAGCTGCCCCGACAGGTCGAGCGGGAAAACGCCCGTCGGCCGGTCGAGGTAGATCTCCGGACCGAAGCGGGTAATCGGAACCTGCGGGGCATGTCCGGACCCGATCGGGTTGGCGGCCTTCGAGTACTCGAAATAACAGGCGTCGTCGGCCCAGTCTTCGAACCGGCCCTCGAAGCCGAATTCGGCGACGTTGGTCATGGGCGCGGGGACGGTCGGGTCCAGGTTTGGGACCACCGATTGGTCTGTTCCCAAGGTCGACATGGCAGGAATCCTTCGGCTAAGGTGCGTCTTGTACCTCTAACGTATCTTTCTTGTATCTCAGTGGTCAAGCGAGGGCCCGCCGGTGTTCGTTTGGTGTACCTTCATGGGACACATCTGGGATACGACTTAGCTCCAAGAAAGGCCTCAAGGAAGGCATGGTGGCTGTCACCAACCCGCGCGCCGGCACGGCCAAGGACCGCGCCCTGGAGTACGTCAAGGCGCAAGTGCTCACCGGCCGGTTTCCGGGCGGGGAGTTGATCAGCGAAGGCGACGTCGCCGCCGCGCTGGGCATGTCGCGGACCCCGGTCCGCGAGGCGTTCCTCCGGCTGGAGGCCGAGGGCCTGCTGCGGTTGTTCCCGCAGCGCGGCGCCCTCGTCGTCCCGGTGTCCCCCGACGAGGCCCGTTCCGTCATCGAGGCGCGGCTGATCCTGGAACAGTTCGCGACGACGAAGGTGGTGGCGCGCGGCCCCGCCGCCCGCGCCGCGGTGTACGAACGGCTGTCGGGCGAGCTGAAGCGGCAACGCGACGCCGCCACGGCCGGCGACTGGCGCGAATTCCTGGACGCCGACCGCGCCTTTCACACGGTGACGCTGGAGGAATCCGGCAACGCCATCTTGGCCGGGTTCTACTCGTCGCTGCGCGACCGCCAGATGCGGATGATCGGCGAATCGGCGTTCGGCGACCCGGGCCGGATGACGACGATCATGGACGAACACCGCGTCATCGCCGAGGCGCTGCGCGACGGCGACCTGCCGGGCGCGCTGAGCGCCGTCCAGACCCACCTGGCCAGCACCGTGCGGGCGATCGGCATCACCGTCGATCCGCTGTCGGTGTAGCCCTACAGCGTCAGGACGCCGTCGCCGGCGGCGATCTGGTCGCGCGCTTCGGCTCGGGCGCGCCGCACGGCGTACCAGGAGCCCTGGCTCAGCAACAGCGCGTCGGTGCCGTCGTTCGGGACGGCTATCAGCCGGTGGCGCCGCGCGCCGAGCAGGCTGGCCAGCAGGGAGATCGGGGAGAGCGCGACGGCGACGCATCCCTCCAGCAACCACGCGACGGCGGCCCACACCCTCCACAGGAACCAGTTCCACAGCAGGTCGAAGAGGAATTCCAACACGAAGTCGAGCACACCGTCGCCGGACCCGCCGGACGTGTCGTCCGAGCGCCAGTCGTGCCATTGCGGCGTCCAGAACAGGAACAGGTTCGGCTGGATCTTCATGGTGTACCTGGTCGGCGGCCGATCGCCCGGCGCGGGCCCGGGTGGCGAACCCCCGGGACCCCCGACCTGCCGCGCGACCGAGTCGAGGAACGCGTCGACCTCGTCCTGGTTGTATCCGCGCTTTCCGATGGGCGGCTTGGAGAAGGTGACGTTGCGGATCTGCTCGGGCGTGGGCGCTCCCCGGCCCGGGTCCCGCAACGCCGCCTCCAGCCAGTCGAGAAACGCGTCGACCTGGTCCTCGTTGTAACCGCGTTTACCCATGGGTGGCGGACCGAAGGCGACGTTGCGCACCTGCTCGTGATCCATGAGCAGAGTTTGTACCGCATCGAATTGTGTTACAAGCCGGGTGGTTCGGGGAACCCGCATTCCATGACGGTGCCCGCAAGGGGCGCCGTAAAGACAACAGGAGCTGCAATGATCGGATCAATCATCCTGGCCATCATCGTGGGCGCGGTCATCGGTTTGGTGGCGCGCCTGGTTATGCCGGGCAAACAGAACATCGGCATGATCATGACGGTCGTCCTCGGCGCCGTCGGTGGTCTGATCGGCTCGGCCGTGGCCGCGCAGTTCGGATACCACAACGCCAACGGCGGGATCGCCTGGATTCCGTTCTTCGTCGGCGTCGCCGCAGCCGTCGTGCTGATCGCGATCTGGGAGGCCGTGACGGGCCGTCGCCACCGCACCGGGTTGCCGCGCTAGGCGGCGCTAGCCGATCAACACCGCGTACCGCGGTTTGATCACCTCGTCGATGATCGCCAGCCGCTCGTCGAAGGGGATGAACGCGGACTTCATCGCGTTGATGGTGAACCGCTCCAGATCACTCCACCCATAACCGAAAGCCTCGATGAGCCTCGACATTTCGAGGCTCATCGTGGTATCGCTCATCAGTCGGTTGTCGGTGTTGACGGTAACCCGGAAGCGGGTGCGGGCCAGCAGATCGAACGGGTGCTCGGCGATGCTCTTGACGGCGCCCGTCTGCACGTTCGAGCTGGGGCACAGTTCCAGCGGAATTCGCTTGTCCCGCAGGATGGATGCCTGCTGACCCAGCCGGACGCGGCCGTCGTCGAGCACCTCGATGTCGTCGACGATGCGCACCCCATGGCCGAGCCGGTCGGCGCCGCAGAACGCGATCGCCTCGTGGATGGACGGCAGCCCGAATGCCTCCCCGGCGTGAATGGTGAAGCGCGCGTTGTGGTCTCGCATGTACTCGAAGGCGTCCAGGTGCCGGGTCGGCGGGTTGCCCGCCTCGGCGCCGGCGATGTCGAACCCCACCACGCCCTTGTCCCGGAACCGGATTGCCAGCTCGGCGATCTCGCGGGACACCGCGGCGTGGCGCATCGCGGTGACCAGCAACCGCACCTTGATCTGCCGGCCCGCCGCCGCGCAGGCCTTCTCGCCGGCGGCGAAGCCCTCCAGCACGGCGTCGACGATCTCGTCGAAGGACAGCCCACGGTCGATGTGCAGTTCGGGGGCGAAGCGCACCTCGGCGTAGACGACGGAGTCCTCGGCAAGGTCCTCCACGCATTCGTAGGCGACGCGGTACAGGGCATCGGGGGTCTGCATCACCGCCACGGTGTGCGAGAACGGTTCCAGGTAGCGCTCCAGCGAGCCGCTGTGCGACCGGGTGCGAAACCACTTCGCCAGCTCGTCGACGTCGGTGGCGGGCAGCCCGTCGTACCCGGTCTGGCCGGCGATGTCGATCACGGTCGACGGCCGCAGCCCGCCGTCGAGGTGGTCGTGCAGCAGGGCCTTGGGCGCCTTCTTGATCTGGTTCAGTTCGATCACTGGGCGATCCGATCGATGATCAGCGGCCGGGAAACCGGCGGCGTGTCCTCGACGCTGTAGCCGCCGGCCAGCTCGGCCAGCGCGGCGTCGAAGCGTTCGGGGGTGTCGGTGTAGAGGGTGAACAGCGTCTCGCCGGCCGCGACGGGCTCCCGGGGGCGGCGGTGGATCCTGATGCCCGCCCCCAACTGCACCGGATGGCCCGGACGGGACCTGCCCGCGCCGAGCCGCCAACTTGCCAGCCCCACCGCCATCGCGTCGATATCGCCCATTGTGCCGCCCCGGTGCGCGGTCACGGTCTCGGAACACGAACCGATCGGCAACGGTACCGACAAGTCGCCGCCCTGGGCCGCGACGAGCCGGCGAAAGCGGTCCATCGCGGTGCCGTCGCGCAGCGTGCGGGCGGGATCGCGGTCGCCGAGGCCGGCGAGGTCGAGCATCTCGGCGGCCAGCCGCAGCGTCAGCTCCACCACGTCGGGGGGGCCGCCGCCGGCCAGCACCTCCAGCGACTCGGCGACCTCGAGCGCGTTGCCGACCGTCGAGCCCAGCGGGCGGTTCATGTCCGTCAGCAGCGCGCGGGTGGCCACCCCGTGCGCCGCGCCCAGCTCGACCATGGTGTGCGCCAACTCGCGGCTGGCCGCCTCCGAGCTCATCAGCGCCCCGGATCCGACCTTCACGTCGAGCACCAGCGCGCCCGCGCCCTCGGCCAGTTTCTTGCTCATCACCGAGCTGGCGATCAGCGGCAGCGACTCGACGGTGCCGGTGACGTCGCGCAGCGCGTAGAGCTTGGCGTCGGCCGGGGCCAGCTCGCCGGCGGCGAAGATCGCGGCGCCGACGTCGCGGAGCTGTTCTGCGATCCGCCGGGTGGACAGCTGGGCGGTGAACCCGGCGATGGATTCCAGCTTGTCCAGGGTGCCGCCGGTGTGCCCGAGCCCGCGTCCCGATGCCTGGGGCACGGCCGCCCCGCAGGCGGCGACGACGGGCACCAACGGCAGGGTGATCTTGTCCCCGACGCCGCCGGTCGAGTGCTTGTCGACGGTCGGGAGGCCCAGGTCGCCGAAGTCCAGCCGCGCGCCGGAGGCCAGCATGGCCGCCGTCCACCTGGCGATCTCGCCGCGGTCCATGCCGCGCCACACGATCGCCATCAGCAGCGCCGACATCTGCTCGTCGGCGACGCGGCCGTGTGTGTACGCGTCGATCACCCAATCGATGGCGGCGTCGGACAGCCGCCCGCCGTCGCGTTTGGTCCGGATCACCGTCGGCGCGTCGAAGGCTCCGTCAAAGTCGAAGTGGCTCAAGGCAGTTCCCGCGGCAGGTCGGCGGTGAAGGCGTCGGGCAACAACTCGCCGAGGCGGCGCGGCCCGGCGGGATGGTCGATCAGTAACTCCGGCCCGCCGTGCTCGAGCAGCAGCTGACGGCATCGCCCGCACGGCATCAGGGCGGCCCCCCGGGCGTCCAGGCACGCCAGCGCGACCAGCCGGCCGCCACCGGTGGCGTGCAGGGCGCTCACCACACCGCACTCGGCACAGAGACCAAGGCCATATGAGATGTTCTCCACATTGCACCCGGTGATCACCCGGCCGTCGTCGACCAGCGCGGCCGCGCCCACGGGGAAGCGCGAGTAGGGCGCGTAGGCCCCCGCCGCGGCCCGGATCGCCTTGTCGCGCAGCGCTTTCCAATCGACATCAGGCATACCCACTCCGCTCGCCCACGGGCCGATACAAGACAGCCAGACTAACCCTGACACGACACTTCGCTCGGGGGCTGTACGGCCCGGCCTGCCAGCTGGCAGGGTTAGGCTGACTTGTCCGGCTAACTGTTCTATTAAGGCGGTGGGGACTTGGTGAGCACTGCCGCCGCGCGCAAGCGGCGACCACCCCGGACCCTGTATCGGGGCGACCCCGGCATGTGGGCGTGGGTGCTGCACCGCATTAGCGGCGCGACGATCTTCTTCTTCTTGTTCGTCCACGTGCTGGACGCCGCGATGCTGCGGGTGAGCCCGCAGACCTACAACGCGGTGGTCGGCGACTACAAGACCCCGATCGTCGGCCTGATGGAGTACGGCCTGAT
Source organism: Mycobacterium sp. NGS64 (assembly GCF_059812245.1). Lineage (NCBI taxonomy): Bacteria > Bacillati > Actinomycetota > Actinomycetes > Mycobacteriales > Mycobacteriaceae > Mycobacterium > Mycobacterium sp. NGS64. The sequence goes on along the minus strand of NZ_JCALCI010000001.1, from coordinate 338,168 downwards.
CGCCGCGGTGCTGTTCCACGGGCTGAACGGCATCCGGGTCATCCTGATCGACTTCTGGTCGCAGGGGCCCCGTTACCAGCGGCTGATGTTCCTGATCGTCATCGTCGTCTTTTTGCTGCTGATGGTGCCGGCCGGCGTGGTGACCGGCATCCACATCGCGGAGCACCTGCGATGAGCAGCCCCGACCTTCAGCTCGGGCGCGGCCAGACGGCGCCGGTCAAGCAGCGCTTCTACGACCGTCCCGCCAGCCTGGACAATCCCCGCTCCCCGCGGCGGCGCGCCGGCATCCCCAACTTCGAGAAGTTCGCGTGGCTGTTCATGCGGTTCTCCGGGATCGCGCTGGCGTTCCTGGCGATCGGGCACCTGTTCATCATGCTGATGTGGGACGACGGCGTGTACCGCATCGACTTCAACTACGTGGCCCAGCGGTGGCATTCGCCGTTTTGGCAGATGTGGGACATGGCGCTGTTGTGGCTGGCGCAGCTGCACGGCGGCAACGGGCTGCGCACCATCATCGACGACTACAGCCGCAAGAACTCCACCCGGTTCTGGCTCAACAGCCTGCTGCTCTTGTCGATGGGGTTCACCTTGGTGCTGGGCACCTACGTGCTGGTGACATTCGACCCGAACATCTCCTGAAAGTCCTGAAAGGAGAGCCTTGATCCAGCAACACCGATACGACGTGGTGATCGTCGGCGCGGGCGGTGCCGGGATGCGCGCCGCCGTCGAGGCGGGGCCGCGGGTGCGGACCGCGGTGCTGACCAAGCTCTACCCGACCCGCAGCCACACCGGCGCCGCCCAGGGCGGCATGTGCGCGGCGCTGGCCAACGTCGAGGACGACAACTGGGAGTGGCACACGTTCGACACCGTCAAGGGCGGCGACTACCTCGCCGACCAGGACGCCGTGGAGATCATGTGCAAGGAAGCCATCGACGCGGTGCTCGACCTGGAGAAGATGGGGATGCCGTTCAACCGGACCCCCGAGGGCCGCATCGACCAGCGCCGCTTCGGCGGGCACACCCGCGACCACGGCAAGGCGCCGGTCCGCCGGGCCTGCTACGCCGCCGACCGCACCGGCCACATGATCCTGCAGACGCTGTATCAGAACTGCGTCAAGCACGACGTGCAGTTCTTCAACGAGTTCTACGCGCTGGACCTGGTGCTCACCCAGACCCCGACCGGGCCGGTGGCCACGGGCGTGGTCGCCTACGAGCTCGCGACGGGCGAGATCCACGTCTTCCACGCCAAGGCCGTCGTCATCGCCACCGGCGGGTCGGGGCGCATGTACAAGACGACCTCCAACGCGCACACGCTGACCGGCGACGGCATCGGCATCGTCTTCCGCAAGGGACTTCCCTTGGAGGACATGGAATTTCACCAGTTCCACCCGACCGGGCTGGCCGGGCTGGGGATCCTGATCTCCGAGGCCGTCCGCGGCGAGGGCGGCCGGCTGCTCAACGGCGAGGGCGAGCGCTTCATGGAGCGCTACGCGCCGACGATCGTCGACCTGGCGCCGCGCGACATCGTCGCCCGCTCGATGGTGCTGGAGGTCCTGGAGGGCCGCGGTGCCGGCCCGCACAAGGACTACGTGTACATCGACGTCCGCCACCTGGGCGAGGACGTGCTGGAGTCCAAGCTGCCCGACATCACCGAGTTCGCCCGGACCTATCTGGGCGTGGACCCGGTGCACGAGCTGGTGCCGGTCTACCCGACGTGTCACTACGTGATGGGTGGCATCCCGACGACCGTCACGGGACAGGTGTTGCGGGACAACACCTCCACCGTCCCGGGGCTGTACGCGGCCGGCGAGTGCGCGTGCGTGTCGGTGCACGGCGCCAACCGGCTGGGCACCAATTCGCTGCTCGACATCAACGTGTTCGGCCGCCGGGCCGGGATCGCCGCCGCGGGCTACGCGCGGGGGCACGACTTCGTCGACATGCCGCCCGAGCCGGAGGCGATGGTCGTCGGGTGGGTGGGCGACATCCTCTCCGAGCACGGCAACGAGCGCGTCGCCGACATCCGCGCCGCGCTGCAGCAGTCGATGGACAACAACGCCGCGGTGTTCCGCACCGAGGAGACGCTCAAGCAGGCGCTCACCGACATCCACGCGCTGAAGGAGCGCTACTCGCGAATAACCGTGCACGACAAGGGAAAGCGTTACAACAGCGACCTGCTGGAGGCCATCGAGCTCGGCTTCCTGCTGGAGCTGGCCGAGGTCACCGTGGTCGGCGCGCTGAATCGCAAGGAGTCCCGCGGCGGCCACGCCCGCGAGGACTACCCGAACCGAGACGACGTCAACTACATGCGCCACACGATGGCCTACAAACAGGGCACCGACCTGCTCAGCGACATCGCGCTGGATTTCAAGCCCGTGGTGCAGACCCGCTACGAACCCAAGGAACGGAAGTACTGATGACGGCCGAAACAGAGGTCGAAACGTTGGAGCCGCCCCTGCCGCCGGTTCCCGAGGGCGCGGTGATGGTGACCGTGAAGATCGCCCGGTTCAACCCCGACCAGCCCGATGCCTTCGCGAAAACCGGTGGCTGGCAAAGCTTTCGGGTGCCCTGCCTGCCCAGCGACCGGATGCTCAACCTGCTGATCTACATCAAGAGCTACCTCGACGGCACGCTGACCTTCCGGCGGTCCTGCGCGCACGGCGTGTGCGGCTCCGACGCCATGCGCATCAACGGCGTCAACCGGCTGGCCTGCAAGGTGCTGATGCGCGACCTGCTGCCCGACAAACCGGGGAAATCCCTGACCATCACGGTCGAACCGATCCGCGGGCTGCCGGTGGAAAAGGACCTGGTCGTCGACATGGAGCCGTTCTTCGACGCCTACCGTGCCGTGAAGCCGTACCTGATCACCACCGGCAACCCCCCGACGCGGGAACGCATCCAGAGCCCGACCGACCGCGCCCGCTACGACGACACCACCAAGTGCATCCTGTGCGCATGCTGCACCACCAGCTGCCCGGTGTTCTGGCACGAGGGCAGCTACTACGGGCCGGCGGCCATCGTCAACGCGCACCGCTTCATCTTCGACAGCCGCGACGAGGCCGCCGCCGAGCGCCTCGACATCCTGAACGAGGTCGACGGCGTGTGGCGCTGCCGGACCACGTTCAACTGCACCGAATCCTGCCCACGGGGCATCGAGGTGACCAAGGCGATCCAGGAGGTCAAACGCGCGACGATGTTCTCGCGCTGAGACCCCGGGCGCGCAGCGGACGTAGTGTTGCCGACATGATCACAGGCGCTCATGTCATCGTCTACAGCCGTGACGCCGACGCCGACCGCGCGTTCTTCCGCGACACGCTCGGCTACCCGCATCTCGACGCGGGTAGCGGCTGGCTGATCTTCAAACTGCCCCCCGCTGAGGTGGCGGTGCACCCCTCCGCTGCGGGGCAGTCACACGAGCTCTATTTGATGTGCGACGACCTGAACGCCACCGTCGACTCACTGAACGCCAAGGGTGTCCAGTGCGCTCCTCCGACAACGGAACGCTGGGGCAGACTCACGACGATCTCGCTTCCCGGCGGCGGGCAGCTGGGCCTCTACGAACCACGGCATCCGCGCGCCACGGACCTGTAAAGCTCGGCGTGAAGTCGGCGCCAGAGGTCAGGGTTTGTCTTCGCCGCGGCCGGTGCCCGCCACGTGCGCCGGCCCGACGCGGTCGTCGTCGCGGTCGGATTCCGGCATTTCCGAGGCGGGCTGCTCGTCCGCCGGCGACTGCGTCGCGCCGCCGGGCGTATCCGACGGGCTGGCCGACTTGTAATCCGGATTCGCCGTGGGGCCCGCCGCGCCGCCGGCGCCCTGGGCGTCGACCGCGGCGCCCTGTTGACGTCCCTCGTAGGGCGGGACGGCACTGCCGGTGTCCTGCGGGGGCAACTCACCGGTGCCGCTGTAGGTGTCCGACGCGCTCGGATCGCTCATCGGCGGGTTCGCGTCTTCGTCTACGGTTCCGACCGGACGGTCCCCGGTGCCCTGCTCCGGGGTATCCGAACCTGTGTCGCGCGCACCGCTGCCCAATTCGGGATCGTCGAAGTGCTCCAGCCGGGTGTTTTCTGATTCCTGATCATTTTGAGAGGTCATCACTGTCTCCTCACCCTCTCGAACCCTGCCGCACCGGTTGGCCGGCGGGGTCGAAATCGGGTACCCGGAGCTCTTAGCGGGAAACCACTTCGGCGTCTTGGAGCGAGCCGCCGGGGGTCAGCAGAGCTCGTGGTGATGACTTCGGTTGCCGCCCAACCGTTTAGCCCGATACATCGCGGCGTCCGAGGCGCTGATCAACTCCTGCAGCAGCGCTTGGGGGTCGTCAGCGGCGTCGTCCAGGCGGGCGCAGGCGGTGCCGATGCTCGCGGTGACCCCCGCGGTCGACGCCGCGATGGCTAGGCACATCCGGGCGGCCAACGACTCGGCGTTGCAGCCCGCGGACGTCCCGGCCAACAGAAATTCCTCTCCGCCGCTGCGCGCGACCACCGCCTGGTCGTCGGCGGCGGCCAGCAGCGCCTGGGCGACCTGGACCAGCGCGTGGTCTCCCGCGGCGTGGCCGGACTTGTCGTTGAGGGCCTTGAAACGGTCGAGGTCGATCAGCATCACCACGAGGTGGGAGTCGATGCCGCGGCGGGCCAACAACATCCCCAGCGCCTCGTGCGCGAACGCGCGCCGGTTGAGCAGGCCGGTCAGCGGATCGCGGTCGGCGCGCAGCAGATCGCCCGCCAGGGCGCGGACCAGGATCAGAATGGCCAGCGGCAGGGCGATGTTGACCTCGATCACCAGCCACAAATCCACCCCGGCGAGGCTGGGGTGTCCGGACCTGGCCAACGACAGCGCCTCCCAGGAGCCGACGCCGGCGGCCACCGCGAAGTTGTACAGCACGAATCCCGTGGCGTGAAAGAACGCCATGTAGGCGCCGAAGGTCGCGAAAGCGACGCACCCGATCAGCGCGGCCAGCGGGTTCGGGTGCGCCAGGCACGCCAAGGCGACGGCGGCGTTGCACGTCATGACGAACATGAGCGACTGCGTGCGCGTCGGCCAGCGGCTGATCCACAGCACCACCCCCGCCACCCCGCCGCCAACGGCGGCCCACATCATCGCCACCGGGACCGCTCCGTGCGGACCGTCCGGGCCGGCCAGCAGCGCGAGCAGGCACACCACCATCGACGCCGAAATGAATGCCAGCACGGCCCGGGTGGCACCGCTGATGCCCCGCGACGCAAGGTAACCGGAGAGCCAGTCGTACTGGTCGGCCCGCCACCACCGGCTAAACAGCGCGGTCATCGTCACCTCGCAACCGTCGCCACAGGTCGAGAGACTATCCGCATACCGCAGGTATGTGTCACACTTTCGCACCCCACCCCGTCTCAGGGGTATGACACAGAAAACCCGCATCGAGCCCCTGCCGCCCAACCGCGTCGGGCTGGTGACCCGAGCCATGTACCGGGTGGCCAAGCGGCGCTACGGCCAGGTCCCCGAGCCGTTCGCCGTGTCCGCGCATCACCGCAAGCTGATGATCGCCGGCGCCCTGCACGAAACCATGGTCGACCGGGCATGCAAGACGCTTCCGGTCAGCGTGCGTGAGCTCGCGGTGTATTGGACCGCGCACCAGATCGGCTGCTCGTGGTGCGTCGACTTCGGCTCCATGTTGCAGCGGCTGGACGGCCTCGACATGGAGCGCCTTAGGGAGATCGACAATTACTCCACCTCAACAGCTTTCAGCGACGACGAACGCGCGGCCATCGCCTACGCCGACGCCATGACGGCCGACCCGCACACCGTGACCGACGAGCAGGTCGCCGACCTGCGCGCCCGCTTCGGCGACGCCGGCGTGTTCGAGCTGACCTACCAGATCGGGCTGGAGAACATGCGGGCGCGGGTGAACTCGGCGCTGGGCATCACCGAGCAGGGCTTCAATTCCGGTGACGCCTGCCGGATCCCGTGGATTACCGACGCGGACGGGGCTCCAGCGCAGCGCTAAGGTGGCGTCATGCGCACGTGGGACCTCGGGCCCGGCCGGCTGATGGTGGCCGGCGCATTCTCCGATCTCGCGCCCCACCACCACCCCGCGGTCCAGGTCACGGTCGGCACCGAAGGTCCGTTGACAGTTGCCCGGGCGAGCGACCGGCGCGACGTCTGCCGGCTGGTGGTGGTCGGCAGCGGTGTTCGGCACGCGGTGCGTTCCGAGGCGAAATCCGGGGCGTTGACGCTGTACCTCGGCCTGCAGACGCCTCAGGGTGTCGCGCTGAACGCGGCGGCGCGCCACCGCGTCTGGGTCGTCGACGACGGACAATCGCTGGCCGAGGCGACGGCCGCGGCGCTGGACGGGGAGGGCCCGCACGCCGCGGCGGATTTCCTGGTCGGCCGGCTGTGCGGACGGCAAGACGGGCCGCGGTCCGTGCACCCGCAGCTGCGGCGGGCGATCGAGGTCGTGTCGAGCCGGGTGCCGAGCCCCGTGGATGTGGCATCGGTCGCGGATGCCGTTGCGCTGTCGCCGGATTACCTCGGGCGCCTGTGCCGGCAACAGACCGGGGCGTCGATGTCGGCGACGATCCGCTGGGCACGGCTGATGACCGCCATGGGCCACCTCATCGAGGGGCGCTCCGTCACCGACGCCGCCCACCTGGCCGGGTTCGCCGACGGCTCGCACGCCAACAAGGTGTGCTGGGAGATGACCGGTTCGGCCCCGCACGAGCTCGCGCGGGCGGTTCGCGAATCGGTTTGACGGATCCGTACAAGCGTTCCCGTCGCGGGTGATCCACGCTTGGGACATGCCCGCGATGTCAGCATTCGAACGCGCCTTCTGCTGCGGCGCCGTCGGTCGTTCCGGCAGCCCGGTGATCGCGCGTGAGCTGCACGGCCAGCAACTCGGCCGCGACGTGCTGGAGATCGGATCCGGCGCCGGATCCGTTGCCCGACAAGTTCTCTCGAAGAACCCCGAACTCACCTGGGTCGCAATGGACATCGACCCGCACATGACCCGAGCCGCCGCCGCACGGCTGCGGGAATTCCCCAACGCGTCTGCGCGGACGGCCGACGCCACCGCGATGCCCTTCCCCGACGAGTCCTTCGACTCCGTCGTGAGCTGCCTGATGCTGCATCACGTCATCGACTGGGAACGCGCGGTCGCCGAGGTGGCCCGGGTGCTGCGGCCGGGCGGGGCCTTCGTCGGCTACGACCTGGTGCGCACCCCACTGGCCAGCCTGTTTCACCGGTTGGACGGCTCCCCGCATCGGCTGATCGTGCCGCGCGACTTCCGGGTCGAATGCGAGCGCAACGGGCTCGCCGTCGCGTTGCGGTCGGGGCTGCTCGGCCACGTCATGCGGTTCTCGGCTAGCAAGGAGCAAACACCATGGCATCGTTAGGCATTCGCGCCCGGGCCGTCCGTGCCATCTTCGCGTTGCCCACGCCGGTCCGCCGGCTGCTGGCGGGACCGCCGGTGCGCATCGACGGGCAGGAGATGGCACTCGACGCGCAGCTGATGATTCGCCTCAAAAACCTTTCCGGCTCCGACGTTTTCACCGATCCCGTCGACGAGGCACGCGCACGGTATGACGAACTCCCCCGGCTCATGGGTTACGAATCACCCCTGCCCATCCGGACGCGGGAGATCGCCATCCCCGCCGAGCACGGCGACATCCAGGCCACCCTCTACACCCCCGCCGGCCTGCCCGAGCCGTCCGGGCTGCTGGTTTATTTCCACGGCGGCGGCTTCTCGGTCGGCTCCCGAATCAGCCACGACCCCGTCGCCCGCTATCTGGCGGGCCACGCCGGCGTGCGCGTGCTGTCGGTCGAATACCGGCGCGCACCCGAGCACCCGTTCCCCGCCGCGGTGGCGGACGCGATCGCCGCGTTCGAACACGCGCACCGCCACGCCGCCGACCTGGGTGCGGATTCCGGCCGCGTCGCGGTCGGGGGCGACAGCGCCGGCGGCAACCTGGCGGCCGTGACCGCGCAACAGGCGGTGCGACGCGGCGGCCCCATCCCGGCGTTCCAGCTGCTGATGTACCCGCCGACGGACCTCGACGGCCGCCGGCCCTCGCACGACCTGTTCGCCGGCGGCTCCACCTTCACCGACCGGAACCTGCGGTGGGCGCTGGCCAATTACATTCCCGCGCACACCGATCCGCGCGACCCGCGGCTGTCACCGCTACACGGCGACGCCACCGGCCTGCCTCCCGCGTACATCGCGGCCGCGGGTTTCGATCCGATCCGCGACGATGCGGTTGCCTACGCGGACAAGCTGCGGGCCGCCGGCGTCCCGGTGGCGCTGAGCCTGCAACCGGATCTGCCGCACGCGTACCTCAACTTCGTCGGCCTGGGCGGCCGGTTCGCCGAGGCCGCCGCCGAAGCCGCCGGGGCGCTGCGCCTGGGCCTCGCCGTGGGCTCAGGACAGACCGGCCAGGGGCGAGCCGGTGAACTTGTCGGGGTTAGCGATATCCCATAGCGCGCAGACCTTTCCGTCGCGCACCGTCATCGCCAGGATCCGCGGCCGCATCTCCCAGTGCCCGTCGTCGCCGGGGCTGCCCGCGGTGTAGGCGCCCAGCTCGCCGTTGACCAGCGCCAGCTGATTCGCGGTGAAGAACGCGTCGCCGTAGCGGCGGGCCAGGCCGAAGATGAACCGGGCCACCTTGTCCGATCCCTGAATGACGTGAACGGCGGTGGGCGCCTTGCCATTCGAATCGCCGGTGAACGTCACGCCCGGATGCAGCAGCGAGACGACGGCCTCTAGGTCGCCGGCGGCGATGGCCGCCATCAGCCGGCCGACCACCTCGTTGTGCGCGGGATCGGGCGACCCGGATATTGGGGCTGGTTCGGCGGCTTCCCTTTTCAAAGCCGTGCGCGCCCTGGACGCCAGCTGCCGCGCGGCGGCCTCGCTGGTGCCCAGCACCTCGGCCACCTCGGCGAAGGGCACGGCGAACCCGTCGTGCAGCACGAACGCGACCCGCTGATCGGGCGACAGGCGCTCCAGCACGACCATCGCGGCGAACCGGGCGTCCTCGCCGGCCACCACCGCGGATAGCGGGTCCGCCCCGTCAAAGCCGGTGACCACCGGCTCGGGCAGCCAATTGCCGGTGTACGTCTCGCGGCGGTGCGCGGCCGACCGCAACCGGTCCAGGCCGAGTCGGCTCACCACGGTGGTCAGCCAGGCCCGCAGGTCGTTGATATCGCTGTCGTGCTTGTCCCAGCGCAGCCATGCGTCCTGGACGATGTCCTCGGCGTCGGCCACCGTGCCGGTCAGCCGGTAGGCGACAGACATGAGATGCGGTCGCAGCGCCTCGAACTCGCCAACCTGCTGCGCCGCGGTCATATCGCGAGGCTACGCTCGCGAACAACATGACTGACAACCTGTGGCTGCACTTCGCGCGGCACGGCCCCGGCGTCGCGCCGCCGGTCATTACCCGCGGCGAGGGCGTCAGGATCTTCGACGACCGCGGCAGGGGCTACCTCGACGCGCTGTCCGGGCTGTTCACCGTGCAGGTCGGTCACGGGCGTGCCGAACTCGCCGAGGTCGTGGCCCGGCAGGCGAGCACGCTGGCGTACTTCCCGCTGTGGGGCTACGCCACCCCGCCCGCGGTGGAGCTCGCCGAGCGACTGGCCCACTACGCCCCGGGCGACCTGAACCGGATCTTCTTCACCACCGGCGGCACCGAGGCCGTCGAGACCGCCTGGAAGGTGGCCAAGCAGTACTTCAAGCTGACCGGCAAACCCGGTAAGCACAAGGTGATTTCGCGGGCGGTCGCCTACCACGGCACCACCCAGGGCGCGCTGGCGATCACCGGCCTGCCGAAGTACAAGGCGCCGTTCGAGCCGGTGACCCCGGGCGGCTTCCGGGTGCCGAACACGAACTTCTACCGCGCGCCCGAGCCGTTCGCCAACGACCCCAAGGCGTTCGGGCGCTGGGCCGCCGACCGGATCGCCGAGGCGATCGAGTTCGAGGGACCGCAGACCGTCGCCGCGGTGTTCCTGGAGCCGGTACAGAACGCGGGCGGCTCGATCCCGCCTCCCCCAGGCTATTTCGAGCGGGTGCGCGAGATCTGCGACTCCTACGACGTGCTCCTGGTCTCCGACGAGGTGATCTGCGCCTTCGGCCGGATCGGGTCGATGTTCGCCTGTACCGACTTCGGCTACGTGCCCGACATGATCACCTGCGCCAAGGGGCTGACGTCGGGCTACTCGCCGCTGGGCGCGATGATCGCCAGCGAGCGGTTGTTCGAGCCGTTCAACGACGCCAAAACCATGTTCCCGCACGGCTATACGTTCGGCGGCCACCCGGTGTCGGCCGCAGTGGCGCTGGCCAACCTCGACATCTTCGAGCGCGAGGGCCTCAACGAGCGCGTCAAACAGAACGCGCCCAGCTTCCGCGCCACCCTGGAGAAGCTCTACGACCTGCCCATCGTCGGCGACGTACGCGGCGAGGGGTACTTCTACAGCGTCGAACTGGTCAAGGACAAGGCGACCAAGCAGACCTTCACCGACGACGAACGCGAGGCGCTGCTGCCGCGGGTGTCCGCGGCGCTGTTCGAGGCCGGGATGTACTGCCGCACCGACGACCGCGGCGATTCGGTGATTTTGCTGGCGCCGCCGTTGATCAGCGGCCAACCCGAGTTCGACACCATCGAGGCCACCCTGCGCGGCGTGCTCAGCGAGGAGTCGGGCCGGCTGTAGCGAGGACCCGCTTGACCTCGTACGCGGCCAGCAGCACCTCGCGGGAATGCGCCGTGGTCGGATCGCTGCCCAGCCGGGTCTGCGCGTTGCACAGCCAGGTCAGCGCGGACTTCAGGTCGGCGCCCTCCGCGCTGTCGCGATGCGACTTCAGCTCTTCCAGGATTCGCTCGTGCCCGGAACTGCGAACCTGGGTGCCCTTCTCGACCTGCTTGAGCAGCTGCTCCAGCGACCGCGGACCGTCGCCGTCGCGCCGCCATTTCGACCAAAACCCGTTGCTTTGAATGGTGTCAGCGTACTGGGCCGGCGCCGCACCCCCGCACGCGGGCGGCTTTGTAACTTCCGCCCCATCAGTCACAGCGCGGCTCCCCGGAATTCGGTGCCGGATCGCCTAATCTGCTCACACAATGACCCTGTTACGTTCCGCGTCATGCCTGGCAGCGGTGCTTTTCCTGGTCGGCGGCTTGGCCGCCGCGCCGATCGTTGCGCCGCTCGCGTCCGCCGAACCGGCCCCCGGCCCCGACGCCGGGCCGCCGAATTGCCCGTACCAGGTGAACACCCCGCCCGCGGTGGACTCCTCGGAGGTTCCGACCGCCGGTGACCCGCCGATCCCGCTGGCGGTGCCCCCCAAGCCGGTCGGCGGCGAGGCGCTGGGCGGTTGCGGCGTCGTCGCGGCACCCGGGACGCCGCCGCTGCCGGGCGACGTGTCGGCCGACGCCTGGCTGGTGGCAGACCTGGACAGCGGCGCCGTCATCGCCGCCAAGGATCCGCACGGCCGGCACCGCCCCGCCAGCATCATCAAGGTGCTGGTCGCCATGGCGTCCATCAACGCGCTGCCGCTGAACAAGTCCGTCGCGGGCACCGCCGACGACGCAGCCGCCGAGGGCACCAAGGTCGGCGTGACCGAGGGCGGCGTGTTCACCGTCAACCAGTTGCTGCACGGCCTGTTGATGCACTCCGGCAACGACGCGGCGCACGCGCTGGCGGTGCAGCTGGGCGGGATGCAGCAGGCGCTGGAGAAGATCAACGTGCTGGCCGCCAAGCTCGGCGGCCGCGACACCCGGGTGGCGACCCCGTCCGGGCTGGACGGCCCCGGCATGAGCACGTCGGCCTACGACATCGGCCTGTTCTACCGCTACGCCTGGCAGAACCCCACCTTCGCCGACATCGTCGCGACCCGGACCTTCAATTTCCCCGGCCACGGCGACCATCCCGGCTACGAGCTGGAAAACGACAACCAGCTGCTCTACAAGTACCCGGGCGCGCTGGGCGGCAAGACCGGCTACACCGACGACGCCGGGCAGACGTTCGTGGGCGCGGCCAACCACGACGGGCGGCGGCTGGTGGCGGTGCTGCTGCACGGGACGCGGCAGCCGATCGCACCGTGGGAGCAGGCGGCGCACCTGCTGGATTACGGGTTTTCCACGCCGCAGGGCACCCAGGTCGGCACGCTGATCGAACCGGACCCGTCGCTGATGCCGGCCCGGCACGACACCGCCGCCGACCGACAGGGCGCCCAGGCCGCCCCGCTGATGCCGTCGGCGGACGCGCTGCCGGTGCGGGTGGGTGTCGCCGCGATCGGCACCGTCATCGTGTTTAGTTTGATCATGGTCGCACGCTCAATGAACCGCCGACCGCAGCACCGTTGAGATCACGGCGGGGGCTGCCGCTCGGACTCACCGCCGCCAGCGTCGGCGTCATCTACGGCTACGACCTGTCGATCATCGCCGGCGCGCAGCTGTTCGTCACCGACGACTTCGGGCTCACCACCCGGCAGCAGGAGCTGCTGACGACGATGGTGGTGATCGGCCAGATCGTCGGCGCGCTCGGCGCCGGCGTGCTCGCCAACGCGATCGGCCGCAAGAAATCGGTGGTGGCGATCCTCGTCGCCTATGCGGCGTTCGCGCTTCTGGGTGCGTTCTCGGTCTCGCTGCCGATGCTGTTGGCGGCGCGCTTCCTGCTGGGCCTGACGATCGGCGTGACGGTGGTGGTGGTGCCGGTGTACGTGGCGGAGTCGGCCCCGGCCGCGGTGCGGGGCTCGCTGTTGACGGCCTATCAGCTTGCGATCGTCAGCGGGCTCGTCGTCGGCTACCTGACGGGTTACCTGCTGGCCGGCGCGCACGCCTGGCGGTGGATGCTGGGACTGGCCGCCCTGCCCGCAATGCTGCTGCTGCCCTTGCTGATTCGGATGCCCGACACGGCCCGGTGGTATGTGCTCAAGGGCAGGGTCGACGACGCCCGCGCCGCGCTGCTGCGCGCGGAGCCGACCGCGAACACCGACGAAGAGCTGGCCGAGATAGCAACCGCCTTGAGCGAAGGCAGCGGCGGCTTTGCCGAGATGTTGCGACCGCCGTATCGGCGGGCGACGGTCTTCGTCGTCACGCTCGGCTTCCTGATCCAGATCACCGGCATCAACGCGATCATTTACTACAGCCCCCGGATATTCGAGGCGATGGGCTTCACGGGCAATTTCGCCCTGCTGGCCCTGCCGGCGCTGGTGCAGATCGCCGGGCTGGCGGCGGTGGGCACGTCGCTGCTGTTGGTCGACCGGGTGGGCCGGCGCCCAATTCTGTTGTGCGGCATAGCCATGATGATCGCCGCCGACCTCGTCCTGATGGCCGTGTTCGCCCAGGGCCGGCTGGGCGGCGCCGGCCTGGTCTTCGGGTTCGCCGGCATCCTGCTGTTCATCTTCGGCTACACCGCGGGTTTCGGCTCGCTGGGCTGGGTGTACGCCAGCGAGAGCTTCCCGACGCGGCTGCGCTCCATCGGTTCCAGCACCATGCTCACCTCCAACCTGGTGGCCAACGCGATCATCGCCGCCGTCTTCCTGACGCTGTTGCATTCACTGGGCGGCGCGGGGACTTTCGCGGTTTTCGTGGTACTGACGCTGATCGCCTTGGGCTTCGTCTACCGGTATGCCCCAGAAACCAAGGGGCGCCAGCTCGAGGACATCAGGCACTTCTGGGAAAACGGCGGCCGATGGGACTGATCTCGGCGGGGACGATGGTTCTCGACGGGCAGGTCTGCCGGCCGGGATGGCTCGAGACGTCCGGCGGGCGGATCCGGGCGTGCGGACCCGGCCGACCGCCCGGGCCGGCCGACCGCGACTTCCCGGATTGCGTTGTGGTGCCGGGCTTTGTCGACATGCACGTGCACGGCGGCGGCGGTGCCTCCTACACCGAGGCCTCCTGCACCGAGCCCCAAGCCGCGCCCGATGCCATCGATGCAGCCGCGGACTTTCACAAACGGCGCGGCACCACCACCACGCTCGCCAGCCTGGTCACCGCCGCACCGGCCGAGCTGATCGCCGGCGTCCGCGCGCTCGCCGCGGCCACCGAACGTGGCACCATCGCGGGCATCCACCTGGAGGGGCCGTGGCTGAGCCCGGCCCGGTGCGGGGCGCACGACCCGACCCGGATGCGCCACCCGGACCCCGCCGAGATCGACGCCGTGCTCGCCGCCGGTGGCGGTGCCGTCCGGATGGTCACGCTGGCGCCGGAACTGCCCGGCGCCGACGACGCGATCCGGCGGTTCCTGGACGCGAATGTGGTTGTGGCCGTGGGCCATACGGACGCGACCTATGAGCAGACACAACGGGCCATCGCCGCTGGCGCCACAGTAGGCACCCACCTGTTCAACGCGATGCCGCCGCTGCACCACCGCGAACCGGGGCCCGCGATCGCGCTGCTGCGCGACCCGAGGGTGACCGTCGAACTCATCGCCGACGGCGTCCACGTGCACCCCGAGGTGGCGCGCGCCGTCGTCGCGGCCGCGGGGCCCGACCGCGTCGCGCTGGTCACCGACGCGCTGGCCGCGGCCGGCTGCGCCGACGGGACGTTTCGGCTCGGCGCGGTGCCGGTCGACGTCGTGTCCGGCGTCGCGCGGGTGCACGGGACGTCGACGATCGCCGGCAGCACCGCCACCATGGATCGGCTCTTCCGCGACGCGGCCGCCTCGGACGCGGGAGACGCGGGGCTGGCCGCCGCGGTGGCGATGACGGCGACGACGCCGGCGCGCGCGCTGGGCCTCGAACGGGTGGGCGCCCTGCGGGCCGGTTACGACGCGAATCTGGTTGTGCTGGACGGCACCTGGGAGGTGAGCGCCGTCATGGTTCGCGGCGAATGGTTGACGGGTTAGCGGATCGCGTAGTCACTCAACGGAAAGCTTGACGCTTCCTCGACCGCGTTTTCCGTCGGCGTCGGCCGCAGCAGACTCGCTTCGCCGCTGCTGTTGAAGTAGTACGACCGCGAGGTGGCGCAGTTACCGGCGTAGAAAATCGTGTCGTCGAGAAGCTCGGTCATCTGGTCCAGGAAGCGCGCGTTTGCTTCCTCGGTCACCTCGAACTCGGTCGCACCCACCCGCTGCAACTCACCGAAAAGCCGGTCCATGTGCCGCATCTGGTACTCCACGTTGTTGAAGACCGAGAGGCCGCAGAACCCGTACGGACTGGCCAGGCTCAGGTAGTTCGGGAAGTACGGGACGGACATCCCCTGATAGGCCTGGAACCTGTTCTCGCGCCACCACTTTCCGAGGTTTCGGCCCTGCCGGCCGATCATCTCGATCGCCGGGAAGTTGGCGTCCCACAAATCGAAACCGGTGGCGAGCACCAACGTGTCGATGACGGTCTTGCGCCCGTCGGCGGTGACGATGCCGTCGGGCTCGATCCGCTCGATGCTGTTGGTCTCCAAGTGCACGTGCGGTTCGGTGAACGTGCGGTAGTAGCTGTTGGACCACGTGGGCCGCTTACAACCGAAGTCGTAGTCGGGCGTCAGCTTGCGGCGCAGCTCCTTGTCCCGTATCGAGACGAACCGGCTGATCTTGGCCAAGTCCGCGGCGACGATGGTCAGCCGTCGGAACGTGCGGAAATGCAGCACACCCGTCACGATCATGATTTCGAAGAAGAAGTCGGTCAGATGCCGAACGAGCCGCTGCACCTTCGGGGCCCGGGCGAACACCCGCTGCAGCCACGCGGGAATCGCGAAGTCGATCTTGGGAACCACATGGATCGCCGTCCGCTGATACACGGTCAGGTCGGCGACTTTGCCGGCCAGCACGGGGATCAACTGCACCGCGGTCGCCCCGGTTCCGATGATTGCCGCGCGGCGACCCTCAAGGTCGTAGTCGTCGTCCCAGGCGGTGGTGTGGATGACCTTGCCGGCGAAACTCTCGATGCCGGCAATGTCCGGGGTACGCGGCTGCGACAGGAACCCTGTCGCGGTGATCAGGAAACGCGCCGTCAGCGTCTCGCCGCCCGCCAACTCCACCCGCCACCTGTGCGCGTCCTCGTCCCAGCGCGCGCCTTCGACGACCGTGTTGAACCGCATGTAGCGACGCACGTCGTATTTGTCGGCGACGTGCTCGGCGTATCGCTTCAATTCGGGGCCGGGGGCGAACAGGCGGGACCAGTACGGGTTGGGTTCAAACCAGTACGAGTAGGTGGTGGAAGCGATGTCGACGGCCAGGCCCGGGTACCGGTTGACATGCCAGGTTCCACCGAGGTCGTCCTCGCGGTCGAGGATGACGATGTCCTGGTAGCCGAGCCGATTGAGCTGGATCGCCGCGCCGATGCCGCTGAAGCCCGCACCAACGATGACGAACTCGAATTCGCCCGTACTCATGGGACCAGGTAGCTCCTTGTGTGACGCAGGTCACCGCGCGCTGCGCAGCTGCTCGCGTACCGAGTGTAAAGCAGGAGTCATTTTCCCTGCGTGAGCAGCCGGCGGGCCAGCCGGGAGAACGCCAACGCCCCAGCGGCTCCCAGGCCCACCGCGGTCAGCGTCTGACGCGCGGACAGTCCCTCGTCCAGCTGCACCCGCGGGGCGATGATCGCGGGCGGCGGGGGGTCCACGTGCTTGGCCCGCGGGTCGTCGGACGCGGTGGCGGCCCACGCGGCGGCGAACAGCACCAGGTACGCGGTGACGTAGGAGAACACCATGAGGCCCAGCACCGGGCCGAAGGCGACCCCGGCGGGGCTGCGCAGCACCGCCCGCAGATACAGCGACGCCACCTGCTTGAACGCCTCGAAGCCGATCGCCGCCAACAGGCCGGCCCGCATCGAGGCGACCGGGTCGACCTTCTCGCGCGGCAGCCGGGCGATCATCCAGGCGAACAGCAGCCACGACACGAACAACGAGATCAGAATCGAGAAGAGCCGGAACAGCCAGTCGAACACCGAAAACTGCGGTATGCCAAGCCATCTCAGCACCGCGCCCATCGGCGCCTCGTGCCCGAGCGTACTGAGCGCCACGGTGGCCAGCGCCACGGTGAACGTCCCCACCATCGCCAGCAGGTCGGAGAGTTTGTTGCGCAGGAACCCCGGCGACTCGATGCGCTTGTCCCACCACATCTCGGTCACCGCGCCCCGCAGGTGCGATATCCAGCCCACGCCCGCCCAGGCGGCGGTGGCCAGCCCGATCAGGCCAACCGAGGTTCGCGCGTCGATCGCCGAATTCATCAGGTCGACCAGCTGTTGGGAAAGCGCGCCGGTCACCGCGGACCGGATGTGGTCGTCGATCGTGCTCAGCAGCTGCGGCCGGCGCGACAGCAGGAACCCGAACGCCGCGAAACCCACCATCAGCAAGGGGAATAACGCGAAGATCGTGTAGTAGGTGAGGCCGGCGGCGTAGAACCCACCGTTGCGCTCATCGAAACGCTGATAGGCGCGGATGACGTGGTCGAGCCATCGAAACCGGGCACGCAGCCGATCCAGGATGCCTGGCTTGGCCGGCTCGCTCATGCGTAACCCTATTCCCGTACCGGAAGGAACCCCAACCGATCGTAAACCCGCCGAACGGTTTTCCCGGCGACCTCCTCGGCGCGCTGCGCCCCGGCCGCCAGCACCGACTCCAATTCGGCACGGTCGGCCATCAATTCGTCGACGCGCGCCTTGATCGGGCTCACGAATTCGACCACGGCCTCGGCGGTGTCCTTCTTCAGGTCGCCGTAGCCGCGCCCGGCGTAGCCCTCGACGAGCTTGTCGATGCCGACCCCGGTGACCGCCGACTGGATGGTCAGCAGGTTCGACACGCCCGCCTTGGCCTCGGTGTCGTAGCGGATCTCGCGCTCACTGTCGGTCACCGCGGAGCGAATCTTCTTGGCCGACAACGCCGGATCGTCGAGCAGGTTGATCAGCCCGGCATCGGTGGCCGCCGATTTGCTCATCTTCGACGTCGGGTCGGCCAAGTCGTAGATCTTGGCGGTCACCTTGGGGATGAGCACGTCGGGGACGACGAAGGTGTCCGGGAAGCGGCTGTTGAACCGCTGCGCGACGTCGCGCGCCAGCTCGAGGTGCTGGCGCTGGTCCTCGCCCACCGGCACCAGGTCGCTGTCGTAGGCCAGCACGTCGGCCGCCTGCAGCACCGGGTAGGTGAACAACCCCACCGTGGTCGAGTCGCTGCCCTGGCGCGTGGACTTGTCCTTGAACTGCGTCATTCGCGACGCCTGGCCGAAGCCGGTGAAGCACCCCAGCACCCACGCCAGCTGGGTGTGCGCGGGCACGTGGCTCTGCACGAAGACCGTGCTGCGCCCGGGGTCGATGCCCAGCGCCAGGTACTGCGCGGCGGTGACCAGGGTCCGCCGCCGCAGCGCCTCGGGATCCTGCGGGATGGTGATGGCGTGCAGGTCGACCACGCAGAAGAACGCGTCATGGTCGTCTTGCAGCGCCACCCACTGGGTGATCGCGCCCAGCGCGTTACCGAGGTGAAGCGAGTCGGAGGTGGGCTGCACGCCGGAGAAAAGCCGGCTGGATCCGGTAGCGGTGCTCATGATTCCCCGATCTTTTCACGCGCGGACCGGCCGTTGTTTGCAGTACCGGCGGTACCGCCATTACTGTCGGTTGGATGGGGAGCAACGTGGGGAGCCGTCCGCCGATGCATCTAGGTTCGGGAGAACCGATCCTGCTGCTGCACCCGTTCCTGCTGTCGCAGGCGGTGTGGGAGGACGTGGCGCGGCAGCTGGC
Source organism: Mycobacterium sp. NGS64 (assembly GCF_059812245.1). NCBI lineage: Bacteria > Bacillati > Actinomycetota > Actinomycetes > Mycobacteriales > Mycobacteriaceae > Mycobacterium > Mycobacterium sp. NGS64. The sequence goes on along the minus strand of NZ_JCALCI010000001.1, from coordinate 319,553 downwards.
CGACACCGGCCACTACGAGGTGTTCGCCCCGACGATGGCCGGCCACAACGGCGGGCCGAAGGCCGGGACCTGGTTCCTGTCGTCCGACGTGCTCGCCGACTACGTCGAGCAGCAGATGGACGAACTGGGCTGGAAGACCGCCCACATCGTGGGCAATTCGCTGGGTGGCTGGGTCGCCTTCGAGCTGGAGCGCCGCGGCCGGGCGCGCAGCATCACCGGCATCGCCCCGGCCGGCGGTTGGACGCGCTGGACCCCGGCGAAGTTCGAGGTGATCGCAAAGTTCATCCTGGGCATCCCCCTGCTGGTGGCGGCATGGGCGTTCGGCCCCAAGGTGCTGCGCCTGCCGTTCAGCCGGCAAATGGCCACCTACGCGATCAGCGCCAAGCCCGACGGCGTCAGCGACGCTCAACTGCTCGGCTGCATCGACGACGTCGCGCACTGCCCGGCCTACTTCCAGCTGCTGGTCAAGGCGCTGTTGCTGCCCGGCCTGCGGGAGGTCGCGCAGAACGCCGTCCCGGCCCATCTGGTGATCTGCGAGAAGGACCGGATCCTGCCGTCCCCCCGATTCAGCCGGCATTTCACCGACCAGCTGCCCAAGGACAGTCACCAGGTCACCAAGCTCGACGGCGTGGGGCACATTCCGATGTTCGAGGCGCCCGAGCGCATCACCCGGGTGATCACCGAATTCATCGAGGAGCGCTGCCCGGTCGCGGGCCGCGAGGAGTCAGCCGGCTAGGGCCTTTTCCAGGTTCTCGGCGATGGAGTTCAGGAACTCCTCGCTGTTCTGGTACTCCTGCTCGGGGCCGATGAGGATGGCGAGATCCTTGGTCATCTTGCCGCCCTCGACGGTGGAGATGACGACGTCTTCGAGCTTCTGGGCGAACTCGATCACCTCGGGGGTGTCGTCGAGCTTGCCGCGGTGCTGCAGGCCCCGCGTCCAGGCGAAGATCGAGGCGATCGGGTTGGTCGAGGTCGGCTTGCCGGCCTGATACTGCCGGAAGTGGCGGGTGACGGTGCCGTGCGCGGCCTCGGCCTCGACGGTCTTGCCGTCGGCCGTCATCAGCACGGACGTCATCAGCCCCAGCGAGCCGTAGCCCTGCGCGACGGTGTCGGACTGCACGTCGCCGTCGTAGTTCTTGCACGCCCACACGTAGCCGCCCTCCCACTTGAGGCAGGCGGCCACCATGTCGTCGATGAGCCGGTGCTCGTAGGTCAGGCCCTCGGCTTCGAACTGCTCCTTGAATTCCTCGTCGTAGATGCGCTGGAACTCGTCTTTGAACATGCCGTCGTAGGCCTTGAGGATGGTGTTCTTGGTGGACAGGTACACCGGCCACTTGGCGTTCAGGCCGTAGGCGAACGAGGCGCGCGCGAAATCGCGGATGGAGTCCTTGAAGTTGTACATCCCCATCACGACGCCGCCGTCCTCGGGGATGGACACCACCTCGTGCACCATGGGCTCGCTGCCGTCGGCCGGCGTGAACGTCAGCGTGACGGTGCCGGGCCTGTCGACCTTGAAGTTCGTCGCGCGGTACTGGTCGCCAAAAGCGTGCCGGCCGATGACGATTGGCTTGGTCCAGCCCGGAACCAGGCGCGGCACATTGGAAATCACGATCGGCTCGCGGAAGATGGTGCCGCCCAAGATGTTCCGGATGGTCCCGTTGGGCGAGAGCCACATCTTTTTGAGGTTGAACTCGTGGACTCGCGCCTCGTCCGGCGTGATGGTCGCGCACTTGACGCCCACGCCGTGCTTCTTGATCGCATAGGCCGCGTCGATCGTCACCTGGTCGTCGGTGCGGTCGCGGTGCTCCATGCCCAGGTCGTAGTACTCGAGGTTGATGTCGAGATGGGGCAGGATCAGCATGTCCTTGATGAGCTTCCAGATGACACGGGTCATCTCGTCGCCGTCGAGCTCGACCACCGGGCCCTTGACCTTGATCTTGGATTCGTCAGACATATTGAGTTCGACTTTCTTCTTGCGGCTCTCAGCCCTGGGCGGCTTGCGACGCTGCCAGCGCTTCGTTGAACGTTTTGCTCGGCCGCATTACTGCAGTCGTCTTCTCCGTGTCCGGGCGATAGTAGCCGCCGATGTCGACCGGCTCGCCCTGCGCCTCTGCGAGTTCCGCCACGATCGCGTCCTCGTTTTTGCTCAACTCCTCGGCCAGCGCGGCGAAGTGCTCGCGCAACTCGTCATCTTCGGATTGCGCGGCGAGTTCCCCGGCCCAGTACAGCGCCAGATAGAACTGGCTGCCGCGGTTGTCGAGTTCGCCGGTCTTGCGTGACGGGCTCTTGTTGTTCTCCAGCAGCTTGCCGATCGCCGCGTCCAGCGTCTTGCCGAGCAGCTTGGCGCGCGGGTTGTCGGTCTTGATGCCGATGTCCTCGAAACACGCTCCCAGAGCGAGGAACTCGCCGAGGGAATCCCAGCGCAGATGATTTTCCTCGACCAGCTGGTGGACGTGCTTCGGCGCCGAACCGCCCGCCCCGGTTTCGTACATTCCGCCGCCGGACATCAGCGGCACGATGGACAGCATCTTGGCGCTGGTGCCGAGCTCCAGGATCGGGAACAGGTCGGTGAGGTAGTCGCGCAGGATGTTTCCGGTCGCGGCGATGGTGTCCTGCCCGCGCATCGCGCGCTCCAGCGTGTAGCGCATGGCCCACACCTGGGGCATGATCTGGATTTCCAGGCCCTCGGTGTCGTGCTCCTTGAGGTACGCCTTGACCTTCTTGCGCAGCTCGACCTCGTGCGGCCGCTCGGTGTCCAGCCAGAACACCACCGTCATGCCCGAGTTTCGCGCCCGGGTGACGGCCAGCTTCACCCAGTCGCGGATCGCTTCGTCGGTGACGATCGGCATCCGCCAGATGTCGCCTTCTTCCACGTTCTGGGTCAGCAGGACTTCCCCGGTGTCGAGGTCGACGATGTCGGCGACGCCGTCTTCGGGGATCTCGAATGTCTTGTCGTGCGAGCCGTATTCCTCGGCCTGCTGCGCCATCAGGCCGACGTTAGGCACGGTGCCCATGGTCGTCGGGTCGAACTGTCCGTGGGTTTTACAGAAGTTGATGATCTCCTGGTAGATGCGCGAGAAGGTCGACTCGGGGTTGACGGCCTTGGTGTCCTTCTGCCGCCCGTCGGCGCCCCACATCTTGCCGCCGGCGCGGATCATCGCCGGCATCGACGCATCGACGATCACGTCGCTGGGCGAATGAAAGTTGGTGATGCCCTTGGCCGAATCGACCATCGCCAGCTCGGGGCGGTGTTCGTGGCAGGCGTGCAGGTCGCGGATGATCTCCTCGTGCTGCGTCGCGGGCAGCGATTCGATCTTGTCGTACAGGTCGACCAGCCCGTTGTTGACGTTGACGCCAAGCTCGTCGAACAGCTCCTGGTGCTTGGCGAATGCGTCCTTGTAATAGACCTTCACGGCGTGGCCGAAGACGATCGGGTGGGAGACCTTCATCATGGTCGCCTTGACGTGCAGCGAGAACATCACGCCGGTCTCGTAGGCGTCCTGCATCTGTTCCTCGTAGAACTCGACCAGGGCCTTCTTGCTCATGAACATGGAATCGATGACGTCGCCGTCGCGCAGCTCGACCTTCGGCTTGAGGTCGAGGGTCTCCCCACTGTTGGTCCGAAGCACCATCTTCACGTTGCGCGCGCGGTCCAGCGTCATCGACTTCTCGCCGTGGTAGAAGTCGCCGTGTCGCATGGTGGCGACGTGGGTGCGCGAGGCCGGCGACCAGTCCCCCATGCTGTGCGGGTGCTTGCGCGCGTACTCCTTGACGGCCTTGGGCGCGCGCCGGTCCGAGTTGCCTTGCCGCAGAACCGGGTTCACCGCGCTGCCCAGGCATTTGCCGTAGCGGGCGCGAATTTCCTTGTCCTCGTCGGTCTTCGGGCTCTGCGGAAAGTCCGGGATCCGGTAGCCCTTGCCCTGCAGCTCCTTGATGGCGGCGACCAGCTGGGGCACGGAGGCGCTGACGTTCGGCAGCTTGATGATGTTGGTGTCGGGCCGCTGCGTCAGCTCGCCGAGTTCCGCCAGGTCGTCCGGCACCCGCTGATCTTCGGTGAGGTAGTCGCCGAACTCGGCGAGGATCCGAGCGGCCACGGAGATGTCACTCGTCTTGATCTCGATGCCCGCCGGCTCGGCGAAGGCCCGCACGATCGGCAGGAACGCGTAGGTCGCCAGCAGCGGCGCCTCGTCGGTCAGCGTGTAGATGACGGTCGGCTGTTCGGCGCACACGGTCCATCTCCCGGCATCATTGGATCGGTTCTCAGCGTTCTGGTTGCCACGTTATCAAGGGTGTTTGGACAGGTGTCGACCCGCAGGCGAGCCGGTCTGTTGGCATCTCTGTCGGCATCTCTGTTGGCACGGGCGAGCCGCTATGAGATAGGCTTCACATCGGTCATGAGCGCCAGCGCTAAGCCCCGGCTTGCTGGCCGGCAACCCTCCAACCGCGGTGGGGTGCCCCGGGTGAAAGACCAGGTCTAGTAGCCACAGGCTGCGCGGCAAGCGCGGGTCCGCCATACCGGACCCCTGACTAGAGGGGAAACGTGATGCGCATTCATCAAGCTCACTCGCGTCGTTTTGTCTGCCGTCGGTAGTTCGACCGCGCACTTCCCGATACCCGAATTCACTTCAGAGAAGAAAGCACACCGCACGTGAGCTCACAAAACAACGAAACCAGCCCCGAGGCAGATCCGACCGCGCACTGGTCGTTCGAGACCAAGCAGGTTCACGCCGGCCAGAGTCCCGACCCCGCGACCAACGCCCGCGCCCTGCCGATCTACCAGACCACGTCCTACGTCTTCAACGACACCACGCACGCCGCCGCGCTGTTCGGGCTTGAGGTCCCGGGCAACATCTACACCCGGATCGGCAACCCGACCACCGACGTCGTCGAGCAACGCATCGCCGCGCTCGAGGGCGGGGTGGCCGCGCTTTTCCTGTCCTCCGGCCAAGCGGCTGAGACATTCGCCATATTGAACCTCGCAAGTGCTGGAGATCACATCGTGTCCAGCCCGCGGCTCTACGGTGGCACCTACAACCTGTTCCACTATTCGCTGCCGAAGCTCGGCATCGAGGTCAGCTTCGTCGACGATCCCGACGACCTCGATTCGTGGCAGGCCGCGGTGCGCCCGAACACCAAGGCGTTCTTCGGTGAGACCATCTCCAACCCGCAGATCGACATCCTCGACACGCCCGGGGTTTCCGGGGTCGCCCACGCCAACGGCGTGCCGCTGATCGTCGACAACACCATCGCGACGCCCTACCTGATCCAGCCGTTCACCCAGGGCGCCGACATCGTGGTGCACTCGGCCACCAAGTACCTGGGCGGGCACGGCGCCGCCATCGCCGGCGTGATCGTCGACGGCGGCACCTTCGACTGGACGCAGGGCCGCTTCCCCGGATTCACCACGCCCGACCCCAGCTATCACGGCGTGGTGTTCGCCGAGCTCGGGCCGCCGGCGTACGCGCTCAAGGCCCGCGTGCAGCTGCTGCGCGACCTCGGGTCGGCCGCCGCGCCGTTCAACGCGTTCCTGGTGGCGCAGGGCCTGGAGACGCTGAGCCTGCGCGTCGAGCGGCACGTCGCCAACGCGCAGCGGGTCGCCGAGTTCTTGGAGGCCCACGACGGCGTCGTGTCCGTCAACTACGCGGGGCTGCCCAGCTCGCCCTGGTACGAGCGGGGAAAGAAGCTGGCGCCCAAGGGAACCGGGGCCGTGCTGGCGTTCGAGCTGGCCGGCGGCGTCGAGGCCGGCAAGGCGTTCGTGAACGCGCTGCAGCTGCACAGCCACGTCGCGAACATCGGCGACGTGCGCTCGCTGGTGATCCACCCGGCGTCGACCACCCACGCCCAGCTGAGCCCCGAGGAGCAGCTGTCCACCGGCGTCAGCCCCGGCCTGGTGCGGCTGGCCGTCGGCATTGAGGGCATCGACGACATCCTGGCCGACCTGGAGCTCGGCTTCGCCGCGGCCCGCAAGATCGGTGCCGTGGCGGCCGACCCGCAGGCCGTGGCGGCGTTCTGAGGGGTTTCGACATGACGATCTCCGACGTCCCGACGCAGACGCTGCCCGCCGAAGGCGAGATCGGCCTCGTCCACATCGGCTCGCTGACCACCGAAAGCGGTGCGGTGATCGACGACGTCTGCATCGCGGTGCAGCGCTGGGGCGAGCTGTCGCCGACGCGCGACAACGTGGTGGTGGTGCTGCACGCGCTCACCGGCGATTCGCACATCACCGGGCCAGCCGGGCCCGGGCATCCCACGCCCGGCTGGTGGGACGGCGTGGCCGGGCCGGGAGCGCCGATCGACACCGACCGCTGGTGCGCGGTGGCCACCAACGTGCTCGGCGGCTGCCGCGGCTCCACCGGCCCCAGCTCGCTGGCCCGGGACGGAAAGCCCTGGGGTTCAAGGTTTCCGCTGATCTCGGTGCGTGACCAGGTGGAGGCCGACGTCGCCGCGCTGGCCGCCCTGGGCATTGACCGGGTGGCTGCCGTCGTCGGCGGATCCATGGGCGGCGCAAGGGCTTTGGAGTGGATCGTCGGCCACCCCGACCGGGTGCGGGCGGGGCTGCTGCTGGCGGTCGGCGCGCGCGCCACCGCGGACCAGATCGGTACGCAGGCCACGCAGGTCGCGGCCATCAAGGCCGACCCGAACTGGCACGGCGGCGACTACTACGAGACGGGGCAATCGCCGGACGCCGGGCTGACCATCGCCCGCCGCTTCGCGCACCTGACCTACCGCGGCGAGGTCGAGCTTGACACCCGGTTCGCCAACGACAAGCAGGGCGGCGCGGACAGCCGCTACGCCGTGCAGAGCTACCTGGAGCACCAGGGCGACAAGCTGTTGGCCCGCTTCGACGCCGGCAGCTACGTCGTCCTGACCGAGGCGCTGAGCAGTCACGACGTCGGCCGCGGCCGCGGCGGCGTCGAGCGCGCCCTGCGCGGGTGCCCGGTGCCGGTGGTGGTCGGGGGCATCACCTCCGACCGGCTTTACCCGCTGCGGCTGCAGGAGGAGCTGGCCGAGCTGCTGCCCGGCTGCTCCGAGCTGCACGTCGTCGACTCCATCTGCGGGCACGACGGGTTCCTGGTCGAGTCCGAGGCCGTCGGCGAGTTGATCCGCAAGACGCTCGATTTGGCGGACTCGGCTGATCGGGGTCGGCGGTGATCCGCTCCAGCCAGGAACGCTCGCTGTCATTCGGCTCGGCGGCCGCCGCCTACGAGCGTGGCCGCCCCTCTTATCCGCCGGAGGCCATCGACTGGCTGATTCCCCGCGGCGCGCGCCGCGTGCTGGACCTGGGCGCGGGCACCGGCAAGCTGACCACCCGGCTGGTGGAACGCGGCCTGGACGTGGTGGCCGTCGACCCGATTCCGGACATGCTGGAGGTGCTGCGGTCGTCGCTGCCGGAGACCCGCGCCCTGCTGGGCACCGCGGAAGAGATTCCGTTGGAGGACAACAGCGTTGACGCCGTGGTCGTCGCCCAGGCGTGGCACTGGGTGGATCCGGAGCGGGCGATCCCGGAGGTGGCCCGGGTGCTGCGGCCGGGCGGGCGGCTCGGCCTGGTGTGGAACACCCGCGACGAGCGGATGGGCTGGGTGCGTGAGTTGGGCGAGATCATCGGTTCCGACGGGGACCGGGGCCGCTTCGACGTGTCGCTGTCGGCGTCGTTCACCGAGCCCGAGCGTCATCAGGTCGAGTGGACGAATTACCTTACGCCGCAAGCATTGATCGACCTGGTGGCGTCGCGCAGCTACTGCATCACCTCGCCGACCGAGGTCCGCACTCGCACGCTCGACCAGGTGCGCCAGTTGCTGGCCACCCATCCGGCGCTGGCGAATTCGAACGGTCTCGCGCTGCCATACGTGACCGTGTGCATCCGGGCGGCACTGGCCTAGGGCGGGGTCACGGGCAGGCCGTCGGCGTTCCGTCCTTCGTAGAGCATCGGCAGGTAGCTCGCGAGGAAGCCCTCGACGTCGCGGCCGTGGTTGGCCACCCACTCCCGGTTCTCCGGGTGGGTCAGGATGAGATAGCGCTCCTGCCGGATGCCGGCGACGACCCGTTCGGCGGCGTCTTCGGGCGTGATCGGGCGCAACAGGTGGGGCGGGACGTTGATCCAGCGCGGGTCGTCGATCCCGATCATGCGCGCGGTCTCGCCGATGTTGGTGGTCACCAATTCCGGGCAAACGACCGAAACCCCAATGCCTTTGGGTCGCAGGTACAGGTACAGGCCCTCGCTGATCCCGACCACGGCATGTTTGGCGCCGATGTAGGGGATGTTGTCGTAGCCGTGGGCGTACAGGCCGGCGATAGATGCCGTGTTGACGATCCAGCCGTGGCCCTGCTGGAGCAGGATGGGCACGAACGCGCGGATGCCCCGCACGACGCCGAACACGTTGATGTCGAACAGCCGCTGCCAGTCCTGCATCGGGACGCGTTCCGGCGGGCCGAGCAGCGCCACGCCGGCGTTGTTCATGACGACGTCCACCTTGCCGAATTCCTCGAGCACCGTGCGCGCCAGGGCGTCGACGTCGGCGTCGGAGGTGACGTCGCAGCGCACTGCCAGCGCCCTTCGCCCGACCTCGGTGACCGCCGCCGCGGTCTCGTCCAGTCGCTCTTGGTGAATGTCGCCGACCACGATGTCGGCCCCGGCCCGCGCCAGAGCGAGCGCCGTGGCCCGTCCGATGCCGGAGGCACCGCCGGTGATGACCGCGACCGCGCCGGAAAGTTCCATGGCTTTACGTCACCAGAAGAGGTTCGGCAGCGGGGGCAAGCCTTGCAGCACGCCTTGGGAGAAGTACGGCCCCGCGTTCGGTGTGAGGGACGAGTAGCCGTCGTTGACGATCGGTTCCAGGAACGAGTTGAGGTTGTCGACGATCGGTTGCGGAACGCCAATCTGCTGAAGCGGCAACAACATTGGCAGGGTCGGTGACGGGACCATGTAGGTGGTGATGGTGCCGCCCAGGGAAGTGGTCGTGCTGGACAGCTGCACCGCGTCCGACATCGAGGCCAGCGATGTGGTGTTGTGGTGGTAGATCCCGGCGGCCAGCGCGTTGACCCATGCCGGGATGTTCCAGGGCCGGTCGGGCGGGTTGCCGAAAAAGTCGTACTGGCCGAACACCACGCTGACGTCGTATTGGGTGTTCGGCAGGCCCTGCGACGTGTAGTCGACGAAGGGCACCGTCACCCCGTTCGGCAGGTAGATGTGGAACAGGCCGGTCTCGGGGCCGTTGAACAGGGCGAACTGCAGGGCACTGTGCGGAGGGGCGGCGGCCGGGTCGGCCGCCAGGGCGGCCAATTCGCGGTTGACGACGAGCGTTCCCTCCGACAGCGCGGCGATGCGCACCGGTGCACCGCTGCCGTTCGCGAAGGCATTGAAGATCTGGTCGTTGAGCGCCCGCTGCCCCATGGCGAGGGCCTCGTTGACGCCGGGAGCGGCCAGGCTCCCGCTGATGAGGCCGATGCTGGCCGGGTAGTTGACCACCTGAGAAGTGGTGCCGGGGAACCAATTCTCTCCGATGGCGTGGTTCAGCAGGTCGTACCCCTGCAGGACCGACACGGAAATGGGGCCCGGGATGCTGCCCGCATAGAGCAACTGCCCCAGATACGGCAGCTCGGTGATGAAGTTCGGGTAGTACAGCGGTCCCGCGCCGGGAACCGTGATCCGCGTACCCGCCGCCGCGCCCGGAATGAGCGGGGACCCCAACAGCGACTCGGCGGTTGCGATCTCGGTGCTCAGATACGTGCCGGCGTTGGCCTGCAGGGTGAGCACGAATTTTTCGTGCAGCTGTGTCGCTTGCGCGGTGATCGAGTGGAATGCCAGGGCGTGCGCGCCGAACAATCCGGCGATGCACGTCGACACCTCGTCGGCGCCGGCTGCCAGCAGCGACGTGGTGGAGTTCGCCGCGGTCGCGTTGGCGGCGTCGACCGCGGACCCGATCCCGGCCAGATCCTCGGCAGCAGCCGACAACCATTCGGGCGCGGCGAGGACATACGACACCTGGTGCCTCCTTGCCCCCGATCGGTGGCTGTGAGGCTACTCCCGGCCGGGACGCTAGGCGTCGCTTTCGTCTTCCTCGTCGTCGTCGTCTTCTCCGTCGTCGTCTTCTCCGTCTTCGGTGTGGAGGAGTTTTTCGGGGTGCCAGTAGGTGTTGGTGCGGGGTTGCTACCGATACCCTCAAACACCCTCTAGTGGTGGGGTGGGTCGCCAGGGGTGGCCCACTGTAACGCTAAGCGTTACGGTGGCTGGGTGCGAATACTTGCGTGTGAGGTCTGTTTCGCGCCGCTGGGCCCTGGCCGGACGATCACGGACCCTGCGATCGTTGCGCGGCTAGCCCGGCGACGTTACTGCTCCAACGCCTGCCGTCAGCGCGCCTACCGCAAGCGGCAGGCCATCGCGCGCCGGGCGCGTTGGACCGCCACTGAGCGCGCCGCCGAGCGCGAGGCGCTTCAACGTGGGCTGCGCGTACTCGATGAGCTGGATGCCGCCGATGCCGCCGCCCTAGACCTCACGCGACATCTCCGCGCGGCCCCCTTGTTGAGTGCCACGTGATCTGCTATCACACGACGCCCGCCGCCGAGATGATCCTGCGCGGCGGGTTTCGGGATGCCACCGGCACGTACGGGTTTGGGTTCGAGTTGACCGGGGTGTGGCTCGGCGACCGGCCCATGGATATCAACGAGGGGGCCAAGGGCGATCAGGTGCTGCGGGTCGAGTTCCCCGATCGCGTCGATCTCGGCGATTTCGAGATCATCGAGGAGGGCAAGCCCGAGGGCAGCTATCGGGAGTGGTGTGTGCCCGCCGCGCTGATCAACGCCCACGCCATCGTGACGCTGCTGACCGACGAGGAGCTGGATCGCATGGGCTCAGGCATTTGGCGCGGTTACCTCGACCCGCCTCCCCCTTGGGCGTCACAGCGGTAACCCATAGCGCGTCAATAGCTTTGGGTTCGCCGCGAAAACGCCCTGAGCGGGCTGCCGGCGGGCTGCCGGCGGGCGAACAAGATTCGGCAATGGCATTGCCGAATCGGGCGGGCCGTGTGACCCGTAAGCGGGGCAACGCTTCTGAGGGGCGTTGGGTGTGGCCGTGTTTGGTGTAGCGGCGCACCGAGTCTCCAAGCGCAGATCGGTGAGGAAGTTTAGCCGTGGCGTCGCCACGGGTGCCGTTGACCAGCGTTTTTGCTTCTTTTTGCGTCAGCCCGAACGGCTCGATGGGACGGCCAGCTCTGGCGCATCGCGTTTGAGCGCCTTGGCATCGGACACCGACTTGCCAGATACACCCAACAGCTTTCGCTGCCCGCGACACAGCCTCACGGTCATGTCGGTTAACCTCCCGCGAATTCGCGGGAGGTTTTTCTTCGCCCAGCCTCGGCCTGCCGCCGACGCGTTTCTTCGCGGCTTCGGCGTACATTGGCTCCAATTGGGTTGCCAGCATGGCCTTTTGGCCCCGCGCCTGGCGCGCGTTGTGGCCCGGCTCCCCGACGGCCACAAGGAGAACCAACCGCCGGGGAGACCGGGCGGGCCCCGGCTCGACCTCGCCCGCAATGCTCGCCCGCCAATCGCGGGCGAAGGAGCCGGGACACCAACCCCAAACCCGAATAGCCGCAATTGCGTCTATCTGCAATTGCCTCGGTGTCGGGGTCGTCTTGCCAGCCCTCTACATAATGTACGGGTTTCACTAGCTAGCCGGTATGGGTCAACCTGACGAAGCGGTCGACATCGCGTGGTGCGAACCCGATCTCGACCTCAGCTCTCACGGCCACCATGTTTCTCTGCCAGAGGTGGACGTCTTTGCCGCCGATGTTCAGCGTCGACTGTGTGCTGATTTCGACGTTGATGGCCTCGACGATTCCCCAGGCCGCGCTCTGCCAGTCGCCGCCGAATCCTACGGTGTGGCTTGCCTTTTCGGCGACATGGCTGGTTTTGTAGACGGGCCTGCCGAGGAGCTGGCCGACTGCGCCGCCCTCGCTCGCGCCCAGCGTGAAGAGCGGCCTGCCGTCGTTGCCCAGCACCCCGAGCAGCGCGACCTCACCGGACGCGCTCAATGCCCAGGCGGTGATGTCGGCGTCCTCGTCCTCGCTCGAATTCACCACGCTGTCAAGAGCTCCCAACAGCCCAGCGTATTCGTCGCCGGCCAGGTCAAGCTGGGGCGCGTCCTCGAGAGTGTCGAATCCGGTGCCGGGTGAGTCGAGGAAGCCGAGCGCGGTGCGGTCGAACTTCTTGGCTAGGGCCTTGGGCAACCGGACGCGGCACTCGTTATACAAGCCGGGCAGGTCACGGGTGAACTGCTTGCTGAACGGTTCGATGACGGCCAGCGTGTAGGGCTTGAGCACCCGCACATCGAAAGTACTTGTTTTGACGGGCTTTTCCTCGGTCTCGGATACCCATTCGGCTTCCGGCGTGGAAGTGACGACCGGGATAACGAGCCCGGTGCCGGGAAGCGTGACTCGCCGGCACAACCGCTGAATCACGGACTCGCGCTGCATGTCGCCGAGAATTTCGTTGCTGACTTCGGGGGGTAGGGTGCCGCCCAAACCTTGTGTGGCGCGGGAAATGTCGAGAGGCGTGGTAGCCATGACCATAACTCCAATAACACTTGTGATTGTGACTCTGGTTGTCCCTCAACAGGAATGTTGAATTTCCTGGAGTTGTGTTATCGGGCTTACCAATGGCCCTCGTTATGAACTTTTCCCGGCGCGCACGCTCGGGGTACTGCGGTTGTCGCCTTGCGGCTCAGTCGCTATTCGGCTGTCGGCGGCGCTGGGCACCTGCCTCTATCACGGTGGGGCCCGGCCCGGCCCGGCCAAGCGCAACCGCGCCGGGCCCCGCCCATCTTCCCCGCCCCGGCGTCCACTCCCACCGGGGCAGTCCGATTATGCGCGCCGCGGCGGCAACCTGGGTATAGCCTCTGCAGCCGTGCGATACAGCGCGATCCCCGAAGACCGCATCGCCATCGACCTGTGGACCCGCGCCCACCACCCGCTGCAGCTGTGCCTCGGCGACGTCGAACGCGAGCTGGCCGACCTCGCCGGCCACCCGCCCGGCTGCCGCTGCGGGCGACCGTGCGCCGACGCCCACCGGGTGCGCCCGTTCGGCTGCTGGCTGGTGGTCAATGGCTGGCAGCGCGGGGTCGCCGCCGCCCGCCGCGCCGGGCAACGGTAACCGTTGGGGTCCGATTCGCGCTGCTAGCGCAGCTGGAATCACCCGCGCGGTCTGACACCGGGGGATCTTCTTGATGCCATCAAGAAGATCGGGTGCTGCAAGTTGTTGATGAAAACGACAGCTTGGTGCTGGCGGTTGCGCCCGGCACCCGATTTCTGCCCGCCGTCTAGCCCGTGGGCGGGTTTTCAGGGCCCCGCTGGTGTGACTGTGGCGGGGTGTGCGTTTTCGTGCCGCTATCGCCCGCCCCTTCGTGCGGGCCGCGCCCTCGGGCGCGTCACCTTGCCGGCGACGATCCCGGTCGGTCGGCGGCTCGGCGGCAACCCCGCCAGCCACTCCTGGCACCGAGCCAAGGCCGGGCATTGGGCGCATTCGGTTTGCGCCGCCCGGATCGCATCCCAGCGGTTCCGCCCCGGCAGGACGTCGAACTCGCGCGGGCGGCCTCGGCACCGGGCACCGGGCAACGCCGGGATGGCGGTGGCCAACTCGTCGAGGAATTCCGCGAGATTCGTTGCCCACCTCCCGAATCGACGCGCGTTATGTGGCGGGCACAGCCTCCCGCAACGCCAAACCGACGCACGAGGCGTACTCCAACGGGTGGCGGCGGGTGACCCCATCGCCATCCTCGGGCCCAGCGACCCGACCGCACGGCGGCAACCGGCCACCGGGCCTCGCGTGCCGGCACGGCGGCGACCCACCCGCCGCACGGCACAACGGAAACCCCAGCTGCGCCAGCGCATCGGCGAAATGCCACGCCGAGACGTCGGCGGCGCTGAACGCACCCTGCTGCAGCGCCCGGTGGTACAGCTCGATCTGGGTTGGCGCGGGCTGCCGGTGCAGCCGCGGGTCTTCGCACCGGGTCTCGACGAAGTGGCGCACCGCCGCCACCTGCTCCGGTGACGCCGGGGACCAATCGCTCTGGAAGCACGGATGATCCGTGAGGTCCGTGATCCCGCTGCGATCATCGTCGAGCCCGTGATCCTTGAGCCACCGAGCGGCATCGAAGCGACCGACACCACCGGGCAACCCGCGCGGCGGATCTTGGGGGCGCAGCCTGCGGGACATCAGCCCGCCGACCATGATGCGGTACCGGGACGGCCCGGCCTGGAACGCTTGAGCGCCTCGCCGCCCGTGAAGTCGATTTGGCACACCAGGGCGTTGACGCTCGAAATCGTGTGCCGCACTTCGGCGCTCAGGTTGCGGATGGTGGTGTCCCCGGCATCGTTGGCGGCGGCGGCGTCCCGGCGAGCCTCCAACACCTCACGCCAATCCTCCAGCGCACAAGCCCGGTCGACCAGCCAGCGTTCCCGTTCGGTGAAGCTCAACTCCACGCCAGCATCTGTTGCGGCGTGACGGAGATCGGCGTGCAGCTTACGACGAAGCGCGTGGCCGGCGCTCATGGCTGCAATTGTGGCACCGATCAGCGGAAACGCCAGACCATGTCGTTTGGCGTTCCGGCGCGTGGTTTTCGGCATCGCGTGATTTTCGGCCAAGGATTAGTTTGATCGGCTCGCGCTATGCGGCCCGCGCCGGGGGGTTATGGGGGGGAGGGCATGGTCCCCACCCTGAGCTGCGCTTTTGCGCCATGCGGTGCCGCCGCGTGTAGGTACACAGCGGTTGCGCGGCAACGTCATTCGCGTTCTCCGAGACAGCCTTCGATCATCCACTCGGTCATGGTCACGGCCTCCGCTTGGGTCTGGTAATGCCGGCGTTCGGCGGCGGCGATGAAGGCTGCGCGGGTGGCGATGTTGCGCCAGCAGCGGGCGCATGGGCCTATCTCGTCCTCGATGAGGTCGAGGGCGCTGTCGAGTGCGCGGTTGTCGTGGTCGGCGAAGTTGCTCAACCAGGCCAAGACGATTCGTTCGGCGATGATTTCGTCTCTGTTGGCGTGAGGATCGAAGTCGTTGTCGCTCATGGGTTGTCCTTGTGCTCGATGTTGTCGAGGTGTGCGTCGAGGTCGGCGCGCACCTGCTCGTCGTCGGCCTTGGCGCGGAACTCATCGAGGTCGCCGGGCGGGTAGTTGAACGCGGGGGTGCCGTGTTCGTCGTAGCCGGCGCGGTCGCCCTCGCTGAACACGTGTGGCGCGTTGGTGCGGGAGCATTCGCGGCATACGAGAACCTCGTCGGGGTCGAGGAGGCGACCGCAGTGGATGCAGGTGCGGGGTGGCTCATCGGGGTCGGGGGTGGTGGTCATGGGGCTGGTTCCTCCTGGGATGGTGGTGGTTCATAGGCGGCGACGGCGCGCATCGCCGGGGGCCACCCAGCCATATCGTCCGGTGGCTGGTCGGTGTTCGGTAGGCAGCCGGGGCGCTGGCCCGCTTGTTGGAGCCTGGCCTGGGTGGCGTTGCGTTGTTGGGCTTCTCGGCGGGCCTCGTCGAACAGCTCCTGCCATTCATCGGCTATATCGCGTTCGGTGGCAACGGAAAGCAGCTCGCGGCCTGGGTGGTCGACGGGCTCCAGCTCGCCGAATTCGTAGTCGACGATGGCCATCACCACGCGCTCGTCTCGTTCGTGCCGCTCGATGGTCGTCTTGAACTTCGGGGTGGCGTCGTCGGTGGTGATGTCTTCGGTCCACTCGGTTGCGGTGGATTCCTGGGTGAGCAGCGCGACGACGGGGAGCGGGGTGTAGGTGCCGTCGTGTTCGCGGTAGATGGCGAACCAGCGTGGGGGTGCGGGGGTGACGGCGAGTGTTCGCCATTGCTCGCGGCTCCATCGGCGGCGTCGTGGGGGTTGTCCGGTGTTGGTGGTTGTGCTGGTCATCGGTTGGGGTTCCTTTCGGCGCTATCGGGTGTGGTTGTGGGGTTCTCGGTGGGCTGGCGGCAATCGCAGGTGGTGGTGTCGCCGAAAAGCTCGCGGCCACAGGCGCATCGGCGGGCGGCGGGAACCCCCGCCTTGGTGGCGGCGGCACGTGCGGCGCTGGGGTCGTGGTATTCCGGCCAGGTGGTTCCGGCTTCGCGTTCGGCGGCTTGGATGCGGGAATCGTGGTAGGGCGGCCATGCGGTGAGCGGCTTGCCGGTGCCGGTGACGACACAGGCCCGGCCCGCCTCTGCCTTGCAGGGGGGCCATGGGCAGGGCACGCTGCGGGGCCCCAACACCCGGCGCGGCGGCGCGGGTGGGGGTGGGTTGCCGACCTTCAAGATGGTCTGGTGTAGCTGGTGTGACCGGGCGGCGCGGATGGCCTCGGTAGGCTCTGGTGGTGGTGGGGGCAGCGGTTCGCGCATCCGGCGGTCTTGGCGGCAGTCGAGAGCGGCCCTGGTGATGTCGGCGGGCAACGGGCGAAAGCCGTCCCCGTGGGTGCGGTAGCACTCGGTGACGCCGGCGAGCAGATCGGCGCGGGACAGGTTGGTGAGTGCAATGTGCTCGGCCCAGGCCAGGATCATGGCCTCGGTGGGGTGCGGGAACCACGGGTCGTAGGCGGCGCATTTCTGCAGCACGTCGCGGGCCAGCTGGACGGCGACGTCGATGGGGTTGGTCGTCATCGGGGCAACTCCTTGCGGGCCGGTTCGGAGTTGTCGAGGTGGACCGGGAGGGTCTGCCAGCCGTCGACCTTGGCGTCGACGGTGGAACGGCGGCTGGTGTTGGGTGGTGGTGCCTGTTCGGCGGCGCGGCGTATCCAGTTGCGGTAGGTGGCGGGCCAGTCGCGCTTGCGGGCTTTGGCTCCGGTGGCGGCGTGCCAGTAGTCGGTGAACTTTTTCAGCTCAAGATCGAGATCGACGTGTGGTTGCTCGGCGCGCATTTGCGCGACGAGTTCTGGGGCCGGGTACCAGGGGTCGGGGAGGTACGTGCCTCGCGCGCACCCTCCCGGCTCTGTTCTCGGATCTGTTCTACGGCTCTGTTCTGACTCTGTTGGGCGGCCAGAGCTGTGGCCGGTTGGCTTACCCGATTTGGCCGGTTGGGTTGCACGATTTGGCCGGTTGGGTGTCGCCATTTGGCCGGTTGGCTCCGCGTCCAAGCGGCCACCGCTGGCCGGTTGGGTGTTGGTGCTGGCCGGTTGGGTGTGGGTGCTGACCGCTTGGGTGAGGTTTGCTGGGAGCCTCAGCTCGTACTCGGATGCCCGCGCTTCGGTGTCGCGGCCTCCACGGTGGGCCCGGCGCAGAAAGCCCTTCGCGGTGAGGTCGACGAGGTGCCGGCGTGCCGAGCGTTCGGAGATTCGGCAGTCGTGGGCGAGCCGCTTGGCCGAGGCGTAGGCGTGCCGCCCGTCTCGATCCGAGTAGCGCCACACCGCGATCAGCACGCGGAATTCGGCCAGGCTCAGATCGGCACCGTCGAGCGCGTTGATGTAGGCGAACTTGTCGAGCCGCCCGTCCGGGTTCACGACGGCCCCGCGATTGCACCACCTTCACCGTGTCGGCCCGAGGGCTTAGGCTGGACCTCGACCTGAACACGGTGAAGCGGGTCATGTTGGGGAGCGGCCTTGGCGATGGGGCCGCTTCCCTGGTTTTCGGGGGCTATCACGACGACGCCTTGCCTGCGCGTTGGCGGGCGCGACCCGGCTTGGGTGATTGGGCGTCGAGTTCGGCCAGCCGCTTCTGCGCGAGGTATTGCCTTGCTGGGCGCAATAACTCGGCAAGATCGCTACGTTGCTCGTTGGTCAGCGCGGGCGCTGCGGCAAGCGCCTTCTTGATGTGTTCGCGGAGCCGCTCGGCGTAGAGGGCTCGTTTGGCGTCGTCCAGGGCGGGGTCATCGGCAGGCCGTTTACCGGCCTTGATTTCCTTGGAGATGACGCCGATCTGGCTGCGTGCTTCGGTCCAGGAAGGCATGGGGCCGCTCCGTACAAGGAGTTATCGGCCCTGCTGCTGAGAGGGATGAATCCCCGGACGTTTACCGCGCTATGCCGCGCCCGGTCGCCCCTATGCGGGGTGTTCTGCACACACTATAACCAGCTCGGCCAAGGTAATGGTAGGGGCGGCGCGAGCGGCCAGGCTGGGGGCGGCAGCGTCCAGCTGGTCATCGGTGGGCAGCTGCTGGCCGCACAGCTTGCACACCACCGGGTCGTTATCGAACACGGTCCTGATCCGATCGGCGCGAACATCGCGCCCGGCTGCCGCTTTTCGGGTGAGCCGCGCGTATCGGCGGGCGCGTGGCTGTTCGCGGCTCCATCCGCCATCGGCGTGGAACGTGAGCGTGGCCAGCTTGGCGATCTTGCCGCGCGCGTGGCGAATGTCGTTGCATACCACGAGGGTTTGGGCGACGACGGTGTGCCGGTCGGGGGTGGTCATCGCCATTTCTCCTGCACCCGGTCAGGGTCGAATTGGTTGCCGGACTTGCCTTTTGGCAGGACCGTGATGGTCACCAGTCTGGCGACGATGGCGCGGAAGCGGTCCCTCGGTAGGTGTTTGACGGCATCGACCGCCTCGGGCTCGCCCAGCGGAAGGCCCTCGAAAAGTCGCACCAGTTCCTGATCCTCTTGTGCCGTCTCGAGTTTGGCGATTTTCGCCAGGTCGTAGTCGGTGCTGATTTTCACTTGCTGGGCGGTCAGCAGGCCCTCGGCGTGCTCCACCGCATACCGCTTGATGTTGCCGTACAGGGTGCCGATTTCGAGGCGGATGCGCTCGGCTTCGGCCTCGTCTTGGATTTCGCTTTGGAGGAGGTCGCGGGCGTCGTCCATGGCGAGGCGACCACCGATGAGGTCGTACACCAAGGGCTCGATGTGGTCGGCGCGGATGGACAGCGAGAGGCACTTTTTGCAGCGATAGGTGGGCTTGCCGTCCTTGGAGGACACTAGCCCGGCCAAATATCCGTCGCAGCCTTCCCGCCCGCACCACAGCAGCCGGGTGAGCAGGTAGCGGCGGGCGGTCTTGTGGGTCGTGCGGCCGGGCGCGTTGAGGATGGATTGCGCTGTGCGCCAAGTGGCCTCGTCGACCAACGCGGGCCAGCTGGCCTGGCCGACAATCTCCCCGTTGAGTTCGCGGAGGCCGGCGTTGCGTGGCTTGCGCATGAACTTGCTCACCACCGAGGGGGTCCACGGTCGACCGTTGACGCCGAGGGCCCCGGCGGTGTTCCAGGTGCGGGCGATGCCGCTGATGGAGCCGCCCGCCAGTATCGAGGCATAAGCCGCTCGCACGAGCGGCCCTGTGGTGGGGTCCGGTTGGGGCCGACCATCCGGCCCGGTGCGGTAGCCGAAGGCGCGGGACCAGTTGGGCTCGCCGCGATCGGCCTTCTGCCGGGAGGCGCTCTTTTGGCGGGCGACCTTGTGCTCGACCTCGTGGCGGGCCACCGCGCCCTTGAGCCGGGCCACCAGACGGCCTTGGGCGGTGGACAGGTCGACGTCGCCGGACACGGTGGCCAGCGCGACCTGGTGCTCGTCGGCCAAATCCATGAACGCCTCCAGCTCCACGGGGCGGCGATGGAGCCGGTCCAAGTCCCAGGCGATGACCGCGCCGATGCGCCCATCGCGGATGTCGGCGAGCATCCGCTCATAGGCGGGTCGCCGCTTGGCCGAGGAGGCGCTGACGTCGTTGTCGACGTATTCGGTTGGCTCCCAACCTTTATCGGCGCAGAGCTTGGAGCAGTCGTCGCGCTGGCGGGCCACGCCGAGCTGTTGGCCGGTGGGGTCGGAGGAAATTCTGAGGTAGAGGGCAGCACGCATGGCTATAGGGTACCTCAGGGAATCACTGTTGGCCGCGGTCGAGGTGGGGTGGGGGGATCCATTCGGTTTCGCCGCGGCTGTTTTTGCGGGTGGTCCAGCCGTCGGGGTGCAGCATGCGGTGTTGGCAGCCGCAGGCGAAGGTGAGGTCGTTGACGTCGGTGGTGTGGCATTGCGCGTAGTCGGTGACGTGGTGGACTTCGCTGTAGTAGCCGGCCACGGTGCATCCCGGCGCGCTGCAGCCGTGTTCCTTGCCGTACAACACGATTCGCTGCGCCGGGGAGGCCAGGCGTTTGGTGTGATACAGCGCCAGGGCTTTGCCGTTGCCGTGGTCGAAGATGGCCAGGTAGTGGTGGGCGTGGCGGGCCAGGCGGATGACGTCGCTGATGGGCAAGATGCTGCCCCCACCGGTCAACCCCCGGCCGGCGGCGGCTTCCAGTTCGGCCAGGGTGGTGGTGACGATGATCGAGGCGGGCAGCCCGTTGTGCTGGCCCAGCGTGCCCGAGCACAGCAGCGCGCGCAGCGCGGCGGTCAGCGCGTCGTGATTGCGCTGTGCGGCGCTGCGGGCGTCTGTGTCGATGGCGTCTTGAGACGGTGAGCCGTCGACGGTGGGGGCGTCGTCGAGCGGGTTGCACATGCCGGGCGCGGCCAGCTTGGCCAACACTGCTTCCACTGTCGTACGGGCTTCCGGGGTCAGGTGGCCGCGCAGTTCTGACATCCCATCGGGGCCTTGGGGACCCAACGTCAGCCCGCGCCGGCGGGCGCGGTCGTCGTCGCTGTAATTCCCGTCGGGGTTGAGGCAGTCGGCCAGCACGGCGGCCAACGCGGCTAATTGCTCGGGGCAATATTGGGTGCCCTCGCCGGCCAACTTGGCTTCCACCTGCTCGCGGGTGCCGTGGTCGACCCAGCCGGGCAACTGGCGGAAAAACCGCCGGATCACCCGCACCTGCCCGGCGCCCAGGGTGCCCTGCCGTTGGGCGGCGGCGGTGGCGGCCAGCACCGGTGCCAACCGCTCTCCGGTCAGGCCGTGGCGCGGCCCCAACTCGGCCGCCTCGCTGATGCGCCGAGCAGCCTCGCCGCGACTGATCAACGTCGCCTCGGCGATCGCATGCGACAGCTTGCCGCCCAACTCCTCCGCGGTCGCCTGCCGGGCAACGGCATTGATGATCGGATGTTCGAGGGACGGTATCCGCCGGCGCATCTTCTCAAAACGCTCGAGCAACGCGAGGTGCTCGCGGGTCGTCAACGCCTCGCAGTCAAACGCGGCCAAGGCATCGAAGTCGGCGTCCCAGCGATCCAGGGCGGCCGACAACGCCTCCCGGTCAACGACACCGTCCGAACTCATGCCGCCAAACTAGCCACCCCCACCGACAAAAACCGCCGCCCCGAGACGGCTGAAACCAAAGTGGCGCAAGTTATTTGAAAGCGTCTGCGTGGTGCAACAATCAGCGCACCCTGGGGCCAGTGAAACAAAAGTGGCCAGAGTTGTTGGCTCAGCGAGGCGCGGGCTGGAACAGCTCCACGAGGTTGCCGGCGGGGTCCTGAATCAGGACCTGCTGTCCGCCGGGGCCGCTGAGGATGTCGTTGCGGAAACTAACACCGGCCGCGCGCAGCCGCTCCGCCTCGGCCGAGATATCTTCGACGACAAGCTGTATGCGGTTCCAGCCGCCGGGTTCCGGCGTGGCCCCGTCGGGCATCGGACGCGCCGCGGAGCTCTTGGGACCGGCCAGCAAAAGTTGCAGCGGGCCGCGCACCACGGCGGCAAACGCCGGCGCGGCGTCCAGGTCGACGCTGAAACCCAGGTGGCTGGTGTAGAAGTCGAGCGCCGCCCGAACATCGTCGACCAGGTAGCGGACGCGAGCGAGTTCGCCCATCAGACGTTCAGCCCCGAGTACATCACCCGGTTGGGGTCGTACTTCTGCCGAACCGTGGCCAGCTGCGACACGTTCGGGCCGAAGTAGCGCGACGGCGAGCTGTTGGCCTCCAGGTAGTTGACGTAGCCGCCGACCGAAAACTGTTGCACCGCCTGGTGTGCGGAACTCAGCCACTGCTGCGCGGCGGACACCTGGTTGGCGGCGGGCTCGACGTACCACTGCAAGAGCACCGACTGCTGGCGCCACGGGAAGGCCGTGTTCCCCGCCGGCACATCGCCGACAGCGCCGTCCAGCGGGTCGATCAGCACCGCCGCCTTGCCGCCGGACGCCGGCCACTGCCCGATCGCCGTCGCAACGGCATGCGCCGCAGCGGAATTCATCGTCGCGAGCACGTCGGACCCGGCCACGAACCCCACGGGCGACCCCGTCGAGCTGCCCCCGGCCAGATACGTCACCAGGTCCATGTGGCTGAGCGTCTTGTTCACGACCGCGGTCGGCGCCACCCCGACCGCGGACTTGATGGCGTCGACCACACCCGAGCCGGCGCCCGCCGGGCAGGTCGCCAGCACGTGGCAGTTCGGCTGGCTGCCCACCGAGAGATCGACTATCCCCCAAGTGTTTCGGTCCGCGGCGCTCAGCCACGACTGCCAGCCGGCGAGCACCTGCACCGCCGACGCCGGTGGGAAGTCCAGCCGGACGACGTCGCTGTCGGCGGTCGCGAACGTGGCGAACGTCATCGACGTCGTGACCCCGAAATTGCCACCGCCGCCACCGCGCAACGCCCAGAACAGATCCGGGTGATCGTTGGCGGACGCGGTGACCACGTCGCCACTGGGCAACACCACCGTGGCCGACTGCAGGGCATCGCAGGTCAAACCCGCATGGCGGCAGTCGGCGCCCACCCCGCCGCCCAGCGCCAGTCCCCCGATGCCGACGCTCGGGTAGGTGGCGGTGGGGATCGCGCGCCCGGCGCCGGCCAGCCCCTGGTGCACCGCGTACAGCGTGGTCGCCGGCGTGACCGTGGCATTGCCGGCGCCGTCGACGTTCACCCCGCCCGGAAGCCCGCGCAGGTCGATGACCATCGCGCCGTTCGGACTCGACGCGCCGATGTACGAATGCCCGCCCGCGCGCGGGGCGATCTTGAGCCCGTTGGCCGTCGCGAACGCGACCGCCTTCTGCACGTCCGCCTGCGACGACACCTTGACCACCGCCGCCGGATTGGAGTTGTTGTAAAGCGAGTTGAAAACCTGCTTGCCCGTGGAGAATTGGGCGCCGCTCGCGGGCAGTAACACGTTGCCCCCGATGGAGGACGCCAGGCCGCCCCAACCGGCGGCGGGGTCGGCGGCGGCGCGCGCGCTGCCGAAAACCGCTCCGGTCGCCAGCATTCCGACGGCGCCGCGAATGAACGTCTGACGCGAGATGCCCCGGTGATTCGTCGTCATGGGCCGGATTCTGGTCGAAACGGCCACTGAAAATCCGGCCTCCGCCCGAGTGTCAGGTCACAGTGTGGCCTCGATCCGCCGCGGCACCCCGCGGCCCAATAAGCGACGTCGCGCGCGCGATCCCCTCACGAAACGCTTATTGTGCAAACCTTTATCGCACCGTGTTGTAAATGTGACAAAACTAGACCAAAGTTCCACAAGTGACTGGAGTGCCCTCAGAGCACCCGGCAAGACACGGGGAGGTTGGCATGAAGGCACTTACAGCGGAGACCCAGCGGTGGATCTGGGTGTTTCGTCACCAGCCGCTGACCATCCGCCTGCTGGCCGCGACCGCGGCCCTGCTCACCGTGGCCGCCGCCTTCGCGGCGCCGGCCGAGGCGGACCCGGCCGCCGACGACGCCTTCATCGACGCGCTGAACCACGCCGGCATCGACTTCGGCGAACCAGGCAACGCGATGTCGGTCGGCGAGTCGATCTGCCCGATGCTCGCCCAGCCGGGCGGGAACTTCGCCGCCGTCGCGGCCACCGTCAGCCACCGGGGCCTGTCACCTCAGATGGCAAAGCTGTTCACCACCATCGCCATTCAGTCGTACTGCCCGCAGGAGATGGCCAACATCGCCAGCGGCAACCCGGCCGCCGGCATTCCCGGGGGCCTGCCCGGGCTGGCCGGCGGCATCCCCGGTGGCATCCCCGGCATCCACCAGATCCCCGGGATGCCAGGCGGTTAGCCCCCGGCTAGCCCGATGGTGGCGACCCGCCGCGCCCGGCTACGCCGCGCTTGCGATCGCCACTACCGCGTTCCAAGCGGGTCGATCGTCGACGCGATGTAGACCATCGCCGCGGCCACCGTCGCGGTGGTCAAGAAGTCGATCCCCCGGCTGCGGACCACCAGAAGGCCGGCCCGCTCGTCGGACAACACCAACCGCAGCACCGCCGCCACGCCGACCCCGATGCCGATCAGCAGCGCACCGCGGCGCCAGAAGTTGGCCGCCGCCAAGACAAATGCTGCGGCGAAGATCAGCTCGACCAACAGGATCGGCCACTGGGCCCGTAGCATCGCGCGCACGCTTTACTGCCGTCCCTCGGCCAACTCGACGACGTTGGTCAACAGGAACGCGCGCGTAAGCGGCCCGACGCCACCGGGATTCGGCGACACATGACCGGCCACCTCCCACACGTCGGGATGCACGTCGCCGGCGAGCTTGCCATCCACGCGGCCGACACCCACGTCGACGACGGCGGCGCCGGGACGGACCATGTCGGCGGTCAGCATGTGCGGCACGCCCACGGCGGCCACGATGATGTCCGCCTGCCTGGTCAGCGCCGGCAGGTCGCGAGTCTTGGTGTGGCACAACGTCACCGTGGCGTTCTCCGAGCGCCGCGTCAGCAGCAGGCCCAGGGGACGCCCGACCGTCACGCCGCGGCCGATGACCACCACGTGCGCCCCGGCGATCTCGACGTCGTAGCGCCGCAGCAGGTGCACGATGCCGCGCGGGGTGCACGGCAGCGGCGCCGGCTCCATCAGCACCAGCCGGCCCAGGTTCGTCGGGTGCAGCCCGTCGGCGTCCTTGGCCGGATCGACGCGCTCCAGGGCCGCGTTCTCGTCCAGGTGCTTCGGCAACGGCAACTGCACGATGTAGCCGGTGCACTCCGGGTTGGCGTTCAGCTCGTCGATGGTTTCGTTGAGCTGGGCGGTGCTGATGTCCGCGGGCAGGTCGCGGCGGATCGACGTGATGCCGACCTTCGCGCAGTCCGCGTGCTTGCCGCGCACGTAGGCCTGCGAACCGGGGTCGTCGCCGACCAGGATGGTGCCCAGCCCGGGTGTGCGGCCCGATGCCGTCAGCGCGGCGACCCGCTGGGTGAGGTCGACGAAGATCTCGTCCCGGGTGGCCTTGCCGTCCAGCGTGATTGCGCCCACGCCTCACAGTTTGGCACGCCCAACGTTTAGGCTCCTCGCATGTCTACCCCTCCAGACGTGTTCAGCCCGGGCAAGCTGGGGCCCATCACGCTGCGCAATCGCACCATCAAATCCGCCACCTTCGAGGCGCGCACGCCCAACGCCCTGGTGAGCGACGACCTGATCGAATACCACCGGTTGCCGGCGGCCGGCGGCGTCGGGATGACGACCGTCGCCTATTGCGCGGTGTCCCCCGGCGGCCGCACCGAGGGCAACGGCATCTGGATGCGCCCGGAGGCGGTGCCCGGCTTCCGGCGGCTGACCGACGCGATCCACGCCGAGGGCGCCGCGGTGAGCGCGCAGATCGGCCACGCCGGTCCGGTCGCCAACGCGAAGTCCAACAAGGCGCCCGCGCTGGCGCCGGTGCGGTTCTTCAACCCGATCGGGATGCGCTTCGCCAAGAAGGCCACCCGCGACGACATCGAGGACGTCATCCAGGGCCACGTCAACGCGGTCCGGCTCGCGATCGAAGCCGGCTTCGATGCGGTCGAAATCCATTTGGGCCACAACTATCTGGCGAGCGCGTTCCTGTCCCCGCTGATCAACCGGCGCAACGACGAATTCGGCGGATCGCTGGAGAACCGGGCCAAGGTCGCCCGCGGCATAGTCATGGCCGTGCGGCGCGCGGTGGAGAAGGAGGGCACACCGATCGCGGTCACCGCCAAGCTCAACATGTCCGACGGGGTGCGCGGCGGCATCAGCACGAAGGAATCGCTGATCACCGCCAAGTGGCTGCAGGACGACGGCGGCCTGGACGCGATCGAGCTCACCGCGGGCAGTTCGCTGGTCAACCCGATGTACCTGTTCCACGGCGACGCGCCGGTCAAGGAATTCGCCGGCGCCTTCAAGCCGCCGCTGCGCTGGGGCATGCGGATGACGGGCAAGAAGTTCCTGCGCGAGTATCCCTACCGCGAGGCCTATTTACTGCGCGACGCCAAGCTGTTCCGCGCCGAGCTCACGATGCCGCTGATCCTGCTCGGCGGCATCACCAACCGGGAAACAATGGACCTCGCGATGGCGGAGGGATTCGATTTCGTCGCGATGGGCCGGGCCCTGCTGGCCGAGCCGGACCTGATCAACCGGATCGCCGCCGACGGCGCCGCGCACAGCGTGCATTCGGCGTGCACGCACTGCAATCGGTGCATGCCGACGATCTACACGCGCACCCGATGCGTGGTCACCGGCGCGCCGGACGCGGTCATTGCGCCCACAGGGTGAAAACAGGTGCACCCGCTACAGTTGTGGCAATGAGTGCACCAGCCCCGCCTGCGTTAACGGTTCGTCATGACGGGTCGGAGCGCACCTTCGCCGCCGGTCACGACGTCGTCGTCGGACGGGATCTCCGGGCCGACATGCGCATCACGCACCCGCTGATCTCGCGCGCGCATCTGTTGCTGCGGTTCGACCAGGGCAGGTGGCTGGCGATCGACAACGGTTCACTCAACGGCACTTTCGTCAACGGCCGAAGGGTGCCGGTGGTCGACATCCACGACGGCCAGAGCATCAACATCGGAAATCCCGACGGGCCGCAGCTGACCTTCGAGGTGGGCCGCCACCAAGGGCTGGCGGGTCGCCCGCCGCGCACCGAGTCGATGGGCATCCCGGTGGCCCAGCCGGGCGGCGCGTGGTCGGCTCAACCGGGCCCTCCCGTCGCCGCTCCGCCCGGCCCCCCGCCCGGACCCCCGGGTCGGCAACCGAACTGGGCCGCGCAGGCGGCGCGACGCCCACAGGTCGCCGCGCCCCCGCCGCCCGGCCAGCCCATGTACCCCGCCGCTGGCGGGCGCCCGCCGTATCCGACCAGCGCGCCGCCGCCCCCCAATTTCCAGCCGCACCCGCAGATGTCCGCGGTGGGGTCCGCGCCGGCGGCGCCGGAAACCCAGATGTCGGCCAACCTCACCAAGCCGCCCGAGGTGGCGAACCTGGCGACCAAGATGTTCCAGGCGTTGCTGCCGTCCCGCTCCGGGGCGATGCCGAAGTCGTCCGACGCGATCACGATCGGTCGTTCCACCGACAACGACATCGTGATCCAGGACGTCCTGGCGTCGCGCCATCATGCATTTTTGACCCAGACGCCGCTGGGCACCGAGATCCGCGACGCGCACAGCGTCAACGGCACCTTCGTCAACGGTGTCCGGGTCGGGTCCGCGATCCTGACCGAGGGCGACGTGGTCACGATCGGAAACGTCGACCTCGTCTTCACCGGCGACACCCTGGTCCGCCGCACCGAGGCGGCGACGCGCACCGGCGGGCTGGAGGTGAACGCCGTCACGTTCACCGTCGACCACGGAAAGCAACTGCTCGACCACATCTCGCTGACCGCGCGCCCCGGGACGCTGACCGCCATCATCGGGGGATCGGGCGCCGGGAAGACCACACTGTCGCGCCTGATCGCCGGGTACACCACCCCGAGCACCGGCACCGTGACATTCGAGGGCCACAACATCCACGCCGAATACGCGTCCATGCGCAGCCGGATCGGGATGGTCCCCCAGGACGACGTCGTGCACCGCCAGCTGACGGTCAACCAGGCGCTGGGCTACGCGGCCGAACTGCGGCTGCCCCCCGACACCAGCAAGGCCGACCGGGAGCAGGTCGTCGCGCAGGTCCTCGAGGAACTCGAGCTGACCAAGCACGCGGACACCCGCGTCGACAAGCTCTCCGGCGGCCAGCGCAAACGCGCCTCGGTGGCGCTGGAGCTGCTCACCGGGCCGTCGCTGCTGATCCTCGACGAGCCGACGTCGGGCCTGGATCCGGCGTTGGACCGGCAGGTGATGATGATGCTGCGCCAGCTCGCCGACGCCGGCCGCGTGGTGCTGGTGGTCACCCACTCGGTGGCCTACCTGGACGTCTGCGATCAGATACTTCTGCTGGCACCGGGCGGCAAGACCGCGTTCCTGGGGCCGACCAGCCAGATCGGCGCGGCGATGGGCACCACCAACTGGGCCGACATCTTTGCGAACGTGGGCGCCGACCCCGACGAGGCCAACCGCCGCTTCCTCGCCGAAAACCGGCCGCCGGAGTTGCAGGCCCCCTCCGATGCCAGCCCGGGCGACCTGGGCGAACCTGTGCACACCGACGTCTTGCGCCAGTTCTCGACGGTGGCGCGCCGCCAGGTGCGGCTGGTCATCTCCGACCGGGGCTACACGGTGTTCCTGGCGCTGCTGCCGTTCCTCATCGGCATCCTCACCCTGACCGTTCGCGGCAAGACCGGGTATGGCATGGGGGACCCCCTGAGCAACTCGCCCAACCAGCCCGACCAGATTCTGGTCATGCTGACCGTGGGCGCGGTGTTCATGGGGACCGCGCTGACCATTCGCGACCTGGTCGGCGAGCGTCCCATATTCCGGCGTGAGCAGGCGGTCGGCCTATCGACCGCGTCGTACCTGGCCGCCAAGATCGTGGTGTTCAGCGCGTTCGCCATCGGGCAGGCGGGCATCACGACCGCGATCTCGGTGATCGGCTGGGGCCAGCCGATCGCCAAAGCCGTGATGTTGGGCAACGTCAGCTTCGAGCTGTTCTTCGACGTCGCGCTGACGTGCGTGGCCTCGGCGCTGTTGGGCATGGCGCTGTCGGCGATCGCCAAGTCCCAGGACCAGATCATGCCGTTCCTGGTCATCGCGATCATGTCGCAGCTGGTGTTCTGCGGCGGCTTGATCTGGGTGACCAACCGCCCCGTGCTCGACCAGCTGTCGTGGGCCACGCCCGCAAGGTGGGGTTACGCGTCGGCGGCGTCGACGATCGACACCCACCGGCTCGTCGTCGGCCCGACCGACCCGAAGGACCAGCACTTCGATCACAAGGCGAGCGCGTGGCTGTTCGACATCGCGATGCTCGTGGTGTTGTGCGTCGTCTACAGCGCCATCGTGTGGTGGAAGCTCCGGCTGAAGGGGCACTCGTCGGCCCGCCGCAGTCTGTCGAGGAACCGGCGCAAGCGCTGATGGGCTGGCCCGGGCAGCCAGTGCTGACGGTGCGGTCCCAGCGATCCGAAGGTAATTTCGCGCCGGGTCGCGACGTGGTCGTCGGCAGTGACCTGCGCGCCGATCTGCGCGTGGCGCACCCCCTGATCGCCCGGGCGCACCTGCTGCTGCGCTTCGAGGGCAGCCGGTGGGTCGCGGTCGACAACAACTCGATGAACGGGTTCTTCGTCAACGGCCGGCGGGTGCCGAAGGTCGACATCCAGGACGGCCAGGCCATCAACATCGGCAAGCCCGACGGACCGCGGATCACGTTCGAGGTCGGGCACCACCAGGGCACCGTCGGGCTGCTGCCGCCGACGGAGACGCTCCCGACGATCCCACCACCCAGCGGCCCGCTGCCGGTGCGCCCGCGACCCCCCCAGCCGCCGCCTCGCCCGCCCGATGACGTCCAGCGCACCACCGCGATCCCGATCCTCCGGCCGCCCGCAGCCGCCGACGACGCAAACCCGCCCACCCAGATGGGCGTGAGCGGCGAGGTCGCCGAGTTCCCGACCACGCGGGTCAGGGCCCCCGTCGCGCGGATCGGCCGCTCGCTCGACAACGACATCGTCGTCCACGACGTGCTGGCGTCGCGCCATCACGCGTTCCTGACCGCGACGCCGGTCGGCACCGAGATCCGCGACGCGCACAGCATCAACGGCACCTTCGTCAACGGGATCAGGGTCGGATCCGCCGTGCTCGCCGAGGGCGACGTGGTCACCATCGGCAACGTCGACCTGATGTTCAGCGGCGGCATGCTGGTCCGCCGCCAGGAGGTGGCGGCGCGGTCGGGCGGCCTGGAGGTGCGCGAGGTCAACTTCGCGATCAACGGGAAGAACCTGCTGGAACGGGTTTCGATGACCGCCAGGCCCGGCACCCTGACCGCCATCATCGGCGGTTCGGGCGCCGGCAAGACCACGCTGTCGCGCCTGATCGCCGGGTACGCCACCCCGACCTCCGGCTCGGTCACGTTCGAGGGCCACGACATCCACACCGAGTACGCGTCGCTGCGCACCCGGATCGGGATGGTCCCGCAGGACGACGTCGTGCACCGGCAGCTGACGGTCAACCAGGCGCTGGGTTACGCGGCAGAACTGCGGCTGCCGCCCGACACCAGCAAGGCCGACCGCGAACAGGTGGTGGCGCAGGTGCTCGACGAACTGGGGCTGACCAGGCACGCCGACACCCGGGTGGACAAGCTCTCCGGCGGCCAGCGCAAGCGCGCATCGGTGGCACTGGAGCTGCTCACCGGGCCGTCGCTGCTGATCCTCGACGAGCCGACGTCGGGCCTCGACCCCGCCCTGGACCTGCAGGTGATGACGATGCTGCGCCAGCTCGCCGACGCCGGCCGCGTGGTGCTCGTGGTCACCCACTCGCTGACCTACCTCGACGTCTGCGATCAGGTGCTACTGATGGCGCCGGGCGGCAAGACGGCCTTCCTGGGCGCGCCCGGCCAGATCGGTCACGCCATGGGCACCACCAACTGGGCCCAGATCTTCGCGAAGGTGGGCGCCGACCCCGACGAGGCGAACCGGCGCTTCCTGGCGCAAAACAAGCCCCCGCCCCCGGTCGAGTCGGCGCCCGCCGACCTGGGCACCCAGGCCCGCACCAGCGTGCGGCACCAGTTCTCCACGATCGCGCGGCGCCAGGTCCGGTTGGTCGTGTCCGACCGCGCCTACTTCACGTTCCTGGCGCTGCTGCCGTTCGTCCTGGGCGCGCTGTCGCTGACCGTCCCGGGCAGCACCGGGTTCGGCATCGCCCAACCGACCAGCGGGACGCCCGACGAGTCCGCGCAGATCCTGACCCTGATGTCCATCGCCGCGGTCTTCATGGGCACGGCGCTGACGATTCGCGACCTGATCGGCGAGCGCGCGATCTTCCGGCGCGAGCAGGCGGTGGGCCTGTCGTCGGGCGCCTACCTGGGCGCCAAGCTCACGGTGTTCTGCGGGTTCGCGATCGTGCAGGCGGCGATCGCGACGGGCATCGTGCTGCTGGGCAAGGGCGCGCCCAGCCAGCCGCCGGTGCTGCTGGGTAACGCAAGCTTCGAGCTGTTCGTCACCGTGGCCGCGACGTGTGTGGCCTCGGCGGTGCTGGGGCTGGTGCTGTCGTCGCTGGCGCGATCCAACGAGCAGATCATGCCGCTGTTGGTGGTGTCCCTGATGCTCCAGCTGGTGCTCGCCGGCGGGATGGTGCCCGTGACGGGCCGGATCTTCCTCGACCAGCTGTCCTGGGGGATGCCATCGCGCTGGGGATACGCGGCGTCGGCGTCGACGGTCGACCTGCGGGCATTGGTGCCCGGTTCGCTGCTGGCGCAGGACGCCCATTGGGCGCACACCCGCGGCGCGTGGCTGTTCGACATGGGGATGCTGGTCGCGCTGTCGGCGGTCTATTGCGCGATCGTGCGCTGGCGCATCCGGCTCACGCGCTAATCCTTGGCGTCGAAGCGCAACCCGTGCGCCAGCGCGAACGCCATCGCCTGCGGAACGTCGACGCGCGCCCCCGCCAGCGAGGCGGTCCGCCACACCGACGGGTCGACGGTGGCGCCGCGCAGGTCGGCGTCATCGAGCCGGGCGCCCGTCGTCCGCGCGCCGGACAGGTCGGCGCCGCGCAGCACGGCCTTGCGCAGGTCGGTCTCCACCAGGCTGGCCTCCCGCAGCCGGCAGCCGCTCAAATCGACGCCGCGGAGGTCGTTGCCGCCGAGCACCGCGAGGGTGAAGTCGACCTCGTCCAACGTGATCGGGCGCATCCGGCAACCCACGAAGACCGAGCCCAGCATGCTGCACTGCGCAAAGGTGCTGTGCCACAGCAACGTTCGTTCGAATATGCAGTTGCGAAACGCCGACCCGCGGTGGTCCGACTCGGCCAGGTTGGCGCCGCCGAAGTCGCAGTCGGAAAACACCACCCGTTCGGTGCGCAGTCGGCTGAGGTCCTCGTCGCGAAAATCCGTGCCTTCAAAAGGGCCGGCATTCGCATCGGTCCAGTGCTGCAATTCAGCTCGCGGCCAGGGTTTCCAGCGCGTATTCGCTGACGGCGATCAGCGCGTCGGTCGCCGAGCGGCGGTCCCTGGCGTCGACGGTGATCACCGGGATGTGCCGGGGCAGCGTCAGCGCCTCGCGCACCGCCTCGACGGGATAGCGTGGCGCGCCGTCGAACTCGTTGACCGCGATCAAGAACGGCAGCTTGCGGTGTTCGAAGAAGTCGACCGCGGCGAAGCTGTCCTGCAGGCGGCGACAATCGACCAGGACGACCGCTCCGATCGCGCCGCGCACCAGGTCGTCCCACATGAACCAGAACCGGCGCTGACCCGGCGTGCCGAACAGGTAGAGCACCAGCTCCTCGTCCAGCGTGATGCGGCCGAAATCCATTGCAACCGTGGTGGTCTTCTTGTCCGGGGTGGCCTCGAGCATGTCGACGCCTTCCGATGCGTCGGTGAGCATCGCCTCGGTGCGCAGCGGCATGATCTCCGAGACCGCCCCGACGAACGTGGTCTTGCCGACCCCGAAACCGCCCGCGATCACGATCTTCGTCGAAGCGTGCGCGCTGGAACCGTGCGCGTCAGAGTGCTCGTAAGCCACGCAGGGTCCTTCCTATGAGTTCGTGGCGCTCGTCGCGGGTCGAACGCTCGCTCAACGTCCTATGCACCCGAAGGTAGCCGGACAGCACCAGATCACCGACCAGGACGCGCGCGACGCCGACCGGTAAATCCAGCCGGGCCGAGATCTCGGCGACCGACGGGCTGTTGACGCACAGTTCGATGATCTTGCCTCTCGCATCGTTCGGTGGCCACCGGTGAGCCAGGCCGGCGTCCAAGGTTTGTATCGGCGCTTCCAACGGAAGGTCAACGTCGGTGCCGGTCCGCCCGGACGTCAGGGTGTACGGACGGACCAGGTTCGCCTCACGTGGGGCCGGCCAGGGCTCGCGTCTGTCCATCGCGGGTCACTGGTACTGCTCTGCGGATCGGCGGGTGGACTGAACCACGCCGCCCACCCGTTCGACGAGTATGGCCATCTCGTAACCGATCTGGCCGATGTCGCAGGACGCCACGGCCAGCGTGGCCAGATGCGAGCCGTCGCCGACCCGCATCAGCAACAGGTAGCCGTTGGACATCTCGACCACCGACTGCAGCACCTGGCCGCCCTCGAACAGCTGCGCGGCTCCGGTCGCGAGGCTGGCCAGGCCGGAGGCGACCGCGGCCAGCTGGTCGGCCCGCTCGCGCGGCAGGTGTTCGCTGGCGGCGACCGGCAGCCCGTCGACCGACACCAGCAACGCGTGCGCGACGCCGGGGACCTCCCGGGCGAACTTCGTCACCAGCCAGTCCAGCGAGTTGTCCGCAGACGTCATTCCTGATCAGATCCTTCACTCGTCTCGCGGGCGTGCGACCGTCCGGAGCGCACGCCGCCGAAGTGGCTGCTGAACGAGGCCCGCACCGCCTCGGGGTCGCGCCCCGCGGCGGAGTGCCGCGCGAGGCCGTTGGATCCCACCAGGGACCCCTCGTCGCCGTCCGGCCGCTCCTCTTCGGTCGTGTCCGTCCCGTTCGCGGCGCCGGGCACCAGCCGGGCCCCGGGCTCGCGGACCGGCAGCCCGTGCTCGGTTTTGGCCTCGACGGGCTTCTCCTCGGCCGCGGCGGCCAACGACCAGCCTCGGTCCCAGACCGACTGCCAGTCCAGGTCGGGGCTGTTGACGAGGTCGTGCGGGTCGCCCAGCATCTCGGACAGCATCCGACGGTAGATGACGTCGTCGTCGGCCGGGGCGGCTGGAGCTTCCGGGGCTTCCGGGATGCTCGGGACCGAGGCGACCGGCGGCGGGGTTTCCCTTGGAGTCGCGGCGGCCTGGGCGCGCGCGGCGAAGAACGCCGACGTGTCCGACACCGCTGCGGGCCTAGCCGGCCTCTGTTCCGGCTCGGGCTCGGGCTTCGGCTCCGCCTGCAAGCCCTCCCACCACGGGGTGGCCGGCTCGCGGCGGTCTCGCCGCGGCAGCTCCGCGACCGGCTGGGGAACCTCGGGCACCTCTGAAACGTCCGCGATTCCGCTGGATCCGGGGTTGCGGCGCGGCAACAACGTGACCGGCGGTCCCGACGCATCGGCGCCGTTCTGGCTGGCGGGCTCAGGCCCGGCCGGCGCGCCCGCGGGGTCCGTCGTCGCCATCGCGTTGGCGAGCTGGGTGCTCGGCGACGACACCGACCCCGGCCGTCCCTGCGGCCCCGCCGAGCCGGCCAGCACCGAGGGCGGCAGGTAGACCTCGGCCGTGGTGCCGGCGCCCGCCTCGTTGCCGGCCGGGCCGCGCAGGCCTACCCGGATGCCGTGCCGGGCCGCGATCCGGCCCACCACGAAAAGCCCCATGTGCCGGGCGTTATCGGGCGTGACGTCGCTGCCGGACCGCAGCCGCATGTTGGCGATGCGCCGATCGGCGTCGTTCATGCCGAGCCCGGAGTCGGAGATCCGGAGCATGACTCCCCCGTCACCGCCGCGTCCGGCGGAGATCCGGACGGTCGTCGTCGGCGGCGAGTAGCGCAGGGCGTTGTCGATCAGCTCAGCGAACAGGTGGATGACGCCGCCCGCCGCGGCGCCGACCAGCGCGCAGTCGGGCAGGCCGGACAGCTCGACCCGGCGGTAGTCCTCGACCTCGGACACCGCGGCGTTGATCACCGTGGACAGCGGCACCGGGTCGCGCTGGTCGCGGGCCAGCTGTGCGCCCGCGAGCACCAGCAGGTTGGCGCTGTTGCGCCGCAACCGGGCCGCCAGGTGGTCCAGCCGGAACAGGTTGTCCAGGCGTTCGGGGTCCTCCTCGTTGCGCTCCAGCCGGTCGATCAGCATCAGCTGCTGGTCGACCAGGGAACGGTTGCGCCGCGACATCGTCTCGAACATGTCGTTGACCAGCAGGCGCAGGCGCGCCTCGTCACCGGCCAGCAGCAGGGCCTGGGTGTGCAGCTCGTCGACCGCGTGGGCGACCTGACCGATCTCCTCGGTGGTGTACACCGGCAGCGGCTGCGGAATCGGTTCGGCGCCGCCGGCCTTGACCCGGGCCACCTCCTCCTCGAGGTCGGTGTGGGCGACCTTGAGCGCGCCGTCGCGCAGGACGCGCAGCGGGCGCACCAGCGCGCGCGCCACCAGCAACACGACCAGCAGCGCGATCACGATGACGGCCAGCACCAGCGCGGTGTCGAGGATCGCGGCGTTGCGGCGATCGGTGGCCTCGGCGTGCACGGACTTGGTGACCGACGCGGTGGTGTCGCTGATGACCTGCTCGGCGATCCCGTCGGTCGTCTCGATCGAGCGCAGCAGGTCGGGGTTGTCGACCAGCACGCTGGCCGGATCCGACATGATCGCCATCCGGGTCACCATCTGCTGCTGCAGCGTCTTGGCCTCGGGCGACCCGGCGCCGAGCACCTCGCTCATCCCGAACAGCGTCGACGGCTCGGTGCCGGCCAGGGTGATCATCGAGGTCCGCAGCTGCGGCTCGGGAAGGTCGGCCCCGCGGGTCACCAGGATCTGCTGCATCGTCATCTGCCCGCGGGCGCCGACGGCCCGGCTCAGCGCCTGGGCCTCAGCGCGGATCCGCTCGTTGCCGACGTGCACCGACGCGTTGATCACGTCCTCGGCCGTCAGCAGGATCGGGGCGTAGGTGGTGACCCGGTCCCGCAAACCGATGCTGTTGTCGGCGACCTTGTCCAACAGCCCCGCGCCGCCGTTCAGCAGGGTGCTCACCCCGGACCGGACGTCGGGGGTGACGTCGGTGTCGGCCAGCCGCTGCTGCAGCTCGTACTTGCGCGCCTCGTAGTTCTTCTTGGCGCCCTCGACGTCGCGCCCGGTGGAGCTCGCCAGCAGCGCGACGTCCAACGCCGACATGTATTTGGTGATCGCCGGCAGCACGTCGGCGCGGGCGGCGGCCAGCCGGAGGCCGCTGGCGTTGGCCATGGCGTCCTTGATGCGCAGCCCCCCGAACGCGGTCGCCAACAGCAGCGGTACCAGCACAATCGCCAGGACCTTGTAGCGGACGGGCCAGTTGCTGGGCGACCAGCTGGGTGGGCGTTTGGCCTGCCGGCCGTCGGCGACCGGGGCTTCGGTGTATTGCGGCGCCTCCGCCTCGGCCGCGTGGGCCGGGCGGCTGAACATGGTCACTTGTCCGCGGCCGCGCGATGGGCCGCTGCGCTGATTTTCAGCGCTCGGTGAAACGAGAGGCTCATGAGACTTCCTGCTTAATTCCGCCTACCCCACGCAGTCGGCGCCAGCGATAAACACCTGGCAATCCGACGAGTATGACAGCCCGCGGCCGAGGTCTCCACAATTCCTACTGAGTACGCAGAGCCCTCCAAGGTTGGTTCGCGCACGGGGATGCAAGTCTGGCAAACGATTTGGCCTGTCATGATCGGCAGATGTTCCGGTTGATGTTTGTCACCCCGCGCATCGCTCCCAACACCGGCAACGCCATCCGGACCGCGGCCGCCACCGGCGCCGAATTGCACCTCGTCGAGCCGCTCGGCTTCGACCTGTCCGAGCCCAAGCTGCGGCGGGCCGGCCTGGACTATCACGACCTCGCGTCGGTCACCGTGCACGGGTCGCTGCGCGCCGCGTGGCAGGCGCTGGCGCCGGAGCGGGTGGTCGCCTTCACCGCGCACGCGACGACGTCGTTCGCCGACGTCGACTACCACGCCGGCGACGTGTTGATGTTCGGTCCGGAACCCGACGGGCTGGACGCGGCGACCCTCGCCGACCCGCACATCACCCGGCAGGTGCGCATCCCGATGCTGGCGGGCCGGCGCTCGCTGAACCTTTCCAACGCGGCCGCGATCGCCGTCTACGAGGCCTGGCGCCAGCACGGGTACGCCGGGGCCGTCTGACCCGATGAGTTCCGGCCCGCCGCCGGGTCAGCATCGATATGGCTACCTTCATCACGATCGGTTACGGGGACAAGGCGGGATACGACCGCGTCAGCGACGAATGCAGGGCGGCCGCGCACGCGCGCGACGACGCCCTGCGCGCGGCGGGGGCGCGCATCGGGATCGCCGGACCTCCCGTTCAGGTGCGCAACCCGGAGGGGTCCGGCGTCCAAACGGAGCCCGGGCCGTACCTGCGATCGGCGTTGCCGATCGCCGGGTTCATGGTGCTGGAGGCCGAGAACCTCGACGCGGCGATCGAGCGGGTGAGCCAGACGCCCTGTGCCGTCGCGCACGGCGTCGTCGAGGTGTGGCCGCTTTCGAGCTGACTTACCAGCTGTTCCAGTGCGTGAGCTGCTCGGCGGGCAGGCGCTTGGCCGGGCGGAAGTCGGTGCCTTTGGTGTAGGCGATGGGGAACAGCCCGCCCTGGCTGTACTTGTCGTACGGGATGCCGAGCACCTCGGCGGCCTGCTTTTCGCCATCGCGCAGCAGGTGCAGCGTCGTCCAGCAGGAGCCCAGGCCCCGCGAGCGCAGCGCCAGGCAGAAGCTCCACACCGCGGGAAACAGCGACGCCCAGAACGACACGCCGCCCAGCGGTGACTTGTCCTCGCGGCCCTCGATGCACGGGATCATCAGGACCGGCGCCTCGCCCATGTGCTCGGCGAGGTAGGTCGCCGAATCGCGGACCTTGCCCATCCGCTCGCCGCGGGTGTCGCCCTCGTCGTATTGGGCTCCCGGCGCGGCGAGGTAGCCGCGGGCGTTCGCCAGGTAGATCTCGCCGATCGCCTTTTTCTTGTCGGCGTCCTCGACGAACACCCATTGCCAGCCCTGCGAGTTGGAGCCGGTGGGCGCCTGCAGCGCCAGGTCGAGGCATTCCATCAGCACCTCGCGGCCGACCGGCTTGTCGAAGTCGAGGCGCTTGCGCACCGAGCGGGTGGTGGTGAGGACTTCGTCGACGGACAGGTTGAGGGTCATGTGTGGAGACTACATTCGGGTCCATGAGCGTCGAACTGACACAAGAGGTTTCCGACAGGCTGACAAGTGATCACTATGGCTGGCTGACGACGGTCGCGAAGTCCGGGCAACCGGTCCCGCGGCTGATCTGGTTCTACTTTGACGGCACCGACCTGACGGTCTATTCCACGCCGCAGGCGGCCAAGGTCGCCCACATCAAGGCGCACCCCGAGGTGAGCCTGAACCTCGATTCCGACGGCAACGGCGGCGGCATCATCGTCGTCGGCGGCACCGCTGCGGTGGACGCCACCGGCGTGGACTGCCGCGACGACGAGCCGTACTGGGCCAAGTACCGCGAGGCGGCGGCGAGATTCGGTCTGACTGAAGCGATGGCGACCTACAGCACCCGGTTGAAGATCGCGCCGACGAAGGTGTGGACGACGCCGACGGGCTGAACCCGCTGCGCCGAACGTGCAGCCACGGGGGAAATCTCGCCACCAGCCGGCTGACCCCGAGATCAGGGCGGGGGCGGCCCCCCGGGCGGAATCGCGCCGCCGCAGCCCCCGGGCGGCGGCGGCCCCGGCAGTGGCTCGTCGCCGCCGACGCAGTCGTAATAAAATTGCGGCCCGACTATCCACGTTTTCATCCACTGGTGCCAAAACGACCCGTCGGGGTACTTCTCGCCGTCGCACACGGCCAAATTGCCGTAGCCCCATCGGCCCCCCGGGCAGAAGCCCTTCGTCATGTCCGGCTGGTGCGGGTCGGGTGGATCGGCGCTGGCCACCGCGGGAGAAAGGACAAGCGCCGCAGCACAACCCAATATCGCGGCGCCGTGGCGAACGGGCTTGAGTTTCATTTCGACTCCCTTGACACAGTGAATCAATACAGCCGATTCCAAGCGATCTTTAGAACAGCTTACGACGCGGCGGAATTTGGCTATGGGACCTTTCCGCGCAAGACGCATAACAACCATTAGCCGCGCCGCCTGTGCACGGCTCAGCGGAAGTCGCGCGACTTCGAGCCGACCGCCAGAGTGATGCGGCCCAGCCGCTCGGCCACGACGGTGACGGCGCCGCTGGCGTTTTGCACCTGCCCGCGGATCAGCAGCGCGGGCGCGGTGTTGGCCAGCTTGCGGTGGCGCGCCCACACCCCCGGCGTGCAGAGCACGTTGACCATCCCGGTCTCGTCCTCCAGGTTGATAAACGTCACCCCCTGGGCCGTCCCGGGCCGCTGCCGGTGGGTCACCGCGCCGGCGATCAGCACGCGGTCGCCGTCGGGCACGGATCCCAGCGCGTCGGCGGGCACCACGCCCATCGCGTCCAGGTCCGCCCGCAGGAATTGCGTCGGGTAGCTGTCCGGGGAGATGCCGGTGGCCCACACGTCGGCGGCGGCCAGCTCCAGCTCGCTCATCCCCGGCAGCGCAGGGATGTGCGACGACGAGCCCACGCCGGGCAGCCGGTCCGGGCGTTGGGTGGCGGCGGCCCCGGCCGCCCAGAGCCCCTCGCGCCGGGACATGGAAAAGCAGCCCAGCGCCCCGGCCGTGGCCAGCGCCTCGGTCTGCGGCACGGACAGCTGCAGCCGGGTGGTCAGGTCCAGCAGGGAGGTGAACGGGCCGTTGGCCTTTCGCTCGTCGACCAGCCGCTCGGCGAGGTCGTCGCCGATATGGCGGACGGCACCCAGACCGAGCCGGACCTCCGTCCCTTCGTTCTCCAGCGTGGCGTGCGCGAGGCTGGCGTTGACGTCCGGGCCGTGCACCGTCACGCCGTGCCGGCGCGCGTCGGCCACCAGCGACTGCGGCGAGTAGAAGCCCATCGGCTGCGCGCGCAGCAGCGCCGCGCAGAACGCCGCCGGGTGGTGCAGCTTGAACCACGACGAGTAGAACACCAGCGACGCGAAGGACAGCGCATGGCTTTCGGGGAACCCGAAATTGGCGAAGGCTTCCAGCTTTTCGTACGTCCGGTCGATCACGTCGTCGGAGGCGCCGTGCAGTTCGCGCATGCCGTCGTAGAACCGGCCGCGCAGCCGTCGCATCCGCTCGGTCGAGCGCTTGGAGCCCATGGCGCGGCGCAGCTGGTCGGCCTCGGCGGCGGAAAAGCCGGCGCAGTCGACGGCGAGCTGCATCAGCTGTTCCTGAAAAAGCGGCACTCCCAACGTCTTTCGCAACGCGGGCTCCATGGACGGGTGGTCGTAGACGACCGGGTCGACGCCGTTGCGCCGGCGGATGTAGGGGTGCACCGACCCGCCCTGGATGGGACCGGGGCGGATCAGCGCGACCTCCACCACCAGGTCGTAGAACACCCGCGGCTTGAGCCTGGGCAGGGTAGCCATCTGGGCCCGCGACTCCACCTGGAACACGCCAACGGAATCGGCGCGGCACAGCATCTCGTACACCGCCGGCTCGGAGAGGTCGAGGCGGGCCAGGTCCACCTCGATCCCCTTGTGTTCGGCCACCAGGTCGATGGCGTAGTGCAGCGCCGAGAGCATGCCCAGCCCGAGCAGGTCGAACTTCACCAAACCGATTGCCGCGCAGTCGTCCTTGTCCCATTGCAGGACGCTGCGGTTCTCCATGCGCGCCCACTCCACCGGACACACGTCGGCGATGGGGCGGTCGCAGATCACCATGCCGCCGGAATGGATGCCCATGTGCCGCGGCAGGTTCCGGATCTGGTTGGCCAGATCGATCACCGCCGGCGGGATGTCTTCGATGTCGGGTGAGTCGGCGAGCCCGTTCCAGTGGCTGATCTGCTTGCTCCACGCGTCCTGCTGCCCCTGCGAAAAGCCCAGGGCACGGGCCATGTCGCGCACCGCGATCCGGCCCCGGTAGGTGATGACGTTGGCGACCTGGGCGGCGTAGTCCCGGCCGTACTTGTCGTAGACGTACTGGATGACCTTCTCGCGCTGGTCCGATTCGATGTCCATGTCGATGTCGGGCGGCCCGTCGCGCGCCGGCGACAGGAAGCGCTCGAACAGCAGCTCGTTGGCCACCGGATCCACCGCCGTGACCCCGAGGGCGTAGCAGACCGCGGAATTGGCCGCCGACCCCCTGCCCTGGCACAGGATGTTGTTCTGGCGGCAGAACCGGGCGATGTCGTGCACCACCAGGAAGTAACCCGGAAACGTCAGGTGCGCAATGACTTTCAGCTCGTGCTCGATCTGGGCGTAGGCGCGCGGCGCTGATTCCGGGAGCCCGTAGCGCTCCCGCGCGCCCGCCATGGTCAGGTGCCGCAGCCAGCTGTCCTCGGTGTGCCCGTCGGGCACGTCGAACGGCGGCAGCTGCGGCGCGATGAGCGCCAGCCCGAACGCGCACTGCTCGCCGAGCTCGGCGGCGGCCGTCACCGCTTCGGGGCGCCAGGCGAACAAGCGGGCCATCTCCTCGCCGGACCGCAGGTGCGAACCGCCCAGCGGGGCGAGCCACCCGGCGGCCGAATCCAGGGACTCTCGGGCCCGGATGGCGCCCATCGCCATGGCCAGCCGCCCGCGCGACGGATCCGCGAAATGCGCTGCGGTGGTGGCGACGACGCCGACGCCGAAGCGCGGCGCGATCCCGGCCAGCGCGGCGTTGCGTTCGTCGTCGAGCGGGTGACCGTGCCGGGTCAGCTCGACGCTGACCCGATGCGCTCCGAACCGGTCCACCAGGTCGGCCAGAGCCCGCTCCGCCGCGTCCGGACCGCCCTGGTAAAGCGCCTGGCGCACATGGCCTTTGCGGCAGCCGGTCAGGACGTGC
The DNA here is from genome assembly GCF_059812245.1 of Mycobacterium sp. NGS64. Classification (NCBI taxonomy): domain Bacteria; kingdom Bacillati; phylum Actinomycetota; class Actinomycetes; order Mycobacteriales; family Mycobacteriaceae; genus Mycobacterium; species Mycobacterium sp. NGS64. Next base: position 278,048 of record NZ_JCALCI010000001.1, on the reverse strand, counting down.
CAGTGCCCGCCGGCGGCCTCGGTCAGTGCGTCGATGTCGTAGCGCGGCTTGCCCTTCTCCCCGCCGGCCAGGTGCGCCGCGGCCAGCTGCCGCGACAGCCGCCGGTAACCCTCCGGGCCGCGGGCCAACACCAACAGGTGCGGGCCGGGCGGGTCGGGTTGCTCGGTGCGGGCGCCCGGCCCCAGTGAGAGTTCGGCGCCGAAGACGGTGCGCAGCTCGAGTTCGGCGGCCGCTTCGGCGAACCGCACCGCCCCGTACAGGCCGTCGTGGTCGGTCAGCGCCAGGGCGCGCAGGCCCAGCCGGGCGGCCTCCTCCACCATCTCCTCGGGGGTGCTGGCGCCGTCGAGGAAGCTGAACGCCGAGTGCGCGTGCAGCTCGGCATACGGGACGGAGGAGCGGGCCGGCCGGGTGTCGTCGGGCGGCTGGTACGTCCCGCGCCTGCGCGACAACGGGGCGTCCTCGGGAGGATCCGCCGGCGCGCCGGCGTGGCGCGGCTTGCCGTCGAGCACCCGCTCCATTTCCGACCAGCTCAGCGGCCCATTAAACCAACCCACGTCGCCGAGTCTACTCGAATGTATGTTCGATTTAACCCTGGCTCGTGACAACGGTTGTTAAACGGATCTTCAACTCCTAAACAAGGTCTTAACGCTGCGGGGCCTACCGGGCATAACCTGCCGCGCAGATACTGGTACAAGATCAAAATTCGACGGCGGGGACGAAGCATGGCGCAGGTGAAGACACTGGACACGGCGTTCCCCGAGCAGCATGCCAGCCTGGCGATCGGGGCGGTCGCCATCGTCGACGGGCCCGCCCCCGATGACGAACTACTGAAAGAGCTGCTGGCGCAACGACTTCCGTCGATTCCGCGGTGCACGCAGGTGCTGCGAACCCAGGACTTCGAGTGGCTCGACTGCCCGGGACTCGATTTCGCCCATCACGTGCGCCGGGTGGCGGTTCGGCGACCGGGCGATGACGCCGAATTGTCGCGGGCCATCGCCCATGCCCTGGAGCGCCCCCTCGACCTGGACCGTCCGCTGTGGGAGTGCTGGGTCATCGAGGGGCTGCGCGGCAACCGGTGGGCGATTCTGATGAAGGTCCATCACTGGCTGGCCGACGGCCACTCGGCCGCCCACCTGCTCACCCGACTCTGCGACGACGCCGACCGGGACACGTTCGCCAATCACGCCGGCCCCAAAGGGGTTTCGCCGACACAGGGCGACAAGCGCGGCTGGATCGACGCGCTCGGGCGGGCTGCGGGGCTGGCGGACTCCCTCGTCGGGGCGGTGTGGCCGGCGGCGCGGCCTGCAGTCGGCGCGGTCACGACCATGCGTAAGTACGCCACGGTGCGGGTGCCGCGCGCCGACGTCGACCGCGTGTGCCGCAAATTCGGGGTGACCGTCAACGACGTTGCGCTCGCGGCTATCACCGAGGGTTTCCGTACGGTCCTACTGGGCCGCGGCGAACAACCGCGGGCCGACTCGCTGCGCACCCTGGTGCCGATGCCGATGCGATCGGCCATGCTGCCGTATCTGCCCGTCGAGCACGAGGACCCGGTCCAGCTGTTGCGGGCCGTGCACGACCTTTGGAAAGCCCCGAAGGCCAAGCACACCGACGAGCCCGGCCTCGTCGAGTCGGCGCTCAACATGTTGCCGACGATGTTGCGCAGCAACGTGATACAACTGCTGGCGCGGCTGCCGCAACGCGCGATCGTGACGCTGGCGACCAACGCGCCGGGTCCCCGCCACCAGCTGCGGCTGATGGGCCGGACGTTGGAGCGCTTCCTGCCGATTCCCCCGACCGCCGTGCGGCTGAGCACCGGGGTGGGCGTGCTCAGCTACGGCGACGAGGTGGTGTTCGGCATCACCGGCGAATACGACGCCGCGGCCGACGTCAAGCAGCTGGCGGCCGGCATTGAATTGGGCGTGGCGCGGCTGGTGGCGCTGAGCCAGGACTCGGTGTTGCTGTTCAGCAAGGACCGTCGGCGCAGGAGCAGGGCCCGGGCGTTTCCGAACCGGTCGCAGCGCGCGCACCCGTCGTCGCTGCGCTGACCCGGGCCCGGTGGCCTTGGTCACCGTGAGAGGGTGGATCGGTGCCCACCTTGGAGCCGGTCACCATCGACCCTCGCCGTCACGACGCGGTGCTGTTCGACGCCGGATTGGGGTCCACCGAGGCACTGGTCGGGCAATTGCGGGATGCCGGCGTCGACACCGGCGGCTTCTCGTCGAGCGACGATCTCGTGGGCGAGGGCGTGCGGCCGGGCCGGAGCGTCGTCGTCACCAACGACCCGGCGGTGGTCCGGGCCGCGCGCGAGCACGGGTTCGCGTTGGTCATCGGTGTCGTCCCGGCGGGTGACGCCGACGCGGTCGTCGACGACCTCGACCAGATCGCGGTGCGCACCGGGGACCGCCGGATGTCGGAGCTGCCGGACGCGCTGGAGGCGCTCGACGCCCTGGCCGCCCGCGGGCCGGCCGTGTTCTACGACTTCGACGGCACGCTATCGGAAATCGTCAACGACCCGGACGCCGCGAGGCCGGTCGCCGGCGCGGTCGAGGCGCTGGGGAAGCTGGCCGCGCACTGCCCAGTGGCGGTCCTGTCCGGACGCGACCTCGCCGACGTGACGCAGCGCCTGGGCGTGCCGGGCATCTGGTATGCCGGCAGCCACGGCTTCGAGCTGACCGCGCCCGACGGGACGCACCACCAGAACGAGGACGCGGCGGCGGCCGTGCCGGTGCTCGAACAGGCGGCCGCCGAGCTCCGCGACAAGCTCGGGTCCATTCCCGGTGTCGTGGTGGAGCACAAGCGTTTTGGCGTCGCCGTGCACTACCGCAACGCCGCCCGTGATCGCGTCGGTGCGGTCGCCGCGGCGGTGCGGACGGCGGGCCGGCGCGACGCGCTTCGGGTGACCACCGGCCGCGAGGTCATCGAGCTGCGCCCGGACATGGACTGGGACAAGGGAAAGACCCTCCGCTGGGTGCTCGAGCACCTGAGCGAGGCCGGCCCCCTGGTGCCGATGTATCTCGGCGACGACATCACCGACGAGGACGCGTTCGACGCCGTCCGCGCGGACGGTGTCCCGATCCTGGTGCGGCACAACGAGGACGGTGACCGAGCCACCGCCGCGCTCTACGCGCTGGACGCCCCCGCGCAGGCCGCCGAGTTCACCGACCGGCTGGCGGAGCGGTTAAAAAGCGCCCACGCATAACCATCACCTCCGGTCTGCTGACCGCCGGTCATTCCTGCGAATCGTCTGAGCCTCGGCGTATCTCCGAGCGTGAGGTACGCGAACCCGCTAGGCTTCCCGCCGACTCGGGAGGTCAGTTATGTCATTTGTATTCGCGACCCCGGACGTGGTGGCGTCGGCCGCAACGGACTTGGCCGGGATCAGGTCGGCGATCGGTTCGGCCAACGCCGCCGCCGCCGCGCCGATAGCGCAGGTGCAGGCCGCGGCCGCCGACGAGGTGTCGGCGGCCATCTCCGCGCTGTTCGGCGAATACGGCCAGGCATATCAATCATTCAGCGCGCGGGCGACCGCGTTCCACGACCAATTCGTGCAGCTGTTGAAAGGCGCCGGCCTGTCCTACGCCGCCGCCGAGGCCGCCAACGCCTCGCCCCTGCAAACCCTCGAACAGGACGTGCTCGGCGCCATCAACGCGCCCACCCAGACGCTGCTGGGACGCCCGCTGATCGGCAACGGCGCCGACGGGACCGCGGCGAGCCCGAACGGCCAGCCGGGTGGGTTCCTGTATGGCAACGGCGGCAATGGCTACACGCAAGCCGCCGGGTCCGGCCTGGGCGGCGGCAACGGCGGCTCCGCCGGGCTGATCGGCAACGGCGGTCTCGGCGGCAACGGCGGCAGCAGCACCACCGCCGGGGTGGCCGGCGGCAACGGCGGGGCCGGCGGTCGCGGCGGCTGGCTGGTCGGCAGCGGCGGTGCCGGCGGTAACGGTGCGGCCGGCGCGACCGGCACGTCCGGCGGTGTGCTCGGCGGCGCGGGCGGCAACGGCGGCAGCGGCGGAGCGGGCGGTGCGGCCGGGCTGTTCGGGGGCAACGGGGGCGCCGGCGGATCCGGCGCCGACGGCGGAACCGGCGGTGCCGCAACCGGATCCGGTGCCACCGGTGGCCAGGGCGGCAGCGCCGGCAGCGGCGGGACGGGCGGCCGCGCCGGGCTGTTGTGGGGCGACGGCGGGACCGGCGGGAGCGGCGGGCTCGGCGGCAACGGCGGGCAGGCCGGGACGAGCGCCACGCCCGCCCCCAACGCGGTGAGCGGCAGCGCGGGCAGCGGCGGAGCCGGCGGGGCGGGCGGGACCGCCGGCCTGTTGGGAGGCAGCGGCGGCGCCGGCGGCCACGGTGGCGCCGGCGGTAGCGGCGGGACCGCCTGGGGCGGCTTCAGCCCCGGACCCACGAGCAGCGGTAACGGCGGCGCCGGCGGCGCCGGCGGCGCGGGCCAGAGCGCCGGGCTGCTGTGGGGCACCGCCGGAGCCGGCGGGGACGGCGGCAACGGCGGAATCGCCGGGAGTCTCCGCGGGAACGGCGGCGCCGCGGGCGCGGCCGGTGCCGCGGGCAACGGCGGCGGTGGCGGCAACGCGGGGTTGTTCGGCACCGGCGCCGCGGGTGGGAACGGCGGACAACCCGCCGATAACGGGGGCGGCGGGGCCGGCGGCAACGGCGGTCGCGGCGGGTGGCTCTACGGCAACGGCGGCGGCGGCGGCAACGGCGGCAACGTCAACGTCCAGCAGGGCACCGGCGGCAACGGCGGCGGCGGCGGGGCCGGGGGTGCCGCCGGGCTGTGGGGCAACGGCGGCGCCGGCGGCACCGGCGGCGACGGCCCGCCGAACAGCATTCTGACCGGCGCCCCCGGCGATGGGGGCCACGGCGGGGCCGGCGGAGCCGCCGGCTGGCTGGTCGGCGACGGCGGCGCCGGCGGGCACGGCGGGGCCGGCGGGGTCAACGGTTCCAACGCCGGCTCCCCGGCCGGCACGGGCGGCGCCGGCGGCAATGGTGGCCGAGCCGGGTACCTCTCCGGCAACGGCGGAACGGGCGGGGCCGGCGGCGCCGGGGGCGACAACGTGGACAACGGGGCCGGTGGCGACGGCGGCCTTGGTGGTGCCGGCGGCAACGCCGGACTGGTCGGCGCCGGCGGTCACGGCGGCCAGGGCGGCGCCGCCGGGAACGAAGCCGGGGGCAACGGCCGGGGAGGCATGGGCGGTAACGGCGGCAGCGGCGGAACCGGCGGGTTGCTGTCCGGCAATGGCGGCGACGGTGGTTCCGGCGGGCTGGGCGGCAGCCAAACCGCCCACAGTGTCGGCAGCGGCTACTTCGGCGGGAACGGCGGGAGCGGCGGCAATGCCGGGCTCTTCGGCGCCGGCGGGAACGGCGGCGCCGGCGGGAACGGCGGGAACACCAACGGCCCGACCAGCGGCACGACCGGGACCAACGGCGGTGACGGCGGCGGTGGCGGGAACGGCGGCACCGGCGGCGCCCTCTACGGCAACGGCGGGGCCGGCGGCGTCGGCGGGTCCGGCGGGAACAACACCGGCACCGCCACCGGCGCGACACGCGACGGCGGCACCGGCGGGGCCGGCGGCTTCGGCGGCAACGCCCAGACCGTCGGCAACGGCGGCGCCGGCGGAAACGGCGGGGCCGCTGGCACCGGCCCCACGGCTCCCGGAACCCCGGGAACCGGCGGGGCGGGCGGCAAGCGCGGCTCGCTGTTCGGCACCGCCGGCAGCAACGGGACCTAGCCCGCGTACTCCACGGCGCCGTCGTCGAGCACCACGCGCGCGGGGTTGCCTTCGGCGCCGGACGCCTCGGTGCGGAACACGGCCTTGCCCGGCTCCGTCCGCCAGATCAGCGTGGTCAGCGTCTCGCCGGGAAACACCGGCGAGCTGAACCGCGCGTCGATCGAGGTGACGTTGGCGGCCACCCCCTTGCCCAGCTCGGCGACCAGCGCGCGGCCCGCCACCCCGTAGCTGCACAGCCCGTGCAGGATCGGCTTCGGGAACCCGGCCAGCTCGCGGGCGAACCACGGGTCGCTGTGCAGCGGGTTGCGGTCACCGGAGAGCCGGTAGATCAGCGCCTGATCCTCGCGGGTGGGCAGCGGGAGGCGCGCGTCGGGCTCGCGGTCGGGGATCTCCGGCGCGACCGGCCGCTGGCCGGGCACTCCCCCGAAACCGCCCGCGCCGCGCACGACGAAGGTGGTCGTCGTTTCGGCGATCAGCGTCCCCGAATCCGGGTCGGTGCCGCGGGCGCGCAACATCACGACCGCGTTCTTGCCCTCGCCCTTGTCCTGAATGTCGGTGACCTCGGAGACCACCGACAGCTTCCCCGCGGGCGGCAGCGGCGCGTGCAACCGGACGCCCTGCGATCCGTGTAAGAGCATGGCCCAGTTGAACGTTCCGATCTTGCCCGCCGCCCCGAAGGCCGGGCAGCAGATCACCGCGTAGGTGGGCAGCACCTGCTGGGTGATGTCATGGCTGTTCTCGGTGGTGAACGAAAGGTCGTCGGTGCCGCAACCGACGCCGAGCGCGTAAAGCAGCGTCTCCCGGTCCGTCCATTCGAACAGCATGGGGTCGCTCATCGCGCCGACCGCACTCGGGTCAATCGCCATAGGGGGCTCCTTTCGAGGATTTTCTGCACCTAACCATCGCAAACCCTTCCCCCCGGCACCGTCGGCAGGGCAGGCTATCGACATGCGCAAGGGGAGCATGTCCTGGAAATTCGTGGCCGCGCTCGCCGCGGTGATGATCGTCGGCGCCTGCGGCGGATCACCACAGGTGCGCAGCATCACGATCACGTTCATCCGGCATGCGCAGTCGGAGGCCAACGCCGGCGGGATCATCGACACCAGCGTGCCGGGTCCCGGCCTGAGCCCGGAGGGCAAGTCACAGGCCGAGCAGGTCGCGCATCAGCTCGGCCGCGAGCACTACGACGCCGTCTACGCCTCCACCATGACGAGGGCCCAGCAGACCGCGGCGCCGTTGGCGGCCGAACTCGGCAAGCAGGTGGAGGTGCTGCCGGGCATCCAGGAGATCAACGCCGGCTGGTTCGAGGGCAAGCCGATCTCGATGGACCCGACGACGTACCTGTTGGCCCCGGCGGACTGGCTGGCCGGCGACACCCAGAACAGCATTCCCGGCTCGATCTCCGGCAAGGAGTTCAACGACCGGTTCACCGCGGCGGTGCAGAAGATCTACGACAGCGGTCACAGCAAGCCGGTGGTGTTCGCGCACCTCTACTCCATCGAGTACTGGGTGCTGATGAACGTGAAGAACGCCAAGGACAGCCTGCGCACCAGCCACCCGCTGCCCAATACCGGCCGCGTGGTGATCAGCGGCAACCCGGCCACCGGCTGGACGCTCGAGGATTGGGACGGCATCCGCAACTTCGGCGGCTGACCGCTACCATGACCGAATGCGGTATGTCGTTACCGGCGGTACCGGGTTTATCGGGCGCCGCGTCGTCTCTCGTCTGCTAGCCACCGAGCCCGATGCCCAGGTGTGGGTGCTGGCCCGCCGCCGGTCGCTGGGGCGGTTCGAGCGCCTGGCCGTCGAGTGGGGCGAACGGGTCAAGCCGCTGGTCGGCGAGCTGCCGGAGCTGGGCCTGACCGACGAGACGCTGGCCGAGCTGGGCCGCATCGACCACGTCGTGCACTGCGCGGCGGTCGACGCCGAGGGCACCCGCGCGGTCATCGAGCTGGCGACGCGGCTGGACGCCACGCTGCACCACGTGTCGTCGATCGCCGTGGCGGGCGACTTTCGCGGCGAGTACACCGAGGACGACTTCGACGTCGGCCAGCAGCTGCCGACTCCCTATCAGCGGGCGACGTTCGAGGCCGAGTCGCTGGTGCGGTCGACACAAGGGCTGCGCTACCGCGTCTACCGCCCGGCGGTCGTGGTGGGCGATTCGGTCACCGGCGAGATGGACAAGGTCGACGGGCCGTACCACTTCTTCGGCGTCCTGGCCAAGCTGGCGACACTTCCCAGGTTCACCCCGATCGTGCTGCCCGACACGGGGCGCGCCAACATCGTCCCGGTCGACTACGTGGTCAACGCCCTGGTGGCGCTCATGCACGCCGAGGGGTGCGACGGCCGGACGTTCCACCTGACCGCGCCGAAAACCGTTGGGTTGCGCGGCATTTACCGCGGTGTCGCCAAGGAGGCCGGCCTGCCGCCGATGCGCGGGTCGCTGCCCGGCTCGGTGGCCGCGCCGGTGCTCAAGGTGCGCGGACGCGCCCGGGTGCTGCGCAACATGGCGGCCACCCAGCTCGGAATCCCCGCCGAGATCTTCGACGTCGTCGACTCCAAGCCCACGTTCGTCAGCGACGAGACCCGAAAAGCGTTGCGGGGCACCGGGATCGAAGTCCCGGAGTTCGCCAGCTACGCGCCCGCGCTGTGGCGATACTGGGCCGAGCACCTCGACCCCGACCGGGCGCGGCGCGACGACCCGAGGGGCCCCTTGCAGGGCCGGCACGTCATCATCACCGGCGCGTCCAGCGGGATCGGGCGGGCGTCGGCGATCGCCGTCGCGGAGAAGGGTGCGACGGTGTTCGCGCTGGCCCGCAACGCCGACGCGCTCGACGAACTGGTCGCCGAGATCCGCGCGGGCGGCGGCCAGGCGCACGCGTTCGCCTGCGACGTCACCGATTCCGCGTCGGTCGAGCACACCATCAAGGACATCCTGGGCCGCTTCGACCACGTCGACTACCTGGTCAACAACGCCGGCCGGTCGATCCGGCGCTCCGTGTTCAATTCCACCGACCGGCTGCACGACTACGAGCGGGTGATGGCGGTCAACTACTTCGGCGCGGTGCGCATGGTGCTGGCGCTGCTGCCGCACTGGCGTGAGCGCCGCTTCGGTCACGTGGTGAACGTGTCCAGCGCGGGCGTGCAGGCGCGCAACCCCAAATACAGTTCCTACCTTCCGACCAAGGCGGCGCTCGACGCGTTCGCCGACGTCGTCGGGTCGGAGACGCTGTCCGACCACATCACGTTCACCAACATCCACATGCCGCTGGTCCGCACGCCCATGATCGCGCCGTCGCACCGGCTCAACCCGGTACCCGCGATCAGCCCCGAGCGCGCGGCGGTGATGGTGGTGCGCGGCCTCGTCGACAAGCCGGCCCGCATCGACACTCCGCTGGGCACGCTGGCCGAGGCCGGCAACTACTTCGCGCCCAGAACATCGCGGCGCATCCTGCACCAGCTCTACCTCGGCTACCCGGATTCCGCCGCGGCCCGCGGGCTGCCCACCGAAGCCCCCACGCCGAGCCGCCGGCCGAAGCGCCCGGTGCGCGCCGTCACCGCCGGGATCCGCGCGCCGCGACCCGTCAAGCGGCTGGTGCGACTGGTGCCCGGAGTGCACTGGTGAACGCGGGGTTTTAGCCCGGCCGGTTTGCGGTATTCCGGCGCGATGATCCTTTGCGAAAAGCGGACGAACGCCGACCCGGTGGCCGCCGCGGGCCGACTGGTCGCCACGACCGGCGTCGCCGTGCTGCCCGCGTTCGACGTGACGCGCAGCCTCGAGGTCGGCCGCGAAGAGTGGACGCGGTTCGCCCGGCATTGGCGGCAGCTGGCGCCCGACCCCTACGCGGCGGAGCTGGGGGTGCGGCGGCTGCGCCGCTACGGCCAGTACTCGTTTCGTGACGGCGTGCTGCGGCCGATGCCCAAGCTCGCGTTCGTCCAACCGCAGGACTCCAACCCCCTCTACGTCGGCAGGGACCGCGAGTTCGAGCCGCTGACCGACGCGTTCGCCGCGGATCCCCTGCTGCACAAGGTGATCGGACTGCTGGCCCGGGTCGCCGCCGCCCTGGACGACGTGGCCGACTGGAACGTCAAGGTGCACCCGTTTCGCATCCGATGCTGCGCGGACGACGGGGACAGCAGGGGCAGTCCGACGCCCGAGGGCCTGCACCGCGACGGCGTCACCCTGGTCAGCTCGCTGCTGATCGGGCGGCGCAACGCCTTCGGCGGCGAGAGCACGGTGTGCGACCTGGACGGTCGGCAGCTGCTGGCGACGACGCTGGCCGAGCCGGGGACGCTGATGCTGGGCGACGACCGCCGCACCCTGCACGCGGTGTCGCCGATCCGGCCGATCGACGGCTCCGGGCCGGCGCAGCGCGACGTCCTGGTGATCACGTTCGCGTCCGCCTGGCCGTAAACTCACGGCGGTGAACCGCGTTTTCGTCGACGTCGACACCGGCATCGACGACGCGATGGCGTTGATCTACCTGCTGGCCAGCGCCGACGCCGACGTGGTGGGCATCGCCTCGACCGGCGGCAACATCCACGTCGAGCAGGTCTGCGAAAACAACCTGCGCTTGCTCGAATTGTGCCGGGCCCCGGCGATACCCGTGTCCAAGGGCGCCGACGACCCGCTGTGCGGCCACTGGCCGCATCACTCGAAGTTCCACGGCCCCAACGGTTTAGGCTATGCCGAACTCCCCCGCACCGACCGGCGGCTCACCGACCACGACGCCACCGCGGCCTGGGTGGCCGCGGCGCGCGCCCATCCCGGGGAGCTGGTCGGGCTGGTCACCGGCCCGCTGACCAACCTGGCGCTCGCGCTGCGCGCCGAACCCGCGCTGCCGGCGCTGCTGCGACGGCTGGTGATCATGGGCGGCTCGTTCGGCGGCGACATAAACCCGATGGCCGAGTGGAACATCCGGGTGGATCCCGAGGCGGCCGGCGAGGTCTTCGCCGGCTGGGCTGGGCAGCAACGACTTCCGATCGTCTGCGGCCTGGACCTCACCCGGCGCGTCGCGATGACACCGGAGATCCTGGCCGAGCTCGCGGCCGCCGCGGGGCCGTCGCCACTAGTTCCGGTGATCGAAGACGCGATGCGGTTCTACTTCGAATCCCACGAGGTCCGCGGGCACGGCTACGTCGCCTATATGCACGACCCGCTGGCCGCCGCGGCGGCGCTGGACCCGCAGCTGATAACGACCCGGGCGGCGACGGTGGACATCGAGCTGGCGGACGCGCCGACCCGGGGCGTGACGACCCCCGATTGGTCAGGGGATCGAAAAGCCAACGCGCTGATCGGTGTTGGCGTGGACGCTTCGGTGTTCTTCGAGCGGTTCATCGAGCGGGTCGGGCCGTTCGCGCGGCGGATCTGACCGAGCGGATGTCGATCAGGTTGTCGGGACGGCCCGAGTCCGGCAAGTCCGCGGGCACATCGTCGTCGCGGCGGGCCGGGCGGCGGTTGCCGGCGACATGCCGGTAGGACCAGACCAAGTCGTCGGCCTCGCTGCCGACTTTTGATACGGCCCTCGACGCGGCCTCCGACACGGCGCCGATCATCCGGCTCAGGTGGAGCACCGTCGCATGCGCGGCTTCGAGGACGGCGCCCGTGCTTCGCGCGAGGACGTCGTCGACCTGCCGGCCGATTTCAGCCGCCATCCTTACTCCTTCACTGAACACCCGAATAGCTTCGACCACCACGGTACCGAAGACTTGAACACGTTGAGTCACAGCACTACTCGTAGGCCCCCTCGAGATACCAGCGCCGCTGGCGGTAGCACAGCAGAAACGCCCGCTCGTCCTCCAGTAAGACCTGGGCGCGGGCGGCGCGGCCCTTCGCGTCTGGATCCCACCACCGCTCGTCGACCGGCCACGGCCCGGCCCACCAGCGCAGCCCCTGGTCCCGGCCGCGCACGGTCAGATGGGCGGGGTCGGCCGAGAACATCCCCCGGGCGGTGACGCGTACCGGATTGCCTTGGGCGTCAAGCAGATCCACCGGGTCGTCCAGCAGCACGGCCGGCGACGGCTCGGGCAGTTGACCGGGCCACGGCGGACCCGGGTCGGCGTGCGGTACCGGCTCATCGCCCAGCGGGGTCAGCGTGATGCGTTCGGCGGGCCCCCGCCCGCCGGACAGCACCGGCACCCGCACCGCCTCCGGGCCGAGCAGGCCCTGCACCCGCACCAGCGCCCGACGGGCCCGCAGCCTGTCCTCCTCGCCGAGCCCACCCCACAGCGGCAACTGCAGCGCCTCGGCGGACACCACCTCCACCGCCCGCAGCCGCAACAGCGTCACCGGCGCGGTCGGGCGCGGGGTGCGGTCGGATCGGCTGCTCAACCATCCGTCCAGCTGCCAGCGCACCCGGTCGGCGGTGGCGTCCTCGGTTAACGGCTCGGCGCACCGCCATACCCGTTGCAGCTCTTCGCTGTTGGCGGTGACGGCGTGGATGGCCAGCCGGGTGCAGCCCACACCCGCGGCCATCAGCGCCTGATGCAGCGCGCCGGCCAGGAAGCGGCCGGCGAAGGCCGCGGCGTCGACCCGGTCGATCGGCGGGTCGCAATCCAGCACCGCCTCGAGCTCCGGCGGCGGCTCGCGCCCGGACGGCCCACGCTCGGGTTCGCCGCGGGCGAACCGGTGCGCGGCCACCCCGTCGGCGCCGAACCGGGAGGCCACGTCGGTCCGGGACAGCGCGGCGAACTGCCCGATGATGCGAATTCCCATCCGCCACAACAGATCCGTCAGCTCTTCTCGCCCCGGACCGGACAGGCTCGGTTCGGTGGCGAGCTGCCGGATCGACAGCACCGACAGGAACCTCGCGTCGCCCCCCGCTTCGACGATCCGGCCCGCCCGCGCGGCGAAGACCGCGGTGGACAACTGGTCGGCGATGCCCACCTGGCACTCGGCGCCGGCCGCGGCGACCGCGTCGATCAGCCGCTCGGCCGCCTGCTCCTCGGACCCGAAGTAGCGGGCCGCCCCGCGCACCGGCAGCACCAGGAGCCCGGGCCGCAGCACCTCGGCGCGGGGCACCAGGTCGTCCACCGCGGCGATCACCGGTTCGAAAAATCGGGCGTCGCGGTCGGCGTCGGCCGGCGCGACGTGCAGTTGCGGACACCGCGCCGCCGCCTCCCGTCGCCGCAGCCCGCGCCGCACTCCCGCCGCGCGGGCGCCCGACGAGCAAGCGATCACCCGGTTGGCCAGCGTGACCGCGACCGGGGCCGTCGCGGGCAGGTCCACCGCAGCCGACGCCGCGACCGCCGGCCAGTCCATGCACCAGATCGCCAGAGCCCGGGAGGCCACGGGAGTCACCCCGCCCGCGCCCGGCCGATCACCCGTCTGCCCGCGCACACGCCGCTGACCTGCAGCCGCACCCGGCTGATCCGGCCGAATCCCGGGGCGGGGGCCCCTGAAGAAGCCGAAGTGATCTCATAGCCGCAGACCCGGGCCGCGAGCCGCGTCGGCGCCCCCTGCCAGTCGCCGTCGGTGACCAGCAGGGTGCACCCCTTGTTGCGGGCCCGCGCCACCACCGCCCGCGCCCGGGTGTGTGGCACCTGCCGCCCGCCCAGGCCGAGCACCACCAGGTCCATGCCGTCGATGAGCACCGCGGCCACCTCGACCGGATCGGTTCCGGGATCCGGTATCACCGCGAGCCGGCTCAGGTCCGCCCCCATCTCCGCCGCGGCCAGCAGCCCGATGTCCGGCTGGCCGACGATGGCGACGTTGCCCCCGGCCGCCGTCACCGAGGCCACCATGCTCAGCAGAAGCGACCGGGCCCCCGAGCACACCGCCACCGTCCCGCGCGGCAACGGCACCGGCAGCGACTCCGCCAGCCACCGCGGGAGCGCCACCACGGATTCCGAATCCGGCAGCGGGTCGGGGACTCGCCCGGACATTGCAGCCATCCGCCTTCGCAGCGATTCCAGCTGTTCAGCGCGGTGATCGGAGGCCAAAGCCGCGGTCATGACTGCCTCCTGTTCGAATGTATGTTCGATACATTCGCGAGTAAACACCCACCCTCCGACAAGCGTCAAGAAGCGTGAGAGGCTGCTTTATGCGGTCGTTGCTGGTGTGGCTGATGGTGCTTTTTTGCTGCATTTTTTCGGCTCCGAGCGCCGCCGCGCCCTGCCGACCGGCGGAGCTGTTCGCCGCCGACACCACCGATCCCCTGTTCGAGGCGCAGGCCACCGCGGCGATCGCGCTCAGCGGCGCGACGGTGACGGGATCGACCCCGCTCGACGGGGTGTACTGGTCGAGCGCGCTGCAACGGAGCACCCGGGAGCGCTCGCGGGAATTTCACCTGTGCGGCGCCGACGGCTCGTTGCACTCCGCCGCCGAGGCGCTGCGCCGCCAGTTCGACCAGGAAGCGGTGCTGACCTTCGACTACGAGCGCGCACCGGGAGAGGACGCGATCATCATCGCGGTGCCGGATGTCGACGTCGCCCGCTTCGGCGACGCGCTGGCGGGCGACCCGGTCGCCCGCGACCGCATCCGGGGCGGATCCGTCACCACGACCGACCACACCCTGATCGTGGTCGCCGGAAACGACGATCGAGACGTCGCCCGCCGACTCGTGGGTGAGGCCGGCGGGAACTGGGCAGCGGCCACGATCGCTTACGGCAGGCGCGAATTCGTGGAGTAACTACTCCGGCGCGATGAGGAATGCCGGGTGGCGGCGCTGTTCGGCCTCGAACGCGCCCGGGCCGTCGCTCGGGTTGGCGTTGAATGCGGCCCGGACGAACGGGATGAAACCAAATTTGCGTCGCAGTTGCATGGCGACCTCGGCGCGGCGGTTGTCGGTGACTTCGATGCAGTGGACGGTTTCCGCCCGGCGCCCGCGTCGGATGACAGCGGTGCCGGCGTCTCGCACGTTGGCGACCCACCCGGTTTCGCCGTACATCGACACCAGCCAGCGGCCGTCGTCGTGGTGGAAGACGACCACGGGGACGGAGCGCAGCGTTCCGCTGCGCCGGCCGCGGCTCTCGAGAAGGTACAGCGGGCCAAGGGGAATGCCGGCGCGCAACAGCGCGGCCGGGACTTTGGAGAAGCGCAGCATCGCCGCGGGAAGCTCGGGTCGAGGCTTGCTCACGTGAGCGCCTCACGGTCGGCCGGAAGCAGCTCGCGGTTCTCGCGCAGCCAGTCGGCGTAGCTGCGGGGCGGGCGCCCGAGCAGGTTCGCCAGGGTCGGGGTGTCGTACCAGTGGCCTTGGCGCACGGTGCGAAAGACTTCGTGCAGGATCTCGATCACTGCTGCGGGCACCCCGCCGTCGGCGAGGTCGCGGTCGAAGACGTCCTCGGTGCAATCGTCGAATCCGATCGGCCGGTTCAAGGTTGCGGAAAGGTGCTCGGCGATCTGGGGGTCGGTGATGGCCTGACCGGTGAGTTCGTAGATGCGGGAGGCATGGCCGTCGGTGGTCAGGATCAGGGCTGCGGCCGCGGCGATGTCGTGCGGATCGACGATGGTCAGCGGCTGACCGCCGACGGGTTCGCGCAGGGTCGCCTCGGTGTGGATGCCGTGCCAGGTGAACGGCACTTCGGTCATGAATCGGGTGGGGCGCAGGATGGTCCACTCGACGGCCAGGGAGCGGAGGCGCCATTCGTTGGCGCCGTGCGCGGTGAACAGCGGGTGGTGGAAGCGGCCGGCACCGAAGTTGGACAGGTAGACGATGTGGCGGGCGCCGGCTTGTTCGGCGGCGACGAACGCGTTGATCTCCAGTTGTTCCATGTCCGGTATCGGCGGGGTTGGGGCCAGTACGAACACCCGCTCGGCTCGGTCGAAGGCGGCGGTCAGCGACCGGGGGTCGGTCAGGTCGGCCACCACCGCCTCGACGGAGGGCGGGAGTGTGGCGGCTTTGGACGGATCCCGGATCAGAGCTCGGACCGGGTGCCCGGCGGCGGCGAGTTGGGTGACGAGGTGGCGGCCGACGCGGCCGGTGGCCCCGGTGACCAGGATGGGGTTATGGGTCATGGTTTGTCTCCGTGGGTGGGTGAGGCGAGCAGGTAGGGCAGGGGTGGGATCAGCCGGCGTCCGTTCAGAGGGTGGCGGCCAGGCCGCCGTCGACACGGATGTCTTCGCCGGTGATGAAGCTGGCCTCGGGCGAGACCAGGAAGGCGATGAGGCGCGCGGTCTCGTCCTCGAGACCGAAGCGGCCCAACGGAATACGCTGGGGCAACTGGGCTTTGAAGGCTGCCAATTCGTCGGGCGGTAGCCCGAGTTTGTCGAACGCGGCGTTGTCGATCGGGCCCGGGCTCACGGAATTCACCCGGATTCCACGCGGCGCGAGTTCAGCGGCCAGCGCACGCCCCATGGCCGCCAAGGCGCCCTTGGTGGCGGTGTACACCGACCAGTTCGGAGCGCCCAGATACGTCCCGACCGCACTGGTGATGACGATCGACCCGCCCGACGGCAGCAGGGGCAGCACCTTCTGCAGAGTGAAGAACGGGCCTTTCACGTTGACCGCGAAGTGCTCGTCGAAGATCTCTTGGTCGACGGCCTCGATCGGCAGCATCCGCCCGATGCCCGCGTTGAGCACGACAGCATCGACACCGCCCCACCGCCGCCGCAGTTCGTCGGCGATCAGATCGGCCGACGCGACATCTGCCGAGTCTGCCTGCAGCACAACGATATCGGCGGGCATGCCGTCACGAGCAGCTGCCAGCGTGGCCGGATTGTTGCCGGTCACCAGCACCGCGTAGCCCCGTTTGTGTAGCGCCACTGCGCTCGCGTATCCGATGCCGGTGGTGCCGCCGGTGACGAGCACGACAGGTTGTGCAGAACCGCCCATCCTCTTACCCCTCGCTATTTTTGTAGGCTCTCCTACAGAAATAGTGATGGGCAGGAAGCGACCGCGTCAAGGGTTTATGTAGTATGAACTACAGAAATGGAGGAGGACATGGCGAAGAGGGGACGACCGCCGGGATTTGACCGCGACGAGGCGCTGCACAGCGCGATGATGTTGTTCTGGGAACGCGGCTACGAGGGCACCACCCTGGAGGACCTGCAGGCTGCCATGGGCGATATCAGCGCGACCAGCCTGTACCACGCGTTCGGGTCCAAAGATGCCCTGTTTCGTCAAGCCGTCGATGCCTACCAGCAGACAGTCGGCGCGCCCGCGCTGCACGCGTTGCAGGAAACTCCGACCGCTCGCGAAGCCCTGCACGAGATGCTGCGACTCACCGCTGAATCCTTCAGCCGCTCAGGGCAACCCCGCGGATGCTTGCTGGTGCTGGGTGCGACGAATTGCACGCCGGCCAATAGCGGGGCGCAGGATTACCTGCAGGCCATCCGCCGGCAGACCCCGAAAGTCATCAAGGCACGGCTCGCCCGCGCGGTCGACGAGGGTGAATTAGCGGCATCGACCGACATCGATACCATCGCGTCGTTCTACGCCACCGTGATTCACGGCCTGGCCGTGCGCGCCGGCGACGGCGCCTCCCGCAAAGCGCTCATGGGTGCAGTCGCGGCCGCGATGGCCGCATGGCCGGGCCTCATTACGGACCCGCGGGCATAAACCGCCGAGCTACTCCCACTCGATGGTGCCGGGCGGCTTGCTGGTGATGTCCAGCACCACCCGGTTGACCTCGGCCACCTCGTTGGTGATCCGGGTGGAGATGCGCTCCAGCACCTCGTAGGGCACCCGGGTCCAGTCGGCGGTCATGGCGTCCTCGCTGGACACCGGCCGCAGCACGATCGGGTGGCCGTAGGTCCGGTTGTCGCCCTGCACCCCGACCGAGCGGACGTCGCCCAGCAGCACCACCGGGCACTGCCAGATCTGCTTGTCCAGGCCGGCGGCGGTGAGCTCCTCGCGCGCGATCTCATCGGCGCGCCGCAGGGTGTCCAGCCGCTGCGCGGTGACCTCGCCGACGATCCGGATGCCCAGGCCCGGCCCCGGAAATGGTTGGCGCGCAACGATTTCCTCCGGCAGGCCCAGCTCCCGCCCGACCGCGCGCACCTCGTCTTTGAACAGCAGCCGCAGCGGCTCGACGAGCTTGAACTTCAGGTCGTCCGGCAGGCCGCCGACGTTGTGGTGGCTCTTGATGTTCGCGGTGCCGCTGCCCCCGCCGGACTCCACCACGTCGGGATACAGCGTGCCCTGCACCAGGAACTCGACCTCAGACCGGCTCTCCGCCCCCTCTTCTTGCACGATGTCTCGCACCGCGCCCTCGAAAGCCCGGATGAACTGGCGGCCGATGATCTTGCGCTTGCCTTCGGGGTTGGTCACCCCCGACAGCGCCTGCAGGAAGGTGTCCGCGGCGTTGACGGTGACCAGGTTGGCGCCGGTGGCGGCGACGAAGTCGCGCTGCACCTGGTCGCGCTCGCCGGCGCGCAACAACCCGTGGTCGACGAACACACAGGTCAGTCGGTCGCCGATGGCGCGCTGCACCAGCGCGGCGGCCACCGCCGAGTCCACCCCGCCGGACAGCCCACAGATGGCGTGGCCGTCCCCGATCTGGGCGCGCACCTGCTCGACGAGTGCGTCGGCGATGTTGGCCGGCGTCCACTCCGCGCCGAGCCCGGCGAAGTCGTGCAGGAACCGGCTGAGCACCTGCTGCCCGTGCGGGGTGTGCATCACCTCGGGGTGGTACTGCACCCCGGCCAGGCGCCGGCCACGATTCTCGAAGGCGGCCACCGCGGCGCCCGCGCTGCTGGCCACCACGTCGAACCCGTCCGGCGCCGCCGTGACCGCGTCGCCGTGGCTCATCCAGACCGGCTGGACATCTGGCAGGCCCGAATGCAGCTCGCCGCCAACCACTTTCAACTCGGTGCGGCCGTACTCGCTGGTGCCGGTGTGCGCGACGGTCCCGCCCAGCGCCTGCGCCATGGCCTGAAAGCCGTAGCAGATGCCGAACACCGGCAGCCCGAGGTCGAACAACGCCGGATCGAGCTGCGGGGCCCCGTCGGCGTAGACGCTGGCCGGTCCCCCGGACAGCACGATCGCCGCCGGGTCCCGGTCCTTGATCTCCTCGACCGTGGCGGTGTGCGGGATGACCTCGGAAAACACCCGCGCCTCGCGGACCCGCCGCGCGATCAACTGCGCGTACTGCGCGCCGAAGTCGACGACCAGCACGGGCCGCGGCGAGGGGGTTTCCACGGCAGCCAGCTTAGTGCCAGCCGGCTTAATGGCATCCAGCCGAGTGGCATCACCGATCACCGGGTTCGAGCCAGCTCCTGGTGTGGCTCAGCAGCGTGCCGGCGTCGGTTTCGGCAGCCAACCGGAACTCGACCGACATGGCGGGCCGGTGCGGGGCGTATTGCACCCAGCACAACCGGCTGCGCGGCTGCATCGAGGTCACGCGGCACAGCGCGGTGTCGTCGCGGCCGTGACGGCGGCGGATCAGTCGAAACGACGTGCCGACCTGGAGTCGTTGCTCGTCGGCGGAGTGCTCCACCGCGTCCCAGGCGTCATACCACTCCGCGATGCCGGCGACGGTGGTGATCAGCTCCCACACCTCGTCGGGCGGCGCGGCGATGCGGATCGAGTCGGACAGCTTCTGGTTTCTGGCGCGGCGGAGGGTCATGGGTGCACGCTTTCGGTGGCGGTCGGGGTCGACAGGGCAACGGGCCGGCGGGCCCCGCGCGCGCGAGGGCGGGGACCCACCCGCCGGGGCCACCAGAACCACCGCCCCAGCAGGGCGGCAATCGACGGTGTCATCAGCGACCGCACGATCAGCGTGTCGAAAAGCAGGCCGATGCCGACGATCGTCCCGAACTGACCGATCATCTGCAGATCGCTGAACACGAAGGACGCCATGGTGAACGCGAAGACCAGGCCCGCGGAGGTCACCACCGCCCCGGTTCCGCCCATCGCGCGGATGATTCCGGTCTTGATGCCGGCGCCGATTTCCTCTTTGAACCGTGACACGAGCAACAGGTTGTAATCCGATCCCACGGCCAGCAGCACGATCAGCGCCATCGCTATGACCAACCAGTGCAACGGAATACCGAGGATGTCTTGCCACACCAGCACCGACAGCCCGAACGACGACCCCAGCGACAGCACCACGGTCCCGATGATGACCAGGGCCGCGACCACGCTGCCGGTGATGACCAGCATGATGATGAAGATCAGGCAGGCCGCGGCGATTCCCGCGATCAGCAGGTCGTACTGGGCCGCGTCGCTCATGTCCTTGTACGTCGCGGCGGTGCCACCCAGGTAGATCCTGGCATCTTCCAAGGGGGTCCCCTTGAGGGCGTGACGCGCAGCCTTCTTGATCGCGTCGACGCGCGAGACGCCTTCGGGGGTAGCGGGATCCCCGTCGTGGGTGATGATCAGACGCGCGGCCCTGCCGTCCGGCGAGAGGAACATCGCCAGGCCGCGTTTGAAGTCCGGGTTGTCGAAGACCTCCGGCGGCAGGTAGAACGAGTCGTCGTTCTTGGCCGTGTCGAACGCCTGCCCCATCGCGGAGGCGTTCTGCTGCGCGGCGTCCATCTGGTCCAGCAGGCCCGCGAACGTGCTGTACATCGTCATGGTCATGGTGCGCATGGTCGTCGTCGCATCGATGATCGGCGGCAGCCGCGAAATCAGCTGCGGCATCAGGCTATCCAGCCGGTCGGTGTCCTTGACCAGACCGCCCAGGTCGTCGGTGAGCGTGTCGACGCCGTCGAGCGCATCGAATGCCGATCGCAGCGCCCAGCAGATGGGAATGTCGAAACAGTGCTGCTCCCAGTGAAAGTAGCCCCGCAGCGGGCGGAAGAAGTCGTCGAAATCGGCGATGCGGTCGCGCACTTCGGTCGTGTCATCGACGATCCGCTTCGTCTGGCCGGCGACGTCGTGTGTGGTGGCGGCGAGCTCGCGCATCATGGCGAGCATACGTTGCATGGTGTCGATGACGCCCGTCATCTGGTCGGCGATGGCCCGCATGTCGGCCATGCGGTCATGCAGATACTTCATGTTCTCGGTCAGCGTGGTGCCCTGCATGCTGATCTGAAATGGGATGGAGGTATGCGTGATTGGGGCGCCCAACGGACGGGTGATGGATTGAACGCGGGCGACGCCGTCGGCCCCGAACACGCCCTTGGCCAGCCGGTCCAGCACGAGCATGTCGGCGGGATTGCGCATGTCGCGGTCGGCCTCCACCAACAGCAGGTCGGGGTTCAACCGGGCGGGCGAAAAGTGCCGCTCGGCCGCGGCGTATCCGATGTTGGACGGGGTGATCCGGGGTAGGTAATTGCGGTCGTTGTAACTCGTCGTGAACGACGGCAGGGCGAGCAGCCCGACGAGCGCGGTCGCCGATGCCGCCGCGAGTATCGGTGCGGGCCACCGGACGACGGCGGTCCCCACCCGCCGCCATCCGCGCGTCTTCATTTTCCGTTTGGGATCGAACAGCCCGAATCGGCTGCCCAGCGTGACGATGGCCGGGCCCAGCGTGAGGGCGCCCGCCACCATGGTGAACATCCCGATCGCGCACGGCGCGCCCAGGGTTTGGAAGTAGGGCAGCGTGGTGAAGCTGAGGCAGAACATCGCGCCGGCGATGGTCAGGCCCGAGCCGAGGACGACGTGGGCGCTGCCGCCAAACATGGTGTAGTAAGCGGTTTCCCGGTCTTGGCCGGCTTGGCGCGCCTCCTGATATCGGCCCACGATGAATATCGCGTAGTCGGTGCCCGCGGCGATCGCGAGGACCGGCAAGATCTGGACCGCGAAGGTGGAAAGCCCGATGATTCCGTGGCTTCCGAGGAATGCGATCACCCCTTGCACGGCGGGCAGCTCGATGAAGACCATCAGCAGGGTCAGCAGGACGGTGACGACGGAGCGGTACACGATCAGCAGCATCAGCACGATGACCCCGACCGTCACGCCCATCACCTTGCGGGCGCTCTTGTTACCGAACTCGAGCTGATCGGTGGTCACGGCCGCCGGGCCGGCGACGTACGCCCGGACCCCGTTGGGCGCCACCGCGCTTGACACGATTCCCCGGACGGCGTCGACGGACTCGTTGGCCAGTGTCTCGCCCTGGTGGCCCGCGAGGAAAACCTGAACGTAGGCGGCCTTGCCGTCGGCGCTCTGCGACCCGGCCGCGGTGAGCGGATCGCCCCAGAAGTCCTGGATGTGCTCGACATGCTTGCGGTCGCGCGCCAGCCTGCGCATCAGGTCGTCGTAAAAGCGGTGCGCCGCGTCGTCCAGCGGCGCCTGGCCTTCCAGCACGACCATGACCGCGCTGTCGGAGTCAAATTCTCCGAACACCTGGCCGATACGCTTCATCGCCTGTATCGCCGGGGCGTCGTCGGGGCTCATCGACACGGCGTGCGCTTCCCCGACCGCTTCCAGTTGCGGGACAAAGACATTGGTGACCGCGGCCAGCCCGAGCCAGAAAAGCAGGATGGGCACCGACAGCCGGCGGACCGTTCGCGCGATCACGCGGACTTCACCAGGCAAAAAGTTTGCGGGTGGATCCCCGATACTGTTCGCTGGGCCTTGACGTCGCCGTTCACCGTGATTCGGCAGCCGATGACGTCACCGTCGCCCTGGGCCACGACATTCACGCTGACCGCCGGGGCGGTCGTGGCCACGCTGTAAGTCCACGGCAGCCGCATACCGTCGACGCGTTGGGGTGCGGCCTCGACGTCGAGATAGTTGATGTCCGCCACGGTCCCCTCCGGCCCGAAGACCTCCAGGCTCACGTGCTTCGGGTTGAAGGGCTTGATGTCATCGTGGCGGGCGCCGACGACCGACGTGCCGGCGCGCGCGCCGAAGACGCCGTGCAGCCGGTAGACAGCGAATCCCGCGATGGCGACCAGGGCCACGACGACCAGCGGAATCCACGCGCGTTTGACGACCGCCATCCTCACCCCTGCTCATCTAGAGTTGGTTATCTAACTGACTCACGCTAACCACTGCGATAGCCACGATGCAAGATAAACGCCGATATTGCAGGGGCCTTATCGCCATAAACCCGGCGCCTACTCTCCCGCGCTTGCCGATCGGTGACCGCCGATGCTAAGTTAGGCAACTAACTCAATACAGGAGGTTCGCACGCATGAGCATCAGTGCAGATCGGTTCGGCCCATGGGCGGTCGTGACGGGCGCGTCATCGGGAATCGGGCGCGAATTCGCCCACCAGCTCGCCGATTCGGGCATCAACGTGGTCCTGGTCGCGCGGCGGCTGGCCGCGCTGCAGGAGCTGGGGGAAGGGCTGAGCCGGGGCTACGGCGTCGACTACCGGGTCGTCGGCGTGGACCTGTCCGACCCGGCCTCGCTGACCCCAATCGTCGAGGCCACCAACGACATCGACGTCGGGCTGCTGGTCTCCAATGCCGGCGCGGCCCTGCCCGGCGCCCTCGTGGGCTCCGACCTGCACGCCCAGCGGGCGATCCTGCGGCTGAACACCGCCGCACACCTGGGCTTGACGCACCACTTCGGTGAACGGCTGGTGCGGCGCGGCCGCGGCGGCATCCTGCTGGTCTCCGCGCTCGGAGCGGTGCACGGCGTGCCCTACATGGCGCACACCGCGGCGACCAAGGCCTACATCACCAGCCTCGGCGTCGGCCTGCACGGCGAACTGGCCAAGCAGGGGGTGCACGTGACGGTGCTGCACCCGGGGCCCACCCGCACGCCGGCGCTGGGCGACCTGGGCCTCGACCCCGACAAGATGCCGATATCGCCCATGGCGCCGGACGTTTGCGCCCGTGAGGCGCTGCGCGCCCTCGAGCGCAATCGCGCCAACTGCATACCGGGACGAGTCAACCGGGTGACCGCCGCGCTGGTGCCGGCGGCCATCACCCGCTCGGTGATGTCGCGGATGTTGTTGCGGCCCACCCTGGCCAAGGCCCAATAGGGTCCCCTGAATCTTATGGACAGGCCCATCTGCCTCATCACCGGAGCCACCGACGGCATCGGCAAGGTAACCGCGACCGAGCTCGCCCGCACCGGCTACTGCGTGGTGCTGGCGGCGCGCAACGAGGCGAAGGCGGCAAGCGTCGCAAGCGAAATCGTCGCGGTGACCGGCAACCGCGACGTCGCTTACCTCACCGCCGACCTCAGGTCGCTCGCGCAGCTGGACCGGTTGGCCGAGGCGTTTAGGGCCCGCTACCCGCGACTGGACGTGCTGATCAACAACGCCGGCGTCATCATGCCGCAACGCGTGCTGACCGCCGACGGATACGAGACGACGTTTCAGGTCAACTACCTGGCGCAGTTCTATCTCACCCAATTGCTGCTCAACGAATTGGAAAAAAGCCCGCAGGGCAGGGTGGTCAACCTCAGCTCGAGCGTCTACCGCGCCGGCAAGTTTGAACCCGACAACCTGCAGAGCGAACGCCGTTTCTCGACGATCCGCACGTATGCCGCGTCCAAGCTGTGCGTGCTGCTCTTCACCATCGAACTGGCGCATCGACTCCGTCCGACCCGCGTCACCGCCAACGCCGCGCACCCCGGAATCGTCAGAACGCCGATGATGCGCGGAGCCCAAGGGGTGTTCCGCGCGATCTCCTTTGCGGCGCTGCCGTTTTCCCGGTCGCCGCAGCAGGGTGCCGCCACCTCGCTGTTCCTCGCCACCTCGCCGGGCGCGGCGGCGGCCTCCGGCCAATACTTCGCCAACGCCGCGCCGAAGAACGTCAAGAGCGCCTACAACACCCCCGAGAACAGGGACCTGCTGTGGAACCTGAGCATGGCCGCGTGCCGTCTATAGTCCGTGAGTGATATGGCTGACTTAACCGACGCCGACGAGGCCCCCTTGGCGCCACCGCCCGGCAAGCGCGAGCGACTGATCGCAGCCGCCTGCGACCTGTTCTACCGGCAGGGCATCGCGGGCACCACGCTCGCGCACATCGCCGAGGCCGCCGAGGTCCCGCTGGGCAACATGTACTACTACTTCAAGACCAAAGACGACATCGTCGCGGCCGTCGTCGAGGCGCGCACCGAGGAAATCCGGGCCGCGACCGCGGCCCTGCAGCGCAAGTACGGGAGCCCCAAGGCGCGGCTCAAAGCGCTGGTCGGGATGCTGGCCGAATCGAGCGAGGCTATCGCCGACCACGGCTGCGCCTTGGGGACCCTGTGCACCGAGCTGGCGAACCAACCTGGCCGATCACCGGCACTGACCGCCCCCCTGATGCAAACCCTGCTGGACTGGGCCGAGCAGCAATTCCACGCCATGGGCCGCCGCGACGCGCGCGACCTGGCGCGCGAGCTCGTCATCGCCTACGAGGGCAGCGCGGTGCTGACCAACGCGCTGGCTCAACCCGAGCTGATGGCGCACCAGGCCCGGCGGATGGAAAAGTGGGTCAACGCCCTGTAGGTCGGTGTCACATCAGGTGCGTCGGTTGGCTGATGCCGAATTGGGTATTGGCGTAACGCTTCAGCGCGGACGGGCTGAAGTACACGTGCTGGCCGACGGTGTGCAGATCCCGGAAGCATCGTTGCAGCGGGTGGGTTGCGTGCACGGCCCCCGCGCCGGTCAGCCCGAACGTCGTGTCGACCGCTTGGTGCCCCGCGCGCATCGCCTGCTGGGCGGCGAGCTGGAAACGAGCGCGCTGCTTCAGCGACGGTGCGTCCCCGGCGAGGGCGGTGTCCCACAGGGCGCCGGCCTCGTCGAGGACGAACGCCCGCGCCGACCGCAAACCCGCCTCCGCACCGGCGAACTCGACCTGCGCGACGGGGTCCGCGGCGAGCGGCTCGAACGTGCCGGCACGGGTCTTCGTGGTCGCCAGGTCGGCGAATTCGTCGAGCGCGCGCCGCGCGATACCGAGCGGGACGCCGACGAGGGCCACCCCCACCATCGTGAAGAACGGCAGCCGCCACAGCGGCCCGTCGTGCCGGGCCGGCCCGAAGAACGGGGCGATGGTGTGTTCCTCGGCGACGCTCAGGCCACGGGCCACCACGTCGTTGCTGCCGGTCGCGCGCAGCCCCAAAACGTCCCAGTTGTCGACGATTTCGGCGGCGGCGCGCGGGAAGAACCCGAGGCGCCAGTCCGGTCCCTGTCCAGGAATCATCCGCGGCGCCTGACCGTCGTCGAACACGAACATCCCGGTCAGTAACCACTCGGCGTGGCGGCAACCGCTGGCGAACGGCCATCGGCCGTCGACGGCGAACCGGCCCGCGCCGTCGGGGACGGCCCGGCCGGTGGGGGAAAACACGGTGGCCGCCAAGAAGTCCGCGTTCGAACCGAACAGGTCCTCGGCGACGGCCGGCTCGAGCCAGGCGGTGAATGCGGGTGCGCCGGCGCCGATGGCCGCGATCCAGCCCGTCGAGCCGTCGGCGCGCGCCAGCTCCTCGATCATCTCGATGTAGTCGACGGGGGCCACTTCGAATCCGCCGAGCGCGCGCGGTTGCACCGCCCGGAAGACGCCGGCCGCGCGCAGTCGCGCCACCAGCTCGATCGGCAGCGTGCCGAGCGCCTCGGCGTCGTCGGCGGTCCGCGTGATCTCCGTTGCCAGGCTTCGCGCTACCGCCGCCGGATGGTCGCCAGCGGCCAAAGTGGCGGCGCGTGTCGCGGTTGTCATGTCGGCTCCCCTATGTCTGATACAGTAAGCAGTAATCGATACAGGAGCATGTACTGAATTATGGGATCTGTCAAGAGCCAGCCTCGGCGCCGCTACGACTCGAGCCGTCGACGCCAACAGGCCCAACAGAATCGGCACGCGGTGCTGACGTCCGCCCGCCGACGCTTCCTGGCGCAGGGCTACGCCGCGACGACCATCGCGGAGATCGCGCGGGACGCCGGCGTGTCGGTCGAGACGGTGTACAAGGCCTTCGCGACCAAGGCGGGGGTGCTCAAGGCGCTCTTCGACGTGTCCGTCGCGGGCGACGACGAACCGATCCCGATGGCCGAGCGCGACGTCATCCAGAAGGTGCGCGACGCCCCGGACGCCGCCCGCAAGCTCGAGCTCTACGCCAAGCACCTGGCCGCCACCATGCCGCGCAGCGCCCCGGTCCAGCTGCTGGCCCGCGACGGCGCCGCGTCGTCGGCCGACGCCGCGGAGGTCTGGAAGCAGATCCGGCACGAAACCCTCACGGCCATGACGATGTTCGCTGCCGGCCTCGCCGGCACCGGACAGCTGCGGGTCAGCGCCACGCATGCGCGCGACATCCTGTGGACGTACCACGCGCCCGAGCTCTACGAGCTTCTCGTCCTCGAACGCGGTTGGTCGGCCGCCCGCTACGGCAAGTTCATCGCCCAGGCCTGGATCGACGCCCTGCTCGGCTAACCCGACGCGGCTTGAATGACGGCGTCGACGACGCTGCGGATTCGGGCGGCGGCTTGATCGGGCTCGGGCTGACCGGCGTCGAGCCAGGCGATGACGGCGTCGATCGTCATGGTCGGCAGCACCCGCGCCGCCCAGTTGCGCCAACCGTCGTCGGCGATGCCCTCCAGGTGGCGGCGGGTGATGTCGGCCGAACGCTCGGCGAGGGTGTCGATGATGTCGCGGAAGTCGGCTTCGCGTGCGGCATGGCGGTAGAGCAGCCGGAAGGTGTCGGGATCCGCTGCGGCGGCGCGGATTAGCGCGGGGATGCTTGCGTCGTCGAAGTCGTCGGGGCCGGTGGCTTCGCGAAGGCGCGCGTGACCGCTTTCGATGACCTCCCGATACAGGTCGGCCTTCGAGGCGAAGTGCCGGTACAGGATCACCGGGGTGACACCGGCCTCCGCGGCGATGGCGTCGAGCCCCGTGTTTGCAAAGCCGCCGCGGGCGAAGGCGCGCGTGGCGGCCTCGAGGATCTGTTCCCGCCGCTGGGCGCGGGGCATCCGCCGGGTGGAGTCGGACCGGACCACCGTCATCTCAAGAGCTCCTCTTGTCTAGAGAAGAGTGTACAAGTAATCTTGTATAACTCGCCCTATACAAGGTGACGCCATGACATCGATTCATGCGGTGCGCACGCCGGTCGGCCACGAGGCCTGGCTGGTAACCGACTACGCGCAGGTGCGACGGCTGCTCGACGACGATCGCCTCGGCCGCTCCCATCGAGAACCCGAAACCGCCTCGCGCACCGGGGAATCCGCGCTGTTCGGTGGGCCGCTGGGCGACTTCGACACCGAGGCGGTCGACCATGCGCGCATGCGCGCACTGCTGCAGCCCCACTTCTCACCGCGGCACCTGCGGTCGCTGGAACCCAGGGTCGCGGCGCTCACCGCCGGTCTGCTGGACGACCTTGCGGCGCAGGGACCCCCAGCCGACCTGCACGCGCGCCTCGCGCTGCCGCTGCCCATCCTGGTGATCTGCGAGCTACTCGGGGTGCCCTACGCCGACCGAGAGCAGTTCCGGGCATGGGCGGAGGACGCCGGCAACGTGCGCGATCACGCCCGCTCCGAGCGTGGGCTGGCCGAGCTGTTCGATTACGGCCGCCGGATGGTCGAGCGTAAGCGCGCCCAACCCGGCGACGACGTGATGACGCGGCTGTGTGCCACCGACGGCGTCTCCGCCGAGGAGGCCGCCACGATGTCGATGTTCCTGCTGTTCGCCGGGCACGAGACCACGGTGGTCCAAATCGGGCTGGGCGCAATGCTGTTGCTGGCGAATCGCGATCAATGGCGGGTGCTCGTCGACGATCCCGCGCTGATCCCCCACGCCGTCGAGGAGCTGCTGCGGGCGACGTCAGGCGGCGGCGGTGTGGGCGGCGTTCCGCGCTACGCGCGCACCGACTTCGACATCGACGGCGTCGCCATCCGCGCCGGGGACCTGGTGCTGCTGGACATCAACGCCGCCAACCACGACCCCACGGCCTTCGCCGAACCGCAGCGCATCGACGTCGCCCGCAAGGAGACCGCCCACCTCACGTTCGGGCACGGCGCGCGCTACTGCATCGGGGCCCCCCTGGCCCGCATCGAGCTGAAAACGGTTTTTGCGCAACTAATTCCGCGATTCCCGTCGATGCGCCTGACGGTCGATGCCGCGACCCTGCCGATGCGCTCCGACGTGCTGGCCGGCGGGCTCGCCGAACTTCCGGTGTCCTGGTGAGGCCCTACAGCGCAAACGCCTGACGCACCGCCTCGACCGCCTCGGGGTCGCCCGTGAACTCGAGCCGACGCAGGGCCGCGCTGCGCTTGGCTTCACTCGACCCCAGGCGCGCGTTCACCAGGTCCGTCGCGCTGGCGGTGAGAACCACCGAGGGCTCCCCGTGAGCGCCCGCGAGGCGCCCCTGAGTTATCGCGAACTCGAAACGGCGACCGTCGATCTCGGCCCGACACGTCGCCTCGACGCCGGCGGCGGCGGCAGAGTTGAAGCCCAGCAGGAACCCCGCCAGGAACCCATTCAACGGCGTGGCGGGGCCGTCCCCGATCGGGTCCAGCCGGTCCAGCCCGAACCACGCGACGCTCTGCAGGATCGGCAACACCCGCTGCCAGCCCACGTCGCTGAGGGTGTACACGGTGCGCCCGATCGGGGCCGGGAGGTCGGCGCGGTCGACGAGCCCCGCCTCCTGCAGCTCCTTGAGGCGCTCGGCCAGGAGGTTGGTCGCGATGCCGGGCAACGCGTCGCGCAGATCGCCGTAGCGGCGGGCGCCGCCCACCAGCTCGCGCAGGATCAGCAGCGTCCACCGCTCGCCCACGACGTCGAGGCCGCGGGCGATCGGGCAGTTCTGGTTGTAATTCCGGCGCGACGCCACGAGTCCACTCTAATCCGGTCAGACATCTTTTTCAACTTATTACTTGATTTATTTGTCTATCCGCTTTAGCGTCTTGTGCATGAGTACCGAACCCGTCTTCCCGATCTTCAAGAACCGCCCGATCGCCGCGCTCGCCGTCATCTGCCTCGGCGTCTTCGTCATCAGCGTCGACGCCACCATCGTCAACGTCGCGCTGCCCACCCTGTCGCGCGAACTGGGCGCCGACACCGCCCAGCTGCAATGGATCGTCGACGCCTACACGCTGGTCATGGCCGGGCTGTTGCTCTCGGCCGGCAGCCTGTCCGACCGCTACGGCAGGCGAGGCTGGCTCAACTCCGGACTCGCGCTGTTCGCGCTCACCTCCGCCGTTGCCGCGCAGGTGAATTCGGCCGACGCGCTGATCGCGGCCCGCGCCGCGATGGGCATCGGCGCCGCGGTGATCTTCCCGACCACGCTGGGCCTGATCACCAACATCTTCATCGACCCGGTCCCACGCGCAAAGGCGATCGGGCTGTGGGCGGCCATGGTCGGCGTGGGGGTGGCCGTCGGGCCGATCAGCGGCGGCTGGCTGCTCGAACACTTCTGGTGGGGCTCGATCTTCATGGTCAACATCCCCATCGCGGCGCTGGCCATCGTCGGCGGCATCCTGTTCGTCCCCACCTCGCGCGACCCCGCGGCGCCGCGCGTCGACGTCCCCGGCCTGATCCTGTCCGCGGTGGGAATCACGACGCTGGTCTACACCGTGATCGAGGCGCCCACCTGGGGATGGACCAACGTTCGGACGACAGCCGGGTTCGCCCTCGCGACAGCCGTTCTCGCCGGTTTCGCGGCGTGGGAACGGCGCAGCACCCACCCGATGCTGGACGTCTCGGTGTTCGCCAACCGGCGGTTCTCCGGCGGCAGCCTGGCGATCACCGCCGGCTTCCTCACCCTGTTCGGGTTCATCTTCGTCATCACGCAGTACTTCCAATTCATCAAGGACTACACCGCGTTTCAGGCCGGCGTGCGGCTGCTCCCGGTCGCCGTCTCCATCGCAGTGGCCAGCATCCTGGGACCGCGACTCGTCGAACGAATCGGCACCACGGCCGTCGTCGCCGGCGGCCTGACCGTGTTCGCCGCCGGCCTGGCCTGGGCGTCCACGGCCGATGCCGCCACGCCCTACGACCAGATCGCCCTGCAGATGCTGCTGCTCGGCGGCGGCCTGGGCCTGACCGTTTCGCCGGCCACCGAGGCCATCATGGGATCGCTGTCGGTCGACAAGGCCGGCGTCGGCTCGGCCGTCAACGACACCACGCGCGAACTCGGCGGCACCCTCGGCGTCGCCATCGCGGGCAGCGTCTTCGCGTCGGTGTACTCCGGACGCCTCGGCACGGCCACGTTGACCGGACTGCCCGCCGACGCGATGCGGCGCTCGATGGCGGTGGCGCACACGGTGATCGGACGGCTGCCCATCCAACAGGCGGGCCCGGTCCGCGCCGTCGTCGATCGCGCCTTCCTCGACGGCATGCAGGTGAGCTCCCTGGTGTGCGCGGGCATCGCGCTGGGCTGCGCGATCGTCGTGGCCTGGCTCCTGCCGGCCCGCGCGCGCCATGAGACGCCGTCCCCCGAACTGGCCAGGGCCTAATAACTCCCAACCACAGAAAGGCACGAAACCAATGAGTACAACCGAAAGCAGCTATGTCCTCGGGCACGCCGACGAGGAGGTGCAGCGGCTGCTCCTGCAGGGACGGCTCTACGACGGCTACACCGAGCACGCGCTGCGGCTCGCCGGGCTGCGGCCGGGCATGCGGGTCCTCGATATCGGCAGCGGGCCCGGTGACGTGTCGTTCGTCGCCGCCCGGCTGGTCGGGCCGACGGGAAGCGTGCTCGGGGTGGACGCCGCCCCGGCGATGGTCGAGCTGGCCACCGCCCGCGCCGCCGAAAAGGGCTTGGCCACCGTGCGTTTCACGCAGGCCTCTATCGACGCGATCGCCCTGGACGAACCGGTCGACGCGGTGGTCGGCCGGCTGATCCTGATGCACCTGCCCGACCCGGCCGCCACGCTGCGGCACCTGACCTCCCTGGTGCGCCCCGGCGGCGTGGTCGCGTTCGCCGAAATCGACATCACCCGGGCGCGCAGCGTCCCCGAGCTGCCGCTGTTCAGTCAGGTGATCGCGGGCATCGTCCGCGCCTTCGAGGCCATGGGCCTCAGCCCAAGGTTCGGCACCACGCTGCACACGGTCTTCGCCGACGCCGGCCTGGGGGCGCCACAGTTGGCCATCGGCGCGCCGATCGGCACCGCCGCCGACGGCGACATCCTCGCCTACGGCGCGGAAGTCTGGCGGCTCGTCTCGCCCATCGCCGAACAAGGCGGCTTCGGGCTGGATGATCTCGGCGACATCGGCGAGTTCGTGCCACGTTTCCGCGAGGAGGCGCTGGCGGCCGACGCCCTGATCACCATGCCTTCCATCATCACCGCATGGGCAGAGGTGCGGAAATGAACGCCACAATCCAGGCCCAGTACTCGACAGGCTTGTCCCGCAACAACATCGAACGCGCGCTGCGCTCCGCCGGAATGGACCTCGACCACTTGGCGCCCGCCGACCTGGCGATGCTGGAGGACTTCCACACCATGGGCCGCATCGCCACCGCCCAACTGGTCGACCTGGCGGGGATCACCAATGACAGCGACGTCCTCGACGCCGGCAGCGGCGTCGGCGGCACCGCGCGCTACGTCGCCGACCGCTTCGGCGCTCGAGTCGCCGCGGTGGACCTCACCGACGAATACTGCGAAACCAACCGCTGGCTCAACGGGCTGGTCGGACTCGGCGACCTGATCTCGGTTCGTCAGGCCGACGTCACCGAACTCCCCTTCGCCGACGGCACGTTCGACGTCGCCATCAGCCAGCACGTCCAAATGAACGTGGCCGACAAGGCGCGCCTGTACTCCGAGGCGCATCGGGTGCTCAAGGACGGCGGGCGACTCGCCCTGTGGGACATCACGATTGGCGGCGGCGGCGAGCTCGCCTATCCCCTGCCCTGGGCCGACGAACCCGCGCGCAGCCACCTGGCGACCCCCGACGACCTGCGCGCCGCGGTGGAGTCCGCCGGCCTCACCGTCACGGCGTGGAACGACCTCACCGACCAGGCGGCCGCGCTCATGCAGGCCATCCTGGCCCAGCCGGACGGCCCGCTGGGCCTGCACGCCTTCGTCACCGACTTCCGCCGAAAGGCCGAAAACCTGACGCAGGCCCTGGCCGACGGGCGCCTGCGCGCCGTTCAGGGACTGTGCGAACGATGAACACCTTGGCGCCCAACGCAATTCCGGACCAACGCTACACGCTGGCGTGGAGCGGCGGCCGCGGCGAGGTCAGGTTCCTCCGGCGGCCGGACGGCTCCCGGTTGCGCTACTTCACGGCGGGAACCGGCCCACCGCTCGTCCTGCTGCACACCGTCCGCACGCAGCTGGACTACTTCCAGCGAGTGGTGCCGGCGCTGTGGGACGACTTCACCGTGTACGCGCTGGACCTGCCCGGCATGGGCTGGTCCGACGTCGTACCCGGCGCGCGATACGGGGAGGCCGAATTGCGCCGCGCCGTCGTTGAATTCGTCACGGCCCTGGACCTGCGCGACGTCACGCTGGCGGGCGAATCGATGGGTGCTGCGCTCGCGCTGCTGGCCTCGATCGAGCTGACCGACCGGGTGAGCAACGTGATCGTCTTCAACCCCTACGACTACCCCGGCGGCCTCGAACGCGGCAATTGGTTCG
Source organism: Mycobacterium sp. NGS64 (assembly GCF_059812245.1). Classification (NCBI taxonomy): domain Bacteria; kingdom Bacillati; phylum Actinomycetota; class Actinomycetes; order Mycobacteriales; family Mycobacteriaceae; genus Mycobacterium; species Mycobacterium sp. NGS64. Next base: position 245,040 of record NZ_JCALCI010000001.1, on the reverse strand, counting down.
CCCGCGTGATCGGGACGGGCGTCCGCCTGCCCGGTTCCGGACCCGTCTTCGCCGCGCTCGAGAATCGCCTCATCCTGCGCGGCGTGCTGGCCGGCGGCTTTGCCGACTCCGGCGCGCTGCCGAAGGACTTCCTCGTCGAGCTGCGCCGCAGCGGCCGCCGTCCCGGCTACCCCCGGGTGAATCGGGCCATCATGCGCGTCCTCCCCGGGCTCATCAAAGCGAAAGACCGCTACCCCGAGGTGAAGGCCCCGGTCACGCTGGTCTACAGCGAGCACGACTGGTCGCGCCCCGCGGACCGGGACCAGGTCGCCCGCCTACTGGGTGTCCGGGCCGTCACGGTAAGCAGCGCGGGCCACTTCTCGGCCCTTGAACGCCCCACGGAGATGGTCCGCATCATTCGGCACAGCCAACCGGGGTCATGAGGCGGGCCTGGCTCCGGGTGGTCATCCGGCTGACCGCGGTCGGGTACCTGCTCTTCTTCGTGCCCGACCTGGTGTTCGCGATCACGCATCGGGCCAACGCGCTCTTCGAATGGGGCTCCGGGGGCGACGCGATCGCGGTCATGTTCGCCACCGTCTACATCGTCTGGGCGCTGTTCCTGTTCGCATCGGCGCGCGACCCGCTGGCGAACCGACTCTTCCTCGATTTCAATCTCACCGCGAACGCAGCGCATTTCGGCGCCATGCTGGTCATGGCCATCGCGATGCGCGACGAGCACCGGCATCTGGCCGGCGTGGTCGCGCTCGGATTGCTCACCACCGTCCCGTTGGCCGCGTGTTGGCTACCGGTCCGGCGGCGCAGCGCCCGCCCATAAGCTGTGCTGGTGGAACGGTGCCAGGAGTGCGGATTCGCATACGACCTGACCACCGCAACGCGGGCCGGTGACGAGATCCGGGCTGGCGTTGCCGAATTGGCCCGGCTGCTCAGCACCGCCGAGCCGGCCACCCTCGCGCGGCGCACCGCCCCAAAGCTGTGGTCACCGCTCGAATATGCCTGCCACCTCCGCGACGTACTGATCACGCAGCGCGAGCGGGTGCTGCTGGCCCGGCGCGCCGACGTGCCCGCCGCCGTGCCGATGGGCCGCGACGAACGCGTCGCCCACGACGGGTACGCCGAAAGCGACCCGGCCGAAGTCGCCGAGGAGCTGACGATCGCGGCGCGGCTGCTGGCGAACACCCTGCGCCGGCTCGACGACGCCGACTGGGAGCTCCGCATCGTCTACAACTGGCCGCGGCGCACCCAGCGGACGCTCCGCTGGGTGGCCGTCAACACGATGCACGAGGTGCGCCATCACCTACTGGACATCGACCGCCAACTTGCCTAGGCCGTACCGGTAGCGGGCCGGGTCAATCGACGGGGCGTGCTCGCGTTGCCACACGGCCGACTCGGCCGAATACCGGGGCCGGGCGGGCTGGGGATGTTGCTGGCGCTTGTCGAAACGGTCGAGCCGGTGCGGGGGCACCAGGCCGGTCAGCATCAGATTCCCGATCTCGCGCAACACTTTTCCCGGGGTGCGCCGGCTGTCCGCCGCCTCGATGTAGCGGCGCGCGATGGTGGGAAAGTCTTCGGGTTCGACCCCGGCGACGTCGCGCACGTGGGTGGTCGGGCCGCCCACCTCCCAGACTCCCAGCGCGGTCTCGGGCAGGTAGTGGCGCAACCCGGACTCGAAGTACGTGTCGACTCCGAGCCGCTTGGCGTTCACGTGCACCGCTCGCATGAACATCCACGGGGGCATTTCCAGGAGGCGGACCCGCCGCCCCATGGCGTCACCCACCATCTCCGCGACCTCTTTGCCGGACAACAGCTTTGGCCCGGTCGGGCGGTAGGACCGACCGTCGTGGCGATGCGGGTCGAGCAACGCGCCGACCGCTACCCGGGCGATGTCTTCATTGGACGGGGGCGCGTTGAGTCGTCCCCCCGTGCTCGGCGCCGGCAGCACCCCGAGTTGGACGGTAACCGGCAGCGCCATGAAATAGTTGTCCGCGAAGAACCCGGGATCGACCGCGACGTGGGCGGTGTCCGGCAACAGCCGAAACAGCTTGTCGGACAGCCAGTGCTGGCGCGTCATCAGCGACGGATGCTCGGGGCTGGCCAGCCACTGGCCCAGCGCGACCACCGCCTCGACGCCGGCGTCGTGCGCGGCCACGGCGAAGCTGACCGCGCTGTCGAGCGCGTGCGGGTGGTAGGGAGGGTTGAAGAACAACCGGTCCACGCCCTCGACTGCGGCCCGAACCTGTTGAATGTCAAGCATATCCGCCACGACGACCTCGGCGCCCAACGCCCGTAACCGGGCACTGCGGGCGTCGTCGCGACGCACCAAGGCCCGCGTCGGCACGCCCCTTTCCAGCAATTGGGCCGCCACGGCGCCGCCTATCCTTCCCGTCGCGCCGGTGACCAGCACACGTGTGTTGTTCATTGGAGTTCCTTTCCCGAACCGGAATGTGACCGATGGTTACATCCGCAGTATGCGACCTCCATGTGACCGTTGTCAACATCTGGGCCGGCGTGAGATCGTGATGGCATGAGTTCCGTCGGGCCCCCTGCCAAAAAGGGCTATCACCACGGCGCGTTGCACTCGGCCCTGGTCGAGGCGAGCATCACCCTCGCCCGCGAGGGCGGCCCCGATCGGGTGATCCTGCGCGAGGCGGCGCGGGCCGCCGGGGTGTCCCACTCGGCCGCGTACCGCCACTTCGCCGACCGCGAGGCGCTGCTGGCCGAGGTGTCGAGCTACGCGCGCGACGAGCTCGCCACGCAGATGCGCCGGCGCGTCAATCGCACCAACGACCCCCGCAAGAGGCTGCGTGCGGTCGGCACCGCCTATATCGACTTCGCGATCTCCGAGCCCGGACTGTTTCGCGCCGCGTTCACCTCGCACCCCGCGACGTCCCCCGGGGCAACCGACACCACCGCCGACCCATTCGGGGTCCTCGGCCAGGTGCTCGACGAGGCCCAGGCCGCCGGCCTGCTGGACGCGCGCCGCCGGCCGGGGGCCGAAATCGCCGCCTGGTCGGCGGTGCACGGGCTGGCCTGCCTGTTGCTCGACGGACCGCTACCCCAAAGCCCCGCGGCCGTCCGTTTCGCACGGACCCAGGTGTTCGACCTCATCGAGCGCGGCCTGCTGAACGACGCGTAAACCGGCGGGGCAAACGTCGCGATCCCTGGCGGCAGGCATCTCGGCATGGTGGAGTGGGTATCGCACCAAATAGTCGCCCGACTCGATACCCGAGAGTGAGGTCACCCGTGCTGGGTCTGCCGGAGAAGGTGCGCGCCTGCCTGTTCGACCTCGACGGGGTGCTCACGGATACCGCGAGCGTTCACACCAAGGCCTGGAAGGCCATGTTCGACGGCTACCTGGCCGAGCGGGCCAAGCGAACGGGGGAAGAATTCGTCCCCTTCGACGCGGCCGCCGACTACCGCAAGTACGTGGACGGCAAGAAGCGCGAGGACGGTGTCCGGTCGTTCCTGGAGAGTAGGGGAATCGAGCTGCCGGACGGCGATCCGGACGACCCGGGCGACGCCGAGACGATATACGGCCTGGGCAACCGCAAGAACGACATGTTCCAGAAGGTCCTGCGCGACGACGGCGTGGAAGTGTTCGAGGGATCGCGCCGCTACCTGGAGGCGGTCTCAGCCGCCGGCCTCGGCATCGCCGTGGTGTCCTCGAGCGCCAACACCCGCGACGTCCTCGAGATCACCGGCCTCGACCGGTTCGTCCAGAAGCGGGTGGACGGCGTCACGCTGCGCGACGAGCACATCGCCGGCAAGCCGGCCCCCGACTCCTACCTGCGCGGGGCGGAGCTGCTCGATGTCCCCGCGGACGCCGCGGCCGTCTTCGAGGACGCGCTGTCCGGCGTGCAGGCCGGCCGGGCCGGTAACTTCGGCTACGTGGTGGGTGTCGACCGGGTGGGCCAGGCCGAGGACCTGCGCCGCAACGGCGCCGACGTGGTGGTCACCGATCTCGCGGACCTTCTCCAGTCATGATCACTGAAGAGTGCTACCCCGTCGAACCGTGGCAGATCCGCGAGACCCGGCTCGACCTGAACCTGCTGGCGCAGTCCGAATCGCTGTTCGCCCTGTCCAACGGGCACATCGGGCTGCGCGGCAACCTCGACGAGGGCGAGCCGCACGGCCTGCCGGGCACCTACCTCAACTCCTTCTACGAGATCCGGCCCCTGCCGTACGCCGAGGCCGGCTTCGGCTACCCGGAGGCGGGCCAGACGCTCGTCGACGTCACGAACGGCAAGATCATCCGGCTGTTGGTCGAGGACGAGCCGTTCGACGTGCGCTACGGCGAGCTGCTCTCCCACGAGCGGGTGCTCGACCTGCGCGCCGGGACGCTGACCCGCCGCGCGGACTGGCGCTCGCCCAACGGCAAGCAGGTCCGGGTCGTGTCCACCCGGCTGGTCTCGCTGGCCCAGCGCGGGGTCGCGGCCATCGAGTACGTCGTCGAAGCGGTCGAGGAATTCGTGCGGGTCACCGTGCAGTCCGAGCTGGTCACCAACGAGGACCAGCCCGAGACCTCCGACGACCCGCGGGTGTCGGCGATCCTGGAGAACCCGCTCGAGGCCGTCGACCACGAAAACACCGAAACCGGAGCGCTTCTCATGCACCGGACCCGGGCCAGTGCGCTGATGATGGCCGCCGCGATGGACCACGAGATCGAGGTTCCCGGCCGCGTCGAGTTCAGCACCGACGCCCGTCCCGACTTGGCGCGCACCACGGTGATCTGCGGGCTGCGCCCGGGCCAGAAGCTGCGCATCGTCAAGTACCTGGCGTATGGCTGGTCGAGCATGCGCTCCCGCCCGGCGCTGCGCGACCAGGCCGCCGCCGCGATCCACAGCGCCCGCTACAGCGGCTGGCAGGGACTGCTGGACGCGCAGCGGTCCTACCTCGACGACTTCTGGCAGAACGCCGACGTCGAGGTGGAGGGCGACCCCGAATCCCAACAGGCCGTCCGGTTCGGGATGTTTCACCTGCTGCAGGCGAGCGCGCGCGCCGAGCGCCGCGCCATCGCCGCCAAGGGGCTCACCGGAACCGGCTACGACGGCCACGCCTTTTGGGACACAGAGGGTTACGTGCTGCCCGTGCTGAGCTACACCGCGCCGCACACGGTCGCCGACGCGCTGCGGTGGCGCGCGTCGACCCTCGACCTCGCCAAGGAGCGCGCGGCAGAGCTCGGCCTCGACGGCGCCAGCTTTCCCTGGCGAACCATCCGCGGGCAGGAGTGCTCGGCCTACTGGCCGGCCGGGACGGCGGCCTGGCACATCAACGCCGACATCGCCATGGCCTTCGAGCGGTACCGCATCGTCACCGGCGATGAGGAGCTGGAGCGGGAGTGCGGGCTGCGGGTGCTGGTCGAGACGGCCCGGCTGTGGATGTCGCTCGGGCACCACGACCGGCACGGCGTGTGGCACCTCGACGGCGTGACCGGCCCCGACGAGTACACGGCGGTCGTGCGCGACAACGTCTTCACCAACTTGATGGCGGCGCACAACCTGATCACGGCCGCCGACGCGTGCAACCGCCACCCCGAGGAGGCGGAGGCACTGGAGGTCACCACCGAGGAGGCGGCCGCCTGGCGCGACGCCGCCGGCGCCGTCAACATTCCGTATGACTCGGAGCTCGGCGTCCATCAGCAGTGCGAGGGCTTCACCACCTTCGCCGAATGGGACTTCGAGAAGAACACCACCTATCCCCTGCTGATGCACGAGGCGTACGTGCGGCTCTATCCCGCGCAGGTGATCAAGCAGGCCGACCTCGTGCTGGCGATGCAGTGGCAGAGCCACGCGTTCACGCCCGAACAGAAGGCGCGCAACGTCGACTACTACGAGCGGCGCATGGTGCGCGACTCGTCGCTGTCGGCCTGCTCGCAGGCCGTGATGTGCGCCGAGGTCGGCCATCTGGAGCTGGCCCACGACTACGCCTACGAGGCCGCGCTGATCGACCTGCGCGATCTGCACCACAACACCCGCGACGGGTTGCACATGGCCTCGCTGGCCGGGGCCTGGATGACCCTGGTCGTCGGGTTCGGCGGCCTGCGCGACGACGAGGGCGTCCTGTCGCTGGATCCCCTGCTGCCCGACGGCATTTCGCGGCTGCGGTTCCGGCTGCGCTGGCGTGACTTCCGGCTGACCGTCGACGTCAACCACTCCGATGTGACCTACACCGTGCACGACGGGCCCGACCACGACCTGGACATCCGACACGCCGGCGAGCAGCTCACCCTGCACACCGATGCGCCGACGACCGTGGCGGTGCACATCCGCAAGCCGCTCCTTCCGGCGCCGCAGCAGCCGCCGGGCCGCGAGCCGCTGCACCGGCGCGCGCTGGCCCGGAGTCAGTGAGGCTCGACGATGCGGGCCACCTCGGCCTGCACCGCCTCGCGGATTTCTTCGTCGGTCAGCTCGTCCAGACCGGTGGCCGAGCGCAGGAAGGGCGCGAACAGCCGCCAACCCATTTGCAGCGCAAAGCCATTGGCGACGGCCAGGCGGGCGCTGCGGTCGTCCTGGTGGGTCGGGCGGAACCGGTCGAACAACAGGGCGGCGCCCGGAAACCGCGACTGCAACTTGCCTGCGGGATAGCCGTCGAGCAACGTGCGGGCCATCACCCGCATGTGGCGGTCCAGCGCCCGCTCGGCCTCAGGGGAGGAGGGGTCGGCCTCCAGCACCGCGGTCGTCGTCGCGCCTAGGTGATCGAGCACGGCGCCCACCAACTGGTCCTTGGCGCCGAAGTAACGGAACACCAGGCCGTGGTTGACCTTCGATCGCGCGGCGATGTCGCGGATGGACGTGGCCGCCGGACCGCGCTCCGCGAACAGGTCGGTGGCCGCCTCCAGGATGGCCGCCACCACCTCTTCCCTACCGGTGGGACTCTCGCGGCGCTCAACCCTTGCGGAATTGTTAGTCACATGACTACACTACACGTTAGTCAAGTGACTACTACCGAGTTACGGCAAAAAGGACGATTGAAATGACACAGCCAGTGACCGTCACCAAGCTGGGCAGCCGGATCGGCGCCCGAGTCGACGGAGTGAAACTGGGCGGCGACCTCGACCAGGCGACCGTCGACGAAATCAGGGGGGCGCTGCTGGCCCACAAGGTGATCTTCTTCCGCGGGCAGGACCACCTCGACGATGAGCAACAGCTCGAGTTCGCGCGGCTGCTGGGCACCCCGATCGGCCACCCCGCGGCCGCCTTCCTCGCGGGCAAGGACGCGCCGACCATCACGCCCATCAACTCCGAGTACGGGAAGGCGACGCGCTGGCACACCGACGTCACGTTCGCCGCGAACTACCCCGCCGCCTCGATCCTGCGCGCGGTCACGCTGCCCAGCTATGGCGGGTCGACGCTGTGGGCCTCGACCGCGGCAGCCTACGACGAGCTGCCCGAGCCGCTCAAATCACTGGTCGACAACTTGTGGGCGCTGCACACCAACCGCTACGACTACGTGACCCCGGAATCGATCGAGACGATGACCGAGGCGCAGCGCGCGTTCCGGCAGGCGTTCGACAAACCCGATTTCCGGACCGAGCACCCGGTGGTGCGCGTGCACCCCGAGACCGGTGAGCGCACGCTGGTGCTGGGCGACTTCGTCCGCGGGTTCGTCGGGCTGGACAGCTACGAGTCGACGGTGCTGCACGAGCTGCTGCAACGGCGAATCACCGCGCCGGAGAACACCATTCGCTGGACGTGGAGCTACGGCGACGTCGCCATCTGGGACAACCGGGCCACGCAACACCGCGCCATCGACGACTACGACAACCAACATCGGCTGATGCACCGGGTCACGCTGATGGGCGATGTGCCCGTCAACGTGCACGGGGAACGCAGCCGCGTCGTCAGCGGGGCCCTGCTCGACGCCAACACCCCCGAGGCGATCGCAAGCTCGGCGTAGCCGAGCGCCGCGGGTCGCCGACCCGACCAGCCCCGAGGCGATCGCAAGCTGATTTGAGGGGTCAGCCTGCGGTGCTCACGGGGTTGCTCGGTAGCCAGCGCAACGCGCCCGGCGCATGCGCTGGCACCACCGGGTGGGCCGGCGGAATCGGGGACAGCCTGCGGTAGGTGTCGCCCTGCAGCGGGCGCTGGTCGTTCTCGCCCTTGTTCGGCCACAGCGACGCGGCCCGCTCGGCCTGCGCGGTGATGGACAGCGACGGGTTGACGCCCAGGTTCGCCGAGATCGCCGCGCCGTCCACCACGAACAGCGTCGGGTAGCCGTAGACCCGGTGATACGGGTCGATGACGCCGCTTTCGGGACCGTCGCCGATCACCGCGCCGCCGAGGAAGTGCGCCGTCAGCGGGATGTTGAACAGCTCGCCCCAGGTGCCGCCGGCGACGCCGTCGATCTTGGCGGCGATGCGGCGGGTGACCTCGTTGCCGACCGGAATCCACGACGGGTTGGGCTCGCCGTGCCCCTGTTTGCTGGAATACCAACGGATTCCGAGCTTGCCGCGCTTGGTGAACGTGGTGATCGAGTTGTCCAGGTGCTGCATCACCAGCGCGATCACCGTGCGTTCGCTCCACTGCCGGACGTTGATCATCCGCAGGATCCCGCGCGGGTCCTCGCGGCCCTGGTCCAGCAGCTGCTTCCAGCGCGGGGTATCGGTGCCGCCCGGTCCGTGCCCGTCGGTCATCAGCGTCTGCAGCAGCCCCATCGCGTTGGAGCCCTTGCCGTAGCGGACCGGCTCGACGTGGGTGTCCGACGTCGGATGGATCGACGACGTGATCGCCACCCCGTGCGTGAGGTCCAGATCGGGCTTCACCTCCAGCGTCGCGGCGCCGACGATCGACTCGGAGTTGGTGCGGGTCAGCACGCCCAGGCGCTCCGACAGGCGAGGCAGCTTCCCCCGGTCGCGCATTTTGAACAGCAGGTGCTGCGTCCCCCAGGTGCCCGCGGCCAGGATCAGGTGCGAGGCGGTGTAGGTGCGCCGGTCGCGGCGCAGCCAACTTCCGGTGCGTACCGTTCGGACCTCCCACAGGCCGTCGGGACGCTGCTCGAAGCCCTTCACCGTGGTCATCGGGATGACTTGCGCGCCATTGGCTTCCGCGAGGCCGAGGTAGTTCTTCACCAGGGTGTTCTTGGCGCCGTAGCGGCAGCCGGTCATGCAGCAGCCGCATTCCAGGCAGCCGGTTCGGTCCGGCCCGGCGCCGCCGAAGTACGGGTCCGGCACGGTCTTGCCGGGCGCCTTGGTGCCGTTCGGGCCGAAGAACACCCCCACTGGGGTGGGCACGAAGGTGTCGCCGCAGCCCATCTCGTCGGCGACCTCCTTCATCAGGCGGTCGGCGTCGGTGAACGTCGGGTTCTCCACCACGCCCAGCATCCGTTGCGCCTGCTCGTAATGCGGCATCAACTCGTCGCGCCAGTCGGTGATGTGCGCCCACTGCCGGTCTTTGAAGAAGGGCTCCGGCGGCACGTACAGGGTGTTGGCGTAGTTGAGCGAACCGCCGCCCACCCCGGCGCCGGCCAGGATCATCACGTTGCGCAGCGGGTGGATCCGCTGGATGCCGTAGCAACCCAGCCTGGGCGCCCACAAGAACTTGCGCAGGTCCCAGGAGGTCTCGGCGAACTCCTGGTCCGAGAACCGGCGGCCTGCCTCCAGCACGCCCACCCGGTAGCCCTTTTCCGTCAGCCGCAGCGCGCTGACGCTGCCCCCAAACCCCGACCCGATGATCAGGACGTCGTAATCCGGCTTCATTGCACCAGTATGGCCATACCGGCCGGTAGCAAACCAGGGGGCTTTCGCGGCCGTCAGCCGCCGACGGTCAGGCCGACCTTCTGAAACTCCTTGAGGTCGCAGTAACCGGCCTTGGCCATCGACCGGCGCAGGCCGCCGACCAGGTTCAGGCTGCCGAACGGGTCGTCCGACGGCCCGCCCAGCACCCGCTCCAGCGGCGGCCGCTCGCCGACGGCGATCTGCAGCAACGCCCCGCGCGGCAGCGACGGGTGCGCCGCGGCGGCGGGCCAGAACCAACCGCCCCCGAGCGCCTCGGCCGCCTCGGCCAGCGGCGTGCCCAGCACCACCGCGTCGGCGCCGCAGGCGATGGCCTTGGCCAGCTCGCCCGAGGTGTGGATGTCGCCGTCGGCCAGCACATGCACGTACCGGCCGCCGGTCTCGTCGAGGTATTCGCGGCGCGCGGCGGCGGCGTCGGCGATCGCGGTGGCCATCGGCACGCTGATGCCCAGCACCTCGTCGCTGGTGGTCACGCCCCGGGTGGAGCCATAGCCGACGATGACGCCGGCGGCGCCGGTGCGCATCAGGTGCAGCGCGGTGCGGTGGTCGAGCACACCGCCGGCGACCACTGGCACGTCAAGCTCGGAGATGAAGGTCTTCAGGTTCAGCGGCTCGCCATCGCTGGCCACTCTTTCGGCCGAGACGATCGTGCCCTGGATGACCAGCAGGTCGATCCCAGCCTGCAGCAGCACCGGTGTCAGCGCCTGGGCGTTCTGCGGGCTGACCCGCACCGCGGTGATCACCCCCGCCTCGCGGATGCGCGCCACGGCCGACCCCAGCAGGTCGGGGTCCAGCGGCGCCGCGTGCAGTTCCTGCAGCAGCCGGATCGCCGCCGATGGTTCGGGCTCCTTTTCGGCGGCCTCGAGCAGTTGCGCGATCTTGGCCTCGACGTCGGCGTGCCGGCCGATCAGCCCCTCGCCGTTGAGCACGCCCAGCCCGCCGAGCCGGCCCAGCTCGATCGCGAACTCCGGCGACACCAAAGCGTCGGTGGGATGGGCGATCACCGGGATCTCGAAGCGGTAGGCGTCCAACTGCCACGCCGTCGACACGTCCTTCGACGAGCGGGTGCGCCGCGACGGCACGATGCTGATCTCGCTCAGTTCATACGTGCGACGGGCGACGCGGCCCATGCCGATCTCGACCATTGCCAGTTCGCTGTTCACCGGGCGAAATAGTTGGGCGCTTCGACCGTCATGGCGACATCGTGCGGGTGGCTCTCGCGCAGCCCGGCCGCCGTGATCCGGACGAACTGCGCCTGCTGCAGCACCTCGATGGTGGGCGAGCCGGTGTAGCCCATCGCGGCGCGCAGGCCGCCGGTGAGCTGGTGGATCACCGACGACAGCGGTCCGCGGAACGGTACCCGGCCCTCGATGCCCTCGGGCACCAGCTTGTCCTCGGAGAGCGCGTCGTCGGCGAAGTAGCGGTCCTTGGAGTAGGACTTGCCGCCGCCCGATCCGCCGGAGCCCCGGCCCGCCATGGCACCCAGCGACCCCATGCCCCGGTAGCTCTTGAACTGCTTGCCGTTGACGAAGATCAGCTCGCCGGGCGCCTCGGCCGTGCCGGCCAGGAGCGAGCCGAGCATGGCCGTCGACGCGCCGGCGGCCAGCGCCTTGGCGATATCGCCGGAGTACTGCAGTCCCCCGTCGGCGATGACCGGCACACCGGCCGGGCGGCAGGCCGCGACGGCTTCCAGGATCGCGGTGATCTGCGGCGCGCCGACGCCGGCCACCACCCGCGTCGTGCAGATCGAACCGGGGCCCACCCCGACCTTGACCGCGTCGGCCCCGGCGTCGACGAGCGCGGCGGCCGCGGCTCGGGTGGCAACGTTGCCGCCGATGATCTCGACGCGCTCGCCGACCTCGGCCTTGAGTTTGCCGACCATGTCGAGCACCAGCCGGTTGTGCGCGTGCGCGGTGTCCACGATCAGCACGTCGACGCCGGCGTCGACCAGCATCATGGCGCGGACCCAGGCGTCACCGCCGACGCCGACGGCGGCGCCGACCAGCAGCCGCCCGTCGCTGTCCTTGGTGGCCAGCGGGTGCTGTTCGGTCTTGACGAAGTCCTTGACGGTGATCAGCCCGGTCAGCCGGCCGTGCCCGTCGACGACCGGCAGCTTCTCGATCTTGTTGCGGCGCAACAACCCCAGCGCCGCATCGGCGCTGACGCCCTCCTGGGCGGTGATCAGCGGGGCCTTGGTCATCACCTCGGCGACCTTCTTGGTCTGGTCCACCTCGAAGCGCATGTCGCGGTTGGTGATGATGCCGACCAGCGCGCCGTCGTCGTCGACGACGGGCAGCCCGGAGATCCGGAACCGGGCGCACAGCGCGTCGACCTGAGCCAGCGTGTTGTCGGGGCGGCAGGTGACCGGATCGGTGACCATGCCCGCCTCGGAGCGCTTCACCATCTCGACCTGGCCGGCCTGCTCGGCGACCGGCAGGTTGCGGTGCAGCACCCCCATGCCGCCCGCGCGGGCCATCGCGATCGCCATCCGCGACTCGGTGACGGTGTCCATCGCCGAGCTGACCAGCGGCACCTTCAGCCTGATCTTCCTGGTGAGCTGGCTGGAGGTGTCGGCGGTGGCCGGGACCACGTCGGAGGCCGCGGGCAGCAGCAACACGTCGTCGAACGTCAATCCGAGCATCGCGATCTTGTACGGGTTGTCGCCCCCGGTCGGCAGCGGGTCGTCGGCCAGCCCGGGGAGGTGGGGGTCGCGCAGGTACGGGCTGGCAACCAGGTCGGAGCTGTCTTCTAAATGGGACATGCCACGGGACATCGGTGGGGCCCTCCATACGCGCGCGGAGTGAGAAGCCCATCCTATCGGCTCGCACGGACACCGGACCCGCTTGCCCGGGCGCCACGCTGCGCGCGTCTACCTGCTGGCGCGATGACGGCCCGCCTGCGTAGTCTAGAGGCGTGCGTGACCACCTCCCACCGGGTTTGCCACCCGACCCGTTCGCCGACGACCCCTGCGATCCGTCGGCTGCGCTCGAAGCCGTCGAGCCGGGGCAACCCCTGGATCAGCAAGAGCGGATGGCGGTCGAGGCGGACCTGGCCGATCTGGCCGTGTACGAGGCCCTGCTGGCGCACAAGGGAATTCGCGGACTCGTGGTGTGCTGCGACGAATGTCAGCAGGACCACTACCACGACTGGGACATGTTGCGGGCCAACCTGTTGCAGCTGCTCATCGACGGCACCGTCCGCCCGCACGAGCCCGCCTACGACCCCGAACCCGACTCCTATGTCACGTGGGATTACTGCCGGGGATACGCCGACGCCTCGCTGAACGAAGCGACGTCAGACGCGGACGGGTTTCACCGCCGCTGAGCTAGGGCGTGTCGTCCGGCGCCGCTGAGGGCGGCGTGGACGAGTGCCCGTGATGCCGATGCCGCCCGGACGACGGGCTCGTTGTGGGGCTCGTCGTCGAACTTGCTGATGGGCTCGGTGGGGTCGTACTCGGCGCGGCCGGCGAGGTAGACGACGCGGCCGGCGCCTTGGGCTTCGGCGCGGCCGGCGGCAGCGTCGCGTTCGGGTTGCGCGATTCGACCCGGGTGTTGAGCAGGTTCACCTCGTCCAACAGGTCGTTGCGGCTGGCCCCGTCGTTCATGGATTGCACCGTGCTGCTGACCTCGGCCAGCTGATTCTGCGCTTGGGTCCACTGGCCCTGGTCGATCATTTGCTGAACCTTGGCCAGTTCGGCCTTGGCAGACAGCTCGATCTGGCTGTCCTTGACCCGCGGCTGGTCGAAGAACATCGCGTGCAGGCCGTACAGCGTGTCGCCGGGGCGGGCCTCGACCACCATGGCCCCGAACCCGCTCAGCACCAGCAGCGTCGCGGCCACCGATCCGATCGCGGCGAGGCCGCGGCGGGCGCGCCGCCGCTCGGCCAGCCCGGCGTGCAGCGCCCCGACGGCCTCTTCCGGCGAAACCAGCGCGCTGGCCGGCGGCCAGCGCAGGTCGTCTCGCCAGTCGGCCAGCAGGACGGCCAACGCGTCGTCGTGGGGATCGCCCAGATCGACCGGCCGGCGCTCGGCCAACGCGTCGAGAAGCAAGTCGGTGCTGGCGAATTCATCCAGGGATTCAGGCATAGTCACCCGCCGCGACGATTTCGGACTTGAGCCGGGACAGCGCCCGGTGCTGGGCCACGCGGACCGCTCCCGTCGTGCTGCCGACGGCGGCGGCGGTCTCCTCGGCGGACAGGCCGACGACCACCCGCAGGATCAGGATCTCGCGCTGCTTGGACGGCAGGATCTCGAGCAGCTCGTTCATTCGGCTGACCGAGTCGGCCTCGAGGGCCCGCTGCTCCGGGCCCGCGTCGGTCGACCAGCGCTCGGGGATGGTCTCGGTGGGGTAGGCGAGGTCACGACCGGCGGCCCGGTGCGCGTCGGCGACCTTGTGGGCCGCGATGCCATACAGGAAGGCCAGGAACGGGCGTCCCCGCTCGCGATAGCGCGGCAGCGCCGTGATGGTGGCCAAGCACACCTCCTGAGCCACGTCGTCGGCTGTCAGACCACCCCGTGCGACCGTGCCGACTCGCGCGCGGCAATATCGGACGACGATCGGGCGGATGGTCTCCAGCACCTCCCGTAGGGCGTTCCGGTCCCCCGCCACGGCCTCCGCAACCACAGCGTCGAGACGTTCCCCTTGAATTGTCATCGACGGCGGTTGCTCCAACGTTACGAACGGGACACATCGCGGGCTAACTAACGCAATGACAATAACGGCCCGAAGGCCGTTTCAAGCGGAACGCCACGCGCCCCCGGCGCGCCGCACCTGGCCTGCGCAGATATCGCGAATTTCACGCAGCTTTTGTGTTGAAAACGTGACACTTTCGATGTCGATCAGCAAGCAAGCCAGCGCCCATCGAAGCGGGATCAGGTTGGACCGGCCGGTGGCGTCCAGCGCCGCGTCGGCGACCGCGCGGGCGCGCTCGACGCGGCCGGCGCTGCACAGCGCGGCGGCCAGCACCACATCGCTCTTGACCCGGTGCCGCACCGACGAAACGACCATCGCCTCCGCCCGCCGCACGGCCTCCTCGGCGTGGCGCACGGCCGACGCACCGTCCCCGGAGGCCATCGCCAATTCGGCGGCCACCCATCCCCGGCGCACCGGGAGACGGTCCGGGACCGCCCCCAGGTCCACGCGGCCCAACAACGTTGCCGCGGCGGCGAACCGGCCGACGCCCAACGCGTCGGCCGCCAGCCCGATCAGCGCATCGGCGCGCGCCTCCGCGTCCGCCCCGGCCAACGCGAGCGCGCGGCCGTCCCAGCCCCGCGCCAGTTCATGCCAGCCGAGCTGGCGCAGGAACGAGCCATGCGTGCTGTGCGCCAGCGACGTCAACCGGCCACCGGCGCGTCGCAGCTCCGCCAGGTCGTGGTAGGCGCTGCCGTAGCGGCCCTGCCCGCCCGCCGCGACGGCCCGCCACCACAGTTGCTGCGGCGTGCCTGCCGCCGGCAGCGGCCAGGTTCCGGGTTGCTCCCCGAAGGCGGCGGCGGCCAGTGTGCTCTTAATCACCGAAGTGTGACCAGTTTCAATCACGGTGATAGTAGTAAACACTTCGTGCTGTTCTTGTTACCGAGCTGTTAATCGCCATGAGCTGCGTACTAATTGCTCCCCCCACTGTCCTGAGCGCTGAGCTGGGAAATCACGGTCCGGTCAAGCGCCTGGTAGCACGGTCTTTGGTCAACAAAAGCGTGGCACATGAACGGCGAGTTAATTCTCTTACAACGCTTACATATTTTGGCGACCTAAGTGGCTATTGACGGAAATTCGCCGCCCGCCCTAAGTTCTACTTCGACGGGTAGTCAGCGGTGACCCCACTCGAAAATCGGTTGCACAATCGCTTGTCCGACGCTTCGCGAACCTGAACTTCTGGGCGTGCCGTGCAGAGAGGGAACGATCCAATGCCACAGCCGGAGCAGCTACCTGGCCCCAACGCCGACATCTGGAACTGGCAACTGCAAGGCCTGTGCCGCGGCGTTGACTCGTCGATGTTCTTCCACCCCGACGGCGAGCGCGGTCGCGCCCGCATGCAGCGCGAGCAGCGCGCCAAGGAGATGTGCCGGCGGTGCCCGGTGATCCAGGAGTGCCGGTCCCACGCGCTGGAAGTTGGTGAGCCGTACGGAGTTTGGGGCGGCCTGTCGGAATCCGAGCGCGACATGCTGCTGAAGGGCGACATCGGCCGCAACCGCGGGATCCGCCGCTCGGCCTAGTGCACCCCGGCGCCCAGCAGGCCGCCGGAGGAGATCATCACCGCGAGCCACGAGGCTATCCCCGCGCATCCCAGCACGGCGCCGGCGATGGCCAATCCCCGAGGCTGGCTGTCGCGGTTGGCGCGGTCCAGCGCGACGCATCCCATCGCCGCGCCGACGAGCGAAAGAACGATGCCGAGGCCGCAGTGGGCGTGCAGGAGAAGGCCGGCGATGCCCATCATCACCGAGTAGCGCGCCTCCGACCTGGCCTGCGTGGACGGTAGTTCCGTAGTCGTCATTTCTTTCCTCCTGCCTCGCTCTTGGTCCCGAGCGTGCCGTGCGGGGCTTGGCGAATTCTGCACAGTTCCTTGGCCCGCCGAATTTGTCGGGTGAACAATTCGCGGCCGCAGTACGTGTCCTAGTCGTGGGCCGCGCGCCGCAGGCCGGCCGTGGTCCGATCGGCACGTCGTCGAGACCCGCTGCGCCGCGTCGGTTCACCCACTCCACAGGAGGAGTGCCGTGGCTGAACGGTCACAGAATTTTCTCGATCACATCCGAACCACTCTTGGCGATCAAGGGTGGCTGGACCGGCCGAGCTACCGCCTCGAGCACGCGCTGACCTTCTTGTTCGCGGCCATGGGCCGGCATCGGGATCGGGTCGGCAACGCGCTGCACGGCACCTGGCTCGGCCATCCGCTGCATCCGGCGCTGACGTCGGTGCCGACGGGGGCGGTGACGACGACGGTCGCGATGGATGCGGCCGGCCTGCTTCCCGGTCGCACATACCGCGACGCGTCGCGGTTCGCGCTGGGCGTCGGAATCGTCGGCAGCCTGGGCGCGGCCGCCACCGGCGTGACGGACTGGCAGCACACCCACGAACAATCGCGCCGGATCGGCCTGGTGCACGGCGTGCTGAACGCGGTAGCGACGGGGCTGTACGCGGCGTCGTGGTGGGACCGGCGCCGGGGCCGTCACCTGCGCGGAATGGCAAGCAGCGCTTTGGGTTACGGCCTCACCCTTGGCAGTGGCTACCTGGGTGGGGCACTGGTGTACGGGGAGGCGACCGGCGTCGATCGCTCCGGCGACCGCCTGGCCGCGGACCACTGGACGCCGGTGCTACCGGCGGCCGCCCTGGACGGCCAGCCGCAGCGGGTCGAGGTCAACGGCGTCGGCGTGGTGCTCTACCGCAACGACGGCCAGGTGTTGGCCGTCGGCGAGCGCTGCCCGCACCTGGGCGCCCCGATGGGCGACGGCTGGATCGACCGCGATCGCATCGTTTGCCCGTGGCACGGTTCGAGGTTCGCGTGCGAATCCGGGGAGGTGCTGCGCGGGCCCGCGACGGCGGCGCTGCCGAGCTACCCGGCGCGCATCCGTGACGGGCTCGTCGAAATCCGGGGGACGGCGAAATGAACGCCTACGACGTGCTTTTCGAGCACCACAAGGTCCTGCGCGGACTCTGCGAGAAGATCACCGCGATACCGCCGGACACCGACGAACGGCAACGCGCCCTCGACGAGTTGCTGGTCGAGCTCGACATCCACATGCGCATTGAGGACGACCTGTTCTATCCGGCGGTGTCGGCGGCAACCGAGCTCGTCGCGATCGCCCACGCCGAACACCGCCAGGTCTGGGACCAGCTCACGGTGCTGCTGCGCACGCCGCCGAGCGCGCCGGAATACACCGACGAGTGGCACTCGTTCGTCACCGTGCTGGATGCCCACGCCAGCGAGGAGGAGCGCGACTTATGCCCGGCCCCAATCGATTTGAGCGAGGATATGCTCGAGGCGCTGGGAAACCGGATGATCGAGCGCATCGCCGAGTTGCGTCAATCGAGCATCCACCGGCTCCGCGTTCGCGGGCGCAAGGCCCTGCTCAGCGCGCTGGGAGGATAACCGCTCAGAGGTTCGTCGGCGCGCCGAGCGCGCCCGGTGGGCGCGGGACGCGGCCAGTAAGCAGGTCGTGCATCCGGGTGGCGTCGTGTGCGGCGGCGGTGGCGGCCCGCAGGTGCCACTCTTCGCCGTCTTCGGTGTAGGCGACCATCTGCCGGGCGGCGAAGCTGTAAAGGGATTGGATCATGGGCAGATTCCTCTTGCCGGCCACGTCGGCTATCCACAGGTAGCTCGACGCCTGCCGGAGCGCCTCTGTCAACTGCGGTTCGGAGACCACCCAACCCACGCTCGCACAAGGCGCGGGTGCGGAGCACCGGCCAGGGCCCGGCTCATATACCTCTCATATCTTTGTGCGGGGTTTGATATTGGCTCATCGGGGTAGGCCCAGCCCATGAAACGGGAAATGGCCTTTGCGGTCGTGGCACTCACCGCGACCATCGCGCCATTGGGCGCTTGCGCAAACCAGGGCGGTAACCCGTCCACCACGTCGCCGTCCTCGAGCGCGTCGGCGGGCGCCGAGCGGATGACCACGCAGTTGAAGAGCGCCGACGGTACTCAGGTCGCCACCGCCACCATCGACTTCACGAGCGGCTACGCCACGGTGACGGTGGAGGCGGGCCCGAATCAGGTTCTGACTCAGGGCTTCCACGGGCTGCAAATCCACGCCGTGGGCAAGTGCGAGGGCGGGGACTTCAGCTCCGCCGGCAGCGTCTATCAGGCGCCGGGCCACAGCGGCTACCCGGCCAGCGGCGACCTGACCGCGCTGCAGGTGCGCTCCGACGGCTCGGCGAAACTCGTCACCACCACGAACTCCTTCACCGCCGCGGACCTGAGAAACAGCTCGGGCACCGCGCTGGTCATCCACCAGGCCGCCGACAACCTCAGCGGTGCCGCCACCGGGGATTCGGGTAAGCGTCTGGCGTGCGGCGTGATCACCGCGGCGGCCGCGACGACGACGTCGTCGACCACGGAGACCACCACCGTCACCACGGTCACGACCGCCGTGCCGCCGCCGTCCGCCAGCACGAGCACCAGCACGAGCACCGTCACGGTCACCAGCACCCCGACCACCACGCCGAGCTACACCTGGACGACCCCGCCCAGCCTTCCTCCGCGCTGACGCGGAGGCTAGCCGTGGACGAACGTGACCGTCTCGTCGAGCGGCGCGCGGCCCGTACGCGCGTAGCCGACCGCCGGATCCTCGTACCCGATCGACATGCCGCAGAACAGGATTAGCCGGTCCGGGGGCGACAGGATCTCCGCGACGGTCTTGCGATACACCGACCATGCCATCTGCGGGCAACTGTGCAGCCCTTCGGCGCGCAGCAGGAGCATGACGGTCTGCAGATACATCCCGACGTCTGCCCATTGGGGCCGGCCGAGGTCGCGGTCGATGTAGCAGAACAGGGCGGCGGGCGCACCGAAGCACTCCCAGTTCGCCGAAGCGGCCCTCTGACGGGCCTCCCAGTCCTCGCGCTCGATGCCGAGCGCGCTGTAGCGCTCGTGGCCGAAGGCGGATCGGCGTTCGCGGTAGGGGGACTTCAGGTCGTCGGGGTACATCTCGTACTCCCGCTCGTCCCAGGGGTCGCGAGCGGCCACGCGTTCGCCGGCGCGTTTCTTGAGCTCGGCCAGCGGCGCGCCGGTCACCACGTAGGAGTTCCACGACTGCAGGTTCGATCCGGACGGCGACCACGCCGCCGCGGACAGCACCCGCGCCAGCACCTCCCTCGACACCGGCTCGTCGGTGAATCCGCGCACGGCTCGTCGGGTGGTGACGGCCTCGTATACGTCCACGGTCGCTCCCTGGTCGGCTTCGATGCCAACCCTATGGGCCCTTGGGTTAGCTCGCGCCCGCCGCGATCACCTCGTCCACTTCGAGCGCCCGGTCGGCCATCTCGGCGTGTGCCTTGTCCAGTGCCTCGGCCTGATCCTCGTCGGCCTTCATCAGCGCCTCGATGTCGAAGCCGGCCAGGTCGAGGACGCCCATCTCCCTGAAGGCCTTCTGCACCTTGTCGCCCCACAACCCGATGTCCTTGACGATCGGCACGATCCGGCTGAACAGGTGCGAGCGGAACTGGATCATCAGCGGCGACGTGTCGACCCACTCGGCACACGCTTTGACGTCCAGGCCGAGGGTTTCGAAAACCTCCTCGCCGCGGAACCGGTCGCGCATCAGATAGCAGGCGTCGACGACGAAC
The DNA here is from genome assembly GCF_059812245.1 of Mycobacterium sp. NGS64. Lineage (NCBI taxonomy): Bacteria > Bacillati > Actinomycetota > Actinomycetes > Mycobacteriales > Mycobacteriaceae > Mycobacterium > Mycobacterium sp. NGS64. Next base: position 225,039 of record NZ_JCALCI010000001.1, on the reverse strand, counting down.
TCTTCACGCTCATCGCGCTCGGCCTCCGTTAGCGCAGAGTAGTAGTCCTTCAACGAGATTCGGCCAAAGGCCACGTGGCGGGCCTCGTCCTGCATGACGTAGGCCAGCACCTGCTTGGCAAGCGAGTCCGGCGCCGCCGTGTCACGCAGCACGCCGAACGCGGCGAGTGCGAGCCCTTCGATGAGGACCTGCATGCCGAGATACGGCATGTCCCAACGTGAGTCGCGCAGGGTGTCGTCCAGCAATTGGGTCAGGTTCTTGTTGATCGGGTAGACGAGACCGACCTTCTCCTGCAGGAACCGCGAGAACGTCTCCACGTGCCGGGCCTCGTCCATGGTCTGGGTGGCCGCGTAGAACTTGGCGTCCAAGTCAGGAACGACCTCGACGATCTTGGCCGCGCACACCAGCGCCCCCTGCTCGCCGTGCAGGAACTGCGAGAACTGCCAGGCCTGGGAGTGCCGGCGCATCTCGGCGCGACGCGATTCGTCGGCGGCTTCCCACACCGGGCTGCCGAACAGCGGATGGAACTCGTCGGGCAGCCCGACCGGGTTGTCGGGGTCGACGTCTTGCGCCCAGTCGATGCGCGACTGGGCGTCCCACTGCTTGTCCTTTCCCTTTTGGTACAGAGAGAGGAGCCGGGCTCGACCCTCGTCGTACTCCCAGGTGAAGCGCGCATCGCCGGCACTGGGGACCGTCCACGAGTAGGGCTCGGGTACGTCCGTGTACTTGTCCCTGGTGGTCATGAGTTCTCACCTCTCCGCCCGGTATGACCAGTGGTCATATGACGAGTATCACATTGCACCCCGGATGGCAGGCGCGTCAACCATGACGCGTCGGCTTAACGCGCTGAGCCGAGACCGAAAACCTCGGTGGGCGTCGACTTGCCCTTCAGGGCGTGCGCACCCCGGTGGGTAAGTCCCGACGGTCGAGAAACCAAGGCGTCGACCGTCTGCCGGGTAAGAAGCAAGGCGTCACCGGTGGTCTTGGTGAGTTGCTCGACGCGGGCGGCGACGTTGACGGTGTCGCCGATCAAGGTGAACTCCAGCTTTCCGCCGCCGCCGATGGTCCCGGCGATCACCTTGCCGGTGTTGATCCCAATGCCGATTCGCAGCGCACCGTCGAAACGCTCGGCGACGAGGCGATGGATAAGGACCGCCGCGCTCACGGCGGCGTCGGCATGATCCGCGAGATCATTGGGAGCACCGAAGACCGCAAGCGCGCCGTCACCGAGGAACTTGTTGACGTGCCCCCCGGCATCGACGACGGCCGGAACCACGATCTCGAAGAGGGCGTTGAGCCGGGCGACGGTGTCCTCGGCGCTGTTGGCCTCGGCGAACGAGGTGAAGTCGCGGATGTCGATGAACATCACGGTCACCTCACGGCGCTCGCCGGTGAAGACGTCGTCGCCCTGCTCGAGTAGGCGCGCGGCCAGGGCGGGGTCGACGTAGGTTCCGAACGCGGCCTGAAGTCGTTGCCGCTCAGTCAGTCCCGCCTGCATGCGGTTGAACGACGCCGCCAGCGCGCCGAGGTCGTCATCTTGCACCACCGGCAGGCGCCGGCTGAAATCGCCGGCCGCGACGCGCTCGGTTCCCGCGGCGAGATCGCGAATGGGTTGCAGCAGTGGCGAGTACGCGGCCCAGAGCGACGGCCCGATCATGAGCACCAGCACACCACCGATCAGCATCGGGAGGATGGGGCCGTGCCTGGCCACGTCCAACACGGCGCCCAGAATCGCGCCGGCGACGGCAAACGCGAATCCCACCGCGAGCATGGCCACATTGGTCCACGTGGCGAACGACGGGCGAGAGCGAGGCAGGGAATCGCCGATCCCGGTGTCCGAGGCGATCGCTGCCCGGGCGGGCCGCAGGATTGATTCGGTGTAGCTGTGCACCGTGATCAGCTGTCCGGAAGATCCGGCAACGGCGCCCAGAATCGCGTACTGGACGAGCCGCGATCCGCTCGCTCCGGCAACCATCCCGACCGCGACGAACAGCGCCGCGAGCGAAACAACGGTGACAGCCATCCCCCTCGCAATCACTTTGCGGCCGTAGCTGTAAGTGGCGCGCAGTGCGTCCGCTCGATCGACGCCGTCGCCAGCGGCCCATCGCTCAATGAGGCGGGCTTCTTTTCCGTCGGGCATCACCAGCAGATACACATACGCGAGCACGGCGACCACGGTCACCGCGGCCGCCTCGGCGTATCGATCGGACCTCTCGAAAGCGACAATGCCCAGCGACCAGGCGAGGTAAACCGGGAGGGCCAAGGGGAGCGTGAGCGCCCAGGCTGCCCAGGGGTACCTCGATTTGTACCGATCCCACGCCATCTGCCAGATGCGATCCATGCGAAATAGCGAAACATCACCGGCGCTCGACCGGGAGTGTTTCGCGACCGCCTGACTGAGTCCTCGTGAATTACAGCCACACACATGGCGCTAAGTTCAGGACGCGCGCGGCCGGACGCCCCTAATCTCCTGACATGCAGACGGTGCTGTTCACGCTTGGGTTGGTCCTGTTCCTGGTCGGACTGCTCACCGGATTCGCCGTCTCGGCGCTGAAGAACCCACGCATGGCGCTGTCGAGCCATCTCGAGGGAGTCCTCAACGGCATGTTCCTCGTGCTGATCGGCCTGCTCTGGCCGCACATCCACTTGCCCAACGCTTGGGCAGTTACAGCAGTCGTGCTCATCGTGTATGCCGCCTATGCGAACTGGCTGGCAACTCTGCTTGCAGCGGCATGGGGTGCCGGCCGCAGACTTGCGCCCATCGCGGCGGCCGACCACGAGGCCTCGGGGGCAAAGGAGCGGATCGTCAGCGTCCTGTTGCTGTCTCTCGCGGTGGCGATCATCGTCGGCGTGGGGATCGTCATCTTCGGGCTGTGAAAAACGAAAACACCCCCAGCCCTCAGGCCGGGGGTGCTTCGTAACTGATTGACCTAGTGGTGGTGATGGTGGCCATGCCCATGGCCATCGTCGTCCGCGTCGGCTGGCTTGTCGACGACGGCCGTCTCGGTGGTGAGCACCATCCGGGCGACCGACGCCGCGTTGACGACGGCCGACCGGGTCACCTTGACGGGGTCGATCACGCCGGCGCCGAGCAGGTCGCCGTATTCGAGCGTCTCGGCGTTCAGGCCCTGCCCGACGGGCAGCTCGCTGACCTTGTTGACGACGACGGAGCCGTCCAGCCCGGCGTTGGTGGCGATCCAGTACAGGGGCGCCCCCAGCGCCGCGGAGAACACGTCGACGCCGAGCGCCTCGTCGCCGCTGAGCGTTGCGCGCAGCTCCTGCAACGCCTTTCGGGCGTGGATGAGCGCCGTTCCGCCGCCCGCGACGATGCCCTCCTCGACGGCGGCCTTGGCCGCCGCGACGGCGTCCTCGACGCTTTCCTTGCGCTCCTTGAGCGCCGTCTCGGTGGCGGCACCGACCTTGATGACGGCCACGCCGCCGGCCAGCTTGGCCAGCCGCTCCTGCAGCTTCTCGCGATCCCAGTCGGAGTCGCTCTTCTCGATCTCGGCGCGCAGCTGCTTGACGCGGTTGGCGACCGCGTCCTTGGAGCCGCCACCCTCGACGATGATCGTGTCGTCCTTGCTGACGACCACGCGGCGGGCCGAGCCCAGCACCTCGGCGCCGACCTCGCGCAGCAGCAGGCCGGCGTCGGGGTTGATCACCTGCCCGCCGGTGACCACGGCGAGGTCCTCGAGGAACGCCTTGCGGCGGTCACCGAAGAACGGCGCCTTGACCGCTACGGCCTTCAGCGTCTTGCGGATCGAGTTGACGACCAGCGTCGCCAGGGCCTCGCCCTCGACGTCCTCGGCGACGATCAGCAGCGGCTTGCCCGATTCGGCGACCTTCTCCAGCATCGGCAGCAGGTCGGGCAGCGAGCTGATCTTCTCCTGGTGCAGCAGGATCAGCGGGTCGTCGAGCACGGCCTCCTGCGAGTCGAAGTCGGTGACGAAATACGCCGACAGGAAGCCCTTGTCGAAGCCGACGCCCTCGGTGAACTCCAGCTCGGTGTTCAGGGTCGAGGACTCCTCGACGCTGACGACGCCGTCGGCGCCGACCTTGGTCATCGCCTCGCCCACCAGCTCACCGACCTGCGGGTCGCGCGACGACACCGTCGCCACCTGGGCGATCCCCTCCTTGCCGGAGACCGGGGTGGCCTCGGCCAGCAGCGCCTCGGACACCGCGTCGCCGGCCTTGCCGATCCCGACGCCCAGCGCGATCGGGTTGGCGCCGGCGGCGACCATGCGCAGCCCGTCCTTGACCAGCGCCTGCGCCAGCACGGTCGCGGTGGTGGTGCCGTCGCCCGCGACGTCGTTGGTCTTGGTGGCCACCGCCTTCACCAGCTGGGCGCCCAGGTTCTCGAACGGGTCCTCGAGGTCGATCTCGCGCGCGACGGTGACGCCGTCGTTCGTGACCGCGGGTCCGCCGAAGGCCTTGGCCAGCACCACGTGCCGGCCGCGCGGCCCCAGCGTCACCCGGACGGCGTCGGCGAGCTTGTTCACGCCGGCCTCCATGGCGCGGCGCGCGGTTTCGTCGTACTCAATAACTTTGCTCATCAGGCTCCTTCACAACGCATGCCGCCCCGGAAATCACCCGCGGGTGTGCGGGGATCGCCGGGGCGGAACACGGTCCTTACTTGGATACGACAGCCAGCACGTCGCGCGCGGACAGGATCAGGTACTCCTCACCGTTGTACTTGATCTCGGTGCCGCCGTACTTGCTGTAGATGACGGTGTCACCCTCCGAGACGTCCAGCGGGATCCGCTTCTCGCCGTCCTCGTCCCACCGGCCCGGGCCGACTGCGACGACGGTGCCTTCCTGCGGCTTCTCCTTGGCGGTGTCAGGAATGACCAGACCGGACGCGGTCGTGGTCTCGGCCTCGTTGGCCTGCACGAGAATCTTGTCCTCGAGTGGCTTGATGTTCACCTTCGCCACGATTGGAGCCCTCCACTAGTTAGATCGGGCCGGAGCCTTCGCCCCGGACATGTGTTAGATCCGGGTCCGGGGCGTTCGCCCCGGCCGGATTATCAGTTGACCCAGCATCCATCCGTGCCCTCGCGCCGTCGTCGCGGGTGCCGACACAGGGGCTTGGCCGATTGCCACCTAGCACTCTATACATGCGAGTGCTAGCACTCAAGGGCGCCATGGTGCTTCTCGCTTCCCGGCGTGTCCGCGCTGAGCGAACGTCAGCCCACCTGGGCTTTTACCACCGGCAGGCCGGGGTCGCTGGGGACGTCCAGCGGCGACGGCGCCGCGCCCGCCGCCACCAGGTGCGCGGCGAAGGCGGCGATCATCGCCCCGTTGTCGGTGCACAGCCGGGGCCGGGGGATGCGCAGCGTGAGGCCGGCGGCCGCGCAGCGCTCGGTGGCCAGCTCGCGCAATCGCGAGTTCGCGGCCACTCCCCCGGCGATCAGCAGCGTCGAGACGCCGAGCTCGCTCGCGGCGCGCACCGCCTTTCCGGTGAGCACGTCGGCGACGGCTTCTTGGAACCCGGCGGCGACGTCAGCGGTGGCCGCGTCGGGGTGGCTTTCCACGTAGCGCGCGACGGCGGTCTTGAGCCCGGAGAAGCTGAACGCGTACGGGTCGTCGCGGGGACCGGTCATGCCGCGCGGGAACGGGATGGCGTCGGGATCGCCGGTGCGGGCCAGGTCGTCGAGCACCTTGCCGCCCGGGTAGCCCAGCCCCAGTAGCCGCGCCACCTTGTCGTAGGCCTCGCCGGTGGCGTCGTCGACCGTGCTGCCCAGTTCGGCGATCGGCTCGCCGAGGGAGCGCACGTGCAGCAGGTGCGTGTGCCCGCCCGACACCAGCAGAGCCACGCATTCGGGCAGCCGTCCGTGTTCGTAGACGTCGGCGGCCAGGTGCCCGCCCAGGTGGTTCACGGCGTAGAACGGCACGTCCCAGGCGGCCGAATACGCCTTGGCCGCAGCCACTCCCACCAAGAGGGCGCCGGCCAGCCCGGGCCCGATGGTGGCGGCGACGACGTCTGGCTTGTCGAGCCCCGCGGCCTTGAGCGCGCGGCGCATGGCCGGGCCGAGCGCCTCCAGGTGCGCGCGCGAGGCGATCTCGGGGACGACGCCGCCGAAGCGGACGTGTTCGTCGACGCTGGACGCCACCTCGTCGGCGAGCAGGGTCACGGTGCCGTCCTCGTCGAGGCGCGCGATCCCGACTCCCGTTTCGTCGCAGGAGGTTTCGATGGCCAGGATGATCATTGCCCCTCCCGCCGCATGGTGTACGCGTCGGCGCCGCTGACCCGGTAGTAGCGCTTGCGCAGGCCGATCTGCGCGAATCCCGCGCTGCGGTAGAGCCCGATGGCCGCCTCGTTGTCGGTGCGGACCTCCAGGTAGACGACGCCGCCGCCGGCGAAATCGAGCAGGTCGTCGAGCAGCCGGCGGCCGATGCCCCGGCCTTGGTAAGCCGGATCCACCCCGATGGTGTGCACCTCGTACTCGAACGGCGGGACGCGGCCCAACCTCGAGATGCCGGCGTAGCCGACCAGGATGTCGCCGACCCGGGCGGCCGCGTAGTGGTTGTGCTTGGCGGCGAGCTCGCGGTTGAACGCCACCGCGGGCCAGGGGTCGTCGCCGGGGAACAGCAAGGCCTCCAGCTCGGCGCAGCGCTCGGCGTCGGCGGGTGTCAACGCGCCGATGGTCACGGGCTCGCTGCACGCGGTCATCGGGGTGCCGCCAGGGGCTTGGCGTCGGGGCGGCGCAGGTACAGCGCGACGAGCGGCGCCGGGTCGGTCGTCCAATCCGGCACGACCGCGACCAGGCCGGCCGGCGTCGGGTGGGCCGGCCCGCAGACCGGCAGGCCGAACAGGGCGGCGTGCTCGGGCGAGCCGGCGACCGCAGCGGCGGTGCCGGGGTCGACGTCGGCTGGGGCATCGACTCGGGGTCGGCCGGTCCGAATTCCGTCGCGGTACCGGGCCCAGTAGACCTCGCGGCGGCGGGCGTCGGTGACCACCAGCACGTCGCCGGTGGTGCGCACCCCGATGGCGTCGAGGCTGCACACCCCGCGCACCGGGATGCCCAGCGCGTGCCCGTACGCGGCGGCGGTGGCCATCCCGGCCCGCAGGCCGGTGAACGGGCCGGGTCCGCAGCCCACCACGACGGCGTCGAGGTCGCCCATGGTCAGCCCGGCGTCGGCGAGGGCGGCCAGCGCGTTGGGGGTCAGCCGCTCGGCGTGCGCGCGGGCGTCGTGCGTGACCCGCTCGGCCAGGACCGTCAGGTCCTCGAGCCGTACGACGCCCGCCGTCACGGCCGGGGTGGCGGTGTCGAGCGCGAGCACGTTCACGAGCGCCCCCACTCCCACGTCGCGATCCGCACATCGGAGTGGCTGACCCGCTCCAGCCGGACGTCGAGGTGCCGCTCCGAAAGCCGTTCGGCCAGGCCCTCGCCCCACTCGACCACGACGACCGCGTCGTCGAGATCGGTGTCGAGGTCCAGCGAGTCCAGCTCGCCCAGCAGGTCGGCGCCCCCGTGATCCAGCAGCCGGTACATGTCGACGTGAATCATTGCGGGAGCGCCCGGCCGTCGCGGCGGGTGCACCCGCGCCAGCACGTACGACGGCGATGTCACCGGGCCGTCGACGTCCATCGCCGCGGCAATCCCCTTGGCCAGCACCGTCTTTCCCGCACCGAGCGGACCGGAGAGCACCACCACGTCGCCCGCCCGCAGCTGCCGGCCCAGCCGCGAGCCCAGCGCGACGGTGTCCTCGACGCGCTCGCAGGTGGCCGTGCCCCCGTCAACCCGCGGCGATCGCAAGCGCGGCGAAGCCGGGCGCGGCGAGTCGACGCGATCAGCCATTGCGCCGCAACCTTTCCCGCAGTCGCCGGTACCGCAGCGCCATCTCGCCCGGCACGGCCCGGTCGACGAGCCGGACCAGCCCGTCGTTGATGGCCTCGGGCTTGTCCAGCAGCGCCAGGTGGCTGGCCCCGGTGACGATGACCAGCTCGGAGCGCGGCAGGGAGGCCGCCATCTTCCGCGAGTATTCGTCCGGGGTGAGCAGGTCATGGTCGCCGCACGCGATCAGGGTCGGCACCTTGAGCAACGTCCACAGCCCCGCGGTCTCGTCTTGTTTTTCCAGGGCATCCAGAAAGCCGACCATGGTGTCGATCGGCGTGCCGTTCATCATCCGCTGGGAGAACGAGTCCAGGCTGCGGCTGACCTGCAGGTCGCTGTAAGACGCGGCCCGCAGGATCGGGCCGATCAGCGACCGCGACACGTTGCGGCCGCGGTGCATCAGCTTCGGCGCGGACCGCGCCGTGAACCGAAATGCGTCCAGCGCAGGGTTTTTCAGGATCTCGCCCAAAGGCGATCGCGTCACGCCCTCGGCCGCGGAAGAGATGATCGCGGCGCCGACGATCCGCTTGCCGTACTGGCCGGGGAACTGGCGCGCGTGCGACAACACCGTCATGCCACCCATCGAGTGGCCGACCAGCACCACCACCCCGTGGGGGGCCACGGCCCTCAGCACGGTGTCGAGGTCCTCGCCCAGTTGGGTGAGGTTGTAGGTTTCGGGCGCGCCGGCGCCGGATCTCCCGTGGCCGCGCTGGTCGTAGAACACCATCCGGACGGGCGGGGCCAATCGATTCGGCAGCCGGGTGCGCTGGAAATGGAAGGCGCCCATGCGCAGGCAGAATCCGTGGACGAAGACCATGGTCACCGGTGCGTCGGGCGGGCCGGCCTCGCGGACCGCCAGCGGGACCCCGTCGGGCGTGGTCACCACGTAGGCGCGGTCGTTGTCGATCGTCTCGAAATCCTCGTCGGCGTAAGGGTCTTCGAGCAGCGTCGCGCGCTGGGTCATCGAGCGGCGGGCGGAGGCCCCGACGATGGTGGCGACGGCGGTCACCCCGGCCCCTCCCGCAAGCCAGGCTCTGCCCCTGTGGCGCCTGCGGGTTTTGTCAGGGCTCAACGGTTTCGGCCTCGCGATAGGTCCTGGTGATCCGCCCCCGCGGGCTGGTGACCACCTCGTAGTGGATGGTGCCGAGCAGGTCTGCCCACTCTTGTGCGGTGGGCTCGCCCCGGGTTCCCGGCCCGAACAGGATCGCCTCGTCACCCTCGGCCACGTCGAGCGGCCCGGGACCGAGGTCGACGACGAACTGGTCCATGCAGATGCGTCCGGCCCCGGGGCGTCGCCTGCCGTTGATCAGCACCTCCAGGCGCCCACCCAGCGAGCGGAACACGCCGTCGGCGTACCCGATCGGCATCAGCGCCAGGTTGGTGTCGCGTTGCGCGGTCCAGGTGTGCCCGTAGGACACGCTGTCACCGGCGCGAATCGATTTGACCAGTGCGACAGCGCATTTCACCGTCATCGCCGGGACCAACCCCATGTCACCGAGCTGGGGCACCGGGCTCAGGCCGTACACCGCGATGCCGGGACGCACGAGGTCGAAGGCCAGGTCGGGGCGCGACATCGTGGCCGACGAATTGGCGAGGTGCGCAACCTCGAACCGCAGGCCCTCGGCGCGCGCCTGCGCGAGCATGTCGGAAAACCGTTGGGCCTGAACGTCGTTGATCGGGTTCTCGGGCTGGTCGGCGAACACCATGTGCGACATCAGCCCGCGCAGCCGGATGGCGTCCTCGGCGACGGCCTGGCGCAGCGCGGTCAGCATGGCCGGGTAGTTCGCCGGGGCGACGCCGTTGCGGTTCAGCCCGGTGTCGACCTTGACGGTCACCGTCGCCGTTCGTCCCGTGCGGCGCACCGCGTCGGTCACCTCGTCGAGCTGACGCACCGAGGACACGGCGATCTCCACGTCGGCCAGCAGCGCGGGGCCGAAGTCGATGCCGGGCGGGTGCAGCCACGCCAGCACCGGCGCGGTGATCCCGTCGGCGCGCAGCGCCAGCGCCTCGTCGACGGTGGCGACCCCCAGCTCGGCCGCCCCGGCCGCCAGCGCCGCGCGGGCGACCCGAGTCGCGCCGTGGCCGTAGCCGTCGGCCTTGACCACGGCCATCACCCGTGCGCCACCGGCGTGCTCACGCAGCACCCGCACGTTGTGCGCGATGGCGCCCAGGTCCACCACGGCCTCGGCGAGGACCCCGGGCGTCAGGGAGATCGGCGTAACGGCGGCGGGGCCTTTCATGGCCCCCATTGTCCCAGAACCCTTCGAGGGGAAGCGCGCCTCGCCCTCGGCCGTACCGGAGTCACCCGTTCCGGGCGGCCCGCGATGTGCCCGGTTGTCGCTCGGAGGCGGGCACAAGAGACATCCGTCCCACGCCGTGGCCGATGTGACGGATGTGACAAGCAGAGGGGCTCAGTGCGCGAAGTGCTGGGCGTCGTAGTGCCCGGCGGGCTTGACCTTGTCCAGCGACGCCAGCGCGTTGCGGGCGTCGTCGTGCAGCGCGCGGGCCAGGTCGGCGGAGAGCCCTTCGCGCACCACGATGCGCAGCACCGAGATGTGGGTGGCGTTGTCCGGCATGGTGTAGGCGGGCACCTGCCAGCCGTAGCCGCGCAGCTCGTGGGAGACGTCGAACTCGGTGTAGCCGCGGTCCCTGGCGAGCCGGAAGCTGACCACCGGGATCGCCGAGCCGTCGGAGATCAGCTCGCAGTGGTCCGTGTCGCGCAGCTGGTCGCCCAGCCAGCGCGCCGTCGACGACAGGCTCTGCATGACCTTGGTGTATCCCTCGCGGCCCAGCCGCAGGAAGTTGTAGTACTGGCCGACCACCTGGTTTCCGGGGCGCGAGAAGTTCAGCGTGAAGGTCGGCATGTCGCCGCCCAGGTAGTTGACCCGGAACACGAGTTCGTCGGGGAGGTGCTCGGCGCTGCGCCACACGACGAACCCGATGCCGGGATAGGTCAGCCCGTACTTGTGGCCGCTGACGTTGATCGACACCACCCTGGGCAGCCGGAAATCCCATTCCAGGCCCGGGTGCAGGAACGGCACCACGAAGCCCCCGCTGGCGGCGTCGACGTGAACCGGGACGTCCACGCCCCCGCCGGCCGCCAGCTTGTCCAGCGCCGCGCAGATCTGGGCGATGGGTTCCAGCTCGCCGGTGTAGGTGGTGCCCAGGATGGCCACCACGCCGATGGTGTCCTCGTCGACGGCGTCGACGACCTGATCGGGGGTGATGACGTAGCGCCCTTCCTCCATCGGCAGGTAGCGCGGCTCGACGTCGAAGTAGCGGCAGAACTTCTCCCACACCACCTGGACGTTGGAGCCCATCACCAGATTGGGCGTGCGCTTCTCCCAGCCTTTCCCCACCTTCTGGCGCCAGCGCCACTTCAGCGCCAGCCCGCCCAGCATCACCGCCTCGCTGGAGCCGATCGTCGACACCCCGATCGCGCTGGACGGGTCGTCGTCCTTGAGGCCCTCGGCGTGGAACAGGTCGGCCACCATGCACACGCAGCGCTGCTCGATGGCCGCGGTGGCCGGGTATTCGTCCTTGTCGATCATGTTCTTGTCGAACGTCTCGGCCATCAGCTTGCCGGCCTCGGGATCCATCCAGGTGGTGACGAACGTCGCCAGGTTCAGCCGGGAGCTGCCGTCGAGCATCAGCTCGTCGTGGATGAACCGGTAGGCGGCGTCGGGGTCCATCGACTCCTCGGGCAACCGCAGCGCGGGCACCGGCGCGGTGAACATTCGGGTGGTGTAGGCGGGGGCGATCGAGTGCGCCGGCACGGACGGATGGCTGCGGGACACGGCGGGTCCTTTCTGGTTGGTGCTACAGGTCGGCCAGTGCGGCCCGGATGTGCGGGACGATTCGCGACGCCGACGTCGGCGCCTCGCCCGGGCCCGGGTCGGCGGCCGAGAGCGCGGCCGCGCGCGCGTGCACGAACGCCGCGGCCGCGGCCGCCTCGGCCGCCGGCAAACCGGACGCCAGCAGCGCGCCGATCATCCCCGAGAGCACGTCCCCGGAACCGGCCGTCGCCGCCCAGGACTGCCCGGCCGGATTGAGATAGACCGGTCCGCCGGGGTCGGCGATGATCGTTACGTTGCCCTTGAGCAGCACGGTGGCGCCGAACGTGTCGGCCAGCTTGCGGCACGCGGCCACCCGGTCGTCGCCGGGCGGATTGCCCGCCAGCCGGGCGAATTCACCCGCGTGCGGGGTCAGCACCGTGGGCGCGGCGCGGCTCATGACGAGCTCGGGGTGGGCGGCGAGGATGGTCAGCGCGTCGGCGTCGACGATCACCGGAAGGTCGCTCTCCAGCGCGAACCACAGCGCCGCGGCCCCGGTTTCGTCGGTGCCCAAGCCGGGCCCGACCACCCAGGCCTGCACCCGCCCGGCCGCGGCCGGGGTGGGCGACGCGATCACCTCGGGCCACTGCGCCAGCACCTGCGTGTGCGCGCTGCCCGCGTAGCGGACCATGCCGGAGGTGGCGGCCACGGCGGCGCCGGTGCACAGGACGGCGGCGCCGGGGTAGGTCGACGAGCCGGCCATCACGCCCGTCACCCCCTGGGTGTACTTGTCGTCGTGCGGTCCGGGCACCGGCCAGCGCGCCGCGACGTCGGCGGCCTCGAAACCCAGCACATCGGTCTCGGGCAGGTCGAGGCCGATGTCGATCAGCTTGACCCGCCCGCAGTCGGCCAGCGCGTGCACGGGTTTGAGCCCGCCGAAGGTGACGGTCGCCGCGGCGTGCACCGCGGGCCCGGCGATCGCGCCGGTGGCCACGTCGATGCCGCTGGGGATGTCGACGGCGACCACCGGGATTCCCGCGGCGGCCGCGAACACCTCGGCCGCCGCCGGTCGCAGCGGGCCGGAGCCGGAGATGCCCACGACGCCGTCGATCACGAGATCGGTTGCGGGCGAAACCCTTTCGACCACGCGGCCGCCGGCCTTGCGGAACGCCGCGAGCCCCTTGCGGTGGGTACGCTCCGGGTTGAGCAGCACCGCGTCGGCGGCCGCGCCGCGGCGGCGCACGAAGGTCGCCGCCCACAGCGCGTCGCCGCCGTTGTCGCCCGAGCCGACCACCGCGCACACCCGCCGGCCGGCGACGCCGCCCGCGCGGGCGGTCAGCTCGGCGACGATCGCGGTGGCCAGCCCGAAGGCCGCGCGGCGCATCAGCGCGCCGTCGGGAAGGCTGGCCAGCAGCGGCGCTTCGGCGTCGCGGATGGCGTCTACGGAGTAGTAGTGCCGCATCAACGCAAGCATTCCATGCCCTAGGCGCGCCGGGCGAACGCCTCCGTCAGCCATGCGGTCATCGCCTCGGCCAGCGCCGCGTGGTTCTCGCGCTTGACGATCTCGTGGCCGTCGTCGGCGAACAACAGGTAGCGCACCTGCCGGCCCGCGCGCCGCAACGCGTCGACGATCTGTTCCGATTCGCTGACCGGGACGTTGGTGTCGTGCGCGCCGTGTACCACCAGCAGCGGCGCGGTCAGGGCGTCGACCCGGCGCAGCGGCGAAAGCCGCTCCAGCAGCTCGCGGTCGTTGACCGGGTGGCCGTATTCCGGGTAGGCGGCCTCGGCGATCCACGGCTCGGTGTTGCGGTAGAACGTGGTCAGATCGCTCATGCCGCAGATGGTGACGCCGGCCGCGAACAGGTCCGGATGAAACGTCAGGGCCGCCATCGTCAGGTAGCCCCCGTAGGACCAGCCCGCGCAGGCGATCCGCGCCGGGTCGGCCAGCCCGTTGTCCACCAGGAAGCGCACACAGTCGGCGACGTCGTCGATGGCCGCAAACCGCTTCCCCTTGTTGTCGGCGTGCACGAAGCTGCGGCCCAGCCCGCCGGAACCGCGCACGTTCGGCGTCAGCACGCTGATCCCGGCGTCCAGCAGCTCGGGGAAGATCTCGCTGTAGTCGGGCCGGGCCTGGCCCTCCGGGCCGCCGTGCAGGTAAACCAAAGCGCTTGAGCAGTTTTCGCTCGCCCGGTACAGCCAGGACGGCAGCTGCAGGCCGTCGCGGGCGGTGATCGTCTCGAGCGACGGCCGGGCGGCCAAGCCCGAGGCGGTCGGCCCGCGACTGGGTTCGGCGTCGATGAGTTGCCATGCCCGCGTGCGGGTGTCGACCAGCTCGACGGTTCGCGGCATCGCCGGGCCCTGCACCGTCATCGCCACCATCGAGCCGCCGGCGCTGATGGTCAGCTCGCCCGCGACGTCGCCCGGCAGCGGGATCGGTTCGGCCAGCGAGTAGTCGGTGTAGTGCAGGATCTGTAACTCGCTGCGGCCGTGCAGGTTCCACAGCATCGCGACGGTGGACATGTCGTCGCTGACGACGAACTCGTCCAGATCGCAGTCGGGCCGCTCGGCGACCACGAAGTAGCTGACTCCGTCCAGGGTGGCGATGACCTCCACCAGCCGGGCGTGCTCGCAGCCGTTGTCGCTGATGAGCAAGGCCCGGAAGTACCCGGCGCCGCCCGCGCCCGGGCGGTACAGCCTGGTCAGCTCGCCGGTCGGGCCGTAGCGCAGGCGGCGCGGATGGTGGTCGTCGAGGATGACGCCCTTGGCCGTCACCGAGCCGGGATCCGAAGGCAACAGCGCGATTTCGGTGTCCCCGTGCAGCATGACCATTTCCTGGTAGCCGCGTGGCCCTACCCGGATCAGCGCCGCCCCGGCCCACGCGTCGACGAGCCGGGCGCCGGAACGGCGGTCCAGCACAACGCAAGTGCCGTCGGCCGGATCGATCAGGCAGGACTGCCCGACCCCGTCCTCGCCGGTCAGGATCGCCGCCACCCGGGTGCCGTCCCACCCGATCAGCTCGGCGGTGCCGGCCTCCTCGCGATCGATGCGCCAGGCCATCCGGTCGTCGGGATCGGTGGTGACGACCCAGATCTGCCGGCGGGTGAAGCCCTCCGGGGCCACCTCGCAGGCCAGCCAGTGACCGTCCGCGGAATGGATCACCCGTGAAACCGGGCCCTCGACGGGAAGCTCGACGTTGCGCGACGAACTGGCCCGACGGCCGCGCAGGAAGCGCTGCACCGCATGGGGATAGCCGCCGTCGTCGACGAGGTGGGCGAACGCGGTGGCGTCGGGGGACAGCGACGCGCCGTAGAGCGCGCGTACCTGCCTCCCCATCGCCTACCCCTCGCGCGTTCCGATTCGCCGGAAAGCCGCCCTGATTTTCGCGGGATTCAGCGCCGGGCGCTTGCGCTCGCGCGCCATCGGATAGAAGCAGAGCCCGATCAGGATCGCGGCGAAATGACCGATCGCGGTGAAGTTCACCCCGTGGCGGGTCATCGTCAGCAACGGGAAACCGAAGATGACCAGCAGCACGCCGAGATAGCCCCAGCGCCAGGGTCGCGCGATGTGATAGGTCAGCACCGCCATCACGCCGACCAGAAAATAGCTGACCCCGATGTCGCGGGCGTGCACCAGCCGTTCCGGCGCCTCGTGCTCCTCGATCGCGAAGTACAGGATGCCCTCGCTGATATAGGTAGCCAGGATGTGGGAGGTCAATCCTATTGTGAGCCAACGCAACTGGCCCAGCCAGTGCTCGGCCGGCGCGAGGAACAGGGAGAACAGCAGCAGGTATGGTTCCAAATTCTTGCCGTCGATCCACAGCAGGCTGGAGAACAGCACGTCGAGCGGGTCGGTGCCGAGCGCGTGAATGTTGGTGGAGCGGTGCAACAGCACAGAGTGCAGTTGCCGGCCGGGCAACTCGTTCTGGATGATCGTCGTGATCGCCAGCACCACCAGCCAGGTGTAGGTCAGCGGCGCGGTGATGACGAAACGCCACACCGCGAGCCAGATGCGCCGCAGCCGTGTCCCGACCGATGCGTTCGCCACGTGGTCCACTTTGGCACGCCGGGCGTGGCGCGGTGAAACTTCGGCTAAGACGGCTCCGGGCGCAGGTGGCGCCACCAGCAGTAGATGTAGAGCAGCATCGCGTTCACCAACGCGACGATCACCCACAGCGTGACGGTCACGTCGATCCATGACCCGATGGGCGGCGAGTCGGGCAGGGCGTTGCGCAGCGGCATCACCGCAAAGAGCATCGCGGCATACCACGTCGTCATCGGCGGCTGAAACTTGCGCCGGTCGAGCGCCGTCTGCAGGGCGACGAACAGGCCTATCCCGGCGAGCGCGATCAGCATGGCGACGATGACGGCGGCGAAGGCCACCGTGCTCGGCGACCGGTGCAACTCGACCCGGTAGGGCGCGGGCAGATCCGCTTTGCCGCTGACGGGTATGTCGACACGCCAACCCGGAAGGCGGTCGACGAACGTCACCGACGCCCGTTGCGGCACTTGGGAGGCGCCGTGCAGAAGGTCAACCGTGATCGGCCCCGAGTGGTAGTGGTCGAACGGGTAATCCGACGGGTCCCCGGTGATGGTCAGCGGGACGGGAATCACGCCCGGCACCATGCCCTTCGACCAGGTGCGCCGGGTGGGCGACACCGCCGAGTGGACCGCGACGGTGAGGTCGTCCTTGAGGCCGCCCGTCAGCGGATCCAGCAGCTCGGGCCCGGGCGACACGGTGACGTTGCCGGTCAGGCCGCCCTTCACCGACTGAAGCTCTTGCAGATCGATTGTCACCGTAGTGCCGTCGGGCGTCGGCCGGCCGTCGGTGACCTGGCGGGGGCAGCCGCACCCGGACTTGGAGTAGAGCCCCACCGTGATGGCATAGGTCGCAACGAAGAGGACCACCAGGCCGATGATCAAGACCCTTCCGAAGCGTCTCCCACGCGGCGACGGACCATCAGCCGACAAGTGCCTCCCCTTCGCTCGGATGAATTGTCCGCGCGGAGAGACTATTCGACGGTGACGGACTTGGCCAAGTTTCGCGGCTTGTCGACATCGTAGCCGCGGGCCTGCGCGACCGACGCGGCGAACACCTGCAGCGGAATGGTCGACAACAGCGGCTGCAGAAGCGTTGACACCGAGGGGATCTCGATCAGGTGATCGGCGTAGGGGCGCACGGTGTCGTCGCCCTCCTCGGAGATGACGATGGTCACCGCCCCGCGGGTCTGGATCTCGCGGATGTTGGACAGCAGCTTGGAATGCAGCGTGGCCTGCCCCTTGGGCGAGGGCATCACGACGATCACCGGCAGGCCGTCCTCGATCAGCGCGATCGGGCCGTGCTTGAGCTCGCCGGCGGCGAACCCCTCGGCGTGCATGTAGGCCAGTTCCTTCAGCTTCAGCGCGCCCTCCAGCGCCACCGGGTAGCCGACGTGCCGGCCCAAGAACAGCACGGTCGACGATTGCGCGAACTGATGCGCCAGCGCGGCGACCGGCTCGATGGTCGCGAGCACCCGGGCCACCAGGTCGGGCATCGCCTCCAGCTCGCGGTACTCGCGCTCGACCTCGTCGGGGTACTTGGTGCCGCGGGCCTGCGCCAGCGCCAGGCCGACCAGGTAGTTGGCGGCGATCTGCGCCAGGAAGGTCTTCGTCGAGGCCACGCCGATCTCCGGGCCGGCGCGGGTGTAGAGCACCGCGTCGCACTCGCGCGGGATCTGTGACCCGTTGGTGTTGCAGATCGCCAGCACCTTGGCCTTCTGGTCCTTGGCGTGCCGGACCGCCTCCAAGGTGTCGGCGGTTTCCCCGGACTGCGAGATGGCGACGACCAGGGTGCTGCGGTCCAGCACCGGGTCGCGGTAGCGGAATTCGCTGGCCAGCTCGACCTCGACCGGCAGCCGGGTCCAGTGCTCGATCGCGTACTTGGCCAGCAGCCCCGAGTGGTACGCGGTGCCGCAGGCGACCACGAAGACCTTGTCGATCTCGCGCAGCTCCTGATCGGAGAGCCGCTGCTCGTCGAGGACGATCCGGCCGTCGACGAAGTGCCCGAGCAGCGTGTCGGCGACCGCGGTGGGCTGCTCGGCGATCTCCTTGAGCATGAAGTAGGGGTAGCCGCCCTTTTCGGCCGCGGCCAGGTCCCAGTCGATATGAAAGACACGGGCACTCGCAGCGTCGTCGTTGCCGTGGAAGTCGGTGATGCGGTAGCCGTCCGCGGTGATCACGACCGCCTGGTCCTGTCCGAGTTCGACGGCGTTGCGGGTGTGTTCGATGAAGGCCGCCACGTCGGAGCCGACGAACATCTCGCCGTCGCCGATCCCAAGCACCAGCGGGGTGGAGCGGCGGGCGGCGACGATGGTGCCCGGCTCGTCGGCGTTGGCGAACACCAGGGTGAAGTGGCCCTCGAGCCGGCGCAGCACCGCCAGCACCGAGGCCGGGAAATCACCAGCGGTCGCTCCGTGTCGGTAGGCCTGCGCCACCAGGTGCACCGCGACCTCGGTGTCGGTGTCGCTGGCGAACTCGACCCCGGCCGCCTCCAGCTCGTGGCGCAGGGCCGGGAAGTTCTCGATGATGCCGTTGTGGACGACGGCGATCTTGCCCGCGGCGTCGCGGTGCGGGTGCGCGTTGCGGTCGGTGGGCCGGCCGTGGGTGGCCCAGCGGGTGTGGCCCAGGCCGGTGGTACCGGCCAGCGATTCCGGCGCCGTCGTGGCCGTTTCCTCGATGGCCGCCGCCAGGTTGGCCAGCCGGCCGGCACGTCGCCGCACGGTGAGTTTGCCGTGGCCGTCGACCAGGGCGACTCCCGACGAGTCGTAGCCGCGGTACTCCATCCGGCGCAGCGCGTCCATGACGACCTCGCAGGCCGGGCGCTGCCCGACGTAGCCGACGATCCCGCACATTCTGACTAGGGTACGGCAGGCATCCCCGCAAGCCGCTTTTACGCGGCTGACCTGGGGCTAACCCGGGCACTCCGCCGTCAGGGCGGCGCCGCGGACCGGAATCCCACGCCAGGCCCCGACCCCCCGACGTCACCGGGGGTTCATTTGAATTCATGCCTTATTCATAAACCCGAAGCTCATTTCACCTGATGTATTACCGACGTTTTCGGGCGCGTCATTGCCGCAGCGAACTGTGCATTTAAGCTTCGCGACATCGGCTAGTACTGGCAACCACCGGGGAGTAGTGCGAACAGCGAAATCTATGGCATCGGGCCAGCGGAAAGGGACGGCACTGACACTCGCCAGATCACGAATGACGACTGTACAGCTAACCCGTAGGCGCGTCATTTTCCGCAATCCGTGAACGCAAAAGCAAATTGAATATCGGGCGAGTGCCGCATTCAGATAAAGACAACTCTTGAATCTTTCGCCCGCGTAACAGCTTCCAGGAGGGAATCATGACCGCTGTTCTGTACGACGACGTGGCGACCAGCCCGCCCGCGACCCGAGCGGCCGTCAAGCCGTCGCCGAAGCGGCCCCGCCGGTCGCCGATCGGCGCCGGGGGCGACCCCTTGGCGGACGCCGCCGCGCATTTGCTGAGCATCCCGCTGCGCCAGCTCTACGCGGTGCTGTGGCGGGTCGGCTTGATCGAGGTTATCGCCTAAGACGCCATGCGCTAACGTCGACGCGTGGCCCGCACCCGCAAGCTCGTCGCAGCCCTCAGCCGCCGTGGCCCGCACCGTGTTTTGCGCGGCGACCTGGCCTTCGCCGGTTTGCCAGGGGTGGTCTACACGCCCGAAGCCGGCCTCAACCTACCCGGCATCGCGTTCGGCCATGATTGGCTCGCCGGCGCGGCCCGCTATTCGGGCCTGCTGGAGCACCTCGCCTCCTGGGGCATCGTCGCCGGCGCCCCCGACACCCAGCGCGGGCTGGCGCCCTCCGTGCTGAATTTCGCCTTCGATCTCGCGACCGCCCTCGACATCGTGACGGGCGTGCGCCTGGGGCCCGGCAACATCAGCGTGCATCCCGCCAAGCTCGGCGTGGTGGGCCACGGCTTCGGCGGCTCGGCCGCCGTGTTCGCCGCGGCCGGGATGCCCGACAAGCCCGCAGCCGTCGCGGCGCTCTTCCCGGCGGTCACCAGTCCCCCGGCCGAGCAGCCCGCCGCGGCGCTGAAGGTCCCCGGCCTGATCCTGACCGCGCCGGGCGACCCGAAGTCGTTGAACTCCAACGCCCTGGCGCTGGACACCGCGTGGGACGCGGCCACGCTGCGCGTCGTCGCCAAGGCCGAGCCCGGGGGGCTGGTCGAGGGTCGGCGACTGACGAAGGTGGTTGGGCTGCCGGGCCCGCACCGACGCACCCAGCGCTCGGTCCGGGCGCTGCTGACCGGATACCTGCTCTACGCGTTGGGCGGTGACAAGAAGTATCGCGACTTCGCCGATGCGGACGTGAAGCTGCCGCGGACGGTATCGGTGGATCCCGAGGCCGAGCCGGTCGCCCTCGAAGAGAAGGTCGTCGCGCTGCTGAAGTAGCGAGCGGTCACTTCACTTTCGGAGCCACAGTTCGACGCCGACCCCCTCCGTCCGAATCTCCTTCTCCCGGAAGGGAATATCCGCGAGCAGCTGCTCGAACTGCGCTCGCGAGTAGGCTCGCTTCAGCAGCATGAACCGAAACGTCGCGATGGTCACCCAGCGGTCGACCATCCCGAGTCCCATGGCGCGGAAATAGTTTCTGATTTCCGACATCGGCACGTCCTTGTGCAAGTCGACCACCAGCGCCGTGCCGCCGGGCCGCAGCACGCGATGCATCTCCTCGAGCGCCTCGTGCGGTTGGGTGAAATTCTTGAACGCCGCAGTGCACGCCACGAGATCGAAGCTGTTGTCCGCGAAGGGCATCGCGGAGGCGTCGCCCCGGCGGAAGTCGGCCTCGACACCCGCCGCGGCGGCGTTGTCGCGTGCCAGCTCCACCATCGTCCGGCTGATGTCGAGGCCGGTCACCCGACGCGTTCCATCCTTTGCCAATTCGATCGCGAGATAGCCCGGTCCCGGCGCCACCTCCAGCACCTCGCCGCCCTGCGGCACCACCTCGCGCAGGCGCGCTGCCAGCGCGCGGAAGCGCTCGATGTCCTTGCGGGTGCTCTTGGCATACCAGCGGGCGATCACGCCCTCCATGCCGATCCCCCGATACGCTTTCGTCGTCGGTGCCGTCATGTCCAGAGTCTCCTCGATGGGAAAGTATCTTACTCGATAAGATACTTATTTTTTAAAACGAGTTGAGGTCGATGTCAAACCCTAAGAACGCCCAGTTGCGCGAGACGCTGGTCCGTACCATCCGGCAGTTCATCGCGGGGAGCATTCTCTACAACCAGCAAGTCGCCGACCGGGTGGGCCTGCGCCTCACCGACATGCAATGCATCAATGTGCTCGACCTGATGGGGCCGTCGACACCGGGCGAATTGGCCCGCTGCACCGGGCTGACCACCGGCGGCGTCACGGTGATGCTCGACCGACTGGAGAATGCCGGCTATGTGAAGCGGGAGCCAAACCCCCGCGACCGCCGCAGCGTGCTGGTGCGCTTGAATCCCGCGAAACTGAAGAAGGTGAACGCCTTCTACGAGGAGATCAACGAGCGCATGGCCGGCCTGCTCGATGACACGCCAGAATCCGAACTCCGCTCGGTCATCGACCTGTTCTCGAAAATGAACGCTTGGCGGACACAACAACCCCCGTCCTGAAGTCGTCGCGCCGCTGACGTGATTGCGGCCCGGCGAGCGGGTAGTCGCTGACCATGCAGTCCGTGGATGAGCTTTACGACCGCTGGATCACCGAACTCTGGGCCGGCCGGCCGATCGCGGCCGAGATCGTCACCGAGGACTTCGTGGGTCATTGGCCCGACCGCGACGTCCACGGACCCGACGAACTTCAGCGGACGGTTGCGCAGACGCGAAGCATGGTGGCGGACTTGAACTTTGCGGTACAACTCGGCCCGCTCTGCGACGGCGACCTGGTCGCGGCCCGCTGGATCGGCCAGGGCCGCGCTGCGGACGGCCCGGTCTCGTTCACGGGCAACGACATCCTCCGCCTCAGCGCCGACCGTCAACGTTTCGCGGAGTACTGGACAGGGACCTCGGCGGGCTGAGATGCCGGCGACGGCGCGCCGCGCCGCCCGTGGTAAGAGTCGTTGATGCGAATCGGGATCGCTCTGGATTACTCGGGCGGCTTTCACGAGGCCGTCGACCGCGTCGTCGAACTCGAAAGGGCCGGCATCGAGGTGGCGGTGGTGGCCGAGGCGTATGCCTTCGACGCCGTCAGCCAGCTCGGGTATCTGGCCGCCAAGACCGACACCGTCGAGCTGGCGTCGGGGGTGTTGCCCATCTACATCCGCACGCCGTCGCTGCTGGCGATGACCGCCGCGGGCCTGGACTTCGTGTCCGACGGGCGGTTTCGCCTCGGCATCGGCACCTCGGGACCGCAGGTGATGGAGGGGTTCCACGGCGTCGAGTTCGACGCGCCGCTGGGCCGCACCCGCGAGATCGTGGAGATCTGCCGCCAGGTGTGGCGCCGCGAGCGGGTGCAATACGCCGGCAAGCACTACCAGATCCCGTTGCCCGCGGACCGCGGAACCGGACTAGGCAAGGCCCTTCAGCTCATCAATCATCCTGTGCGCGAACGAATTCCAATTTCGATCGCGGCGCTGGGCCCGAAGAACGTCGAGCTCACCGCCGAGATCGCCGAGGGCTGGCAGCCCGTCTTCTACCTCCCGGACAAGGCCCATCTGGTGTGGGGCGAGGCGCTGGCCGCCGGCGCAGCCAAGCGCGACCCGGCGCTGGGGCCGCTCGACGTGATGGTGCACGCGTCGCTGGCCATCGGCGACGACGTCGAAGACCGGCTGGCCTGGAGCAAGCCGCAGCTCGCCCTTTACCTCGGCGGGATGGGCGCCAAGGGCCGCAACTTCTACCACAACCTGGCCACGCGCTACGGCTTCGGCGAGGTCGCGGACCGGATCCAGGAGCTGTACCTGTCGGGGCGCAAGCGCGAGGCCACCGCGTTGGTGCCCGACGAGTTGGTGCGCGGGATGTCGCTCGTCGGCCCCCGCGGATACGTCGCCGAACGCCTGGCCGCCTTCGCCGAGTCCGGTGTGACGACGCTGCTGGTCAATCCGCTGGGGGCCGACCCCGACGAATCGATGGGATTCGTCGGGGACGTACTGCGGATGCGCCCCGCCTGAGCCGTCACGGTCCGGCCTGCGGAAGCTGGTCCGCGGCAATCTCGCACGGCGTCGACGCCTCGACCGCCGGCGGCGCCGGCGCTGGCTCCAGCGGCGCCGCGACTGGTGCCGGCGCGTCGACTGGTGCCGGCGCATCGACCGGTGCCGGCGCGTCGACCGGTGCCGGCGCGTCGCCGGCCGGTGCCGCGGGCTCATCGACCGGCTGCGCGTCCTGGACCGGCTGCGTCTCCTCCGAATCACGTTCCTCGGCAACGTCTTTCGGGTCGCGGAACGGATCCCCTCCGTCGTCGAACACGTCGTCGATGGCCGCCTCGTCGTCTGGCGGGCCCAGCAGCGAACCCATGGCGTCGACGATCCGATTGGCCAGCGCGCCGAGCCCGCCGAGCCCGCCTAGCCCGCCCGGGCCGCCGCCCGCCTCACCCGCGGGCAAAGCCGACGCCGCCCCCATGTCGGGCAACGCCGGTGGGGCGGTCGACAACGCCGGCGCCGCAACCGGATCCGCGGGCGGGGCGGGAAGCGGGGTTGGCGCGACCGCCCCGCCCGACGAGCCCGCCGCGGCCGGCGGGGGCACGGCCGGCGGCGTCGGCGGGTGGGACTGCTGAGCGGGCCCGAGGTCGCCGGGCACCTCGAAGCACGCCGCGGGCGCGGCGGCCATCCGGTCGATCACCATGGCGTAGGACGTGTCCACCCCCTCGGCCGTCGAACGCATCGTGGTCAGCCAGTCGTCGCGGATCTCGTTGTCCACGTACCGGGTTATCTCCTGACGGACCACCTCCTCGGCGCCGGCCCGGTCCCCCGCCCCGGTCGTGACCGCGGCGGCCGCGGCCAACCACGCCGGCCGCTGCGCCCGCGTGCCCTCGTCGATGGCGATGGCCGTCGCGACCTTGGAATCGACCAGGTACCAAAGGTTGTCGCGCAGCGACTCGCACCGCTGGGCCGCCGCGCGGACCTCGGTGGCCACCGCGCTCGCGGCATCACAATGGCGCTCCAGGAACCGAATCGCGGAGTCCCCGCCCGACCCCAGCCACGCCCCGGCCAGCTCGGCAAGCTGCGCCCGTTGCAGCCCGAGCGCCTCCATGACCGCCGCGGCCGCGGCCCGCAATTCCGCGCAGTCGCTGTCGAGCGCGCGGAGGTCCAGGCCGTCTTCGCCGTCGTACCACTCGCGGATCTGGGCGGGATGCGCTGTCAGGCCGGGATGTTGATACCCGAGCGCGTGGCAGGCCCGCACGTAAGCCTCGGTGTGCTCGACGGCGGAGCGGCCCTCGGCAAGGCGCCCCGCGACGTCCAACCGGTCGGCCA
The DNA here is from genome assembly GCF_059812245.1 of Mycobacterium sp. NGS64. NCBI lineage: Bacteria > Bacillati > Actinomycetota > Actinomycetes > Mycobacteriales > Mycobacteriaceae > Mycobacterium > Mycobacterium sp. NGS64. Next base: position 200,983 of record NZ_JCALCI010000001.1, on the reverse strand, counting down.
CGATCAGGCGATCCGCGCCGCGGCGTACAACTCGGCGTCGGCGTAGTTCTCGGCACCGGCCCGCAAGGCCGCGGCCGTCTCTGCCGCCGCGCGCGACCACCGCGCCACCTCGGCCGTCAGTCGCTCCAGCTGCACCCGCAGGGCGTCGCCGCGCGCGGTGTGCGCCCGGCCGGCGACCGCACCGCCGAAAGTCAACCGCGCCAAGTGATCTGCCACCGCGCGGTCGAGGAGATCGGTGGCCGCGTCCATCCTGTCGGCGACGTTGAGCACTGCCGAGCTATCGAATCTCATGCCTAATCCGACGCCTGATGGCGCGCCGGGGTTCCCCGCTGAGGGATCAGCGCGCGCCGCTCACCGCTTCGGCTACCCGGCTGGCGATCCGCTGCGCCACATCCTCTTCGGGTGCCTCCACCATGACCCGGATCATCGGCTCGGTTCCCGAGGGGCGCAACAGGATTCGGCCGGTGTCACCCAGTTCGGCCTCGGCCTGCTCCAGCGCGGTCTGCACCGAGGGCGCCGCGGCGGCGGTGGCCTTGTCGGTCACCTTGACGTTGATCAGCACCTGCGGGAGCGCCCGCATCGCCGAGGCCAGGTCGGCCAGCGAGGCGCCGGTCTGCACCATGCGGTTCATCAATCGCAGTCCCGTAACGATGCCGTCGCCGGTGGAGCCCACCGCGGGCATCACGATGTGCCCGGACTGCTCGCCGCCCAGGCTGTAGTCGCCGGACCGCAGCTCTTCCAGCACATAGCGGTCGCCGACGCCGGTCGTGCGCACGGCGATGCCCGCCGACCGCATAGCGAGGTGCAGCCCGAGGTTGCTCATCACGGTGGTCACCAGCGTCTCGGAGGCCAGCTCGCCCGCGTCCCGCATCGCCAGCGCGAGCACGACCATGATGTGGTCGCCGTCGACCAGTTCGCCGGTGGCGTCGACGGCCAGGCACCGGTCGGCATCCCCGTCGTGGGCCAGGCCCAGGTCGGCGCGGTGCTCGACAACCGCCGCCTTCACCGCGTCCAGGTGCGTCGAACCGCAGCCGTCGTTGATGTTGAGCCCGTTGGGGTCGGCGTTGATGGCGATCACCCGCGCCCCGGCCGCGCGGTAGGCGCGCGGCGCCACCGACGACGCCGCGCCGTGGGCGCAGTCGACCACCACGGTCAGGCCGTCCAGGCGCAGCGTGCTCGCCTTGGACAGGTGGCGCAAGTAGCGGTCGGCCGCATCCTCGGCGTCGACGACCCGGCCGATCCCGGCGCCGACGGGGCGCAGCCCCGGTCCCGCCGCAACCAGCTCCTCGATCTGGTCTTCGGTGGCGTCGTCCAGCTTGTGACCGCCGGGACCGAAGATCTTGATGCCGTTGTCGGGCATCGGGTTGTGCGACGCGGAGATCATCACCCCGAAGTCGGCGTCGTAGGCGCCGGTCAGGTAGGCCACCGCGGGGGTGGGAAGCACCCCGACCCGCAGCGCGTCGACGCCCTCGCTGGTCAGCCCGGCGATCACCGCGGCCTCCAGCATCTCGCCGCTGGCCCGCGGATCGCGCCCGATGACGGCCACCCGCCGGCCCGGTCCGGCCGAACTCGCCAGGCGCCGGGCCGCCGCGGCGCCCAGGGCCAACGCCAGCTCGGCGGTCAACTCGCGATTGGCGACCCCGCGAACACCGTCGGTGCCGAATAGTCGACCCATGCGGTAAAACCTCTCACAGTTGACGCTCAGACACCTAACGTGCCCGTTCTTTTCTGACCGAAACCAGGCACGAACGCGCGCAGACACGCCGCACGATGCGGTTTTGCGGCCAGAAAGTGATGCTGATCAGCGCTTGCTGTACTGCGGCGCCTTGCGCGCCTTCTTCAGCCCGTACTTCTTGCGCTCGGTGGCACGCGGGTCACGGGTGAGGAAGCCGGCCTTCTTCAGGGCGGGCCGGTCCTCGGGCGAGGCCAGGATCAGCGCCCGGGCGATGCCCAGGCGCAGCGCGCCGGCCTGACCAGACGGGCCGCCGCCGTGCAGCAGGGCGAAGACGTCGAAGCTTTCCACCCGGTCGACGGTGACCAGCGGGGCCTTGATGAGCTGCTGGTGCACCTTGTTGGGGAAGTAGTCCTCCAGGCTGCGGCCGTTGAGGTCGAACTTGCCGGTGCCGGGCACGATGCGCACCCGCACCACGGCCTCCTTGCGGCGGCCGACGGTCTGGATGGGCCGCTCGAAGACGAACGCCTCGGCGGGGCGGGCGGCGGGAGCCTCGGCCGCAGGGGTCTCCGGGGTCTCCGGGGTTTCGAGTGCCTCGGTTGTCTCGGTCACTGGGCCACCTGCTTGATCTCGTACGGAACCGGCTGCTGAGCGGTGTGGGGATGATCCGGACCTGCATAGACGCGGAGCTTGCGCTGCATCTGTCGGCTGAGCTTGTTCTTGGGGAGCATGCCGACGATCGCCTTCTCCACGACGCGGGTCGGGTGCTTTTCCAGCAGCTCGCCGGTGGTGCGGCTGTGCAGCCCGCCGGGATAGCCCGAGTGGCGGTAGGCCAGCTTCTGCTGCAGCTTGTCGCCGGAAAGGGCGACCTTTTCGGCGTTGATGACGATGACGAAGTCACCGCCGTCGACGTTGGGGGCGAACGTCGGCTTGTGCTTGCCGCGCAGCAGGTTGGCTGCCGCGACGGCAAGGCGGCCAAGCACCACGTCCGTGGCGTCGATGACGTACCACGACCGCGTGGTGTCACCCGCCTTTGGCGCGTAGGTGGGCACAGCGCTTACCTTCTCTTCTCAGGCCTCTTGTACGAGGGTGTGGATCCCGGGTCGAGCCGGGTGCCAGTCAGGCGTTAGCGGTGGGGTTAATTCTCGGCGACCGACATTGACCCGAGGCCCCGGCGTACCGCACGCCAACCGAGCAGCTTACCGATCGTCATCCCCGCAGGTCAAAATCGCCGACACGGGTATCAAACATGCCCTTGTGACGGCTGCAACCTATCCTGAGAGCACCCAGCAATCGGTGGGCCCGGATTGGCGGAGGTCGGATGACGGCCGGAGCGGTGTGTCGGACGTGTGGTACCGAGCCCTTCAAGGACGCGCGGTTTTGCCACAGCTGCGGCTCGCCAGTCCAAGATGGCGACGCCCATCCCGAGTACAAGCAGGTCACGGTCCTGTTCGCTGACGTGGTCGGCTCGATGGAAATCGCCTCGGCGGTCGGGGCGGAACGGCTGCTGCAAATCATGGCGGACCTCGCTGATCGCTGTGCCGCGGTTGTCGAGCGGTACGGCGGGACGGTCGACAAGTTCACCGGCGACGGCATCATGGCCGTGTTCGGCGCGCCGGTCGCGTTGGAGGACCACGCCATCCGGGCTTGCCTTGCGGCGCTGGGCATCCAGGAAGAAACCGCCCGGCTGGCCGCCGAGGTCGACAAGCGCGACGGCATCGAACTGCGGTTGCGCGTCGGTCTCAACTCCGGTCAGGTGATCGCGGGTGAAATCGGTTCCGGGCCGTTCGGTTACACCGCCATCGGCGAGCAGGTCGGCCTCGCCCAGCGGATGGAATCGGTGGCCCCGCCGGGTGCGGTGATGCTCAGCGCGTCGACCGCGCGACTTGTCGAGGGCGCCGCGGCTATCGGTGAATCCGAACTGGTTCAGATCAAGGGTGTCGACGCGCCGGTCCCCGCCCATCGACTGTTGGGCGCGGGCGATGACCATCGTGCCGCCCGGCGTGCCGAGTCGAATCTGGTCGGTCGGCAGTGGGAGATGTCGGCCATCGAGGGGTTGCTCGAGCGAGCCATCGACGTGCACGGCGCCGTGGTCAGTGTCGTGGGGTTGCCGGGCATCGGCAAGAGCCGCCTGGCGCGCGAGGTCACCGCGATGGCGGCGGCCCGGGGTGTCGACGTGTTCACCGCCTTCTGCGAATCGCACGCCAGCGACGTGCCCTTCTATTTGGTGGCGCGGATGCTGCGTGCCAGCTTCCGGGTGGCCGATCTCGACCCGCCGGAAGCGCGCGCGGAGCTGCGGTCCCGGGTGCCCGACGCCGAGCCGGATGACCTGTTGCTCCTCGATGATTTGTTGCGCATCGCCGATCCCGACGTCGCGCTGCCGACGATCGACCCGGATGCCCGACGGCGGCGGTTGACCGCGTTGGTCAATGCCGCGTTGCTGGCCCGCCAATCCCCGGCCGTGTATGTCATCGAGGACGTGCACTGGATCGACCAGGTCAGCGGCTCGATGCTGGCCGACTTCGTCGCGGTGGCCCCGCAGACACCCTCGCTGGTGGTGCTCACCTACCGTCCGGAGTATCGGGGTCCGTTGAGCAAGGTGACCGGCGCGCAGACCATCGCCCTTGCGCCGCTGAGTGATTCGGAAGCCGCGGCACTGGCCGGCGACCTGCTCGGGCCGGACCCGTCGGTCAGCGACTTGGCCGGCGTGATCGCCGAGCGCGCCGCCGGTAATCCGTTTTTCGTCGAGGAGATGGTGCGCGACCTCGCCGAGCGCGGTGTGCTGCGCGGCAACCGCGGCGCTTACCTGACGGCGGCGGCGGTCACCGAGGTCCGGGTGCCGGTCACGCTGCAGGCGACCATCGCCGCGCGCATCGACCGCCTGGACTGGGCGGCCAAGCGCACCCTGAGCGCCGCAGCCGTGATCGGCTCGCGGTTCAGCCCGGACCTGTTGGAAACGCTGGACATTGACCCCAGTCTGGATGACCTGCTGGCAGCCGAGCTCATCGACCAGATCAGGTTCACCGGGGAACCCAGGTATGTGTTCCGCCACCCGCTGATCCGCACCGTGGCCTACGAATCACAGCTGCGATCGGATCGCGCCGAGCTGCACCGGCGGGTCGCGGCCGCGATCGAATCACGCGACCAGGCGGCGGCCGACCAGAACGCGGCGCTGATCGCCGAGCACCTGGAGGCCGCCGGTGATCCGCACGCCGCATTCAGCTGGCACATGCGCGCAGCGACGTGGGCCACCAACCGCGACGTCAACGCCGCTCGACTGAGTTGGGAGCGCGCCCAAACGATCGCCGACCGGCTGCCTGCGGAGGACCCCCATCGGGCAACCATGCGCATCGCCCCGCGCACCATGTTGTGCGGGATCGCCTGGCGGATCCACGCGCGCGGAGTCGCCGACCGATTCGACGAATTGCGGGAGTTGTGCGCGGCCGTCGGGGACAAGGTGTCACTGGCCATCGGGATGGCGGGGCTGGTGATGGAGCACGCGCAGCAGGCCCGGGCGCCCGAGGCCGCGGAGCTGGCGTCCGAAGCCTGGACCCTCGCCGAGGCGCTCGGCGACGCGACCTTGACGGTGGGGCTGTCCGTCTCGCTGATTTTCGCCAAGATGGAGAACAATCAGTGGTCCGACGTGCTGCGGTGGTCACAGACGGCCATCGACCTGGCCGACGGTGACCCATCGAAAGGTAGCTTCATGGTCGGGTCCCCCCTGGCGGTCGCCCTGACGACACGGGCAATCGCCCGGTACAGCTTGGGTCTACCCGGATGGCAGGACGACCAGCAGCAGGGCCTCGCCATGGCCCGCAAGGCCGACCCCATGTCGTACGCCTTGGTCGTCGCCTACATCTACAACCCGGGCATCCCGCTCGGCGTCCTGGCGGCCGACGATCGGGCGGTGCGCGAGAGCGAAGATGCGCTGCGGATCGTCGAACGATCAGGTGACGACGTCGCGCTGGCCTTCACCCAGATGGCGCCGGGCGTCGCACTGGTGCACCGCCCAACGGCCGCCGACCGTGAGCGCGGCCAGAAGCTGCTGGCGGAACTCAGCGATATGTTCCGGCACCGGAGAGCCAACCTGGGCGAATTGCGGTTCGTCGACGCGTATTTGGCGCGGGAGCGGACTCGCGGTGGAGATCGCGATGACGCCGTATTGCTCGTGCGCGCCGCCGTCAACGATCTTTTCCGCGACGGGCAGCAGATGTGCGGAGCCTGGGGCTTTCCGGCGACGGGTGTTCTGGTGGAGACGCTGCTGGACCGCGGGACCGACGCCGACGTCGCCGAGGCCGAGGCCGCGATCGATCGGTTGGCGGCGGCGCCGACCGACGGCTCGGCCATGCGCGACATCTGGCTGTTGCGACTGAAAGCTCTTGTGGCGCATGCCCGCGGAGACGCTACCGCGTACGCGGACTTGAAGAATCGCTACGGCGAGATGGCGAGATCGCTTCAGTTTGCCGGGCACATCGCCTGGGCGGAGGCCATGCCCTGATCAGGGCATGACCATCTTCGCCGCCGGCCCCATCCGCGGCAGCACCCGCAGCGAGCCCACCAGACCGGCGTGCCAGGCGTGCTCCGTGATGCCGAGACCGGTGAACGGTCGGCCGTCGACGACCGTTTCGAATCGCGTCGCGGACTCCTGGATCACCAAACCCCTTTTCCACAAACAGGATTGGGCGATGACGCGGCCGCGAATCTCGAGCCGCAAACCGCTGACGTCGGTGACCACCATTCGCGAGGCGCAGGGAACCTGATGGCCGGACCACTGGTGGTCCACGGTCAACTGCGCCACCGCGTGGCAGGCGCCGTCGTGGAAGATGTAGCCGGTCGGGTAGGCCCGGCCATCCTCGAACAGGTGGGTGCAGTTCATGGTGAAATCGGGGCTTAGCAGCACGGTGTTCCAGTCCCAGCGCTCGATGCTGCTCCACAAGCGGACGCCCCAGGACTTGTCTCGCTGGCCGAGGCCGTCGATGGGGTAGGTCGCGCCGTTCATCCTCACCCGGCCGGTGACCCATCCGGACTGCTCCATGTGGGTGTCGGCGATGCCCGACGGCAGGTAGGCCCCGGGAGGCGCCTCGGCGTGGTAATCGAACGGCGCGTGCAGCGCGGTCCAGGTCAGGTCGACCTCGTGGCGGCCCCGCAGCAAAAGCCGCCACTTCGACATCGGTTCGATCATTTGGAACTCCAAAGCCCCCACTTTCAGGTGGTCGGGCTCCGGGGTACCGGAGTAGCGGGCGTGCAGCTTCGCGTAGCCGCCCTCGACGCGGCCATTGCGCATCGTGTACAGGATCGCGTCGGCGGTGTGATTGCTGGGCCGATATCCGATCCGCGCCAATCCCACCGCGTCCGATTCGGCGTCGAACCAACTGAAAAAGAAGCTTTCCTGCCAATCCGGGTGCGGCCCGGCCTCGTGCATGAATTCATCGTTGACGTCGACCATCGTGTCCATCCTCGCGAATCGGGGCCAAATAACACGGGTGCAAATGGGTGGCGACAAGAATCTAGAAAGAGTACGTGAAAACTGTGCACCCCACCGCGTTACGGTCGCGGCGCTGATCGATAACTTCTTGGTGCGGCGCAGCGCCTTTGGCCCGGGATCGCATCGCTTTTCTAACAATTCTCATGGCAAATTGGGCCTTCGCCTACAGCGCCGAATCTGCAATGCTGTGCGAATGGCGGGCACAAATGGAAGCTCCAGATGGACAAACGGGCACCTCGATGACATGCGGCAGGTGGCTGATAAGCCGGTCGACAAAGTGGTCAAGGCCGTCTTTGACCGGGACGTCAACGAGGTCAATCGGATCATGCGCACACTCGTGCGGAACGACCAGCCGGCGCCAACGGATTTGCCAAAGGAGCTCCGGAGCTACCTGAAAACTTCGCTATCCCTGCCCAAGTGGGCCGACCCGGACAAGATCAAGCGGGGGCAGCAGGTGTTCGAGGAGAACGGCCTGCTCATCACGCTCTGCCTGTTTTGCGCGTCGCTGCCGTCGGCTTACGCGGACAGTTACGCCGTGAAGGTGCTGTATCTGACCGGCCAGCTCGACACGGATGCACGGCGGCGAGTGATGGAGACCGGCCAGTTCCTGATCGACGCATGCACCACCGGCGGCCTCGATCCAAAGGGCAAGGGCCTGCGCGCGATCCAGCACGTCCGCCTGATGCATGCCGCGGTGCGTCACCTGATCAAGGATCGCGCCGGTAAGCACCCCGGCCTGTGGAACTACCCCCGTTGGGGCGAACCGATCAACCAGGAGGACATGGCCGCGACCATCCTGTCTTTCTGGTATGTCGTCGGCGACCCGATGGGCCGCCTCGGCGTGAACCTGTCCGACGACGATAGGGACGCGTACCTCCACCTCTGGAGCGTCATCGGCCACCTGATGGGCGTGCTCGACGAGATGCGTCCGCGCAACGCCACCGAGGCCAATGCGCTGCTGGAAGCCATCAAGCGACGGCGCTTCGCGGCGTCACTCGAGGGGCAGCACATGACCCGCGCGCTCCTCGCGCTGCTCGACCAACTCACGCCCACCAAGGAGTTCGATAAGACGATCCCGCCACTGATCCGCCACCTGATCGGCGACAAAACCGCCGACCTGCTGCTCGTACCGCCATTGCATCACCGCCGTGAACTCGAGCAGCTCGCGCGGGTCGCCGACTGGTTCTCCACCAACGTCCTGAGCCTGATCGGCCGCGCCTTGCCGCGCTACCACTTCGTCAAGGAGCTGGCTCCGGTGTTCGGGCGCGAACTGTTGGAGAGTGCGTTCGAGTTCGAGCGGGGTGGCGTGCGCGCGTCGTTCGACATGCCCAATCACCTTGCCCAGAAATGGGAGATTTCGAAGCCCCGCCGCCCGTAAGACTGTGTGGTCCCGGCGGCTCTCCCCCGCCGGGACCACACAGGGGCTAGCCGGCTCAACGTGTCCAGACGCCAGCCGCGCGGCGGTCGGCGTCGGCCACCTGCTGCGCGCCGTCGCGCACCGCGTTCCCCAGGTCGACCAGCATCTCGTTGAGCGCGCTGGCCGCCTGGTGCCACTTCAGCTGCTCGCCCTGATACGCGGCCGCGGCTTCGCGGGTCCACAGTTCCCGCAGCGGGGCGATCTGTGATTTCAGCTCGTCGAGCGCCGCGTTGAATCGGGCCGCCGTGGTGTGGATCTCTTGGCGCACAGCGCATTCGATTTCGCCGAAGTTGTAGGAAAGCAGCGGGTCCACGGCCTCGCCCCCGTTCACAGGTTTCCGCCGGCGGCGGCGACGTGGCGCGCATGGTTCTCGCCGGCCTCCCGCAACGCGACCTCGTTGTGGCGAATGGTCTCGGCGATCGTCTGCAGAACGCGGTAGAGCCGAGTCGATTCGGCGTTCCAGCGATCCAGCACATCTTTGAATCGCACCGCCGCCAGCCCGCCCCACACCGACGACGGAACGCTGCCCATGCGGTTGATGAAGGCCTGAAGCATCGCCCGGATCTCCTCGTTGCGCGCGTCCGTCGTCGCCGCGACGGAGTGCATGAGATCAAAGTCCGTGCTCAGTCTGTTCGCCATATCAAGTTGGACTGTGACAACTTCCGTTTGGTTCCGTCTCATCCGACCGCGTGGGCGGTTCGCACCGCCTGCTCGCACGCGTCGCGGACAGCCGCCTCGTCACCGGGACGGCTCTGGCACCCCACGCTGATCCGCACCGGCCCGTCCAGCAGTACCGTCCACCGCACGTGGTGGGTCACGCGCACTTCGCGGTAGGTCACCGCGGGCCGGCCACCGCTCATCCCGGCGGGATTGAAGTCGACGAACACCCCGGCCGGTTCCGCGTCGATGGCGCGTCGCAACCGCTCCGCCGCGCCGCCAAGCGTCTCGCCCGCCACCGGTGACTGCGTGACATGCAGCGCCACTTCCGGATCCGACGGCGAGGTCACCTGCACCCGCGCGGACCCGGGCCCGGTGACCACCCGCTGCGCCGACCAGTGTGCGGGCACCGTCAGCGCCACGCGGCCCTCCACCAGGAACGTCGTCGGCACCGTCTGCGCCGCGACCGGCGGCGAGGCGCCACGACGGGCCGCCGGGGGTGCCGCGCCGACCGCCAGTGGAAACGCCGTCAACGCGACGGCGGCCCCGGCCAGCGCACCTATCACCCGCGCACGGGTACGGGGACGGTCGGCCGGCGCGGTGACGCGCGGCCCGGTCGGGTCGGCCACGAGCGGAAAAACCGATTGCGCCAACAAGGGAAGCTGGGCATCACCGATCTCGACGGCCGCCAGGCCGTCATCAAGCAGCGCCCGCGCGATCGACCCCCCGAGCTCCGGCGCCCCGACGACCGTGCCGGGCGCGTCGATCACAACGCCCGCCGACGTCCGCCGCGCCATCCTGGCAATGACGACGGCGGCCTCCTCGCCGACGGAATGCTCGTCGGCCCCACGGGGTATCGCGACAGTCTCGGGTCCGGTGATCACGACCAGCCGCTCGGCGATTTCCACCACCACGGGCTCGGGGTCGGAGGCCTGCGCCAGCAGCCACGACCGCCGACGCACCAGCACCTCGTCGGTCAGGGCCTTGGCCGCCGCGGTCACCACGGCGACACGCGCCGAGGGCCACCAGGACGGACGTATGAGGACCAGGCCGTCGCACTTCTCACATTTGAGCGACCACAACGCCGCCCGCCAGAGCGAATCCACCGCGACCGGGCGACCGCCGACCAGCGCCACCCGGTCGTCGATGGCGCCCAGTGCCTCCCTGGCGACCTCGGACATCTCTTCGTCACTGGCTCCGGCTGTGCCACAACATAATCGGCGGATCGTGCCGGGTCCGGCCTCGATGAGCGCGCGGTGGTGGCTCACGGCGGCGGACTCCAGGCCACCTGGACAAGCTGTTCGTCCCCCGGACGAGTGATCAGGACGCCGCGACCGGGCGGCAACCGCACCGGGCGGCCGGAGCCCCACAGTGCGCCGTCGTCCGGGCGCCGACTCATCATCAGCGTCATGCACCCGAGGTCGCGCAGGCCCGCCAGCAGCGGCTCGAACAGCGCGCGTTCCGCGCCGGCACTGCGCCGGGCCACGACGAGGTGCAGCCCGATATCCCTTGCGTACGGCAGGTATTCGACGACCGGCTCGAGTGGGTTGCCGCCCGGTTTTGCGATCAGGTCGTAATCGTCGAGCACCAGGTAGACGTCCGGCCCGGACCACCAGGACCGAGCACGCAGCTGGGCCTGGCTCACGTCCGACGCGGGCATCCGCCTCGCCAGGACATCGAGCAGACCCGGCAGCAAGCCGCTCAGCGCGGACGACGACACGGCATAGCCGGCGAGGTGTTCCGACTCGACGACGCCCAACAGCGAGCGCCGAAAGTCGACGATCAGCAGCCGGGCTTCGGTGGCGGAATTGGTCCGGATGATCTCGCGGCACAGGGTCCGTAGCGTGGCGGTCTTGCCGCACTCGTTATCCCCAAGGACCAGCAGATGCGGGTTCAGCTCGAAATCGATTGGGACCGGCTGTAATCGACGCTCCTCCAGACCCAGCACGACCCGCGCGCCCGCCCGACACACCACGGCCTCGTGGTCGACGTGCGTCGGCAGCAGCGGTATCGGCGGTGCCACAGACTCGCCATGACAGACCCGATCGGTGGGCAGCGCGATGAGCATGTGCAGCCCATCGCGGGAAAGGCCGCGACCCGGCCTGTCGTGCGGCACGTCCCGGGCCCGCTTGCGGTCGATCTCGGAATCGGCCGGATCGCCAAGCCGCAACTCGATGCGGCTGCCGATCTGGTCCTTGAGCGCCGGCCTGATCTCGGCCCACCGCGACGCAGACAACACCACGTGCACGCCAAACGAAAGCCCTTGAGCCGCCAGGGCGGTGATCGTCGCCTCGGAATCGCCGAACTCGTGACACAGGCTTGCCCAGCCGTCGATGACGAGGAACACGTCACCCAACGAACCGTTGCCCGGCCCGGCTCGATCGGCCTCCCGGGCCCGCACGGTGGACTCCATCTCGGCGATCATGCGCCGCACCAGGTCCGGCTCGGTCCGGCCGGCGAGGGCACCCACGTGCGGCAAGGCGCGCAGCGCCCCGAGCGCTCCACCGCCGAAATCCAGGCAGTAGAACCGCACCCGCGCCGGGTCGTAAGCGGCCGCCAGGGCCGTGACAACGGTGCGCAGCGCGGTCGACTTGCCCGATCGGGGCGCGCCGACGACCGCCACATTGCCCGCGGCTCCGGACAATTCGACCACCAGCGGCGTGCGGCATTGCTCGAACGGGCGGTCTACGATGCCGATCGGGACGCTCAGCTCGCCCGGCGCCGACACCATATCGCCGAGCAATGTGTCCAGCGCGGGTGCCGCGTCCAGCGGCGGCAGCCAGACTTGGTGCGCGGGCGGTCCATGTCCGGCAAGCCGGTCGAGGACCTCCTCCAGGACGGTCCGGGCCGGCGAGGTGCCCCCGGCGTCGCGGAGCGGGCCGGTCGCCCGGGTGCTGAAGACGCGCACCACCGATTCGCCCACCGGCATGTCCACGGGCCGCGGTCCCGAAACGAACGCGGACTGAAAGCGGATCGGCTCGTCGCTGCCCACGCGGAGGTAGCCCGCGCCGGGGGTGTTGGGTAATTGGTATGCGTCAAGCGTTCCCAGAGCCGCGCGCGATTCGGCCGCGGACAGGGTCTTCAGGCAGATCCGGTAGGACAAGTGGGCTTCCAGTCCGCGCAGCCGCCCCTCCTCGAGCCGCTGACTGGCCAGCAGCAGGTGCATGCCGAGCGACCGCCCCAGCCGCCCGATCGCGACAAACGTGTCGGCGAACTCGGGATGCCGGCTCAGCATTTCGGAGAACTCGTCGACGATGACGACCAGCGTCGACAGGGGGACCAATTGCCGCCCGGCCCGGCGCGCGCGTTCGTAGGCCGTGACGCTGGCGCAACGGGCCCCTCGCAGCAGCCGCTGCCGGCGTTCCATCTCGCCGGCGAGTGCGTCGCGCATGCGCGCCACCAGCGGCGCCTCGTCGGCCAGGTTGGTGACGACCGCGGCCACGTGGGGCGCCCGCGCCAAGTCGAGAAACGTTGCACCACCCTTGAAGTCGACGAGCAGCAGATTGAGCACCTCGGCGGAGTTCTGCGCGACCATCCCCACCGCGATGGTGCGCAGTAACTCCGACTTGCCCGACCCGGTGGCGCCCACGCAGAGCCCGTGCGGGCCCATGCCGCTTTCCGCGGCCTCCTTGATATCCAGTTGCAGCGGTGCGCCGTCGATGGTGGTCCCGATCCGCACGCACAACCGGTCCCGACGATCCTGGTTGCTCCACAGCGTGATCGGGTCGGTGCCGGCCGGCCCGGGCCGGTACCTGGCCAGCCGGCGCGCACAGGTCAGCGAGTCCACCAATTCCAACCGGTCGTGACACGGCAACCGTTGAGGCGCGTCCGGCCGCCCGATCGTCACCGGCACGCCGTCGGCGCAGGCGCCGACCTCGAGGACGGTGGCGCCAGTCGGCGCCCCCTCCGCAACCCGCTCGCCGGAGTCGGAGACCACGATCACGTGTGACCCCGCCATGCCGGCGAGAGCTTGCCGGGCGGCCGCCATGCTTGGATACACCAAGCGCGCCGACCCCACCGCATCGACGGCGCTCGGATGTTGGTTGTGCGGCAACCACTTCAGCCAATCCCAGTCGGCCCGGTTGCGGTCGCCGACCACCGCCGCGACCAGCAACTGGTCAGGACCGTGCAGCACGGTTAGCTGGCAGATCATCGCGCGCAGCAGCCCGCGCACGGCGGCTGGGTCGCCGTGGATCGTCACCATCGTGTCGGCACGAAGGTCGACCGTGACGGGCGCGCCCCTTACGAGCGAATGCCCGCTCAGGAAGCGGCGCAAGGCCGCCGCCGTGACCGGGTCGGACGGCTCGTGGGTAGCGGGCTCAAGCGCCATCAACCGTGCCGCGAGCGGCTGGGTGCCGATCCCGACACGGACGAGGCAGAAGTCGGGGTCGGACGCGCGCCGCTCCCACATCCGCGGTCCGCCGATCAACGTCCACAGTGTGTCCGGGTCCGGGTGGATCCAAAGGAGTGAATCCCGCTGCGCTGCCGCTGTTTCGGTCACGGTGGTGCGCAGCCCACTCAGGTACGCCAGGTAGTTGACCCGGTCGGTGTCGAGGCTACGGCCGTGCCGCTCGCCGCGCCCGGCAGTCGCGGTGACTGCCAGGGAAAGCAGCGTCATCACCGGGAACGCCACAAACATCGGGTGGCGCGCGGCCGTCGATCCCGTGAGCAAGGCCACCGCCATGACTCCCAGGGTCACGAGGGACAGCGCGACCGGCAGCAACCTCGGTGATCCCCTCGGGGGCAGGCCGGGCGGTGCGTCAACGGCGATGTCCGCAGCCGCGACCGCCGGTGCCGGCCGGCGAACCGCGGGCACGAAACACTGTGTCATCTCGGCCCTCCTACCGATTGGCGACGGTAGGCAGCGCCGAAAACCGCGGCAAGTCACCTGTGGACAGCCGGATATCGGCGGATCGAATTCTGGCTACGGTGCCGGTAATCCGACGGAAGGGGTCACCGTTGCCTGAGACCAACCCGGGGTTGCGGCGTGTGTCAATACATGCCGGCACGGCCGTCACCGACTTGTCCCTGCCCGGCGGCGTGCCCGTCGCCGTGCTGATTCCCTCGATCGTCGACATCCTGGACGGCCGCGGCGGCCACGGGGCCCAAGCCTCCGGCCACCGGGAGGCGCGCCGCTACCAGCTGTCGTGTCCGGGTGCGGCGCCGTTGGCCACCTCGGCGACGTTGGCGCAGAATGGTATCCGAGACGGCGCGGTCCTGGTTTTGACCGAATCCTCGACCCCGGCGCCCCCGCCCCCTTTCGACGACGTGGCGCCGGCCGTGTCGGCAACCCTCGACGCCGCGGGCCGCACCTGGCCGCCCTGCCGGCGCAGACAGGCGGCGCGGATCGCGAGTGCCGTCGCGGCGGCCCTTGTGACCGGCATCGGTGCGCTCGCGCTCATTCGAAACGCGTCCAGCGCCAACGTCACCGGCGCCACCGTGGGCGTGGTGGCGTCGGCCGGCCTGCTGGCGCTGCTTTTCGCGGCGGTCGCACACCGCGCGTACGGCGACGCGATCGCCGGACTCGCGCTGGGCGTGATCGCCGCCGTATTCGCCGCGGTCGCCGGGTTTCTGGCGGTGCCCGGCGGTCCCGGGCTGCCGAACGTCGTGCTGGCCGGCACGGCGACGGCGGCGACGGCGGTGCTGGCGGCACGTGTATCGGGTTGCGGTGCCGTCCCATTGGCCTCAGTATCGTGCGTCGCCACGACCGTCGCCCTGGCCGCCCTGGCGGGTGTGATCACCGCCGCGCCGCTGCGCGCGATTGGCGCGGTCTCCGCGCTGACATCTCTCGGGCTGCTGGGCGTGGCGCCGCGGGCGTCGATCACGCTGGCCGGCCTGTCACCGCAGCGGCCGCCCGGATCCGACGTCGAGGCCAAGGCGATCCGGGCCGACAACTGGTTGGCCGGCCTGCTCGCCGCCTTGCTGACCGTAGCCGCCGTGGGCGCCATCGTCACCGTCCTGGCCGGCGCGCCGCGGCTGAGCTGCATCGCTTTCGGTGCGTTGACCGGTGCATTGCTGATGCTGCGCGCACGCTCTGAGGACGGGAGGAGGACGCTCGTCTTCCTCATCAGCGGGATTGCCATCGCGGCAACGGCTTTCGGCGTCGTGGCCACGAGCATGCTCAGGAGTGGGTCATGGACGGCCGCGATGACGGCCACGTTGGCCGCCGCGGCGATCTACTTGGGCTTCGTCGCTCCCACGATATCGCTCTCACCGCTGGCGCGCCGCGGCGTCGAGGCGCTGGAGTGTGTGGCGCTGGTCGGGTTGGTGCCCACGACCGCGTGGGTGTGCGGCCTGTACAACGCCGTCCGCGAGTTGAACCTCCGGTGAGCGGCTCACGCCTCGCGCGCCTCCTGGCGGTCTCCGCGCTTGCGTGCATCTATCAGTTCGGAACGGGGACGGCACAAGCGGTTTCGCCGCCCGAGGTCGACGATAAGTGGCTGCCCAAGCCCGCCCGTCCTGCACCGCCCTCGCCGACCGTACAGCGCGAGGTCTGCGCGACGGTGCCGGTCGACGCCGCACCACCTCGCGACCCGATGCCGGATCTCGTCGACCTGCCCAGGGTCTGGCAGCTCACCCGCGGCGCGGGACAGCGGGTCGCGGTCATCGACACCGGTGTCTCGCGGCATCCGCGGCTGCCCGATGTGGTGCCCGGCGGCGATTACGTGTTCACCGGTGACGGCACCCAGGATTGCGACGCACACGGCACGCTGGTCGCTGGCATCCTCGGCAGGGTGGCACCGGAGGCCACGCTGATCGGCATCCGCCAGTCCAGCGCGAAGTTCGCTGCCACCGGCGACCGTTCCCGTGCCGGGGTGGGCGACGTCGACACCATGGCGCAAGCCATCCGGACCGCCGCCGATCTCGGCGCATCGGTGATCAACGTCTCGTCCATCGCGTGCGTCCCGGTCACCGCGCCGTTCGACGACCGAGCGGTGGGCGCCGCCCTCGCGTACGCGGTTGACGTGAAGAACGCGGTCGTCGTGGCCGCGGCGGGCAACACCGGCGCCGTGGGCCCGTGTCCGAGTCAGCGACCCGACGCGACCTGGCAGACCGCCACGGTCATCGCCAGCCCGGCCTGGTACGACGACTACGTGCTCACGGTGGGTTCGGTCGGCGCCGACGGGACACCGTCGCCGTTCACGCTGCCGGGCCCCTGGGTGGACGTCGCGGCGACCGGCCAGGACGTTGCCGCGCTCGGTTCGCAACCGGTTTCGGGCACGAGTTACGCCGCGCCCGTGGTCAGCGGGCTGACCGCGCTGATCCGGGCCCGGTTCCCCGCAATGACCGCGCGACAGGTGACGGAGCGAATCACGTCGACCGCGCATCACCCGCCCGGCGGATGGGATCCGCTCGTCGGCAGCGGCACCATCGACGCGCCGGCGGCCGTCAGCACCGACGCCGGTCCGCCAACGACCACCACCAGGCCGAAACCCGCTCCGGTGCCCGTGACTACCCCGCCACCGCCGAGGCCCCCGGATGCACACGCCCGGGATGCGGCGCTGCGCGGAGCGGCAATCTGCCTTGTCGCGCTGGCGGGTGCCCTGGCGGCCGCTCGGTTACGGGGTTCCCGCAACCGTGTCCCGTGCGACTGACGCGTTCTGCCTGCTCAGTTCCGGCCCGGACGGCAGCGCCGCCAGCAGCGGCCACGGCGCCGCGATCAGTGCCGGGAGACCGAGATCGTGCGCCGCGTCGTCGTCGCGGACCGCGAACCGCACCCCGGTGTCGGTCACGAGATATCTTGTGCCGCTCCGGTTGTCGGCCCGTACATAGGCGCTCCGGCCGGGCGGCAGATAGGCCGCGTCCAGCGCGGGACCGCGACCGTCGGCTTGGGACAAGGTCACTGGAGCCTGACCGGCGGGCACCGGCTCGCCGCCGCCCACCAGGAAACCGGTGTCGTAGCCGCCGGACGGCCGGCGTGTCGACGCGACGCATACCGTGGCGCCGCCGGCTAACGCCGGCGCCAGGTCCGGGAAGCCGGCCACCGGCAGCGTGTTGACGATTCCCGCGGCGCGGATCGCATCCGCTGCCACCGGGATCGGGTTGGCGCTGCCCCGCGAATCGCTGAAACGCAGGAGATCGGCGGCCACCCGGCCGATGCGCTGGACCCCGCCGGGCACCACGACGTAGTACTCGTCGCCGTCACCGCGCGCGATGCGCAACACGCTGCCGACCGGAATGCCGGGCATCCCGGCAACCGCGCCTCCCGCCGCGCGAACGCGTGGTGCGCTGATCGGCGGCGCCTCGGGCACCGCGTTCAGCAGCGCCTGCGACACGAGCCGCGGGGTGCGGCCCTCCAGCCTGAGCGCGCGCACAACCGCGGTGTCGGCGAGGTCGACCACGGCCCGCTGCCCGTTGTAGAGCAGGTAGGCCGGCAAGCCGGCGGGCGGCGCCAGCAGCAGCGCTTGGCCGGGTGCCACGGGATGGACCGACGAGCCGGTGGGGCCGACGACGACGGTCGCCGCGCCGGTCTCCTCGGCATCGCAGATCGTCCAAACCGATTCGTCCGCCGACAGCGGCTCACCAATGAGTGGCGGTGCACCCGGAATGCCAAGCAGCGCGCCGCGTTTGGTGCGCGCCAGGTCCGTTTCGCGCACCGGCTGCGGGTCGGCGGGCGTCGCCGCGATCAACCGGGCCGACGCCAGGTTCAGCACCGGGTGCCAGGTGTCGCCCACCCGCACGTACAGTGCCCCGGATCGCTGGCCCATCGCGATCTGCGCCCGCTCGAGATCCGCGTGCGGGCGCAGCAATCCCGGCAACGCGCAGCCCACCAGCGCGACGGCCACCACCACACAGCCGACCGCCAGTGACGCCGTCCGCGCGCCCGACGGCCCGGTCGCGCTGTGCATATCCCGGCCCAGCAATGCGCACTCGAGGCGGCGCAGCAGAAATCGGTAGGCGCTGATTTGCAGCCAGGTCGTCGGCTGGCGCGGTTGTGAACGGTCCAAAATACCCCCGGCAAATTTGTGGATTTCGTCTCCCGGTTCCAGTTAAGCCGCAGGTAGACGGCGGGTGTCGCGGTTATCCACAGGTCGGCGAATTTCGGTCTTTGCTGCTTGCGGGTAATATCTCGGCGTGTCTTCCCGCCGTTTAATTCGCTGGGTAGGCCCGGGGGTTTCTGCAGTGTTCACCACCGCCGGCCTGCTCATGTCCCCACCCGCTATGCCCGTCGCGGCCGCCGATGACTGCCCGAACGTCGAGGTCATCTTCGCCCGCGGCACCAACGAGCCGCCCGGCATGGGCCGCGTCGGCGACGCGTTCGTCGACGCGCTGAAGCAGGACACCCCCGGCCTGACGTATGACACCTACGGGGTGAACTACGCCGCGAGCAAGCTGCAGCTGCACGGCGGCGACGGCGCCAACGACACGATCAACCGCGTCAAGGCGGCGGTGGCCAAGTGCCCGAACGTCAAGATCGTGCTGGGCGGCTACTCGCAGGGCGCGTCGGTGATGGACATCGTCGCCGGTGTCCCGATCGGCGGCATCAACTGGGGCAACTCGCTGCCGCCGGAGTACGCCAAGAACGTCGCGGCCGTCGCCACCTTCGGCGACGTCGCCGACCGCGCCGGCGGGACGCTGCCGAGCCAGAGCGCGCTGCTCGGGTCCAAGGCGATCGACCTGTGCAACCCCGAGGACCCGATCTGCCACGCGGGCCCCGGCAACGAGTGGAGCGGGCACACGGAGGGCTACGTCCCGCTGTACACCACGCAGGCCGCGTCTTTCGTCGCGTCCAAGCTCATGGCGGGGTCCTACCCGCAGGTCCCCGGCTACGGCCCGCAGACCCCGGGTTACGGGCCGCAGACCCCGGGCTCCGGTCCGTCGGTCCCCGGTAACGTCCCGGCACCGGACGCGCCGATTGCGCCCAACGGCCCAGTTACGCCGAATCCTCAAGCGCCCCTTGTCTAAATCGTTACCGGCGCGTGACGAATAGGCCCTTAACATCGATGTGTGAGGCTGATCCGCATGGGTGTGGCCGCCGCATTCCTTGCGGCGGCCGCGTTTTTCGTGCTGCCGAAGCTGCTGCCCCTCGCGTCGGCGTCGTGCCCCGACGTCGAGGTGGTGTTCGCCCGGGGCACCGACGAGCCGCCGGGTGTCGGCAAGGTGGGACAGGCCTTCGTCTCGTCGCTGCGCCAGGACACCCGCAAAAGCGTTGGCTCGTACGGGGTTAACTACCCGGCCAACAAGGACTTCCTGGCCGCCACGGACGGCGCGAACGACGCCAGCAACCACATCCAGCAGATGGCCAATAACTGCCCCAACACCAAGATCGTCCTGGGCGGGTACTCCCAGGGCGCGGCCGTCGTCGACATCGTCACCGCCGCACCGCTTCCCGGCTTCGGTTTCCGCCAGCCGCTGCCGGCCGCCGCCGCCAACCACGTCGCCGCCGTCGCGCTGTTCGGGAACCCGTCGGCCCGGGCGGGCGGGCTGATGAGTGCCCTGACACCGGATTTCGACGGCAAGACCATCGACCTGTGCAACACCGGCGACCCAATCTGCTCCAACGGCAACAAGTGGAGCGCGCACCTGGGCTACGTGCCCACGTTGACCAACCAGGCCGCGAGTTTCGTCGCGACGCGCGTCTGACCCCGATGGCGGCGACCAGCTTCGCCCGGCTGGTGCCCTTGCGGCGACCCGCTGCACCCGGCTACGCCGCGCTTGCGATCGCCGCGGCCGCGCTCGCGATCACCGCTAGCCGGGCGTGCGCAAATCCCGCGTGATCAGGATCCGCGCGGCAAGTTCGCCGTCGGGCGGGTAATCGACGCCGGTCATCGTCAACCCGTGCGCCGGTGCGGCGGCGAAGTCGCTGGACCGGTCGGTGGCGGACAGCAAGTCGCGGCACCATGAGGTGGGGCGGCGGTGCTCCCCGACGGCCAGCAGCGCCCCGACCAGCGAGCGCACCATCGACCAGCAGAACGCGTCGGCACTGACGTGCGCGGTGATCAGGTCGCCGTCGCGCGACCAGTCCAGCCGCTGCAAGTCACGGATGGTGGTCGCCCCTTCCCGTTGCCGGCAGAACGCGGCAAAGTCGTGCAACCCCAACAGGTCTCGCGACGCCGCGGCCATGGCGTCGACGTCCAGGTCGCGCGGCCACGCGGTGACGTAGCGGGCCAGTTGCGGCTGCACGCCGTAGGGCGCCGTCGACAGCCGGTACTCGTAGTGGCGGCGCAGCGCGGAGAACCGGGCGTCGAAACCGTCCGGGGCGCGGGCGATTTCGAGCACCCGCACGTCGGTGGGCAGGAACCGGCCGAGCCGGCGCAGCAGCGGCAGGAACTCCGGTTCACCGGCGCGCGCGGAGCGTGGGTAGGCGTTCGGCAGCGCGTCGACGGGCACGTCGACGTGGGCGACCTGCCCGGTGGCATGGACTCCGGTGTCGGTGCGCCCGGCCGCACGCAGCCGCACTGGAGCGCGGAAGACCGTCGTCAGCGCCTCATCGAGGACGCCGGCGACGGTCCGCTGTCCGGCCTGGGCTGCCCAGCCGGCGAATTCCGTTCCGTCGTAGGCGATGTCAAGCCGGAGACGGACGTCGTCGCTAACTCTCGTCAGCCTCGTCGGCCTCTTCGGCCTTCTCGGCCTCGGCCCTGGCGGCCACGGCCTCGTCGTGCTTTTCCTCGGCGGCCGCCTCGGCTTCCGTGGACTCCGAAACCTCCGGCGTCTCCTCGGCCTCGGGCTCGACGGCGTCGTCGGCCGTCGGACCCTCCGCCGCCTCGGGCTCGACCGCGGCCTGCGGCGCCGCCGCCGCCGCCACCGGTGCCGCCTTCTTCGACGCCTTCACCCGGCGCGCGCGGTCGGCCTCCGACGTCACCGTCTTCTCCCGGACCAGCTCGATCACGGCCATCGGGGCGTTGTCGCCCTTGCGCGCCTCCACCTTGATGATGCGGGTGTAGCCGCCGTTGCGGTCGGCGTAGAACGGCCCGATCTCCGCGAACAGGGCGTGCACCACGTCCTTGTCGCGGATCTTCTTGAGAACCTCGCGACGGTTGTGCAGCGTGCCCTTCTTGGCGTGCGTGATCAGCTTCTCCGCATAGGGTCGCAGCG
Source organism: Mycobacterium sp. NGS64 (assembly GCF_059812245.1). Classification (NCBI taxonomy): domain Bacteria; kingdom Bacillati; phylum Actinomycetota; class Actinomycetes; order Mycobacteriales; family Mycobacteriaceae; genus Mycobacterium; species Mycobacterium sp. NGS64. The sequence continues at coordinate 179,716 of NZ_JCALCI010000001.1, read as the reverse complement.
CCCGAGCCTTGGGCTCGGTCGTCTTGATCCGGCCGTGCTCGAACAGCGACGTGGCCAGGTTGGCCAGCAGGGCCTTCTGATGCGAGGACGACCCGCCGAGGCGAGGGCCCTTGGTGGGCTTAGGCATTGCGACTATCTCCTATTCGGGGCCGGCCCCCGTATCAGGTAGGGCCGGGACGACTTCCTACATGTGTCCGGTTCCTCAGCGGCCGCTGCACAGCCGCATCGTCACCGGACGGCCTTATTAGAGCTGTTCGGTTTCCGCGTAGTCCTGGTCGTCATAGGCGGCCTCGGTGGACCAGGTGCCGGTGGCGACGTCGTAACCGGCAACCTCCGACGGGTCGAAGGTGGCCGGGCTGTCCTTGAGCGACAGGCCCAGCTGGTGCAGCTTGACCTTCACCTCGTCGATGGACTTCTGACCGAAGTTGCGGATGTCGAGCAGGTCGGACTCGGTGCGGCTGACCAGCTCGCCAACGGTGTGCACACCCTCGCGCTTGAGGCAGTTGTAGGACCGCACGGTCAGGTCCAGGTCGTCGATCGGCAGCGCGAACGACGCGATGTGGTCGGCCTCGGCCGGCGACGGCCCGATCTCGATGCCCTCGGCCTCGACGTTGAGTTCGCGTGCCAGACCGAACAATTCGACCAGCGTCTTACCGGCCGACGCCAGCGCGTCGCGCGGGGTGATCGAGCTCTTGGTCTCCACGTCCAGGATCAGCTTGTCGAAGTCGGTGCGCTGCTCGACACGGGTGGCGTCCACCTTGTAGGTGACCTTGAGCACCGGCGAGTAGATGGAATCGACCGGGATGCGGCCGATTTCGGCACCCGAGGCGCGGTTCTGCACCGCCGGCACGTAGCCGCGGCCGCGCTCGACGACGAGCTCGACCTCGAGCTTGCCCTTGTCGTTCAGGGTCGCGATGTGCATGGCGGGGTTGTGCACGGTCACGCCGGCGGGCGGCACGATGTCACCCGCGGTGACCTCGCCCGGGCCCTGCTTGCGCAGGTACATGGTGACCGGCTCGTCCTCCTCCGAGGACACGACCAGGCCCTTGAGGTTCAGGATGATGTCGGTGACGTCTTCCTTGACGCCGGGCACGGTGGTGAACTCGTGCAGCACGCCGTCGATGCGAATGCTGGTGACGGCCGCGCCGGGGATCGACGACAGCAGCGTGCGCCGCAGCGAATTGCCCAGGGTGTAACCGAATCCCGGCTCCAGCGGTTCGATGACGAACTGGGACCGGGTGTCGGTGACGACTTCCTCGGACAGGGTGGGTCGCTGTGAGATCAGCATGGTGTTTCTTCTTCTCCTTCTCGGCACCCGCTATTTGATGCCGTTAGGTCCCTGCACCGGGTTCGGTGCAGGACATCTTTACTTCGAGTAGTACTCGACGATCAGCTGCTCGGTCAGCGGCACGTCGATCTGCGCGCGCTCGGGCAGCTGGTGGACGAGGATGCGCTGGCGCTCCCCCACCACCTGCAGCCAGCCCGGGATCGGGCGGTCGCCCGCGGTCTCCCGCGCGATCTGGAACGGCACCGTGTTCAGCGACTTGTCCCGCACCTCGATGATGTCGTACTGCGACACCCGGTAGCTGGGCACGTCGACGCGCACGCCGTTGACCGAGAAGTGGCCGTGGGTGACGAGCTGGCGGGCCATCCGTCGGGTGCGCGCCAGCCCGGCGCGGTAGACGACGTTGTCCAGCCGGCTCTCGAGGATGCGCAGCAGTTCCTCACCGGTCTTGCCGGGCTGCCGCACGGCCTCTTCGTAGTAGCGGCGGAACTGCTTCTCCATCACGCCGTAGGTGAAGCGGGCCTTCTGCTTCTCCTGCAGCTGCAGCAGGTACTCGCTCTCCTTGATCCGCGCGCGGCCGTGCTGGCCGGGCGGGTAGGGACGCTTCTCGAAGGCCTGGTCGCCGCCGACGAGGTCGGTGCGCAGCCGGCGCGATTTGCGGGTGATGGGTCCGGTGTAACGAGCCATTGCTTAAACCCTCCGTCGCTTCGGTGGCCGGACGCCGTTGTGCGGCTGCGGGGTGACGTCGGAGATCGCGCCGACCTCCAGGCCGGCGGCCTGCAGCGACCGGATCGCGGTCTCCCGGCCCGAGCCCGGCCCCTTCACGAACACGTCGACCTTGCGCACGCCGTGCTCCTGGGCCTTGCGGGCCGCGTTCTCGGCGGCCAGCTGCGCGGCGAACGGGGTCGATTTCCGCGAGCCCTTGAAGCCCACGTGACCCGACGACGCCCAGGCGATGACGTTGCCCTGCGGGTCGGTGATCGTCACGATCGTGTTGTTGAACGTGCTCTTGATGTGCGCGGCGCCGTGCGGGACGTTCTTCTTTTCCCGGCGACGGGTCTTCTGCCCCTTCTTGGCGGAGCTTCCCTGCGCTTTTTTAGCTGGTGGCATCGGGTTCTACCTGGCCTTCTTCTTGCCTGCGATGGTGCGCTTGGGGCCCTTGCGGGTGCGCGCGTTGGTCTTGGTGCGCTGGCCGCGCACCGGCAGGCCGCGGCGGTGCCGCAAACCCTGGTAGCAGCCGATCTCGATCTTGCGGCGGATGTCGGCCTGCACCTCGCGGCGCAGGTCGCCCTCCACCTTGAGGTTGGCCTCGATGTAGTCACGCAGGTGGGTCACCTGGTCATCGGTGAGGTCCCGGGTGCGCAGGTCCTTGTCGATGCCGGTGGCGGCCAGGATTTCGTTGGCGCGGGTACGGCCGACGCCGAAGATGTACGTCAGCGCGATCTCCATCCGCTTGTCGCGCGGGAGATCGACGCCTACTAGTCGAGCCATAGGTGGCGTTTCCTCTTATCTCGTGCGGAGGTCTGATCCCAGCCCGTTCCCGATGTCATCGGGGTCCGGCCTCCGTCCGGACGTGGGTGAGCTGGCCCATCTCTAAAGATGCGAGCCGCTCAGTGGTGCTGGAAGGTCATCATTTAGTTGTTCAGGCCGCCTTGGGGACTAGCCCTGGCGCTGCTTGTGGCGCGGATCCGAGCAGATCACCATGACCCGCCCATGCCGACGGATCACCCTGCACTTGTCGCAAATCGGCTTCACGCTGGGGTTGACCTTCACGGCTTTTCGATCCTGTTCTCGTCGTTCGTTGGTTACTTGTACCGGTACACGATGCGGCCCCGGGACAGGTCGTAGGGAGACAACTCCACCACCACCCGGTCCTCGGGCAGGATGCGGATGTAGTGCTGCCGCATCTTGCCGCTGATGTGGGCGAGCACCTTGTGGCCGTTCTCCAGCTCAATGCGGAACATCGCATTGGGCAGGGGCTCGACCACGCGGCCCTCGACCTCGATGGCGCCGTCCTTCTTGGCCATACTTGTCAGAAATCCTCGTCATTCGTTTCGTTCGCTGTAGCGCCCGGTTCGGCGCGAGATATACACCGACTTCGAACGTGAGCCGGTGACAGGAAATTCCTAGGGACTGGGCACACAAAAAGTCGGCGCGGAAATCGCACCGTTGGTCAATGGTACCTGGTAATGGGCCCCACCCAAAATCGCTGTCGGAGAAATCGGCCGCGCCTTCACGACCTGCCGGACCAGGCCTGACGAGGGCATACTTAACGGCGATGAGCAGCCCCGCAGGCGTTACCGCAGAGCCCCGCAAACCCGTCCTCCTGACCGTCGACGACGACCCCTCCGTCTCCCGCGCCGTCGCGCGCGACCTGCGTCGCCACTACGGCGATCGGCACCGGATCGTGCGCACCGAATCGGGCCCCGACGCCCTGGAGACGCTCAAGGAGCTCAAGCTGCGGGGCGAGACCGTCGCGGTGCTGATCGCCGACTACCGGATGCCGCAGATGAGCGGCATCGAATTCCTCGAGCAGGCGATGGACCTCTACCCGGCGGCGCGGCGGGTGCTGCTCACCGCCTACGCCGACACGCACGCCGCCATCGACGCTATCAACGTCGTGGACCTCGACCACTACCTGCTCAAACCTTGGGACCCGCCGCAGGAGAAGTTCTACCCCGTCATCGACGGGCTGCTGGACGCCTGGCGCGCGGCGCCGGAACACCCCATCCCGCACACCAAGGTGATCGGGCACCGCTGGTCGGAGCGGTCCTGGCAGGTGCGCGACTTCCTGGCCCGCAACGGGCTGCACTACTCGTGGTTCATGGCCGACGATCCCGACGGCGAGCGGCTGCTGAAGGCCGCCGGCGCGGATTGCCGGCGACTTCCGGTCGTCGTCACCGAGCGCGGCGACACCCTGGTCGAACCGACCGACGCCGAGCTGGCCGACACCCTGGGCCTCACCACGACGCCGTCGCAGGAGTTCTACGACTTGATCGTCATCGGCGGCGGGCCGGCGGGCCTGGCCGCCGCCGTCTACGGCGCGTCCGAGGGGCTGCGCACGGTCCTGATCGAACGCACCGCGACGGGCGGGCAGGCCGGCCAGAGCTCACGCATCGAGAACTACCTCGGCTTCCCCGACGGGGTGTCGGGGGGCCAGCTGGCCGAGCGCGCGCGCCGGCAGGCCGAGAAGTTCGGCGCGGAACTCATCACCGCCCGCACCGCGACGGCGCTGGAGGTTAACGGCCCGAAGCGCACCGTGCGGTTCGCCGACGGCGGGTCCATCGACGCGCACGCGGTCATCCTGGCCACCGGTGTCGCCTATCGCCAGCTGCCCGCCGAGGGCTGCAATGAGCTCACCGGCCGCGGCGTCTACTACGGGGCGGCCGTTTCCATCGCGTCCGAGTGCGCGGGCGAGGAGGTCTACGTCGTCGGCGGGGCCAACTCCGCCGGGCAGGCCGCGATGTACCTCTCCCGCGAGGCCAAGTCGGTGACGATCGTGGTGCGCGGCCCGTCGCTCGAGGCCTCGATGTCGTATTACCTGATCCAGCAGATCGAGCAGCGGCCCAACATCAGGGTGCGCACGTGCACCGAGGTGCGCCGCGCCGTCGGGGAGGACCACCTGCAGCGGCTGATCCTGGTCGACAACCAGACCGGGGACACCGAGGACGTCACCTGCGCGCGGATGTTCATCTTCATCGGGGCGGCGCCGCGCACCGAGTGGCTGGACGGGGTGGTCGCCCGCGACGACCACGGCTTCGTCCTCACCGGACCGGACCTGCGCAACGTGTGCGGCTGGACGCTGGACCGGCCGCCGCACCACCTGGAGACCAGCGTGCCGGGCGTCTTCGCCACCGGCGACGTGCGGGCCGAGTCGGCCAAGCGCGTCGCGGCCGCGGTCGGAGAGGGATCGATGGCCGTCATGCTGGTGCACCGCTACCTGGCCGAGAGCTAGGAGGGGCCATGACCGCCAAGACGCCGTGCGAGCCCGACGAGCTGCGCAGCCTGTTCCTGTTCGAGGCGCTCACCGACGAGCAGCTCGCGGTGTTGTGCGCTAACGGACACATCGAGAACTACGAACCAGGCCCGATCTGCGTCGAGGGCGAGCCGGCGACCTGCTTCTACGTCCTCATCGAGGGCGAGTTGACGATGTCCAAGCTCTCCGGCGGCCAGGACATCGAAACCAACCGCACCTCGCAGCGCGGCGTCTACTGCGGCGCCTGGCGGGCGTTCACCGGGGGGAAGCAGAAGAGCTACGACGCCTCGGTGCACGTGACCAAGCCGTCGCGGTTCTTCGTGATGGACGCCCCGGTGTTCGCCCAGTTCATGAAGGACCAGTTCCCGATGGCCGTCCACCTGCTCGACGGCATCGCCGTCGGCACCGACCGGACCCGGCGGATCATCGACAACCGGGAGAAGCTGCTCGCGCTGGGCCGGCTTTCGGCCGGGCTGACCCATCAGCTGAACAACCCCGCGGCGGCCATCGCCCGGGCGGCGGCCGACCTGCGCGGCCGGGTCGCCGGCATGCGGGGCAAGCTGGCCATGCTCGCCGACGGCACCGTCAGCCCCGAGGCCCTCAGCGCCCTGGTCCACCTCCAGCAAGGAGTGGCAGAGCAAGTCGCCAAGTCGGCTACGGAAAACCTGAGCGCGATGGAAACCGCCGACCGCGAGGACGCCGTCGGCGACTGGCTGGAAGAGCACGGTGTCGAGGGCGGCTGGGACATCGCGCCGACCTTCGTCGAAGGCGGCGTCGACACCGACTGGCTGGAGCGGATTTCCACGGTCAGCGAGGAACTCGCGTCGACATCGTTGGAGGAGGCGATCCGGTGGATCAACTACACCATCGAGAGCGAGCTGCTGATGAACCAGATTCTGGAAGCGAGCAAACGGATTTCGGCGTTGGTCGCCGACGCCAAGCAGTATTCGCAACTTGACCGCGCCCCGTTCCAGGTGGCCAACATCCACGAACTGCTGCGCAGCACGCTGGTGATGTTCGCCGACCGGTTGACCAAGGACGCTGGCCGGGAGGCCACTAAAAATCCGGTGATCACCCTGGTGAAGGATTTCGACCAGTCGCTTCCCGAAATCCCTTGCTACCCAGGCGATCTCAACCAGGTGTGGACCAACATCATCGACAACGCGCTCGGCGCGATGCGCGAGCAGGGCGGCACGCTGACCGTCCGCACCTGCCGGGAGGGCGAGAACATGGTCCGCGTCGAGATCTGCGACACCGGCCCCGGGGTGCCCGAGGACGTGCGCGAGCACATCTTCGAACCGTTCTTCACCACCAAACCGTTCGGGGAAGGCACCGGCCTGGGTCTGGACCTGGCGTTCAACATCGTCGTCAAGAACCATCGGGGGGACCTGCGAGTGGAATCGGTGCCGGGCGATACCCGCTTCATCGTGCTGCTGCCGCTGGAGGCGCCGCCGGCCACGGATCCGGATCTCCCGGAATAGCGGCGTCACCCGTCCGGTTGGGAACGACCATGACCAAACCCAACCTCGGCCGGTTCGGATCGTTCGGACGCGGCGTGACGCCCCAGCAAGCCAAAGAAATCGAGTCCCTGGGTTACGGGGCGGTCTGGGTGGGCGGTTCCCCGCCGGCCGAGCTGGCCTGGGTCGAACCCATTCTCGAGGCGACGACCACCCTGCAGGTGGCCACCGGCATCGTCAACATCTGGACGGCGGCCGCGGGCCCGGTGGCCGAGTCGTTCCACCGCATCGAGAAGGCCTACCCCGGCCGCTTCCTGCTGGGCATCGGCGTCGGGCACCGGGAGGCCATCAGCGAGTACCAGAAGCCCTACGACGCCCTGGTCACCTACCTCGAGCAACTCGACGAGCACGGCGTGCCGGCCGACCGGCGGGTGGTGGCGGCCCTGGGGCCCCGGGTGCTGAGGCTGGCGGCCGAACGCACCGCCGGCGCGCACCCCTACCTGACCACCCCCGAGCACACCGCGCAGGCCCGCGAACAGATCGGCCCGTCGGCGTTCCTGGCGCCCGAACACAAGGTGGTGCTGACCACCGACCCGGAGCAGGCCCGCGCCGTCGGCCGCAAAGCGCTCGACATGTACTTCAACCTGGCCAACTACCGCAACAGCTGGAAGCGGCTGGGCTTCTCCGAGGAGGAAGTCACCCGCCCGGGCAGCGACCGGCTGGTCGACTCGGTGGTGGCCTACGGCACACCGGAGCAGATCGCCGCGCGGCTCAAAGAGCACCTGGACGCGGGCGCCGACCACGTGCCCGTGCAGGTCCTCACCAAGGATGAAAACCTGGTCTCGGCGCTGGCCGAATTGGCGGGGCCGCTCGGACTGAGCTGACCGACGCGAGGGGGATCTGGATGAGCGAGGCAGTTGCACTGAAACCCGACCTGGGGCGGTTTGGCGTCTGGCTGGCCACCCGCTCGATCTCGCCCGACCTGGCCGCCGAGATCGAGGCACTCGGGTACGGCGCCGTCTGGGTCGGCGGCTCGCCCGACGCGGAACTCGCCTGGGTCGAGCCGGCCCTGGGCCGGACGAGCTCGCTGCAGCTGGCGACCGGCATCGTCAACATCTGGTCGGCGCCGGCACCCGAGGTCGCCGACTCCTTCGCCCGCATCGAGGGCGCCCACCCGGGCCGGTTCCTGCTCGGCATCGGGGTGGGCCACCGCGAGCACACCGAGGAGTACGTCAAGCCCTACGACGCCCTGGTCAGCTACCTCGACGCCCTCGACGCCGCGATGGTGCCCACCAGCCGGCGGGTGCTCGCGGCGCTGGGGCCGCGGGTGCTGCGGCTGGCGGCCGAACGCGCCGCCGGCGCGCACCCGTACCTGACCACGCCCGAGCACACCGCCAAGGCGCGCGAACAGCTGGGCGGGTCGGTGTTCCTGGCGCCGGAGCACAAAGTGGTGCTGTCCACCGACCCCGGGCAAGCGCGCGCGATCGGCCGAAAGACCGCCGAGCGCTACCTGGCGCTGAGCAACTACGTGAACAACTGGCAGCGCCTGGGGTTCACCCAGGACGACGTCCGCAGCCCCGGCAGCGACAAGCTGATCGACGCGGTGGTGGCCCACGGCACCCCCGACGACATCGCGCGTCGCCTGGGTGAACATTGCGAAGCCGGCGCCGACCACGTGGCGGTCCAAGTGCTGGGGACGGCGAACGACGAGGCGCTGCTGTCGGCGCTGAGCGAGCTGGCCAGGCCATTAGGACTAACTGCCCCAAACTGATCATCCGGCTCGGTTAGGGTGTGTGACCATGCGATTGCTGGTCACCGGTGGAGCCGGCTTCATCGGCGCGAATTTCGTGCACAGCACGGTGCGGGAGCACCCCGAGGATTCCGTGACGGTGCTCGACGCCTTCACCTATGCCGGGCGGCGCGAGTCGCTGGCCGACGTCGAGGATGCCATCACGGTGGTGAAGGGCGACATCGCCGATGCCGCGCTGGTCGCCGCGCTGGTCGCCGAGTCCGACGCCGTCGTGCACTTCGCCGCCGAGACCCACGTCGACAACTCCCTGGACGACCCGTGGACGACCCTGCAGACCAACGTGGTCGGGACTTTCGCGATCCTGCAGGCGGTGCGGCGCCACGATGTCCGGCTGCACCACGTCTCCACCGACGAGGTCTACGGCGATCTGGAGCTCGACGAGCCCAGCCGGTTCACCGAGTCGACGCCCTACAACCCGTCGAGCCCGTACTCGGCGACCAAGGCCGCCAGCGACCTGCTGGTGCGGGCCTGGGTGCGGTCCTACGGCGTGCGCGCGACGATCTCCAACTGCTCGAACAACTACGGGCCGTATCAGCACGTCGAAAAGTTCATCCCCCGCCAGATCACCAACGTGCTCACCGGGCGCCGCCCCAAGCTGTACGGCGCGGGCGCCAACGTTCGGGACTGGATCCACGTCGAAGACCACAACAGCGCGGTCCGGCGAATCCTGGAAAAGGGTGAGAACGGCCGGACCTACCTCATCGCCGCCGAGGGCGAGCGCGACAACCTGACGGTGATGCGCGCGATCCTGCAGGCGCTGGGACGCGATCCCGACGACTTCGACCACGTCACCGACCGCGTCGGCCACGACCTGCGGTATGCCATCGACCCGACGACGCTGTACAACGAATTGGGTTGGACGCCAAAGCATGCCAACTTTGAGGAGGGTCTGCACGCCACCATCGAGTGGTATCGCGCGAACGAGGCGTGGTGGCGGCCCCTCAAGGAGGCCACCGAGGGCCGCTACGAAGAACGAGGTCAGTGACATGCCGGCGCGTGAGCTAAAGATCCCCGGAGCGTGGGAGATCACCCCGACCATCCACGGCGATTCGCGGGGCCTGTTCTTCGAATGGCTCACCGACCGCGCGTTCACAGAGTTCGCCGGCCACCGGCTCGACGTCCGGCAGGCCAACTGCTCGGTGTCGTCGGCCGGCGTGCTGCGTGGCGTGCACTTCGCGCAGGTGCCACCGAGCCAGGCGAAATACGTGACCTGCGCTTCCGGTTCGGTCTTCGACGTCGTCGTCGACACCCGCGTCGGGTCACCGACGTTCGGGCAATGGGACTCGGTCCTGCTCGACGACCGGGACCGCCGGACGATCTACATCTCCGAGGGCCTCGGGCACGGGTTCCTTGCGCTGCAAGACAATTCGACGATCATGTACCTGTGCTCGTCGGAGTACGACCCACAGCGCGAGCACACCATCTCCGCCATGGATCCGACCCTGGCGATCGACTGGCCGGCGATCGACGGCGTCGCGCTCACGCTGTCCGACCGCGACGCGGTGGCGCCCAGCTTCGAGGAGGTGCGCGCCGCCGGTCTCCTGCCCACCTGGGAGGAGACGCAAAGCTTCGTCGCCGGTCTGCGCGAGCAACTCGACAACGCGTGAGCTTCACCGGGAAGGTCGCATTCGTCACGGGTGGCGCGTCCGGCATCGGCGCCGCGCTTGTAACCAAGTTGGCCGACGGGGGCGCCGAAGTCTGGATCGCCGATCGCCAACTCGACGCGGCGCAGGCGCTGGCGCAGCGCTTGGGCGACGGTGGCGCAACGGCAAACGCGATCGAGCTTGACGTGCGCGACTACCCGGCGTTCGAGCGCGCCGTCGCCGAAGCGGTGCGTCAATCCGGGCGGATCGACTACCTGTTCAACAATGCCGGAATCGGGGTGGGCGGCGAGGTCGATTCATACGCCCTCGAAGACTGGGACGACGTCTTCGACGTGAACCTGCGCGGTGTGGCGCACGGCATCCAGGCGGTGTACCCGATCATGATCCGGCAGCGCTCGGGCCACATCGTGAACACGGCCTCGATGGCCGGCTTGCTTCCCTCCCCCGGCGCGGTGAGCTACACCGCCGCCAAGCACGCCGTCGTCGCGATCTCGCGGGCGCTGCGGGTGGAGGCCGAACACCATGGCGTCAAGGTGTCGGTGCTGTGCCCCGGCGCCATCCGCACGCCGATCCTCACCGGCGGCACCTACGGGCGGATGACCAAGACCGGCGCCAGCGACGAGGCGCTGCTCAAGTTTTGGGAGCCGATGCGACCCATGGCGCCCGAGAAGTTCGCCGAGCGCGTGCTTCGGGCCGTGTCGCGCAATCACGCGATCGTCATCGTGCCGGCGTGGTGGAAGGCATTTTGGTACCTGGACCGCCTCTCGCCGGCCATCTCGGCGCAGGCCGCGCGACTCACTGTCAAACGGTTACGCGAAATGGGACCCGCCGCCTAGTGATTCGGCGCTGAAAACCGGCGCTTCCGCTACCCGAAGTCGTTATCATTCGCTTTGTCGCAGTAGTCGGGCCGCGACGCTTTGTGTGTCATTGTTGGAGGGGTCCGATGTCGTTTGTGTTAGCTGTTCCGGACGTAATGGCTGATGCGACAACAACTTTGGCGGGCCTCGGGTCGACGATCGGCGCGGCCCAGGCGGCGGCGGCGGCGCCCACGACGGGCGTGCTCGCGGCGGCCGGCGACGAGGTGTCGACGGCCATCGCGGCGATGTTTTCTTCCTACGGCTCGGCGTATCAGGCGCTGAGCGCCCAAGCCACCGCGTTTCACACACAGCTGGTGCAGGTCCTCAACGCGGGGGCGAACGCCTACGCGGCCACCGAGGCGGCCAACGCCTCGCCGCTGGAGACGCTCCAACAAGACGTACTGGAGCTGATCAACGCGCCCACCAACACGCTGTTCGGGCGTCCACTGATCGGCAACGGCGCCAACGGCGTAACGAACGCCCAGGGGGTGGGCACTCCCGGCGGTCCGGGCGGGATCTTGGCCGGCAATGGCGGCAACGGCGGCAACAGCACCGCCGTCGGCGCGCCCGGCGGCGCCGGTGGGCCCGCGGGCCTGCTCCTCGGAAACGGCGGCAACGGCGGTACCGGCGGCCCGGCCGCGCTCGGCGGCGCCGGCGGCCCTGGCAGCTTGTTGGGCGCGCCCGGCGCCACCGGCGCGCCCGGCCTGGCGACGGTTCCCATCACGGTGCAAAACAACGACATCATCGCGAACATCTCGGTGGGCGGGGGACCGACGGCGTCCGTGATCGTCGACACCGGGTCGAAGGGTCTCATTCTCCCGCCCCAAGACGTGAACATGGCGACCCTCGGCGCGCCCACCGGCTTCGGCACCGTCGTATACGGCGAGCCCGGCAATACCCTGACGGTGAACTACAACACCTATACGACGACGGTGAATTTCGGGAACGGAATCGTGACCCAACCAACCACCGTCGCCGTGGCCACCTCGGCGACCCAAACCATCGCCTATTTCTTCACAAACCCAGTTCCCACTTCGCAAGTACCAGCCATCTTGGGCGTCGGGGTCAATTCTGGCGGACCAGTCGGCACCAGCCCCGTGACGGCGTTGCCCGGCAGCTTCGGTCAGGGCCTGCTGATCGATGAACCCAAGGGCGTGATGCAGTTCGGTGCAAACCCGTTACCCGCCATCGCCTCCCTCACCGGAGCCCCCTCGACCACACTGGACATACGCATCAATAACGGTGCCCTCCAACAGACTTCCGGCGCGTTCATCGATTCGGGCGGCCTATCCGGGTACGTGCCGGATAATCTCAACCCCCCGAATTCCGGCGGATACCTGCCGGCGGGAACCACCATTTCCGTCTACACCCCCGATGGGACGAAGTTGCTGTACACGACGACGGTCGGGGCGCAACAGACGCCCGTCGTATCAAGCCTCCTGGGCGGCAACTTCAACACCGGGATCGCGCCATTCCTGCAAGAGCCGATCTACCTCTCCTACAGCCCGGGCGGCACCGGCACCATGACCTTCGACACCTGACTTCGGGGACGGCCACGAGCGTGCGGGCCTCCCCAAACATCGGCCGAATTAGATTTGAAAGTAGCCACTTTCGCGACGAGTGCTGCTAACGTCCGCTTGTCGCAACTCGGGGCTTCGAAGGGTTTGGCATGTTCGTGAGACCGGAATTGATTGAGGCGTCGGCCGCCGATCTGGCCGGCCTCGGTTCGAGGATCAGCGAGGCCAATGCGGCGGCGGCAGCCCCGACCACCAGCGTGGCGGCCGCCGCCCAAGATGAAGTGTCCATGGCGATCGCGGCGCTGTTCGGCACCCAGGCGCAGCAATTCCAGGCGCTCAGCGCCAAAGCTGCGGCGCTTCACCGCCAGTTCGTACAGGCCTTGACCGGCGGCGCGGCATCCTATGCACAGGCTGAGGCCGCCAACGCGCTTTCGTTGCCCGCGGCGGCCGCGGCCTTAGTGGCGGCGGCAACCCCGGCGGATGTCGGAGGAGTCGCCTGGCAGGCCTTCGAAAAGGGAGTTGAAGCAATCGCCAGAATTGTAGGCCAACAGGTAGACGGCGCAGTCCGGACGAAGGCCTTAGCGGCGCTTGCGGCGCGGACCAAGCAGATAGCAACCACCGGTGTCAAGCTCCTTGCCAAGGACGGAGCGGCGATCTACACCGACGGACAAAAGATCGTCGTTACCGGGACCCAGTTCCCGGGCCTGTACGAGCCGGAGTATTTTCTTCAATCCATCGTTGACCCAAATATGACGAAATACTGGAACTTTGGCCTTGACCCGCAAGCTGTGAGAAACGTTTTGGGACCGGAGTTACACGTCTTTGCGCGGGGCGAGGGACTCGCCCAAAGTTATTTCAAGAAGGTCGGCAACGAGATCTACCAGATCGACACCAACGCCCAAGGCAGCATCATCCGCGAGTTCAAGACCACCGAAGCAATATTCAACCGCTGGGTGGCCATGACAACAGGGGCGCGCGGGCCTTGGCAGCTGCTTCGTTGAATGCACTGAGCACGGGGGTTTCCGGACAGGACAGGCGCACTCACTCAAGCCGCGGCGGTGGTCGCTTCCGCTGCTAACACGCCGCCGCCGACGTTGCGCCTTGACCGCAGCGACCCGGCCACGGTGCCCGCCCACAGCAACACGCACAGCGCCTCGGCGACGACGGTGAGTGCCGCGTGCGGCGACGGGTCCCAGCCGTGCTCGGTAAAGCCAAAGAGCCCAACGGTTCTCGACAGCGCGAAGGCGACCAGTGAGCCGCCGGCCAACGCGGCGGCCGACCATTCCACCCACCACGGACCGCCGGCGGCGACCAGGATGGCCAGCGAGAACGACACGCTGGCTTGGATCAAAAAGCTGGTGCCGATCATCGGAATGTGCTGGTAGCCATGGACGTACAGGTAGGCGTGGCTGAACGCGCTGACGGCCAGGGAGGCGGCCAGCGCAAGCCGGAGGAAGATTTTCATTGCAGCTTGGTCTCTTTCAGTGCGAGGGCGGCCTGGCCCTTGGTGTAATTGACCTCGCGGATGCCCAGGGCGTCGTGCAGCTTGCCCGCCGGCAGCGTGATCGGCTTGGGCGCCGGCCCGTCACCGGGATGGGGCAGCGGGTAGGCGGTCGTCGTCCCGCTGTAGAACGTCACCTTGCCCTCCGTCTTGGAAAACAGTTGGTGCACATGGCCGTTGAGGCATGTCACCGACGAGAACCGGCTCAGGTAGCTCAGGGCCTGGGTGGCGTCGTCGGTGCCCCAGCCCCAGTCCGGGTACATCGCGAACAACGGGATGTGGCTGAACACGATGACGGGCGTATCGCTGGACAACCCCGCGACGTCCTTCTCGACGAACTCCAACTGGTCGACGCCCAAGTGCCCGAGCTTCTTGAGGTTCAAGGTGTTCACCAACGCGATCACGTGGACGCCCGCGATGTCGAAGCTGTACCACCCGTCGCCCCGGGTCCCGGCGCCGAAGACGCTGCGGTACTTCTGCCCTGCGTCGTCGACCGAATCGTGCTCGCCCGGCACCGTAAACACGTGCGGGGTCTGCACTTTGGTGAGCATCTGCTTCACCTGGTCGAACTGCTCGGGGGTCGACAGGTGGGTGAGGTCGCCGGTGTGGATGACGAAGTCCGGTGCATAGCCAAGGCCGTTGATCTGATCGATCGCGTGGCCGAAGGTGCCGGCGACGTCCGGGTTGGCCGGGCCGGAAAAGCCGATGTGGCTGTCGCTCACCTGGGCGAAGCGCAGCGTGGGCCGGGCGCCGGTGTGCGATGCCGACGCCGTCCCGGCGACGTGCGAGATGACCTCGCCCCCGACGACGGCGAAGCCGACCGCCGCGCCGAACCACGCCGAGTGCCGGATCAGCTGCCGGCGGGTCATCGTGTTCGGGTCGTTCGTACTCATCCCGTCACCACCACGGTGCCGTGCATCATCGGGTGAATCGAGCAGACGTAGTCGAACTTGCCCGCGGTGGGGAAGGTGTGCGAAAAGGTGGCGCCGGTGCCCATTCCGGGCGACTTGAACGACCCGTCGGCGGCGGCGACCGTGTGCGGTTCCTCGTCCTTGTTGGTCCAGGTGACGGTGCTGCCCGCCTTGACGGTCAGCGTGGCCGGTGCGAAGGCGAAGTTGTCGATGGTGACCGCATCGCCCGCGGCCGCGGCCGGCGACCCCGTCGCGGACGCGGCGCCCGGCTGCGGACCCGGCGCCGAGGGCATCCCGCTCATGCCCGGCATCCCGGGCGTGCCGCTGGCATTCGATCCGAAGGTCACCGACGGCGGCTGCGCGGCGGGCGGCGACGATGAGCAGCCGGCCAGCAACAGGCCGACGGCCGACGCCGCGACCACATGTTTTCGAAGCTTGGCGATGTTCATGCCAAGAGATATGGCGGCGGGTTACACGTCGCGGCGCGGCGGGGCGAACACCTCGATCGCGCCGTCGACCTCGCGAACCTGCAGCGCTGGCAAGGGCTTTGGAGCGATCGGCAGCTGGTGGGTGCGCACCTGCCCGGTGGGCGAGAACGACGTGGTGTGGCAGGGGCATTGCAGCGCGTCAGCCTGGGCGTCGAACCACAGCCGGCAGCCCTGATGGGTGCAGACGCCGGAGATGGCCTGGGGTTTGCCGTCGACGCGGTGGACGAACCCCGTGACCGAGCCGAGGTCGAACGGATGCATGACGCCGTCGGCCACGTCCGCGCTCGACGCGACGCGCTGCCAGGTCCCGTCGTTGGGCGTCAGCTCACCCGCGACCGCGGGACCCTGCGCGGGGCCGCCGATCAGGGCGCGATCGATGGAAACCGCGGCGGCCGCGGCGGCCGCGGCGGCCGACGTGCCCACGATGACCTGTCGGCGCGTCGCGCTCTGCCTGGGCGCCGCCGGCGCCGGCGCGCCGTCCATCTGCTCCGCCAGGCGCCGGTGCAGATCGGCGAGGAACTCCTGGCGCGGCTCGGCGTCCGCGGTCCCCGCCGCCCGCAGGTCGATCGCCGTGCGGATCTGCGCGGCCTCGAAGTCGTCGGGCGCAAACGGCTTCGGCCGGCGACCCCGCAACAGGTCATCGACATAGCGCCGCAGCCCTCGCGCGTTCATCGTTGCCCTCCATCGTTGACCTGTGCCGCCAGCCGCAGGGCGCGGTGCTGCAGCACCTTGGCGTTGGCGACGCTGATCCCAAGCTCGGCCGCGGACTCCTTGATCGAATTTCCTTGCAGGAAGCGAATTTCGAGAATCTGGCGATACCGGTCCGGCAGACCGTCGAGAACCCGCGCGACGCGCTGGGGCGCGGTGCTAATCGCTTCCTCGCTCTCGGGTGGTTGTTCGATGTCGTCGATCGAGGTTATCTCCCGGCCCATAGTCTCCCGCCAGTGTGCGGCCAGCACCGTCCTGGCCGTGGCCCGCAGGTAGGCGCGCACCTCGCCGACGGTCGCGGTCAGGCGCAGTGGCCGCAGCGCGGCCAGAAAGACCTCGGCGGTCAGGTCCTCGGCGTCGGCGCGGTTACCCACCCGCGCGAACAGCGTGCGGTACACCCAGGACGCGTTGTCGGAGTACACCGCTTCCCAGTCGGGATAGCTTTCATAACCACTGTCGGGCACCGCGCGCAGCGGTCGCGAGACTAGCGGTTTCTGGGGGTCGTTTTGCGCCGCCACGGTCCTCCTTCACCGATTCAATATCGGACCGGGTTACACGCGGGCACGTCGGCTTCCGCGGCCATCAGCTCGTCCAGCTTCGTGGCGGCGGCCGCCAGGGCCGACTTGGCCATGCCCAAGACCCTCTCCCGCACCCGCGGCTTCGCCGATGCGGGCGCCAGTGAGTCGCCCACCAGACGCCCGAAGACGTCCAGGCGCGCCGCGGCCAGCCAGGCGGTCAAATCCGGGTCCTCCAGCCAGCGCAGCTGATTGCGGTAGTAGGCCCGCGTGATGCGCAGCCAGTCGAGGTCGGTGTCGGGATGCGGCAGCGGGTCACACAGTTCGTTCTTCACCGCGTCGTCGGGGTAGGCGGCCTCGACATGGGCGACGAGCGCGGCGCTGAACACCTGCTGGCACCCGCGCACGCTCTGCAGCGTGATGCCGGCGCCGTCGAAAATCGGTGTGGCGGGCCGTGTCTCGGCGCCGTCGGCGGTGCAGTCGACGTACAACGCCGAGGGGTCCATCGGCACCGCGCCACCCTCCAGGACCGCCTCGCCGGCGTCGGCGCGCAGCAGGTGGCCCATGCGCACCACGTCGGTGATGCGCCGCAGCTGCTCCAACTCGGCCTGGGTGACGGTCGCGCAGCGGTACATGGTCGGCCGGATCGCCGGGTCGATCCGCAGCAGCGCGCCGGCTTCCTCGAGGCGGACGAACAGGTCGTCGACCGACGCCGCGTCCCGGATCGCCCGCAGCTGCGCGGTGACGGCGGTCTTGATCGTCTCGGCGAACAGCGATCCCGGCTGCAGCGTCGCGCGATCCAGCAACCACGAGTCGCGCGGCACGATCCACGTCAGCCGATCCGGCGCGATGCCCTGGCCCAGCAGCCACAGGCACGCGTCGATGCCGGTCTTGCCGGCCCCCACGATGACGTAACGGCGGCGGGCGGCCAGCCGGGGCAGCTCGTTGGGCGCGACGCAGTCGACGCCCGGCGCGACCCGGTAGGGCGGCGGGCGCATCGAGGGCACCATGACGCGCATGTAGGTGGCGTCGACGACGCGGCGCGTCACGTCGACGGCGTACTCGGTCCCGGCCAGCGTCCTGAACCGGCCATCACCGGAGTATTCGCTCATCGGGAAGTAGGCCACGCGCCCGGTGGGCAGGAACCGCTGGCGCATGACGTGGTCGTAGTAGGCGCAGACCTCACCCGCGGTCGCCAACTCATAAAGCCCTTGGTTCCAGCCGACTTGGTCGATCGCGTCGCTGCCCAGGGGTAGCGAGTTGACGCCGTAGAACGCCGACGGCTGATGCAGCCGCACGAACGGGTAGGCCATGGTCCAGTGCCCGCCGGGCTGATGGTGGCGGTCCACCAGCACCACGCGTGCCTCGGTTTCGGTGACCAGCGTGTCGATGAACGCCATCCCCATGGCGCCCCCGCCGACTACCAGGTAGTCGGCCTCGATGGTGCGCATACGGGCTAAAGGCTAACCGGCCCGGGGTCGCTTCAGCGGATTTCGGCCGCCGCGATGCGCAGCTCGTCCAGGGCCGCGCGGGCCAATTCGCCCAGGCTCCGGTCACCATCTGACGTAATCCATTCGGCGAACGCCTCTTTGAACGCGAGCCCACCCAGCTCGGCGGCCAGGGCGGCCGTGCGATCCGGCACGCCCCGCGCTCGCAGCGCGTTCGCCACGGCCGCGGCGAGGCCGACCTGTTTGAGCGCATCGCGCTCCTGCAGTTCGGCGCTGGAGGCGATGACGGCCTTCACCCGGGGAGCGAGCTCGCGGTTGAGCGGGGTCATCGCCCCGGAAGCACGCTCCAGCCCGGCGGCGACCGCGGCAAGCGGCGTGGCGTCCGCGGGCGCCGAGGCGATGCCCTCGGTCAGCAGTTGCGACAACACCTCCTGACCGGCCGCCAGCACCTCCCGCTTGTCGGGGAAATACCGGAAGAAGGTGCTCTTGGTCAGGCCGGCCCGATCGGCGATCTCGGCGACGGTGGTTCGGTCGTAGCCCTGCTCGGAGAAAAGATGCAGCGCGGCCTCGACCAGGCGCGCACGCGCATCGGGTTCCCATCGGGGCATGCCGTCATCGTAGCGATGAGACCTTTATCCCATCACCGTGGTAGCGTGATGAGACATCGGTCCCATCACTTGAGGAGTGTGTCATGCGAGTTTTCGTCACGGGTGCCACCGGCGGGGTCGGCTCGGCCGTCGTTCCCGAGCTCATCGGCGCGGGCCACGAGGTTCTGGCGCTGGCCCGCTCCGACACGTCGGCCCGGTCGGCCACCGCCATGGGGGCCGACGTGCTGCGCGGCGCGCTCGACGACCCCGAGAGCCTGCGCGTCGGCGCCAAGGAGTCCGACGGCGTCGTCCACCTCGCCTTCCTGCACTTCGACGACTTCGAGAGGGCGGTCGCCCAGGAGGCGGCCGCGGTCGAGACGTTCGGCGCCGCACTCGCCGGGAGCGGCAAGCCGTTCGTCATGGCCTCGGGCACGCCGCCCGTCGCCGGCCGCGTCGCCACCGAGCGCGACTCGGTGCCGATCGACGGACTCGCTGGCGGGCGCGGCCGGAACGCCCAGGCCGCCCTGGAGCTGGCCGGCAGCGACGTCCGGTCGGCGGTGGTCCGTCTCCCCCGCTCCGTCCACCGGGCGGGCGGCCCCTGCGGGTTCGCCTCCCTGCTCGTCGCGGCCGCCCGAGGGACCGGCGTGTCCGGGTACGTCGGCGACGGCGCCAACCGGTGGCCGGCCGTGCACGTCCTCGACGCCGCCCTGCTCTTCCGCCTCGTCCTCGAGCAGGCCGACCCTGGCACGGTCGCGCACGCCGTCGGCGACGAGGGGGACCCGATGCGCGCGCTGGCCGAGGCCATCGGGCGCCAGCTCGGCCTCCCCGCCGCGTCGGTCCCCGTCGAGCATTTCGGACCCCTTGGCGCCATCTTCGCCCTGGACCAACCGGCCTCGAGCGCGTTGACCCAGGAGAGATTCGGCTGGCGGCCCACGCATCCGAGCCTGCTGGAGGACCTCGAGGCCGGAAACTACCCCGTGTGAGACGCGCCTTGCCAACCCCGGAGCCGAGTTACTAGGATATGCAAGTATTCGCGCGTAACGACAACTCGAGGGCACCATGACCACACAGATCCCGCACTTCATCGATGGGAAACGCACCGCCGGCCAGTCCAGCCGCACCGCCGACGTCTTGAACCCCAGCACCGGCGAGGTGCAGGCGAAGGTTCCGATGGCCGGCAAGGCCGACGTCGACGCCGCGGTGGCCTCGGCCGTCGAGGCCCAAAAGGATTGGGCGGCATGGAATCCGCAGCGACGGGCGCGGGTGATGATGCGCTTCATCGAACTGGTCAACTCCAACAGCGACGAGCTCGCCGAGCTGCTGTCCCTCGAGCACGGCAAGACGGTCGCCGATTCCAAGGGCGACATCCAGCGCGGCATCGAGGTCATCGAGTTCTGCATCGGGATCCCGCACCTGCTCAAGGGCGAGTACAGCGAGGGCGCCGGCCCGGGCATCGACGTCTACTCGTTGCGCCAGCCCTTGGGCGTGGTCGCGGGCATCACGCCGTTCAACTTCCCGGCGATGATCCCGCTGTGGAAGGCCGGGCCGGCGCTGGCGTGCGGGAACGCGTTCGTGCTCAAGCCCAGTGAGCGTGACCCGTCGGTCCCGGTGCGCCTGGCCGAGCTGTTCTTGGAGGCGGGCCTGCCGCCGGGCGTGTTCCAGGTGGTGCACGGCGACAAGGAGGCCGTCGACGCGATCCTGCACCACCCCGACATCAAGGCCGTGGGTTTCGTCGGCAGCTCCGACATCGCGCACTACATCTACTCGACGGCCGCGGCCAACGACAAGCGGTCGCAGTGCTTCGGCGGCGCCAAGAACCACATGATCGTGATGCCCGACGCCGACCTCGACCAGGCCGTCGACGCGCTGATCGGCGCCGGGTACGGCAGTGCCGGCGAACGCTGCATGGCGATCAGCGTCGCCGTGCCGGTCGGCGAGCAGACCGCGGATCGGTTGCGCGCCAGGCTGATCGAGCGGATCAACAACCTGCGCGTGGGCCACAGCCTGGACCCCAAGGCCGACTACGGCCCGCTGGTCACCGAGGCCGCGCTGGCGCGGGTGCGCGACTACATCGGCCAGGGCGTGGCCGCCGGCGCCGAGCTGGTGATCGACGGGCGCGAGCGGGCCAGCGACGACCTGACGTTCGGAGACGCCAACCTCGAGGGCGGGTTCTTCATCGGCCCAACCCTTTTCGACCACGTCACCCCCGACATGTCGATCTACACCGACGAGATCTTCGGGCCGGTGCTGTGCATCGTAAGGGCGCACAACTACGAAGAAGCAGTGGCGCTTCCTTCTCAGCACGAGTACGGCAACGGGGTGGCGGTCTTCACCCGCGACGGTGACACCGCGCGCGACTTCGTGTCCCGGGTGCAGGTGGGCATGGTCGGGGTCAACGTGCCGATCCCGGTCCCGGTGGCCTACCACACCTTCGGCGGCTGGAAGCGCTCCGGCTTCGGCGACCTCAATCAGCACGGGCCGGCGTCGATCCAGTTCTACACCAAGGTCAAGACCGTCACGTCCCGGTGGCCGTCCGGCATCAAGGATGGCGCCGAATTCGTCATCCCGACAATGAATTAGACCCGCGACATGTTCACCCTGAACGACGACGAGCGGGTCATCACCGAGACGGCAGCCGCGTTCGCCGCCAAACGCCTCGCGCCGCACGCCCTGGAATGGGACGCCACCGAGCACTTCCCGACCGACGTGCTGCGTGAGGCCGCCGAACTGGGCATGGCGGCCATCTATTGCCGCGAGGACGTCGGGGGCAGCGGGCTGCGCCGGCTCGACGGGGTCCGCATCTTCGAGCAACTCGCGATCGCCGATCCCGTCACGGCCGCGTTCCTGTCCATCCACAACATGTGCGCGTGGATGATCGACAGCTTCGGCACCGCCGAACAACGCAAGGAGTGGATCCCGCGGTTGGCGCCGATGGACGCCATCGCCAGCTACTGCCTCACCGAGCCGGGCGCCGGCTCCGACGCGAGCGCGCTGAGCACCCGCGCGGTCAGACAGGGTGGCGACTACGTGCTCGACGGCGTCAAGCAGTTCATCTCGGGCGCCGGGGCCTCGGACGTGTACGTGGTGATGGCCAGGACCGGGGGCGAGGGCCCGCGCGGCATCTCCGCCTTCATCATCGAAAAAGACGCTCCCGGCCTGACTTTCGGCGCGCTCGAGGAGAAGATGGGCTGGCACGCCCAGCCCACCGCGCAGGTGATCCTCGACGGGGTGCGGGTGCCCGCCGACGCGATGCTGGGCGGCGCGGAGGGCGAGGGCGCCGGGTTCGGCATCGCGATGAACGGCCTCAACGGCGGTCGGCTCAACATCGCGGCGTGCTCGCTGGGCGGCGCGCAGGCCGCCTTCGACAAGGCGGGCGCCTACGTGCGGGAGCGCCACGCGTTCGGCAACTCCCTGCTCGACGAGCCGACCGTCCGGTTCACCCTGGCCGACATGGCCACCGGGCTGGAGACCTCGCGAATGATGTTGTGGCGGGCCGCAAGCGGGTTGGACGACGACGACCCGGACAAGGTCGAGCTGTGCGCGATGGCCAAGCGCTACGTCACCGACACCTGCTTCGAGGTGGCCGACAAGGCCCTGCAACTGCACGGCGGCTACGGCTACCTGCGCGAGTACGGTCTGGAGAAGATCGTCCGCGACCTGCGGGTGCACCGAATCCTGGAAGGCACCAACGAGATCATGCGGGTGGTCATCGGCCGCGCCGAGGCCGCCCGATTCAGGGCAAGCGCGTAGAAAGGCTCACAGATGACCCGGATTGCGTTCCTGGGATTGGGCCACATGGGCGGCCCGATGTCGGCGAACCTGGTCACCGCCGGTCACACCGTGCGCGGATTCGATCCTGTGCCGGCGGCGGTGGAGGCCGCGGTGGCCACGGGCGTCGAGGCGTTCGACAGCGCCGCCGACGCGGTGGCCGACGCGGACGTGGTGATCACCATGCTGCCCAACGGCGACATCGTGAAGCGCTGCTACGCCGACATCCTGCCCGCCGCGCGGGCGGGCGCGCTGTTCATCGACAGCTCCACGATTTCCGTCAGCGACGCCCGCGAGGTGCACGCGCTGGCCGAGGGGCACGGGATCGCGCAGCTGGACGCGCCGGTCTCCGGCGGGGTGAAGGGCGCCGTCGCCGGGACGCTGGCGTTCATGGTGGGCGGTGACGACTCCGCGGTGCAGCGGGCACGCCCGGTGCTGGAACCCATGGCGGGCAAGGTCATTCACTGCGGCGCCGCCGGCGCGGGCCAGGCCGCCAAGGTGTGCAACAACATGGTGCTGGCGGTGCAGCAGATCGCCGTCGGCGAGGCGTTCGTGTTGGCCGAGAAGCTCGGGCTGTCCGCCCAATCGCTGTTCGACGTCATCACCGGCGCGACGGGCAACTGCTGGGCGGTGCACACCAACTGCCCGGTGCCGGGCCCGGTCCCGACCTCGCCGGCCAACAACGACTTCAAGCCCGGTTTCGCGACCGCGCTGATGAACAAGGACCTGGGCCTGGCGATGGACGCCGTCACGTCCACCGGTTCGGCCGCGCCGCTGGGCACGCACGCCGCCGAGATCTACGCCAAATTCGCTGCCTCCCACGCGGACAAGGACTTCAGCGCCGTCATCGAGATGCTGCGCTCGAGTTAATTCAAGGCTGATCCGGAAAGCCCTGCGTCACTGCACGTATCGCCCGAGGAACGCGGCCAGCTGATCGGCCGGCCCGCGGCCGTGCGGGCACGGCCGCTCCACGGCGAACGGCTTGTCCGGCCCGCGGAATTGCGGGCCCACGAAAGCGCGCACCGCTTCGAGTTCCTCGGCTGCCAGCTCGGGATCGAGATCGGTGGACTGGCCGGTGGCGGCCGCCAGATCCCAGGCGTGGGTCAGCACGTCGCTGGTGCGCATCCCGATAAACATCTGTCCTGGGACCTCCCCGAACGGCAGCTTGAACGTGATGGTCATCCCGTCCGGGGCCGCGAAGACCTCCTGCGCGGCAGCGGCGGACGCCCGGTGCGCCGCCACGATGTCGTCGGGACGTGCCGGCGGCTTCTCGGCGCGGCCCGCCAATATCGCGACGCGCTCGTTGCCGCCGATGACGTGCTCGATCAGGTCACGAATCGTCCACTCCGAGCAGGGCGTTCGGCCGCGGTACCGATCGGGGCTGACGTGGGCGAGGACGCCGGCGAACGCGTCCTGTGCGCGCTGGTGAGCAACTAGTGCGTCCACGGTCCTGCCTTTCTCTCGTTGTTCAGAAGTCGCCCGCATTGCGGCGCAACGTTTCGATGGATGACACGAGCGCCGCAGCCTCGGCGGCATCCATTCCGATGTCGGCGAACACCTGCTCGTTGAGCGTGACGGTGGCGTCCTCGACGGTGGAGCGGCCAAGATCGGTGATGGCCACCAGCGTCGTGCGCCCGTCGGTGGGGTGCGGCACCCGCTGCACCAGCCCGTCGGCCTCCAGCCGGCGGATGGCGTGGGTCACGCTGGTCACGTGCACCTGCAGGCGATCGGACGCCTTGGTGATCGGCAGCGCCCCGGTCCGGCTGAACGCCAGCAGCCGCAACAACTCGTAGCGGGAGAAACTCAGGTCATAGGGGCGCAGCGCGGTCTCGACGCGGGCCAGCAGGATCTGGTGCGCGCGCATCACCGAGGTGACGGCGACCATGCCCTCCGACACGTCGCCCCACCCGGCGCGCTCCCAGTTGGCCCGCGCCGCGGCGATCGGATCGCGTTTCGGGCTCGATGCGGCCACGCCCTTTCTTACCGCATCTGGGACCGAATCGGGACCTTTCCTATTGCCGACAGCACCGCCAGGGTCGACGCGCGGTTACCCACGGTGATCCGCGCGCCGCCGTCCGGGTAGTGGCGGACACGCAGCCCGCTGTCCGCGAACACCTCATGCCACTGCCTACCCCTCGAGGGCAGGTACATGAAGTTCGCGTGGGCGTCCGTGGTGTAGATGTCCAACGCGCTCAGCCGCATCCGCAGATAGCGGCGTTCGGCGTTGATCGACTGGATCCGTTGCCGCAGTTGGTCTTCGGCGTCGTACGACGCCGCGACCGCAAGCAGACTGGTGAGCGCGATGCCGAACGGCAACTGCTGGGACCACAGGGTGGCGGCCAGCTCGGGCGACGCGAGGCCGTAGCCGATGCGCAGCCCGGCCAGCCCGTAGGCCTTGGAGAACGTCCGGACCACCAGGACGTTGGGAAAACGCGCGAGCAGCGCCGCGACGTCGATGCGGTGCTCGGGCGCGGCGAACTCGATGTAGGCCTCGTCGAGCAGCACGACGGTGTCGCGCGGCACCCGGCACAAAAACCGCGCCACCTCGTCCGCGCTCTCCATCGTGCCGGTCGGGTTGTGCGGTCGGCATAGCACCACGACCCGGGCATCCACGGCGGCGTCGGCCAGCCCGTCGAGGTCGTTGTGGCCGTCCGCGTCGAGGGGTACGAGCAGCGGGTGCAGCCGGGCCATCCGGGCGATGATCGGATAACCGTCGAAGGTCGGCGACGCCATCGCGACCTTGTCCCCCGGGGCGGTCAGCGCGTGCAGGGCCTGCAACGCCACGCCCGTCGCGCCGGCGCCGAGCACCACCTGCTCGGCGGGCAGGCCGGCGTGGCCGGCGATCAGCCCGCGCAGCCGTTCGGGCAGGAATTCCGGATACCGGTTGACCGCGTAGATCGAGCGGATCAACGCCGAGCGCACCGCCGGCAACGGCGGGAACGGATTCTCGTTGAGCGACAACGCAAGCGGGTCGATCGCGGTGGGAAACGCCTCGTCGATGTCGTCGGCGAACGGGCTGCGGACGGGTTGCATCAGCGCCGTCCGCCCCAGCGCACCGCCGCCGCACCGGCGAAGTCACCGGCGTGCGCGAAGGCAGCCATCAGCACCACGTCGCCCGCCTCGAGCTGACCGTCGGATATCGCATGGTCGAGGTTGACCGGGATGCCGGCGCCGAACAGGTTGCCGCACTGATCGAAGGTGTCGCGGTGGCGTTCGGGCGGCAGCTCCAGGGCCTCGCGCCAGTTACGCAGGAACACCCGGTTGGGCTGGTTGGTGACCAGCAGGTCGATGTCCTTGGAAGACACGCCGATTCGGTCGCAGACCGCCAGCGCCACCTCGGGCACCTGCCGGTTGCCGCGGGCCAGCACCTTGGTGATCTTGCTTTCGGTGAAGCCGATCGAGCCCTCGCCCAGTCCCGCCTGCCACCACTTGCGGGGCGGGTTGAAGGACAGCGTCATCTCGCCGGCGTATTCGCCGTAGGTGCGGCACTCGACGTCGAGGATCGGGGACTGATCACCCACGGTGACCAGGGCCGCCGCCGCCCCGTCGCCCGGCACCGCCGACTGCGCCTTGCGGCGGATCGTCGGCTGGTCGAAGAACTGCCCGGCGGCGTTTTGCGCGATCGCGATCAGCGCGGTGTGCCCCTCGCCCGTCGACAGCAGCTTGCGGGCCACGTTGAGCGCCAAGACGAATGCCGCGCAGCCGCCGTTGTTCAGGTCGAGCACCCACGACGGCCGCATGCCCAGCCGGTGCGCGATGCCGCCCCCCTGCCCGTAGAACGCCATGTCCGGCACCTGGGTGTGGGTGATCAGCACGTCGGCGCCCTCGACGACGTCGTGGCCGTGCCGCTCGATCAGGCCCTGCACCGCCTGTTCGATCATGTCGATCGAGCTTTCCTCCGGCGCGACGTGATGGCGAAACTTCGGGGCGCGGAACATGAGATTGTCGCGCAGGTCGTCGGATTCGGCGAATTGCGCGTAGTACTCGGCGCCGATCGGCTCACCGGGCAGATAGGTCGAGAGGTCGATCAGGCTCACGCTCGGATTGGCCATGGTTCACCTCATCCACTTCGGGGTCACCGGCAGCCCGTTGCGGTGCCGGTACTCGGCGATGGCTTTGAGGTTCTTCAGCTCCAGCAGATGGCCGGCGCCGAACATGTCCCAGAAATCGCCCACCCACACCGGGCGCTGCGGCGGCGCGGTCTCCGGGTACGGGTTTTCGTCGTAGAACGGGTGATGGCAATTCGTCCACAGCACAACGGAACCCGGCTTGTCCAGAACCGTCTGCGCGTCGACGACCCGCATCAGGTAGATCATCCACAGGTGCTTGCCCTGGTCCCATGCGCAGTGGTAGTCGACGGTGCGGGCCTGTTCGTTGGTGACGGTCCGCGTGTAGATCTTGGTCTCCGAGCCGAGCCGGTCGTAGGCCAGCCACAGGCCGGGTTCGTCGGTGGGGGTGAAACCGCGCAGGCTGTAGGTCCACTCCTCGAGGCTGCGGGTGTCGGACATGTACTCGAACAACTCGTCCGGCGGGCAGTCGACGTAATCGTTGACGGTGCAGTACTCCCCGAAGACCTGGTCGTGCGGGTAGACCGAGCGCATCATGTCCATGATGATCGGGGTGGCCTTTTCCCGGGGGCTGGTTTCGATGCGGGTCACACCGTCGAGGGGCGTGGGGATGTCATCGAGCGCTGGCAGCGACATCGGTCCGGTTCTCCTTTGCGATTGACGTCAAGAACGGTGCGAACGGCGGCATCTCGTCGGCGGCGCATTCAACGCTGACCACGGCGGGCCCGTCGGTGGCCAGCACCGCGCGCATCCAGGCAGCCAGGTGATCGAGGTCGTCGACGTCGACGGCCGTCAGCCCCGGGAACATCGCCGCCAGCCCGGCGCCCAGCCGGCTGGACCGAAATCGGTTGTAGCTGTACAGGTCGTCGTAGAAGAGCTGCTCGCGGGTCACGCACATGGCGTGGGCGTTGTTGTTGAAGACCACGAACGTCACCGGCAGCCGGTACTGCAACGCGGTGTGCACCTCCATGCCGTGCATGAAGAATGCCCCGTCCCCGGCCACCACCACGGTGCGCCCGGGGGGCCGCCCGCTGTTCGCGCGGCCGAGCGCCATGCCGATGCCGGCGCCAAAGCTGTAGCCCATGCCGCCCATGCCCAGCGCGACCGCGAACCTGCCGTCCCGGCGGGCCGGCAGATAGTGGATCGCCGCCGCGCCGGTGTTGCCGGCATCCACGACGATGTCCGCGCCGTCGGGCAGGCAGCGATCCAGCACCGTCATCGCATCCCGGTAGCGCACCCCGGGCCCGTCGCACGGGGGCGGGGACAATTCGGTGTGCCGCACCGCGTCGGGCACCCGCACCCTCGCCGGCCGTCCCGGCCCGGACAGCGCCTGGGTCAGCATGCGCAGCGAGCCGCGCAGGTCGTCGGTGTGGACGTGCGTGCACGGAACGTACGGCGGCGCCGAGCCGATCGAGACGGTCCGCACCGCCGCGAGGGCGTCGTCGAGCCCGGTGCGCGCGGTGACCGACAGGCGCGTGCCGACCACCAGGCACACGGCGCTGCCGGCCACCGCTTCAACCACACCGGGGTGGCCCATGACTCCGGTCACCCCCAGCGCGGACGACGATCCGAGACCCGGTGTGCCGGCGACGTCCTTGGCATCGGGCACGGTCGCCACCCGCGCCCGCAGCACCGCGCGCAGGGCCTCCAGCTCGGCGCGGGCGTTGTCGCGGGCGACCTGCTCGCCGACGATGATGGTGACCGGGCCGTTCGCGTCGCGCAGCAGCCCGGCGATCGGATGCGGGTTGCCGATGGGGCGCAGTTCCTCGGTGGGCCACCCGTTCTGCCCGCAAATCACGCTGCCCTGCTGAATGTCCTTGGGCAGCAACAGCACCGCTGGCCCGCCGGTGCGTGCCGCGGCGATCGCCCTGGACAGCGCCGCCGGGGCGTCGGCCGGGCGCAGCACCCGCTCGCACGACACTGACACCGCGGAAAACAACGCCAGCGCGTTCAGCGAGCCGTTCTCGCCGCTGGTGTCCTGAAAGCTGCCGCGGCCGTCCAGAGCGGTCGGGGCTTGACCGACCAGGGCCAGCACCGGGACCCGGCTGGTCAGCGACTCCCCAAGGGCAGCAACAAGATTCAGCGCCCCGCCGCCCGACGTCGCGGCGACCACGCCCAGCCCGGAGCCCAGCCCGGCCCCGCTACGGCTGTACCCGTCGGCCATGGCGGCGGCGGAGAATTCGTGCTTGGCCAGCACGGCGGTGATGTCGCTGCGGAAGTGCGCGGCGTCGTAGAGATCCTCGATGTTGGCGCCGTCGACACCGAAGATGTGGTCGACGCCGACCGAGGCGAGCCGCTCGACGATGTGGTCGACCACTCGCTGCTTCCTGGGCATGCCTGTAACACGACGCGCGGCGAACTTGAGTTCACCGCGCGTCGGTTTTTACAGACGGGTTACAGCGAGCGCTGCAGCAGAACCTGCCCGCTGTCAGCGGAAACCACTTGCACGGCAGCGATCTGGTCGACCGGCGTCGAGATGCTGCCCGCGGGCGTGGCGGTGTGACCGGGTTCGGCCACCCACGTCGCCAACCGGGTTTGGCTGCCGTCGCGACCCACGACGACCATCGCCAGCGTGTCGTGGTGTGCGTTCAGCGGGGCCAGGCAGACACACTTCAGGTTGATCGACGTCCCCCAATGTTGGCTGGACAGCTGCACCGTGGAGGCCAACAGGGTGGTGCTGATCTGCGCCATCGGCTGCGAGGAGCCGGCCACCTGCTGCGCGGGCGCCGAGTTCCCCTGCACCCCGACCAGCACGCCGATTCCCAGCACCGCGGCCGCGGCCGACGATGCCACCCACGTCGCCACCCGGGCGCGGCGCCGGCGCCAGCGCACGGTTGCGAGCAACGAGGGCAACAACTCAGGCGAGATCTCCGGCGCCGCCGTGACGGTGCGGCCGGACTCGTTCATCGCGGCCACCTGTTCGGCGTCGAGCTGGGACAGCAGGGCCGGCACGCCGCTCAGATCGGCGACGGCCTCCCGGCATGCCGGGCAGCCGGCCATGTGGGCCTCGAACTCGCGGCGGTCGGAAGCCGACAGCGACCCCAACACGTATGCGGCATCCCACATCGCGTAGCGGTGATCGTCTTCCACGGTCAACACCTCTTTGTCAAACGGGTTGTCACCCGGCGGGCCGATGCCCCGTAGCGGCGTCCTCATCTCGTCCATCTCCTGTCACCCATCAAGCATTCGGAGCCGACGACCGTCTGGATGGTCATCGCGTGACTCCAAGTTCCTGCAGAGTGAGCCGCAACGCCCGCACGGCATAGTGTAGTCGCGACTTCACGGTTCCTTCAGCGATCTCGAGATCGGTAGCAATCTGCGCGGTTGTCCAACCGCGGTAGTAGGACCGCTCGATCACCGCCCGGTGCTCGGCGGACAACTGCGTCATGGCCTCGGCTATCAGCAGCCGGTCCAGCGCCGCGTTCACCTCGTCCGGCGTCGACTGCTCGGGCGCCCCCGATTCGTCCAGCGAACCGACGACGTTGCGGTACCTGGCGCTGCGTCGGTCGTCGATGATCATGTTGCGCGCCACGGTGAACAACCACGCCCGCGCCGACCTCTCGGTGTCGCCAATGACCTCCGGATGTTGCCAGGCCCGCAGCAGCGTCTCCTGGACGACGTCCTCGGCCTGGCTGGCGTCCCCCGTCAACCGGAGCGCATAGCGCCACAGGACCGCGGCGTGTTCGTCGTAGAGCGCCTTCATCAGAGCGGCCTCGGCAGCAGCCCCGGACGCCCCCCGAGTGCCGGCCACACGAGCCACTCGATCACCTCCTGCCAACTGAAACGAGGCGAGCAGGCGTTTAGTTCAGCCGAGCGTCAGGATGCGCGGCCCGGAATCGGTCACCGCGACGGTGTGCTCCCAATGCGCCGCGCGCGACCCGTCGGCGGTCGTGACGGTCCATTCGTCGTCGAGCACCCTTGTTTTGCTGGTTCCCAGCGTCAGCATGGGTTCGATCGCGAGCACCGAGCCCGGGGCCAGCAGGGGACCCCGCCCGGGCGAGCCCTCGTTGGGCAGGAAGGGGTCCATGTGCATTTGCCGGCCGATGCCGTGGCCGCCGTAGCCCTCCACGATCCCGAACGCGAGCCCGTAGCGGGCCGCGGCGGCGCGGGTGCCCATCTCGATTGCGTGCGCCACGTCGGTCAGCCGGTTGCCGACGACCATCGCCGCGATGCCGGCCTGCAGCGATTCCCTGGTGGCGTCGCACAGCGCTTCGTCGGCCTCGTCCAGCGTCCCGACCCCGAAGGTGATGGCGGCGTCGCCGTGCCAGCCGTCCAGCACCGCGCCGCAGTCGATGGACACCAGGTCGCCGGGCGCCAGTACTTCGGCGGCGGACGGGATGCCGTGCACCACGCGGTCGTTGACGGAGGCGCAGATCGACGCCGGGTAGCCGTGATAGCCCAGGAACGACGGGACCGCCCCGGCCTCGCGGATCACCGACTCGGCGATCTCGTCGAGGCTGAGCGTGGACGCCCCCTCGACCGCGGCCGCGTGGACCGCCTGCAGCGCGGCGGCGACCACCGCGCCGGCCGCCGCCATCGCGTCGAGCTCACCGGGGCTGCGCTGCGGCACGACCCTGCGACTCCGCAGCCGCGCCAGCGCGCTCATGATTACTTGCCCAGCGCCCGCAGCGCGCGGGCGAACACCTCGTCCACCGTGCCGACCGCGTCGACCGTCTTCAATTCGCTGCTGTAGTACTCCAGCAGCGGCGCCGTCTCGTCGCGGTAGACCTTCATGCGGTTGAGGATGACGTCGTCGGTGTCGTCGGCCCGGCCGCGCCCCTTGAGCCGCTGCAGCAGCTCGTCCTGCGAGACGCGGAACTCGACCACCGCGTCGATGTCGCAGCCGCGGCGTTCGAGCATTTCGTGCAGCGCCTTGGCCTGCTCGAGGGAGCGCGGGTAGCCGTCCAGGATGAAGCCGTTGGTGCAGTCCGAATCGTCGAGCCGGTCGTCGACGAGCTGGTTGGTCAGCTCGGAGGGCACCAGGTCGCCGGCGTCCAGGTAGCGCTTGGCCTCCAGGCCGAGCTTGGTCCCGTTTTCGATGTTTTTGCGGAAGAGCTCCCCGGTCGAGATTTGCGGGATGCCAAGCTTTTCGGCGAGCTTTTGGGCCTGCGTACCCTTGCCCGCCCCGGGCGGTCCCAGCAAAACCACTCTCACTTGAGGAACCCTTCGTAGTTGCGCTGCATGAGTTGGCTCTCGATTTGTTTGACCGTATCCAAACCGACACCAATCATGATCAAAACCGCAGTGCCGCCAAACGGCAAATTCTGGACCGCTCCGCCATTGCCGATCTGCAGGAACAGGTTGGGCAGTACGGAAATGGCGCCCAGGTAAATCGAGCCCGGCAGCGTGATCCTGCTCAGCACGTAACGCAGATAATCCGCCGTCGGCTTGCCCGGCCGGATGCCCGGAATGAAGCCGCCGAACTTCTTCATCTCGTCGGCACGCTCGTCGGGGTTGAACGTGATCGACACGTAGAAGTACGTGAAGAAGATGATGAGGCCGAAGTAGATGCTGATGTAGACCGGATCGCTCGGGTCCGACAGGTAGCTGCCGACGAACTTGTCCCACCAGCTGTTGCCCACGCCGCCGCTGCCGCTGCGGATCAGCTGGGTGATCAGGTGCGGAATGTAGATCAGCGACGACGCGAAGATGACCGGAATAACGCCGGCCTGGTTGACCTTCAGCGGCAAATACGTCGACGTTCCGCCGTACATGCGCCGGCCCACCATGCGCTTGGCGTATTGCACCGGGATGCGGCGCTGGCCCTGCTCGACGAAGACCACGCCGACGATGATGAGCAGCGCGGCGCCGCAGACGGCGGCGAAGATGACCCCGCCGCGGCTGTCCAGGATGGACTTGCCCTCGGCCGGGATGCGCGCCGCGATGCCGACGAAGATCAGCAGCGACATGCCGTTGCCGATGCCGCGCTCGGTGACCAGCTCGCCCATCCACATCACCAGGGCCGCGCCGGCCGTCATCACCAGCACGATGACGACGAGCGTGAAGATTTTCTGGTCGGCGATGATGTCCAGCGAGCAGCCCTGCAGCAGGCCGCCGTTGGCGGCCAGCGCGACGATGCTGGTGGCCTGCAGGATGGCCAGCGCGATCGCCAGGTACCGGGTGTACTGGGTCATCTTGGCCTGGCCGGACTGGCCCTCTTTACGCAATTCCTCGAAACGTGGGATGACCACGGTCAGCAGCTGCACGATGATGCTCGCCGTGATGTAGGGCATTACGCCCACGGCGAACACGGTGAGCTTGAGCAGCGCGCCACCGGAGAACAGGTTGATCAGCGAATAGATCTGCCCGGCCTCGCCGCCGCTGGCCTCCTTGATGCACTGCTGCACGTTCGGGTAGTTCACCCCCGGAGAGGGCAATGCGGCGCCGACCCGATAGAGAAGGACGATGCCAAGCGTGAAGAGGATCTTCCGTCTCAGGTCGACTGTCCGCAGCGATGAGATGAAAGCCGAAAGCACTCTTCCTCCTGCGTCCTGCGTCTCGCGCCTAACACCCGCAGGCCAGGACGTACGGCGCCGCGCGTCAAACCGTGTACGAGACTAACAGCTGATCGGGACGGGACCTGCCAACACCCTTCGAGGCGTAGAGTTCGAATCGCTTGGCTCGTTGCATTTGCTAAATAAGTGGGAGCACCATGACGCGAACCGATCAGGACAGCTGGGACCTGGCCTCCAGCGTCGGCGCGACGGCAACGATGGTCGCCGCCGCCCGCGCGCTGGCCACCACCGAGACCGACGCGATCATCGACGACCCGTTCGCGGCGCCGCTGGTGCGCGCGGTCGGCCTGGACTTCTTCGTCCGCCTGATCGACGGCGAGGTGGCCCCGGGCGCCGACGACGGCACGGAACGGGACCTGCAACTCGAGACCGACTCGATCGCGGTGCGCACCCGCTTCTTCGACGATTTCTTCCTCAACGCCGCCCGCGACGGCATCCGCCAATCGGTGATCCTGGCCGCGGGCCTGGACGTGCGTGCCTACCGGCTGGCCTGGCCACCCGGCAGCGTGGTCTACGAGGTCGACCAGCCCAAGGTCGTCGAGTTCAAGACCGCCGCCATGGACAACCTGGGCGCGGCCCCGACCGCGGACCGGCGCACGGTCGCCGTCGATCTGCGCGACGACTGGCCGGAAGCGTTGCGCCGCAGCGGATTTGATGCGTCACAACCGACGTCGTGGAGCGCCGAAGGCTTGCTGATGTACCTTCCGCCCGACGCCCAGGACCGGCTCTTCGACAACATCACCGAGCTCAGCGCGCCCGGCAGCAAGCTGGCCACCGAGTACCACGGCGACTCCGGCCGCACGATGTCCCAACGCGCGCAGCAATTCAACCAGCGGTGGGCCAACCTGGGCTGCGACATCGACCTGTCCGGGCTGTTCTTCGACGGCGAGCGCAGCAACGTCGTCGACTACCTGGCCGGCAAGGGCTGGCAGGTGAGCACCCGGCCACGGCGGGAGTTCTTCGCCGACTACGGCCGCGTCTTCCCCGACGACGAGGAGTCGCAGCTGCGCAACATCATCGCCGTCACCGCCACGCTGGCCTGAGCGCGGCCTAGTTGGGCCTGGCCGGCGGCGTCCGGACCACCAGCGGCACGGCGGGGAAGCACCACGCCATCTCGGTGCGCGACTTGCGCAGCGCGGCGGTGCCGTAACCCTTCTTGCGGTGCTCCGGGTGGATCCAGATCCGGACGTTCACCTCGCCGCCGACCAGCTCGCCGAACACCATGCCCACTTTCTCGCCGGAGTCGACCGCCACGAACCACGCGGCCTCCTCGTCGCCGACGCGCCCCAGCGCCGCGCGGATCTCGTCGTCGAGATTGCCGGCCGGCCCGCCGGACCCGTCGCCGGCGGCGCCGACGTCCTCGGTGCGGGCGGCGAAGATGTCGCGGTCGGCGTCGGCGGAGAACGGCCGAAGCTCGAGGGTCTCCCCCGAGCTGGCGGGACGCTCGCCGAGCGTGAAGCTCAGCTGCTTGTTGAGGTCCTCCAGCTCGGCCAGGATCTTGCGGCGCGAGTCGATGGTCAGTTGAGCGAACGACATGCCCATCACCGCCTCGGCGGCCAGGTGGGACGTGTCGAGCAGGCGGACGATCGCCTCCACCGCCGCCGCCTTGTCCTCGGACTCCACCACGACGTCGGCGATTTCGTGCCGGCGTTCGAGGGCTTTCAACAGGGCGTCGGCGATCTCGCGACGGGCGGCTTTGCGGTCCTGGTCAGTCATTGCCACAGCCTAGACAGTTCCAGGAATCGTTGGTAGCGCTCGGCGGTCGGCTCCGCCCAGGCGGGGTCGGGCTCGACGACGCGCTCGGTGCGGGCCCACCGGCCCGCGTCGGTGATCGACGTCTCCAGGCCGACCGCCATCCGGCCCAGGAAGGCGGCCCCCAGCGCCGCGCCCTCGGCCACCGCGGACACCTCCACCGGCCGGCCGGTGGCGTCGGCGATGGCCTGCATCCACGACCCGACCCGGGTGCCGCCGCCGCAGGCGACGATGCGCGCCACCGGCGCGCCGCCCAGCTCGATGAGCTGACGCACGACGAAGCCCGCCGCCTCGTAGGCGGCCCGGCGCACGGCGGCCGGGTCGTGGGTGAGGTCGAGGGCGTCGAGCACGGCCCGGCGATCCGGGTCGTGAAACGGCGTGCGCTCCCCGCGGATGTAGGGCGACCACACCGGCACACGCCGCGGATCGGCCGTCGCCGGGTCACCCGGTCCGACCAGGCGGTCCACCCAGCCGAGGAACAGGCCGCCGGCGTTGCTGGCGCCGCCGATCTGGCTCTTGCCCGGGGTGGTATGCGGGATGGTCCACAGCCCGGGCACCTGCCGCGCCTCGGCGATCGTGTTCCACACGATCAGCGTGGTGCCACACAGCACCAGCACGTCGCCGTCGCGGTCGGCGCCCGCCACGATCTGTTCGCACAGGGCGTCGATGGCGCCGATCGCCAGCACGGCGCCCGTCCCGGGGAGCTGTCCCGCGGCCGTGCCGATCGTCTCCACCCGCGGCATCTGCTCGACGCTCGCGCCGCAGTCGGCGCAGGCCGCCGGGTCCCAACCCGTCCCGTCGAACAGCGGGTAGGCGGTGGCGGCGGTGGCGACGTCCAGCACCGCCTCGCCCGCCAGCGCGTGGTTGGCCACCGCGGGCGCGGGCCAGTACCCGGCCGCGCCGGGCGCCTGCGCCGACGTCCAGCGCAGGAACTCGGCGGCCTCGCCCAGCGCCGGAAGCGGCTTGTCGTCCGAGCCGGGCACCCGGCCCCTGCCGTCGCCGTACAACAGCCCGGGGGTCAGCGGCGCGCCCGCGGCGTCGACGGCGGTCAGCGAGGGCACCATCGCCGACACGGCCACCGCGCGGACCTCGGGTCCGGGGGCAAGGCGCTCCAGCGCCGCCACCGGCCCCCGGCGCCACGCCTCGTCGGCGTCGTGCTCGAGCCGGTCGGGCGCCGGCACCCGCAACGCGTGCGGAATGCGCACCCGCGCCGTCACCCGGCCGTCCGCGTCGGCGGCCACCGCCTTGACGGCGGTGCTGCCGACGTCGATGCCGATTGTGACGCCATCACGTGACACGGGCGTCACCGTACGCCAGCATTGGCGTCTGTGACATCGAGACCGCGCGCCCTGGTGACCGCGCCGCTGCGGGGGCCGGGATTCGACAAGCTCCGGCAACTGGCCGACGTGGTGTACGACCCCTGGATCGAGCAGACCCCGCTGCGGATCTACAGCCCCGAGCAACTGGCCGAGCGGATCGCGGCCGAGTCCGCCGATGTCGTTGTGGTGGAAGGTGACTCGGTGCGCGGCCCGGTATTCGAGCAGGGCCTGATTGCAATCGCGTCCACCCGGGGCGACCCGAACAACGTCGACATCGACGGGGCCACCGCGGCCGGCATCCCGGTGCTGAACACCCCGGCCCGCAACGCCGACGCGGTCGCCGAGATGGCGGTGGCGCTGCTGCTGGCCGTGACTCGGCACCTGCTGACCGCCGACGCGGATGTCCGCGGCGGCAACATCTTTCGCGACGGCAGCATTCCGTATCAGCGGTTCCGCGGCTGGGAGATCGCCGAGCGCACCGCCGGGCTGGTGGGCCTCGGCGCCGTCGGCCGGGCCACCCAGTGGCGGCTGGCCGGGCTGGGCATGCGGGTGATCGCGCACGACCCGTACAACGACGAGGCCCGCCACGGCCTGGACGAACTGCTCGCCGAGGCCGACGTGGTGTCCCTGCACGCGCCCGTCACCGACGACACCGCCGGCATGATCGGCGCGCAGCAGTTCGCGGCCATGCGCGACGGCGTCGTCTTCCTCAACACCGCCCGGGCGCAGCTGCACGACACCGACGCGCTCGTCGACGCGCTGCGCGGCGGCAAGGTGGCCGCCGCGGGCCTGGACCACTTCGTTGGCGAATGGCTGCCGGCCGATCACCCGTTGACCTCCCTGCCCAATGTCGTGCTGACGCCCCACATCGGGGGCGCCACGTGGAACACTGAGGCCCGGCAGGCGCAGATGGTAGCCGACGACCTGGAAGCGCTGCTGAGCGGCGAGACGCCCACCCATATCGTCAACCCGGAGGTGCTGGGCCCATGAAATCCGTCACCAACCCCGAGGACGCCGTGCTGGACGCGGCCAAGGACATGCTGCGCCGCGGCCTGGTCGAGGGCACCGCCGGCAACATCTCGGCGCGCCGCTCCGACGGCAACATCGTCATCACGCCGTCGTCGGTCGACTACCGCGACATGCAGCTGGACGACCTGGTGCTGATCGACCCGGACGGCGAGGTGCTGCGCGCCGCCGACGGCCGCTTCCCGTCGTCGGAGGCGAAGCTGCACCTGGCGTGCTACCAGGCGTTCGACGACATCGGCAGCGTCATCCACAGCCATCCGGTGTGGGCGACCATGTTCGCCATTGCCCACCAACCCATTCCGGCCTGCATCGACGAGTTCGCCGTCTACTGCGGCGGGGACGTCCGCTGCGCCGACTACGCCGCGTCCGGCACGCCCGAGGTCGGCACCAACGCGGTCAAGGCGCTCGAGGGCCGGGGCGCCGCGCTGATCGCCAACCACGGCCTGGTGGCCGTGGGGCCGCGGCCCGACAAGGCCCTGCACATCACCGCCCTGGTCGAGCGGACCGCCCAAATCGTCTGGGGGGCAAGGGCTCTCGGCGGTCCGGTGCCGATCCCCGACGAGGTGAACCGCAACTTCGCCGGCGTGTACGGCTACCTGCGCGCCAACGCCTAGATGCGCCGGGTCCGGTTCGGCCACGCGAGCGTCACCCGCGTGCTGGAGCTTCCGCTCCACCTGGGGACCCGTTTCTTCCCCGGGACCCCGGCGTCCGGTTGGCGGGACAACGCCGACCTGCTGGTGCCGGACTTCTTCGACCCCGAGACCGACGAGTGGCACGCCGCGGTGCAGAGCTGGGTCATCGAGGTCGACGGGCTGACCGTCGTCGTGGACACCGGGGTCGGCAACGATCGCGAGCGCCCGCACATGCCGTTCCTGGACCACCTGAACACCGGGTTCCTGGCGGCGCTGGCCGCGGCGGGTGTCGACCGCAACGCCGTCGACGTCGTGGTCAACACCCACGTCCACTCCGATCACGTCGGGTGGAACACCATGCTCGAGGACGGCGGCTGGGTGCCGACGTTCCCCAACGCCCGATACCTGGTGCCGGCCGCCGACTACCACCACTTCTCCCCCGAGGGGCCCGCCGGCGGGCAGCCCGGTGACCGGCTCGTGTTCGCGGACAGCGTCGCGCCCATCGACGCGGCGGGCCAGCTCGTGCAGTGGTCGGACGACTACCAGATCAGCCCATCGCTGCGCCTTCGACCGGCCCCCGGGCACACGCCGGGCTCGTCGGTGCTGTGGCTCGACGCGGGCCGGCCGGCGGTCTTCGTCGGCGATCTCACCCACAGCCCGCTGCAACTGCGTCGGCCGGCCGATGCCTGCGCCTTCGACGTCGACGCGCCGGCCGCCGCAGTGACCCGCCGCCGGATCTTCACCGAGGCCGTCGGCGCCAAGGCCGCCGTGATCCCCGCGCACTACGCGGGTCACGGCGGCGCCACCATCCGCGCCGTCGCCGACCGATTCGACGTCGAGGACTGGCTCGACATCGATACGGTGTGAGCCATGGCGTACCGCGTAGTCCAATGGTCGACCGGCAACATCGGCACTCGCGCCCTCGGCGTCCTGCTGGATCGCGACGACTTCGAGGTGGTGGGCGTCCACGCCTTCGGCCCGGACAAGGTGGGCCGCGACGCGGGCGAGCTGGCGGGCCAGGCCCCGGTCGGTGTCGCCGCGACCGACGACGTCGACGCGTTGATGGCGCTAAAACCGGATTGCGTGAACTACATGCCCCGCGCCATCGACTACGACCTGGTGGAAAGGATGCTGCGCGCCGGCATCAACGTCGTCACCACGGGGGATTTCGTGACCGGCACCCATCACCCGACCGAGCTCCCCGCGCTGCAGCAGGCGGCGCGACAGGGCGGTGCGACCTTCCTGGGAACGGGGTTCGAGCCGGGCTTCATCAACGTCGTCGCCGGATTCCTCACCGGCGCCTGCCGAACGGTCCGCAGCGTCAAGCTCGTCGAAACGCTGGACTGCACCACCTATCCCGTCCAGGACGTGTGGAAGGTGCTCGGATTCGGGAAAGCGCCCCGGGAGCCGGTGACGCACCTCGACCCCGGGACGCAGCGATATGGCCTGGGCTACTTCGAGACGCTGGACATGATCGCCACCATGCTGGGCACCGAGCTCGACTCCAAGGACGCGTTCGTCGAGCCCGCGGTGCTGACCCGGGATCTGAATCTGGGCTGGGTGGACTACGCCGCCGGCACCGCCGGGGGCCAGCGCCGCACCTATCGCGGCTTTCGCGGCGGCCGTCCGGTGGTCGAGCTGGCCATCTGCTGGACCATGAGCGACGACGCGCTCGACCCGAAATGGACCGACCCCAAGGGTTTTTCCGTGGTGATCGAGGGCCAACCACGCGTCGACGCGACGATCCGATTCGGCGAGCCCGGCCAGGACGCGATGACCGTGTTGATGGACAGCACCGCCGTTGCGGCGGTCAACGCCATACCGTTCCTGTGCGAGGCGCCTCCGGGCGTCATCACCCCGATCGACCTGCCGATCATGGGATCACCTGGGGCACTAGCGGTTTGAACCGCGCCACGCGCGGGGCGAGGTGCCGTGCGTGCGGCGGAAGAGCCTGCTGAAATAGCCCGGGTCGCCGATCCCGACGCGGCCGGCGACCTCCGCGATCGGCAGGTCCGTTTCGGTGAGCAACGTGCGGGCCTCGGCCATCCGGCGCTCGACGATCCACTCCTGCACGGTGCGCCCGGTGCGGCGCCGCACCACGGTGGTCAGGTGTCCCGGCGTGATGCCGAGTTCGCCCGCCACGTCGCGCAGCGACAACGGCTCGGCATGGCGGCGGTCGATCACCTCGAACACCTCGGCCAGCAGCGGCTCGCCGCTGCGCCGCAGGTCGCCGACCACGTCGACCGCCAGCCGGGAGAGGTCGATCAGCAGCAGCGTGAGATGTGCCAGCGACGCCTGCTGGTAACCCTCTTGGCGCACGGCCAGTTCGGTTTCGATCGACGCGATGGCACCCTCCCACGCCGGCCGCCGGTCCGCGGGCACATCCAGCCGCAGCAGTCCCCCGGATCGGCCGTGCAGGAACGGGAACAGCAGCGGATGCGCCCGCCACGTCGGCCATGGCGATCGCCCGTCCTCGCCCAGCGCCGCGGGATCGAAGAAGACCCCGACGCCGACATCGATACGACCCACTACCTGGGCGGGGTCAATCACCTCACCCGCCGCCAGTACATACACGCAGCCCGGACCAGGGCTGTACCAGAGCGCCGGAAAGTCGTGGATGTGTCGGCCGTGCTCCGGCAGGTCTTCGCGACTGGCCCGCAGCACCGACACCGGAGGGGTGTCCGGATCGGTCCGATATGCGTAAATCGGCACGCCCCTGCGATGCCGGACCATGCGAGCTGGCTGGGTCATGATGCGAAAAATAATCCTAGTTTCATCGAAGATCGACCAATTCCTAAGCAGGATAGCGGTTAATCATGAATTCTATGACAAAGCATCATCCACATGACTATCTGCCCGCCGCCGGGCACGACGCGCTGCTCCCGTGCTACGACCTGTTCGCCCGCCTGCTGGGCATGCCGAAGGTTTACGACACGCTGATCGCGCAGGCCGAACTCGCCGACGG
This sequence comes from Mycobacterium sp. NGS64, assembly GCF_059812245.1. NCBI lineage: Bacteria > Bacillati > Actinomycetota > Actinomycetes > Mycobacteriales > Mycobacteriaceae > Mycobacterium > Mycobacterium sp. NGS64. Next base: position 139,008 of record NZ_JCALCI010000001.1, on the reverse strand, counting down.
CCAGCGGGTGCTGGAAATCGGCTGCGGCACGGGCAATCTCACCACCCGCGTCAAACGTGCCCACCCCGCCGTTGACGTCACGGGATCCGACCCCGATCCCCGGGCGCTGGACCGGGCGCGGCGCAAGGCGAATGGGCTCAAAGACATCCGCTTCGACCAGGCCTACGCCGAGCGGCTGCCCTACCCCGACGGCGAATTCGACCGGGTGCTGTCGTCGATGATGCTGCACCACATCAACGAAGACGCGAAACCCGCCGCCGCGCAGGAGATCTTCCGGGTGTTGCGTCCGGGCGGCCGGCTGCACCTGGTCGACATTGGCGGCGACGCGAGCGCCGACCACGGCCCGCTGGCGCGGCTCGTCAGGCGCAACCCCCACGCGGCCGGCAACCTCGGCGACGCCATCCCCCGACTGCTGACCGCGGCGGGCTTCGACTGCGCCGAGGTGGCATCGACGCCGCACCGCGTCCTCGGGCGGTTGAACTACTACCGCGCCACGCGCCCCTGATCAACCCGAAGGCCGCGGAACAGCCTCATGCGGTGGACATTGATCCGATAGAACAGGCCCGGCATCCTGCGGTACAAATGCCAAATGACCTGAACCGCAGCGGGAAACACAATCAGCGGCCGGTTGCGGTCCACGCCGCGCAGTATTGCGCGGGCCGCGGCCTGGGCGCTCATCTGTGGCATCAGGTAGTGAGTGCGCCGACTCAACGTCGCCACCTGATCGTGCGGCATGTTGACCACGACCATGTTGTCGTACATTTTCGTCTTCATGTCGCCCGGGCAGGCCGCGCTGACCCGCACGCCGAGGTCCGCTCCCTCGGCGCGCAGCGAAAGCGAAAGTCCCACGATCCCATGCTTGCTGGTGCAGTAGGGAACATTGCCCGGCTGTGGAACCAGCCCACTGAGCGATGAAATGTTCACGATGTGGCCGTGGCCCTGGCGCGCCATGACCTGATACGCGTGCATCGTCCCGTACACCACGCCGAGCAAGTCGACGTCGAGCACGTGGCGCCACTGCTGCATCGAGAGGTCGCGCGAATCCCCGCCGATCGCGATGCCGGCGTTGTTGATCATGTAGTCGACACGGCCGTATTCGGCCACGGCGCCGTCGACCAGCTTGGCCACCTCGGCTTCGTCGGCAACGTCCACCCGCACGGCGGCTGCCGCCACGCCGCGTTGCTCGAGACGGTCCGCCACCCGACGGGCGGCGTCGCCGTCGACATCGGCGACCACGACCGTGGCGCCGCGGCGCCCGAGCTCCTCACTGAGCGCCTCGCCCAAACCCATCCCGCCGCCGGTGACAATCGCCACGGCGCCCTCGAACCGCTGCATGACCCTGTCCTCTCCGGCGCGCCAATACCAGGAAAATTACATCTGATATAAGCTTACATCCAATGTAATAATTGGAAAGGATCGATTACGGCCGACGAGACAAGCCTGCGGGAACGCAAGCGGCAGCAGACCAGGCGGGAACTGATCACCGCGGCCATGCGCCTGTTCGAGGAGAAGGGCTACGAACAGACGACGGTGGCCGAGATCGCCTCAGCCGCGGGCGTTTCCACCAAGACCTTCTTCAACTACTTCACGAGCAAGGACGAGGTCCTCTTCCCCCACCTGTCGCGGCGGATCGACGCCGCGGTTGCCCTGATCGAGCGGCGCGGGCCGGATGCCCCGATGGCCGAGGTCCTCGTGGCCGCGATGCAACACATGTTGGCCGACGCCCTCACCGAGGAGGTCGAGGGTGGCCTGGCCGGAGTCCGGCTGCCGATGATCATGTCGGTGCCCGCGGTCCAAGCGGCCACGCTGCATCGCTACTTCCTCGCCGAGACCCAACTCGCCCGGGCCCTGCAGGGCGCCTATGCCGACACGCTCGACCCGGCGGCGGCCGCCGCCGTCATCGGCTCGGTAATGGGAGCGGCGATCGCCGCGGCGCTGGTGTGCCTACAGGAGGGCGACGACGGCCAACAGCTGCGCATCGCGGTCGAACGCGCCATCGACATCGCGATCCACGGGGTGAGCGACATCCCGCCTAGCGCTGGTCGAACGCGACCTTGACGGCTCCGCTGTCGCCCTGGTTGGCGATCGCCAGGAACGCCTCGCGCCACTGCTCGAGGCCGAAGGTGTGGGTCAGCATGGGGCGCAGGTCCACCCGGCCGGCGGCGGCCAGATCGAGGTAGTGCGCGATGGCGTGGCGGCGCTCGCCCTCGACCTCCTCGACGCCGAAGGCGTTCGAACCCACCCAGCTAATCTCCTTGAAATACAAGGGACTCCACTCCCACCGCCCGGGCGCGTGCACGCCGGCCTTCACCAACGTGCCGCGGGCCCGCAGCACCCGCACCCCGACCTCGAACGTCTCCGGCTTGCCGACGGTGTCGTAGACGACGTCGAGCGCCCCAGGGTAGGCCATCGGCAGGCCGAGCAGCGGCTGGCGCAGCCGGCCGCCGCCCCACGCGACCAGTTCCTCGATGACGGCCAGGCGCGGTTCGTGGTCCACCACCAGCGCCGCGCCGAACCGGCGGGCCAGGTCCTTCTGGGCCTCGAACCGCGCCACCACCGCGACGGCCACCTCGGGGTAGAGCGCCCGCAGGATCGCGACCGCGCATAACCCCAGCGAGCCGGCCCCGTACACCAGCGCCCGGCCCGAGGGCGGCGGCGGGTGGCGGGTGATCGCGTGCAGGGACACCGAAAACGGGTCGGCGAACACCGCCAGCTCGTCGGGCACGGAATCGGGAACCGCAAAGAGCATGCTGTCGTGGGCGGGCATCAGTTCCGCGTAGCCACCCGTCACGTCGGCCGAGACCCCGGTGTGGATGCCGGGCTTGATGTCGCCGTCGGTGAAGCTCCAGCACAGGCTGTAGTCACCGCTTTCGCAAGCGGGACAGGGGGGTTGGATGCCGCGCGGGCCGCAGGACAGCCACGGGTTGAGCACCACGCGCTGGCCGACCTCCAGCCCCCGGGCCTTGGGCCCCAACGCCAGGACGTCGGCGACCACCTCGTGGCCCATGACTTGCGGAAAAGAACAGAAGGCGGACATGGCGTTGTCGGCGTCGGCCTCGCCGAAGTCCATCAGGATCTGCTTGGAGTCCGACCCGCAGATGCCGGTCAGCCGCGGCCGCGTGAGCACCCAATCCTCGTGCAGCAGTTGTGGATCCGCGACTTCCCGCAGTGCGACCGGGCTGTGGGTCAGTGCGTCGTCGGGTCCCGGCGACCGCTCCGGCGGCACGCCGTACACCAGCGCCCTCATCGCGGTGCCATCCCGGCGACACCGGCGATGAACGCGTCGAGGTCGGCGTTCTTGGCGTCCACGACCGCTTTCATGTCCGGAACGTAATGCTCGAACGTGGCGCCGGCCAGCGCCTCGATGATGCCCTCGGCCACCTCGTCGGCGGGCACCTTCGGCCCCTGGTAGAGCGGTTCCTCGCTGCCCGGGTGATCCCAGATCTCGGTGTCGACGGGCCCCGGCTCGATCAGCTTCACCACAACCCCGCTGCCGTGCAGGTCGACGGCCATCGCCTCGCTCCAGCCGCACAGCGCGAATTTGCTTGCGCAATAGGCTGTTTCGTGGATGATGCCGAGCCGGCCGCCGACGCTGGACACGTTGACGATCAGGCCGGACCCGCGCTCCAGCATCCGCGGCAGCAGGGCCAGCGTGAGGCGCATCGGGGCGAAGAAGTTGATCCGCATGACGTCCTCGACCTCGTCGGGATCCAGGGCAGTGACCGGGCGCCGTTTCGGGATCGCGGCGTTGTTGATCAGCACGTCGACGCCGCCGAGCTCGTCCCACGCCCGCAGCGCCAGCTCCCGCAGCGCGGAGCTGTCCGCCAGGTCGGCCACCCACATCGCCGATTCCGGCGACGTCCGCCGGCAGTCCCCCAGCACCTCGGCCAGGCGATCCCGGCGACGGGCGATCAGCCCGACCACCGCCCCTCGCCCCGCCAATCGCCGGGCCAGGGCCGCGCCCAGTCCGGACGAGGCACCCGTGATCAGCACCCGCCTACCCGCCGCCTCGAAGGGCTCTGCGTTCGCCATCCGTCAAGGTTGCCGCGAATCGCGGGAAGCGTACAGTGGTGGAAGCTTGTTATATCGGCTAAATATTAGATTAACTACGTCCGAAGAGGGGCAGACCATGAGTTCCACCACCAGGTATGAGGGCGACACCTGGGACCTGGCCTCCAGCGTCGGGGTGACCGCGACGATGGTCGCGGCCGCCCGCGCCGTGGCGAGCCGTGCCGATCGTCCGCTCATCGACGACCCGTTCGCCGAGCCGCTGGTCCGGGCCGTCGGCGTCGACCTGCTCACCCGGCTGGCGACCGGCGAGGTGGATCCGAGCGACCTGAACGACGTGCACGACGGCGCCAACGGGTCGACCGGGGCGATGTCGCGGATGGCCGACAACATGGCGGTGCGCACCAAGTTCTTCGACGAGTTCTTCCTGAGCGCGACGCAGGCCGGCGTCAAGCAGGTCGTGATCCTGGCCTCGGGGCTGGACTCCCGTGCGTACCGGTTGGACTGGCCGGCCGGGACAGTGGTCTACGAGGTCGACCAGCCGCAGGTCATCGAGTTCAAGTCCCGCACGCTGGCCGAGCTCGGCGCCGCCCCGACCGCTTACCGGCGGGTGGTGGCCGTCGACCTGCGCGACGACTGGCCCGCCGCGCTGCGCGCCGCCGGATTCGACCCGACTCGGCCGACCGCGTGGAGCGCCGAGGGCCTGCTCGGCTACCTGCCCCCGGAGGCGCAGGACCGCCTGTTGGACACGATCACCGAACTCAGCGCTCCAGGCAGCCGGCTGGCGACGGAAAGCGCGCCCAGCCCCGAGCCCGGGGACGAGGAGAAGCTGAAGGAGCGCATGCAGCGGATCTCCGAACGCTGGCGTGCGCACGGCTTCGAGCTGGACATGGCGGGGTTGGTTTACTTCGGGGAGCGCAACGAGGCAGCCACGTACTTGAAAGAGCGCGGTTGGGCGCTGGAAGGCATCAGCATCCGAGACCTGTTCGCGGCCAACGACCTTCCGCCCCTGGAGGGAGACGACACCCGGATGGGCGACGTGCTCTACGTGAGCGGCACCCATGAGTGAGGGCCGCACCGACGGTGACAGCTGGGGACCGGCGTCCAGCGTGGGCGCGACGGCCACCATGGTCGCGGCCCCCCGCGCGGTGGCGTCACAGGGACCCGATGCGCTGCTCGACGACCCGTTCGCCGATCCCCTGGTCCGCGCCGTCGGGCTGGACCCGTTCATCCGCATCATCGACGGCGAGATCGATTTCGAGGACGACGCGCTGTTCAACCGGAAGACCCGGCGCGAACAGATCACGGTGCGGACCAGGTTCTTCGACGACTTCTTCACCGGCGCCACCGCCGACGGCGTGCGGCAGGCGGTGATCCTGGCCTCCGGCCTGGACACCAGGGCCTACCGATTGCCGTGGCCGGCCGGCACGGTGGTCTACGAGATCGACCAGCCCCAGGTCATCGCGTTCAAGACCGGCACGCTGGCCAATCTCGGCGCCGCCCCCACCGCCGAGCACCGCACGATCGCCGTCGACCTGCGCGACGACTGGCCAGCCGCGTTGGCCCAAGGCGGATTTGACGTCACCCGACCGACCGCGTGGAGCGCGGAGGGTCTGCTGCCCTACCTGCCGCCCGACGCCCAGGACCGGCTGTTCGACCACATCACGGCGCTGTCCGCGCCGGGCAGCCGGCTGGCCACCGAACACGTCCCGGACCCGAACGCGTTCACCGACGAGCGGTTGCAGCGCATCTCCGAGCGCTGGCAGCGATTCGGTTTCAACCTCAACGCGGCCGACCTGTTCTACCGCGGTGAGCGCAATGTCGTCGTCGACTACCTCGAGACGCGCGGCTGGCAGGTGACGGCCTACCCCGCCCGGGAGTTGCACGCCAGCAACGGGTTTGAATTCCCCGAGGACGCGATGGCTGCCGCCTTCGGCGACCTGAGTTACGTGGCCGCGACCTTCAAGTAGGGTTTCGCCCATGCCACGCGCTCATGACGACAACTGGGATCTGGCCTCCAGCGTGGGCGTCACCGCGACGATGGTCGCGGCCGGCCGCGCCATGGCGACGAGGGATCCCCGCGGCCTGATCAACGACCCGTTCGCCGAGCCATTGGTGCGCGCGGTCGGGGTGGATCTGTTCACCAAGATGCTGGACGGCGAGCTCGACCTCGACGCGTTCGAGAACGCGTCGCCGGCGCGCATGCAGGCGATGGCCGACGGAATGGCGGTGCGCACTAAGTATTTCGACGATTACTTCGTCGACGCCGCGGGCTCCGGGGTGCGCCAGGCGGTCATCCTGGCATCCGGCCTCGACTCGCGCGCCTACCGGTTGCCGTGGCCGGACGGCACGGTGGTCTACGAGATCGACCAGCCGCAGGTGATCGAGTTCAAGACGACGACGCTGGCCGGCATCGGCGCCGAACCCACCGCCACCCGGCGCACCATCGCCGTCGATCTGCGGCAAGACTGGCCGGCCGCGCTGCGGGAGGCCGGGCTGGACACGACCGCGCCGACCGCCTGGTTGGCCGAGGGCCTGCTGATCTACCTGCCGCCGGAGGCCCAGGACCGGCTGTTCGACAACATCACCGCGCTCAGCGCGCCCGGCAGCACCGTCGCCACCGAATTCGTCCCCGGCATCATCGATTTCGACCCCAGCCGGGTGCAGGACATGGCCGGCGTATTCCGCGAGCACGGCGTCGACGTCGACATGGCGTCACTGGTCTACACCGGGGAACGCAACCACGTCGTCGACTACCTGCGGTCCAAGGGGTGGGACGCCGAGGGCGTCGAGCGAACGGAACTGTTCCGGCGCAACGACATCGAGGTGCCGCCCCCGGAGCAGGACGATCCGCTCGGCGAGATCATCTTCATCAGCGGCAGGCTCGCGGGCTAGAGACGCGGGTTTCCCAGCCACAGCGCGCTGACGCCGCTCAGCGTCTGCTCGACGTTGCTGAGGATTCCGGCGATCGAGCGGCCCAGCAGCGCGCCCAGTGCATCCGGCAGCGAAGCGGCGGCCGGTTGCGACGAGGCCCGAGGCCGCACCAGGTCCAGCAGCGACGACCCGGGATAGCTGACGACGCGCACCTCGGCGTCCTCGTCCAGGCCGGCCAGGACCTTGGCCCGGCGCACCGCGGCCCGGAAGCCGCCGAGCTCGTCCACCAGGCCGCGTTCGAGGGCGTCGGCTCCGGTCCAAACCCGGCCCCGCGCAACGGCTTCCACGGCTTCGGCGCTCAACTTGCGCCCCTCGGCGACCCGTTCGACGAAGTCCTGGTACAGGAGGTCGGCCTCGGCCTCGCGATGCCGGCGCTGTTCCGGCGTGAACGGCGCGTCGGCCGACCAGGCGTCGGCATTCGCGTTGGTGCGCACCGTATCCGACGCGACCCCCAGGCGATCCTTCAGACCGCGCACCACCAGCTTGCCGGTGATCACGCCGATTGAGCCGGTGATCGTGCCGGGGTTGGCCAGGATCGCGTCGGCGCCCATCGCGACGTAGTAGCCCCCGGACGCCGCCACGGCACCCATCGACGCCACCACCGGCTTGCCGGCCTCGCGCGCCCTTGCCACCTCACGCCAGATGGTCTCCGACGCGATGACCGCGCCCCCCGGGCTGTCCACCCGCAACACGATCGCCGACACCGCGTCATCGGCGGCGGCCTCCCGCAGCGCCGCCGCAATGGTGTCGGCACCGGCGGTCGACGTGCCCAGCGGCAGGAACTGCGGGCCACCGCGTCCGGTGACGATCGTGCCGTCGACGGTGACCACGGCCAGCGTCGGCTTGGGCCGGCGGCCCGGGACCGACGGCACGGGCGGGCTGAGTCGCGGCCGGGCCGCGCCGGCATAGCGCGCCAGGTAGAGCCGTGGCGGGGTGTTTTCGTCCGAACCATCCTGCACGCCAACCAGTTCCGCGATCCGGGCGTAGGCCTCGTCGCGGAACCCGATCCGGTCGACGAGGCCGGAGGCCACCGCGTCGTCGCGCAGCAGCGGGCCCCTGTCGGCCAGTTCGTCGAGCGCCTCCGGTTCGACCTTGCGCGACTCGGCGATCGCTCCCCACACCTGCTCTTGCAGGCTCTCGAGCATCCGCGTGACGGCCTCGCGGTGGGCCTCGGTGAAGCCGCCCTCGGTCAAAAGGTTTGCCGCCGACTTGTATTCGCCCGTCGCGATGATCTGGGCTTCGATCCCCGCCTTCTCGAGCGCGTCGCGCAGGAACATGGCGTTGCTCGCGAAACCGATCAACCCGACGCTGCCCGAGGGCTGCATCCAGACCTCACCGAACGCCGAGGCCAGGTAGTAAGACAGCGTGCCCGGGTAGGTCTCGGCCCAGGCCAGCGACGGCTTGACGGCGGCGAACGCCGCGATCGCCTCCCGCAGTTCCTGGACCGCGGCCGGCGGCGCCGCCGCGAGCTGCACGCGCGCGATCAGCCCGGCGACCCGCGGGTCCTCGGCGGCGCGGTGGATCGCCGCGACGGTGTCGCGCAGCGACATCGGGCGGTTGCCCCCGGTGATGATCGCCACCGGATCAAAGCCGGTGCTCTCCGGCGGCGCCGAGCGCAGGTCGAACTCGAGGACGCAGCCGTTAGGGACGCCGTGGTGGCGCGCCGTGTCGACGCGGCCGGCGAGGGCGCGGACGTCATCGAGGCTTGGGACCGAGGGCAGGAAACCGAACATGTTCGCAGCCTACCGATCGGGCGCCGTACGGTGGTCGGGTGAGGTTTTCCATCGCGATCCCCCAATTCGACTACGACGGTTTCGACGCCCCTGGTCTGCGCGCCTACCTTGCCCGCGCCGAGGAGCTCGGGTTCGAGGCCGGCTGGGTGCTCGAGCAGATCATCGGCGAGGCGCCGCTGCTGGCGCCCCTGGAGCTGCTGGCGTATTGCGCCGCCTGCACCGAGCGGCTGCGCCTCGGGGTCGCCGTCTTGGTGACGTCGCTGCACGACCCCCTGCAGCTGGCCTCGTCCGCCACCGCCGTCGACCGGCTCAGCCACGGGCGGCTGGACATCGGGGTGGGGACCGGCGGCGGCTTTCGCCGATTCGATGCCTTCGGCGTCGAAAAGGCAACCTACATCTCGTATTTCACCGAGGGCCTGGAGCTGATGAAGGCGGCCTGGTCCGACGAGCCACGGGTGACGTTTCACGGGCGGTTCCGCGACGTCGACGACCTGCCCATTCAACCGAAGCCGGTGCAGCGGCCGCATCCGCCGATCTGGTTCGGCGGGCTGGCCCCCAAGGCGCTGGCCAGGGCGGTGCGCCACGGTGATTCGTTTCTGGGCGCGGGCTCGTCGACCACCGAGGCGTTCGCCGGGGCCGTCGCCGTGGTGCGCCGCGAACTCACCGAACAACGAAAGGACCCGGCGCAGTTCACCATTGGCAAGCGGGTCTACCTGACGGTCGACGACGACGCGGCGCGGGCCCGGGAGCGCGTGCTCGCGGGGCTGCGCCGCATCTATGGCGAAATGCCCGGCGTCGATGCGGTTCCCGTGTCGGGCACGCCCGATGACGTGGTGCGCGGGCTGCGCGAGGTGATCGACGCAGGGGCCGAGTACCTGCTACTCAACCCCGTCGGCGCCGACGTAGGAGAGAACCGCGAACAGATGGAACGCCTTGCCGCGGAGGTCATTCCGCAGCTGAGCTGACTACAGCTCGGTGACCGAGCCGCCCGCCGCGGTGATCTTCTCGCGCGCGCTGCCGCTGAACTTGTGCGCGGACAGGTCGACCTTGACGGTCAGCTTGCCGTCGCCGAGGACCTTGACCAACGAGTTCTTGCGAACCGCACCCTTGGCCACCAGCTCGTCCACGCCGACGGAACCGCCCTGCGGGAACAGCCGGTTGATGTCGCCGACGTTGACGATCTCGTACTCGGTGCGGAAGCGATTCCGGAATCCCTTGAGCTTGGGCAGCCGCATGTGAATCGGCATCTGGCCACCCTCGAAGGTCGCCGGCACGTTCTTGCGGGCCTTGGTGCCCTTGGTGCCGCGCCCGGCCGACTTGCCCTTGGAGCCCTCGCCGCGACCGACACGGGTGCGCGCTTTCTTCGACCCGGGCGCGGGTTTCAGGTCGTGCAATTTGATGGTCACTTGGCCTCCTCCACCTCGACGAGGTGGCGCACCACCGCGATCAGGCCGCGGGTCTGTGCGTTGTCCTCACGGACCACCGAATGGCGGATCCGCCGCAGGCCCAGGGTCCGCAGGCTCTCGCGCTGCTTCCAGCGAGCACCGATGGTGCTGCGCACCTGGGTGATCTTGAGCTGACTCATGGTTGCGCTCCCGAAATCTGAGCCTCACGCGCCGCCGCCGCACTGGCCAGTGCGTCGCTTTCCCGGCGCGCCTTCAACATGCCGGCCGGGGCGACGTCCTCGATCGGCAGTCCGCGGCGAGCGGCCACCTCCTCGGGACGCTGCAGGAGCTTGAGCGCGGCAACGGTCGCGTGCACCACGTTGATCGCGTTGTCGCTGCCCAACGACTTGGCCAGGATGTCGTGCACCCCAGCGCATTCCAGGACGGCGCGGGCTGCGCCGCCGGCGATGACACCGGTACCCGGGCTGGCCGGACGCAGCAGCACGACGCCCGCCGCGGCCTCACCCTGCACGGGGTGGGTGATGGTGCCGCCGATCAGCGGGACCCGGAAGAAGCCCTTGCGCGCCTCCTCCACGCCCTTGGCGATGGCGGCGGGCACCTCCTTGGCCTTGCCGTAGCCGACGCCGACCATGCCGTTGCCGTCGCCCACGATGACCAGAGCGGTGAAGCTGAATCGCCGTCCACCCTTGACCACCTTGGAGACGCGGTTGATGGCGACGACCCGCTCCAGGTAGTTGCTCTTATCGCCGTCGCGGTCACGACCGCCGCGGCCACCACCGTCGCGCCGGCCGCGGCTGTCGCGGCCGTCACCGCGCGAGTCGCGGCTGTCGCGGCTGTCCGGGCCCTGCCCACCGGCCGACTGTTCCGCCATTATGCGGTCCTTCCAGTTGTCATCAGGCTGATGTTGTTCATCAGAATCGCAATCCGTTCTCGCGCGCGGCATCCGCCAGCGCCGCGATCCGTCCGCCGTAGGTGTACCCGCCGCGGTCGAAGACCACGGTGTCGATGCCGGCGGCCTTCGCGCGCTCGGCGATCAACTGACCGACCCGCACGCTGCGCGCCTTCTTGTCGCCGTCCAGGCCACGCACGTCGGCCTCGATCGACGACGCCGCGGCCAGCGTCGTGCCGTTCTCGTCGTTGACCAGTTGCACGTGGATGTGCCGCGCGGAGCGGTGCACCACCAGCCGCGGGCGCTGCGGCGTGCCCGCCAGCTTCTTGCGCAGCCGCGCGTGCCTGCGCAGCCGGGAGACCCGCCGCGTCGCGGATACGTTCTGCCCCACCGGCTTTCCGACCGGGGCGGCCGTCTTCGTTTGCGCCATGACTACTTACCTGTCTTTCCGACCTTGCGGCGGATCTGCTCGCCCTCGTAGCGCACGCCCTTGCCCTTGTACGGGTCGGGACGGCGCAGGCGGCGGATGTTCGCCGAGATCTGACCGACCTTCTGCTTGTCGATCCCGGTGACCGTGAACTTCGTCGGTGACTGGACCGCGAACGTGATGCCCTCGGGCGCCTCGATCACGACGGGGTGGCTGTAGCCCAGCGCGAACTCGAGGTTGGAGCCCTTGAGCTGCACGCGGTAGCCGACACCGAAGATCTCCATCTTGACGGTGTAGCCCTCCGTCACGCCGGTGACCAGGTTGGACACCAGGGTCCGCGACAGCCCGTGCAACGAACGGTTGCGCCGCTCGTCGTTGGGGCGGGTGACCACGATCGCGCCGTCGTCGTTGCGCGCCACCGTGATCGGTTCGGCGACGGTCAGGTTCAGGCTGCCCTTGGGACCCTTCACCGACACGTTCTGGCCGTCGATCGTTACGTCGACTCCGGAGGGGACCGGAACCGGCTGCTTACCAATACGTGACATGTTTAACCCCTCACCACACGTACGCGAGGACTTCGCCGCCCACGCCCTGTCTGGCTGCCTGACGGTCGGTGAGCAGACCCGACGAGGTCGAGATGATCGCCACGCCCAGTCCGCCGAGCACGCGCGGCAGGTTGGTGGATTTCGCGTACACCCGCAACCCCGGCTTGGAAACACGGCGCAGGCCGGCGATGCTGCGCTCCCGGCTCGGCCCGTACTTGAGCTGGACGACCAGCGACTTGCCCACCCGAGCGTCTTCGGTGTGGAAGTCGTTGATGTAGCCCTCGTTCTTGAGGATCTGGGCGATGTTGGCCTTGATCTTGGAGTGCGGCAACGTCACCTCGTCGTGGTACGCCGAATTGGCGTTGCGCAGACGGGTCAGGAAGTCGGCGATCGGATCGGTCATCGTCATAGTTGCGTCCTATGTCCCGTCACCAGCTGCTCTTCTGCACGCCGGGCAGCTCGCCCGCGTGCGCCATCTCGCGCAGGCAGATTCTGCACAGCCCGAACTTGCGGAACACCGCGCGCGGGCGTCCGCACTTGCTGCAGCGGGTGTAGCCGCGCACCGCGAACTTCGGCTTGCGCGCGGCCTTGTTAACCAGTGCCTTCTTAGCCATCTAGTCAGTTCTCCTTGAACGGAAATCCGAGGGCCCGCAACAGGGCTCGTCCTTCGTCGTCAGTCGTCGCCGAGGTGACGACGTTGATGTCCATGCCGCGGACCCGGTCGATCTTGTCCACGTCGATTTCGTGGAACACCGACTGCTCGGCCAGTCCGAACGTGTAGTTGCCGACGCCGTCGAACTGCTTGGGCGAAAGCCCGCGGAAGTCACGGATACGCGGCAGCGCGATCGAGGTGAGCCGGTCAAGGAACTCCCACATGCGGTCCCCGCGCAGCGTCACGCGCACACCGATCGGCATGCCCTCGCGCAACTTGAACTGCGCGATGGACTTTCGCGCCTTGCGGATCTCCGGCTTCTGGCCGGTGATCAGCGCCAGGTCGTTGACCGCACCGTTGATCAGTTTGGCGTCGCGAGCCGCCTCGCCGACGCCCATGTTCACGACCACCTTGGTGATGGTCGGGATCTGCATGACGTTGCCGTAGCCGAACTGCTTGTGCAACGCATCGCGAATCTCGTTGCGGTAGCGCTCTTTGAGGCGCGGCTGAACCTTCTCTGCTGTGGTCATTAGATGTCCTTGCCGTTGCGCTTGGAGACGCGGACGCGCTTGCCGGTTTCCTCGTCCAGCCGGTAGCCGATGCGGGTGGGCTTGCCGTCCGAGTCGACCACCATCACGTTGGACACGTGGATCGGGGCTTCCTGCGTGACGATGCCGCCCGAGCGGGCGCCACGCTGGTTGGTCGAAACCGCGGTGTGCTTCTTGATCCGGTTGACGCCCTCCACCAGCACGCGGTTGCGTTCCGGGTACGCCTGCAGCACCTTGCCCTTGGCACCCTTGTCCTTGCCCGCGATGACGAGGACGGTGTCGCCCTTGTGGACCTTCATCTACAACACCTCCGGGGCCAGCGAGATGATCTTCATGAATCGCTTCTCGCGCAGTTCGCGCCCGACGGGCCCGAAGATGCGCGTCCCGCGCGGGTCGTTGTCGGGCTTGATGATCACCGCGGCGTTCTCGTCGAACTTGATGTAGCTGCCGTCGGGACGCCGGCGCTCCTTGACCGTGCGCACCACGACGGCCTTGACGACGTCCCCGCGCTTGACGTTGCCGCCGGGGATGGCGTCCTTGACCGTGGCGACGATGACGTCACCGATGCCGGCGTAGCGTCGCGACGAACCGCCGAGCACCCGGATGCACAAGATCTCCTTGGCGCCGGTGTTGTCGGCAACCTTCAGCCGCGATTCCTGCTGAATCACTCGATCTCCTGACCTGGTTTCATATGTGCACGGCAGGAGAAAACGTCTCAATGAGCAGTGCTCACCAAAAACCTGACGTGCGCGGTCTTTGTCACCTAAGGGCACGCGGGGCCGATAGTGCTTTCGCTTACCGGCCGAGGTCTGCCCAAGGCAACCCCTAGAGTCTAGGGGACGACCAGCTCAGAGCCAAATTCGCCTAGAAGGGCGGCGGTTCGTCGTCGCCGGTGGGTGGGGGCAGGGCGAAGTAGTCGCGGGTTTCCGATTTTCGGGCCAGGCGGGCGTCGCGGTTGTGGCGGCGTTCGGTGGCCACCCGGTAGGCGCGGTCTTGGGTGCGGGTGCGGCGGCGTTTGGGCATCATCGCGGCGCGTTGGTCGCAGTACTCGATGGGCGGGTCGGCCTCGGGAGTGGGCATGCCGCCGACGGCGTAACACAGGCTGGGGAACAGCAGCGCGCTGCCCGGGGTGGTGACATAGGTGTGCCCGGCCGGGGAGGTCAAGATCAGCGTCCCGTCGGCCAGTTGCTTTTCCGTCCAGCCCCAAAACGTCTTGATCAAATGATGAGTGCGGCAATAACACTTCAGGTTCGACGCATGCGTGGCCCCGCCCTGGGCGTACGGGATGGTGTGGTCGATATCGCAGCCGATCGCCGGGGCATCACAGCCCGGCCAACGGCACGTCAAATCCCGACACCGCACGAAATCGGCCAACGCCTTCGACGGCACATACCCGTCCTCCGGGGGCGCATCACCGGGGTGGATCAACGGCGTGAACTTGGCCGACTTGGCCAGCTCGGCGAGCAGGTCGGGGGTGATCAGCCCCTCCGCGCCCACCTCCGAGGCCGGCGCGCTGCCGTGCCCGTCCAGGGTGGCCTGCTCGGCGATCACATGAATCACCACCGGGCCCGCGGCCGGGCGTTTCCCCGCCGCGCAATCCGCCCGTCCGCAGCGGCAGGCCAGCCGATCCGCCCCGGCGGCCAGCGCGCCCAACGCGTCGGCGCGGCGCTGCTCGCGGGTGCGGGGATCGTGCGGGCACACGGTGGCCGCCAACGCGTTCAGCCGCTTGTCCAACGCATGCGCGTCCGGGCTCAGCAGCACCCCGCCGATCTCGGCGGTGCCGTCCTGATCCGGCCCGACCCAGATCTCCCGATCGCGCTGGGCCTTGGCGCGCCGGCGCACCGCATCTACATCTGCTTTGGCCACGATCCGATCCACCTGGGCGGCCAACCGACCCCGGCTCATCGACGGCCAGCGCGCCACATTGGCCGCCAGCTGCGCATCCACCCGCGCCAACACCTCGGGATCCTCGATCAGATCGGTGCGATACACGATCGTCTGAAACAGCCGAAAATCGATATCGCCGGCCCGAAACACCTCACCCACCTTCGGGAGCCGTTCGCGCATCGCCCGGGCGTAGCGCAGCCGACTAGCGGCCAGGCCCTGGCTGATCCGCAGCGCCGCCCCCACTTCGGCGGCGACGGCCTCCATGGTGTCGATCGCCCAATCCTCGGTCTCCGAACAGCGCGAGAGCCGATAGCCGAACAACCGCCCGATCGCCGCCAACTGCGCCGCCGCCGCCCGGTTCTCGATCCGCGCAAACACGCCGATCTCGTCGAGCAGCGCCGCGGACTGCGCCGTCGACGACGGATAGCACCGCTCGATCATCTCGTCGAACCGGGCAATCACCTCGGCCCGCGCAGCTTCGTCGAACATGTGTTCGAGTATAGCCGCGCCCGGCGACAAGAGTCGGTGGTCATCCCCCAGGACATCGCTGACAGTTTTGGTGGTCTTGGTGGTGACACCTCCGCCGGCCGCGGTGCTCGAATCCCGGACCCGGCTGAGGTCAAAGAATCAGGCCAGGCAGTACGGCCCTATGAGACGAGCCTCAGCTCGAATGTCGATACCAGGCGACGATATAGAGGACCAGCGCCGTCGCCAGCGCGATCAGGACCCAGATCACCACGGCCTGGTCGATCCACGAACCCGCGGGCGGGGTCCCGGGCAGGATGTTGCGCAGCGGCACGACGGCGAACAGCATCGCGGCGTACCAGGTGGAGAACGGCGGCAGGAATTGTCGCCGGCCGGTCAGCATCTGAATGGCCACGAACAGCGCCAGCGTCGGCAGCGTGATGAGGACCAGGCAGATCCCGAGGTCGAACACCAACGGGCCTTTGGCCCGGTGCAGCGTGATGACGACGTTGTCCGGGCGGTCCGGGTCGCTCGGGTTGCGCGCGACGCGGGTGGCCGCGATGTCCCAGCCGTCCAGCTTTCCGGTCACCTCGACCCGGCCGGGTTTTAATACGCGGTTTTCGCCCGACCCGACGAGGACGTCGGACTGGATGGTGTCGGTCCTATACGAGTCGAACGGCCAGTCGCTGGGGTCACCGTGCGCCTCGATGGTGGTGGCCACCTGCGCCGGCAACTTCCCCACCGGGTACTGCAGGTCTCCGAGGTCGTTCTGCGGAAAGATGCGCACGGACGTGTCGGTGTTCAAGACGTTGAGGCGCTTGTTGATCATCGAATCGTCGGGCATCACCAAGACCTTCACGTCGAGGCGATTGGCCACGGTGTGCAGCTGCTCGAAACGCATCAAGACCACCGTGCCGTCGGCGGTGTTCAGTTCCGGGTCGGGAAGCGGGCCCGGCGCGGTGGCCAGCCAGTGATAGCCGAGCAGCGACAGGACGTAAACGACGGCGACGCCCACGATGATCGAGATGTCGAGGACAAGGTGCCGCCGTCGGGGCTTACGCTCCGGCGCGGCCGGTGCGGGCGGCGCCGTGGGGGCAGTGCCGTGGCCGTTCGAGGGCAGCGCTACGACGACGTCCCGTTGAACCGACACGGACGCAGACTAGCAACGGCGCTATTTGCTGGCACCCTGAAGCGAGCCTCGCTACGAGTTCTTAACAGAGGGCGCTACCAGCGTTAACATGCCGGCGTTAACCGGCGCGCCCCGACGTCAGTCGCCTTGCCGCACCCAGGCGAAGATGTACAGGCTCATCGCCGTCACCAGAGCGATCAGCACCCACTGGACGATGGCCTGGTCGATCCAGGAACCGGGCGGTGGCGCACCGGGAAGGATGTTGCGCAACGGGACGATGGCGAACAGGTTCGCGGCGTACCAGGTTGCGAAGGGTGGCAAGAACTTACGCCGGCCCAGCGCCATCGGGATGGCGACCAACAGCGCCAGGGTGGGCAGGCTGATGAGAACCAGGCAGATGCCGAGGTCGAAAATCAGCGGCCCCTTGGCCCGCTTCAATGTGATGACCACGTTCCCGTTGTCCGAACCGCGTTGGGTTGGCAGCGCGGCCGGGTCGTGCAGGCGGGTGACCGTGGCGTCCCACCCGTCCAGCTCCCCGGTCACTTCCACCCGGGCGGGCACCTTTTTGACGTTGTCGCCCGTCCCGACGAACGCATCGGCCGAGATCGGCTCGGTGCTGTAGGAGTCGAAGGGCCAGTTACCCGGATCGCCGTGCGCCTGGACGGCCGTCGTGAGCTGCCCCGGGGCCTTCCCCTTCGGGTAATGCAGGTCCCCCAACTCGCTCGTCGGATACAGGCGCACGCCGACGTCGGTACCCAGGACGTCGAGTCGATTGTCGTAGGCCGAAATCCCTGGATAGACAAGCACATTCACGGTCAGGCGGTTCGCCACCGTCTTGAGCTCCTCGAGGCGCAGCTGCACGATGGTGGCATCGCCGCCACCCTGGCTGAGGTCCAATGGCGGAAGCGGGGCCTCGGCTTCCTGCAATTGGTGCACGCCGAACAGCGACAGGGCATAAGTGGAGACGACAACCACAAGGATCGCGATGCCGATCGCGATGCGCGGTCGCGACCGTGGTTTGCGCGCCGGCGGCGGGGGCGTCGGCGGTGTGTCCGGGGGTGGGGGCGGGGCCTGTGTCGCCGGGGCCTCGGTGGTCGCTGCAACCCCGTCGATGACATCTGGCTCGTCTACGGCCGACACGTGGCGATGCTAGCGAATTCGCGGCGACCGCGCGCGATGACGGAAGGTCCGTCACTCGCCGTCCACCCGACGGTAACCCCTTGGTCGCATTTGCTGGCTGAGGTGCGGCGCAGAGCCGGTCCCGGTTTGCTGCGCGGTCGGCGCCGGGCGGCCTATACCGACGCGTGGTCCGCGACGCAGCGAAACCCGATGTGCGTCGTCGCGGTGTCCTGCGACTGCGGCGACCGTGCGGCCGGCCGGTAGCGGTGGCAGTATTCCGGCGCGCACAGGTGCGACCCGCCCTTCAACGTCTGGCTGACGCTCGGGTCCGCGGGCCCCGACGGCGCGCAACAGGCCTTCGGTGGCTCATCGAGCCGGTGGTGCGCGGAAAACTCGGTGGCGGTCCACTCCCACACGTTGCCGATCAGGTCGAGCAGCCCAAATCCGTTGGGCGGGAAGGTCCCCACCGGGGAGGTGCCCACCCAGCCGAGCGCGCCGTCGTTGCGGTACGGAAACTTTCCCTGCCACGTGTTGGCCATCAGCCGACCATCGGGGTTCGCTTCCTCCCCCCAGGAGTAGGTCCCCGCATTTCCGCCGCGGGCCGCATACTCCCACTCGGCCTCGGTGGGCAGCCGCCGGCCGGCCCAACGCGCGTAGGCCGCGGCGTCGGGATACGCCACCTGCACCACCGGATGATCCGCCCGGCCCGTGAGATCGCTGTCCGGTCCGAACGGATTTCGCCAGTTGGCCCCGGGCACCCAGGCCCACCACTGGCGCCAGTCACGCAGGTCGACCGGCCCCGGCGTCGGGCGGAAGACCATGGCGCCGGGCACCAGGTCTTTCGGATCCGCCCCCGGGTAGAGCGCCGGGTCGATCGGTTGCTCGGCCACCGTGACATAGCCTGTGGCGGCGACGAATTCGGCGAACTGCGCGTTGGTCACCGGATGCCGTTCCACCGCGAACGGCCCCACCGTCACCGTGTGGATCGGCGCCTCTTCCGGATAGAAGCTCGTCGAGCCCATGCGGAACGATCGGCCGGGCAGGTCGACCAGCTCGGTGAGCACCCCTTCAGGGTAGGACGACCGTGCGCCGCGGCCTCAGTCCGATTGTCGGTACCAGGTGAGCATGTACAGGGCCATCGCGGCGACGAGCGCCATCAGCACCCAGATCACCAGGACCTGGTCGATCCACGCGCCCGGTGGCGGCGACCCGGGCAGGAAATTGCGGATCGGGATCACGGCGAACAGCATGGCGGCGAACCACGTCACGAACGGCGGCACGAATTTCCGCCTGCCCAAGGCGATTTGGATGGCGACGGCGAACGCCAGGGTGGGCAGGGCGAACAGCACCAGGCAGATGCCCAAGTCGAAGATCAGCGGCCCCTTGGCGCGGTGCAACGTGATGATCACGTTGTCCGGGCGATCCGCCTCCTGGCTTGCCTCACCCACCCGCTGGACGCTGACGTCCCAGCCGTCCAGCGCCCCGGCGACCTCGACCCGGGCGGGTATGTACTGGCGGGCATCGCCTTGCCCGACGAGCACCTCCGCCGACAGGGTGTCGGTGCTGTAGGAGTCGAACGGCCAGTTGTTGGGATCGCCGTGCGCCTCGATCGTGGTGGCGACCTGCGCCGGCGACTTCCCCGCCGGATATTGCAGGTCGCCCAGGTCATTCGGCGGGTCCATCCGCACGGCGGTGTCTGTCTTGAGCACATCGAGGCGCTTGTCGAACATGTTGTCCTCGGGAATCACGAGCACCTTGACCGTGAGGCGATTCGCGACGGTTTCCAGCTTTTCCAGACGCACCAGCACGACCGTGTCGTTGGTCGCGTTCAAGTCCGGCGGCTTGATCGGCGCCGCCGATTTGGCCAGCAAATGGACCCCGAACAGCGACAGGCCGTAGACGATGAGGAACGCGACCAGGATGCCGATCACCAACAGGGTGCGGCTTCGCTTGCGGGCGGGGGGCGCCTCGGGGGGCGCCGCGGCGGGTTGCTCCGGTGGCGTTGGAGGCGGCGGAGCCGGTGGGGCTTGATGGGTCATCGGTCAGCACCTCCGTTGGGTGGCAGCAACTCGGCGGGCCATGCGCGGATTAGATCGTAGCGAACCGGTCGCGTCCGCGCGAGGAGTCAAAATTTACTTCATCAATCAGGTAATTTCCGTCAACCCGCGCAACGGTTGCTCGCTACTCAGCGAAACCCGGCGGTCGGCCCAATTGCCGACCCGTTCATCCATTGTTGGTTTGCCTGTTAATTCGGTGGCTGTAGAAGTCGAGGTGTATCCGGACACAACAGCTCGCCGTCGACGCCGGGCGCCACCATCGCCTGGAGGCAATCACCGTGAGGCACACGCGACCGGCCGCCGCCATCAGCTTGCTGGCGGCGGTTGCCATGGTGGGCTCGGCATGCAGCAACTCCCACGCGACCCTGGCGTATGCCGCGGGCGCCAAGGTCGACTGCGGCGGCAAACAGACCCTGATCGCCAGCGGGTCGACCGCCCAGGCGAATGCGATGACGAAGTTCGTCGAGGCGTACCACCGGGCCTGCCCGGGGCAGAACCTCAACTACACCGCCAACGGGTCGGGCAGCGGGATCAGCGAATTCCTTTCCGGCAAGACCGATTTCGGCGGATCGGACACTCCCCTCGCCGAGGATCAGTACGCCGCCGCCAAACAGCGGTGCGGCGGCGCCGACGCCTGGAACCTGCCCGTGGTGTTCGGCCCGATGGCCATCACCTACAACCTCGGCGCCGTCGACTCCCTGGTCCTCGACGCGCCCACACTGGCGAAGATCTTCAACGGCACCATCACCCGCTGGGACGACCCGGCGCTTACCGCGTTCAACACCTCCATGCCGTCCGAGGACATCAAAGTCATCTACCGCAGCGACGCGTCCGGCACCACCGACAACTTCCAGAACTACCTGCAGTCCGCGTCCGGCGGGGCGTGGAAACAGGGCACCGGCAAGACGTTCAAGGGCGGGGTCGGCATCGGCGCCGCCGGCAACAAGGGCACCTCGGAGCTCGTGAAAACCACGGAGGGTGCGATCAGCTACAACGAGTTGTCATTCGCGCTCCAGCAAGGCCTTTTCGCCGCCGAGATCAAGACCCCCGCGAGCCGCCGCTCGCTGCGCCCGGTGCGCATCGGCACCGACACGGTCGGCAAGACGATCCTGGGCGCCAAGATCACGGGCGCCGGCAACAACCTCGTGCTCGACATTTCGTCGTTCTACAACCCGGCCCAGCCGGACGTCTACCCGATAGTCCTGGCCACATACGAGATCGTCTGCTCGAAGTACCCCAACGCCGACGACGCCAAGGCGGTCAAGGCGTTCCTGCAGGCGGCGATCGGGCCCGGCCAGGTCGAGCTGGCCAGGAACGGCTACATCCCGCTGCCGCCCGACTTCCAGTCCCGAGTCTCGAGCGCCGTCGACGCGATCAGCTGGGCCGGAGCGGCGGTTGCGGAGTAGGCGTTCAGCCCTTCTTCGGTGACCTTCGGTCCCGTTGCTGCCACCAACCGGACAGGAACAGGGCCATCGCGGTGACCAGTCCGATCAGCACCCAGAGCACGACGGCCTGGTCGATCCAGGAACCGTAGGGTGGGCTGCCCGGCAGGATGCTGCGCAGCGGGACGATGGCAAAGAGCATCGCGCCGTACCACGTCACCATCGGCGGCAAGAACGACGTCCGGCCCAGCGACACGGGAATGGCCACCCATAGTGCCAACACCGGCAAGGCGATGAGGACGAGGCAGATTCCAAGGTCGAAGATCAGCGGACCCTTGGCCCGCTTCAAGGTGATGGTCACGTCGTCCTGGACGTCCGGGTTGGAGTCCGCCGGGTCATGGACGCGGGTGACGCTGGCGTCCCAACCATCGAGCTTTCCGGATACCTCGACGCGCGCGGGCGCCTTCTCGCGGTTCTGACCGGAACCGGTGAACACGTCGGCCGCGATGACCTCCGTCTTGTAAGTGTCGAAGGGCCAGTTACCGGGATCACCGTGCGCCTCAATGGTGGTGCTGACCTGTGCCGGCGCTTTTCCGACCGGGTATTGCAGGTCGCCGAGGTCGTTCTCCGGATACAGGCGCACGGCCGCGTCGGTTGTGAGCACCCCGAAGTTCTTGTCGTAGAGCGAATCCTTCGGGTAGACAAGGACATTCACCGTCAAGCGGTTGGCGACGGTATCGAGTTTCTCGAGGCGCACCTGCACGACGCTGTCCTCGGCCTCGACCTTGCTCAGGTCCGCCGCGGGCAGCGGCGGCGTCGATTTCGCCAGCAAATGCACCGCGATCAGGGACAGGACGTAGATGACGATGAGGGCGACGACGATCCCGAACGCGATCGCAAAGCGCGGTCCACGCGACTGGGGTGGCGCCGGCGGCGGGGGTGCTTCGGCGGTCATTGGGGCATCACGGGGCCAGATGCTACCGCCCGCCGGCCCTGAAACCGCTCTTTTTCAGGGGATGAGGACCGCTAATTGTTGCATCACCGTGGATTTCGCCGCGTCGAAACCGGACGCGCCCGCGGGGCCCGCCTCCAGCTCAGTCGCGCGAAAACGCAAGCGCGAGTTCCCTTTCCACGTCCTCGTACGGCCTGCCCGAGAAGTCGAAGGTGACCTCGGCGATGGTGCCGCCGGTGAACGTGAACGGCGCCTTGTAGCGGCTCGACACCCGCGAGCCGCCGTTGCGCCCGACGGTGATCCCGGCCCCCGCCAGCCCGAACGTCCCCGGATGGGTCGCCACGTCCGCCAGGGTGCCGACCACCTCGGCGTCGACGAACAGGGTCAGGTCTCCGAGCGGCGTGTGGCTGTTCTCCACCGTTCCGGTCCGCGCGTAGCGAACCCCCAGCAGGTGCCGGCCCAGCGGCACCGGGCCGGACGACGACACCAGCTGCTGACGCTCGCCGAGGAAGTTGTAGACGTAGTGCAGCCGCCCGTCCTGCACGAACAGCACGTGCCCGCCGTGCGCGCCGCCCTGCTTGAACAGCACGCCTTCGGCACCGGTGGTATCCACCGTCACGTCGGCCAGCACGGCGAACGAGCGCCCGCGGATCTCGGCGGCAGCGCCGATGCCGACGTCGGCGCAGTCGGGATAGTAGGTGTAGCTGGACCGTTCGCCGACCAGGTAGGGCCGCGAGCGCATCATCGTCTCGATGATGTTCAGGTCCGACAGCGGCAGGCCGTTGTACTTGGCGGCCTCGGAATACCACAGTGCCTTAAGCTCTTCCAGCTTCTCGGGTTGCTCGCCGGCCAGATCATGGCACTGGCTGCGGTCGGCCTCGATGTGGAACAGCTCCCAGCGGTCGGCGTCGAAATGCGACCAACCCGCGGGTGTGGCGGCATGGACGGTGTTGGCGAACCAGCCCTCGTGCCAGATCCCGCGGGTGCCCAGCATGGTGTAGAACTGGGTCCGTTTGCCGGTGTCGGCACCCGGATCCGCAAGGGCCACTTTGAAACTCACGCCGTCCAGGGGTTTCTGCGTGATGCCCTTGACCTGCTCGGGCGGCGTCATGCCCAGCAGGTCGTAGACGGTCGGGGTGATGTCGCAGACATTCACGTAGTTGTCGCGGACCTCGCCGTGCGCGGCAATTCCGTTGGGCCACGAGACGATTGCCGTGTCGGCGATGCCGCCCTCGTGGGAGGCGTAGCGCTTGTACAGCTTGTACGGCGTGTTGAAGGCCATCGCCCACCCGATCGGGTAATGGTTGTAGGTCTCCGGGCCGCCCAGGTGGTCAAAGAGCTTCATGCTCTCCTCGACGGTGTCGATGTAGCCGTTGAAGAACTTGCCCTCGTTCACCGAGCCGTTGGGGCCGCCCTCGCCGCTGGCGCCGTTGTCAGAGATCACCACGATGATGGTGTCGTCCAGCTGGCCGGACTCCTCGAGGTAGTCGAGGATGCGGCCGATCTGGGCGTCGGTGTAGCTGAGGAAGCCGGCGAACACCTCGGCCATGCGGCAGAACAGCTTCTTTTCTTCCTCGCCCAGCGAATCCCAGGGCCGCACGGTGTCCTGCAACGGCCACGGCTCGCCGTTGGGCCCCTTCACGTCGGCGTAGGGGTTCACCGGCGACAGTTCGGTGCCCTGCGGAACGATGCCCATCGACTTCTGGTTTTCCAGCACGATCTCGCGGTAGCGCTCGTAGCCCATGTCGAACCGGCCCGCGTAGCGGTCCGCCCACTCCTTGAAGACGTGGTGCGGGGCGTGGCCCGCGCCGGGGCACACATAGCTGAACCACGGCTTGTCCGGGGCGATCACCTTCGCGTCGCGGATGAACTCGATGGTCTTGTCCGCGATGTCCTTCGACAGGTGATAGCCGTCTTCCGGTGTGGCCGGCGGGTTGACCGGGTGGTTGTCGTACACCAGGTCCGGATACCACTGGTCGGTCTCGCCGCCCATGAACCCGTAGAACCGCTCGAATCCGCGTGAGGTGGGCCAATGCCGTTTCGTCGACGCCAGGTTCGACTCTTCCAGGGGCGTGAGGTGCCACTTCCCGACGCAGTAGGTGTTGTAGCCGCGCTCGGCGAGCACCTCGGAGATCAGCGCGGTGTCGGCGGGGATCCGTCCGTTGCAGTTGGGGAACCCGTCGGTGAACTCCTCGATGGTCGCCATGCCGACGGTGGTCGCGTTGCGCCCGGTCAGCAGGGACGCTCGCGTCGGCGAGCACAGCGCGGTGGTGTGGAACTGCGACAACCGCACGCCGCGCTCGGCGATCCGCGTCATCGCGGGCATCTCGACCAAGCCGCCGAAGCAGTCCCAGGTGGCGATCCCGGTGTCATCCCAGACGAGGTAGAGGATGTTCGGCGAGTTCTCCGGCGCCGTCGGTGCCGCGTACGGCCCCCAGTCCGGCTCCGAGTCGCGGATATCCAGTTCGATCTTGCCCTGAAACTCGGTCGACCCCGTCATTGCTGCCAGCCTCACTCTTGTTGGTGGACCCCGTTACGCGCGTGGCGTGGAGACTACACCGGGCAGGTGAGAGCAAGGTGTGAATCTCAAGACGCGTTCGCCGGGACGCCACCCGTTCGCCAGCAGACGCAAAAGCCCCCGACACGCCGAGCGCGCGGGGGCTTTTGTGTCTGCTCGCTACTTGGCCTTCTCGAGGATCTCGACGAGCCGCCAGCGCTTGGTGGCCGACATCGGGCGCGTCTCCATCAGCGAGACGCGGTCGCCGATGCCGGCGGTGCTGTTCTCGTCGTGCGCCTTGACCTTCTTGGTGGTCCGAATGATCTTGCCGTACAACGGGTGACGCATGCGGTCTTCCAGCTCGACCACGATGGTCTTCTGCATCTTGTCGCTGACCACGTAGCCGATGCGCACCTTGCGCCGGCCGCGCGTTTTCGGGTTGGCCGGAGTGTGCTTGGGGCCCTTGTCCTTCGCCGCGGCGTCGGTGGGAGCGGCCTTCTTGGGGGCGGCCTTGGCGGGCGCCTTCTTAGCTTCTGCCATCACGAATCCTTATTTCTCCTCAGTGCCGTCGGGTCCGCTGGCCAGGCCCAGTTCCCGTTCGCGCAGCACGGTGTAGACGCGCGCGATTTCCTGACGCACCGTGCGGAGCCGGCGGTTGTTGTTGAGCTGTCCGGTCGCCATCTGGAAGCGCAGGTTGAACAGCTCCTCCTTGGATTCGCGCAGGCGATCGGTGAGCTCTTCATCGGTGAGCTCGCGCAGTTCGCCCGGCGAAATGCCCAGTGCCATCAGAACTGATCCTCTCGGGTCACGATGCGTGCCTTGATCGGCAGCTTGTGGATTGCGCGGGTGAGCGCGGCGCGGGCCGTCTGCTCGTTGGGGTAGCTGAGCTCGAACAGCACCCGGCCCGGCTTGACGTTGACGACCCACCACTCCGGGGAGCCCTTACCCGAACCCATCCGGGTCTCGGCGGGCTTCTTGGTCAGCGGGCGGTCGGGGAAGACGTTGATCCACACCTTGCCGCCACGCTTGATGTGCCGGTTGATCGCGATACGAGCCGACTCGATCTGGCGGTTGGTCACGTACGCGTGCTCGAGCGCCTGGATGCCGTAGTCACCGAAGTTCACCTGCGTGCCGCCGCTGGCGATGCCGCGCTGGCGCGGGTGGTGTTGCTTGCGGTGCTTAACCTTGCGGGGAATCAACATGATTCAGCTCTCCGTACTCTGCGGTTCGGGGGCCGGCGCGGCCTCGACCGGGGCCGCCGCGGCTTGATCCTCGGCACCCGCGGCCCGGCCGGCCTCGGTGCTGGTCGCCGTGGTGCCCGACGCCCCGCTGCGCCGCGGACGCGTGCCCGACGGCCGCTCACGACGGGGACGGTCGGCGCCCGCCGGTGCGGCGGCGGTCAATTCGCGCTTGCCGCCGACGATGTCGCCCTTGTAGATCCACACCTTCACGCCGATGCGGCCGAAGGTGGTCTTGGCCTCGTACAGGCCGTAGTCGATGTCGGCGCGCAGCGTGTGCAGCGGCACCCGACCCTCGCGGTAGAACTCCGAGCGGCTCATCTCCGCGCCGCCGAGGCGGCCGGAGCACTGCACGCGGATGCCCTTGACGTTCGGTTGCCGCATCGCCGACTGGATGGCCTTGCGCATCGCGCGGCGGAACGCCACCCGGTTGCTCAGCTGCTCCGCGACGCCCTGCGCCACCAATTGTGCTTGCGATTCGGGGTTTTTGACCTCGAGGATGTTCAGCTGGACCTGCTTGCCGGTCAGCTTCTCCAGGTCGGCCCGGATCCGGTCGGCCTCGGTGCCGCGGCGGCCGATGACGATCCCGGGGCGCGCGGTGTGGATGTCGACGCGGACCCGGTCGCGGGTCCGCTCGATCTCGACGTCGGCGATGCCGGCGCGCTCCAGGCCGGTGGACAGCAGCCGGCGGATCGCCACGTCTTCCTTGACGTAGTCGGCGTACTGCTTGTCGGCGTACCAGCGGGACTTCCAGTCCGTGGTGATGCCGAGCCGGAAGCCATGCGGATTGATCTTCTGGCCCACTAGTCTGAGCCTCCCTTCGTTTCCGAAGCCTCAGAAGTAGTAGGGGTTTGAGCCTTTTTGGCCGGAGCTTTCTTGGCGGCCGGCGCCTTCTTGGCGGGAGCCTTCTTGGCCGGGGCCTTCTTCGCCGGCGCCTTCGCGGCCGCCTTGCTGGCCTCGGCGCGACGGGCCCGGGTGGACTTCGCCGAACGCTCGCCGGAGGCCGGCCGGCTTTCCACCACGACCGTGATGTGGCTGGTGCGCCGGCGAATCCGGAAAGCGCGGCCCTGGGCGCGCGGACGGATGCGCTTGGCGGTCGGGCCCTCGTCGGCGTACACGGTGGCGACCACCAGCGTGGCGGGGTCCAGGCCGTTGTTGTTCTGCGCGTTGGCCGCGGCGCTGGCGATCACCTTGGCCACCGGCTCGCTGGCGGCCTGCGGCGCCCAGCGCAGGATGTCGAGCGCGTCTTCCACCGACTTGCCACGCACCAGGTCGATCACCCGGCGCGCCTTGGTCGGCGACACCCGCACGAACCGTGCCTTGGCGACGGCCGACGGATATTCAGTCGTCGTGGTGCTCATCGGCGCTTGGCCTTTCGGTCGTCCTTGATGTGGCCCTTGAAGGTGCGCGTCGGGGCGAACTCGCCCAGCTTGTGGCCCACCATCGCCTCGGTGACGAACACCGGGACGTGCTTGCGCCCGTCGTGCACGGCGAAGGTGTGGCCGATGAAGTCAGGGATGATCGTCGAACGACGCGACCAGGTCTTGATGACCTGCTTGCTGTTCTTCTCGTTCTGCACGTCCACCTTCTTGAGCAGGTGGTCGTCGACGAACGGTCCCTTTTTCAGGCTGCGAGGCATGTCTTGCTACTCCTGTTACCGCGAGTGCTTCTTGCCGGTACGCCGGCGTCGGACAATGAGCTTGTTGCTCTGCTTGTTCGGATGACGGGTACGGCCCTCGGGCTTGCCCCACGGGCTGACCGGGTGGCGCCCGCCGGAGGTCTTACCCTCACCGCCGCCGTGCGGGTGGTCGACCGGGTTCATCACGACACCACGGACGGACGGGCGCTTGCCCTTCCACCGCATCCGACCGGCCTTGCCCCAGTTGATGTTTGCCTGCTCGGCGTTGCCCACCTCGCCGACCGTGGCGCGGCAGCGCACGTCGACGCGGCGGATCTCGCCGCTGGGCATGCGCAGCGACGCGTAGCTGCCCTCCTTGCCGAGCAGCTGGATGCTCGACCCGGCCGAGCGCGCGAGCTTGGCGCCGCCGCCCGGGCGCAGCTCCACGGCGTGCACCAAGGTACCGGCCGGGATGTTGCGCAGCGGCAGGTTGTTGCCGGGCTTGATGTCGGCGTTGGGGCCCGACTCCACCACGTCGCCCTGCGAGAGCCCAAGCGGGGCAATGATGTAGCGCTTCTCGCCGTCCAGGAAGTGCAGCAGCGCGATGTTGGCCGTGCGGTTCGGGTCGTACTCGATGTGCGCGACCTTCGCGTTGACGCCGTCCTTGTCGTTACGACGGAAGTCGATCACCCGGTAGGCGCGCTTGTGGCCACCACCCTTGTGGCGGGTGGTGATCCGGCCGTGCGCGTTGCGGCCGCCGTGACCGTGCAGCGGGCGCACCAACGACTTCTCCGGCTCCGAACGCGTGATCTCGGCGAAGTCGGACACGCTGGCGCCGCGGCGACCCGGGGTCGTCGGCTTGTACTTACGAATTGCCATGTCTCATCAGTTCTTTCTAGCTCGGTGCGCCGAAGAGGTCGATCGGCTTGCTGCCCGGGGCCAGGGTGACGATGGCGCGCTTGGTGCCCTTGCGCTTGCCGTAACCGGTCCGGGTGCGCTTGCGCTTGCCCTGCCGGTTCGCGGTGTTCACCGACGCGACCTTGACGGAGAAGATCTTCTCGATGGCGATCTTGATCTGCGTCTTGTTCGAGTCGGGGTGCACCACGAACGTGTACACGTTCTCGTCCAGCAGCGAATAGGACTTCTCGGAGATGACCGGCGCCAGGATGATGTCGCGGGGGTCAGCGATGGTCGCCATCAGGCCGAAACCTCCTCGGCAGAGCTGGTGTTGGCGGAAATGTAGGCGTTGAGGGCCTCGACGCTGAACACCACGTCATCGGAGCGCAGCACGTCGTAGGTGTTGAGCTGGTCGGGCGCCAGCACATGCACGCCGGGCAGGTTGCGCACGCTCTTCGCACCGGTCTCGTCGGCGCGGCCGATGACCAGCAGCAGCCGCTTGCGATCGGACAACGTGTCCAGAAATGCCTTGGCGCTCTTGGTCGACGGGGTCTGGCCCGCGACCAACTCGGTGATCGCGTGGATTCGTCCGTTGCGCGCGCGGTCGGACAGCGCCCCGCGCAACGCCGCGGCGATCATCTTCTTGGGCGTCCGTTGGCTGTAGTCGCGCGGCTTCGGGCCGTGCACCGTGCCACCGCCGGTGAACTGCGGGGCCCGTGTCGAACCCTGCCGGGCGCGTCCGGTGCCCTTCTGCCGGTAGGGCTTACGGCCACCGCCGCTCACCTCGCCACGCGTCTTGGTCGAGTGCGTGCCCTGGCGGGCGGCGGCCCGTTGCGCGGTGACCACCTGGTGCATCAGCGCGATGTTGGCCGGGGCGTCGAACAATTCGGCGGGCAGCTCGACGGAGCCGTCGACCTTGCCGTCCGGCGTCTTGACGTCAATCTTGAGTGCCATCAGTTCTCACCTCGTTTGATCGCGCTGCGAACCATCACGAGTCCGCCGGTGCGGCCGGGGACCGCACCCTTGATCAACAGCACGCCGTTCTCGGCATCGACCTTGTGCACCAACAGGTTCTGCACGGTCACCCGGTCGTTGCCCATCCGGCCGGCCATCCGGGTGCCCTTGAAGACCCGGGCGGGCGTGGCGCAGCCGCCGATGGAACCCGGCCGGCGGTGCACCGCCTGGGCGCCGTGGCTGGCGCCCTGGCCGCGGAAGCCGTGCCGCTTCATGGTGCCGGCGAAGCCCTTGCCCTTGGAGGTGCCGGTCACGTCGACGTAGGCGCCGTCGGCGAAGATCTCCGCCGTCAGCTCCTGGCCGACCTCGTATTCGGCTGCGGCGTCGGGGTTGTCCAGCCGCAGCTCGGCCAGGAAGCGGCGCGGGTTGACGCCCGCCGCCGTGTACTGACCGGTGACCGGCTTGTTGACCTTGCGCGGGCTGATCTCGCCGTACGCCAGCTGCACGGCGCTGTAGCCGTCGCGCTCCGGCGTGCGGATGCGGGTCACCACGTTGGGACCGGCCTTGACCACCGTCACCGGCACGACCCGGTTGTTCTCGTCGAACACCTGCGTCATGCCCAGCTTGGTACCCAGAAGGCCCCGCCTCTGGGCGGGATTGCTCTGTCGTGCCATGAGTCGTCGATCTCCTACTGGATGTTGACGTCGACACTGGCCGGAAGGTCGATGCGCATCAGCGCGTCGACCGTCTTCGGCGTCGGATCGAGGATGTCAATCAACCGCTTGTGCGTGCGCATCTCGAAGTGCTCCCGCGAGTCCTTGTACTTGTGCGGAGAGCGGATGACGCAATACACGTTCTTCTCGGTCGGCAGCGGCACCGGCCCTACGACGCTGGCACCCGTGCGGACGACGGTCTCGACGATCTTGCGCGCCGATGCGTCGATGGCCTCATGGTCGTAGGCCTTAAGCCTGATGCGGATCTTCTGTCCCGCCACGCTTTCTCCTACCCTCACTCCTCTTAAAGCCCGTGTCCCGGGCTGGTGCCCCCGGCGCGCGGATCGGCGGCCCAACCTTGGGCCGGTCGAGCGTCGCGCCGGATACTGCGCCGCTGTTTACCTGTCGTGGTCCACCGGCCCCCGCGGTCGGGCGTGTCACCCTTACGCAGCCTCGTGCGCGGCCGAAATTGGTCGCATTCCGAGGTTGGGACCGGACGCGCCCGGTTGGGCGCTGGTCGTATGCCCGGCCAGGCAGAACCCGGCGCAAGGCAACCTGAACAGTATGCCTCAGATCATGGGTTTGGCCAAATCCCGGGCAAACCTCGCCGGGACTCAGGCACCCGCCGATTCGGTGGTCGCCGCGTCGGCCCTTTGCTGGGCCCGTTGCACGTGCAGGAAACCGTCGACGGCGGCTCGCGCACACTCGCGATAGTCGAAGTCGGGCAGGGTCGACAGGCGTCCCAGCATCAGCGGGCCGATCAGCAGCGCGATGGCGCGCGACCGGTCGACCTCGCCCAGTTCGGCGGCGGCCTCAGGGCTGTCGAAAACCGCGTCGAACGGGGCGGCGTACTGCTGCGCGATGCGCTCCCGCAGCGTGCAAATCGACGCGCTGTCCGCGGTGCCGGCCTGGTGGGGTTCCGGCAACTTGTCCAGGTCGCGGCCCAGCGAGAGCCACGACATGGCCGTCAGCAGGGCCGGCGCCTGCGCCACGGTTTCGGCATGGGCCAGCACCAACCCGATCAGGCGATCGCGCAGCGAGCCGTCGGCCGGCGGCATCGGCGGCGGCGGTATCAGGCTGTTGAATGCCGCTGCCAGCAAATCATTTCCGCTCGGGAAGTGGCGATACAGGGTCGCCCTCGCTACATTGGCGCTACGAGTGACCGCATCGACGGTCACCGCGCTGGGACCCCCCGAACGCAGCAGCGCAGCGGCGGCCTCGAGCAAACGGGCCCTGGACCGCGCTGGACGGGGGTCGGTACTTCCGCCGGTAATTGTGAGCTACCTCCCGGTTTGGGACCAAGACTCTCGGTCTACCTACAAGACCAAGAGTCTCGAAAATCTCGCTACGCCCCCGTTAGGAGGCGCTTCATATGGCCGAAACGCTGGTACGGCCTGATCAGCGTACTGATGTAACGCGCATCGGGGGTAGTCCCCGCGCCCGAACTTGGACGCTGGCCGTCGCCTGCATGGGCGTCGGGCTGGTCGTCGCGTCGATGACGGCGCTGAACACCGCGCTGGGCGACCTTGCGGTCGCCACCTCGGCGACACAGTCGCAGCTGACCTGGGTCGTCGACGGCTACACGGTGGCGCTGGCCTGCTTGCTGCTGCCCGCCGGGGCGATCGGTGACCGCTACGGCCGGCGGGGTGCGCTGCTCGTCGGTTTGGTCATCTTCGCCCTCGGGTCTGCGGCGCCGGCTCTGTTGCACAGCCCGCTGCAGATCATCGCGGGACGGGCGGTCGCCGGCGTCGGCGCCGCCTTCGTGATGCCCGCGACGCTGTCGCTGCTGACGGTGGCCTACCCGAAGGAGGACCGCATCAAGGCCGTCGGGATCTGGGCCGGGACGGCCGGTTCCGGCGGGGTGCTGGGCATGTTCGGATCCGGCCTGCTGCTGCGCTTTTGGGACTGGCACGCGATCTTCTGGTCGTTGGGCGTCGCGGGCCTGGCGATCTTCGCGCTGGCATGCACCGTCGCGTCATCGCGGGAAGCCAACGCGCCCCGGATCGATTCGATGGGCGCGGTGCTGATCGGCGCGGCCGTCGCGATCGCGGTGGCCGCGATCCTGGAGGCGCCCGACCGCGGCTGGAGCGATCCCCTGATCTGGGGCGGGCTGCTCGCCGGGGCGATCATCGCGGCCGTGTTCGGCGTCGTCGAATTCCGGACAAGCCATCCCCTGCTCGACGTGCGACTGTTCGGCGACCCGAGCTTCGCCACCGGCGTGGCGACGATCGTCGTCCTGTTCGGCGCCACGTTCGGTTTCTTCTACCTGGGCATGCAGTACGTGCAGCAGATCATGGGCTACTCCCCGCTGATGACGGCGGTGGCGTTCGGGCCGTTCATGGTGCCGCTGGGCATTTTCTCGGCGCTGTCGTTTTGGTATGTGCCGAAGTTCGGGCTGCGGCTGGTGCTATTCGTGGGCACGTTGACGATGGCGGTCGGCTTTCTGTGCATGCAGACGCTCGACCTGCATTCGAGTTTTCTCGGCATGGCGTGGCCGACGCTGATCCTGAGCACCGGCATCGGATTCTGCACCGCGCCTACGACTTCGGCGATCATGGGCGCGGTCCCGGACGAAAAGCAGGGGGTCGCGTCCGCGGTCAACGACACGTCGCGCGAGATGGGCGGCGCCCTGGGGATCGCCGTGGCCGGCTCGATACTGGCCGGCCGCTACTCCCACGAGCTGGCGCCCAGGTTGGCGGGGTTCCCGGCCCCGGTGCGCGGCCCTGCGACCGACTCGCTCGCCAAGGCGGTCGAGGTGGCCGAAAAGCTGGGGCCGCAAGGTGGCCAGCTGGCCGAGGTCAGCAAAGCGGCGTTCATGACGGCGATGCACGCCTCGACGACGGTCCTGGCCGTGATCGTCACCATCGCCGCGGTCCTGATCGGCCTGTGGGCTCCCGGGCGCGACGGGCGGCAGCTGAAGGTCGTGCGCCGGCTCTTCGCCGGGGCGCGCCCCGGCGTCGGGCGGCATCGAGAACCGTCCCGCTGACGCCCAATGTCGCTGCCGGAGAACCACACCGGCTGACCGGTGGTCGTTGATCGGAGCCACCCCGACCTGAATTTTTCTCCGCCGTCAAACCGGGCCGGCTCAGATACTTGCGAACGTCCGCTCGTCGTGGTATTTGAAAATATATATCGACAGGTGCAGGTCATCTCGCGGGTTGAGGTGAGTGTGGTGTTGATGGGTATCGACTCGTTCAGCAAACAGGCATCCAAACCGCGCGCGGATCGCGGATCGCTGAAGGGAGGTGATATTCGACATCGGGACGTCGTGCCGTCCACGAACATTGCGACGCAGAGTTCGCGCCTGACGGGAAGTCAGCCGCGCGCCCGCCACTTGTCGTGGCCATCTACGTGGGCAGCATGAATGTCACCGCATTTTCGGGGCGGGTCACGCTGCGGCGTGGCCCGCCCCAACTGAATGCATGGTGAAGATCCGCCGAAAACGCCTCGGGAGACCCCGGGTGGACGATAGTGTGCGCTGAAGCGGTGTCCGTGATGGGGAGGCGGACGACGTCGAGACAGGCGGGGGAGCCGAATGTCGTATGTGTTCGCAGCGCCCGAGTATGTGGCCAATGCCGCAATGGATTTGGCCAACATCGGTTCGGCGATCAGCGACGCGAACTCGGCCGCTTTGGGCCCGGTATCCAGCGTGATGCCCGCGGGCGCCGACGAGGTGTCGGCCGGCATCGCGAGCCTGTTCGACGCGCACGCCCAGGTCTATCAGGCACTCAGCGCCGCGGCGCAGGCCTTCCACACCCAGTTCGTCCAGCTGATGAGCGCCGGCGCCGAGCAGTACGCCCTCACCGAGGCGGCGAACGCGTCACCCCTGCAAACCGTCCAGAACATGGTGACGGGCAATGTCCCCGGCCAGGCGCTGTCGAGCGCGCAACCGCTGGCGAGCACCGCGACCTCGGCAGGTTCCGCGGCGGCGGGGGTGCCCGCGGCAGCGGCGGGCGTCTCCGGTGGCGCGGCGCCGGCGGCGCCGGCAGCCCCCGTGGCGACGGCGGTCACGCCGGCCGCCGCGGTCACGCCGACTCCCGCGGCGCCCGTTGCGCTGGCGCCGACCGGCACGCCACTCGCGGCGGCGCCGGTGGCCGCGCCGCTTGCACCGGCCGGCGCGCCGGCCGCCGCCGTGCCGGCGGACGTCGCCGCTCCGGCGCCCGTTAGCGCGCCGGTGGCGGCGGCGCCGGTGGAAGCAGCGCCGGTCGAAGCGCCCGCGTTCTCTCCGGCGACGGCGGCACCGGCGCTGCCGATCGGTACGCCGTTGACGGCGGCGCCCGCGACGACACCGAACTATTCCCCCGCGACACCCGCCTACTCCCCGGCTTCCGCGGCCGGCTCTCATGAGGAGCAACCCGCGGCGATGGGCGCGCCGGTCGAGATGCAGCCTTACTCGGCCTGATTCGCCGACCCCCGCCCGGAGCCGCCGGCTATCTGGCGAAAACGCCATGACGCCGTTGCGGCAGGGCTAACATCGGCCCCAACAAAGTCAAAACCAACCTCGAGGCGACCCGCCGGGCCGAGTTGGGAGCACACCAAATGACTTTTCTGATTGCGGCACCGGACGTGATGCAAGCGGCCACAAGGGATTTGGCCGGGATCGGCGCTGCGCTAAGCGAGGCCAACAAAGCGGCGGCGGGCGCCACCACCGAAGTCCTCGCGGCGGGAACGGACGAGGTGTCGGTCGCCATCGCGTCGGTGTTCGGGTCCCATGCCGTGCAATACCAGGGCTTGAGCGCCCAGGCGGCAGCGTTCCATCAACAATTCGTGCAATTGATGGGTGGCGGCGCGTCTCAGTACGCCCTCGCCGAGGCCGCCAGCGCCACCCCGCTGCAGATCATCGAGCAAGACATCCTCAATGTGATCAACGCACCCAGCCAATTGCTGACGGGTCGCCCACTGATCGGCAACGGCGCCAACGGGAAGCCGAACACTGGGGCCAACGGCGCAGATGGTGGCTGGCTCTATGGCAACGGCGGGAATGGCGGGTACGGCGCGATCGGCGGAAAAGGCGGCAACGGCGGTGCCGGCGGCTTCTTCGGCGGAGCCGGCGGGGCCGGCGGGGCCGGCGGCCAAGGGGCCACGGGAGGAAACGGCGGGGCCGGCGGATTCTTCGGTGGCGTCGGAGGAGCCGGCGGAGCCGGCGGCATCGGAGGCGCGGGTAGCGGCGGGGCGGGCGGCAACGGCGGCGCGAGCGGGCTGTTCGCCGTCGGCGGGGTCGGCGGGCAGGGCGGCGCAGCAGCAGTAGGTGGTGTCGGCGGTGCCGGCGGTCAGGGCGGGGCGGGCGGATTCCTGGCAGCCGGAGGGGCCGGCGGCGTCGGCGGCCTGGGCGCCTCTGGCGGCGGGAACGGCGGCAGCGGCGGGGTCGGCGGCTTGTTCGGCGCCGGTGGGGCCGGAGGCACGGGAGGCTTCGGCACCGCAAATATCGGCGGAACCGGCGGAACCGGCGGAGCAGGCGGGATTTGGGCGGCCGGCGGCGCGGGCGGCGGCGGTGGCGCCGGACTGCAGGGCGGCGCTGGTGGAGCCGGCGGCAATGGCGGCATCATCGGCGGGGACGGCGGCGCGGGCGGCGCGGGCGGATTGGTCAATGGTGCCTTTACCGGTGGTCAAGGTGGCGCCGGCGGGACTGCCGGTTTCCTGGTTGGCAACGGCGGAGCCGGCGGAGCCGGCGGAGATGGCCAGGTCGGCGGCCACGGCGGTGCCGGCGGCAAGGCGGCGCTGATCGGCGATGGCGGTTCAGGTGGCAACGGTGGCTTCGGCTTCACCGCCGATGGCGCCGGCGGCAACGGGGGCGACGCCCAGCTGGTCGGGTTTGGCGGCAACGGCGGCAACGGTTTCATCGTTGGTGGCACCAATCCGCCGGGCACCGGCGGCCAAGGCGGATTGTTGATCGGCGAACCCGGACCGGACGGTCTGGCCTTCTGACCACTCGCGATTTACACAACGAATTCCGCGGCCCGGCGGCCGATCATCACGGTGGTCGCGTACGGTCCGCGGCTGGGGATCGCGGGCAAGATGGAACCGTCTACCACCCAAAGGTTTTCGATGCCGTAGACCCGGCAATGCGGATCGACGACGGCGCCCATCGGCGCCGTCCCGCACAGGTGTTGCGACGTCGACCACACCGGTGACCCGACGGACGTTGCGGTACCGGCCAATTCGCGGGCCAGTTCGCTGCCCCCGCGCAGCGCGGCGACGTCGTCGGGCTCGCTGTCATAGCGGTGCTCGATGTGCGGCGGCACGTCGGGATCCGGTGAGACCAGCGTGATGCGTCCGCGGGCCCGCGGCCGCATCAGCGCCACGCCGATGTGCGGCCAGTCGGGGTGTCCGGCGGTGCCGTCGCCGGTCATCGCTACGAATCCGCCCGTGTACGGCCGGATCTCGATCCCGTCGTCGGTGCTCAGCACGACCTCCACCACGGGCCGCCCTGGCGCCACGGCCCAGTTCGTCGGCAACACCCATTCGGGGTGGTCGCTGCACGCCGTCGCGACCGGCAGCGGCGCCACCACCGGGACGCCCGCGGCGCGCAGCATTGCTTCGTCGCCGATGCCGGAAAGCATCAGCAGGTGCGCCGATTCAATCGCGCCGGCGCACAACACTATTCGATCGGCGGAAATCGTCGCCCGGCCTTGCGGGCCGATCACGTCGACGCCCACCACCGTGGCGCCCGCGAAACGCAGTCGCACCGCGCGGGTCCGCTCCAGCAACGTCAGGTTGGGCCGCCCGAGCGCCGGCAGCAGGTACGCGGCACCCGATCCGGTGCGCACGCCGTCGACGATATTGAGCGGGACCGCCCCCAGCCCCGAAACCAGTTCCGGCCCAGCATCGTTGAGATCGTCGATCCACCCAAACCCGGCGCGCTCCGCCTCCGCGATGAAAGCTTCCGTGGTACCGGTCATTTCGCGGGTTCGCCGCACCGGGATCGGCCCGGCCCGGCCGTGCGCGGGGCCGTCGAAATCGAGGTCGGTCTCGATGGCGCGGAAGTGCTCGAGCACATCCGACCATGCCCAGCCGGGCACCCCGGCGCGGTCGAAGTCGCGCGGCAGCGCACGACAGAAGTACCCGCCGTTGATCGCACCCGAACCGCCGACGGTGGCGCCGCGCACGATCGGCAGCTTCAGGGCGTGCCGATCGGTCAGCGTGGTCAGGTAGCGCCGGGCCAGCGGGCTGCCGACCCCGATCGGCAGTTGCAACCCGTTGGCGGCCAGCGCCAGCAACTCCGGGTCGGCCAGCGCGGGGCCGGCCTCTAGCACGGTGATGGTGCGGGCGGGATCGGCGGAAAGGCGTTCGGCGACAACCGAACCAGCGCTGCCGGCGCCGACGATCAGCACATCGCTGTGCGGGGCGGCTGCGGTCAACGGGCGTCGAAACCGCTATGTGCGAATCTGCGGCTTGAGCGCCCGCACGTTGCGTTCGCGGGCCACACCCCACCACAGCCCGAGGCCGTAGGCCAGGTCGTCGACGCGCTTGAGCAACAGGTAGGTCAGCAGCCCGATGGGTTCGGCCTCGTCGCCGGTGGCGTCCCGGCGGCGCAGCCAGTCCACCACGCCGTCCATGACGGCGGCCACCAGCACGACGCGTCTGCAGTGGCGCGACAGGATCGCCGCGACCAGGGCCAGCGGCCAGTAGTGCCGGCACAGGGCCGACGCCAGCTGCAGCGCCGCCGACCACAGGCCGCGGGTCGCGATCGTCAGGACGTCCACGAGCGAGGTCTCGGCGCCGCGCATCGCCTTGGCGATCCGCCGGCCGGTCACCAGGGCGACGACGATCGAGGCGAGCTGGCTGAGGCTCGTCCCCAGCGCCACCAGGATCCAGGCCATCAGCGCCCAGCCGGAGATCACCACCGGGGCCGTCTTGTCCGGGTGACGCACCGACAGCGGGGCCGCCGAGCCGCCGTAAAAGGCCTTGCGCGCGAGCCAATCCCGTAACTCGGTGCGGTGATCGTGGGCGACCTGGGCGATCGGCTCGTAGCGAAGCCGCGCGCCCGCCTCGATCAGCCGCCAGCACAGGTCGACGTCCTCGCCGGACTGCATCGTCTCGTCGAAGCCGCCGACGTCACGGATGGCCGAGCGGCGGCAGATGATCGCCGCGCTGGGAACGTAGGACACCGTGCTGTGGGGCAGCACCGGGGCCTCGCGTTCCCCGAGGTCCAGCGACGAGTGCACCGCCTCGTAGCGGGCGACCACGTTCTCGCTGTGCGACAGGCCGACGATGCGCGGCGCGACCAGGGCGACCGTCGGATCGCAGAAGTGACCGAGCAGGGCCTCGAGCCAGCCGCGGCGCGGCGTCACGTCGGAGTCGAGAAACGCCACGAAGTCAGTCGTGCAGGCGGCCAGCCCGGTGTTGCGCGCCGCGGCCGGACCCCTGCTGTGGGGGTGGCGCAGCACCTCGACGTCGCAGTGCGCGCCGATGAAGTCCTCCGGCTCGATCGGCGGGAACGAACCGTCGTCGACCACGATGACGCGCAATCCGCGCAGACAGCTGACCAGGTGACGCACCCCGGAAACGTTGTCCCGCACCGGAATTACCACGGTCACGTCGCGGTGCGACGGGCCGCCGGCGGGGCGCGGGTGCGCCACGGTGGCGTCGAGCAGGGTGCGGGCCAGTTGGGCGCTGACGTCGTCGCGGACCTTCAGCCGGCCGTCGGAAAGCATGTTCTGGGCGGCGGGGGCCAACTTCAGCAGGCGCGTCGGCGAGCCACCCAGCAGGGCGGAACCGTCGCCGAGCACCCGCACGCGGCGGTCGACCTGGACGGCGAACCCGTCCGGCAATCGCGTTGCCGTCATGTCAGCTTCCCGTCGCGCCCGGGCGACCACCGGGCGACCCGACGGACGCAGTCGTCGACCATCTCGCAGAAGATCCGCTTGCCCTCGGCGGCCGTCGCGGTGGTGGGGTCCCCCAGCACCCCGACCCGGCTGACCGCCGCGACGCCCCCGCGGCGCATCGACGGGAGCAAGTCCGCCAACGGCGCCCGGTTGCCGCTGAGCCACCGGTCGGTCAGCACGTCGGCCGGCGAGATGTGGAGCAACACCGATGTTTCGGTATGGCCGGCGTGGGCGTCGCCGCCGGCGGCGACGCAGGGGCACCAGGCGGCGTCTCGGCCCTCGGCCCGCAGCGCGCTCACCGCGCCGCGCAAAGCGCCGACATTGCCGCCGTGACCGTTGACAAACACGAGCCGCGGGGCCCAGCAAGCCGCTGACCTGCCGTACTCCACCAGCAGCGTCGTCAGGGCCTCGGTGCCGATCGAGATCGTTCCGGCGAAGTCTTGGTGCTCGCCGCTGGCGCCATAGGCGATGGCCGGCGCGACCAACCAACCCTGTTCCAGGCGGGCCCTGGCCGCCCGCGCGACCGCCGTCGCGATCTGGGTATCGGTGTCCAGCGGGAGGTGCGGACCGTGTTGTTCGGTCGATCCCACCGGGACCATTAATGACGGCGAGGTGCCGAATAGCTGGCTCGACGCCATCGTTGCTAATTCGCCGAGTACGGGCACTGGCTGATGGTAGGACGAATTCACCTGGCGTGCACCAATTGTTGACCCTACAAAATTATTTTTTTCTGGGCTGTTCACCAAGCGGTCGAATTTGATGGCTCGTTCGTCACGGTTGCCTCGCAAGTACCACAATTTTCGCCGCCGCCGATTCACGCTAGAGGGCCATTTCGCGCTGTTGGTGAAAACGGCCCATGCTCAATCCCGGGCAAGAGGCCCGACATACCCAAATTTAGGCCCAGATTTAGGCGGGCGGTACCCCGAGCGCCCGCGCAAAGCCGTCCGGCACCAAGAGGTCGTCCGGGGTGAGGTCGTGAACCGAGGAGCGCCCCAGGCCCATCAGCGCCGAGTCGATGCCGCCGCGCAAGATGTCGAGGACGTTCTCCACACCGGCCTGCCCGCCGGCCGCGAGGCCCCACAGGTACGCGCGGCCGATCATCACCGCCCGCGCCCCGAGCGCCACCGCCTTGACGACGTCGCTGCCGCGGCGGATGCCGCCGTCGAGCAGCACCTCGACCTGGTCCCCGACCGCCGCGACCACCGCGGGCAGGGCGCGGATCGACGCCGGGGTGCCGTCGATGTTGTTGCCGCCGTGATTCGACACCGAGATCGCCGAAACACCCACGTCCACAGCCCTTTTCGCGTCGTCGACGCGCATCACGCCCTTGAGCATGAACGGTCCGCCCCACAGCTCGCGCAGCCAGGCGATGTCGTCCCAGGTCGGCGGCGGGGTGCCCATCCATTCGCCGTACGCGGCGAAGAAGGGCGGGCCGGGCTCGCCGCGGCGCGCCTGGTTCGGCACCCGCAGGTTCGGGGGGCGCAGCGTCTTGCCGTACTTCCACAACCAGCGGGGCTTGAAGACCGCCTCCGGAGACTGGCGCAGGATGGTGCGCAGGTTCATCTCTTCGGGGATCTTCGGACTGCCCCAGTCGCGCCCGTGCGAGAACGACCAGTCGGTGGTGACGATCAGGCCGACTGCACCGGCCTGGCGCGCGCGTTCCACGCGCTCGGCGATGGCGTCGCGGCCGCCGAGCCAGTACACCTGGAAGAACAATTTGGGGTTGGCGGCGATGACCTCTTCGATCGGTTTACTGGCGAAGGAGGAAAGCCCCATCGCCGTTCCCCGCGCCGCCGCCGCCCGTGCGACGGCCACCTCGCCGTCCGGGTCGACCGCCTGGACGCCGGTCGGCGAAATGACCACCGGCAACGAAATATCCTGCCCCATAACGGTAGTCGATTGGTCGCGCTTTTCCGGGGCGCCGACGACGTGGGGCGCGAATCCGAGTTCGCTGAACGCTTCGACGTTGCCTGCGACGGTGATACCCTTTTCACTGCCCGCAAGCAGCGCCGAATAAACCGATTTCGGAAGCCGCCGCTTCGCGCGCTGCTGGGCGATGGCGACCGTTTCGAACCATTGGTCGGCCATGGCTAGACGGGGCTTTCGTTGCAGAGCCGCGCGGGGGGTCGCGAGAGTTTCAGGAGCACCGGCCCACTCGTCTTCCGGGAATGGTCGGCGCGGGGCCGCGGGGTGCTGCGGTCGCGGGCCAGGGCCTGCTCGCTATGGCCTTGCACGCATTCGGGATCGGGCCCGTCCATCGGCAGGCCGGTGAAGAACTTGGCCGCCATGCATCCGCCCCGGCAGCTGTCGTAGTGCCCGCAGCTGCCGCACGCCCCGGCCGACTGCGGTTCGCGCAGCTCACGAAACAGCGGTGCGTTCTTCCAGACGTTGTCAAATCCCCCGTCGGACAGGATGTTTCCGGCCAGGAAGCGGTCGTGGATGGCGAACGGGCAGGCGTAGACGTCGCCCACCGGGTCGATCAGGCACACGACCCGCCCGGCGCCGCACATGTTCAATCCGGCCAGGGCGCCGGAGGAGCCGAGCGGGGCGAGGTGGAAGAAGGAATCGCCGGTGAGCACCCGCTCCCCCTTGGCGACCAGCCAGTCGTAGAGCTGGACCTGCTGGGCGGCGGTGGGGTGCAGCTCTTCCCACACGTCCGCGCCCCGGCCCGACGGCCGCAGCCGGGTGATCCGCAGGGTGGCTCCGTAACGGCTTGCCAGCGCGGCGAATTCGTCGAGTTGGTCGACGTTGTGCCGGGTCACGACGACGGAGATCTTCGCGTCTTTGAAGCCTGCACTGGCCAGGTTCTCCAGCGCGCGCACCGCCATCGCGAACGAGCCCGCGCCGCGCACGGCGTCGTTGACCTCCGCGGTGGCGCCGTCGAGCGAGATCTGGACGTCGACGTAGTCGCTGGCCGCCAGGCGTGCCGCGACCTGCGGGGTGATCCGGACGCCGTTGGTCGAGAACTTCACGCCGACGTGGTGTGCGGTCGCATAGTCGACCAGCTCCCAGAAGTCCGGCCGCACGGTGGGTTCGCCGCCGCCGATGTTGACGTAGAACACCTGCATGCGTTCCAGCTCGTCGATGATGTCCATGCACTGGCGGGTGGACAACTCCCGCGGATCCCGTTTGCCCGACGAGGACAGGCAGTGCACGCACGCCAGGTTGCACGCGTACGTCAGCTCCCACGTCAGGCAGATCGGGGCGTCCAGGCCGCGCTCGAACTGTTCGATGAGCCGCGGAACAGCGACACTCATTCGGCCTCCTTGGCTACCAGCATGTTTGACTCCGCCAGCACACCCAGCGCGTGCAGGTACGGCCCCTGCCCCGGGTCGTCCACGCCGGCGGCACGGCAGGCCGACCGGACGTCGGGATGGTCGGCCAGCGACCTCACCACCGTGAGGATGGTGCGGTTCTTCAGGAAGGACAGCTTGCGGGTGCCGAAGTGGTACAGCAGCGCGCCGAACGGCTCCGGCCGAACCGCCACCTGCGGGTGCAACCGCCAGCCGCGGTCGGGATCGAACACGCGGATCAGTAGACCCCGCACATCCCGTCGATGGACACCTCTTCCACGAGGGTCTCGGTGATGAGCTCGGTCTCGGTCTCGTTTTCGTGCTCCATGGAACTTTTCCTCCCGTTGGGACTCGACAAGGATGGATCGTTCTGGACACAATATGGCATCGAGTGCCGCAATGGAAGGGCGGGTCTGACATGCCGCAGCCGCGGGTGGGCCGGCGCCGCTCGACGACACCGGGGCACATCACCGACGTCGCCCTCGAGTTGTTCGCGGCCCGGGGATTCGACGAGGTGAGCGTCGACGACGTCGCGCACG
The DNA here is from genome assembly GCF_059812245.1 of Mycobacterium sp. NGS64. Lineage (NCBI taxonomy): Bacteria > Bacillati > Actinomycetota > Actinomycetes > Mycobacteriales > Mycobacteriaceae > Mycobacterium > Mycobacterium sp. NGS64. Next base: position 96,301 of record NZ_JCALCI010000001.1, on the reverse strand, counting down.
CGGCCGGCATCGCCCGCCGCACGCTGTTTCGCTATTACGCCTCCAAGAACGCGATCCTCTGGGGCGATTTCGACGCCCACCTCGCGCACCTGCGGGAGCTGCTCGACAACGTCGACCCGCGGGTGCCCCTCGACGAGGCGTTGCGCGGGGCGCTGTTGGCGTTCAACACCTTCGACGAGTGCGAGACGGTCCGGCACCGCCAGCGCATGCGGGTCATCCTGGAAACCGCTGAGCTGCAAGCGTATTCGATGACGATGTACGCCGGCTGGCGCGAGGTGATGGCGGGCTTCGTGGCCCACCGATTGGGCGTCAAGACCACCGACCCGCTGCCGCAGACCGTCGCCTGGACCATGCTCGGGGTCGCGCTGAGCGCCTACGAGCACTGGCTCTCCGACGAATCCGTCCCGCTGCCCACCGCGCTCGGCAACGCGTTCGACGTCGTCGGCGCGGGGCTGGAACGGCTGGACCGATGAGCGGGGGCGTCGAGCACCTGCTGCACATGCTGCGCTCGCAGGGCCGGTTCTGTGCGGGCTCCGGCTCCCCGATGTACGGGGAGCTCTTCGAGTTGGTGGCCGGCGACGTCGAGGCGGGCGGCGTCTTCGCGACCGTCCTGTCCGGCCACGAGGACGCGCCCTCGCGCCACGCGGTGCCGCTGCGGCTGCTCGGCGGGCTGCACCGGTTGGTGCTCGACGGGCGGGCGCCGCAATTGCGCCGCTGGTATCCCAGCACCGGCGGCGCCTGGGACGCGGCGAGCGCGTGGCCCGAAATCCTGCGCACCGCGGCGGAGAACACCGACGCGTTACGCACCGCGCTCCATCAGCCGCCGCAGACCAACGAGGTGGGCCGGTCCGCCGCGCTGATAGGCGGACTTCTGCGGCTCAATCGCGAATTCGATTTACCGATAAGGCTTTTCGAGATCGGATCGAGCGCGGGCCTGAACATGCGCGCCGACCACTACCAGTACCGCTACGGATCCGGTCTCAGGGGCGGCCGATGGGGGCCGGCCGACTCGCCGGTCACCATCGACGACGCCTGGCGCGGCGCCCTGCCGCCGGACGGCGCCCTGCGCATCGTCGAGCGAAACGGCTACGACATCGCGCCCATCGACGTCACCGGCGCCGAGGGGGAAGTGACCGCGTTGAGCTACGTCTGGCCCGACCAGGACGCCCGGTTGCGCCGGCTGCGCGGCGCCATCGCCGTCGCCCGGACCGTTCCGGCGGCCCTCGAGCGCCGGACGGCGGCCGAGGCGGTGGCCGGACTGACCCTCGCCGCCGGCGCGCTGACCGTGCTGTGGCATTCGATCACCTGGCAGTACCTGTCCGACGACGAGCGCGCCGCAGTCCGCGCCGGGATCGAGGCGCTCGGTGGGCGGGCCGACGCCCGGTCGCCGTTCGCGCACCTGACGCTGGAGCCGGCGCGCGACGGGCCGGGCACGCCGATCCGGTTTCTGGTGCGGGCCCGCAGCTGGCCCGGCGGCGAGCCGGCCGTCCTCGCCGAATGCCATCCGCACGGCCCGCCGGTGAATTGGCAATAGTTTTTTTCTCCTCCGCCCCGGTACTCGCCGAGCCGGCCCGCCAGCCGTACGGCGTGTCCGCCGAATGCGCCGACGATCAGGGGGCCCGGTTCTACCTCGGCGAGTTCTGAGCGTCGGGGTTGGCGATCCGGACGGGCGCCCCGTCCAGCCAGGCGACGACGGCCTCGATGGTGTCCGCGTAGAAGGCGCCGAGCATTTCGCGGGTGACGTACCCGAGGTGGGGGGACAGCGTCACGTTCGCCAGCGCCCGCAGCGGATGGTCGGGCGGCGGCGGTTCGGTGTCGTAGACGTCGAGCCCGGCCCCGGCGATGCGGCCGGTTCGCAGCGCGTCGATCAGCGCGGCCTCGTCCACGATCGGGCCGCGCGAGGTGTTGATCAGATAGGCATGCGGCTTCATCAGGGCCAGCTCGGGCCGGCCGACCAGCCCGCGGGTGCGTTCGGAGAGCACCAGGTGGATCGAGACCACGTCGGCCTCGGCGAACAGGGCCGCCTTCTCGACCCGGCGGGCACCGGCCGCCGCGGCGGCCTCCTCAGTGAGGTTCTGGCTCCACGCAATCACTTGCATGCCAAACACTTTCGCGTATTCAGCCATGCGCTTGCCGGTCCGGCCCAGGCCGAGCAGCCCAAGCGTCTTGCCGGACAACGTCATCCCGGTTGTCGACTGCCATCCCCCGTCGCGCATCCGCCGATGCTCCTCGGCCAGATTGCGCACCGTCGCGATCAGTAGCCCCCAGGCCAGTTCGGGGGTCGCGTCGCGAACCGCGGCGAACCGCGGGTTGGCGAAGTCCGAGTGGGCGACCAGCACGCCGCGTTCGGTGGCCGCGGCCATATCGAGGTTGGGCAGGCTCCTGCCCACGATGGTGATCAGCTTGAGGTTCGGCAGCCGCTCGATGAGTGTGCGCGGCAATGCCATCCGCTCGCGCATGGTGCAGATCACGTCAAAGGGCCGCAACGCGTCGGCAGCCTCGGCCTCGGACAGGTGACGGTCGAAAACCGTTACGTCCGAACGGGTCCGCACCGGCGACCAGTCGGCGAGGTCGAGCGCCACGCCCGCGTAGTCGTCGAGTATCGCGACCTTGGGAAGCGTCAGCCCAGCACCTCGCCGATGGGCGCGGCGGCGGCGATCTTGGCGCGGACCTTCATGACCTTGCCGGGCATCCCGCCACCGACCACCCCGACCAGCACCCCGTCCCGCTCGTAATACGCCAGGAACTTGCGCCCGTCGTCCTCGACGAGGTGCACGGTGTCGGTGGCCTCGGGCTCCCCCAGGCACTGGATCTTGACGTCGTACTGGTCGCTCCAGAAATACGGCACCACCACGGCCGACGGCACGTCCTGCCCGAGCATCGCGGGCACCACCACCCGGGCCTGGTCGGCGACGTTGCTCCAATGTTCCACGCGCGCTTGGTGTCCCGTCGTATCGCGCCAGGAGGCGACGTCGCCGAGCGCCCACACGTTCGGCGCGCTGGTGCGTCCGGCCTCGTCGCAGATGACCCCGTTATCGACGTCGACACCGCTGCCCTCGAGCCATTCGGTCGCCGGTCGCGAGCCGATGCCGACCACTACGAGGTCGGCGGCGAGCTCCGCCCCGTCGGTCAGCACCACGGTGTCCACGTGCCCGTCGCCGCGCACCTCCGCCACCCCGAGGCCGAGCCGGACGTCGACGCCCTCGTCGCGATGCAGCCGCGCCACCAGCTGCCCGATCTGCTCGCCGAGTATCGCGGCCAGTGGCGTCGGCTGGGGCTCGACCAGCACCACGTCCACGCCCAGGCTGCGCAGGCTGGCCGCCACCTCGCAGCCGATGAAACCGGCGCCGACGACGACGGCGCGCTGCGCCTCGGACGCGTGCTCGCGCAACGCCATGCTCTCGTCGAACGAGCGCAGCACCCGGATCCCGTCCAGGTCGGGAAACGCCGGGATGCGCCGCGGCACCAGTCCGGTTGCGATGACGAGTTCGTCGTAGCCGAGCGCCGTCCCGTCGGCCAGCGTCACCGTCTGCTTGACCGTGTCCAGCGCGGTGGCGGCCGACCCCAGCCGCAGCGTGATGTCCTTCTCGTCGTACCACTCGCGCGGTTTGAGGGCCACGTCGTCGACCTCTTTGCGCAGCACCTCCTTGGACAGGGGCGGGCGGTCGTAGGGCAGGTGCACCTCGTCGCTGACGATCGTGATCCGGCCGGCGTATTCGGACCGGCGCAGTTGCTCGGCCGTGCGGGCCGCGGCCAATCCGCCGCCGACGATCACGATGCCTTTTTCAGTCACGTGGTGTTCATACCACGATGCCCGGTCAGTACTTCAATGCGCCCTTGTCGACGGGGACCTGGGTGCCCGACAGCGTGCCCGACCCGTCGCCGGCCAACCAGACGACGACGTCGGACACCTCGTCGGGCGTCATGAATCCCTTGTACTGCATCGGCATTGGCGGGAAGCTGTGCACGTAACGGGGGTGCTTGGCAAAGATTTCCATCATCGCCTCGGGCTCGATCATCGGGGTTTCGACCGAATAGGGGTGGATGGAGTTGACCCGGATGCCGTATTCGCCGAGCTCGATCGCCAGGGTGTTGGTCAGGCCCGTGAGCCCGAATTTGCTGGCGGCGTAGTGGCCGTTGCCGGGCGTGGCCTTCAGGCCCGCCGCCGAGCTGACGACGACGATGGAACCGCCGTTGCCGGCCTCGATCATCGCCGGGATCGCCGCGCGCAGGGTGCGCCAGGTGCCGGTCAGGTTGATCCCGATCACGGTGTCCCACTGCTCGTCGGTGAGCTCCCAGACCCGGCCCCAGCCCAGCACCCCGGCGTTGGCGACCAGGACGTCGAGCCGGCCGAATTGTTCGACGCCGTCGGCGACGAGTTGCCGCAGCGCCGCGTCGTCCCGGATGTCGACCTCCCGGGCCAGCACTTTGCGGCCCTCGGCTTCGACCAGGCGGACGGTCTCGCTGAGATCCTCGGGCGTCGCCGGCGTGTAACTCAGGGTGTCCGAGGCCCGCGCGCAGATGTCGAGCGCGATGATGTCCGCGCCTTCGCGGGCAAGCCGCACCGCGTGCGACCGTCCCTGCGCCCGGGCGGCCCCGGTAACGAACGCCACCCGTCCTTGCAGTGATCCAACCTGTGCAGCCACGAGGACAGGCTAGCAGCGGAACTGAAACGTGTTCTAGTGCGGCTCCGGTTCAGATTTCCGAGATGATCTGGGCCCGCCGGCTGTTGTACTCCTGGTCGGTCAGCGCGCCGCTGGCGCGAAGCGTCTCCAGCTCTTGGAGCCGCTGGGCGATCGACGGTTGCGCGGGCGTCCCGGCCGGCACGGGACCGCCGGCCGCCGCGGGCTGGGGTGCCGGCGCCTGCTGTGCGGCCGCGCGGCGCACCACCGCCTGGATCTGCTGGCGCACCACCGGATTCGACCGGAGGTCGCCCGCCTGGTTCAGCGGGATGTTGTTGGCCTTGAGGATCTGCAGGATCTCCATCAGCGGGCCGGCCTGCCCGCTGAGGTCGTAGGTCCGGTTGTCCTCGGTCAGGGTGAACTGCGCGGGCACCAGCCCGTTGACCAAAGCGCTTCGCTCCCAGTCGATGCGGTATTCCTGGGTGGTGGGGTTGACCAGCACCACCACCTTGCGGGCGTTGAGGTTGCCGAGCCGGGTGAGGTGGGCGATGACCCGGTCCTCGCTGTCGAACGGCAGGAACCCGGGCCCGGAAATGTGCAGGTGCACCTTGACCACCTGCTGATTGTTGATCCACGTCCCGGTCTCGGTGAGCCCGGTGATCTGGGCGAGCGCCAGCACGCCGCTCTGCTCGAGCTCGGCGTTCTTGGCGGACGACTTCGCCCCGAAGTTGGCCAGCGCGATCGCTATCACCACGTCGGCGACGGTGATCAGCAGGCCGACGTAGAGCATCCAGGCCAGCAGGTCGCCGAACCCCATGGTGAAGTAGACGACCAAAAAGATCGGCCCGACCAGGCCGCCGCACAGCAAAACGATCAACTGTGCTTTCAGGTAGCGCGCCAACACGTGTCTCTCCTCGTCTCGCTGGGAAGTCCGTGTCAGATTAACGCCGTCGCCAGCGGGACGCTCGCAAAGCGAGGGCCGGTCACTCCTCGGCGGGTTCGGACGACCCGGCCGGCGCGGGAGAGTACGCCGGTGTGCCGGGTCGGGCGGCCGCGGCGGGGGCGGCGGATCCCGGCGTCGGCAGGCCCGCCAGGGGGGTGACCGCCGGGGCGGACGCCACGGGGGTTTCGCCGATGCCGAGGTCTTCGGCGGCGGCGGTCTCGACGGCACCGCCAGACTCGGCCAACGCGCCGCTGCCACCGGTCGCGGGAACGGCGCCGAGGTTCTGGCCGGCGACCAGGCTGCCCGTGAGGCCGGCCCCGCCGGGACTGAACGTTCCGCCGGTTCCGGCAGCCGCCGCGGCGGGATCGGCGCCGACGCTGCTGATCAGCTGCCCGGCCGCGCCGCTACCCCCGGCACCGAATGCGCCGGGTCCGACACCGGCGGCCGCCGCCGGGGACCCGCTGGCGCCGGTGGCGGCCTGGATGGCCACCCCCGCCGCCTGGGCGGGCGCACTGAGCGCGCTCGTCGCCCCTTGCTCGAGGGTCTGCAGCGGCGACGCGTTGGTGGCCTCGGCGAGCGCATATTGCACCCCGCCGCTGCTCATGAGTTCGACGAACTGCTGGTGGAACAGCGCCGCCTGGGCGCTGAGCGCCTGATAGACCTCCGCGTGGGCGCCGAACAGCGCGGCTATGCTCGCCGACACCTCGTCGGCGCCGGCGGCCAGGACCCCCGACGTGGGGCCCGACGCGGCCACGTTGGCGGAGCTGATGGTCGAACCGATGTTCGCCAGGTCGGATGCCGCCGCTGCCAGGTATTCGGGCGTCGCGAAGACGAACGACATCCGAACCTCCAGGGCAGGCCGCTCAACAAGGGCAATCGCCGGTCATTAGACACGGACGCAATAGGCTAAATCTATATTAACCCGCGCGGCCCGCCTCCAGTTTCGGCAATTGCGAGGGCCCGGAAAGCGCGAAACCCGGGCGTCCCGTGAGGGGAGCCCGGGCTTCGCGCGAACGAGATTTACTTGATGATCTTGACGACCCGGCCGGCGCCGACGGTGCGGCCACCCTCACGGATCGCGAACCGCAGGCCCTCGTCCATGGCGACGGGCTGGATCAGCTTCACCGAGATGTTGGTGTTGTCACCGGGCATCACCATCTCGGTGCCCTCCGGCAGCGTCACCACACCGGTCACGTCGGTGGTGCGGAAGTAGAACTGCGGACGGTAGTTGTTGAAGAACGGCGTGTGCCGGCCGCCCTCGTCCTTGCTCAAGATGTAGACCTGGCCCTCGAACTCGGTGTGCGGCGTGGTGGTGCCGGGCTTGGTCACGACCTGGCCGCGCTCGACGTCCTCACGCTTGATGCCACGCAGCAGCAGCCCGACGTTGTCGCCGGCCTGGCCCTGGTCGAGCAGCTTGCGGAACATCTCCACACCGGTGACGGTCGTCTTGGTGCTGGTCGGGCGAATGCCGACGATCTCGACTTCCTCGTTCACGTTGATGACGCCGCGCTCCACACGACCGGTGACCACGGTGCCGCGGCCGGTGATGGTGAAGACGTCCTCGACGGGCATCAGGAACGGCTTGTCGGTCTCGCGGACCGGGTCCGGAATCGACTCGTCGACCGCGTCCATGAGCTCCTCGACGGACGAAACCCACTTGGCGTCACCCTCGAGCGCCTTGAGCGCGGAAACCCGCACGACGGGGGCGTCCTCGTCGAACTCCTGGGCGGCCAGCAGTTCGCGGACCTCCAGCTCGACGAGCTCGAGCAGCTCCTCGTCGTCGACGGCGTCGGCCTTGTTCAGCGCGACCAGGATGTAGGGCACGCCGACCTGACGGGCGAGCAGCACGTGCTCACGCGTCTGCGGCATCGGGCCGTCGGTCGCGGCGACCACCAGGATCGCGCCGTCCATCTGGGCGGCGCCGGTGATCATGTTCTTGATGTAGTCGGCGTGGCCCGGGGCGTCGACGTGCGCGTAGTGACGCTTGTCGGTCTGGTACTCGACGTGCGCGATGTTGATGGTGATACCGCGCTGGCGCTCCTCGGGGGCGTTGTCGATCTGGTCGAACGCCTTCGACTCGTTCAGGTCCGGGTACTTGTCGTGCAGGACCTTGGTGATAGCCGCGGTCAGGGTCGTCTTGCCGTGGTCAACGTGACCAATGGTCCCGATGTTGACGTGGGGCTTGGTCCGCTGGAACTTCGCCTTCGCCACTGTTATGTCCTCCGACTTGTTGGTGCTTTGTTAAGCAGTGTTGATTTTTTGGGTTTCGGCCGCGGTGTTAACCGGGCCAGCTTACTTGTACGCGCTAAAGCTGATTGCTCGGCTCCTCACTCGTGAGCTTCGCTCACTCGCCGTCGCCTTCGACCTCACTGGCCCGTCGCCTTCGCGATGATCTCCTTCGACACGTTCGCCGGAACCTCGGCGTACGAGTCGAACACCATGGAGTAGTTCGCCCGGCCTTGAGTCTTGGACCGCAGGTCGCCGACGTAGCCGAACATCTCCGACAGCGGCACGTGCGCCTTCACGACGCGCGCACCCGCCCGCTCCTCCATGGCCTGGATCTGGCCACGGCGGGAGTTCAGGTCGCCGATCACGTCGCCCATGTAGTCCTCGGGCGTGGTGACCTCGACGGCCATGATCGGTTCCAGAATCACCGGCTGCGCTTGCGCGGCAGCCTTTTTCAGCACCTGCGAGCCGGCGATCTTGAACGCCATTTCCGACGAGTCGACCTCGTGGAAGGCGCCGTCAAGCAGGGTGACCTTGAGGTTCACCAGCGGATAGCCGGCCAGCACGCCGTACTGCATGGCGTCCTGCGCGCCGGCGTCCACCGACGGGATGTACTCGCGCGGGATGCGCCCACCGGTGACCTTGTTCTCGAACTCGTACGTGGCACCGTCTTCGCCGTGGAACGGTTCGAGGTTGATCAGCACCTTCGCGAACTGGCCCGAGCCGCCGGTCTGCTTCTTGTGGGTGTACTCGACCTTCTCCGCCACGCGGCGGATGGTCTCCTTGTACGCCACCTGCGGCTTTCCGACGTTGGCCTCGACCTTGAACTCGCGGCGCATGCGGTCCACGAGGATGTCCAGGTGCAGCTCGCCCATGCCGCCGATCACGGTCTGGCCGGTCTCGACGTCCTGGTGCACCTTGAAGGTCGGGTCCTCCTCGGCGAGCTTCTGGATCGACAGGGAGAGCTTCTCCTGGTCGCTCTTGGTCTTCGGCTCGATGGCCACCTCGATCACCGGGTCGGGGAAGGTCATCGACTCCAGCACGATCTGATGGTTCGGGTCGCTCAGGGTGTCGCCGGTGGTGGTGTCCTTCAGCCCGATCACGGCATAGATGTGGCCGGCCGAGGCGGTCTCCACCGGGTTCTCCTTGTTGGAGTGCATCTGGAACAGCTTGCCCAGCCGCTCCTTCTTGCCCTTGGTGGCGTTGATGACCTGGCTGCCGGAATCGACCTTGCCCGAGTACACCCGGACGTAGGTCAGCTTGCCGAAGAACGGGTGCGTGGCGACCTTGAACGCCAGCGCCGAGAAGGGCTCGTCGGTCGACGGGTTGCGCACGACCTCCTCGTCCTCGTTGCCCGGCGCGTGCCCGACGGCCGGCGGCACGTCCAGCGGCGAGGGCAGGTAGTCGATCACGGCGTCGAGCATGGGCTGCACGCCCTTGTTCTTGAACGCGCTGCCGCACAGCACCAGGTAGGCCTCGGAGCTGATCGTGAGCTTGCGCAGCGCGGCCTTGATCTCCGCGACCGACAGCTCCTCTCCGCCGAGGTACTTCTCCAGCAGCGCCTCGTCGGTCTCGGCGACCGCCTCGAGCAGCTTGGTGCGGTACTCGTCGGCCTTCTCCGCCAGGTCGGCCGGGATGTCGATGGTGTCGTAGGTCTCGCCGAGCTTGGTCTCGCCGCGCCACACCTTGGCCTTCATCTCGACCAGGTCGACGACGCCCTCGAAGTCACCCTCCGAGCCGACGGGCAGCTGGATCGGAATGACGTTGGCGCCCAGCCGCTCCTCCATGGTGCGCACGGAGAAGTAGAAGTCGGCGCCGATCTTGTCCATCTTGTTGACGAAGCAGATGCGGGGGACGTCGTACTTGTCGGCCTGCCGCCAGACCTGCTCGGACTGCGGCTCGACGCCCTCCTTGCCGTCGAAGACGGCGACGGCACCGTCGAGCACGCGCAGGCTGCGCTCGACCTCGACGGTGAAATCGACGTGGCCGGGCGTGTCGATGATGTTGATCTGGTTGCCGTTCCAGAAGCAGGTGGTTGCCGCGGAGGTAATGGTGATCCCCCGCTCCTGCTCCTGCTCCATCCAGTCCATGGTGGCGGCGCCGTCGTGCACCTCACCGATCTTGTAGCTGATGCCGGTGTAGTAGAGGATGCGCTCCGTCGTCGTCGTCTTGCCGGCGTCGATGTGCGCCATGATGCCGATGTTGCGGACCTTGGTGAGGTCGGTCAGCACGTCCTTCTGTGCCACAGAAGTCTTCCCACTCTTTCGATTGCTTGGTTGCTGTCTAGTTGCGCCCGGCGACTCTGCCGAATGTCGCCGCCTCCGCGGCTCCGCGCGCGGTGCCCTCTACCAGCGATAGTGCGCGAAGGCGCGGTTGGCCTCGGCCATCTTGTGCGTGTCCTCACGCCGCTTGACGGAGGCCCCGAGGCCGTTGCTGGCATCCAGGAGTTCGTTTGCCAGCCGCTCGATCATGGTCTTCTCCCGGCGTTGCCGCGAGAAGCTGACAAGCCAGCGCAGCGCCAGCGTGGTCGACCGGTCGGGACGCACCTCGACGGGCACCTGATAGGTCGCACCACCGACGCGGCGGCTGCGCACCTCCAGGGCGGGCTTGACGTTGTCGAGAGCACGCTTGAGCGTGATCACGGGGTCGGTGCCTGTCTTTTCCCGCGCTTGCTCGAGCGCTCCATAAACAATGCGCTCGGCGAGCGATTTCTTCCCCTTGAGCAGAACTTTGTTGACCAGCTGGGTGACCAGCTGCGACCCGTAGACCGGGTCGTTGACCAACGGACGCTTGGGCGCGGGCCCCTTGCGCGGCATCAGCTCTTCTCCTTCTTGGCGCCGTAGCGGCTACGAGCCTGCTTGCGGTTCTTGACGCCCTGGGTGTCGAGCGAACCGCGGATTATCTTGTACCGAACACCGGGCAGGTCCTTAACCCGGCCACCACGCACCAGCACCATGGAGTGCTCCTGCAGGTTGTGCCCCTCGCCGGGGATGTACGCCGTGACCTCGACCTGACTCGTCAGCTTGACGCGCGCGACCTTCCGAAGCGCCGAGTTCGGCTTCTTCGGGGTGGTGGTGTACACGCGGGTGCATACGCCACGGCGCTGCGGGCTGCCCTTCAGAGCCGCGGTCTTGACCTTTCCGATCTTGTCCCGACGACCCTTGCGGACCAGCTGCTGAATGGTTGGCATCTAGGAGGCTTTCTGTGTTGAAGTGTGCGTTCTGGCTCAGCTTTTAAGTCTGTGTACTGCAGTTTTGTCCGGCCTCGGACTAACTCGTGTACCCCGCGGCCGGGTGTGTCGCAAGCGCTCAGCACGGAGTTCGATCCGATGCGTCGTGGACATGCGAATTAGCCCGGCATCCGCTTCCTTACGTCAGGCGCCGTAAGCCGCCAGGCACGAGCTACCACAATACCCGCCGCCGGTCTCGCAGGTCAAAGCGGCCGTGGCGATCGCAAGCGCGGCGTAGCCGGGCGCCGCGGGTCGCCACCATCGGGGCCCGTGGCGATCGCAAGCGCGGCGTAGCCGGGCGCCGCGGGTCGCCACCATCGGGGCCCGTGGCGATCGCAAGCGCGGCGTAGCCGGGCGCCGCGGGTCGCCACCATCGGGCTCAGTCCGGTGCGGCCCGCTGGTGCGCGGAGCGCCTTTCCAGCGCCTCCAAACCCCGAGCCAGCCGCAACACCATATCGGAGAACAGGGCGTCGGTGTCGATGTCGTCCATGACACCGGTCATTTCCAGCAACACGAAGCCATGCATCGCGGACCAGAACTCCAGCGCGGCGTGGAACGCCTCGACGCCGTCCAGACCGTAGGACGCCAGCACGGCGATCACCGGCGCGGCGGCGCCCCTGGTGGCGGCCGCGTACTCGGGGTCGTCACCGCCCAGCGGCATCCGGGTGAAGGCCGAGTACCGACCGGGGTGGTGATGCGCGTAGCTGCGGTAGGCGGCCGCCATGACGAGCACCGCGTCGTCGCGGGCGCGCCCCTCCCCGACCCGGTTCAGCATCGTGATGATGTCGTCGATGACCCGGATCCGCACCGCCCGGCGCAGGTCCTCCAGGCTGTCCACGTGGTTGTACAGCGACGGCCCCTTGGTGCCCAGCTGCGTGGCCAGCGCGTTGATGGTCAGCGAGTCCCAGCCCTCCCGGTCCAGGAAGGTCAGCGCGCCGTCGACGATGCCGTCGCGGCTCAGTTTCGCCGGGCGGGACCCCGACTTCCCGGCGCGCTGGCGCCCAGCCGCCGCCGGCGGTTCCGGAGCTGCCATGCGATCGCCCTTCGATTGATCCCGGGTGGGTTAACTAATGACTCTAGTTGACGGCGGCCGGGAAACTCGTAGGCTCATTCGAGCGGATTCACCCGTGTTAAAAGGGGGCGTGCAGTGAACTGGACAACCGTCGCCGGGCCGCTGGTCACCTGCGCCGTCATCGTCGCCGTCCCCGCGCCGGCCGCGGACGCCAAGAACGGCGACACGCACGTCACCGGGCAGGGCGTCGACCAGACGCTGGACTGCAACGACGCCACTCTGATCGTCAACGGCACCGGGAACACCGTCAACGCCAAGGGAAACTGCTGGGCCGTCACGGTGATGGGGTCGGGCAACACCGTCATCGCGGACTCGGTCACCCACGACATCACCGTGTACGGATACGACGAGACCGTCTTCTACCACGGCGGCACGCCCATCCTGTGGGATCGCGGACGCGAACTGGGCATGACCAACCGGCTCCAGCAGGTGCCGGGCTGAGGCACGGCACATTCAACTCCGGAATCGAGGATCAATGCGTGACCACATCACCGACCGCTCGTCCAGGCTGGCCGCGTTGGCCCTCGCGCCGGCCGCCGCGGCCTTAGTGCTGGCGGCCTGCAGCTCGACGGCCAATCCGCCCGGCGGCACCACGGCGACCACGACGAAGAGCTCCGCCACCACGACGAGCGGAGCCGCGGCGCCGACGAGCTCGGGCGGGGCGAGCACGACCGCCTCCGTCGAGATCGGGAACTCGTTGAACTACGGGTCGATGGGGACCACGGCGACGCTTGACTGCGCGAACGGCAAGTCGCTCAACGTCGGTGGCTCCAACAACACGCTGACCGTCACCGGCACCTGTGTGACGGTGACCATCGGCGGTGCCAACAACAAGATCACGATCGACAAGGTCGACACGCGCATCAGCGTGGTGGGGTTGAACAACACCGTCACCTACAAGGACGGCGAGCCCAAGGTCGACAACCTCGGCTCGGGCAACACGATCAGCAAGGGCTAGGGCTGCCACGCTAATTCGCCGCCGCGCCGTGGCGCCCGGCCCCCGCGGCGAACCTCCCGGCCCCTTCCGCCGCCTCCGCGGCGACGCGCGCGATGCTGGCGAATTCGAAATCGATCGCCTCCGATTCCGGCCTGCCCCACTGCGCCAGCGCCGAGAGCCGATCCGACCGCAGGCACTGTTGCGGCAGGGCCGCGAGCTGAGCCGCCAGTTCCTCGGCCGCTTGTCGCGCTTGGCCTTTGGGCACGACGCGGTTGGCCAGCCCAATGGCCAGCGCCTCGTCGGCCTGGACGCCGCGACCGGTGAGGATCATGTCCATGGCGCGGCTCTGCCCGATGAGCCGGGGCAGCCGCACGGTGCCGCCGTCGATCAGCGGGACTCCCCAGCGCCGGCAGAACACGCCGAACACGGCGTCCTCCTCGGCGACCCGCAGGTCGCACCACAGGGCCAGCTCCAGGCCGCCGGCGACGGCGTAGCCGCTCACCGCGGCGATCACCGGCTTGGACAGCACCATCCGCGTCGGCCCCATCGGCCCGGGGCCGGTGCGGTGCACGGCGTTGGCGTCGGGCGTGCCGAAGGACTTCAAATCGGCTCCGGCGCAAAAGGTTCCGCCGTCGCCCCACAGCACAGCCACCGATGCGGCGTCATCGCGGTCGAACTCCTCGAACGCGGCGAAGAGCGCCGCCGCGGTGGGGCCGTTGACGGCGTTGCGCGCCGCCGGCCGATCGAGGATGACCGTGGTCACCGGACCGTTTCGCTCGATACGCACCAGGTCGCTCATTTCGCCTCCACTAGTCGGGGTAGGTTGCGTCGCTGCGCCAGCTCGGTGGCGAAGTCGTGGTAAGCGTCGCGCAGCCGGTCGCCGGGCCAATCGGCGGGCAGCAGTTCGGCCGGCAACATCGGATCGGTGAGCAGGTGACGCACGATTGCCGCGGCCGCCAGGAACCGGCCTGGAATGTCCGACGCGGTCGCCATCTCACCGAGCAGCCGATGGCCGGTTTCGGCCCACCCGGGCAGGTCCCACAGCTCGCCGGCCAGCTCGGCGGGCGCGTCGTCGCGGGCCCGCAGCGTCCGCACCCGGGCCGCGGCATCCGGGTCCAGCTCCGAGCGCAGGTTGTCGGGCCGCATCCAGACGCCTTCGCGGAGCTCGCCAAAGCGGTTGTCGTGCATGGCGGTTCGCAACGCCGCCCGGGTGCGGGCGTCGCCGCCCACGCTGGTCACGATCAGCACCAGCCAGTCCCCGCGCCACGGCCGGGTTTGGGGGCGCATGGCATCGTCCTGCCGGCGTTGGCGCGCCAGCAATCGATCCGAGAGCCGGTAGCCGTCGGCGGACCGGATCAGGTCGCCCGCGCCGACCATGCGGGTCAGCGCCACCCGAAGCGCGGTCTCCTTGATGCCGAAATCGGCAGTGAGACCGATCAATTCGCCGGCCGTGGCGCACGCGGGGTGGGCGCCGAGCAGCACGCTGAGCACCACCGACCGGGCCGTCATGTCCGGCATGGCCCTACACCTGTGACGCGCGGCGGCCGTGGTCGCCGAAGGGCTCGTCGCGATGCCGAACCGCCTCGCGGAAGCCGTGCTCGACCGCATCGGCCACGAAGGCGTGCCCCTCGGGGGTGTGCCGCGCTACCCCGTCGAACACCGTGCTGACCATCCTGCTGGTGGCCACCCCCTGCTGCAGCAGAACCGAATTGAGCGCGAGCTTGACCATGATCAACTGGTTGACGGGCACGGCGGCGATCCGTTCGACCAGCCGCTCGGTCCGCTCGTCGAGGTCCTCGGGGTCCGGGGCCTCCACCGCCAGGCCCCACTCGGCGGCCTGCGCGCCGGTGATGCAATCGCCGGTGAGCAGCAGGCGTTTCGCGCGCTGGTCGCCGAGCCGGTGGGCCCACAGACCGGCCGCCGGGACGCCCCACACCCGGGTCGGCGGGTAACCGATCTTGGCGTCGGCAGCGGCGATCACCTGGTCGGCGTGCAGCGCGATGTCGGTGCCGCCGGCCACGCAGTACCCGTGAATCTTGACCACCGTCGGCTTGTCGGCGTGCATCAGGCTGGAGAACCCGCGCACGAAGCGGCTCATCATCTGGTAGTCGATCATCGGGTCCCACGGCTGATTCGGCAGGTGGTTGATGCCCTGGGTTTTCCCGTCCAGCACGGTGCCCTGATAGGCGCCGGTCCCCCCGGCCGACCCGGTGCGATCGGCGTAGGCGGACAGGTCGAAGCCCGCGCAGAAGCCCTCGCCGCGCCCCGACACGAGGATGACGTGGACGCCCGGGTCGAGGTCGGCGCGCTCCACCAACGCCGAAAGCTCCAGCGGGGTGTCCGCGACGATCGCGTTGCCCTTTTCCGGCCGGTTGAAGGTGATGCGCGCGACCCGATCGGTGACCTCGTAGGTCATCGTCTTGAGGTTGTCGAAGTCCACGGGCCTGATCGCGTGAGTCATCTTGTGGCTCAGCCCTTTACCAGGGAGCGCTCCAAGATGGGGGCCAGGTCTAGCCCGGCCGGCATCGTGCCGAATGCGCCGCCCCACCGGCCGTCGAGCCGGGTGGCCAGGAACGCCTCGGCGACGGCCGGGTGCCCGTGCCGCACCAGCAGCGAACCCTGCAGCGCCAGGCAGATGTCCTCGGCGACCTTGCGGGCGCGGTAGGCGATGTTGTCCAGGTCGGCTAGGTGCTGCCGCAGCTTTTCGACGTGGCCGTCCAGCCGGCGATCCTGACCCGCGGTTTTGCCCAGCTCGCCGAACAGGACCTCGACGCACTCGGGGCGAGTTGCCATGGCGCGCAACGTATCCAGCGCACTGACGTTGCCCGAGCCCTCCCAGATGCCCATCAGCGGCGCCTCGCGGAACAGTCGCGGCATGCCGGAGTCCTCGACGTAGCCGTTTCCGCCCAGGCATTCCAGCGCCTCGGCGGCGTGCGGGGTGGCGCGCTTGCACACCCAGTACTTGCTGGCGGCCAGGCCGATCCGGCGCAGCAGCGCCTCCGTCGCGTCGCCCCGGATCGCGTTGTCGGTGGCGCCGGCCATCCGCATCGCGACGATCGTGGCGGCCTCGGCCTCGACGGCCAGGTCGGCCAGCACGTTGCGCATCAACGGCTGGTCGATCAGGTAGGCGCCGAACGCCTTTCGGTGCTGGGCGTGATGGATGGCGCGAGTCAGGCCGGTGCGCATGCTGGTGGCAGAGCCGAGCGTGCAGTCCAGCCGGGTCAGGTTGACCATCTCGATGATGGTGGGGACGCCGCGGCCCTCTTCACCCACCAGCCACGCGACCGCGCCGTCGTACTCCACCTCGCTGGAGGCGTTGGCATGGTTGCCGAGCTTGTCCTTGAGCCGCTGCAGGAACATTCGGTTGCGCGTGCCGTCGGGGAGGATCCGCGGCAGCAGGAAGCAGGACAGCCCGCCCGGGGCCTGCGCCAGCACCAGGAAGATGTCGCACATGGGCGCCGAGGTGAACCACTTGTGGCCGGTCAGGCTGTAGCTGCCGTCTCCGTTCGGGGTCGCCTGGGTGGTGCCCGCGCGCACGTCGGAGCCGCCCTGCTTCTCGGTCATCGACATGCCCGCGGTGATGCCGGCCTTCGTGGTGGCCAGCTTCAGCTCGGGGTCGTACTCGCGACTGGTCAGCAACGGCTCGTAAACGGCCGCCAGCTCGGGGTTGTAGCGCAGGGCCGGGACGACGGCGTACGTCATAGAGACGGGGCAGGTGTGTCCGGGCTCGACGTTCCAGACCGACATCTTGGCGGCGCGCACCACGTGCGCGCCCGGGCGCGCGTCCGCCCAGGGCGCCGCGTGGATGCCGTGGCCGATCGCCGCGCGCATCAGCTCGTGATAGGCCGGGTCGTACTCGATCTCGTCGATGCGGTGCCCGTACTGGTCGTGGGTGTGCAGCACCGGCCGGTTGCGGTCGGCGAGCTCGCCCCACCGCTGCGCCTCGCGGCTGCCGGCGAGCGCCCCGAGCTCGTTCACCTCTTCGGCGCCCCACTGCCCGCCCTCGCGGATCAACGCCTCGACAAGAACGGCGGAGGTGGCCGGGTTGTAGTTCTCCAGGGGCGGAACCTGGTTGGTCACGACATGGGTATCAGGCATGCACTCATGTTACATTTTTCCGACAGTCGCACAAGAGCTGTAATGATCAGCGCGGGTGCGCCGCGAAGAATTGCCACAGCGTCTGGGTCGCGAACGGCGGCCACTCGTGGCCGCCGCCGTCGACGGTGACGAGGACGACGCCACGGTTTTCCGCGCACGACGCCGCCGAGGTGGTGACGGGGCCGCTGGTGGTCGCGGTCGCGGCGCCGCATTGGTCGAGGTTGCGCCAGAACGCATTGACGTCGGGCACCGACGGGCCGTTGATGACGCTGAAGCCCTGCCCGCCGGCGTACGGGACGAGCCGATCGGCCGTGCCGTGAATGTGGACGACCGATGTCGGACGCGGGCTGCGGCACGCGTTCAACTGGGTGCCGGCGACCGGGCCGATCGCCGCGAAGATGTCGGTGGTGCACGCCAGCGTGAAGGACATGATGGCGCCGTTGCTCATGCCGGTGGCGTACACCTTGGCGTGGTCGATGCCGACGTTGCGGGCGATGTCGGCGACGGCCGCGCTGATGAAGGCGACGTCGTCGACGCCTTCCCGTCCCGGCCGGCCGCAGCAACCCTCCCCGTCGACGTTCCAGGCCCGGTCGAACCCATCCGGATAAGCGACGACGAATTTGGCCGAATCGGCTAAACGGTCCCAGTCGTAACCCCTTTCGGCCTGCGCGGCGCTGCCGGAATAGCCGTGCATGACGACCACCAGTGCGGCCGACGCGGGCGCCCCCGCGGGCTTGTAGAGCCGATAGTCGCGATCGTGGCCGCCCACGTTGAGGTGGTGCAGGCTGGTGCCGGTGACGAAGCCCGACGGGAGCTCGCGCCACGGCGCGCAACCGGCGACCAGCAGGACCACGCCGAGAAGCGCCGTGAGCCGACCGCGCATGGGCCCGCGGATCAGCCGCCGGTGTTTTCCCGCAGGAACGCGATGTCGTCCTTGCGGCCCTCGTCGGCGGTCTCGCAGATCACCGGCGCGTCGGCGGCCTTGACCACCGCGACCAGCAGGTCGGGGTCGATCTGACCGGTGCCGAAGTTGGCGTGCCGGTCGGCGCCCGAGCCCGCGGCGTCGCGCGAGTCGTTGCAGTGCACCAGGTCGATGCGGCCCGTCAGCGCCTTGATCCGGTCGACCGCGTCGATTAGCTCCTCACCCGCGGCCCACGCGTGGCAGGTGTCCAGGCAGAAGCCGATCCCCTTGTCCCCGATGTGATCCCACAACCTGCCGATGGTGTCGAAATAGCGGGCCATCGCGTGGTCGCCGCCGGCGGTGTTCTCCAGGTACACCTGCACATCGGATTCGAGATAGTCCAGCGCCTTGACCCAGCGCTCGAACCCGGCCTCCATGTCGTCGTCGTCGGCGTGGCCGCCGTGCACGATCACCGCCGTCGCGCCGATCTCCGCGGCCGCGTCGCAGGTGTCCTGCAGGATCTTGCGCGACGGGATACGGATGCGGTTGTTGGCCGAGGCCACGTTGATGAGATACGGCGCGTGGACGTACAGCGGGATGGTCGACGCCTTCAGCGCCTCGGCGTCGTCGCGCGGCTTGGGCTTCTTCCAGCTCTGCGGGTTGCCGAGGAAGAACTGCACCGCATCGGCGCCGTCGGCCTGCGCGGCAGCCAGGGGATCGTCGGAGTGGACGTGCGAACCGATGAGCACGAGGGCCAGTGTAGTGAGGGGCGCCGACGCGAGCGTCACGCCAGTGCAACGTTGGGTCGCGATCGCCACGCTGGCGCGACGCTCGGCAACGAAAAAGCCCCGGGCATACAGCCCGGGGCTTTTCGTTCGTCGACTAGCGGTAGTCGGAATACCCGTAGTCGTCCAGCGGAACCGCGGCTCCGGTGGCCTGGCCGAAGTCCGGGCTGTAGTAGTGATCCTCGTACGACGGGATCGTGTACGCCGCGGCCCGGGCCTCCTCGGTCGGCTGCACCTGGATGTTGCGGTAGCGGTTGATGCCGGTACCGGCCGGGATCAGCTTTCCGATGATCACGTTCTCCTTCAGACCGTTGAGCTTGTCGCTGCGGCAGTTGATCGCCGCATCGGTCAGCACTCGGGTGGTCTCCTGGAACGACGCCGCGGACAGCCACGAGTCCGTGGCGAGGCTCGCCTTCGTGATGCCCATCAGCACCGGACGGCCGGCGGCGGGCTCGCCGCCCTCGGCCACCACCCGGCGGTTCTCCGCCTCGAACTCCGCGCGGTCGATCAGCGAGCCGGGCAGGAACTCCGTCGAGCCCGAGTCGATGATGGTGACGCGGCGCAGCATCTGGCGAACGATCACCTCGATGTGCTTGTCGTGGATCGACACACCCTGGGCGCGGTAGACCTCCTGGACCTCGCGGACCAGGTGGATCTGCACCTCGCGCGGGCCCTGCACGCGCAACACCTCGTGCGGGTCGGCCGAGCCCTCCATCAGCTGCTGGCCCACCTCGACGTGGTCGCCGTCGGACAGCACTCCCTCGGACCCGTCCTCGTGCTTGTACACACGCAGCCGCTGCCGCTTGGAGAGCTTGTCGTAGACGACCTCCTCGCCGCCGTCGTCGGGAACGATGGTGATCTTGTAGAACCGCTCACCGTCCTCGAGGCGCACCCGGCCGGTGACGTCGGCGATCGGCGCCTTGCCGCGCGGCACGCGGGCCTCGAACAGCTCCTGAACCCGGGGCAGACCGCCGGTGATGTCCTCACCGACACCACCCTGGTGGAAGGTCCGCATCGTCAGCTGGGTGCCGGGCTCACCGATGGACTGCGCCGCGACGATGCCGACGGCCTCGCCGATGTCGACCAGCTTGCCGGTGGCCATCGAGCGCCCGTAGCACGTCGCGCAGACGCCGGTGCCGGTGGTGCAGGTGAGCACCGAGCGCACCTTGACCTGCGTGATGCCGGCCGCCAGCAGCGCGTCGATCTCCGGGTCACCCAGGTCCTCGCCACGCGCGACGACGACGTTGCCCTTCTCGTCGACCGCGTCGGTGCCCAAAGTCCGCGCGTACGCCGAGGTTTCGATGTACGGATCGCGGATCAGCGTGCCGTCGGGCTGACGCTCGGCCAGCTCGACGACGATGCCGCGCTCGGTCTCGCAGTCGTGCTCGCGGACGATGACGTCCTGGCTCACGTCCACCAGACGACGGGTCAGGTACCCGGAGTCGGCGGTACGCAACGCGGTGTCCGCCAAGCCCTTTCGAGCGCCGTGCGTGTTGATGAAGTACTCCAGCACCGTCAGGCCCTCACGGAACGAGGACTTGACCGGACGCGGGATGAACTCACCCTTCGGGTTGGTCACCAGGCCCTTCATGCCGGCCAGCGTTCGGGTCTGGGTGAAGTTACCCGTGGCGCCCGAGTCGACGATCGTGATGATCGGGTTGTCGGCCGGGTAGTGCTCGCGCAGCGCCTGACCGACCTCGTCGGTGGCTTCCTTCCAGATCTCCACCAGCGCCTCGTTGCGCTCGTCGTGGTTCAAAGCACCACGCTGGAACTGCTTTTCGACCTTGTCGGCGCGCTCCTCGTACTGGTCGAGGATCTCCTTCTTGCGCGGCGGGACCAGCACGTCGGCCATCGAGACCGTGACACCGCTGCGGGTCGCCCAGTAGAACCCGGCGTCCTTGAGCTTGTCCACGGTCTGCGCGACCACGATCATCGGGTAGCGCTCGGCCAGGTCGTTGATGATCGCGGCCTGCACCTTCTTGTGCATCTGCTTGTTCACGAACGGGTAGGCCACCGGCAGCAGCTCGTTGAACAGCACCCGGCCCAGCGTGGTCTCGGCCATCCAGGAGTCGCCCGGCTGCCAGCCGTTGGGGAACAGCTCCGCTTCGATCTCGGCGGGCGGGCGCAGCTGGGTCAGCCGCACCTTGATCTTGGCCCGCACCGAGAGCACACCGCGGTCCGACGCCATGATCGCCTCCGCGGGCGAGGAGTACACCCCGACCTCCGGCTGGTCCTTGGCGGCCGGTGAGTATTCGCCGGTGTCGCCGTCGACCTCGGTGGTCAGGTAGTACAGCCCGGTCACCATGTCCAGTCGGGGCATGGCCAACGGGCGACCGGAAGCCGGCGACAGGATGTTGTTCGAGGACAGCATCAGGATGCGGGCCTCGGCCTGCGCCTCCGCGGAAAGCGGCAGGTGCACCGCCATCTGGTCACCGTCGAAGTCGGCGTTGAACGCCTCACACACCAGCGGGTGCAGCTGAATCGCCTTGCCCTCCACCAGCATCGGCTCGAAGGCCTGGATGCCCAACCGGTGCAGGGTGGGCGCGCGGTTCAGCAGCACCGGGTGCTCGGCGATGACCTCTTCGAGCACGTCCCACACCTGGGGACGCTGCCGCTCGACCATCCGCTTGGCGCTCTTGATGTTCTGCGCGTGGTTGAGGTCGACGAGCCGCTTCATCACGAACGGCTTGAACAGCTCCAGCGCCATCAGCTTGGGCAGGCCGCACTGGTGCAGCTTGAGCTGCGGGCCGACCACGATGACCGAACGGCCGGAGTAGTCGACACGCTTACCGAGCAGGTTCTGGCGGAACCGGCCCTGCTTGCCCTTCAGCAGATCCGACAGCGACTTCAGCGGACGGTTGCCCGGCCCGGTGACCGGGCGGCCGCGGCGGCCGTTGTCGAACAGCGCGTCCACGGACTCCTGCAGCATCCGCTTCTCGTTGTTGACGATGATCTCGGGCGCGCCGAGGTCGATCAGCCTCTTGAGGCGGTTGTTGCGGTTGATCACCCGGCGGTACAGGTCGTTGAGGTCGCTGGTGGCGAACCGGCCACCGTCGAGTTGGACCATGGGGCGCAGCTCCGGCGGGATCACCGGCACCGCGTCGAGCACCATGCCCATCGGCGAGTTGCCCGACTGCTGGAAGGCGGCGACCACCTTGAGGCGCTTGAGGGCGCGAAGCTTCTTCTGCCCCTTGCCGTTTCGGATGACGTCACGCAGCGAGTCGGCCTCGGCGTCGATGTCGAAGTTCTCGATCAGCTTCTGGATCGACTCCGCGCCCATCGCACCGGTGAAGTACTCGCCGTAGCGGTCGACGAGCTCGCGGTAGAGGTTCTCGTCGACGATCAGCTGCTTGGGGGCCAGCTTGGTGAAGGTGTTCCAGATGTCCTCCAGCCGGTCCAGCTCACGCTGGGCGCGGTCGCGGATCTGGCGCATCTCGCGCTCGCCGCCGTCGCGAACCTTGCGTCGCGCGTCGGCCTTGGCGCCCTCGGCCTCCAGCTCGGCCAGGTCCGCCTCGAGCTTTTGCGCACGCGCCTCGAGTTCGGCGTCGCGCTGGTCCTCAACTCCCTTGCGCTCCACCATCATTTCGGCCTCGAGCGTGGACAGCTCGTTGTGGCGCATCTCGTCGTCGACGGACGTGATCACGTACGCGGCGAAGTAGATGATCTTCTCGAGGTCCTTCGGCGCCAGGTCGAGCAGGTAGCCCAGGCGCGACGGCACACCCTTGAAGTACCAGATGTGCGTGACGGGCGCCGCCAGCTCGATGTGGCCCATCCGCTCGCGGCGCACCTTGGCGCGCGTCACCTCGACGCCGCAGCGCTCACAGATGATGCCCTTGAAGCGGACGCGCTTGTACTTGCCGCAGTAGCACTCCCAGTCCCGAGTCGGTCCGAAGATCTTCTCGCAGAACAGGCCGTCCTTCTCCGGCTTCAGCGTGCGGTAGTTGATCGTCTCCGGCTTTTTGACCTCGCCGTAAGACCATTGCCTGATGTCCTCCGCGGTGGCCAGGCCGATACGGAGTTCATCGAAGAAGTTGACGTCGAGCACGTAACTCCCTTTCCCCTTGCGGGTTTAGATACCTAAAAGTAATAACTGCCAGGTCCGCTAAGCCAGATCTTCGACGGACGCGGATTCGTTGCGGGACAAGTTGATTCCCAGGTTGGCGGCGGCCCGCTCAAGGTCCTCGTCCTCGCCCTCGCGCAGCTCGATGGCCGCGCCGTCGGACGAGAGCACCTCGACGTTGAGGCACAGCGACTGCAGCTCCTTGAGCAGCACCTTGAACGACTCGGGGATGCCCGGCTCGGGAATGTTCTCGCCCTTGACGATCGCCTCGTACACCTTGACCCGGCCGACGGTGTCGTCGGACTTGATGGTCAACAGCTCCTGCAGCGTGTACGCGGCGCCGTAGGCCTGCATGGCCCAGCACTCCATCTCACCGAACCGCTGGCCACCGAACTGCGCCTTACCGCCCAGCGGCTGCTGGGTGATCATCGAGTACGGACCGGTGGAGCGGGCGTGGATCTTGTCGTCCACCAGGTGGTGCAGCTTCATGATGTACATGAAGCCGACGGTCACCGGGTACGGGAACGGCTCGCCGCTGCGGCCGTCGAACAGCACTGCCTTGCCGTCGCCGTTGACGAGCACCTCACCGTCGCGGTTGGGCAGCGTGGCCGACAGCAGCCCCTGCAGCTCGGCCTCCTGCGCGCCGTCGAACACCGGCGTGGACACGATGGCGTTCGGCTCGGCGTGCAACAGGTCCTCGGGCAGGTTGGCGGCCCAGTCGGGAACGCCCTTGCCGGTGTCCACCTTCCAGCCGCTGTGCGCGCACCAGCCGAGGTGCGTTTCCAGGATCTGGCCGATGTTCATCCGTCGCGGCACACCGTGCGTGTTCAGGATGATGTCCACCGGGGTGCCGTCCGGGAGGAACGGCATGTCCTCGACCGGCAGGATCTTGCCGATCACGCCCTTGTTGCCGTGCCGGCCGGCGAGCTTGTCGCCGTCGGAGATCTTGCGCTTCTGGGCCACGTACACGCGGACCAGCTCGTTGACCCCGGCCGGCAGCTCGTCGTCGTCCTCGCGGGAGAACACCCGGATGCCGATGACCTTGCCGGACTCGCCGTGCGGCACCTTCAGCGAGGTGTCGCGGACCTCGCGGGCCTTCTCACCGAAGATCGCCCGCAGCAGCCGCTCCTCCGGGGTCAGCTCGGTCTCACCCTTCGGGGTGACCTTGCCGACCAGGATGTCGCCGTCGCGAACTTCGGCCCCGATCCGCACGATGCCGCGCTCGTCCAGGTCGGCGAGGACCTCGTCGGAGACATTGGGGATGTCCCGGGTGATCTCCTCGGCGCCCAGCTTGGTGTCGCGGGCATCGATCTCGTGCTCCTCGATGTGGATCGAGGTCAGCACGTCCTCTTCGACCAGGCGGTTGGAGAGGATGATCGCGTCCTCGTAGTTGTGGCCCTCCCACGGCATGATCGCCACCAGCAGGTTCTTGCCCAGCGCCATCTCACCGTTTTCGGTGCAGGGGCCGTCGGCGATCACCTGGCCGGCCTCGACGCGGTCCCCCGCGTCGACGATCGGCGACTGGTTGGCGCAGGTGCCGTGGTTGGAACGGGCGAACTTGCGCATCCGGTAGGTGTGCCGGGTGCCGTCGTCGGCCATCACGGTGATGTAGTCCGCGGAGACCTCCTCGATCACCCCGGCCTTCTCCGCGACGACGACGTCGCCGGCGTCGATCGCGGCACGCAACTCCATGCCGGTGCCCACCAGCGGCGCCTCGCTGCGCACCAGCGGAACCGCCTGGCGCTGCATGTTGGCACCCATCAGGGCGCGGTTGGCGTCATCGTGCTCGAGGAACGGGATCATGGCGGTGGCCACCGACACCATCTGGCGCGGCGACACATCCATGTAGTCGACCTCGGACGACGGCACGTACTCGACCTCGCCCGCCTTGCGGCGGACCAGCACGCGCGGCTCGACGAACCGGCCGCTCGCGTCGATCGGCGAGTTGGCCTGCGCCACCACGTGGCGGTCCTCCTCGTCGGCGGTCAGGTAGACGATCTCGTCGGTAACGACCCCGTCCACGACCTTCCGATAAGGCGTCTCGATGAACCCGAACGGGTTGACCCGCGCATACACCGAGAGCGAGCCGATCAGACCGATGTTCGGACCCTCCGGGGTCTCGATCGGGCACATGCGGCCGTAGTGCGACGGGTGCACGTCACGGACCTCCAGGCCGGCGCGCTCACGGGACAGACCGCCGGGGCCCAGCGCCGACAGGCGGCGCTTGTGGGTGAGACCGGACAGCGGGTTGTTCTGGTCCATGAACTGCGACAGCTGGCTGGTGCCGAAGAACTCCTTGATCGCGGCGACCACCGGCCGGATGTTGATCAGCGTCTGCGGCGTGATGGCCTCGACGTCCTGGGTCGTCATCCGCTCGCGGACGACGCGCTCCATTCGGGACATGCCGACCCGGATCTGGTTCTGGATCAGCTCGCCGACCGTGCGCAGCCGCCGGTTGCCGAAGTGGTCGATGTCGTCGGTCTCCACCGGCACCTCGACGCCGCCGGGGACGGTCATCACCGACTGCCCCTCGTGCAGGCGAACCAGGTACTCGATGGTTGCGACGACGTCCTCTTCGGTCAGCGTGGTCGTCGTGATCGGGTTCTCGGTGTTCAGGCCGAGCTTCTTGTTGACCTTGTAGCGGCCCACCCGGGCCAGGTCGTAGCGCTTCTCCTTGAAGAACAGGTTCTCCAGCAGGGTCTGCGCGGACTCCTTGGTCGGCGGCTCGCCCGGGCGCAGCTTGCGGTAGATGTCCAGCAGCGCCTCGTCGGTGCCGGCGGTGTTGTCCTTCTCCAGCGTCGACATCATGATCTCGGAGAAGCCGAACCGCTCGGTGATCCGCTCGGTGGTCCAGCCCAGCGCCTTGAGCAGCACGGTGACCGGCTGGCGGCGCTTGCGGTCGATGCGCACGCCGACGGTGTCGCGCTTGTCGACGTCGAACTCGAGCCAGGCCCCGCGGCTGGGGATCACCTTGACGCTGTGCAGCGTCTTCTCGGTGGACTTGTCGATCGTCTCGTCGAAGTAGACGCCGGGCGAGCGCACCAGCTGGCTGACGACGACGCGCTCGGTCCCGTTGATGATGAAGGTGCCCTTCTCGGTCATCATCGGGAAGTCGCCCATGAACACCGTCTGGCTCTTGATCTCGCCGGTGTTGTTGTTGATGAACTCGGCCGTGACGAACAGCGGGGCCGCGTAGGTCATGTCCTTGTCTTTGCACTCGTCGACCGGCGCCTTGACCTCGTCAAAGCGGGGATCGGAGAAAGACAGCGACATCGAGCCCGAGAAGTCCTCGATCGGCGAGAGCTCGTAGAGGACCTCTTCGAGGCCGCCCACCGGGTTGGCCCCTGCCGTGCTTCCCGCGCGGGCCACAGCGCTCTCGCGCCAGCGCGGCGACCCGATCAGCCACTCAAAGGAGTCGGTCTGCACGTCAAGGAGCCCCGGAACCTCAAGCGGTTCGCGGAGCTTGGCGAAGGAAACTCGGTTGGGTGCTCCGGGCACGGAGCCGTTGGTGGAATTTGAGTTTTTGGAACTCTGGTGGCGACTCTTGCTCTGGCGGGAATCTGCCAAGATGCGTCCTTCCAGCACCTCGTGCGACTCACGACCCCGGGGAAACCGGCTGCGTTCGCCGCATCAATTTGTCGGTACGGCTGGCGAACGATCTGCCCAGATCTCACGCGCGCAACTAAATAGCTAAGCCGCGGGAGGGGGCTCAGGCTAAGACCACAGTGTCAGGTGGCGGGTGAGGTGGGCAGGAGGTAGCCAGCGCAACGTCCAACAATAGCGCAGGACCGCGCATTCCTCAACTACCCACAACAATCAGCCCAGGGACATCGGCGCTGGCTCGCGATCTCGACTTCCCGTGGGTACATGCTGCCCAACAGACTGACCCGTTTACGCCCGGTCGTCAAGAGGGCGGGTCGGCAAGTTGCACCGAGTTAGCACAAATTTCTCTACTCCCCACCAAACTCGTGCGCCTTGAACCGGTGGGTGCCTTCGAGGTCGTCGAGGATGGCGGCCTGGGCGTTCTTGGGCAGGGTGTGCAGGATCTCGCGCACCCGGGCCTGGCGCCGCGCGACGGCCTTGCGCTCCGGCATGCCCGGGGTCGCGGTGATCTGCGGCGGCACTCCCTCGATCTCCTCGACGCCGCCGGCGTGGTGGCCGGCGTCCAGCAGGGCCTGCTCCTCGGCCATGGTGGCCTCGTCCTTCTCCTCGGACATGCCGATCGGCCCGATGCGCCGGCCGTTGAGGAACTGGCGCACGACGGGCTCGTCGCTGGTCAGCAGCACCTCCCGCGGGCCGAACATGACCAGCTTGCGGCGGAACAGCATGCCCATGTTGTCCGGCACGGTCCGGGCGATGTTGATGTTGTGCGTCACGATCAGGACGGTGGCGTCGATCTGGGCGTTGATGTCGAGGATCAGCTGGCTCAAATACGCGGTACGAACCGGGTCCAGACCGGAGTCGGGCTCGTCGCACAGGATGATCTGCGGGTCCATCACCAGCGCCCGGGCCAGGCTTGCGCGCTTGCGCATACCGCCGGAGATCTCACCGGGGAACTTCTTCTCATCCCCGCCGAGGCCCACCAGGGTCAGCTTCTCCATGACGATGTCACGGATCTCGCTTTCCTTCTTCTTAGTGTGCTCGCGCAGCGGGAACGCCGCGTTGTCGAACAGGTTCATCGAACCGAACAGCGCGCCGTCCTGGAACATGACACCGAACAGCGTGCGGATCTCGTAGAGCTCCTTGGCCGAGCACTCGAGGATGTCGGTGCCGTCGATCATGATCGAGCCGCGCTCCGGACGCAGCAGACCGATGAGGGACTTCAGGAACACCGATTTGCCGGTACCCGACGGCCCGAGCAGGACGCTGACCTCCCCGGCGGGGATATCCAGCGTCACGTCTTCCCAAATTCTCGAGGGACCGAACGACTTCGTGAGTCCCCTCACCTCGATTGCGACGCCCATGGGGAATCCTTCCGTCAACGCTCGTGCCCGCCACCTGCCCTTTTGTGTGGCATCAGTCACTGTAGCGCACGTCAGGCACCCCGCATCAGGCTTGGATCGGACCGCTGACAAAAATTGCCCGACCTGAGACTCGGCGCCTCGCCCCTATTCGACGCGAGTGTTAGCCGGAGGGCGCCCAGTTGCCGTGGAAGCCCATCGGGACCCGCTGCGGCAGGTGCACGGTAGCCACCGAGTCGAGGGTCTGCGCATCCAGCAGCACCAGCTGCCCTTCGTCGCGGCCGCGGTGGTAGCCGTATCCCATCAGGATGCCGTCGTCCTCGGTGGCCGCCGCGGGGTTCGGCACGAATGACATCTCGCCGAGGAAAAGCTCGGGGTCGAGTGGGGCCACCGTGGCCGACCCCGTGGCGTAGTCGTGCTTGTACAGCGGTGCCTCGGCGCCCTGGAAGGACGCGCCGACGGTGTAGCCGTAGCGGTGCCGCCCGCCGAGGCGGGTCTCGTTGATCCTGGGGAATTCCTGGGGCCGCTCGTCGCGGCATTCGGTGGTCACCGCGCCGGTCGCCAGGTTGACGGTCCAGCGGTCCAGCCTGGGCGCGGTGTCGCCGGGGCCGCGCCGGTCGCGGTCGAACATCCGCGCGTAGCGCACCACGTCGAGCACCAAAACCTCTGCGCCGTCGCGCATTTCGGAGTAGGCGTTGAGCGGGTGGTAGATGTAGCAGGGTTCGATGTCGAACCAGCGGACGTCCTTGTTACCGCCCTCGCGGGGCATGACGCCGATGCGCGCCGGGTAGTTGGGGTTCCAGGCGTACGGCATCCGGTCGTCATGCTTCGGGTTGCGGTTCATCATCGCGGTGATCGGGCCCGGCACCCGGACCCGCCCGATCAGCGACTGCAGCGCCAGCCGGGCCGGCACGCCCAGCCAGCGCGGGACGTTCGCGGGCAGCACCTGCACCGGGTCGAACGTCACCGGCAGGTCGTAGAACACGACGTATTTGTCGGTCAGCGAGAAGTCGTGCATCATCGGCGACCCGGACACCTCGATGTCGACCGTGCGGCGGGCCCGCCCGCGGTTGTCGATCACCGAGTACTGCACGGTGCGCCCGCGCGCGAAAGAGTAAGACACGGCGTGCAATTCGCCGGTGTGCGGATCGCGGTGCGGATGGGCGGTGTACCCACCCTCCAGGGTGCCGTCGAAGTCGCAGGTTCCGACGGTGTCGAGCTCGTCGGTCAGCTCGTAGTTGGCGGCCCCGCCCTCGACCAGCGCCAGGGTGCGGCCGGCGTGTGTCAGCACGTTGGTGTTGGCGCCGAAGGACAGCATGCCCGCCCGCGGGTTGAGGCGGTCCGGCGCCGGCTCGCCGAGGGTGGCGCACACCGAGAGGCTGCGCACCCAGCGATTGCGATACCACCGGGCCTTGCCGTCGCGCAGCGCGACCCCGTGCACCATGCCGTCGCCGCTGAACCAGTGATAGGTGGCCGGGTCGACCTCTTCGGCCGGGTTCGGCCCGTTGCGCAGATAGCGCCCGTCGAGGTGCTCCGGGATGTGCCCGGTGACCTCCAGGTCGGTCGCGGTCACCTCGGCGCCCACCGGCGCCAAGAAGCCCTCGAGATAGGGATTCCCGGACGTGACGGTTTCCATAGTCGTCATTGCTGAGCTCCTATAACATTGTTATTTCAGCGTTATTGTGACCGTACGCGCCCGATGAGAAGATGGCAAGGATGACTTCAGAGCTTGAGCCCGCCGTACGCGGCGTTCGCGACGAGTTGCTCGACGCCGCCGTCAAGCTGCTCGACGAAAACGGGCCCGACGCGCTGCAGACCCGCAGGGTGGCCGGTGCGGCGGGGACCTCGACGATGGCGGTCTACACCCATTTCGGTGGGATGCGCGGGCTGATTGCCGCGGTCGCCGAGGAGAGCCTGCGCCAGTTCGACGCCGCGCTGGCGGTGCCCGAGACCGACGACCCGGTGGCGGACTTGGTGGCCATTGGCGTGGCCTATCGCGGCTACGCGATCGACCGCCCCCACATGTACCGGCTGATGTTCGGCAGCACCAGCGCCCATGGCATCAACGCTCCGGCGGGCAACGTCCTGAAACTGACGGTTGCCGAGATCGAGCGGGACATCCCGAGCTTCGCGCATTTGGTGCGTGCGGTCCACCGGTCGAGGCTGACGGGTCGGATCAACGTTGGCGGCGGCGACGACGACGACGACGAGTCGGTGGTCGCCATAGCGGCCCAGTTCTGGGCACTCATGCACGGTTTCGTATTGCTCGAACTCGCCGGGTTCTACGGCGACGACGGCACGGCGGTGCGGCCGGTGCTCGGCGCGCTGTTCACCAATCTTCTTGTCGCCCTGGGAGATTCGCCCGAACGGATTCGGCAGTCGTTCCGCGCGGCGTTCGGCGCGGGCTGAGCGCACGAAACCCCCGGGACCGCAGTCCCGGGGGTTGTCGCGAAGCAGAACTACTTGACGGTGACGGTGGCGCCGGCCGCCTCGAGCTTGGCCTTGGCCTCGTCGGCGGCCTCCTTGGCCACCTTCTCGAGCAGCGGCTTGGGCGCGCCGTCGACGAGGTCCTTGGCCTCCTTGAGGCCCAGGCCGGAGACGATCTCGCGGACCACCTTGATGACGCCGATCTTCTTGTCACCGGCGGCCTCGAGGATGACGTCGAACTCCGACTGCTCCTCGGCGGCCTCGGCGGGCGCGCCACCCGCGGCCGGACCACCGGCGGCGGCGACGGCGACCGGGGCGGCCGCGGTGACCTCGAAGGTCTCCTCGAACTTCTTCACGAAGTCCGAGAGCTCCAGCAGGGTCATTTCCTTGAACGCGTCGAGCAGGTCGTCGCTAGAGATTTTGGCCATGGTGTGGGTCCTTCCTTGTTTTCCTAAGTTGCGGGTTGGTTGTTATTCGGCTTCGGCCGGTGCTTCGGGGGTTTCCTCGGCGGGCGCCGCGGCTGCCTCGGGTGCCGCAGGTTCCGCAGGTTCCGCGGGTGCCTCCGTGGCCGCTGCGGCAGGCTCCGGCGCAGCGGCTTCGGCGGGCTTCGTCTCCTGCAGGGCGGCCAGCAGCCGGGCCATCTGGGAGGCCGGCGCGGCGAACAGGCCGGCCGCCTTGGCCAGGTTGCCCTTCATCGCGCCGGCCAGCTTGGCCAGCAGCACCTCGCGGGACTCCAGGTCCGCGATGCGCTCGACTTCGGAGACGCTCAGCGGGTGGCCATCCATGTAGCCGCCCTTGATGACCAGCGCCTTGTTCTCCTTGGCGAAGGTCTTGATCGCCTTGGCGGCGTCGACCGGCTCGCCGCTGACGAACGCGATGGCCGTCGGGCCGGCGAACAGCTCGTCGAGGCCCTCGATCCCGGCGTCGGCCGCAGCCCGCTTGATCAGCGTGTTCTTGGCCACCGTGTAGGTGGCCGATCCCGCCAGCGAGCGGCGCAGCTCGGCCAGGTTGGCCACCGTCAAACCGCGGTACTCGGTGATCAGGGTGGCCGTCGAGTCCTTGAACTGCTCCGCGATGTCTGCAACGGCGGTGGCCTTGTCAGCCCGGGCCATGCATGCCTCCTGAGGTCAAAGTTGTCGGTGATTCACCGAGGAACGCCTCAAAACGAAGTACGCCCCGGCGCAGGAAGCGGCCGGGGCGTGAATATGCACCGGCGTGCGCCGGTGTACTGCCTCGTCCTCCTGCGTGGGCCGCCGGGAAGTTCATCCCGGACCTTCGACCGATTGCTCGGTGACCGACGGTCTTCGGTGGATCGGCACCCAGGATAGCCTGACGCCCCGCGGTCAGCCAAAACGGCTACGCGAGCCCGGCCAGCCTGGCCGCGCCGATCAGGCCGGCCTCGCCGCCCAGCGCCGCGGGCACTACCCGCAGGCCGGCCAGGAACTGCAGCCCGGCGTACTCGGCCAGCGCCGCCCGCAGCGGGTCGAAGAGCAGGTCCCCGGACTTGGCCACACCGCCGCCGATGACGACGAGGTCGAGGTCGCAGACCGCCCCGACCGACGCGATCATCGCCGCCAGCGCGGTGGCGCCCCGGCGAAACGCCCGCTGCGCCACCGGATCCCCGGCGGCCGCCGCGGTGGCCAGGTCCCGGGCGCCGGCGCCGGGCGGCGCGGCCCACCCGTTTTCCCGCGCCCAGCGCACCATCCACGGCCCGGACGCGACGGTCTCGACGCAGCCGCGCCCGCCGCACGCGCACGGTTGGCCGTCATCCTCGACCACCACGTGACCGACGTGGCCCGCGTTGCCGGTGCGCCCGGTGTATGGAACGCCGTCAAGCACCAGTCCCCCGCCCACGCCGGTGGACACCACCATCCCGAGCATGAAGCGCGCGCCGCGGCCCGCCCCACGCCAGTGCTCGCCCAGCGCCATGCACACGCCGTCCCCGCCGAGGCGCACGGGCACGCCGGGGACCTCGGCCGCGACGCGGTCCCGCAGCGGGAAGCCGCGCCAGGCCCGGATGTTCACCGGGCTGACGGTTCCGGCGGGCAGGTCGATGGGGCCCGCCGAGGCGATGCCCACCGCGATGACGGCGCCGCCGGCGACGCGCAGCGCGTCGGCGACGCTCGCGGCGACCTCGGCCCACACTTCCTCCGCGGAGCCGCCGGGCGGGGTGGGCCGGATGGCGGTGTGCACCAGCGCGCCGCCCGGATCGATCAGGCCGGCGGCGATCTTGGTGCCGCCGATGTCGAGGCAGAGCGTGAGGGCGGCCATCAGTGCCGGTGGGTGTTGTCGGGTTGCCGTGGGTCGCCCGGGTGCTCGTAGCCGGGGGCGAGGCGGACCAGCTCGGCCCGCCGCGCGTCCAGCCACACCCGGAAGGCGCGCCGGCGCGCGGCACCGCGCAGGTTCTCGGCGATCGCCGAGCGCACCTCCGCCAGCGGCGGCGCGGCCTGCGCGGGGGCCCGCCAGCCGTGAGGTCCGGGGCGCGGCGCGGCGAAGCGCAGCGGGTTGCGGGCGTGGTAGCCGGCCACCTCGTCGTCGCCGACCTCGGTCGGGGCGGTGACGTCGGCGAACAGCGCGCGCGCCAACGGGTCCGCCAGCGCGGCGGCGGCCACGCTGCCGATCTCCAGCCGCGCGGTCGCGTCGGGCAGCAGCTCGGCCTCGGCGGGCGCGTCGGCGGCGGTGAGGCCGCGGGCGGCGGCCTCGGCGGCGACCACCCGCTCGGTCACGATCAGTTGGGTGAGCCAGCGCCGCAGCTGCCTGCCCTCCGCGGTGCCCCTCGCGGGCAGCGCGTCCGCCCCGCGCCCGCGGCGCAGCCGTGCCTCGGCCGCGTCGACCTCGTCGACGGGCACCGGGTCGCCGGCCACGATCGCAACCGGACCGGCGCTCATGTCACCGTCACCCGAACCGCCGGCGAGTACACCAGCCGGCCCGCGCAGCCCACCCGGACCAGCGCCCACCACTGGCCGGGATCCAGCCACGGCGGCGGGCTCAGCTCGAAGCCGAGCTCGACCGCGCCGCGGGCGGGCAGCACCGCGCCGAGCGCGGCGGGCCCCATCCATTCCCAGGTGCCCCAGGGGCTGATCAGGTGCGCCTCCAGCGCCAGCGCGGCGCGGGCGTGCGTGCCGACGGTCACGGTCAGCCGGGCGGTCGTGCCCGCCGCCAGCTCGACGTCGCGCGGCCCGTCGACGAGGTACACCAGCTCGCGCCCATGGGCGTCGGCATGCGCGCCGACCTGCACCACGCACACGTCCTCGACCGCCTGTCGCCACGCCGCCGGGACGTCCCCGGTCAGGCACAGCCGGGCGCGCAGCGGGTAGAGCCCGGGCTGCGCGCGCGCCGGGATCCGCACCGCCACGTCGGCCTCGCGGTGGTCACCCGCGTGCAGCGTGAACGGCAGCTCCGCCGGGGTGGCCGACCAGCCGTCCGGGCACAGCACCGTCACCTCGCCGTCCAACGTGGCGTCGGTGCAGTCGCCGGCCACCGTGAGCCGCAACGTCACCTCACCGCCCGGTTCGGCGGTCACCCGCTGCGGGTGCAGGTGCGCGACGGCCGGCAGCCCACCAAGCGGCGCCGGTCCGCGATTGTGCAGCCAGTAGCGCGCGTAAAGCGGCTGGGCGGCCTCGGCTTCCGGCGCGAGCCGCGCGAAACCAGTTGCTGCGCTTTGCGTTTCGAGGTGAGCCAGCACGGTGGCCACCTGATAGCCGTGCAGGTCGACCGGTTCCGCGTGTCGGTGCCGCTCCTCCAGCAGGTCGGCGTAGGCGAGCCCGCGCACCGCGGCCACCTCGGAGGTCAGGTCGACGCGGGTGCGCTGCCCGGTCGTCTGCACCAACCTCAGGGCCACCGCGCTCGGGTCGACGGGCCGGCCACTGCCTGCGGCCAGCGGGTTGCCGGCCGCCTTGAGGGCGGCCAGCTGGACCGAGCCGGCGGGCTCGACGCTGAGCAGCGACCCGGTCGACGGCAGCACGCCCTCCCCTTCGCCGGGCACCACGGCGAGCAGCGGATGGCCGAATTCCGCACTGCGGGCGGGGATCTCGGCCTCGCGCCAGTCGCCGTCGCCGCAGGCCAGCGCGTAGTCGAAGACGTGGGTCCAGTGCTGGAGCTGGAAGTTCGAGCCGTCGGGCGCGGTGCGGCGCGGATCGTCGATCCAGGTGCCCGACGGCCAGCCGGTGCAGGACCGCATCAGCGCGGTGTGCAGCGTGCCGTCGGTCTCGACGGCGAAGCTGGGCACCCCGCGGTTGAGCAGCGCGACGGTGCGGGATTCGAAGGGTTCCAGGCCCGACGGCGGGCGCTGGTTGACCGCGATCTCGGCATCCTCGAGGTCGTCGACCAGCGAGGCGATCGCGGCGGCCAAGCCGTCCTCGGGGACTTCGGGGTGGCCGTCGACCACCAGGACCGGCAGCGCGCGGGGCGCCCGCAGGTCCGCACCGGGCACCCAGGCCGCGGCCAACGGCGTGGCGGCCGGCACCCAGACCCTGGCCCGCCCCGTCGCCGCCAGCTGGCGCTCGAGTTCGGCCGAGTATTCCGGATCAGCTTGCGCAAGAACGGCTTTGGCAAACGCGTTGCGGTCCGGCCCGCCTAGCGCGATCCGGACGTCGGGCAGGTTCGAGTCGACGTCGAGGCAGCCGTAGCGCGGCTTGTCGGCGCCGCTGCAGGTGGCCGTGACGCCGGCGCGCACCAGCGCCACCATCAGCTCGCGCGCCAGCGGCCCCGACACCGCCTCGGCCGGCGACACCACCTCGGCCACCGACACCGCCCGCATCTCGGCGCCGACCCGAATCCGAACCGCCGAGGACAGGCCGAACCAGCCGTAGGTGGGGTTGTCCAGCGTCCACAGGTGCCGCGCGGTGTCCACCGAGCGCGCCCCGTCATGCAGCAGCGCGAAGCCCCGCCCGACGACGGCGTCGCCCACCTCGCTGACCGGCATGGCGCCCGGCACCGGGCACGGCCAGCGCAGCCGCAACAAGCGGTCCTCGCCGGTGAATTCGTCGATGGCCGTGCGGCAGTCGAGCCGCGCCAGCCCGTTCCACAGCGTCAGGGTTTGCGTGTAGCGAAGCTGCTCGCCGATGCGGCCGCGCACCACCAGGCGCTGACCGAGCGGGCCCCGGTAGGCGCGCACCCGCGCCGGCGACTCCGACGAGCACACCACCGGCCCCTTGGGCAGCAAGTGCCAAGGACCCTCCCCCTGCCTGGGATGCGACGGGTATTCCTCGTAGAGGGCCAGCTCGTTGCCCTGGCGGCCCGCGGCGATCAGCTGCCGGTCGCCGGAAACCAGGGACACGATCCCCCCGCCGCGCGCCGGGTCGGCCCGAAGCCGGGAGTGCTCGTTGCCGATCTCATAGCCGGGCATCGGTTCCCAGCCGGCGGTTTCGGCCGCCGGCACTAGTCGATACGCCCGCCAGCCCAGCGACGGCACGTCGCGCGCCAACCATGTGACGGAACGCCCGTCGTCCTCTACCTGCGCCGGCAGCTCGGTGCCGTCGGGATCGAGCACGCGCACCCCGGGGCCGAGCGGCGCGCCGAGCCGGGCGGTGACGATGTCGGTCCGCTTGTGCGCCAACGGATTCCACACGACCACATCACCGCCCATCAAGGCCGACAGCCGCGCCAGCGAGTTGTCCCGGGCGGCGCGGCCCAGCTCCCACGCGTCGCGCCAGCCGGTCAGCAGGTCGAGGTAGACCTGGTCGGACTCCGAACCGGTGATGGCGTCGTGGTGCGCGCCGTAGGCCAGCTGCACCCACGCCTTGGCCAGCGCGGCCTGCGGGTACTCGGCGCCCGTCAGCAGCGCGGCGAACACGGCGAAACGCTCGGCGGCAAGCACGGCGTTCTCGGCGGCCCGATTGGCCTGTTTGGTGTCGATGTAGGACACGTCCTTGCCGGCGTAGATCGGGTTCATGTCCCGGGATTGCGGCGACGGCTCGCAACCACGCTGCGCGAGTTCGGCGCGCACCGCCGCGAAAAAGTCCCGCGGGATCGCGCACACGAACCGCGGCCAGGTGTAGCGGGCCGCCCAGTCGCGGTGGATCGCGGTGACCCACTTGTTGGGCGGCGTGTAGTCGGTCCCGACGGGAAGCAGCACGTTGCGCGTCAGGGCGACCTTCTTGAGCCGGTGGAACAGCGCGAGCGTGGCGCCTTCCGCCTCGGCGAGCGAGGCCGACTCGTCCATCCCCCAACCCGCCCCGTAGTGCGCGGGCATGTAGTGCGTGAGCAGGCCCCGGCCCGACGGCGCGATCCACTCGAACTCGCTGCAGAACTGCATGGCTTCGACGTCGCCGCCCGGGCCCCATTGGTGGTGCGGTCCGCGCGCCCACGAACTGGACGTCAGGCCGGCGTCGGCGGCCAGCCCGGGGAATTGCGGGTCGTGGCCGAACACGTCGAGCTGCCACGCGGTGGCCGGGTCGGCGCCGAGGACACCGCGCTGAAAACCCATGCCGTGCACCAGGTTTCGAATCGTCGTCTCAGGGCTGGTGAGGTTGGTGTTGGGTTCGTTGTAGGTGCCGCCCATCACCTCGACGCGGCCCTGCGCGATGAACCGGCGCAGGTCGGCGCGGTCCTCGGGGTGGGTGTCCCAGTACGGCTTGAGGTAGTCCACCTCGGCCAGCACGAACTTGTACTCGGGCTCGCGGCGGGCCATCTCGAGGTGCGCTCGGACCAGCGCGAAGCCGTTGGCCTGCCGCCCCGGCGGGTCCTCGGCCCATTCGCTGGTGTAGGCGCCCTGGGTGTTCCACCAGACCGGGTCGTAGTGAAAGTGACTGACCATGAACATGGTCCAGCCGGGCTCGGCGATGGTGAACTCGAACGGCACCTCGACGTCACCGGCGTGGGCCCGCGCCGCGCGCCGCTGACCTACGACGGGACCGTCGACCGCGACCGGGACCTCGACGACGTCGCTCCCGGGCCGGGCGATGGCCTCCCCGCTCAGGCCGTCCCCGTCGACGCGGATCGGCGTCGGCTCGGCGCAGCCCCCGACGCCGACCCGCGCGAGCTGCAGCGGCGCGTCCGGCGGCCCGACGAACAACTCGGTCGAGCCCGCCGAAAGCAGTTGCATTCCCGCACTTTACGGCGGCGTACCGGCCAGGCGTAGCCGACTGCCGATGGCAACCGCGGCTTCGCGTACCTCCGGCGGATCCAGCACCTGGAATTCCGCGCCCGCCATCGCGAAATACAGCACCATCGTCTCGGGGTCGTCGCCGCCGGCGGTGAGCACGCACGCGTCGGCCCCCTCGGGCTCGATGCGCACCGACGACGACGAAAAGCGCCGGCTCACCAACGACGCGGGAAGGGGGTATCGCACCCTGGCCACGTAGCGGTAGGGCGCGGCGCTGATCGAGTGACGGACATAGTCCCGGGCGTCGGGTGCGGGACGCGGGACGAAGGTGCTGCCCGTCGCGCGCACCTCGCTCATCCGGTCCAGCCGGAGGCTGCGCCAGTCGTCGCGATCACGATCGCGAGCGACCAGATACCAGCGCCGGCCGGTGGTGACGACCTGGTAGGGCTCCAATCGCCGCGCGGTCGGGTTGCCGTCGCGGTCCGTGTAGTCGGCCGTCACATGCTCGTGGTCCCTGCAGGCGCGCGCCAGCGTCATCAGCGTGTCGGGATCCACCGGGGAATCCACCACGTTCGGCGTCAGCATGACCGTCGCCTCGTGCAGCGCAGCCACCTGCGATCGCAGCCGCGGCGGCAGCACCTGGTCCAGCTTGCCGAGTGCCCGCAACGCAGACTCGCCCACCCCGGCCACGCTGCCGCCGGCGGCGAGCCGCAAACAGACCGCAATGGCTACCGCCTCGTCGGGGTCGAGCAGCAGCGGCGGCAGCGCGGCCCCGGCGCCCAGCCGGTATCCGCCGCCCTGGCCCTTACTCGCCTGGACCGGGTAACCGAGCTCACGCAAGCGCTCGACATCGCGGCGAACGCTGCGGGTCGTCACCGATAGTCGCCGAGCCAGCTCTTGGCCCGTCCACACCCGGCGCGACTGCAGCAAGCCCAGCAGCTGCAGTACCCGACCCGTTGTCTCCGACACCCATACAGCATGCCCGAGTTTTAGGACCGATCCTGTCCGCTATTGCTGCAATGCTCGGTGCCATGACCAACCTGGCGACGCAACTGGCGGACCAGCTCGACTGGCACTGGCGCGCACAACTGCGCCCCCGCTTGGACGGCCTGTCCGACGACGAGTACTTCTGGCAGCCGGTGCCCAACTGCTGGAACGTGCGCCCGGATGGGGCGGTGGACTTCGCGTTCCCTGCGCCCAGTCCCCCACCGTTCACCACGATCGCCTGGCGCATGGCACACGTCATCGTCGGAGTTTTCGCGATGCGTGCCCACCACCATTTCGGTGGACCGCCCGCCGACTACCACAATTGGGACTACGCCACCGACGCCGTCACCGCCCTGCAGCAACTCGATGAGACGTACGCAGCGTGGATCACCGGCGTGCGGTCGCTGTCCGCCACCGACCTGGCCCGCCGCTGCGGCCCGGCCGAAGGACCCTACTCGGACCACCCGCTGAGCGAGCTGGTCCTGCACATCAATCGCGAAGCTATCCACCATGGTGCCGAAATCGCCTGCCTCCGGGACCTTTACCTGCACACCCATCTCATTCGGAAGGATTGAAATGCCCGCACTCGCCCCGCCCGTCACCGACGAACGCAACGCCCTGCGCGAATACCTGGCGTTCCACCAAAGCGCTTATTTCGCGGTCGCTTACGGCCTCACCGACGAACAGGCCCGCTCGACACCGTCGGTCAGCGCGCTGTCGGTCGGCGGGCTGGTCAAGCACGTGACGGCCATGCAACGCAACTGGATGGCCCGCGTCGCCGCCGCGCCGGACCTGCCGCCGAAGGATCCCCGGCCGTTCGAGCAGATCGCCAAGGAGTTCGGCGACCAGCACGTGATGCGGCCCGACGAGACGCTGGCCGGGCTGCTGCGGGCGTTCGAAGCTCAGAACGCGGAATCGCTGCGCCTGGTCGAAACCGCCGACCTCGAAGCCACGGTGCCCGTGCCGCAGGACATCCCCTGGTTCCCCAAGGACCAGAAGGCATGGTCGGTGCGCTGGGTGATCCTGCACGTGATCAACGAGCTGGCCCGCCACGCCGGGCACGCCGACATCGTCCGGGAATCCATTGACGGCGCCACCATGTACGAGCTGATCGCCGGGCTGGAGAATTGGCAGATCGAAGGATGGGTCCAACCCTGGCGGAAATAGTGCAAATCCGAAGCGGCATCGCGTGCCGCGAGACGCCGCACGGCCCGGTCGAGCTCTACTACGAGGATCTCGGCGACCCGGCGGCGCCGCCCGCGCTGCTCATCATGGGCCTGGGCGCCCAGCTGCCCATGTGGCCCGACGGGTTCTGCGCGCAACTCCTCGACGCGGGTTACCGCGTCATCCGCTTCGACCACCGCGACACCGGGCTGTCGGCCAAGATGCACGGGCTGCGGGCCGCCGGCTCGATGTACCGGCGCGTCGGGCGCTACCTGCTGGGCCGGCCCAGCCCGGTGCCCTACACGCTGATCGACATGGCCGGCGACGTGGTGGCCTTGCTGGACCATCTGGACGTCGGCCGGGCGCACGTGGTGGGCGCCTCGCTGGGCGGCATGATCGCGCAGATCGTGGCCGCCACCGAACCGCACCGGGTGGCGTCGCTGGGCATCATCATGTCGAGCACCGGCAAGCCGTTCGCCGCGTTGCCGGCCTGGCGCGTCATCAGGCTGGCCTTCGATCCGCCGCCCAAGGACGCCTCACCCGACGAGAAATTGGCCTTCGAGGTGCGCAACGTCGCGGTGTTCAACGGCCCCAACTTCCTGCCGCCCGAGGCCGAGCTGCGCGACCGGGTGCGCCAACTCGCCGACCGCTGCAGCTACCCGCCGGGCATGCTGCGCCAATTCGACGCCGTGCTGGGCACCGGCAGCCTGCTGGCTTACAGCAAGGCGATCACCGCCCCGACCGTCGTGCTGCACGGTTCGGCGGACCCGATGGTGCGGCCGCGCAACGGGCGCGCCGTCGCCGCGGCCATCCCCGGGGCGCGGTTCGTGGTGATCGACGGGATGGGACACGACCTCCCCAAACAGGTCTGGCGGCCGATCGTCGAAACGCTCACCGAGAACTTCGCGCTCGGCGAGAACCGGTGAGCGCGCTCACAGGAATTGGGACTTGACAGTCTCGATTTGGCAGACTGCACAGATGACTACTACCAAACACCGTGAGGTGGCCAAGCTCGACCGGGTGCCGTTGCCGGTCGAAGCGGCCCGGGTAGCAGCCACCGGCTGGCAGGTCACCCGCGCCGCCGCGAACATCCTCACCAAGCTGCCCAGCAAGGGGCCGTGGCAGCAAAAAGTGATCAAGCAGCTTCCCAACACGTTCGCCGACCTGGGCCCCACCTACGTGAAGTTCGGGCAGATCATCGCGTCCAGCCCCGGCGCGTTCGGCGAGTCGCTGTCGCGCGAATTCCGCGGCCTGCTCGACCGGGTGCCGCCCGCCGACGCCAAAGAGGTGCACAAGCTCTTCGTCGAGGAGCTGGGCGCCGACCCCGCCGAGCTGTTCGCTAAGTGGGACGAAACGCCCTTCGCGTCGGCGTCCATCGCGCAGGTGCACTACGCCACCCTGCACACCGGCGAGGAGGTCGTCGTCAAAATCCAGCGGCCGGGCATCCGCCGCCGGGTCGCCGCCGACCTGCAGATCCTCAAGCGCTTCGCCCAGGCGGTCGAGCTGGCCAAGCTCGGCCGCCGGCTCTCGGCCCAGGACGTGGTCGCCGACTTCTCCGACAACCTGGCCGAGGAGCTGAACTTCCGCCTCGAGGCGCAGTCGATGGAGGCTTGGGTGTCGCACCTGCACGCCTCCCCGCTGGGCAAGAACATCCGGGTGCCGCAGGTGCACTGGGACTTCACCAGCGACCGGGTGCTGACCATGGAGCGGGTGCACGGCATCCGCATCGACGACGTCGCCGCCATCCGCAAAGCCGGGTTCGACGGCACCGAACTGGTGAAGGCGCTGTTGTTCTCCCTCTTCGAGGGCGGCCTGCGGCACGGGCTGTTCCACGGCGACCTGCACGCCGGCAACCTCTACGTCGACGATCAGGGCCGCATCGTGTTCTTCGACTTCGGCATCATGGGCCGCATCGACCCCCGCACCCGCTGGCTGCTGCGCGAGCTGGTCTACGCGCTGCTGGTGAAGAAGGACCACGCCTCGGCCGGCAAGATCGTGGTGCTGATGGGCGCCGTCGGAACCGTGAAGCCCGAGGCCCAGGCCGCCAAGGACCTGGAGCGCTTCGCCACCCCGCTGACCATGCAGACGCTGGGTGACATGTCCTACGCCGACATCGGCAGGCAGCTGTCGACGCTGGCCGACGCCTACGACGTCAAGCTGCCCCGGGAGCTGGTGCTCATCGGCAAGCAGTTCCTCTACGTCGAGCGGTACATGAAGCTGCTGGCCCCGAAGTGGCAGATGATGTCCGACCCGCAGCTGACGGGTTACTTCGCCAACTTCATGGTCGAGGTCAGCCGCGAGCACCAGACCGACGTGGAGGTCTAGGGGCTATCCCGATGGAAATCCGCACCGGCGCCGCGACCGTGGCTCATCCGGACGGCGACCTCAAGCTGTACTACGAGGACATGGGTGACGTCGACGACCCACCCGTGCTGCTGATCATGGGCCTGGGCGCGCAGCTGCTGCTGTGGCGGACCGCGTTCTGCGAGAAGCTCGTCGCCCGCGGCCTGCGGGTCATCCGATACGACAATCGCGACGTCGGCCTGTCCAGCAAGACGCCGAAGGCGGGCGCCGGCCAGCCCATGGTCCCGCGGCTGCTGCGGTTCTGGTTCGGGCTGCGCGCCGAGGCGGCCTACACGCTGGAAGACCTGGCCGACGACGCGGCCGCCGTGCTGGATCACCTGGGCATCGAGCGCGCCCACATCGTCGGGGCGTCGATGGGCGGCATGATCGCGCAGGTCTTCGCGGCGCGATTCGCCGAGCGGACCAAGAGCCTGGCGGTCATCTTCTCGAGCAACAATCGCCCGTTCCTGCCGCCGCCCGCCCCGCGCGCCCTGCTTGCGGTGCTCAAGGGGCCGCCGCCCGGCTCGCCGCTCGACGTGATCGTCGACAACGTCGTGCGCGTCACCAAGATCACCGGCAGCCCGCGCTACCGCGCGCCCGAGGAGCAGGTCCGCGCCGAGGCCATCGAGGGTTACGAACGCAGCTACTACCCCTGGGGCGTCGCCCGGCATTTCAGCGCGATCATGGCCAGCGGCAGCCTGCTGCGCTACAACCGGCGCACGGTCGCGCCGACCGTGGTGATACACGGCCGCGCCGACAAGCTGATGCCACCCTCCGGCGGCCGCGCCGTCGCGCGCGCAATTGATGGCGCTCGACTAGTCTTGTTTGACGGCATGGGCCATGACCTGCCTCAGCAGTTGTGGGATCGGCTGATCGGCGTGCTGACTAGCAACTTCGCCGACGCCGGCTAGAGGCCAGGCTCGGCCGGTTTCCGGAGCGCTTTTGTGATTTCACGGACGCTCTTACCCCGTTGTACGGTATGGCGTTGGGAGGATGTCGAATAATGGCGGAGCTGGAACCGTATTACGCAGACTCGCAAGCGGCGTACGACATTTCGGACGACTTCTTCGGTCTGTTCCTTGACCCCACCTGGGTCTACACCTGCGCATACTTCGAGCGCGACGACATGACGCTCGAAGAGGCGCAACTCGCCAAATTGGATCTGGCGCTGGACAAGCTGCAGCTGCAGCCCGGCATGACGCTGCTCGACGTCGGGTGCGGCTGGGGCGGGGCGCTGGTCCGCGCCGTGGAGAAGTATGACGTCAACGTCATCGGACTTACCTTGTCCCGCAACCACTACGAGCGCAGCAAAGCCAGGCTGGCCGCCATCCCAACGACACGACACGCCGAGGCGCGGTTGCAGGGCTGGGAGGAGTTCGACGAGAGGGTCGACCGGATCATCAGCATCGAGGCCTTCGACGCCTTCCACAAGGAGCGCTACGGCACGTTCTTCGAGCGCTCGTACGACATCCTCCCCGACGACGGTCGCATGCTGTTGCACAGCATCTTCACCCATCCGCAGACGTACTGGCGCGAGCACGGCATCAAGGTGACGATGAGCGACCTGCGATTCTTTCGCTTTCTCGGGACGGAGATCTTTCCGGGCGGCGGGATGTGCAGCGAGGCCGACATCGTCGACAATGCACGAGCAGCCGGGTTCGCGGTCGAAGAGATCCAATACCTGCATCCGCACTACGCGCGGACGCTCGACATGTGGGCGGCCAATCTGCGGGGCAATCGCGAACGCGCGATCGCGATCCAGTCCGAGGAGGTCTACGACCGCTACATGCGCTATCTCACCGGCTGCGCGAACCTCTTCCGCAAAGGCATCTCCAACGTGGGCCAGTACACCCTGACGAAGTGAGGTGGCAGGCCGGCACCCAGGGAGGAACATAACGCCATGGCCAAAGATCTGACGCCGCACTTCGACGACGTGCAGGCGCACTACGACCTATCCGACGACTTCTTTCGCCTGTTCCTCGACCCGACCCAGACGTACAGCTGCGCCTACTTCGAGCGTGACGACATGACGCTGGAAGAGGCGCAGCTCGCCAAGATCGACCTGGCCCTGGGCAAGTTGGGCCTGCGGGCGGGCATGACGCTGCTTGACGTCGGCTGCGGCTGGGGCGCCACCATGCGCCGGGCGATCGAGAAATACGACGTCAACGTCGTGGGCCTGACGTTGTCGAAAAACCAAGCGGCCCATGTTCAGAAGTCGTTCGACGCCATGGACAGCCCGCGCAGCAAACGGGTGTTGCTGGCCGGCTGGGAGCAGTTCGACGAGCCCGTCGACCGCATCGTGTCGATCGGCGCGTTCGAGCACTTCGGCCACGACCGCTACGACGATTTCTTCAAGCTCGCACACAGAGTCCTCCCCACCGACGGTGTGATGCTGCTGCACACGATCACCGGGCTGACGGGCCCGCAGTGCGCCGAGCGCGGCATTCCGCTGACGTTCGAGACGGCGCGGTTCATCAAGTTCATCGTCACCGAGATCTTCCCGGGCGGGCGGTTGCCGTCGATCGAGATGGTCCAAGAGCGTTCGGCGCAGGCGGGGTTCACGCTGACCCGCCGGCAGTCGCTGCAGCCGCATTACGCCCGGACCCTCGACCTGTGGGCCGCGGGCCTCGAGGCGCACCGGGACGAGGCCATCGCGATCCAGTCCGAAGAGGTCTACGAGCGGTACATGAAGTACCTGACCGGCTGCGCCGACGCGTTCCGGATCGGCTACATCGATGTCAACCAGTTCACTCTGGAGAAATAGCGGTATCGCCAGAAACGCGGGGCATGCGGTCTTAAATACAAATTATGCGGCCCCGCCCGGTGTAGGGTCTCCCGGGGATGGCCACCTGGTCAAGGTGTGCGTCCACCGG
This sequence comes from Mycobacterium sp. NGS64, assembly GCF_059812245.1. NCBI lineage: Bacteria > Bacillati > Actinomycetota > Actinomycetes > Mycobacteriales > Mycobacteriaceae > Mycobacterium > Mycobacterium sp. NGS64. Next base: position 51,628 of record NZ_JCALCI010000001.1, on the reverse strand, counting down.
GAGGGCACATGTCTGACAAATCACCGGTCCCCACAGGCACGCGATCCAATCTGGACGATGTCCAGGCACATTACGACCTTTCGGACGAATTCTTTGCACTGTTTGTCGACCCAACCCGCACCTACAGCTGCGCTTACTTCGCACGCGAGGACATGACGCTGCAGGAAGCGCAGGTCGCCAAGCTCGACCTGACGCTGGACAAGCTGGGGCTCGAGCCCGGCATGACGCTGCTCGACATCGGCTGCGGCTGGGGCTCGACGATGAAACGCGCCATTGAGCGCTACGACGTCAACGTCGTCGGGCTTACCCTGTCCAAGAACCAGCATGCGTACTGCCAACAACTGCTCGATAAGGTCGACAGCCCGCGTTCGCGACGGGTGCTGCTGCGGGATTGGGCAGAGTTCGGCGAGTCGGTCGACCGCATCGTCGTCATCGAAGCGTTGGAGCACTTCGGCTTTGACCGCTACGACGATTTCTTCAAGTACGCCTACGCGGCTCTGCCGGCCGACGGCGTGATGCTGCTGCACACGATCACGGGGTTGCACGGACGGCAGCTCATTGAGCGCGGCATACCAGTGACGATGGAATTGGCCAAGTTCATCAGGTTCATCGTGACCGACATCTTCCCGGGCGGCCGACTGCCGACGATCGAGAAAGTCGAGGAACACTCGGAGCGGGCCGGATTCAAAATAATCCGCATGCAGTCACTGCGGCCGGACTTCGCCCGGACCCTGGATTTCTGGGCCGAGGCGCTCGAGGCGCATAAGGACGAGGCCATCGCGATCCAGTCCGAAGAGGTGTACGAACGGTACATGAAATATCTGACCGGCTGCGCCAAGGGATTCAGGACCGGCTACGTCGACTGCGACCAATTCACGCTCGCGAAGTGAGCTTCGGTATCGTTGCAGGCCAGGCACCGCCACGCGGCATACCTGCACTTCAGGCGGCTAACGTGATTTCAGGAGAGCAAGACGAGAATGGCTGAGCAACCGAGCCCGACGAAGACGCGGACGCGCTTCGAAGACATTCAGGCGCACTACGACGTCTCCGACGATTTCTTCGCCTTGTTCCAGGACCCGACCCGGACCTACAGCTGCGCCTACTTCGAGCCGCCGGATTTGACGCTCGAGGAAGCGCAGCTGGCCAAGATCGATCTCAACCTGGACAAGCTCGACCTCAAGCCGGGCATGACGCTGCTTGACATCGGCTGCGGCTGGGGGACCACCATGAAGCGCGCGGTCGAGAAGTACGACGTCAACGTAGTCGGCCTGACGCTGTCCAAGAACCAGCACGCCCGCAGCGAGCAGGTGCTTGGGGCGCTCGACACCGGCCGCTCGCGCGAGGTTCGCCTGCACGGCTGGGAGGACTTCACTGACCCGGTCGACCGGATCGTGTCGATCGAGGCCTTCGAGCACTTTGGGCATGAGAACTACCCCGACTTCTTCAAGCGGTGTTTCGACATCATGCCCGACGACGGCCGGATGACCATTCAAAGCAGCGTGAGCTACCACCCCTACGAGATGGCCGCCCGCGGCAAAAAGATCACTTTCGAGACGGTGCGCTTCATCAAGTTCATTGTCACCGAGATATTCCCGGGGGGCCGATTGCCGTCCACCGAGATGATGGTCGAGCATGGCGAGAACGCCGGTTTCGTTGTTCCCGAACCGCTTTCGCTGCGGCCGCACTACATCAGAACGCTGCACATGTGGGGCGATGCGCTCGAGGCCAACCGGGACAAGGCCATCGAAATCACCTCCGAAGAGGTCTACGAGCGGTACATGAAGTACCTGCGCGGCTGCGAGCACTACTTCGACTACGAGTTGCTCGACTGCAGCCTGGTGACCTACCTCAAGCCGGGTGCCGTCTCCTAGGTTTTTCCGCGGCGACTGTCGGATCGGGGCTGCGCCGTTCGTCGAGTAGGTAGAGAGTGGAACACGGGGTTTCGCTCACTACCGGAGGTGACGACAAATGCAGTACGTAGCACTGTTGATCAGCCAGGAGCAAGACCGCGCACCCGAGGATGCGGCCGCCGCGATGGCCGAATGGGAGAGCTTCCACGCCAAAGCCGGGCCCGCGATCAAATCCGGGGACGCGCTGGCGCCCGCCGCCGCGGCGGTGGTCATCACCGGCGGCCCGGACGCGCCGGTTGTTACCGACGGCCCGTTCGCCGAGGCCGCGGAGGTGGCCTGCGGCTTCTACGTGTTCGAAGCGGAAAACCTCGACGAGGCGCTGGCGCTGGCGCGCGATGTCCCGCTCGCCAAGTTCGGGGCCGTGGAAGTGTGGCCCGCGGTCCACTCGGTTGACCTGTCCCGCAAGCTCACCGGCAATGACTGGCTCGCGCTGCTGCTGGAGCCGGCCGAATCCGCACACACGCCGGGCACGCCGGAGTGGGAGGCCGTGGCCGCGAAGCACGCCGATCTGCACGCGGCCGCCGGCGACCACATCATCGGCGGTGCCGCGTTGCACGACCGGTCCACGGCGACGACCGTGCGGGTGCGCAACGGCGAGGTCCTGATCACCGACGGGCCGTATGTCGAGGGAGCCGAAATCGCCACGGGCATCTACCTGCTCGGCGCCGCGGATCGCGACGAGGCCGTCAAGGTCGCGTCGATGATCCCCGCCTCGACCGTGCAGTTGCGGCAGCTGGCCGGGATCTCCGCGCTCTAGCTCAGCCGATGACAGGCCTGGACGGCGTCTTCCGCCGGGAGTGGGGTCCGGCCGTCGCCGCGCTCGCGCGGTGGTCCGGCGACCTCACGGTTGCGGAGGACGCCGTCCAGGAGGCCTGCGCCGAGGCGCTGCACACCTGGTCTCGCGACGGCGTGCCGGACAGCCCCGGCGGCTGGTTGGTGACCGTCGCCCGCAACCGCGCGCGGGACCGGCTGCGCCGCGAATCGGTGCGCCCCGGAAAGGAATTGGCGGCTGTGGTGGACGAGATTCGGGCGCGCACCGATCACACCGACCCGCACCCCGTCGTCGACGACGAGCTGCGGATGATGTTCACCTGCGCGCACCCGGCGCTGGACCGGCCGTCGCAGCTGGCGCTCACCCTGCGGTTGGTGTCCGGGCTGACCGTCGGCGAGATCGCCCGCGCGCTGCTGCAGAGCGAGGCGGCCGTCGGGCAGCGAATCACGCGCGCCAAGAACAAGGTTCGGCACGCCAACATCCCGCTGCGGGTACCACCCGCCGAGCTGCTGCCCGAGCGCACACCGCACGTGCTCGGCTGCATCTACTCGGTGTTCACCGAGGGCTACTGGTCGACCGCCGGCCCGTCGGCGATCCGCGACGAACTGTGCGACGAAGGGGTCCGGCTGGCACAGGAGCTGTGCGGGCTGATGCCGCACGAGCCGGAGGCGCACGCGCTGGCCGCCCTTGTGCTGCTGCACGATTCGCGGCGCGCGACCCGGGTGGACGCCGACGGGCTGCTGGTGCCGCTCGAGGAGCAGGACCGCCGCCGCTGGGACCGCGGCCGCATCGCCCGCGGGCTGGACCGGTTACGGCGGGCCGAGGGATCGACCGGCCCCTACCTGCCGCAGGCGGTGATCGCCGCGCTGCACGCGACGGCGCCGTCCTGGGAGCAAACGGATTGGGTCACCATCTGCGCGGCCTACGACCGGCTGCTGTCGATGACGGACTCCCCGGTGGCCCGCGCCAACCGCGCGATCGCGGTCGGCTTCCGCGACGGCCCCGACGCGGGCCTGGCGGCGCTGGACAGGGCGGCGGACGACCCCCGCCTGGGCCGCTCGAATCTCGTGGCGACGCTGCGCGCCGATCTGCTTCGGCGCGCGGGACGGCCCGCCGAAGCCGTGCGGTGGTATCGAACGGCGTTGCAGTCCAACGGCTCCGAGCCGGGCCGCGAGTTCCTGCGGCGCCGCATCGCCGAGTGCGGCGGTTAGCCTGGCCCATGAGTCAGATGAGCATCGTGCGCCGACCACTCGACGATTCGCAGATGCGATAGCGCATGTGCTATCGCTTTTCAAAGTAGTCTAATCGTCCGTCGAGGAACGCGACGTCGCCTGGCGTTCTGCCTCTTCTGCGAGCGCGGCTGCTAGTCGCGTATATGTTGCACGAAGTATGGACCGGACAAATCTCCGTGTGCCCGGAATGCGCGATGCGCATGTGGTCGTCCAAACGATAAGGCTCCCGCTCGGTCGGTCTTCTATCCGGACATCGCCTTGGTACTCTTTCAACGGCGAAAACCACGGCAGCCCTACGACATACGCGTGATGATGTGGCCTCGTGCCCTCCACGATGCGGTCGTGTGTCACGCCGAGCCCGGCGCGCACCCGCCTTATGCCGCCCACCCCCGTTTCGGGCGCTCCCCGGAGTTCCCACGACGCGGCAGACACCGTTGGCATCCAGTCGGACCAGCGGTCGAAGTCCATGAGGACGTCGTACACACCCGCTGGTGCCGCGCTCGACGGCTGTTCAACCTGGCAAGACACCCGCGACGTCATGACTTTCAAAAGTGCTACCGGTCGCTCCGAACTCCCCGCAACCCGGGGAGCTGTCAGGCCTCCGCGAAGTTGCGGGTGACGGCCGGGTCCACCGGGATGCCCGGGCCCGTGGTCGTCGACACCGTGATCTTCTTCAGGTAGCGACCCTTCGACGACGACGGCTTGAGCCGCAGCACCTCGTCGATCGCGGCGCCGTAGTTCTCCGCCAGGCTCTTCTCGTCGAACGACGCCTTGCCGATGACGAAGTGCAGGTTGGCCTGCTTGTCCACGCGGAAGTTGATCTTGCCGCCCTTGATGTCGGCCACGGCCTTGGCGACGTCGGGCGTGACGGTGCCGGTCTTCGGGTTCGGCATCAGGCCGCGCGGACCGAGGATCCGCGCGATGCGGCCGACCTTGGCCATCTGGTCGGGCGTGGCGATCGCGGCGTCGAAGTCGAGGAACCCGCCCTGGATCTTCTCGATCAGGTCGTCGCTGCCGACGATGTCCGCGCCGGCGGCCTGCGCCTGCTCGGCCTTGTCGCCGACGGCGAAGACCGCGACCCGGGCCGTCTTACCGGTGCCGTGCGGCAGGTTGACGGTGCCGCGGACCATCTGGTCGGCCTTGCGCGGGTCGACGCCGAGCCGGATCGCCACCTCGACAGTCGCGTCCTGCTTGGCCGACGACGTCTCCTTGGCGAGCTTGGCCGCCTGAAGCGGGGTGTACAGGTTGTCGCGGTCCACCTTCTCGGCGGCGGCGCGGTATGCCTTGCTGTTCTTGCTCATTGATTCATCCAATCTGGTGTTGGGTCGTGGTTAACGGGCCGAAGCTGGCCCTCCCACGAGGTCTGATTTGTCGGATTCCTCCTCGGGCCGTACCGGCCCGCATCGTCACCCGACCGGTGGTGCTATTCGACGGTAATGCCCATCGACCGGGCGGTACCGGCGATGATCTTGGCGGCGGCGTCGATGTCGTTGGCGTTGAGGTCCGCCTTTTTGGTCTCGGCGATCTCTTTGACCTGATCCCAGCTGACCTTGGCGACCTTGGTCTTGTGCGGCTCGGCCGAGCCCTTGCCCACGCCGGCGGCCTTGAGCAGCAGCTTCGCGGCCGGCGGCGTCTTGAGCGCGAAGGTGAAGCTGCGGTCCTCGTAGACCGTGATCTCCACCGGGATGACGTTGCCGCGCTGGTTTTCTGTCGCGGCGTTGTACGCCTTGCAGAACTCCATGATGTTGACGCCGTGCTGGCCGAGCGCGGGCCCGACCGGCGGGGCAGGGTTGGCCTGCCCGGCCTGGATCTGCAGCTTGATCAGCCCAACGACTTTCTTCTTCGGGGCCATGAGATGTTGTGGTTCCTTCCTGCTACTGTGCTGAATTCGCCAGGCTAAATCTTCGAGACTTGGCTGAACGTCAATTCGACGGGGGTTTCGCGGCCGAAGATCGACACCAGCACCTTGAGCTTCTGCTGTTCGCCGTTGACCTCGCTGATGGTGGCCGGCAATGTCGCGAACGGTCCGTCCATGACCGTCACCGATTCGCCGACCTCGTAGTCGACCTCGACGGCCGGACGCTCCAGGCCACCGGCCTCGGCGACCGTGGCGGTGCTGGCCGCGCCCTTGGCGGCCTTCTTCGCCGCCCCCCGCGGCAGCAGGAACTTCACCACGTCGTCGAGCGCCAGGGCCGACGGGCGCGATGTCGCCCCGACGAAACCGGTGACGCCCGGGGTGTTGCGCACCGCGGACCACGAGTCGTCGGTCAGATCCATCCGCACCAGGATGTAGCCCGGCAGCACCTTGCGGTTGACCTGCTTGCGCTGGCCGTTCTTGATCTCAGTGACCTCTTCGGTGGGCACCTCGACCTGGAAGATGTAGTCGCCGACGTCCAGGTTCTGCACGCGGGTTTCCAGGTTGGCCTTCACCTTGTTCTCGTATCCCGCGTACGAGTGGATGACGTACCAGTCGCCGGGCTTGCTGCGCAGATCCGCCTTGAGCGCGGCGGCGGGGTCGTCCTCGACCTCCTCGCTCGGCGCGGCCTGCGCCTCCTCGCCGGGGGCGTCGGTCGTCTCGAGGGTCTCGGGGGCCTCGCTGGTCTCGGCGGCCTCGGTGGTCTCGGCGACGTCTTGCACGTCGATCGCTTCACCCGCGGACGTGTCACCGTCGAAGGTAGTCACGGTTTTCAGTCCTTCCTCTAACTCAAGCTCAGCCGAACACCAGCAGCACCAGCTTGGCCAGGCCGAAATCAGCCAGGCCGACCAGCGCCACCATGAACGCCAGGAACGCCAGCACCACGGAGGTGTAGGTGAGCATCTGCCGGCGGTTGGGCCAGATCACCTTCCGCATCTCCGCAACGACCTGCTTGAGGTAGTTGTAGACGAACGCGAACGGGTTGACCGAACGAGCGCCGGGCTTCTTCGCGGTCTTGGCCTTGGCCGTCCGGCCCTTCTTTGCCTTGCCCTCCTTGGCGACCTCGACCTCGTCCGGCGACTCCGCGTCGACGGACGAACCCGAGTCGTCGGCCACGCGTTGCCGCGTCCGCTTGCCGGTCGGCCGTTGCGGCCGGGTCACCACGGCCGTCCGACCACCGCTGTCGCGGCTCTCGTCAGTGTCGCCGCCGTCGCGTGCGGCGTCGTTGGCAGCGTCGCCCTCGTCGCTCACCGCATGCTCCTTTGTTTGCTAGTTTCCTGCGAGCCGTCCCGCATGATGGGGCACTTCTTCCAGTGTCCACCATGGCACGGTCCGCATGTGTCCGTCAGCAGGGGCGACAGGACTTGAACCTGCAACCTGCGGTTTTGGAGACCGCTGCTCTGCCAGTTGAGCTACGCCCCTTCGCGGTTGGCAGGCCAACCTGCGCTTACCTGCCGGGGCTTACATGACAGGCGCGCTCCCCGATTACTCGAATCCCGGAAAGCGCGCTGATGCTGGGAAAACCCCGAGGTCCGAGTGTACATCGGCGTGGGAGTCAGATACTAATTACGCGGTTCTGACGACCTGGCCGGTTTCCTTGTCCCATCTGAGTTGGATGGAATTATCGCCCTCGTGGCCCATCAGGGTGGTGTAGGCGAGCAGCAGCACGTCGCCGTTCTCGTTTGTGCAGGTGTTCTTGGTGACGACGATGTCGGCGCCGAAACGCTCGTCCACCGATTCGATGTCCATACGACCGAAGAGCTTGTCGCCGACCAGCAAGGGCCTGTGGTATTGAAAGCGCTGGTCGACCTGGACGATCTGCATGGTCTCCATGCCCACATCGACGTTCCGAAAGAAATCGTCCTGGATGATCTTCGCGAAGATCGACACAAAGGTGAGCGGCACGACCAAGGCGCCGTACCCCAACTCGGCGGCCGCTTTCTCGTCGAAACAGGCCCGGTCGGTGCACTTGATCGCCCGCGCAAAGGCGCGATTCTGCTCCCGGCCGATCTCGAAGTAGTCCGGGTATATCCACGTCATCCCTCGGACGTCGGTTTTGAGAGCCATGGATTACGCCAGCTTGGCCGACGCGATCGCCCGACCGAAGATCTTCTTGCCGCCGGTGGTGGCCGTGAGGGCGATGGTGACCGACTTGCTGTCCGGATCCACCGATTTCACCCTGCCGCTGAAGATCAGCTCGGCACCCTTGCCGTCGTTGGGAACCGGGACCACAGCCGTGAACCGCACGTTGTACTCCGTGACGGCGCCGGGGTCGCCGACCCACGACGTCACGTAACCGCCGCCGATGCCCATCGTCAGCATGCCGTGCGCGATCACGGTGTCCAGCCCGACGACCTTGGCGATCTCGTCGTCCCAGTGGATCGGGTTCAAGTCGCCGGAGACCCCCGCGTAGTTCACCAGGTCCTGACGGGTCAGTGGGTAGGTCTTCTCCGGCAGCCGGTCCCCGACCTTCACCGAACTGAACTCACGCAGCGCCATCAGAAAATCCCGCCTCCCCATTTTCGCCGGCACGGCCCGCCAGGGTCGTGTAGGTCTCCTGCACGATGTCACCTGCCTCATCGGTGATGATGTTCTTGGTCACGATGATCTGGGTGCCGTGCGCCTCGCGCATCGAGTCCAACCACACATCGCAGTAGAGCTTGTCACCCGCCACGATCGGCTTCGCGAACTTCAGCACCTGGTCGACCTGGACGATCTGCGCTTCCTCGACCGAAATGTTGGCGTATTTGAAGAACGCCGACTGGGCCTTGTAGCCGAAAACGCAGATGAAGGTCAGCGGGGCCACCAAGCCCTTGTAGCCGAGCTCGGCGGCCGCGTCCTCCTCGTAGAACGACGTGTCGTCGTTTTGCACCGCCACCGCGTACTCGCGGATCTTCTCCCGCTCCACCACGTAGTGGTCGGGATAGCGGTAGTGCATCCCGACGATGTCTGCGCTCAATGACACAGGTCTAGAACCTACCTAGCCAATCTCGATGAATGCCTCGGGGCTACCGCGTCTCCCGGTGCGCCTGGTGCTTGCCGCAGTTCGGGCAGAACTTCTTCAGCTCCATGCGGTCGGGGTCGTTGCGGCGGTTCTTCTTGGTGATGTAGTTGCGGTGCTTGCACACCTCGCAAGCCAAGGTGATCTTGGGCCGCACGTCGGTACTGGAAGCCATGTCCGTTCTCTCTCAAATCTCTCGCGTCGCGCTGTTGTGCTGTTGCCTTGTAGCGATGGCCGGACTCGAACCGGCGACCTAACGATTATGAGTCGTTCGCTCTAACCGACTGAGCTACATCGCCTCTGGTCCACCCCGCTTCGGGGTGTTGGCCGCCTGCCTGCTCGGCGTCCGCCGAGCCCCCTAACGGAATCGAACCGTTGACCTTTTCCTTACCATGGAAACGCTCTACCGACTGAGCTAAGGGGGCCGTTCACCCAAGCGACAGTCCTGTCGGCGGGCCTAAAAGAGGGTACAGCCTGGGACGCAACGTCACCAAACCACCGACGTGGCCCTGGTCGGCTCCCAAAACGAGTTAGCGGCCGGTGGGCAATAGATCACCCACCTTCGCCGTGACGAGGTTGCCACGCGCTGAGATCGCTGAACTCGTCGTACTCCTCGCCGTCCTTCTCTTCCGGGTCCGACTCACCGAGCAAGGTCCGCAACGCGAGATGAACGGCCTCGCGCGTGTCGGCCAGATGGAACCGACGTATCGCCTCTTGGACCAGCTCGTCGTCGATTTCGATCTCGACCTTCCTCATGGGCCAACAATACCCATTACGGGTGACCAGAGCCGAGCGGCGAGTCGCGGACGAGCAACTAGTCTGGTCGGGTGTCAGAGGACCGGTTGTACTTCCGCCAACTGCTCTCGGGTCGCGATTTCGCCGCCGGTGACATGTTCGCGACGCAGATGCGCAACTTTGCCTACCTGATCGGGGACCGCCAGACCGGCGACTGCGTGGTGGTCGACCCCGCGTATGCCGCCGGTGACCTGCTCGACGCCCTCGAGGCCGACGGAATGCACCTGTCCGGCGTGCTGGTGACGCACCATCACCCCGACCACGTGGGTGGCTCGATGATGGGCTTCCAGATGGAGGGCCTGGCCGAGCTGCTGGAGCGGGCGGCCGTCCCGGTGCATGTGAATACCCATGAAGCCGTGTGGGTTTCGCGCGTCACCGGGATCGGCCTCGGCGACCTGACCACCCACGAGAGCCACGACAAGGTCAGCATCGGCGATATCGAGATCGAGCTGCTGCACACGCCGGGGCACACCCCCGGCAGCCAATGCTTCCTGCTCGGCGACCGCCTGGTCGCCGGTGACACGCTGTTCCTCGACGGCTGCGGGCGCACCGACTTCCCCGGCGGAGACTCCGACGAGATGTACCGCAGCCTGCAGCGGCTCGCCGCGCTGCCGGGCGACCCGACAGTCTTTCCGGGACACTGGTATTCGGCCGAGCCGAGCGCTTCGCTGTCTGAGGTCAAGCGCACAAACTATGTGTATCGCGCCGCCGACCTCGATCAATGGCGAATGTTGATGGGCGGGTAATTGACGTGGGGCAATTTTTCGGTCCGAATACCTCTACGATCGGTCCAGCGAAATTTCCCGCCGAAGATCACTGTGATATAAGCGGAGGGTGGATTCAATGGGGTGGATCCAGGGCGGCTGGCACGGGGTGACAAATGTGGGGTCCAGCACCTGGTTGGCGTGGGCGGCGTGGGCCGCGATCTTGCTGGGTGTCGTCGCCCTGATCTTCACAAACCGCCAGCTCAGACTCAACCGGCGGGTGGCCGCGGAGCGGATCCGACCACACGTCGCAATGTTCATGGAACCGCATCCCGCCGACTGGCACGTTATCGAACTCGTGGTCAGGAATTTCGGCCAGACGGCGGCCTACAACATCAGTTTTTCATTTCCGAATCCGCCGACGGTGGCCGAATACGAAAACGCCGCCGACGGCTATGCCGACGTCGCAGAACTGCAGCTTCCGAGCGAGTTGCCGGTGCTCGCGCCGGGGCAGGAATGGCGCATGGTGTGGGACTCGGCGCTCGACCGCGCCGAAATCGGAACCGGCATCGAATCCCGCTTCGCCGGGACCCTGATCTATTACGACCGCCCCGACAAGCCGCGCGGTTGGCGGTTCTGGCAGGGCCAGCGACCCGCCCTGCAGACGAGCGTGGTGTTGGACTGGGATGCCCTGCCGCCGGTCCAGCGCATCGAGTTGATGACGACCCACGACCTGGCGAAACGGGAAAAGCAGAAGCTGGAGCTGTTGCGCGGGCTGCTGACCTACTTCCACTACGCGAGCAAGGAGACGCGCCCCGAGGTGTTCCGCAGCGAGATCGAGCGGATCAACGGCGCCGTGCAGGAGACGCAGGAGCGCTGGCGCACCCGCCTGCTCGACCAGCCCACCGACGTCAGCGTGCGCTGGGGCAACGCCGAAGCGGACCTGGCCAAACACCGCAGCCAGCACGTCTGACGCGGATAAAAGGAGCAACTTATGAGCGGCCCGGTCCACTACAGCAAGCAGGACTCCATCGCGGTCATCAGGATGGACGACGGCAAAGTCAACGCGCTGGGCCCGACCATGCAGCAGGCGCTCAACGAGGCGATCGACCGGGCCGACAGTGACAACGCCGGGGCGCTGGTGATCACCGGGAACGACCGGGTGTTCAGCGGCGGCTTCGACCTGAAGATCCTGACCTCGGGCCAGGCGCAGCCCGCGATCGACATGCTCCGGGGCGGCTTCGAGCTGGCCTACCGGCTGCTGTCCTACCCGAAGCCGGTGGTGATGGCCTGCACCGGCCATGCCATCGCGATGGGCGCGTTCCTGCTGTCGTCCGGCGACCACCGGGTTGCCGCCCACGCCTACAACATCCAGGCCAACGAAGTCGCGATCGGGATGGTCATCCCATACGCGGCCTTGGAGATCATGAAACTGCGGCTGACGCAGTCCGCCTACCAGCAGGCCGCCGGGCTGGCCAAGACGTTCTTCGGCGAAACCGCCCTGGCGGCGGGCTTTGTCGACGAAATCGTCCTGCCCGAGATCGTGGTCAGCCGCGCCGAGGAGGCCGCGCGTGAATTCGCCAGCCTGCACCAACACGCCCACGCCGCAACCAAATTGCGCGCCCGCGCCGAGGCGCTCAAGGCCATCCGCGCCGGAATCGACGGGATAGAGGCCGAGTTCGGGCTCTGAGCCGCGGGCGCTGATGAGCTGAGGAGGCGAACACGGCGGCAGGTGAAAGACCTAGCCACCGCGTTGCTCGCCTCCTCGTCGCCAGTGTGACACGTACGCCGCGCGCCGTCACTTCACCCGTGCGCGGGTCAATCGTCGGCTGACGTCCATTGGTAGGGAAGGAATTTCCCGTCGAATGTCACGACCACCCGATCACCGGAGGCGTGCGGCCGCTTTTGCAGGTCGACGCTGAAGTTGATCGCGCTCATGATGCCGTCGCCGAACTGCTCGTGGATGAGTTCCTTGATGGCGCCGCCGTACACCTGGAGGGCTTCGTAGAAGCGGTAGATGGTCGGATCGGTCGGCACGGCGGTGGGCAGGCCGCCGCGCATGGGCGGGGCCGCCAGCACGGGCACCGCCGACTCGTCGAGGCCGAGCATTTCGACGAGGACCTTGCCTAGCTCGGCGGGGATCGGGTGCTGGCCCAGCAACGCCGAAGTGGTCCATAGCACCGGCCTGTCGATCGCGTCGGCCAGCTCCTGCCAGGTCAGCCCCTTGGCCAACCGCGCGACGACGATCTGTTCGGTGAGTTCGTTTCTCGTCATGCGTATCAGCATTGCACCGGTTTGGCACAGGCTCATGTCGGCGGACAAACACGCTCTGCGAATCTGATATCACCCGCGTTATCGAATTCTGCGGCGACCCATATCCCCTACCTGCCGCGCCTCAACCCGGTTTGGTGGCCGTGACGAGGCGAGTCGAGAACCAGGGCCCGCCGTACCACATGCGCCATCCCAGGTTGCGCCGCTTGACGTTTCGCCAGCCCAGCTCGCGCAGCCGGTCCGCGTGGTTGCGGGTCTCCCACAAATCGGCGATGGCGAGTCGACCGCCTGGGCGCAGCACGCGAACCGCTTCGTCGAGGGCCTTGCGCCGGCCGGCGCGAGTCGGGATGTTGTGGATCGCCAGGTTGCTCACGATGACGTCCACGCTTTCGTCGGCCAGCGGCAGGGCGGTCATGTCGCCGGTGCGCACCTCGACGCGGTCGGCGACCCCTTCCAGCGCCGCGTTGGTCAGCGTGGCCTGCAGCGAGTTGTCGGTCTGGTCCGCCCGCCAGAGGTCCACCCCGATCGCCCGGCCCCGCGGCAGCCGCTTGGCCGCGGCCATCAACACCGCGCCGCGCCCGCAGCCCAAGTCGAGCACCGTCTCGTCGCCGCGCAGCCGCAGCTCGTCGAGCACTCGGTCCCAGACGACAAACTTGCCCGAGCGCGTCGCGTAGACGTACGAGAACGTCGCCGCGAGCATGGCCGCCGCCGATCCTCCCGTCAGCGCCGCCCTCGCCCGCCTGCCGCGCGCCCAGCTGATCCCGGCCCACGCGGCCAGGGCGGCGGCCTGTGCCACGACGCCTATGCCCTGGGTGCGCGCCGAGATGGTGTGAAACGATCCATCGATTCCGTAGTCGCCGCGGTGATCATGCACGAGCACAAGCGTATTCGGTCGCCTGCGCTCACCACCGCCCGTGGTGAACGACCTCCGCGAACGGGCGCCGATTCGGCTTGCGGATCGGGGTGAGCGGACGGTCGGCGGGATACCCGACGCCGAGGAGGAAGGCCACCTGGTGGTCGTCGGGCACGCCCAGGATGGCGCGCGCCTTGTCCTGATCGCCCACCGACGAATGGCCCGTCCCGACGCCCAGGTCGGTGGCCGCGATCATCATCGCCATCGTGGCCTGGCCGATGTCGTAGGTGTCGGTGACCAGCCTGCGCTGGTCCGGCGGCTCGGGCACAACGATGGCGATGGCGGCCGGGGCCGCCGCGATGTGACCGGCGCCCTGCCACACCGTGGACAGCTGCTGCAGCTGATCACGGTCGGTGACGATGACGAAGTCCCACGGCTGCCGGTTTTTCGCCGAGGGCGCCCGCCAGCCCGCCTCGGCAATGCGGTTCAGGTCTTCTTCCGACACCGGCTCCGGTTTGTACTGCCGCACATTGCGCCGCGCGCTGATCGCGTCCCAAGCTTCCATAACCGTTTCGAACGGCATGTCGGCGCAGAATCATCCCCGCCCGTCGGTGCGGCGTTCTATGGTGGCAGCGCAATGGCCCTCCATCTCCACCGCGCCGAACGCACCGACCTGCTCGCCGACGCTCTCGGCGCCCTGCTGGCCAACCCCCAGGCCGACCCATTCGCCGAGGAGCTGGTGCTGGTGCCCGCGCGCGGCGTGGAGCGCTGGCTCAGTCAGCGGTTGTCGCACGCGCTGGGGTCCGGGCCCGCCGGCGGCGACGGGGTGTGCGCGGGCGTGGCGTTCCGCAGTCCGGCATCGTTGATAGCGGAAATCACCGGCACCGTCGACGACGACCCGTGGGCGCCGGAGGCGATGACGTGGCCGCTGCTGGAGGTCATCGACTGCAGCCTCGACGAGCCGTGGTGCGTAACGCTGGCAACACATTTGGGCCACTTCCACAGCGGCGAGGAGTCGGAGCTGCGCCGGGCCCGACGGTATGCGACGGCGCGCCGGCTGGCGGGGCTATTCGCGTCGTACGCCCGGCAGCGGCCGCAATTGCTGGCCGACTGGCTGGCGGGCGACACGGAAAACCTGGACGAGGACCTGCGCTGGCAGCCGGAGCTGTGGCGGGCGCTGGTCGGGCGCGTGCAAGCGGACCCCCCGCACGTGCGCCACGAAAAGACCGTAGGGCGGCTGCGGGAAGGGCCGAGTGACCTGCCGGCGCGGCTGTCGCTGTTCGGGCACACCCGCCTGGCGTGCACCGACGTGCAGTTGCTCGACGCGCTGGCGACCCACCACGACCTGCACCTGTGGCTGCCGCATCCCAGCGACGAACTCTGGCGGGCGCTGGCCGGCGCCCACGGCGCGATCCCCCGCCGCGCCGACGTCAGCCACCGCGACGTGCGACACCCGCTGCTGGCGACGCTCGGGCGGGACCTGCGCGAGCTTCAACGCAGCCTGCCGACGGATCCGCGGACCGACGAATATCTTCCCGGCCCGGGGCGCCCCGACACGCTGCTCGGCTGGCTGCAGTCCGACATCGCGGCCAATGCCGTTCGGCCCCATGGGCGCAAGCTCGCCGCGGACGACCGCTCCGTCCAGATACACAGCTGCCACGGCCCGGCCCGGCAGGTCGACGTGCTGCGCGAGGTGCTGCTCGGCCTCCTGCAGGACGACCCGACGCTTCAGCCGCGCGACATCCTGGTGATGTGCCCGGACATCGAGACCTACGCGGCGCTGATCGTCGCCGACTTCGGCCTCGGCGACGTGGTGCACGGCGCGCATCCCGCCCACCGCTTGCGGGTGCGGCTTGCCGACCGCTCGCCGAGCCAGACCAATCCGCTGCTCGGCGTGGCCGCGCAGCTGCTGGCGCTGGCGGGCAGCCGGGTGACCGCCAGCGAGGTGCTCGACTTCGCCGAGGCCGCACCGGTGCGCGCCTGCTTCGCCTTCACCGACGACGACCTGGAGGCCATCGCCCGCTGGGTCCGGCAGGCGAACATCCGCTGGGGCTTCGACCAGGAGCACCGGCGGCCGTATCACGTCGACTTCGTGCACAACACTTGGCGTTTCGGCATCGACCGGGTGCTGACCGGAGTCGCGATGTCGGACGACTCGCACGCCTGGATTGACGCCACCCTCCCCCTCGACGACGTCAGCAGCAACCGCGTCCAGTTGGCCGGGCAGTTGGCCGAATTCGTCTGCCGGCTGCAACACGTCGTCGACTCGCTCACCGGGGCGCGGCCGCTGCGCGAGTGGCTGGCCGCCCTCACCGAGGGGATCACCCTGCTGGCCCGCGTCGACGATACGGACCTCTGGCAGACCAGCCAGATGCAGCGTGAGTTCGCCCAGGTGCTGGCCGACGCCGGCCCGCGCGCGGACACCGTGTTGCGGCTGCCCGACATCCGCGCCCTGCTCGACCGACATCTCTCCGGGCGCCCGACTCGGGCCAACTTCCGCACCGGCACGCTGACGGTGTGCACGATGGTGCCGATGCGCTCGGTGCCGCACCGGGTGGTGTGCCTCGTCGGCCTCGACGACGGGGTGTTCCCGCGCCTGGGCGTCGTCGACGGCGACGACGTGCTGGCGCGCAACCCGATGACCGGTGAACGCGACATCCGTTCGGAGGACCGGCAATTGCTGCTCGACGCCATCGGCGCGGCCACCGAGAAGCTGGTGATCACCTACACCGGCGCCAACGAATACTCCGGCCAGACGCGCCCGCCGGCGGTGCCGCTGGCCGAATTGCTGGACACCCTCGACATGACCGTGCCGGACGGCGTCCGCGAGCGCGTCCTCGTCGAGCATCCGTTGCAGCCGTTCGACATTGACAACGTCAAGCCCGGAGCCCTGGTGCCAAACGTCCCGTTCAGCTTCGACAAGACCGTGCTACGCGCGGCGCGAGTGGCCGGCGGCCAACGGGGCGAGCGGCCCCCGTTCATCTCCGGGCCGTTGCCGCCACCGCCGCCCGACGACGTGATCCTCGCCGACCTCGTCGACTTCTTCAAGGATCCGGTGAAGGGCTTCTTCCGCGCCCTGGAATTCACGCTGCCCCGCGACGTCGACGGGGTGCAGGACGCCATGCCCGTGGACCTCAACGCCCTCGAGGAGTGGACGGTCGGCGACCGGATGCTCGGCGACATCCTGCGCGGCATGACGCCCGACGACGCGCGCCAGGCCGAGTGGCGCCGGGGCACGCTGCCGCCGGGCCAGCTGGGCTGGCGCAAGGCGGCCGAGATTCGCGATCAAGCCGCCCTGCTCGCGACCGCAGCGCGGCGGCATCGGCGGGCGGACGCACGGGCCTACGACGTCGACGTCGAGCTCGGCCCCGGGCGCCGCCTCACCGGCACGGTGTCGCCGGTGTACGGCGATCGCCTGGTGTCGGTCACCTATTCCAGGTTGGACGGCAAGCACCTGCTCGAATCGTGGATCCCGTTGCTGGCGTTGATCGCTCACGACCCGGGCCGCGACTGGACGGCGGTGTGCCTCGGCCGCGCCCGGCGGGGCACCACCCCGCGGGAGGAGGGGCTGGGGCGGCCGGCAGGCGATCCCGTCGATGTGTTACGCGACCTGGTGGCGATCTACGACGCCGGGCGTCGGGAGCCGATTCCATTGCCCGTCAAGACATCCTATGCCTGGGCGGCCGCCCGGCATTGCGGCGACGACCCCGTCCGCGAGGCCGAATATCGCTGGAAATCCGCTAACTATCCGGGCGAGAACGAGGCCCCTGCGCACGTGCGGGCCTGGGGCCGGAACGCGCGGCTGGAGGACCTGATGCAGGCCCCGCGCCCCGGTGAGGAGTACGACGGCGAAGACACCCGGCTCGGGGCCTACGCCGCCCGGCTCTGGCTGCCGATGCTGCGCGCCGAGCGGAGGCCGACCTAGATGGAGCGCTTCGACCTGCTCGGCCCGCTGCCCGCCGACCGCTCGACCACGGTGCTGGAGGCCAGCGCGGGAACCGGCAAGACCTTCGCGCTGGCCGGGCTGGTGACCCGCTACCTCGCCGACGGCGCGGCGACGCTCGACCAGATGCTGCTCATCACCTTCGGCCGGGCCGCCAGCCAGGAACTGCGCGAGCGGGTGCGGTGTCAGATCGTCGCCGCCGTAACGGCATTCGAGGACCCGCGCTTGATCGGCGACAACGAGTTGGTCGCCCACCTGCTGGACGGCACCGACGAGGAGCGCGCGGCGCGCAGGCAGCGGCTCCGAGACGCGCTGGCCGGATTCGATGCGGCGACCATCGCGACCACCCACCAGTTCTGCCAGCTGGTGTTGCGCTCGCTCGGCGTGGCCGGCGACACCACCGCGAACGTGACCCTGATCGAGAGCCTCGACGAGCTCGTCACCGAAATCGTCGACGATCTGTATCTGTCCCACTTCGGCCAGCAGCGCGACGATCCGCCGCTGGCCTACCGCGACGCCCTGCGCCTGGCCCGCGAGGTGGCCAACAACCCGTCGGCGCAGCTGCGGCCGCTGGACCCCGAACCCGGCTCGCGGGCGGCGGTGTGCGTCGCATTCGCGAAAGATGTTCTCGCCGAGCTGGATACCCGCAAGCGGCAGTTGGGCGTCCTGAGCTACGACGACCTGTTGAGCCGGCTGGCGGACGCGCTGGCCACCGGCGATTCGCCCGCCCGCGTGCGGATGCATCAACGCTGGCCGATCGTGATGGTCGACGAGTTCCAGGACACCGACCCGGTGCAGTGGCAGGTCATCGATCGTGCGTTCAGCGGGCGCTCCACCGTCGTGCTGATCGGCGACCCGAAGCAGGCCATCTACGCGTTCCGCGGCGGCGACATCGACACCTACCTGCGGGCGGCCGAGACCGCGGGCGAGAGAAAGACGCTGGGCACCAACTGGCGCAGCGACGCGGCGCTGGTCGAACGCCTGCAGGTGGTGCTCCGCGGCGCCCAGCTCGGCGACCCCGCGATCGTGGTCGGCGAAGTCGAGGCGCACCATCAGGGTCACCGCCTTGCCGGTGCCCCCCACAACGATCCGTTCCGATTGCGGGTGGTGCCGCGAACGGCGTTGGGCCGCAGGGGCTTGGCGAACATGCCGATCGAGGATTTGCGGCGGCACATCGGCGCCGACCTGGCCGCCGACATCCGCGCCCTGCTCGCGGCCGGGCCGACCTTCGACGGCGAGCCGCTGCAGGCCCGCGACATCGCCGTGATCGTGGAAAGGCACAAGGATGCCGCCGCCTGCTTTCGGGCGCTGTGCGATGCGGGCATTCCGGCGGTATACACCGGCGACTCCGACGTCTTCACGTCGGACGCCGCCGAGGATTGGCTGTGCCTGCTGGAGGCGTTCGATCAACCGCACCGCCCCGGCATGGTCCGCGCCGCGGCGGCCACGATGTTCTTCGGCGAGACCGCGGAATCGCTAGCGGCCGGCGGTGACGCGCTGACCGACCGCGTCGCGGAAACGTTGCGGGAGTGGGCCGGGCACGCCCGCGAACGCGGTGTCGCGGCGATCTTCGAGGCCGCGCAGCTGCTGGGCATGGGTGATCGCGTGTTGTCCTGGCAGGACGGCGAGCGCCACCTGACCGACCTGGCACATATCACGCAGTTACTGGGAGACGTCGCGCACCGCGAGCACTACAGCCTGCCCGCGCTGCGCGACTGGCTGCGCCGCCAGCGCGACGAACGCAGCGGGTCGACCGAACGCAACCGGCGGCTCGACAGTGACGCGGCCGCCGTGCAGATCATGACGGTCTACGTGAGCAAGGGGCTGCAGTACCCGATCGTGTACCTGCCGTTCGCATTCAACCGCAGTGTGCCGAAACGCGACATTGTGCTGTTCCACGACGACAGGGTGCGCTGCCTGCACGTCGGCGGCAGCGACAGCCCCGACTTCCCGAGGGTCGAGACGCTCGGGCGTCAGGAGGACGCCGGCGACGCGAGCCGGCTCACCTACGTCGCGATGACCCGGGCGCAGTCGCAGGTGGTCGCGTGGTGGTCGCCGGCCTACGACGAGCCCAACGGCGGCCTGTCACGACTGCTGCGCGGCCGCCGGCCGGGCGAGTCGTACGTCCCCGACCGCTGTGAGCCCGCCAAGATCTCCGACGACGACGCGATGGCGCGGCTGCGGGAATGGGAGGCGGCGGGCGGCCCGGTGATCGAGGAGTCGGTGGTGGCCCGGGCCCTGCCGTCGATGCCGCCCGAGCCGGTGTCGTCGGACCTGGACTACCGCCACTTCCACCGCACCATCGACACCGATTGGCGGCGCACGTCCTACTCGGGTCTCATCCGGGTGACGGAAACCTCGGTCTCGGCCGGGGTGAGCAGCGAGCCCGAGATCACCGAGCTCGACGACGAATCCGGCGCGGTTCCATTGTCGGAGAACGCCTCCGGGCCGCAGCTGCCCTCGCCGATGGCAAACCTGCCGACGGGCGCGAAGTTCGGCACCCTGGTGCACGCGGTGCTGGAGACCGCCGACCCGCTGGCCGGCGATCTGGCGGCCGAGCTCGAGGCCCAGATCCGGAAGCACTCGGTGTGGTGGCCGGTCGACGTGGCGCCCGAGGTGCTGGCCGGTGCGCTGGTGCCGATGCACGACACCCCGTTGGGCCCGCTGGCCGGCGGTTTGACGCTGCGGCAGATCGGCCTGCGGGATCGGTTGCGGGAGTTGGATTTTGAGTTCCCGCTGGCCGGCGGCGATCTGCGCGCGGCGGCACCGGAGATTCTGTTGGCGGATGTGGGAGCGTTGTTGCGCGAGCAGTTGCCTGCCGGCGATGCGCTGGCCTCCTACGCCGATCGGTTGACGGGCCCGGTGCTGGGCAGCCAGTCGTTGCGCGGCTACCTCACCGGCTCGGTCGATGCCGTGTTGCGCATTCCCGACGGCGCGCGGCATCGCTATGTGGTGGTGGACTACAAGACCAACTGGCTCGGCGATCCGGAGCGGCCGCTGACGTCCGCGGATTACGACCGGCCGCGGCTAGCCGAGGCGATGCTGCACTCCGACTACCCGCTGCAGGCGCTGTTGTACAGCGTTGTGCTGCACCGGTTTCTGCGGTGGCGGGTGGCCGACTACGATCCCGCCCGCGATCTCGGGGGTGTCCTCTACCTCTTTGTACGCGGGATGTGCGGGGCGGACACGCCTCTCATCGACGGGCATCCGTCCGGGGTGTTCAGCTGGCGCCCGCCCTCGTCGCTGGTTGCGGGGTTGTCGGATCTGCTCGACGCGGGGTGGGCGGCCGCGTGACGGTGCAGGCGATCGATGGATTGCTGCGGCCATTTGGCGATGCCGGCGTCTTCGAGGCGGCGGATGTCCATGTGGCGCAGCGCCTTACCGCGCTCGCCGGCGAGCCCGACGAGCGGGTGGCGTTGGCGATCGCGCTCGTGGTGCGCGCGCTGCGGGGCGGTTCGGTGTGTGTGGACCTTCGGGCGGTGGCGGCGCAGCTCGGCATGGCCGAGCTCCCATGGCCCGGCGCCGACGATTGGCTGACCGCGGTGCGGGCCAGCCCATTGCTCGGATCGCCGCCCGCGCTGCGGCTGTTCGGTGACCTGCTCTACCTGGATCGATATTGGCTCGAGGAGGAGCAGGTGTGCGCCGACCTGTTGGCGCTCTCGGTATCCGGGTCGGTGGGCGGCGTGCCCGCCCTGGAGCGGCTCTTCCCGTCGCCACGGTACGACGAGCAACGAACGGCCGCCGAAATCGCGCTGTCGCAGGCGGTTACGGTGCTGACCGGGGGCCCCGGCACCGGCAAGACCACCACGGTGGCACGGCTGCTGGCGCTGCTGGTCGGCCAGGCCGAGCTCGCCGGCGTTCCGCGGCCCCGGATCGCGCTGGCCGCGCCGACCGGCAAGGCCGCGGCGCGGCTGGCCGAGGCGGTGGCCGCCGAGGTCGAGAATCTCGACGACGCGGCGGACCGGGCGCGCCTGGCCGGCCTGCGGGCCACCACGCTGCACCGGCTGCTGGGCGCACGGCCGGATACGTCGGTGCGGTTCAAGCACAATCGCGGCAACCGGCTGCCGCACGACGTCATCGTCGTCGACGAGACGTCGATGGTGTCGTTGACCATCATGGCCCGGCTGCTAGAGGCCGTGCGCCCGGACACCCGACTGATCCTGGTGGGCGATCCCGACCAGCTCGCCTCGGTGGAGGCCGGCGCCGTGCTCGCGGACCTGGTGGAGGGGCTGGCCGCCCGTCGCGACATCCGGGTGGCCGCCCTGCGCACGCCCCACCGATTCGGCGAGTCGATCGGCGCGCTGGCGGAAGCGATCCGGACCGGCGACCAAGACCGGGTGGTGGCGCTGCTGCGTGCCGGCGGGGAGCACGTCGAGTGGATCGACTCCGACCACCCGGCCGATCGGTTGCGCGAAATGCTGGTCTCCCACGCGCTGCGGGTGCGGGAGGCCGCGGTGCTCGGCGCCGCCGACGTGGCGTTGGCGACGCTCGACGAGCACCGGCTGTTGTGCGCGCACCGGCGCGGTCCGTACGGGGTGTCGCACTGGAACCGACAGGTGGAGCGCTGGCTCACCGAGGAGACGGGTCAGCCCGCTTTCTCGGCGTGGTACGCCGGCCGGCCATTGTTGGTGACCGCCAACGACTATGGGCTCAAGGTCTACAACGGCGACGCCGGGGTAGTGGTGGCCGGCCCCGACGGGCTGCGGGCCGTCATCGCCGGCGCCACCGGACCGCTGGACTTCGCCCCCAGCCGGCTGTCGGACATCGAGACCATGCACGCGATGACGATCCACAAGAGCCAGGGCAGCCAAGCCGCCGAGGTGACGGTCCTTATGCCGCCCGAGGATTCGCGGCTGCTGACCCGGGAGCTGTTCTACACCGCGGTGACCCGCGCCAAGGTCAAGGTCCGGGTGGTCGGTTCGGAGCCGTCGGTGCGCGCCGCGATCGGGCGGCGGGCGGTGCGGGCGAGCGGGCTGGCGCGCAGGCTGCAGACCGCTCGCTGACCTGCCCGCCGCAGGAGGTCAGTTTGCCGTTGGAATGAGCATCGCGACGTCGCTATGCAGGTGCGCCAGGCCGCTGTCGAGGGTCGCCAACTGACCATTGTGACTGCGCGCCAGTTGGGCGAGGTAAGCGTCGGTCACCTGTCGGTGGCCGACCACACCACCGACCGCCACATCAGCGAAAGAGACACTGTCGGGCCAGAATTCGTGGTTTTTTGCGTTCGCGACGGCGTGGATGACGTCGCGTGCTGTCGCCGCGGGTTGGCCCATCCGCACCAGGAACCGGACGAGACTCCCCTGTGTGATCGGGCACGTAGCGAAGCTAGCGTCGGACGACGCCAGCCAATCCGTTGCGGCGTCATGATGCACGTGTTCGGTGACGACCAGCGCGATCAGGACGTTCGCATCGAGCAGCGCCGTCACTCCTCATCCTCCAACGAGCGCACGTCCTCAGAGGTGACAACCGTGCCGACGCTCACCAACGGCAGTCCGGTCCTCGAATCCATGGCGATCGTGGTGGCGCTGCCCGCTCCCAGGCCGCGCCTGATGAGGTCGGCGACGGTCTGGCTCAGCGTGCGGTGCGTGTCTCGCGCGATCGCCAGTGCCTGACGATGCAGGTCATCCGGCAAATCGACGGTCGTGCGCACAATTAATCCTAGCATCAGTGCATCATGATGCGTCAATGCAGTCAGTTCACGCCGATTCATAGTGGCCCCTCCCGTACAGGTCACATGCCTCGACGAAGCGCGCCCACTCGCGGTCGCGCGGAAGGACTCCGGACTTGGCGAGCGCATCGTCGCTCACCACCAGACCGGGCCCGATGGGTGCGAGCAGCTTGGACAATTCGAGCACCTGCCCTGCCGGACTGTCCGTGAATCTCTGATACACCCGACTGCGGATCCGCGCCCGAGCTCTGTCGATCCCGTGGGCAAGATCCAGTTCCGGAAGCCGCAAGGCGCTTCCGCATCGAGCCGCCTGTTCCTCGAAACCGTCCTCCCAGCACTCAGTCCGCCATCCACTCCATAGCTCCGGCAGAGCCTGAAAAATGCCCATGGTGTCGGCGGTATGCCACGCTCCCAGCGTCTTTCGCGCAACGTCAATATGTACGCCGCCCTCCGGGATCTCGCCGAGCGCCAAGCTCTGAGCGCCGCGGCCCGGTAGCCTGCCCAGCAATGCGGGTCCGTGCCACGCCATGCTGAGGCCCCACCGCAGCGGCCACATGCGGACCTGTCCCGTGCCGTCGAGCACAGAAACAAGATGACACAGCGCGTTTCCATCGTCGGCAATCCGGAGGTTTGGTTGGCTGTCCCAGCTGTGCGGCGGCAATTTGGCGCCCACATATTCCGCGAGTTCGGCTGTTCCGTCGTATGCCCAACCGATGGAGTATCCCGGCCATACCGCGGCCAGCACGCCCATCAGTGCCCGGCGTTCGTTCATTTCCACCATCAGCTCGTCGCCGAAGAACAACACCCGGCCATGGTCGAGATCCACAACCGCGCCGCCATCAGCCCACAGCGGATCGACCCACTCGTCCTTGCGGCAACGCCGCAGTGATTGCGCATACCGTAGCGCCAGCTCGGGCCCGCCGATCAGCGCATCGAGTATGCGACAGCCCGCCCAATGTGAGTAATAGAGCCGCCAATCCCGATCCTGCACGACGACAAAGTTCGCCCTGTTTCCCATAGCAACCCGTCCCCTCTGACGCGATCCCTGGCATCGCGTCGCCCGCACCGAGTGTCCCGCCAGGGACCGACAAGCAAGGAACGCGCCTTCGTCACTGCCGGGTGCGGAAGAATTGCCAACAGCATGGTCGACAACGAGGAATCCCCACCTGTATCCCGGCGCCGCCACATCATCCGGCTCGCGGTGTTCGCCGCGTTCCTGGCCGTGATGTTCTACCTGGTGGCCATCGCGCGAGTCATCGACATCGAGGCGATACGACGCGCGGTCTCGGCGACGGGGCCGGCGGCGCCGCTGGCCTATGTCGTGGTGTCGGGGGTCCTCGGCGCGCTGTTCGTGCCGGGCTCGATCCTGGCGGCGGGCAGCGGGATGCTGTTCGGTCCGCTGCTCGGGGTCTTCGTGACGCTGGGCGCGGCGGTGGGCACCGCGGTGGTCGCGAGCCGCATCGGCCGCCGGGCCGGCCGGGACAGCGCGCGGGCCCTGCTGGGGCCGCAACGCGCCGAGCGCATCGACGCGATGATCGAACGGGGCGGGCTGTGGGCGGTCGTGGGGCAGCGATTCGTGCCGGGCATCTCCGACGCGCTCGCCTCCTACACGTTCGGGGCTTTCGGAGTTCCGTTGTGGCAGATGGCGGTGGGCTCGCTGATCGGTTCGGCGCCAAGGGCTTTCGCTTACACCGCGCTGGGCGCCTCCATCAGGCACCTGTCGTCGCCGCTGGCGTATGCGGCGATCGCGGTGTGGTGCGTGAGCGCCATCATCGGCGCGTTCGCCGCGCGGCACGGATTTCGGAAATGGCGGGCGCATGCCCGGGGCGGCGCCGACGAGAAGGCGTAGGGGCTTCAGCCCGCCGGTCGGCTGAGCGTGGGATCACCGAAGGTGCAACTTTCCCTCGGCGCAAAGCGGCTACGCGCGCTGCGCCGCCACGAACAAGTTCCCCGGCACCTGGTCGGCGACCTCGGCGGGGGCCTTGCGGCCGTAGGAGGCCATCAGCTCGTCGGCCGACTTCACCGTCACCGCCCAGCCGTGGCGAGCGAACCAGTCGCCGACCTCTTCGCGCTCCTCGAAGTAGAACAGTTCCTCGTTGTTGGGGATCTGGCGCTGCGGATCTAGCTTGGTCACCAGTGCGCGGATGCGCTCCATCCGCGCGCGGCGGTTCGCGCGGAACTCGGGGTCGAGGAACTTCGGCCCCAGCGCTTCCACGGCGACCCGGCTGCCGTCGGCGGCGAGCGCGTCGACGCGTTCGAAGAGGAGGTCCTGGGCCGCGGCGGGCAGATAGGGCATCAGGCCCTCGGCCGACCAGGCGCTGGGCGCCGAGGCGTCAAAACCGGCCTGCCGCAACGCCGTCGGCCAATCCTGACGCAGGTCCACCGGGACGGCGATGCGATTGCAGGCGGGCTGCGCCCCGTGCTCGTCCAACGTTGACGATTTGAACTCCAGCACCCGCGGCTGGTCGAGCTCGTACACCGTGACGCCGTCCGGCCAGGGCAGCCGCCACGCGCGCGAGTCCAAACCCGCCGCCAGGATAACCGCCTGGCGGATGCCCGCCTCGCTGGCGGCGACGAAGAACTGGTCGAAAAACGCCGTGCGGCAAGCCATATAGCCGACCATCGCCTTCATCTGCAACTGCAGACTCGGTTCGGCCGCAAGGACCTCGGCGGGCAGCTGGGACGCGGAATACCAGTTCCACAGCCCGTCGCCGGCGGCGTCGAGGAAAACCCGCGCGAACGGATCGCTGATCAACGGGTTCTCGCTCTCGGTTTCCACCGCGCGCGCCGAGGCCACGCCCAACGCCGTCGCCCCCACGCTTTCGGTGATCTCCCAGCTGTCGTTGTCGGTCCTTGCCACGCTCACTCCCTCTCGCTACGCTCGGCGGCCACGAAAAGCGTCTTCGGGGCGGCGTCTTCGACGTCCTGCGGGGGCCGACGGTCGTAGCGGGCCATCAGCTCCTCAGCGGGCGTGACCGTGACGTCCCAGCCGTGCCGGCGCAGCCAGTCCCCCACGTCCTCGCGCTCCTCGAAGTACCACAGGTCCTGGACGTCGGGGATTTCGCGGTCGGGCTCCAGCCGGGCCATCAGGTCGCGGATCCGCTGCATCGTCTCGCGTTGCTTCGCGTGCGCGGCCTCGTCGAGGAAGTCCGGACCATGCGCTTCCACAGCGATCCGGCTGCCGGCGGCGCCCAGCGCGTGGACGCGCTCGAAGAGCAGCTCCTCGGCGGCCGCCGGCAAGAACGGCAGCAGCCCCTCGGCCGACCATGCGCTCGGCACCGACGGGTCAAACCCCGCCTGCCGCAACGCGGCCGGCCAGTCGTGGCGCAGGTCGATCGGGACGTGCACCAGGTTGCACGTGGGCTCGGCGCCGTGCTCGCGCAGCGTCGAGGACTTGAACTCCAGCACACCGGGCTGATCGAGCTCGTACACCGTGACGCCGTCGGGCCAGGGCAACCGCCACGCCCGCGAGTCCAGGCCCGCGGCCAGGATCACCACATGGCGCACGCCCGCGCGGGTCGCGTCGAGGAAGAACTGATCGAAAAACGCCGTCCGGGCGGCCATGTAGTCGACCATTCGCTTCATCCGGGGCACCAGGTCCGGTTCGGCCTCGGCGATCTCGGCGGGCAGGTCCGGCGCCGCGAACCAGTTCCACATTCCCTCGCCGGCGGCGTCCAGGAAGACCCGCGCGAACGGGTCGCTGATCAGCGGGTTGCCGCTCTCGGTTTCCGCCGCGCGGGCCGCCGCGACGCCCAGCGCCGTGGCGCCGACGCTCTCGGTGATCTCCCAGGTGTCGTTGTCGGTTCTGGTCACCCTCGTGTCCCCCAATTCGACTAGCTCAACTACCTATATACCTTCGCCGACCCTACGCGCGTCTCATGTGAGCAAGCTGTCCGCGAGGTTCATCCACGCTGGCGCCCAGGTATCCGGTTAAGGTCTCGACATGCGGGTTGACGGGCGCGAAATCAGCGTTTCGGGCAACCTGCTGCAACCGATCACCCGGCGAACCAACGACATCCTTCGGCTCGCCGCGACCGTGGTGTTCTTCGCGATCGTGATCGCCGGCTCGCTGATCACCCGGCCGCAATGGGTGGCGCTGGAGAAGTCCATCTCCGAGATCGTCGGGGTGCTGACGCCAACCCAATCCGATCTCGTGTACCTGGTATACGGCATCGCGATCCTGGCTCTGCCGTTCGCGATCCTGTTCGGTTTGATCGCCGCGCGGCAATGGAAAATGCTCGGCGCCTACGCGGCCGCGGCTCTCCTCGCGGTACTCCCGCTCTCGATAAGCGGCACCGGCATCTCGGCGCCCCGCTGGCATTTCGACCTCACGGACCGGCCCCAAACCGCGCTGGCCCAGATCCTCGACGACCCGCGGTGGATCGCGATGCTCGCGGCCGTCCTGACCGTCTCGGGTCCCTGGCTGCCCGCGCGCTGGCGGCACTGGTGGTGGACGCTGCTGCTGGCCTTCGTGCCGATCCACCTGTTCATCAGCGCCATCGTCCCGGCGCGCTCGTTGCTCGGGCTCGCGGTCGGGTGGTTCGTCGGCGCGCTGGTGGTGCTGGTCGTCGGCACCCCCGCCCTCGAGGTGCCCCTGGAGGCCACGGTGCGCGCGCTGGCCAAACGCGGACGCGTGGTCTCCGAGCTTCGGGTGGTCCGGCCCGCCGGGCCGGGGCCGCTCGTGCTGTCGGCGGCCTGCTGGGATTCCGATTCGGCCGCCGACGAGGCGTTGATCGAGTTGTACGGCCCGCACCAGCGCAGCGGCGGCGCGTTGGTTCAGCTGTGGCGCAAGCTGCGGCTCCGGGCCAGGGAGACCGCGCCCCTGGTGGCGTCGATGCGCCGCGCCGTCGAGCATCGCGCGCTGATGGCCATCGCCATCGGTGATTTGGGCCTGGCGAACACGTCGACAATCGCCGTGGCCCCCCTCGACCGGGGCTGGATGTTGTACTCCCACAAGCCCATTCGGGGGACGACACTCGACCACTGCGCCATGACGACCCCGGTCGAGCGCTCGTGGGAATCGCTACGCGCCCTCAACGACCACCAGATCTCCCATGGCGACCTGCGAGCGACCACGATCACCGTCGACGACGGAACGGTCCTCTTCGGCGGGTTCGGCAACGCCGAGTACGGGGCCACCGAGACCCAGCTCCAGTCCGACATCGCACAACTGTTGGTGACGACGTCGGCGCTGTACGACGCGGAGTCCGCGGTGGGCGCGGCGATCGACGCGTTCGGCAAGGACACCGTGCTCGCCGCTTCGCGCCGGCTCACCAAAACGGCGATGCCCAAACAGATCCGGCGATCGATCGTCGATGCCGGCGCCGTCATATCCGGCACCCGCGCCGAGGTGAAGCGTCAAACCGGCGCGGACCAGATCAAGACCGAAACGATCACCCGGTTCACCCGCAGGCAGGTCATTCAGCTGGTGCTGCTGGTCGCACTGGTCTACGTCGCGTACCCGTTCATCAGCACCGTGCCGACGTTCGTTTCCCAGGTGAGTAGGGCGAACTGGTGGTGGGCACTGCTGGGCCTGGTGATATCGGCGCTGACATACGTGGGCGCGGCGGCTGCCTTATGGGCGAGCGCCGACGAATCGGTGGTCTTCTGGAAGCTGTCAATAGCCCAGGTGGCCAACACTTTTGCCGCGACCACGACACCGGCCGGGGTCGGCGGCCTCGCCCTCAGCACGCGGTATCTGCAGAAGGGCGGCGGGCTGTCCGCGGTGCGGGCCACCACCGCGGTGGCGATGCAGCAAGCGGTGCAGGTGATCATGCACCTGGTGTTGCTGATCCTGTTCAGCACCGTCGCGGGCGCGTCGATGGACCTTGGGCACTACGTCCCGAGCGCCACGGTGCTGTACCTGATCGCGGGTGTCGCGCTCGGCATCGTCGGCACCTTTCTGTTGGTGCCGAGGCTGCGGCGATGGCTGGCGACCGACTTGCGTCCGAGGGTGAAGGAGGTGGCCGGCGACCTCGCGGAGGTTGCCCGGGAACCGAAGCGGCTGGGGTTGATCGTGCTCGGGTGCGCCGGGACGACTCTCGGTGCGGCGCTGGCGCTTTGGACCAGCGTCCAAGCGTTCGGCGGCGGCGCCTCGTTCGTCACCTGCACGGTGGTGACGATGGTCGGCGGAACGCTGGCCTCGGCCGCCCCGACACCCGGCGGTGTCGGCGCCGTCGAGGCCGCCCTGATCGGTGGCCTGGCCGCGTTCGGCATCCCCGCCGCCGTCGGCGTGCCGTCGGTCCTGCTCTACCGCGTGCTGACCTGCTGGCTGCCCGTGTTCGCCGGGTGGCCGGTGATGCGGTGGCTGACCGAGAACGAAATGATCTGACCGGAGTCAGGGCTCGTCGGTACCGCTGCGAACGAGCACGGAAACTACTGACCCCCTGACGGTTTCGCCGGCCGCGGTGCTGAGGAACACCGCGTAGTACTGGTCGGGCACCGGCTGCGCCACCGCGATCTGAACGTCCGCGGTGGCCGA
Organism: Mycobacterium sp. NGS64; assembly: GCF_059812245.1. Taxonomy (NCBI): domain Bacteria; kingdom Bacillati; phylum Actinomycetota; class Actinomycetes; order Mycobacteriales; family Mycobacteriaceae; genus Mycobacterium; species Mycobacterium sp. NGS64. The sequence goes on along the minus strand of NZ_JCALCI010000001.1, from coordinate 22,086 downwards.
TCCGTCGGCGCCAAATTGACCGGACGAGGGCGCCACCGTGACCCCCGCGTCGGAGGACGTGCCGGTGATGCGGTAGCGGTCGACGCCGTCGACCATCCGTTGCAGGTCGACCTTGACGGTGCCGGTATGCCCGGGCGCGATCGCGACGGTGGGTCGCGAGACATTGACGGTCACGGCCGAGCTTCCCGCGCCGAACGACGGCGGCGCGGAGGACTCGGCGGTGCCCCACGCCTTGTCCGGGTAGGCGGCCAGTGAAAACTTCAGCTCTCCCCCGTCGCGGACGACGCGCTCCGGGATCCAGGTGCGGTCGGTGGCCTCCCCGTCGACGGACAGGCCGCCGATGTATTTCAGGCGGTGCGGGCCGGACGCTCCCGGGGCGGAGATCCGGATGAAACCGCCTTGCGGAAGGGCGATTACGGCGCGGTCGAACAACGGCGTGGCAACGGTGAGGATCGGCGTCCCCGGGGTGCTCGGGTACAGGCCGAGCGCGGCCCAGACGTACCAGCTGGACAGCGCGCCGAGGTCGTCGTTGCCGGGTGCGCCGTCGGGCGTCGGGCCGAACAGTCCGCGGACCCGGTCGACCGTGAGCTGAGTCTTCCAGGGCTGGCCGACGTAGTTGTACAGCCAGGGCACCCCGAAGCCCGGTTCGTTGCCGGCCCACAGATACGGCTCCTTAGGACCCACGTTCAGCTCTTCGGTGAGCCGGTCGAGCCGGCCGGCGACGGTGCTTCGGCCGCCGAGAGCGGTCACCAAGCCGGCGACGTTGTGCGGTACCCACCAGACGTACTGCTCGGCGTTGCCCTCGTCGAACCCCTCCTGGCCGAAACCCGAACCGGACTCTACGAATCCCGGGCCGGGGGGAAAGAATCCCATCGCGTTGCGGGGCGAGATGTACCGGGTGCTGGGGTTGAACAAGTTCTGCCAGTACTGCGCCCGGTACTGAAATTCGGTGGCTGTCGCCGCGTCGCCGAGCGATTCGGCGAAGCGGGAAATGGCGAAGTCGTCGACGGACCATTCGAGCGTGATCGAAGCGCCCGCGCCGAACCCCGCCGTGTCCGGTAGGTAACCCAACCGCAGATAGGTGGCGATGCCCGGTCGCTCCACGTAGCCGTCCAACCCGATGCCGCCCTCGGTCGCCGCGCGCACCATGTAGCGCAATGCCTTGTGGGCGTCAAAATCCTTGGCGCCGAAGGCGTATAGGTTCGCGATGAGCGGTACCACGCTGTCTCCGGTCATCTCGCCGGTTGCCGAATTCGCCAGCGCCCAACGGGGAAACGAACCGCTCTGCTCGGCGTCGTTGACCAGCGACTGGGCCATGTCACTGGCCTGTTTCGGGAAGAGCAGCCCCTGCAGGGCGGCCAGGCCCCGGTAGGTGTCCCAGTCGGAGAAGTTGGCGTACTGGGTGCGCCCCTTTTCCACGGTGTGGATGAGGCCGTCGAAGCCGATGTAGCGCCCGTCGGCGTCGTTGAAGGTGTTGGGGTGCAGCAGCGAGTGGTACAGGGAGGTGTAGAAGGTGTCCAGGTTGCCAATGTTGCGCCCGGCCACCGCGATACACGACAGCGTGGCATTCCATTCGGAAACCGCGGCCGCGCGCACCTGGTCGAAGCCGGCCCCGCCCTCGGCCGCGAGGTTCGCGCGCGCGCCGTCGATGCCGACGTAGGAGATCGCGGTCCGCACCTCGATCGCCGAGCCGGACGGGAACTCCACGTAGCCCCCGCTGTAGGGCGACGCCGCGGTGCGGGCGCCGGCGACCACCGAATAGCCGTCCCAGGCGCCGTAGGAGACGAACGGCCGGCTGAACTTCATCGCGAAGTACACCGTGTAGGTGTTTCTCTTGCCGCAGAACCCGCCGCTGGTCGTCCACCCGGTGATCGTGGTGTTGTCCTCGCCGATCTGGATGGTGGCGCGCGAGTTGCCCGCCAGCGACGCACCGGAACGCACGTGGAACAAGGCGGGCCGGCCGTTGCGCGGGTAGCGGAACCGGCCGACGCCGGTGCGGGTGGTGGCGGTGAGTTCGGCGGTCACGCCGGTGCCGGGGAACCGAACCGTGTAGTACCCGGGCTGGCCCTGCTCGGTGTCGTCGTGGGCGATCCGTTCCCACGCGTTCCACGGCTGCGCGCCGATCGGTGTGGTGGTCGGCAGCATCGAGATGTCGCCGAACGCGGCGCAACCCACCGAGGCGTGCGTCATGCTGAACCCGCTGGAGCGCGGGTTGTCGTAGTTGTAGCCGGCGTAGTTGCCGACGGTGTCCGGCGAATACTGCACCATTCCGAACGGCGCGGAGGCGCCGGGAAAGTTGTTGATCTCCCCCACGGTCTCACCGCCCGTCCCGGTGCCGATGAGGGTGTCGACGTGGTCGACGGGATCGGTCACGAGCGGGGGTTCGCCATCGTAGGCGATCGGCGGGGCCGCCGCGACGAACGTCAGGAACACGGCGCCCGCCGCGACCAACGCGATGAGGGCCCGATAACGGGCGCGTGACCGCATAGCTGTTCTCTTACTGCATGAGCGCCGCATCGCGGGTTATTTCGGCGATGCCGGAAGTTCGGAGAAATTCACTAGCAACGTTTGCCACCTTCGTCGGCTAGTCTCATTCCGCGTGGCTGGCGCTGGTACCGGCCCAATCTTCGGGAGGTTTGCTTATGAAACACTTGACCGCAGCAACCATTACCGTGGCGCTTAGTCTGGCGCTCGTGGCGTGCGGCTCTAGCAACAAATCATCGCCGTCGACGTCGACATCCACTTCGACGTCAACGTCGACTTCAACGACCACCTCGAAAACCTCGGCGACGCCGAGCGCGCAGGGCGGTCCGACGATCGCCGACTACATTCGCGACGCCCACATCACCGAGACTCCGGTGCACCACGGGGATCCCGGGCCCAACGTCGACCTGCCGGTGCCCGCAGGCTGGCAGATCAACCAGAACGCCGGCACGTCGTACGGCGGCATCGTTCTGGCGCAGCCGTCCAATCCGTCCGATCCGCCCACCATCTCGGCGCTCTACTCGAAACTGACCGGTGACGTCGACCCGGCGAAGATCATCCAGTACGCGCCCAACGAGGTACTCGGACTGCCCGGCTACCAGGGCACCGGCAACGGCGCGGCCTCCACGCTCGGGGGTTTCCAGGCCTGGCAGCTCAAGGGCTCCTACCAGAGGGACGGCAAGACGCGGACCGTCGCGCAGAAGACGGTGGTCATCCCCAGCCAGGGCGCGGTTTACGTGCTGCAGCTCAACGCCGACGCGCTGCAGGCCGACGAGGCGCCGTTGATGGACGCCGCCAACATCATCGACGACCAGACGACCATCACCCCCTGATCGTCGGCCGCCTTTCGGGGCGCCGCGGCGGTGAAACTCCCTACGCCGCGGCGCCCGATTGGCCTTACGGTGTTGGCATGCCAGAACAGTCGCACGCCATAGACGCCGCACACCCCCCGTCGGCGCTACTGCGTCTCGTCAACCCCGTGCTCGGGTTCCTGCTCCGCACCCCGCTTGCCGGACCGGCACGCAAGCAGCTGATGGTGTTGAGCTTCACTGGGCGAAAGACGGGGCGGGAGTTCACAATTCCCGTGAGCGCCCACGTAATCGACCATGAGCTGTATGCGTTGACCGGCGCCCCGTGGAAGCAGAACTTCCGCGGCGGCGCGACCGCCGACGTCGTCTACGACGGCAAGACGACGTCCATGCGCGGCGAGCTCATCCGCGACCGCACCATCGTCTCGGACCTTTTCCACCGCTGCGCCGAGTCCTACGGTGTGCAGCGCGCGCAGCGAATGATCGGGCTGAAGTTCCGCGATGGGCGCATCCCGACCCGCGAAGAGTTCGCCGAAGCCGTCGACCGGATGCACCTGGGGGCGGTCCGCTTCACTCCGGCCGGCTAGCCGCCCGCAGGTGGGCGGTGAGCAGCTGCTGGTCGAATCGCGAGTGCGAGGTGATGGCCTCCTTGCCCAGCGCGGCGAAGTCCTCGGCGATCTGCCGCGCCAGCGGCCATAGCTTCATATTGCGCGCCTGGGAAAGCGATTTGAGCAGATTGAAAGCCGCATCGTCGTCGACGCCATAGACCAACATCAGCATGCCCTTGGCTTGGTCGATCACGCCGCGACGCTCGGCGATCGCGGCGACTTTCGCCGTGATGGCGTCCTCGGATTTTCTGGTGGGCGCCGGCGTGACGTCGATGTAGAAGCCGTGGGTGCCGATCACCTCGCCGGCGTCGTCGCAGAATTGATCGCCCACCACGACCACGTGGTGCACCGCGCCGCGGGTGTCGACGATGCGGTGCCGCGCGCTGAACGGCTGACGATTCTTGACCATGTCGTCGATGGTCGCGGCCACTTGGCGACGATCCTCGGGGTGCTTGTGCGACAACACCAACTCGGTGGTCGGAGTCACCGTTCCGGGTTCATAGCCGTGCATGCGCTGCACCTGTTCGGACCATTCCCAGCGTCGGTCTTCGAAATAGAAGCGGAACCAGCCGGCGCACTGCGGTGTACCGCCCGCCAGCGCCTGTTCGACGGCCGCCGCTTGGCCGTCTAGTTGCCAAGCCATGGCGCCCGTCCCTGCAAGAGTGCGTCACGTTGCCGCAGCCGGCGCTCTGAGAGGCGACACAGTTCGCGGGATCGATCCACCTGCTGCCGCGCGCGTTGCAAGGAATTTGCGACGGAAATCTGCAGCGACCGGCTGGCCTCGGCGCTGTCCCGTGTCCCCACGAAGCTTCGCCCGACGGTTTGGCGCAGCGCGGCGGTCCGGCGGGCCGTTCGCGCCCGGTGAGCCTTCTGCCGGCACGCCGACGAGCAGTAGATCGCGTCCGACCGGCCCGAGAAACCGGCGCCGCACATCGAGCACGCACCCCTGGTCATAGCCGTTACGTTACAGCTATGGCCGTCGTAACGGCTAGCGTCACCGTTGCCGGCGGTTGCGCTCGGCGACTCTGCGGTAGGCCTGGTCGAGATCTGCCGCGGGGGCCTGCGAGCCGGCGATGCTCTGTTCGGCGGCGAGCGCGGGTTCGACGACCGCCGCCGATCCCCGCCGATAGATCTCCTTGAGCCCCCGCATAGTGACCGTCGGCACGGCCGCAATCTGGGCGGCCAGCTCCAGCGCGCGGGGCAACAGGTCGGCGTGGGCGACGACCTCGGTGACCAGCCCGATTTGTTCGGCCCGCCGGGCGTCGACGATCTCCCCCGTCATCGACATGCGCCGCGCCATCGCCGCGCCGACGAGTTGCGGCAGCCGAGCGGTCATGCCGCCGCCCGGCAGGATGCCCACGTGCGCGTGGGTGTCGCCGAAGATGGCGCGCTCGGAAGCAATCAAAAAGTCGCAGCCGAGCGCTATTTCGAGGCCGCCGGTGAACGCCGGGCCGTTGACAGCGCCGATGACGGGCGTGCGCATCTCGCCGACGCGGGTGACGCAGTTGTGTGATTCGTACACCGCGAAGTAGTCCCCGCCCCGGGCCGCCGCCTCCTTGAGATCGACTCCCGCGCAGAAGGCGGGGTCGGCACCCGTCAGCACGACGACGGCCACGCCTTCGTCGTCGTCGGCGGCGCACAGCGCGTCGAACAGCGCCTCGACGAGGTTGCGGCTCAACGCGTTACGCGCATCGGGCCGGTTGAGGGTCAGCACTCGAATGCCGTCGTGGTCGGCCGATGCCAGCGGCTGCGTCACGACTCCCCCTCCGGCCCCGCGCCCGCGCCTGCGCGGGTCCGGGTGATGATCGGCCGTGGGTGACCCGCGGCGAGCGCCGTCCGCCGCACCGAATCGGCGACCGCGTCCGCCCGGCGCTCCGGCACCAGCGCGATCACGCAGCCGCCGAATCCGCCGCCGGTCATCCGGGCACCGAGCGCGCCGGCGCCCACCGCGGTATCGGCGATCAGATCGATGTGTTCGGTCGTGATCTGGAAGTCGTCCCGCATGGAGACGTGCGACGAGGTCAAGATGTGGCCGGCTTCGACATAATCCGAATCACCCAATGCCGCAACGAAATCCAACACCCTGCCGTTCTCGGTGAGGACGTGGCGCGCGCGGCGGGCATCGATCGGGTTGCCGACTGCGCTCAACTCCGCGCGTCCGCGATCCCAGACTTCGCGCAGCGACGACGCCCGCAAGTCGGCGGCCGCGCGCTCGCAGGACTTGCGGCGGGCGGCGTATTCGCCGCCGGCGTGGCTGTGCCGGGCCCTGGAGTCGATCAGCAGCAGCGCGACCCCGGACGCGTCGGGGTCGAAGGCCACCGGCGTGAGGCTGAGGTCGTGAAAGTCGATCAGCAGCGCCGTCGACGGCTGCCCGAACAGCGAGGCCAGCTGGTCGAGCAAACCGGTTGGGGCGCCGACATAGTCGTTCTCCGCGCGCTGGGCCAGCCGCGCCTGCTCTTTTTCGTCGATGCGCATGCCGGCGGCCGCCGCGATCGCCCCCAGGACCGCGCATTCCAGCGCCGCCGAGGAGGACAGGCCCGATCCCATCTCCACGTCGCTGGTGATCCACATCGTGCCGCCGGGTATCGGCTGCCCGGTCTGACGCAGTGCCCACACCACCCCGGCGACGTAGGCGGCCCAGTCGGTCACCTGGCCGGGGAAGGTGTCGAGCGGAAATCGCACCGCGCCCTGCGCGCGCTGGCTGTGCACGGTGATTCCATCGGTGCGGTCGGGCGTGAAGGTCACCACGGTGCGCTGCGGCAGCGCGATCGGCAGCGCGAAGCCGAGGTTGTAGTCGGTGTGCTCGCCGATCAGGTTGACCCGCCCGGGGGCGGCGTAGCGGACCGTCATCCGAGCTCCCGCAGCCGCGCGGCGACGGCCTCGGGCGTGACGTCGCTGATGAACGCGTCCATCGCCGATTCGGAGGCCGCCAGGTACTTGAGCTTGGTGGCGCTGCGCCGGATCGACATCAGCTCGACGTGGAAGTAGCCGTCGTCCTGGGCGGCGGTGGCGGCGAACTGGTGCAGGGCCGAGATGTACGGCAGCGGAGTCGTATACATCCGGTCGAACCGCCCGAGCACGTCGAGGTAGATGTGCGCGAACGCATCGAGTTCGTCCTCGCGGAGGTCGAGGAGGTTGTGCACGAACCTGTTCGGGTACAGGTGCACCTCGACCGGCCAGCGCGCCGCGAACGGCACGAACGCCGTGAACAGCTCGGTGCGCGCGACGATGCGAGAGCCGTCGGCCAACTCGCCCGCCAGCAGGTCGGCAAAGAGGTTGGAGCCGTGGCGCATTCGATGCTCGCGCGCCTGCGCCAGCATGGCGGCGGTGCGCGGCGTCGCGAAGGGGTAGCCGTAGATCTGGCCGTGCGGGTGGGTCAGCGTCACCCCGATTTCCTCACCGCGGTTTTCGAAACAGAACACCTGCTCGATGCCCGGTGTGGCCATCAGGTCCGCCGTGCGGTGCCGCCACGCCTCGATCACCAGCCGGGCGTGCGCCGGTTCCAACTCCGCGAACGACCCGGCGTGGTCGCTGGAAAAGCAGATCACCTCGCAGCGGCCGTGGCCCGGGGCGCAGACGAAGCCGTCACCGGCGGGCGCACCGACGGGCTGCCCGCCGCCGGACAGGCTCGGGAACCGGTTTTCGAAAACCACGACGTCGTAGTCGGGGGCGGGCACCTCGCTGGTCAGGCCGCTCGGTCCCGGACACAGCGGGCACTGGTCGGCGGGCGGCTTGTAGGTGCGGTCCTGGCGCAGCGCCGCGACGATCACCCACTGCCCGGTCGAGCGGTCGTATCGCAGCTGCGACTGGTCCGGGGCCCGCGGCGGCAACGGCCTGCGGTCTTCGACCGGCGCCGGACGGTGCCCGGGCAGCGCGAAGAACAGGAGGTCCCGGCCGTCGGCCAGCGTTGCCCGCGTAGGCGCCCTCACGACGTCGAACACTAGCCTGGGCCGCCCGGCGCCTTTCGGGTAACCATGGGGTGTCCGGCCGACGAGGGGGTATCGCATCACTGTTCTCTACCAACGGGCCCGAGACTGGTGGATCGGGTCGGATCCCGGCCTGCTGCGGCTCCGGATGGCGACGCGCACCACCGCCGCGCTCGGTTGTTCGCTGCTGATCATGTACCTGGTGACCAAGGCGGCGGGCCAGCCGTTGACGGTCGCCCTGCTCGGTGTCGTCATCACCATGGTCGCGGCGCGATCGGTCAACGAGCCCGACCCCCGTCGGCAGCGGGTCACCATGGCGCTGCTGCCGCTGCCCGCCGCGGCGTCCATCACCGCCGCCGCGGCGCTCGCGCCGCACCCGGTCGCCAGCGACGCCGCGTTCGTGGCGGTGGTGTTCGCCGCCGTCTACGTCCGCCGCTTCGGGCCTCGCGGCAGGGCGTTGGGCATGGTCGCGTTCATGTCCTATTTCTTCACTTTGTATCTGCGGGCCCGCATTTCGGAGTTGCCCTGGTTGATCGGCGCGGTGCTGGTCGGGACGCTGTGCACGTTCGTCATGAGCGCGTACGTCCTGCCCGACCGGCCCGAACGCGTGCTGAGCGCCACCGTTCGGGCGTTGCGGGCGCGGATGGCGATCGTCGTCGACACCACCGCCGACGCGGTGCGCACCGGCCGGTTCGACGAACGCCGCCGCCGCCGCATGCGTGCCCGCACCATTCGGCTCAACGAGACGGCGCTGATGGTGCAGGGCCAGATCGAGGACAAGGCAGATCCCGCCGTGCTCTGGCCCGGTGTCACCAGCGAACAACTGGCCCCGTGGCTGTTCGACGCCGAGCTGGCCATCGAATGGGTTGCCACGGCGGGTCGACGGGCGGCCGCGCTCTCCGCGGACATCCCCATCAGCACCCGCGTCGAGCTGGTCGGGGCGCTGACCCAGCTGGCGCGGGCGATCCGCACGCCGCAGGGCGACGGCCTGCGGCGGGCCGCGAGCCAGGCGCAGCGGATCCTCGACGAGTACGCGGACGCGGCCGAGGTCCGCCGGCTGGCGCTGGCGATCATCAACGCGGCCAGGGCGACGGCCGAGGTCCGGGCCGTCGTCGAGGGCGCCGCCGCCGCGAGGGCGGATGCGCTGCAGCGCGCCGAGGACGTGCCGCCCCCGGCGCCGAGCGGTGCCGACCTGGGCGCCGCCGAGCGGGGCCTGCGCCCGACCACCCGGCAAGCCATCCAGGTATCGGTCGCCGCGTCGCTGGCCATCGTCACCGGGGAGCTGGTGTCACCGGCCCGCTGGTACTGGGCGGTGATCGCGGCGTTCGTGATCTTCGCCGGCACGAACTCCTGGGGCGAAACCCTGACCAAGGGTTGGCAGCGACTGCTCGGCACCCTGCTGGGCGTGCCCTGCGGCGTGCTGGTGGCCACGCTGTTCACCGGGAACACCACCGCCTCGCTGGTGGCGATCTTCGTCTGCCTGTTCTGCGCCTTCTATTTCATGACCGTCACGTACAGCCTGATGACCTTCTGGATCACCACGACGCTGGCGCTGCTGTACGGCCTGCTGGGCCAATTCTCCTTCGGCGTGCTGATGCTGCGGATCGAAGAGACCGCGATCGGGGCCGTCATCGGCGTGGCGGTGGCCATCCTGGTGCTGCCCACCCACACCCGGACGACGATCCGCACGGACAGCCGCGCGTTCTTGACGGCCTTGTCCGCGCTGATCGAGATTTCCACGGCGACGATGTTCGGCGGCGACGAGACGGTCAGCCCGACCGAGCAGGCGCGCCAACTCGACCGGGCGCTGCAGCAATTCCGGGTCAGCGCCAAGCCGCTGCTGGCCGGGGTGGCCGGGCTCGCCGGCCGGCGAAGCATCCGGCGGGCCTTGCGGATATTCGCCGCGTGCGATCGTCACGGGCGCAGCCTGGCGCGCAGCGCCGAGCAATACCAGGATCCGATCGGATCGGAAAGCCTGGCAACGGATTTCATGGCGGCGGCGGCGCAAACCCGAAGCAATATCGACGCACTGTGCGCCGTGATCGACGGCGCCGAGGGCGTCACCGTCAACTCCGCGACCGACGACCTGGACGCCGCCGAGACCGCGGCCCGGCACCGGGACGGCGACGGCGAGTTCGGCGCCGATGCCCGGCGGTTCCTCAGCGCCGTGCACGCGCTTCGCCAAATCGATCGGGCGATCATCACCGGGGCCACCAACCTCGGCGCGCGCGAGGGCTACAGTCCGGGCAGGCAGGCGGGGAAGATGCACGGCGAGGTGGGCGGGGTCTGAACTTTCCTGAGCAGATCCGCCAGGTGGACGAGCGACGGCAACAGGATCGCGTCCACCCCCGCCTTTTGATCCTGGGGCAGGTTGCGGCTGTCCAGGTCCACCTTGGTGACCTGCTGCTGCAGGCCCGCGATCCGCTGGTTTCGCTCGGCCGGGGTGAGGTTTTCCCAGCTGGCGTCGAGGTCCGCGATCTGGCGCCGCAGCTCGTCGGCCTCCGCGAACGGATCCCCCTGAGCGGGCGGCGGGCGCAGCGGGTAGGCATGGCCGGGCGTGGGCTGAACCGGCTCGTCGGCCCGCGCGGGACTCGACGCCGCCAGCGTGCCAGCCACCAGCCCTGCCACAACAATTGTCGTGATTCTCCTTGAGACGAAACGCATTTGGCGCCCCTCCGCACTACGGCGCGAACGCGCAGATCAATCCGAGCACCCGCTCGCACTCCTCGCGGGTGCGGAAGACGGGCGGGGGCGGTGGCGGGGGAGGTCCCTCGACGATGTTGTCGGGGCAGCCACCGTAGTACCCGGGTGGGCACTGCTCGTGATAGACGTGGCAGACGTTCAGGTCCCACCCGGTGGCCCGCAAACCGGGCCACACGTAGTCGCCCGGGCACCAGCGCATCCCGGGACCGTGGTAGCACCCCGTCCTCGACGAGCAGTGGTCGTCGTCGGCGTGGGCGGTGCCCGCGGGGACCCCCGCTGCGGCCACCGCCAAGCCGGCCGGAACGAGGACTCCGGCGAGGACTCGCTTCATGCAGTTAGGTTGCGGCACACCGCTTGCCAAATTTTCGCCGATTTCTTGCGGAATTCTTGCGTTGGCCGATGACGGCGCGACTGCCGGCGCCTGACAAGATTGCGGGCATGACCGAACCGGCAATGGCCCGCGTGGCGGTCTACCTCGACTTCGACAACATCGTCATCTCGCGGTACGACCAGGTGAACGGGCGCAACTCGTTCCAGCGGGACAAGGCCGCCGGGCTCGAGCAGCATGCCGATCGGCTGGGCCGGGCGACGGTCGACGTCGGCGCGATCATTGACTTCGCGTCGTCGTTCGGGACGCTGGTGCTCACCCGCGCCTATGCGGACTGGTCGGCCGACGTCAACGCCGGCTACCGCGGACAGCTGGTGGCCCGCGCGGTCGACCTGGTCCAACTGTTCCCGGCGGCGGCCTACGGCAAGAACGGCGCCGACATCCGGCTGGCCGTGGACGCGGTCGAGGACATGTTCCGGCTGCCCGACCTGACCCACGTGGTGATCGTGGCCGGCGACTCCGACTACATCCCACTGGCGCAACGCTGCAAGAGGCTCGGCCGGTATGTGGTGGGCATCGGGGTGGCCGGCGCGTCGAGCCGGGCGCTGGCGGCCGCCTGCGACGAATTCGTCATCTACGACGCGCTGCCGGGGGTTCCGGTGTTCGAGCCCGAGCCGGCCGGCGCCGGCACCCAGGCCGCCAAACCGAAGAAAGCAAGCGGCCGCGGCAAGGCGGACAAGCGCGAGGAACCCGAGGAGCCACCCGACCCGCAGGCCGCCGCCACCGCGCTGCTGACGCGCGCGCTGCAAATCGGGCTGGAGAAAGACGACGCCGACTGGCTGCACAACTCGGCCGTCAAAGCGCAAATGAAGCGGATGGACCCGTCGTTCAGCGAGAAGTCTTTGGGATTCCGGTCATTCAGTGATTTCCTGCGGTCGCGGTCCGACGTCGTGGAGTTGGACGAGAGCTCGACGACGCGGATGGTGCGGTTGCGCGGTAAGGACTGAGCGCCTCCCCTACGCTGACGACCGTGACACGGGAAGCGATTCGACCGCGACGCTCATGGCCCGCCTGGCTCACCCGCAACGTTGGGGTGCTCTCCGGCGTTTCCTTCCTCCAGGACGCCGCCAGCGAACTGCTGTATCCGCTGCTGCCGATCTACCTCACGGCCGTGCTCGGTGCGCCGCCGTCGGTGGTGGGAGCCGTCGAGGGGATGGCCGAGGGCGCCTCGTCGCTCACGAAACTGGCGGCGGGCCCGCTGGGCGACCGGTTTGCGCGGCGCCCGCTGATCGCCACCGGTTACGGGATGGCGGCGCTGGGCAAAATCATCATCGCGGTGGCCGGGGCGTGGCCGGGTGTGCTGGCGGGCCGCGTCGTCGACCGGCTCGGCAAGGGCATTCGCGGCGCCCCGCGGGACGCGTTGCTGGTCGACGGCGTGGACGAGGCGCAGCGCGGCCGGGTCTTTGGCTTCCACCGCGCGATGGACACCTTGGGCGCCGTCGTCGGTCCGCTGCTGGGGTTGGCGGGCTACGAGCTGCTCGACCACCGGATTCCGCCGTTGCTGTATGTCGCAATCGTGCCGGCCGTCCTGAGCGTGGCACTCGTCTTCCTCGTGCGAGAGCGCAGCCGTCCCGTCCCCGGACCGCAGCGGCAGTCCATGTGGGCCGGCGTGCGCACGTTGCCGCGGCCCTATTGGCGGGTCACCGCGCTGCTCATCGGCTTCAGCTTGGTGAATTTTCCGGACGCCCTGTTGTTGTTGCGGCTCAACGAGATTGGCTTCTCGGTGATCGAGGTGATCCTGGCCTACGTCGGCTACAACGCGGTGTACGCCCTGGCCAGCTACCCGGCCGGGTCGCTCGCCGACCGCATCGGCAAGCCGGCGTTGTTCGGGCTCGGTCTGGCGTTCTTCGCGATCGGCTACACCGGGCTGGGACTGACCACCGATCTCGTGACGGCCTGGCTGCTGATCGGCGCCTACGGCGTGTTCACCGGGTGCACCGACGGCGTCGGGAAGGCCTGGATTTCGGGTCTCGTCGGCAAGGAGCATCAGGCCAGCGCCCAGGGCGTGTTCCAGGGCGCCACCGGCCTGGCCGTGCTGGTGGCTGGGTTGTGGGCGGGCTTCCTGTGGGGTTCGAACGGGCAACTGCCGCTGCTCATTTCGGGAGTCACGGGCGGAGTGTTCGCGGTCGTGCTGCTCGGCGGCCGGCTGGCCCGCGCCACGACGCAGGCGTGACCTTCAGGCGGCAATACACGCAGCGCGATTGTGTATGGCGAGTTACTGGCAAGGTTCTATTCGGCACCCCCTATCGTTGACAGCGGCGCGGCGTGGCCATACATTCTGAGAAACTCGTCGCGAGGAGACCGTCATGACCGTCGGTGCCGCTCCCCCAAGCGTTTTCGACGCCGGCCTGCCGACGCTGGAGTACGACGCCGAGGAATCTCCCGGCGACGTCTATCCCCGCCTGCAGGCCGCGCAGCGGCAGGCCCCGGTCGCGCTGGGACCGCACGGGCCCGAGGTGCTCTCCTATCACCTCGTGCGGTCCATCCTTCGGGGACCCGCGGTTCCTGATCCCGCCCGGCATAAACCTGCTCGCCCAGGGCGTCACGTCGGGGCCGTTGTGGGACAAGGTGGTCAACAGCCTGCTGTGCCTGGAGGGCGACGAGCACCACCGGCTGCGCAGCCTGACGTCCAAGGCCTTCACGCCCCGCGCGACGCTGCGCCTGCACGACACCATGGTCGCGGTGATGAACGAGCTGGTCGACCAGGTGATCGATGCGGGTCGCTGCGACGTGGTCAGCGACCTCGCCCGCCCTTACCCCGTCCCGATCATCTGCGCGTTGCTCGGCGCGCCGCGCGAGGACTGGCAACAGTTTTCGTTATGGGCCGACGACGTCTTCAAGGCCTTCAGCTTCACCGTCGATATTCGCGAAGTCGAACCGGTTGTGATGCGGGCGTGGCGGGAGCTCGACGACTACGTCGACGACATGGTCGCCCGGCGCCGCAGCAGCCTCACCGACGACCTGCTGTCCGACCTCATTCGCGCCGAGGATGACGGCGATCGGCTCAACGCGGCCGAACTGCGCATGCTGGCCGGCGGCCTGCTGCTCGCGGGCACGGACACCACCCGCAACCAGGTGGCCGCCTCGGTGCACGTTCTGTGCGAACACCCGGAGCAATGGGCGCTGCTCAAGAGGAACCCGGAACTAGCGATGCCCGCGGTGGAGGAGACGATGCGCCACTCGCCGATCGCCGGCGGCACCCTGCGGCTGGTGGTCCAGGACGCCGAGCTGGACGGCTACCTCTTCCCCGCCGGCACCATGGTCCTGGTGAATACCGCTGCGGCCAACCGCGATCCGGCGGTCTACGACGAGCCGGACCGCGTCGACATCACCCGCCAGGGAGCGCCGCCGATCCTGACGTTCGGTGGCGGTGCGCACTACTGCCTGGGCGCCAACCTGGCCAGGCGCGAGATCGCCGAGGCACTCAACGTGATCGCGGCCCGGCTGCTGAACCCGCGCGTCGCCGGGCCGGTGCCGTGGAAACCGATGGTGAGCCTCAGCGGCCCGCTGAGCCTGCCCATCGAGTTCGACACGTAGGGACGGCCTCTGCGCGAGCATACGCAGAATCGCACCATCTCGCCCGCAGGGGTGCGATTCTGCGTCTGCTCGCGGTCATTTAATCGGCGGACGAATCGACGCCCAAGGGTGGGCCGATTCCAGTTGCGCCGCAACACGAATGAGCACATCCTCGCGGCCGTAGGCGGCGGCGAGCTGGACACCGATCGGGAGGCCTTCGGCATTGCGGTGCAGGGGCAGGCTGATTGCGGGCTGGCCACTCATGTTGAACGGCGGCGTGAACACCGCGAACTGACCGGCACGGCGCATGGGCGCCGTCGGGTGCGCCGGGTCGTTCTCGAATTCCGCTAGGGGCACCGGCGGTTCGGCCACCGTCGGCGTGAGCAGGAGGTCCCAGCCGTCGGCCCACCACTGCTGCAGCGCCCTGCGGAAACCCCACACCGCCTCCTGGGCGACGGCGTAGTCGATCGCGGTCAACCGCTGCGCGCGCTCGACGTGCACCCAGTTGACCGGCTCGATGTCATCGGCCGTCACCTCGCGTCCGAGCGTCTGGCCGAACCCGCGCGCCGCCATCGCCAACTGGGTGGCCCACAACGCCATGAACTTTGGCACCAAGGAGGTGTCGGCGAGGCAGGCCGGCCAGGCGTGCTCGACGGTGTGGCCGAGGCCCTCCAGCATCGACGCCGCGGCGCGCACCGCCGAGACACAGTCGTCGTGCAGGAAGTCACCGCGCGGGTGCACGTCGAGCAGCCCGATGCGCAACCGGCCGGGGTCGGCGCCGACCTCGTCGGCGTAGGGGCGCTGCGGCGGCGGGGCGATGACGGAGTCGCCGACACCGGGGCCGCGCACCGCGTCGAGCAACCGCGCCGTGTCGCGCACCGTGCGGCTGACGCAGAGCTCGACGCCCAGGCCGGCCTCGGCGCGGACGGGGCCCGTCGTGATTCGTCCCTGGCTCGGCTTGAGGCCCACCAGCCCGCAGCACGACGCCGGGATTCTGATGCTGCCGCCGCCGTCGGAGGCGTTGGCGAACGGCACCATCCCGACGGCCACCGCCGCCGCGGCGCCGCCGCTGGAGCCGCCCGGCGTGCGGTCGAGCGCCCACGGGTTGCGGGTCGCTCCCCAAGCCAGCGGCTGTGTGGTGGGCAGGCTGCCCATCTCGGGGCTGTTCGTCCGCCCGGCAATCACCAGGCCGGCCGCCTTGAACCGGGCGACCAGCGTCGTGTCGGCCGCGTCGATCTTCGCCGCCTCTTTCAGCGCGACGTTGCCGTTCGACATGGTTTGGCCGGCGAAGCTCGTGTACAGGTCCTTGAGCAGGAACGGGACGCCGTGAAACGGGCCGTTGGGCAGGTCGGGGTCGGCGGCCACGGCCCGGGCGTGGTCGAACCATTCGATGACGACCGCGTTCAGCGCGGGGTTCGACCGCTCGATGCGTTCGATCGCCGCCTCGAGCAGCTCACCCGGCGTGACCTCGCCCTTTGCCACCAGCGCCGCCTGGTCCGCGGCGTCCATCCAGCGGGTCTCGTCGGCAAGGCTCATGCCTCTGGGTCTACGTGACGAGCGGCCTCTTGGGCAAGTTGGACGCGGGACGATAATCCGAGCTTGGCGTAGACGTGGGTCAGGTGGCTTTCCACCGTCCGCAGCGAGATGAAAAGCCTTGCGGCGATGGTCTTGTTGGCCAAGCCTTCGCTCACCAAACCGACTACGTGACGCTCGCTCGGTGTAAGTGATTCCCAACCGCTAGTCGGACGTTGGCGTTCGCCGCGGCCCCGTTGGGCGTAGGCGATCGCCTCGTCGGTCGACAGCGCCGCACCGTCGGCCCAGGCGGTGTCAAAGTCGCTGTAATCCATAGCCTCGCGCAGACGGTTTACGGCGGTGTCGTGGTCAGCATCGTGGATTTTGAACCGGACCGTGCCCATGCGTTGCCGGAGGGCGTCGGCCGCGCCGAAGAGTCGGGCGGCTTCGACGTGGCGCCCAGCCTCGATGGCCAGGATCGCCAAGAGCTCCATGATGTCGGGTATACCGAGCAGCGCGTTGAGACCGGCCGCCGACGCGAGTGCTTCATGAGCGTCGCGCTCAGACCTGGCGTGCTCCCCTTGCGCGATCAGCACCCGGGCACGGGCGGTCAGCGCCAAGACCCGATGCCAGCCGATGCCCACAGCGACAGCTTCGTCGGCGCAGCGACGCGCCGCCTCCAGATCGGCTCGGGCCAACGCCGCGTCAGCTCGCAGATACGCGTGCATCTGTTGGTGTATTGGGTTGGGACTTAACTGCTTCCAACACAGTTCGCTCGCGCGGTGAGCCTCGGCAACCTCGCCGGCGGCCAACGCCGCGACGGCGCGAGCACCGTGAGCATTTCCCGTCCAAAGGTCGCCGAACTCGGCGAGCACTCCCGCGGGCGCGTCGAAAATGGCACGCGCGGCGGCAGCGTCGCCCCGGTGCGAAACGAACATTCCCCGGAAGTGCATGCTCACCACCCACCACATGGCGTCGCGTTCCGCTTCCGCGTCGATCTCGACTTCTTGCAGCGAGGTAATGGCTCGCGCGACATCCCCTGTGACCCCCTGCGCCCAAGCCAGCCAATGACGGCACTGGCGAACGATGAAGCGGTCGCCGACGGCCGCCGCCAGGCGGTGACCCTCTGCACCGCACTCGGTAGCAGCACCGGGATCACCGTTCATATAGGCCAGATTGGTCTGCCAGCCGAGCACCTGCGCGACTGTCCACTTGTCCCCCAGTGGGCGTGCCAGCTGGATTGCTTCGTCCAAGTACTGCTGGCCGGGCTGGCCGATGTACGCATTGATAACGCCGCACGCGAGGAGCGCACGAGCTAGCAGAGCTGGATCGCCGATCTCCCGTGCCATTGTCAAGGCTTCTTCGGCCCAGGTCGCGCTGTCGGCGCCAACCATCCATGTGTGCAGCAAGGCTCGGTCAGCGAGAGCGCGAACCTCAGCCGGTGTCAAATCTCCGCGACGGCTTTCAATTTCGCCGAGTGCTGGGTGGAACCAGCCCATCAACGCTTCATGGACTCGGCCTCGCACCAACCAGAACGGCACCAACGCCGACGCCAGACGCAACGCGGTCTCGGCATCGCCCCGGTCCAGACTCCAGCTGAACGCGGCTCGGAGATTGTCGATCTCGGCTTCCACTCGCCCAATCTGGAGCTCATCGCTGCACTTGGCCGGGTCGTCGAGGGAACGGGCGATCGCCATGTAGTGATCCCGATGGCGGGTCCGCACGTCGTCGCCGTCGCCCGACTCGCCGAGCTTTTCCAACGCGTACTGGCGCACGGTTTCCAACAGCCTGTATCGCGTTGCGGCGTTGATGTTTTCGGCTATCACCAATGACTTGTCGACGAGCAGCGTCAGCTGATCGAGCAGCTGGTAACGCTCGAAGTCGCTGCCGCCCGCAACCGCTCGGGCCGCTGCGATGTCAAAGCCACCCACAAACACCGCCAACCGCCGAAGCAACGCGCGCTCCGGCTCGGTCAACAACGCAAACGACCAATCCACCGATGCCCGTAGCGTCTGCTGCCTGCGCACCGCCGTGCGAGCGCTGCCGATCAGCAGGCGGAAGCGATCCTGCAAGCTGTCGCGGATCTCATCGACGGACAGCGCTCGCACGCGCGCCGCCGCCAGCTCGATCGCCAGCGGCATCCCGTCCAGCCGCCGACAGATCTCCGCGATGGCAGTCGCGTCAGCGACGCTGAAGTCGGGCCGCGCGAGGCGAGCTCGGTCAACGAACAGCTCGATCGCCTCGTCCGCGAGAGATAGCGACGGCACTCGCCACGTCACTTCCCCGCCGACTCCGATGGGCTCGCGGCTGGTCACCAGAAACCTGAGACCGCCGCAGGCGCCCAGCAGCGTCTTGACGAGAGTGGCCGTCGCGTCCAGGACATGCTCGCAGTTGTCGAGCACCAGCAGTATCGGACGGTCTCCGACGAATCCCGCCAGTGTCTCCATCGTCGAGCGGCCCGGCTGGTCGGGCAGGCCTAGCGCCCGGGCCGCGGCGATCGCGACGATGTCCGGATCCGCGATGGGAGCAAGGTCGACGAACCACACTCCACCGTCCAGCTCGATCGCTAACGCACCCGCGACCTCTATCGCGAGGCGCGTCTTACCCACCCCACCGGCGCCCGTCAGCGACACCAGCCGATTGGTGGCCAGAACCCGCCGCACCTCCACCAGCTGTTCGGCGCGGCCGATGAAGCTCGTCAACTGCGCTGGAACATGATGGACAGCGATGGACTTCGGTAGGCGCAGCGGCGGGAAGTCGTTGATCAGCTGGGAGTGACAAAGCTGCAGCACCCGCTCGGGGCGCGGCAGGCCACGAAGCTGATACGTCCCCAGCTCCACCAGCCACGCACCGGGAGGCAAGCTGTCGATGACCATCGCCTCAGTAGCTCCGGACAGCACCGTTTGGCCGCCGTGGGCCAGGTCGCGCAGGCGGCCCGCCCGGTTGATCGCCGGCCCGATGTAGTTGCCCTCGTCACGAAGCTGCACGTCGCCGGTATGGATTCCCAGGCGCAGTCGGATCGGGGCCAGTGGAGCGAGCTGTAAAGCGAGGGCACACGCGACCGCGTCCGCCGCACGGCCGAACGCGATCACAAAGCTGTCGCCCTCGCCCTGTTCGATCGGGCGTACCCCGTGATGGGCGGCGACCAGGTCGCACAAGGCACGATCCAGGCGTGCGACCGCGGCGGCCATCTCGTCGGACTGGCTCTCCCAGAGCTGCGTCGAGCCTTCTATGTCGGCGAGCAGGAGCGTCACCGTCCCGGTCGGCAGCTCATTCACGCCCAGGTCACTCCAGGTCAGCGCGTCCACGCAGGGTTCTGTAGCGCTCATGCTAGCCAGCATGCGGTGGCGAGCGAGCCCGAACATCGGTGGAAACTCGTAGAAGACGGCCGCCACCGAGGCATCGTGGAGCCACCCCATGTGACGAAGACCCACGTACACAATTCGCGGTCGGTCCGGGCCGGCTTTACGCTCGGTGGTTACAGGAAGTTAACGGGGGTTTTGTTGATGCGTGGGATCCGGGGGCGGACTCTGCCCGCACACAGGCTTGCCCTGGTGGTGACGGGCTGCGCCGTCGTCGCATCCTGTTCGGCAACGGTGGACCCGCCTGCTGCCACGCCGACCACCTCCAGCTCGACCTCGTCGACCACGGCCAATGCGGCGCCCGCGCCGCCCCCGGTGACGGGCCCGTTGGAACGGGACTGGAAGAGCTACGGCGGGACGGCCTACGTGGGGTGCCCGGAGAAATTCGTTGAGCGCAAGTCGGCCCTCGAGGACATTCGCCCCAAGGTGTTCGACACCAAGACGGGTCAATACGTCGTGCCGGGCGTGCCCACGGTCCCGGCCGGCGAGACCCTGTCGGGCGGCATCTGCGCGCTGACGGGGACGGCCGACAACATGAGGGTCGTTTACGTGGTGACGACGAGCAAGCAGGGGTCACAACCCGAAGCCACCAAGGCCACGGCCTACGCTTTCGACCTCAAGACGAGCCAGCCCTTGGTGACCAAGGAGCTGGCGCCGCCGACGCCCGATCTGAAACTGACGGCGGCGAACGAGTGGGGTCTCGCGGCGACCGCGACCGGCGTGGCGTGGGTGAACGCGTTCACCGACGGGCACAGCGCCGCGTCACCACCGCGGACCGTCATCCTTTCCGGGACCGATCTCTCGATGATGTGGAACGACCCGCAGCCCGGCCGGGTGTGGCAGGACGTGCTCTCGTTCCAGCGCAACACCGACGCGGCCAAGGCGTCGGGAGCGGAGCTGCGCCGGCCGAGCGGGGAAGCGATCTATCAGGACAACGACATCTGGACCGTCGACGGCGAGTTGTCCGACGGCCCGGACGCACTGGTGAAGATCACCCACTGGGATTCCTACAACCCCCCGCTGGTGTCGACGATGTTCTACGACCTGAACGCGAAATCCCTTATCAAGATTGGCGATTCGGATCGGGTTTCCGGCGGTGGATTGTCCGCCACGTTGTCGGACGGGAAATTATTCGTCGACGCCCTCAAATCGGACAATTCACAGTTCGGGTTCGGGGTGTGGAACCTGCACACCCAGCACTGGGATCTGTTGAAGACGCGCGATGACGCCAAGAAGATGTCGATCGCGAAACTGGCGTACTTCCAAGACCACCTCTACATCACGAACGTGGGCAACACCTACGCCGTCCTGGCCCTGCCCGCCCCCGATCCGGTCGCGACGACGTGGTCGGTCCGGCCGTTCGCGCGGATCTCGGGCTGGACGCTGGTGTGCCGCGGCGAGAACGCCGCCGCCCTGAACGGGGATTGCAAGGACATCGTGATGGTGCAGGACCAGGACGGGCACTTCCCCGGTCCCTGGTTCTGACTCAGCGAAAGCGGACGTTCAGCGTCGCCATCCCGAAGATCTTCTGGCCACCGGATTTCGCCGCGATGACGACCACACCGCTGCGGGTCTCCGGGTCCAGGGACTTGACCCGCCCGGTGAACTCGATGTCGGCGCCCTCGGCGGCCGACACGATCGCGGGCTGGGACAGCCGCACCGCGTACCGGGTGACCGCGCCGGGATCGCCCGTCCACGCCGAGGCGAATCCCGCACCCAGGCCCATTGTGAGCATTCCGTGCGCGATGACGTCGGGCAGGCCGGCCAGCTTGGCGATGCCCTCGTCCCAGTGGATCGGGTTGGCGTCGCCGGCCACGCCGGCGTAGTTCACCAGGTCGCCGCGGGACAGTCGGGTGTGGTGGGTCGGTAGCTCGTCGCCGATCTTCACGTCGTCGAAGGACGGGGTGCCCGGCGTGCGGGTGGCGCCACCTTGCGCGACCCGAACCTCACCCTCTGGGCGCACCGTCTTCTGATATCCGGCAGCGCCTTCGCCGATCGCGACGATGTCCACGTCGTGCATCATCATTTTCGGCACGGCCAGCTTGATCGCCGGATCGACGTCTTCGGCGGTGATGCCGATGACGGTGGTGTGCAGGGTGTGCACCCGCTCGCCGTCGGCGTCGGTGAAGGTGTTGGTGACTGTGATGAAATCTCTGCCGGCGGTCCTGCGCACCGACGTCAGCTCGACGTCGACGAGCAATTCGTCGCCGGCCACGATCGGGCGGTGCTGCTCGAACACTTCTTCGGTCTGCAGGTAGGTGTCGTAACCGACGACCACCGACTCGAACATCCGGCGATTGCAGGTCATGCCGGGGACCGACGTGAACGTCAGCGGCGCCACCAGCCCGGAATAGCCCAGCTCAGCGGCGGCGGCGACATCCCAGTGCACCGGGTGATAGTCCTGCACCGCGCGGGCGTACTCGCGGACCTTCTCGCGGCCGACCAGGTAGGTGCCGTCCATCTGGTAGTAGTGGCCGACCCGCGATTCCAGCGCCGGCGCATCCGCTGCTGCGGTCATGGATTGCTCAACTTTCCTGCCGGCCTGTTTGCTGACGCCGGCCGAAACACCCTAGCGCGCCGACACCTGGGCGACACCTGCAGGTCATGTTCTCGTGGCGCTTGACCGCATATACCCTACGGGGGTACCGTTAGGGCCATGAACGAAACTGGAAGCTGTGCCTGCAAATCAACCGGCTGTGCGTGCGGTACCTCCGGGTGCACTCAATCGGCTGGCTGCCAGTGCGGCCATCCGGACTGCACCTGCAACGACTGATCACT